>NZ_JASGBJ010000001.1:0-1326293 GCF_030053415.1 Marinobacter sp. CHS3-4
TGTTTGGGCAAGTCGTCATCAAGCAAGAACACACTCAACCCATTGCCTGACAATGGCTCGCTAGCGAATACGTCGACGAGCCAAAAGGGGAGTGTTCGTAAAGTCATATTGGATTCCTAACGCAAAAACAAAGCGGCGCGTCTCACGCGTCCGCCTTCCGTGACTTGTTATCCTGCGAAATACCTAGCTGCGGCACTTGTTCCAACGACGCCATAACACACGGCAAAAATCACAAAAAAACCCGTACCCACAAGACGTGCAGAACGCTGCCCATTCGCCGAATGAAACCTCGGATTAAAAAAACGAAGTGGCGGGCCCGGTCTCAACTCCAATGGCAATTTACTCTTGCTCAGCGACAAAAACGAATTCCACACGGCACTCAGGTGATAAATCGTACCTACGATCGCAGTGGGAACGATAAATACAGCCAACATTGAAGTGACAATGTGTAGAGCTATAAAAAATTCGCCGACAAAATCGGATTCTTGTCCTTTCACCAAGTCAAACAGAAACAAAACTAGAGGAGCAAACACAACCACCGCTGCAAACTGCTTGGCAAGGCGCCACAGCGAAAAAGGAAAAAATTAGGGTCGAAAAAACTTAGCATTTAAAGTCCGGATAACGCCTGCATAAGCGGCGGCCTGACAAGGCCGTCCGGTGGAGGCCCAGTAGGGCCGGAACAAACTTAATGCACTGGTTATATTACTTAGTTGGCGAAAACTGCATATGCCAACCCGAGAACAGTTACAACCAAGCCTATAACCGCAATTCGTCTGTCGAAACTATGCCACCAGGAAACGTTATCTTTCCCTAAATTTGCCAGGTACTCTCGGCCGGCTAGTGTGATTCTTGGCTCTAAATAACAGCGCCCATCATCAGAGCATGCGTCTGCACCATCGATCAATCCTGAATGGATTAGCTCCTCAAAAACTTCCATGTCGAAGCCAGAAGATTCATCGACTGTATTCGGAAGTTGGCCAGCTTCTGCTGCCTGAAGGATAGATCTATGCTCGTCCATGAAACCTCAAAGCAATATAACGCTAAAACTTTGCGGCAATTTTGGAACCGCAAAGCGGTGGAAAAATTGTCCGGCAACAGTGGATTGTTATGCGGTGTCGGCATCCGCACCACAGTTCATGCATTTTTCTGGGATCGACAAGGCACTGATAAAGCTGAAAGAAACCCCGTAACTTTCATTGCATACTTTGCACTTCATACCAGTGACGTAGTGCACCCAACCCAGACCAAAAACCAAAGCCACCAAAGGAAGCATGATGAAAATGGGCCAAACGACCTGAAAATACTCGCAGAGCTGAATCACTATAAGCTGCGGAGCGACTACTACCGGAGCTAGACCGAAAGCAACCGCAAAACTTCTAGGTCGAATATTCATGATTCCATATAACGCCAATATTCAGCGGCGGCCTGACAAGGCCGTCCGGTGGAGGCCCAAAAGGGCCGTAACGTACTGGAATGACTGGTTATGTAGCCTGCTTCACCTTTAGCCAACCTTTTCCCATCCCGAGGCCATAAGCCTCTCGGTCGTGTGGAACCAAGCCACGAAAGCCCCCAGCAAGATCGAAAGCACCGGCACAGACATCATCGCCGCAAAATTACCCTCCGGATACTCGAGCAAACTATGCAAACCTACGGGAACTGCGCTGCTAGCGAATAAAATTGAAAAGTAAGTTACGACCAGACTTTTTCTTTTTAGAAGGCTAAATCTCATTGGGCGGTCCAAAAAAGTTAGGACCGAAATAACACCTACCCCGAGAAAGGGCCATATCGCTGACCCAGCCAGAAAATAGGAAAAACTCGACAGAAGAGCAAATCCGCCGTATACACCGGGTGCCACGTTGACTTCGAAATCACGAAACCGTTTAACCATTGATATCTACATAACTGCGGTGGTAATGGGCGGCTACGGAGCGCAGCGCAGTAGGCGTCCCGTTGACCACTTGGTTAAATTTCGTTGAGGACCAGCTCTGAGAAATACAGAAACTCCGTGTTCTCCAGCTGTGCAGAACATGATGGTTTATAAGTCCCGCTTTCGTAAGCCTTCGCTGTGGAATCAAGTTGCCGAAGGTAATTTCTTTCAGCCTTTTCCAGTGATGCTTGAGATAACTTTTCATTCAGTTTTGAGGTCACACGAATGAAAAGATCTTGCCACTTCTCCGCAGCTCTCGGCTTTCCACAAATTTCTTCAGTTACCGTCATAACCGCCATTTGCGCAGAAAAAGCTTCGAAAGCTTTGGCCATCGGACCTTTCATTTGATTTGCGATTCTCACCATTTCTGTGGGAGCAGACTTCTCCTCTTCCGAGAGACCATCAACGTACTCTTTCAGTTTGGAGTGACCGGCGGGATCGCGTAAAAGCAAATCCATTTCACGATTCACTCTTGAGGCTATCGACGCTTGATGAAGAAGTTCTTGCCGTTGGTTTTCGATTGTTTCCATCAAAGCGGCGTAATCAAAACCAAGCTGGGCATCGATGTAGCTCTGAATATATTCACCCCCATTTTCGTCGCTTTCTGAAGATGAACAGGCGGTAAGTACCAATGCTAAGAACACTGAAGAAAACGTCCGTGTATATCGATTCACTCTCAACTCCGATCAAAAATTTAACGCTGAGCGCACCGGCGGCCATTTTATGGCCGTCCGCGTGCCGTGACTTGTTAAGTGCTGCTTCGGGCATCAAAAAATCCAATGCCATTCACCAGCTCTTCGATTGAATTAAATCGCTCAAGATACAAAGGAATGTCTTCGGACTTCTTGTTGAAAGGAGCCCCCTTTAACCTCTTCTTTACCAAAAAGCTCTGAATCTCACGCTTTAGCTCATCAACTCCGTATCGTTTACCTGGACGAAGAGAGAAATCGACCTTTATCGATTTGTACTCCCTCCTCCAATAGAGGCGCTGCAGCCAACTCGTGTATCCCAAATTCTCAACCTGCTCCACAAACCACTCCTGCCCATCAACGTCTATAAATCGGACGTCGTTGAAGCAACCGCTCTCAAAGTTGGCCAGCCCGCAAACCCCGAACTCTTTTTCGCCCACAGGCAAAAGGTAATCTTTATGGACTTGCAGAACGGGGGTTTTAATCATTGGTTTCACTTAACGCCTGGCTTTGCGGCAGTTTTGGAGGAGCGAAGCGACGGAAAAACCGTCCGACAACAGCTCCTGGTTAGCTGATGAACTGGGCCATGGCACGATTCTGGGTTCCTTCTCCAGTTTCCAAACCAGCTTTGACTCCGATCCGGTTCTTTTCTGGCTGATTCTGGCTTGCTTTCAATTTACCTGTCAGAGCTTCGATCTTAATCTCTACGCCAACGATGGCCTGTACCAAACGGTCGGTGAAATCCCCTGGCGCGTCATCGACAGACCAAGGAGCAGCCATTTGCGACTCATGTTGCTCTGTAAGTTGATGAAGATGATGTTTAAGCCAGCTTGAGTCCTGAATAATTTGAGCACTGCCCTCCGCATGGACAGCTAAATAGTTCCAAGTTGGAACAACTCGACCGGTTTCAGCCTTGGTTGGGTACCAGGAGGGTGAAACGTAAGCGTCTGGTCCCTTAAAAACAGCAAGTACTCGAGCGCCATCCTGCATGCGTTGCCAAACAGGGTTACTTCGAGCTAGATGACATTGAAGATTCCCTAGAGAACCGTTTGCCCCAGAGCTTAGATGGAATGGGACATGATTAGCTTCAACCCCTTCATCGTCGGCGATGATGAGCATCCCAAAGCTATAGTCGCGAATATATTGTTGAAGCTTGTCCTGGTCGTCTTCTTTGAAGTGATTGGGGATGTACACTCTGCTTTTGCTCCTGAGTAGAGTCCTTGCGCAGCTAACGCCAATATTAAGCGGCCGACTTGCCGAAGCACCGCGTAGGCAAGGCGGTCCGGTGGAGGCCCGCCAGGGCCGGAACGTACTTGAATGACTGGTTATGGGCCCCAGCACAATAGCCCTTCAAACTGCCGAATTAGATAGAGCATTAATCACCACAGCGATACCAGCAATGCTCAGTAGCACGCCATAGAACAAGGCCATTTTGTCACTAGCTGGCGCCGAAAAACGTTGGCATATGAAAAGAAATGGCTTTGCAAACGCCGCCTGCTGGAAGACATACGATGCGAAAAACCCTATTCCTAGAACCAACATCAGAACCCCAGACCATGCAGGGCCGCCAACATACACAACAAGAAAAGCCTCATCAGGACGGCTAAAAAACAGAAGCCAAATCGCCACTGCACAAAATACTGCTATACCTATGTATAAAGCGGGGTGCTTCATTCTCAACTCAACTTGAGCCTATAACGCTGAAATAAGCGGCGCCCTGACAGGGGCGTCCGGTGGAGGCCGCAGGCCGGAACTTACTTGATTGACTTGTTAACAGGCTGGACCTAACCGAGTGTACGAAGGCTGGCGCCGCACCAAAAGCAATTTGAACGCGTTTTCTTTACTTTGCGACCACAATCCGGGCAATCGCTCCCCAGAACAGGATCATACTTGCCGTCTGATCTTCCATCTCGAAGGTCAATTTGAGTCATTTTCTCTTTGAGCTGAGCTTCGGAGAAACCGGTTGTTCGCTCCAGTTCTTCGAACAACGCATGGCAGAGAAGCGAGAGGCGATCGACCTTTTCCTCTAGCTCATTGATCGAACGGAGAGCACCCTTTGCGTCAATCTGCGCATCACTGCCCCGTTTTCGATTTTCGATTATTTCTGTCTGCTGAAAAGCATCCCAAAACCAATTCACTTCGATCTCCTTATCTGTTAACGCTGAAGCGCACCGGTGACTTTGACGTAGCGAAGCGGAGACAAAGGCATCCGAGTGACGCGCTTGGTTAGCTGTTCCCAAGCATGTACGCACGAAGCTGCCGCTCCTCTCGCATGACATAGAGGACGAAAACTCGCTGCTCATCCTCGCGATAAAAAATGCGACACGGCGGAACCACTACCTCCCTGTATACCGAATTAGGAAGCTCAGGAGGAATCCGTCCGGATTGGGGAAAATTTTCCAAACGCTCGGTCTTATCGAAAACTTCCCGGACCAGATGACTTGCGGCGGCAGGATTATCCAGAGCAATGTACTCGGCGATGGCATCCAGTTCTTGAAGGGCCGGCTCCGTCCAGACTACTTCAGCCATTTACTCATTTTCTCCCTGGCCTCACTTTGGCTGTACGTTCTTCCCTCAAGTACAGCACGCTCTCCCCGTGAGAGCCCCTCAAGCAGCTCAAGTCGGCGCTGCATAAACTCGTAATCCTGCACATCGACAAGGTATGCGGATGGCTGACCATGCTCCGTGATCAGTATCGGCTCCTTAGACAAGTGCAGATCTGCCAGAATCTTTGTGGCTTGGCGCTTGAGGTTCGTAACAAGCTCAACTTTCATGGGCTCACCCTGAATCAGACTAATAGTGACACTATAGTATCACTTTTCAGGTGGGGCAATCACAGCTAACGCTGGCATAACGGGCCGATTTGTGGAGCACCAGCGGAACAAACCGGTCCCGTTGATGCACTGGTTATACGCTCCTGGGGCACGACACCTACTCCATAAAGCCGGGCGTAGTTGATTGAGTTGCAGAGCGATCCCCCGAACCTAGGCGTAGCAGATTGGAATCGCTCAACTCTTTGCTGATCTTTTGAAATTTTGGGTTGATCACTTTTCCTAGTTTTTCTAGAAGGGAGGCCATCGCGCGGTGCCTATCGGTAGCAGACGAATACTCATTACTCATGAGGACTCGTAGTATTTCTTCTGCAAATTGAACTTCATCTTCTTGGCGCACCAAGTCTGAAATTTGCCAAGCCAAATCAGATATCTTTGATTTTCTTTTTGCGGCTACTTCTTTTCGATGAATTTCTGAGCTTGCGACCCAAAAATACTCTTGAGACAAATCAAGCATTTTGAAATATATATCAGTCTGAACTTCATTAATACGGCGCTTTTTCGCCTCAGAACATTGCAAAAGATGTACTACCAAAGCGCCAACCAATGTTACGCCGACGCCGCTCAGAAAACTTAAAAGCAGATTACTCATGATCGCTTATCTTTATCGTATAACGCTTTGCTAAGCGGAAAATAATGGTTGGCTATAATCGCGAAGCGATGGCCAACTGTTATTTTTCCGTTTAAGCAAATTGTTAGCTGTAGTTACTATATCAGACATCAATTCGTGGCATTTCGTGAAGCGGCTAAAACTAAAATAAATGCTAGTAATGCTGGCAATCCCTGTGTAAAAAGGATACTTGTCTTTGCGGTGATACCACCAAATATGCCTGCAACGATTACACAGGACAAAAAGAATATTTTGATGTCGAAGCGATTCTTGAACAACCCCCAAAACAGTCCTGCAGCAAGAAAACCGTTATAAAGCCCCTGATTCATAGCAAGCACTGAAGATGACTCTGCTACCTCAGGTGTCATTGAAAATATTTTTTGTCCAATTGGGTGATTCCAAAAAAACATCTCCAATATCAAAATTCCGATATGACTTATTGCTACCAAAAACGTGAAAATGTTCGCCAATAAATTCATAGATATATACCCTTATTATTGTTCATAAATTTGAACATTACTCTTGCCTGCTGCAAACAGCTAACAGCAACTAGACCGAATTCTACGTTAATGCATAAATCTGACTTCTTCATTAATCCGCAAAAAAGCAGAACGGGTGATTAGAAAATCCCTCTAAAAACAGAGCGCTAACACAACCATAAACCATCGCGATGTAATATCGCGACTTCTGCATTTCGCGCTTTCAATAATACTGTACATCCAGGCACGCATTCTGAGCGGCCGTTCTCGCCATGTTTAGGCGGAGGCCTTCGCCGCTCGTGCTGCGTGGAGTTTCTTGTAGCTTTCGATCAGCCGCTGGTGCTTTTCCAGCCCTTCCAGCTGCATGTTGGTGGGCGTCAGGCCATGGAAGCGCACCGTGCCGTTCACCAGCCCGACCACGTCGTCCATGGTCTGGTCGCCGTACATACGTTTTAGGTTGGCGAGGTAGTCGTCAAGTTCCAGTTCATCGTCCAGGGTAATTTCCAGCACGGCGTTCACGGCGCGGTAGAACAGGTTTCGCTCCACGGTGTTGTCGTTGAACTGCAGGAACATGTCGACGAATTCCAGCGCTTCTTCTTGCCACTGCAGCGCCAGGCAAATCAGCAGTTTCAGCTCCAGGATGGTGAGCTGGCCCCACACGGTGTTCTCATCAAACTCGATGCCGATCAGGCTGATAATCGTCATGTAGTTATCGAGCTGGCTGGCTTCCAGGCGCTCGGCCAGGTCGGCCAGTTGATCGTCGCTCAGGGTGTGCAGGTTCAGGATGTCTTCGCGGTAGTCCAGTGCCATGTTGGTGTTGTCCCAGACAAGGTCTTCCACCGGGTAAACCTCGGAATAGCCCGGCACCAGGATGCGGCAGACCGGCGCGCCCAGGTCTTCGTGGGTGGCCACGTAAACTTCCTTGCCCAGATCTTCGAGGATGCCGAACAGGCCTTTGGCTTCTTCCTCATTGGTGCCCGAAAAATCCCACTCCACAAACTCCAGGTCGCTTGTCGCGCTGAAGAATCGCCAGGACACGACGCCGGTGGAGTCGATGAAGTGCTCCACAAAGTTGTTGGGTTCAGACACCGCCTGGCTGTTGAAGGTGGGCGGTGGCACGTCGTTAAGGTTTTCAAAGCTGCGGCCTTGCAGCAGCTCGGTCAGGCTGCGCTCCAGCGCCACTTCAAAGCTCGGGTGCGCGCCGAAGGAGGCAAACACGCCGCCGTTTCGAGGGTTCATGAGGGTGACGCACATCACCGGGAACTGCCCACCCAGGGAAGCGTCTTTCACCAGAATGGGGAACCCTTGAGCCTCCAGCGCGTTGATGCCCTCAACGATGTGAGGATACTTGTCCAACACGCTCTGTGGCACGTCCGGCAGGGCGATTTCTTCTTCGATAATCTGCTTTTTCACCGCCCGCTCAAAGATCTCAGACAGGCACTGCACCTCGGCCTCGGCCAGCGTGTTGCCCGCGCTCATGCCGTTACTCAAGAACAGGTTTTCGATCAGGTTTGACGGAAAGTACACCACTTCGCCGTCGGATTGGCGCACAAAGGGCAACGATACGATGCCCCGGTCGGTGCGGCCGGAGTTGGTGTCGATCAGGTTGCTGCCATGCACTTCGCCGTCCGGGTTGTAGATGGCCAGGCAGTGGTCATCCAGGATGCCGTCGGGCAGTTCGTCGTTGGGGCCGGGCTGAAACCATTTTTCATTGGGGTAGTGGACGAACTCGCTGTTCGCGATTTCCTCGCCGAAGAACTGATCGTTGTAAAAGAAGTTGCAGCTCAGGCGTTCGATGAACTCACCCAGGGCGGAGCACAACGCGCTCTCCTTGGTGGCGCCTTTGCCGTTGGTGAAGCACATGGGCGACGCGGCGTCGCGAATGTGCAGGGACCAGACGTGGGGCACGATGTTGCGCCAGGAGGCAATCTCGATCTTCATGCCCAGGTCCGCCAGGATGCCGGTCATGTTGGCAATGGTCTGCTCCAGGGGCAGGTCTTTGCCTTCGATGTAGGTGCGGGTGTCGCCCTCAGGCTTCACCATCAACAGGGCCTGGGCATCTTCGTCCAGGTTTTCGACCTGCTCTATTTCGAAAGTCGGGCCGGTCTGGACCACTTTTTTCACGGTGCAGCGGTCGATGGAACGCAGAATGCCCTGCCGGTCTTTCTCCGAGATGCCTTCGGGCAGTTCCACCTGGATCTTGAAGATCTGGTTGTACCGATTCTCCGGGTCCACGATGTTGTTCTGGGACAGGCGGATGTTTTCCGTGGGGATGTCCCGGGCCTTGCAGTAAACACGCACAAAGTAGGCGGCACACAGGGCGGACGACGCCAGAAAGTAATCAAACGGGCTGGGCGCGGAACCGTCGCCCTTGTAGCGGATGGGCTGGTCGGTCACCACGGTGAAATCGTCAAACTTGGCTTCAAGTCTGAGGTTGTCGAGGAAGTTGACGTTGATTTCCATGTTCGAGCTACCCGGATTGGAGAGTGTGGCGGTACGCCGTTTTCAGTGCCCGCCATTATCCAGTTTTTAGGGGTGCTCGTCTTGTTCGCCTGATCAGGCCCCCGCTTCGTCGGCTTCGACGATTTCGGTCTCTTCCCGGCCGGCCTGTACCCACGCCTGCATGGCCTCCGAGTTCAGCACCTGCTGCTGGTAGGCACGAGCCGTGTCGGACAAGGCCACCCCGTAGGTGACAAACCGCGAAGTCACCGGGGCAAACATACAGTCCGCAATGGAGAATTCACCGAACAGCCATGAGCCATTGGCACCGTATTTCTGGCGGTAATGACTCCACAGGCTGTCTACGCGCGCAATCTCCTGTTCCAGTTCCGGCGTCATGGGAACACTGCGCCCCGTCGCGCGGCAGTTCATGGGCATCTGCCCCCGAATGGCTGACAGGCCAGAGTGCATTTCAGCGCTGACGGCCCTCGCCTCTGCCCGGGCGTTGATGTCGGCCGGCCAGCCGCGATTCTCAAGGTATTTTTCCGACACGTATTCGCAAATGGCCAGGGAATCCCACACGGTCAGATCGCCATCTTTCAACACCGGCACCTTGCCCGCCGCAGAGGCCTTCAGAATGCGGTCCTTGGTTCCCGGCTCGTCCAGTGGGATGCGTTCCTCGTCGAAGGCCAATTGGTGATGGGCCATCAATAACCAGGGCCTGAGCGACCAGGAGGAGTAATTCTTGTTACCGATGATCAGTTTCATTGCACCGAGTCCTTGTGGCTGTATTTATGTACAGTATTAATGGTAGGATTCCGCCAGATCAGTGAGTCCCGTTCAACATACCTACAGACGGGATGCTAACAGGAGATTAGGCTCATGGCTGTAAAGGCGCTTTATTTTTCAGAGAGGGACGGGCAGGACATGGCATTGAAAAACCCGGAAAAAATGCTGTTCGCGAACAAGGCAGACGCCGACGCCCGGGACAAAATGCTGGAGCTGTCCGAGGAAGTGATGATGTTCCTCAAGGCCAAGGTGAAGGATCTGTCTGACGAACACGCCGAGCAGTGTGCGCTAGCCATTGCGGAAGAAAAAGACCTGTTCCTGAAGGCTCTGAAAAAGCCGTCATTACTGAATCAGTCTGAAGATGCTAGCGGCGAATAAAGGCGTCGGTTAGCAGGCGAAGGTGCTGCCCCAGCGCGGCAGAAAAATCCATCTGGAAGACGGTCAGCGGCTCCACCTGTATCGCCTTGCGCGCAGGCTCCGGCGGATGAGACATGTGCCAGCAGCCAATCAGCGCCTGCTGGCATTGCAGCAGATAGGCCAGACAACTCGCTTCGTCTTTGCCGGTGGCGGCGCCGATCACCGCCGTCATGCGTTGAGACTCGGTCAACAGGAACAGCTTGAATTCACGCGCTTCCTGCTCGCTCAGGCCGGTTTCCAGGGCAATGTGCAGAATGGCGGTGAGGCCACAGAACACCGGATGGGCCAATAGCCGATCCGCAAACCGGGCCGGAAATCCTTCCGGCCCCAGCCCTTCCACATCGTCAACCCAGGCGGTCATGGCGCGGCGGTATACGGCAATAAACAGCAATTCCTTGCTGCGGAAATAGCGGTACAACGCCGCTTTGGTCAGCCCGGTTTCCCGGGCGACGTCGGCCAACGTCAGGCCGTGATAGCGATGCGCCAGAAACAGCGCTTCTGCGGCATCCAGAATTTGTTGTTCCCGCTGGGCCTTGTCAGACTCTGACCGGGCCCGCTGCTTACCACCACACAGTACGTGCTTCAAAACCACCTCAAATCGCTGAACCAATCATCGGAATCAGGCCTGCAGCCAACCCGCCAGCTTGCGCGTGACGGCTCGAGGCGAGAGTTTACCAGACCAGATCATCAGAACATTGCGAAGGCCCGGAATGACGATGGCTCTGCGTCGTTGAGCGAGCGATTTTTTTACCACGGCCTCAGCGGTCATGGTGCCTGCCTTGAACAGCTTGGTGTCCGTCATATGAGCCTCTTGGGCGAACTCGGAGTCGGTAGCACCGGGGCACAGTGCACTGACGGCCACGCCGCTATTTCGCAATTCCTCGTGCAAAGCTTCGGAAAACGACAGCACAAACGCCTTGGTGGCGTAGTAAATAGCCATGTTCGGCCCCGCCTGGAAGGCCGCCGTGGACGCCACGTTGATGATAAAGCTGCCGGCGTTCTGGCGAAGGTGAGGCAGCAGTTGCCAGGTCAGCGCCACAAGCGATGTCACATTCACCTGGATCATCGAAAGCTGCCGCTCAAGGCTCAGTTCGGCAAACGCGCCACGGTCCCCAAATCCGGCGTTGTTGATCAGCCCGGAGAGACCCCAGCCGCCCTCGACAATTTGACGGGCCAGCGCTTCCGCGCCCGTGGGTTCCGCAAGATCGGCCTTTAACACAACGGCGTCGACACCGTGTTGCTGTTTCAATTCGGCGGCCAGCTCGTTCAACCGCTCCTCTCGACGGGCGACCAGAATCAGGTTCTGATTCTCTGCAGCCAGAGCCCGGGCGAAGGTTTCTCCAATGCCGGCACTGGCGCCGGTGATGACAACGTACGACATGCTTTCCTCCAAATAAGTAACCAATGGTTACTTAATATAAGGAGACAACGCGGGATTGTAAATAACCATGGGTTACTTATTTTGTAACAGAGTGGAATAAGCCCGGTTCCGAAACAGGCAATCAGCGGGAGACCGGCACAAACACCGGCGCACCATCGGCTTCAACGGTCACCAGTTTCTGACCGTAAAGGCGCTCGAGCACGGACGGCACCAGCATGTCGCCAGCCGGCCCCCAGCAGGCGTCGCCATCCGGGAATAGCAAAAGAATGTGATCGCACCAGCGGGCCGCCAGGTTCAGATCGTGAAGGCACATGAAAATGGACCGGCCCTGCCGGGCCTGTTTGGCGAGCAATTCCAGAACCGACACCTGATGATGCAGGTCCAGATGGTTGGTGGGTTCGTCCAGCAGCCAGGTATCCGGCGCTTGCGTCAGCACGGTGGCGATGGCGACTCGCTGGCGCTCACCGCCCGATAAGGTACTGACAAGTCGAGCTTGCAAATGAGCAACGTCCATTGCCTTGAGGGCTTCCAGGGCCAGCCGTTCATCATCCCCACTTTCCATTTGCCAGGGTGCCAGCCAGGGATGGCGACCAATCAAAGCCGTTTCCAGAACGGTGGCCGGGAAGCCATCCTGCTGGTCCTGAAACACCAACCCCAGTTGCTGCGCCACCTGCCTGCGCTTCCAGTCCGTCAGCGACTGTTCGCCCAGACAGACCGCACCGCTGCGCGGAGGGCGCAAACCGGCCAGAGTATGCAACAGAGTGGTTTTGCCTGCGCCATTGGGGCCAAGAACGCCCCAGACCTGCCCGGATTCAACCGAAAAGTTCATGGGCTGCCCACCGCTGCGGCCCGGAACGTCAATCACCAGCTGTCGAGTCTTCAGCGAATTCATCAGCGGCTCCGGTACAACAGGTAAAGGAACATAGGCACACCCAGCAAGGCGGTAATGACGCCCACCGGCAATTGCTCGGGCGCAATCACCACTCTGGCCAGTGCATCTGCCAGCACCAGAAGGGCACCGCCGGCGAGCGCGCAGGCTGGAAGGATCAGCCGCTGATCATTGCCCAATACAAGGCGCAGCATGTGAGGCACAACCAGACCAACAAAACCAACACTGCCGGCCATGGTGACAGCCGTCGCGGTCAGCAGACTGGCCAGGATGTAAATCAGCCACTCCAGCTTGCGAACAGAGACACCCAACGTTGCCGCCTGCATCGGCCCCCGAGCCAAAACGTTCAGGCTTCTCCCGATGGGAACCAGCAACAAACAGACAGCCACCAGCAAAATCAGGCCAGGCGCCGGTTTTGCGGCGGGCGAGATGTCACCCATCAACCAATACAGCATACCCGGCAGCTGTCTTGCGGGGCTCATGGCCAGTATCAAGGTGATGGCGGCGCCCCACCCTGCGGCAACCACCACGCCGGTCAACAGCAGTCTGGATGGCGTCCAGCTACCAGTGCCATGAGCCAGCCCAAACACCAGGAACGTGGCCAACAGCGCCCCGGCAAAGGCCGAGCCGGATATCAAAGTGCCCGTAACTCCCGCCAACATCGCCAGCAACGCACCCACTGCTGCGCCACCTGACAGGCCAAGCACGTAAGGATCCGCCAGCGGGTTCCTCAGTAGCACCTGCATCAGGGCGCCAGCCACGGCCAATAACCCCCCGGTCGCAAAACCGGTGAGCGTGCGCGGTAAACGAAGCTCCAGCACCAGCGTTTGCTGCAAAGGAGTGCCAGACCCCGTCAGCACGGCCCAGGTATCAGAGCAAGACAGGGAAGCGCTGCCAATACTCAATGACAGCAAGATGCAAAGCAGGCTCAGCAGTGTGAGCACAATCAATGCACGGCTATAACTGACCACGAGCACGCTCCAGAACCTGGCAGAACTCAACGGCGCCGTCATACATTCGCAGGGTCGGACGCTGAATCAGTGACGGCGACACCAGAAACAGGTTGTCTGCCTGGACTGCCGACAGCTCGGGAAATTGTCGCCACTCATCCAGCCATCGCTGATCGTTTTGATCTTTGCCACCAGTGATGACCACGGAGGGGTTGGCCTGCAATACAGCTTCGGTGCTGATTCGCGGCACAAGGCGCGTCAGATCGCCAAACACATTCTGCCCACCGCACAGGTTGATCACCCGGCCGATCAGTTCCTGATCGTTAATGGTCATCAATGGCTGATGCCACACCTGATAGAACACAGAGATGGGTTCGGCGTCGGCGTAGTGCTGTTCAAGCTGAGCCATCTGGGCCCGGAAACGATCCGCCCGCTGTGACCCAACACTGTCGTGGCCTGTTAGCAAAGCCAGTTGCTCCACTGCATGCGCGATGTCGTCAAAGGTTCGCGGTTCCAGCCAGAACACAGGGATGCCAAGGGCCTCGATTCGCTCGAGTTGCGGGGCGGAGTTGCCGTCTGTCCAGGCCACGACCAGATCCGGCTCAAGAGACACAATGGCTTCCAGATCCAACCGGTTGCTGTCGCCAACCTGAGGCAGGTTTTCAGCGGCTGGCGGGTAGTCGCTCCAGGCACTGACAGCAATGACATCGTTACCGGCGCCAGCTGAGAACAGCAGCTCTGTGGCGCCGGGGGATAGAGAGACGATACGGCCGGCCGGGGTATCTAGGCACACCTGTCGATCCCTTGCATCGGAGGCACAAAGGGACTCGGCAAAGGTTGGAAGACTCCATAGGAGACTGACCAACAGAAAATAGCCGAGCCGGGGTATCGTCATATCATCACTCCACGGTCAGCAGCGTTTACAGCTGAAAGTCATACCGCAGCGAAGCCATGTAGGTCCGGCCTGCGTTGACGTAGTTGATAGGCGCAATGTAGGTGCCCAATTTGCGCTCTTTGTCGAGAACGTTCTCGACGCTCAAGCGCAACTCCAATCCTTTGGTGAGCATGGCACCACCACGCAGGTCCCACGCCCCGTATCCCGGAATCCGGCTTACGCCGTCTCTATCCAGTCTTTCGTTTTCAGCACGGACAGTGGAGCCAACATAGTAACGACCGAAGTCTTTATCGACATCCAGAGAAGCGGATTGCTCTGATCGATTGACCAGATCCTTGCCGGTCTCGGTATTCTTGAAGTCACCCGCACTGAGAGTAAGCTCAATGGACCAACCATGGTCCGCCCAGCCAGCAACCGCTTCCACGCCCCTCAAATCGGCTTGATCTACGTTTTCACTGGGCTGGGGGAAAAACGAGACGATCAGGTTTTCCACGTCGCTTTGATAAACAGTCATACCCCAGAACCAGTTGGCTGTTGTTTTTTCCAGGCCGACCTCGTAACTCGTCGCCTCTTCTGGCTCAAGGTCCGGGTTCGCTCCCCCGAAGGGCGAGTATAAATCATTAAACGTGGGTGCCTTGAATGACGTTCCTGCATTTACCCGGAAGCGATAGCCCGCGCCGAACCGATAGCCAAATGCAGCGCCCCACGTCTCATTGGTTCCATAGGCTTCGTTGTCGTCCGTTCTTGCACTGAGATTGAGACTTGTCGGCCCAAAGTTCAAAAGCGCTTGCGCAAAATACGCATCGTTTCTACGAGTATCTTCAACGTACGTCGTTGAGCCAAGCACCTGATCTGTCATGGTTTCGGCGCCGACTACAAACTCATGAACATCCGCCACAAACCAGTTTTCCAGACGCGACGTTCGAGTTTTGCTGTCCAGATCCGTTGCCCCGAAAGAACTGAAAAACGTTTGTTCATCGCGAGCATCGGAGAGTTCAATTGAGGAACGCCAATAGTCGTTAATAGGCAGTTCCACAGCAGCTCCAGCCGTTTGGAACACGAAATCCTTGCTGCCGCCTTCGTATTCAACGTCACCCTCGGAGCCCAGCGCGGTCACATTCACTTTCACGCCGTTGTCGAAAGTCTGGCTGGCATTAAAGGTTCCCGCTTCGTTTCGGTAACGCTTACTATCTCCCTGCTCAACAACAGGCGACCCGTCGGTCACAAACCGGGTAACACCTGCGTTGATCGAACTGTTGCTATCAACTGATGCCGCACCCACGCTGTATTGCTGAGTGTCCAGATTCCCGGCACCGGCCTCTACCCAACCGGTCGATCCCTCATCCTGAGGCGTTGTGAAAATCTGGATAACACCGCCCATCGCATCTGAACCGTATAGGCTGCTGCGGCCGCCTCGAATGATTTCCACTCTATTCACGAGCGACTGGGGCACCGCGTCCCACGCAGGAATGCCGGTCGTTGCTGAGCGTATCCGTATACCGTTGACCAATAGGACCGTGCCATCGGACTCGTGTCCACGTAGATACACCGAGGTTTGCTGCCCTATGCCACCGCTGTTCTGAACAGAAACACCCGGTTCCGCCCGAATGACATCGCTGAATTGCTTGGGTTGTTGGCGCCGAATCTCCTCTTGCTCAATCGTTGTCACAGAGGAGAGGTCTTCGCCAATCGTTTTTGGGCCAAGTGGCGCGGTGACAACAATTGTTTCGAGTTCTGCGGAATCCTCGTCTTGCTCGTCGGCTATCAGAGGGTTGGCGTGGAAGGCAAGAACGAATGCCAGGCTCCAAATCAGATGGGTCTGTGTTGTTTCTTTCATGAATAGCACTCTCGCATGGTTGACGCGCACCCGCGTGAACCGTTGAACAAATCCGCGAAAGGCAATGAGCAGACCGACCGGTTTTCGTCGGCGAACATCAGGATCTCGGAAGGCGGGCAGAAAAGGAAATGCGCGGAAAACCACAGACAAGCCTGTCACCCACCCACGCAGCCCTCCGCAGCGTCTGGTGTGTTGACAGGCCGGTCTCCGGGCTCACGAGCGGGCGATTGTCGGGCCCTGAGCGATCACCTTCCCATGCATTAGCACAGTGGCGCGTTTGATCGCTGTTGTCTCGTTTACCGTTGCGGGGGCAGCGCCGGACTCATACCGGCTTCCCGTTTCACTGTGGCGCAGCTTTGCGCATCAGCACCTGAAAACTGGGCGAGAGGCTATCAACCGGCCCGTGAACCGTCAATGTAATTCGACGTACCTGTGAAGCTGGCGTTAATTCTGGTATCACTCTGTGTTTCACGCATGCTGTTACCTGCGCGCCAGGCGAACCCAATGCAGAGGGCCTTCGAACATGAAGACAAAAACCACCATTTTCGACCTCATCCGCCATGGCGAACCGCAAGGTGGCCAGATGTTCAGGGGCAGCAAAGACGATCCTCTGAGCGACACAGGCTGGCAACAAATGCGTGGGGCGATCGCAGACGAGGAAAGCTGGGACCTGGTGCTGTCTTCCCCTTTGCTTCGCTGTCAGGAATTCGCCAGAGAGCTGGCTGGTCAGCGGGGCATTCCTCTGGAGATCGAGGAGCGTTTCCGGGAACTGCATTTTGGTGACTGGGAAGGCCGTACGGCGGCAGAGATACTCGAACACACGCCAGAGGCGCTCAGGCAGTTCTGGAGTAATCCGGTCGTTCACGCGCCGCCAGGCGGCGAAGCGCTGGGTGACTTCAGCATTCGTATTCGCGAAAGCTGGCAGGACTGGCAGCGAAGGGCCGAGGGCAAGAAGGTTCTGTTGGTCTGTCACGGTGGCGTAATCGGCATGCTGCTGGCAGAGGTCATGAGCATTCCCCTGGAGCGCTCATTTTCGGCCATCAAGGTGCCCTATGCCTGTCGTAGCCGCCTTCAGATAGACACTTCCGATAAAGGCGTGATGTGTGGTCTAGTCAGCCATGGGTAGACGAATGCTATGCTTGTGGCTGAACCGGCGCAAAAAGGACACAGGTAATGCAGGCAGAGCTGATCGAAATCCGGAATCACATGGTGCAGCACGCGCCCTTTGACGAACTGCCCACGGAAATGATGGACAAGGTCGTCGCCGGTATTGAAATTACCTATTTCCAGGCCGGCACCGACATTCTGGAGTTGGGGCAGAACAACAACTATCTCCATTACGTTCGCAGTGGCGCCGTAGAAATCTTCCGGCGCAGTGGAGAATTGTACAACCGGGTCACCGAAGGTGAAATCTTTGGCCAGATCGGCCTGATGATGAATCGCACGGTTCGTTTCCCGGCTCGGGCCATCGAAGACACGCTCGTATACCAGATACCGTTTGAGCTGTTCCAGTACCTGCTGCAAAGCGAGGAATTCACTGATTTCGTTGAGATCGAAGACCGCTCACGCCTGCGCAGCGCCAACTCCCGCCGGGAGAAATCCAACCAGTTGATGACGGCAAAAGTCACCCGCCTGATCAACCGCGCTCCGGTCATTGTCCCGAACACGGTGCGGCTGCAAGAGGCGGCCAGAGTTATGACGGAACACGGCGTGTCCGCCCTGCCACTGATGGATGAAAGTGGCGACAAGCCCAGACTTTGCGGCATCGTTACAGACCGGGATCTGCGCACACGCGCTCTGACGCACGCATTGCCCTCTGAGACGCCCATCAGCGACATCATGAGCACGGATGTCACCACGACCCATTCCAACGCTTTCATTTTCGAAGCGATGCTGACCATGCTGCACAACAACGTGCATCATCTGCCAGTCATGGACGGCGACACCGTTCGAGGCGTTATCGCACTGTCAGACATCATCAAACACGAATCCCAGAGCAGCCTGTACCTGGTTAGCAATATTTATCATCAGCACGATGTGAAAGGGCTCAAGAAGCTGAGCAAGGACGTCCCGGATACCTTCGTGCGTATGGTTAACGAGGACGCGAACTCCCACATGATCGGCAGTGCCATGGCAGGCATCGGCCGCAGTTTCAGCCAGCGACTGCTAGAGCTGGGTGAAGAAAAGCTGGGTCCGCCGCCGGTACCCTATTGCTTCATGGCGCTGGGTTCGATGGCGAGGGACGAACAGCTGGTCGTCACCGACCAGGACAATGCCATGGTGCTGGACGATTCGTTCATTCCTGAAGAGCACGACGCTTACTTTAAAGCATTGGCCAAGTTCGTCAGCGACGGCCTTGCAGAGTGCGGTTACACCTACTGCACCGGCGACATTATGGCCACCAACGATAAATGGCGGCAGCCGCTGAAGGTCTGGAAGGAATACTTTGCAGACTGGATCGATAACCCCAAGGCCGAGGCGCTGCTAAACAGCAATATCTTCTTTGACCTTGAGGGGATCTACGGCGAAACCCGGTTCACTGACGAATTGCAGGAATTCGTTGCCAAAAGGGCGAGCGGGAACCCTAGATTCCTGGCCATGATGGCCAGAAACGCCCTTGGGCGAACTCCGCCGTTAGGCTTCTTCCGGCAGTTTGTGATGGAAGAGGACGGCAAACACAACAAAACCTTCAACCTCAAGCGCCGGGGCACCGCGCCCATGTCGGATCTGATCCGGATTCATGCGCTGGCCTGCGGATCTCGCGCCCAAAATACGTTCAATCGCCTGAAAGCGATCGGGGCCACCGAGCTGATTCCCGAAGATGGCGTAGATAACCTGCGGGATGCGTTCGAATTCATTGCCATCGTCCGAATCCGCCATCAGGCACTGGCCATCGAAGCCGGCCGCAAACCAGACAACAACGTTCGCCCCGAAGACCTGTCGCCCTTCGAGCGCAGCCACCTCAAAGACGCTTTCCAGGTGGTGAACCAGGCTCAAAAATTCCTGCGCTTCCGCTACAACGCAGGGGCGGTACGCAATGCCTGAAGACAATCAACAAACAGAGCAGCAACTGTCCTGGCCAGAGCGTTTGGCAGAGCTTGCCAATTCGTCAAACGATGAACGGCTGAAACGCTTTTACGAAGCAGGGTGCGTGGATGCCGATACCGCCATCAAAGACGTACCAATGGTGGCGCTGGATTTTGAAACCACGGGCCTGGATCCCAATCAGCACTCCATTGTCAGCATCGGCCTGGTCCCTTTCACGGTGGACAGAGTGATGCTGTCCGGCGCCCGCCATTGGCTGGTCAAACCGGCATTGCCGTTGCATCAAACGTCCATTACCGTCCACGGCATTACGCACAGCGACATTGATCAGGCACCCGATCTGAACGAGGTGTTGGGGGACATTCTGGACAATCTGAAAGGCCGAATTCCGGTGGTTCATTTTCGAGCGATTGAAAGGCCCTTCCTGAATGTGGCCATGAACTGGCGAACCGGCGAAGGGATTACCTTTCCGCTGTTGGACACTATGGCCATTGAAGCGCACCTGCACCCGGATCGGTCACTGAATTTCTGGCAGAAGCTTCTGGGCAAGCAACCGATATCGATCCGGTTGGCGGACAGCCGATCGCGTTACGGTTTACCCCATTATCCACCCCACAATGCGGTGGTGGATGCCCTGGCCACTGCTGAGCTGCTGATGGCCCAGATGCGGCATCACTTTTCGCCAGAGACCCGCATCGGGGATCTCTGGCTGTGAGCCGTGAGTGACCTAGCTGTCGCCTTTCACTTCGTCGATGTAATCGCCATAACCGCGCGCTTCCATTTCTTCCAGAGGAATAAACGATAAGGCAGCGGAGTTCATGCAGTAGCGCAACCCGGTGGGCGCGGGCCCGTCGTTGAACACGTGGCCGAGGTGTGAATCCGCGTAGCGGCTGCGAATCTCTGTGCGGGTCATGAAGAAGGAGTTATCTTCTTTTTCCACTACCATGTCCGGATCAATTGGCTTGGTAAAACTCGGCCAGCCAGTGCCCGATTTATACTTGTCAGCCGACGAGAACAAGGGCTCACCAGACACAACGTCCACGTAAAGGCCGGCGCGCTTGTTGTCGTAGTACTCGTTATTGAACGCCGGCTCGGTGCCGTCTTTCTGAGTGACGTAATACTGTTCTTCCGTCAAACGCTCTTTCAGAACCTTATCAGACGGCTTGGTGAACGTATCGGGATCAAAACCGTTCGATCTGCCGCCAGCAGATGACGTTTTCTGGAAACCTTCGGGGCGGTACTGGGAATAATCTACCTTCTGATCCTCGCCCCAGACGTCCTCAATAAACTGGTAGCGGCCAGAGTTGAAGGTGTACACCTTATAGCGCACCGGATTCTTCTTGTAATAATCCTGGTGGTATTTCTCTGCAGGGTAGAACGTCTCGAATGGCACGATTTCGATGGTCACCGGGTCATCGTAGCGGCCAGAGGCTTCGAGTTCAGCGACGGACTGCTCTGCCAATCGCTTCTCTTGCTGATTGTGATAGAAGATGGCCGGGCGATACTGCTTGCCACGGTCGACATACTGACCGTTGGAATCCGTTGGGTTTGCGGTACGCCACAGGGTCTGCAGAAGCCCTTCATAGGTAATTTTGGTCGGATCGTAATAGACCTGAACGGCCTCGGTGTGGCCGGTCTGGCCACTGGCTACCTGTTTGTAGCTGGGGTCTTTCTCCTCGCCGCCGGCATAGCCAGACACGGCTTCGACCACGCCCGGTGCTTTCTGTTCGTAGGCCTCTTCCACACACCAGAAGCATCCACCCGCAAAGGTTGCAACCGCCAGGTCGGGGTTGTCTGGGGCGAATTCTGTGTCTGCCTCGTTCTGGGCACCGACGTTGAACCCGGCCAGCCCGATCGCAGCGGCCACCGATGCCAATATCAAATAGCGTTTCATAACCAAACCTCTTTCGTTGTAAACCTGTGAACAGCCTTAGCGGCACTGATAAACAGTTTGAACCTGAACTGTCACATTGGTTTCTTCTAATAGTTACGATTCTATAACGCCATTGGGTTCAATCCGGCTGCATTAACTATTATCGCTGGAGTACACGGGCAGTCGAATTGAGAAACAGGCACCGCCTTCCGTCCGGTTTTCAGCCTGGATCTCACCGCCCTGCAGGCTCATGATACGCCGGGCGATGGCCAGCCCCAGCCCAGCGTGGCCGTGCTCTCCGTCGCTGCTGGCCCGGTAGAAGGGGTCAAAAATGTGCGGCAGATCCTGCTCTGGAATTCCGGGCCCACTGTCGAGAACACTCACCTGCGGCTGGCCGTCAGCTTCGCCGAGCATCACAATGATCTGACCGCCTTCCGGCGTGTAATCAATGGCATTGCCAATCAGGTTATCCAGCACCCGTTCGGTCATGGCCAGATCCCCATACGCCGGGGGAAGTCTGGGGTTTCCTGTAACCGCCAAGGACACCGACCGTTTGTCAGCCTTCGAGCTATGTTTGTGGACTACGTCGTGAACCAGTTCAGCCAAGGGGAAAGGCTCCAGTACCGGCTGTTTTTCTCTCGCTTCCAGGGCGGCCAATTCAAACAGTTCATCTACCAGGCGGCCAAGACGCTGGCCTTCCTTCAGCGCAATGTTCAGAAAGCGATCCTGTTCTTCCGGTTCCAGGCGATCACGACGCAGCTTCAGGGTTTCGATATAGCCTTGCATGGAAGCAAGAGGCGTTCGCAGATCGTGAGACACCTGCGCGACCAGTTGCCGCCGCTGGGCATCTTTTTCTTTGAGTTGCTCGATCTGCGACGCAATCCGCCGGGCCATATCGTCAAAGGTGACCCCCAGATAATCGATTTCATCCTTCACTACGGGCCGCTGGCTACGCCAGGTCTCCGATGGATGCTGGCTCATGTCACCGGTTTCAAAGTCTTCCACCAGACGGGTCAGCGCGGTCAGGCGTCCGGTCAACAAGCGGAAGATCACCAGGCCCGCAATCATCACCACCACCAGGCTTACCAGCAATGCCCAGGCGCTCAGAGCCAGCAACTGACCACCCCGGGCCATGGTTTCAGCCGCATCGTATTCTTCACCTCGCAAAACAACGTATAAATAGCCCTTTGGGTTTTCAGCCGACGGCACGGGAGTGGCGGAAAACACCTTCTGGCGCTCGTGACTGCGGGGGTCGTCACCCAGAATCGGGTATTCGTCCATGTCCGCCAGTAACTTGTGGATGGGCTCGATGGAGACCCGATTACGTTTGATTTTTGCCGGGTCGGCGGAATAGGACTGGATCGTACCGTCCAGGTCCAGCAGATATATCTCGATGCTGGGATTGATGGTCATGTAGAGGGCGAACAGCTCTTTCAGCGCGCTCTTGTCCAGCTCGCCTCCGCTGACCAGGTTGCGATCCGCCACCAGGTTGCTCGCCAGATTACGGTGAATCTCCTGATTGACAGAGGCGTTGTACTGCTGGAGGGAATAGGAAGAGATAAAGCCGTACAAAAGGCCAACCAGCAATAAAAGCAGAAACAGGCCAAGGGCCAGGCGGGTGTAGAGAGTTTTCAGCATGACCTATTCCCGGAAGCGATAACCCACACCCCACACCGTTTCGATAAATTCCGGCTGGGAAGGGTCGGTTTCGATCTTGCCTCGTAGCCGATTGATGTGGGTGTTCACCGTGTGCTCGTAGCCTTCGTGATTGTAGCCCCAGACCTTGTCCAGCAACTGGCTACGACTGAATACCCGTCCGGGCTGGCTGGCGAAATGCCACAGCAGATCAAATTCACGAGCGGTCAGTTCTACTTCCCGATCGTGGACAAAGACCCGTCGCCGGGCAGGGTCCATTTTCAGGCCTGCCACCACCAGTTCGCTGTCTTCCGCCGGCGCGTCTTTTGCCCCAGCCATGGCGTCCACCCGACGAAACAGGGCCTTCACCCGTGCGGACAGTTCGGCCACGCTGAAAGGCTTGGTCAGATAGTCGTCTGCGCCCATTTCCAGACCCAGAACGCGGTCGAGCTCGGTGCTCTTGGCTGTCAGCATCAGCACGGGCACATAACCGGTGCCCGAACGGATTTCACGACACACCGACAACCCGTCCAGCCCCGGCAGCATCAGATCCAGAATCACCAGATCAATGCCGCCTTCCCGAAAGCGGGCCAGGCCGGTGTCACCCCGGTCGCACAGCACGGGCGTCATACCAAGATCCGCCACGTGCATGCGCACCAGGTCCCCGATGCCAGGGTTGTCTTCAATAATGAGTACGGTTCGAGTCATGGCCGCCGCTTAATTGCCCATGGCATCGTCTTTCATCATGCTGTCCTCTTCCATGCTGCCAAGCATGTTGTTCTTCATCATGCCATCGTCTTCCATGGCGCCGTGCATCTTGTCTTTCATTATGTCGTCGTCTTTCATACCGTGGCCCATGTCGTTAGACATGTCATCTTTTTTCATGTTCGGTTCAGCCATGGTCGAGTCCATACCGTCGTTCATCATACCTTCGTCTTTGGCCATCTCATCAGCGTGGGCAAAGCCAGACATCAGGCCAAGCATGCATACCGCGGTGATTGTCTTGAGGTTCATCATCCTGTTCTCCATTCGTTCGTCTGAAAGTTCGATATTTCGGCCCACCGATTCAGCGGGCTCAGGAGAAATGATGAACCGTCACACTCACAGCGATGTCACGGCCACCTAAAAAGTCTATACCGCAAACATCACGATTCCATCACGGCGGCCCAAATAGCAGAAGTGGATTTCTACGGTTAGACTGGCTGCCAAAGCTATTTCCAATGCCGAAAACCGCCACAAACGAGAGACCGCCATGAACAAAACTTCCTGGGATGACCTGCTGGATTTCGACGGCCAGCTTGCCGAAGACGAGCGTCAGGTTCGGGACAGCATCCGGGCGTTCTGTGACAAGCGGCTGATGCCGGGCATCATCCAGGCCAACCGCACCGAAACCTTTGACCGACAGATTTTCAACGACATGGGCGACTTGGGCATGCTGGGCTCTACTATTCCCGAAGCCTACGGTGGACCAGGGCTCAGCCACGTTTGCTATGGCCTGATTGCCCGCGAAGTAGAGCGCGTGGATTCGGCGTATCGATCTGCACTCAGCGTGCAGTCGTCGCTTGTGATGCACCCCATCCACGCGTTTGCGCAAGAATCGCTGAAACAGCGGTTGCTGCCCAGGCTGGCTTCGGGAGAGCTGGTGGGCAGCTTCGGCCTGACCGAACCCAACCACGGTTCGGACCCCGGAAGCATGGAAACCCGTGCGGTCGCCACCGAAGGGGGCTTTCGCCTGAGCGGATCCAAAACCTGGATTACCAACGCTCCCATTGCCGATGTGTTTGTGGTTTGGGCAAAACTGGAAGGCACCGTGACCGGGTTCGTACTTGAACGAGGCATGGAAGGGCTGGATACGCCAAAGATCGAGGGGAAATTTTCACTGCGCGCCTCCGAGACCGGCTCCATTTTTATGGACGACGTCTTCGTGCCGAACGAGAACAAACTGGACATCGAAGGCCTGAAGGGCCCTTTCAGTTGCCTCAATAAGGCCCGTTATGGCATCTGCTGGGGCTCGCTCGGCGCCGCTGAATTCTGCTGGCACGCGGCGCGCCAGTATACCCTGGACCGGAAACAGTTCGGCAAGCCGCTGGCGGCCAACCAGCTGATCCAGAAAAAACTGGTGGATATGCAAACCGAGATCACCCTGGCTTTGCAAAGCACGCTGCAGCTGGGCCGGATGATGGATTCGGGCACGGCCTCACCAGAGGCCGTGTCGCTGCTGAAACGCAACAACTGCGGCAAGGCCCTGGATATCGCCCGCGTTGCTCGCGACCTCCACGGAGGTAACGGCATTTCCGACGAATACCACGTCATCCGCCACGTGATGAACCTGGAATCGGTGAATACCTACGAGGGCACACACGATATTCATGCCCTGATCCTCGGGCGGGGCCAGACCGGGCTGCAGGCGTTCAGCTAAGCCGGTTGCCTCGAATCCGTCCCGGAGCTACCTTTAAGTGACGCCCGATCAAGGAACCGGGCATTTCATATCAAAAGGAGATCCACCATGAATCGCACCTACCCTGTCCGCTTTATTGTTTTTTGCTTGCTCCTTCTGGCGCCGCTGGCAGCGCGTGCTGAGCCTCTGACCGACGACACCATCCGCTCATTCATCGATTCCATGAAAACCTTTCAATCCATGGAAGGAGAGTTCGAGGGGCTAACGGAAGAGCTCGAGAGCCAGAACAACGATATGCAAATGCCCGACATGTCCCGAATTTTCTCGACGTCAGTGGAGCAAATGAAAGGCCACGAAGCCCATCGTCGCATGGAAGATGTCGTGCAGGAGCATGGCTTTGACAGCACGGACTCCTGGGCCAGAGCTGGCGATCGGATCTTCCACGCCTGGACGTCCATTGAAATGGGCAGGCACTCCGGAATGATGGGCGAGGAAATGTCCCAGGCGATGGATCAGATCAATAACAACCCGAACATGAGCGAGGCGCAGAAAGAGCAGATGCGCAAAATGATGGGCGGCGCCATGTCAGCCATGGAACAGGCCTCTAACGCGCCGGAAGCGGACAAACAGGCCATTCGGCCTTATATGCATGAACTACGCGCGGTGACAAAAGCCGATCAATAGTTCAACGCCGGTTTCATCCCCGGGCCACCATCCGCGCCCGGGGATGAAACCGGGCGTTCAGCCATAAAGAAAAGCCAATAACGCCACCCCCAATGGCCAGCCTTATCAGATCGGCGTCGCGATTCCATATCAGCAGGTTCACTAACAGCCCGGCGGGCACCAGAGCGTTGTTCATGATCGCCAGAGTGCCGGCATCCACATAGCAAGCCCCCCGGTTCCAGAGAAAGAGCCCGACACCGGAAGCTGCAAGACCCAGCCAGCCGAGTACGCCCCACTGCACCGTTGTTGTCGGCAATTTGTCGGCATCGCCAAAAATCAGGAACGAGGGCAAGGCGATGATCAGCGCACCAAAGAAGAAATAGCCAAACGTGCGGTACGCCGGCAATTCCGAGCGAAAATGCATCATGGTGTGTTTGTAACCCACCTGACCTGCTGCAAAGGTAAAGTTGGCCACCTGAAGCAGAAGAAAACCGGTGACGAAGCTCTGGCTGAGCCCATCGTAACGGATGATACCCGCGCCAAGGGTCGCAACCGCCGCTGCAACCAGAGCAACGGGCGAAAAACGGCGATAAAGCGCGTCGTCAATCAAGGTGACGTACAGCGGAGTGAAAATCGTGAATAACAACACTTCCGGAACCGTCAAATAGCTGAAGGAACGGTACAGGCACAGGTAGGTGATGCCGAACTGCAGCATGCCGGTCACCAGCACACCGAGCTTCATGCCACCGGGTACGCCACGCCAGCGGGTAAAAGGCAGGAACACCAGGGCCCCCAGTACAACCCGGGTCAGGACCGCAAAATCGCTGTCGACCTGACCGGCAAGGAATTCGCCAATCAGGCTGAAAGAGAACGCCCACAAGACGGTGACAAAAACCAGAAGACCCACGTTCATTACCCCCGAAATCTGCAAGCCGGGCACTTTACCCCTTAGCACGACGGCCTGTACACCGTGCCGAGGAAACACTTATGCCAATCACTGGCGCGTATGAGGTACCATCCCGCGTTTCCATTGTTTTCCATTTTCCGCTGGCCTGGTTCCAACTGCTATGGATGAAACCCATCAGCCATTACCCGAAGTCCGACAGCCGCTGATTCCGCGCACACTTACGGAATGGCGAACTCTGGCGATCCTGGGTGGGCCAATTCTGATTGCCCAGGTGGCACAAATGGCTAACGGCGTCATTGATACCGTGATGGCGGGCCATGCCAGCGCAGAAGATCTGGCCGCGGTCGGCATCGGCAGTAGCCTGTGGATGCCGGTATTTCTGTTCTTCATGGGCCTTCTGGGCGCACTGCAACCCATCATCTCCGGGCACAACGGTGCCAGAACCTTCGACCGTATCATGCCTGCCACCTGGCAAGGCCTGTATATCGCAGCGGGCGGGTCAGTGATCATGATCCTGTTGCTGACCAACGTTTTTCCGGTACTCAATCTGCTGAGGCTGGAAATCAATACCGCCCGCATCGCCCAGGGGTATCTGGACGCCTTTGCCTGGGGCATCCCCTTCATGCTGGTGATGATGTCTCTGCGAGGCCTGACCGATGGCCTGGGACATACCCGGGTGATCATGGCGTTTTCAGTGTTGGGCACCCTGGTCAACCTGCCGCTGAACTACATCTTCATCTACGGTAAATTCGGCGTGCCGGCCATGGGTGGCGTCGGTTGTGGCTGGGCCACCTCCATTTCAAACGTGGTGGCGGTATCTGCACTGGTTCTGTACCTGAATCGCAGTGAGGTATACCGCCATTTCCATCTGTTGGCCGATTGGGTCAAACCCGACCGACAGGGCATCATGGAAGTCCTCAAGCTGGGCATTCCCATTGGCTTTACCATCTTCGTCGAAGCCAGCCTGTTTTCGGTCATCGCCCTGTTTCTCGCTCCCCTGGGGCCAGTTGTGGTTGCGGGCCATCAGATCGCTCTGAACGTGGTGTCTTTGCTGTTTATGCTGCCACTGAGCATTGGCATGGCGCTGACGCTACGGGTCAGCTTTCTTCTGGGCGCACGAACACCGGGCACGGCCAGGCTCATTGCATTGAGTTCACTGATACTGGCTGTCGCGGTCGCCTTCGTGTTCGCTCTGGGGCTTTTCCTGTTTTCAGAGCAAATCGCCGCCCTCTACACCAGCGACCCTCAGGTGCAGGAAGTGACGATCCGGTTGCTGGTGTTTGCAGCGATCTTCCAGATTGCCGACGTCATCCAGGTGACCTGCATCAGTGCGCTGAGGGGCTACAAGGACACCCGCATTCCCATGTTCATCATGCTGTTTTCGTTCTGGGGTGTAGGCCTGACCCTGGGCTGGGTACTTACCTTTACAGACTGGCTGGTGCCGACCATGGGCGCGGCCGGTTTCTGGGTAGGGCTGACGTGCGGGCTGACTTCCGCCAGTGTGTTACTTGGTATTCGGCTCTTCCTGTTCAGGCCCGGGCAGGATCAGGCCTGAAGCAGAATCATACAGCAGATTGCACGTTGGCGACTTCGGGCAGGTCCTCTGAATAGACAACCCTGTCACGTCCGGTTTCCTTGGCACGGTACAAAGCTCCATCTGCCCGGCCGAACCAGTCTTCCGGACTTTCATCTGGCTTCAGCACTGCCACCCCGAACGAAGCCGTGACCGGGCCGCCTGGATGCCTCAGAAAACGGCGAATGATCTCCTGAAGATTGTGCATAACCGCCCGCAATCCGACTTGCTCCACGCCCGGCATCAAAAGCACGAATTCCTCACCACCAAAGCGAAACAACTGATCCGACCGACGCACGTTCTTCTGCAACAGGTTAACAAGTTCTTTCAGCACCTCATCGCCAACGCTGTGCCCGTATTCATCGTTCACTTGCTTGAAGAAATCAATATCCAGCAGAACCAGGCCCTGGGAAATGCCGTTACGTGCCGCCATTGAGGTTGCGATCGCCAGCTCTTCATCCATGGAACGGCGATTTTTGACGCCCGTAAGCGGATCCACTGTCGCCAGGTGTTCGAGACGTTCACGTTGGTCTTCATTACGGTGGGCAAAGGCAAAGGCACAGGCACTGACAACAAAAGCGGTGGTGGCAAACGACCACATCTGAACGGAAGAACTGAATGCAACGCCATGAACCATCAGTGCCACAACGGCGGCCACATTGATAAAAATGGCATAGCGCGCTTCGGTCAGAAAGAAACTGGTCACCAGTACCGGGTATAACCAGAACAAACCGGGCTCGCCAACCACTGCGCCCACGGCAACGGCACCACTGGCGGCAACAATGGCCATGAAAAAACCACTGCGCGCCGTGTCGCCGGTGACCCAGGCGTATGTCATGGCGGACAGGATGGCCAGCATAATGGTCAGATCGACCAGCCCGGCTATCGCATTGCCTTGCGCAAAACGCATAATGGCGAACGGCGTGATGCCCAGCAAAGCGCTTATGCCAAGCAAGGTAATAACCGATAATCTGAGATCTGTCTTCAGACGGTAGAGCATGAAATATCCGGGAAATGAACGCGCAGGCTACTACACTGGATCACAGTGCTTGAATAGACAACTATTATATGCGAACGGTTGCACCTTTTGGGTGCGCCGCTTCAAGATTTCACAATATATTGAAAGATGACAGATATATTTTAGAGGTTAGAATTGAAATACACGAGAATAATAAGAAGGACCTCGTAACTTGGCTAATCTCGTCAAAATTGCGCCCGGTGCGCTGGACATCGGAAAACCATTGCCATGGACTGTCTTTGATGCTGACGGTAACGTCCTGTTGCGTCAGGGCTATGTAATTCAGAACGAGACTCAACTGGAACAGCTTTTTGAACGTGGGCTATTCCACCCGCGAAAGATGGAACGCCGGCCGGAGGAAGCGGTCGAGGACACGCGCGTTCGTAACCCTTTTGCCGAATACCCTGTTCTGCTTCAGACGCTGGAATCGGCCCTGAACGCGGTGACCAGTCAGGACCCGAATGCGAAGAAACGCTTGCTGGGCCTGGCACGAATGATTGACCAGATGTGCACGGATTCACCGGAAGCCAGCCTTGCGCTGGTGCAGCTGTATTCCATCGAGCCAACCATATACGAACAGATCATTTTTTACGCCATTCTGTGTCAGTTCACCGCAAAGCGTTTTGGCCTGGACGAAAAGCGCACGGCCGTCCTGATTAGCGCTGCCCTTACAGCCAACCTGGCCCTGGTACCCGTTGCGGACAAACTGAACGCCTCCAATCGCGTTCTCACAAACGATCAAAGAGCCGTCATCCGCAAACACCCGCAGCGCAGTATTGCCGCACTCAAAGAAGCAGGGATCGACAACGCACTGTTGTTGAAGATCATTGATCAACACCACGAACAGGCCGATGGCTCCGGCTACCCCCATGGGCTCAGCGGCACCGATATCCGGGGCGAAGCGGAAATACTGGCGTTGTCAGAGCGCTACATTGCCATGATCACGCGCCGGGCCTATCGAAAGCGGATGACCGTCATAGAGGCGAACAAGATGGTTGCCAGCCTGGCGGATGGCGCATTCAGGCCGGCGATTCCTAAAGCCTTGTTGAAGGTGCTTACTGAATACCCACCAGGCACTCTGGTTCGGCTTCAGAACGAGGAAATTGCGGTGGTCTTTGCGCGGCCGAAGCGGGCGAAGGGTCCTTTTGCGAAGGCCATCATCGGCCCCAGAGGCAACCGTTACAACGGCACCTTCGAGCGCGATTGCAGCCAACCGGATTACAATATTGTGGGGGTCGAGATGCCCGAAATCATGCCGTCAATGGATTTCGGGCAAATCTGGGGCTTCCACTAGCCCGGCATCAGGCCAAGTGCTCTGGCGTGATGATCCAGGTGCTCGTCGATGAATGATGCAATGAAAAAATAGCTGTGGTCGTAGCCACGGTGCATCCGCAAATCGATGTGGTGATGTACTTTTTCACAGGCGTCCAACAGCGCATCCGGGTTTAACTGCTCATCCAGGAAATTATCCGCTGTACCCTGGTCCACCAGCAGGGGGAGACGTTCCCGGGCCGTCGGAATCAGCAGCGTTGCATCCCATTCTTCCCAGGTACTGGTATCGTCGCCCAGATACCCTTTAAAGGCTTTCTGTCCCCAGGGACAGGCCGTTGGATGCGCAATGGGCGCAAAGGCCGACACGGATTGGTATCGCCCCGGATTCTTCAGCGCTGCAATCAGCGCACCATGACCACCCATTGAGTGACCGCTGATGGATCTCTGCTCGGTGATCGGCAGATTGGATTCCACCACCTGCGGGATTTCCTTCACCACATAATCGTACATCCGGTAATGGGGCGCCCATGGCTGCTGCGTGGCGTTGATGTAAAAGCCAGCCCCACTGCCAAAATCGTAACTCTCGTCTTCCCCGGGAAGATTCACGCCCCGCGGGCTGGTGTCCGGGCACACAATGGCCAACCCCAGTTGGGCCGCCCGTCTCATGGCGCCCGCCTTCTGCATGAAATTCTGATCAGTGCAGGTCAGCCCTGACAGCCAGTACAACACCGGCACCTTCCGGGATTCGGCGCCGAGGGCGGCCGGGGGGAGAAACACGGCAAACTCCATTTCACAGTCCAGCGCCGCCGAGCGGTGCCGATACCGCCGATGCTCGCCGTTGAAACAGACATTTGTCGAAAGCAGTTCCATGCCAACCTCTTTGTTTTCATACGCGGTGTCTATTGAGAGCGCAGCGGCCGTCAGGCGGTCTTGGGCACCTCGATGCCGCAACCAATCTTGGCCAATTCCCGAAGAATGGATGTGCGCGTCACGATACCAATCAAGCGGCCATGATCGGTCACCGGATACACTTTCGGTTTGCCCGCGCCCAGGTTCTGCGCCAGATCCACTACAGACATTTCCGGTGAAATGGTCATGGGGTTGTGAAACATTACATCGTCGACTTTCGGATCGCCTTCCCGGTGGTAATTGCTCACCAGCAGAGCGTGAATGCAATCCTGTTCAGAAATGAAACCAATCACCTTGCGATGGTCATCGACGACCGGCAAACCGCTGACATGGTTATGCAGCAGGGTTTTAACCACTTTGGTCAGCGGCGTCCCACAACGAATAGGTTCAATGTGGTTCGACATTACATCCGAAGCTTTGAGCGATTCCATGATCACACTCCCTAATCAATTAAATTCCGGTTCACGACACTCTAAACATAGGCAATCCCGGCGAAACTTGAAACGTCAATCAGCGTGCACGGCCCATGGTTTCAAAGCCGATTTCCGCAAACCTAGGCAGCAGAGGCTGTGGCAGGTCATGCCCCATCCCTTCGATGAGTTCAACGCGGGCGTGAGGCATCAGATAGCCAAGCTGCTCTGCCGCCGCCGGGCGTACCAGAGGATCCGCCTTACCGTGAATCACGGCGACAGGCTGACGAATCCGCCGGGTCGCGGAGGATAGACTACCAGTCGCCAGAATGGCCCGGGTCTGGCGAAGTATGCCAGCAGGGTGATAACTGCGCCGGTAATTAACAGTGATACGCTCTCGGAGCTCGTCGTCACGTGACGGGAAATCCGGGCTCTGAATCAGCTTCCAGAAGTCCATGGAGCGCGCCACCACGGTATCTTCGTCGTTTCCTCGGGAACCAATCCCGGCCAGACGAACAATCAGCGAAGGCTTGGGTATAGGCAGGCGGGGGCTGTTCGTCGATGTCATGATCAACGTGGCCGAGCGCACTCTCTCCGGCCAGTTGGCAGCCACCAGCTGGGTAATCATCCCACCCATCGACACGCCTACCAGGTGGCAACTGTTCAATTGCATGGCGTCCATGATGCCGCACACATCGGCGGCCATATCCTGGAGCGTGTAAGGCGCGGGCACGTTGAGCCCCATCCGAGCCCTTGCCATCACCGCCATGGGATGCCCTTTCAGTCGGTCTTTCAGATGAGACGACAGGCCAATATCCCGGTTATCGAACCGGATTACGCGGTAGCCTTCACTGACGTACTGCTCCAACAGCGCTTCCGGCCACAAGGTCATCTGGGCTCCCAGCCCCATGACGAAAAGCACCGGCTCACCCTCGGGATTGCCCCGGGTTTCCACGCAAAACTGCAAGTCACCAACATCAACGTGGAAGGCTTGTGGGGTCGATGTCTGGGTCATGGACGTTTACTCCTGAAAACTCTCATCGTCAGATTAACCTACCGATGAAATATGTACACCACGGACCATGGGTCTACACTCTTGGCTGCAACAGTTGGTTTCAGCAAGTATTGAAGCAGTCGCTGGCGCCCTTGGTTTTTCGATCATCCGTCACCATATCACTTCGTATAGGAAGCACACACCGGCACAGTATGTTTGTCGGTTTTTAGCCAATTTGGTTTGGTTTCAGTAGAGGAGGAAACGTTATGGGTTTACATCTTGGAGATACCGCACCGGATTTCGAGCAGGAATCCAGTGAGGGTACCATTCGCTTTCACGAGTGGCTCGGCGACAGCTGGGGCATTCTGTTTTCTCACCCGGCCGACTTTACGCCGGTATGCACCACCGAGCTGGGGCTGACTGCCAAGCTGAAAGACGAGTTTGCCAAGCGCAATGTGAAAGCGATCGCGCTGAGCGTGGATGCCGTTGATTCCCACAAGCAGTGGATCAGCGACATCAACGAAACTCAGGGCTGCACCGTGAACTTCCCGATCATCGCGGATGAGGATCGCAAAGTCTCAACGCTGTACGACATGATTCCGCCGGCGGCGGAGAACAGCCTGACGGTTCGTTCGCTGTTCGTGATCGATCCGAACAAGAAAATCCGCCTGATGATTACCTATCCGGCCAGCACCGGCCGTAACTTCAATGAAGTGCTGCGCGCCGTTGATTCCTTGCAAATGACCGATGAACACAAGGTAGCCACACCCGGTAACTGGGAAAAAGGCGAAGACGTCGTGATCGTGCCGTCCCTTCAGGACGAGGACGAAATCAAACAGCGCTTCCCGAAAGGCTACAACGCGGTGCGTCCGTACCTGCGGATGACGCCAGATCCGACTGTGAACTGGAGCGGCGAATAAATCGTCCAGCCATAAAAAAACCGGGCCTCGGCCCGGTTTTTTTGTTCTTACATTATCTGCATTAAAACGCCGGGACCACGGCACCTTCATACTGATTCATAATGAAGGTCTTCACCGATTCGGAGTTCAACGCTTCAGCCAGCTTTTGCATCGCCTCGCTGTCCTTGTTGTCCGGGCGCGCGACCAGAATGTTCACGTACGGTGAATCAGACCCCTCAATCACCAACGCGTCTTCTGTCGGATTGAGGCCGGCTTCAAGCGCGTAGTTGGTGTTGATAAGGGCGATATCCACCTGGTTCAGAATCCGTGGCAACGTCGCCGCTTCCAGCTCCTTGAAATCCAGATTTTTCGGATTGTCGGCAATGTCACGCGGTGTCGCCGTAATCTTGCTGCTGTCTTCGAGGGTAATCACACCGTGCTTTTGCAACAGCAGCAGGGCCCGGCCGCCATTGGTAGGGTCGTTAGGGATGGCCACTACCGAGCCTTCTTCCAGGTCATCCAGTGAATCGATGCGATTGGAATAGGCGCCAAAAGGCTCCACATGGACGCCTGTCACGGTCACCAGGTCAGTGCCGCGGCCGTCATTGAATTCATCCAGGTAAGGCTGATGCTGGAAGAAGTTGGCATCCATCCGTTCCTGATCCACCTGAATGTTCGGCTGGATGTAATCGGTGAAGACTTTGACCTCAAGTTCAATGCCGTCTTCCGCCAGCATTGGCTTTACGTGCTCCAGAATCTCCGCGTGGGGCACCGGCGTCGCCGCCACAGACAACTCTTCTGCGGACGCGGCCACTGACACCGTGGTTGCGACAGCCAGGGCTGCCAACGTCTTCTTCACATTCATGGATATTCTCCTGTCAGAGTGTCTTGGAAATGAGCGTTTTTCGCGCCAAACGTTATTTTCGGCTGAAATAAAGCACCAGACGGTCGCCGACCATCTGCAGCACTTGAACAAAAATCACGAGAAGCGCCACGGTAATGACCATGACGTCGGTCTGGAATCGTTGATAACCGAAGCGAATGGCCAGGTCACCGAGGCCACCGCCGCCAATGACGCCGGACATCGCGGCATAGGACACCAGGGTGATAGCAGTCACCGTAATACCGGCGATCAGGCCGGGTAACGCTTCAGGAAGCAGGGCGCCGAAGACAATCTGCCGTACATTTGCGCCCATGGCCTGCGTGGCCTCGATGATACCGCGGTCCACCTCCCGCAATGAGGTTTCCACCAGACGCGCAAAGAAGGGAGCCCCGCCGGCGACCAGCGGCGGTATCGCCCCGGCCACGCCCAGCGAGGTACCGATCAGCATCACGGTAAACGGAATCATCACGATCAAAAGGATGATAAACGGCACAGAACGCAGCACGTTCACTACAAATGACAACACTGCGTAGGCAATCGGCTGTTCCAGTAACTGGCGCTTGCCAAACAGGAACAGCAACACGCCAATGGGCAAACCGATCAGTACACTGAACAACAAAGACAACCCGACCATCACCAGCGTATCCCAGCTGGCCAGGCCGATTTCGGTCCAATCCACGTTACTCAACAGGCCTTCCATCAAAGCATCCATCAGCGCAGTACCTCCACGTGAACATCGGCGGCTTTCAGGGCGTTCATGGCCACATTCAGATCACCGCCCACCAGTGAAAGAGTAAGCTGGCCGTATGGCGTGTCTTTGATGTGATCAATTCGGCCCGACAGGATGCTGAAATCCACTCCGGATTCCCGCGCAACACTTCCCAGCAGCGGCGTGTAGGTGGATTCACCTTTGAACGTCAGACGCAGGATGCGGCCGGGCGCGTGCGCCAGATCTCGTTGCATATCCTCATGATCAATATGCTCGCTCTCGAACACAAAATCCCGGGTGGTTGGGTGCTCCGGATGAAGAAACACATCGCTGACCTTTCCCATTTCCACGACCTCACCGGCGTCCATGACGGCCACCCGGTCACACACGCGCCGCACCACGTCCATTTCATGGGTGATCAGTACGATGGTCAGCCCGAGTTCTTTATTGATATCCGCCAGCAGCCGTAGAACCGACTGTGTTGTTTGTGGGTCGAGCGCACTGGTCGCTTCATCGCACAATAATATCGTGGGTCGACAGGCCAGGGCGCGGGCAATACCGACCCGCTGCTTCTGACCACCGGATAGCTGGGACGGATACTTATTGGCCTGATCACTCAGGCTGACCCTCTGCAGCAACTCTTCCACCCGGGCCTGTATCTCCTGTTTGGAATAGATGCCCGCCAGCTTCATGGGGAACGCAATGTTGTCAGCGACGGTTTTTGAGGACAGCAGATTGAAGTGCTGGAAGATCATGCCCACCTTGCGACGGAAGGCCCTTAGCTCTGCCTGGCTGTAGCGAGTGATGTTTTCATTATCAATCAGGATGCGACCTGCGGAGGGCGGTTCCAGCAGGTTAATCAGACGAACCAGCGTGGATTTGCCGGCACCAGAATGGCCCACAATGCCGAAGATCTCTCCGGTTTCAATGGTCATGCTGGTCGGGCGTAATGCGGGAACCGCCTGGCCATTCACCTGATAGGACTTTTCAACCTGGTCAAAAACAATCACGGGTCAAACCTGCCAACGTGTCGGAAGTGCGTGGAAAAAACCGGCGATTATAGACCACTCACTGTCTGAACCCGAGCTTATGGCCTTGGTAAATGCCCGTACACGGCAAGCATTCCACACCCGTTTGCCTGTTGGACTAGACTCAATTAACGGTCATCATCTACTACTATCTATTCCATCTGACAAAGCAGGACGGACCAGACGTTGAGCGACAATAGCAGCAGTGCAGCACCACGAATGACTTCTACCAGCGCCTGGGTTTCCTATCTCAGTAAAGTGGAGCTGCCGGTACTGGCCAACACCTTACGGCGGATCAACGAACTGACGGACAACAGCAACAGCACCGTTAATGAGCTGGCCAACGTGATCCTCAATGATGCCCAGCTCACGTCGCAGGTTTTGCGGTTGTCCAATACGGTTTTTTACAACCAGACCCGAACCCAGGTCAGCACAGTCAGCCGTGCCATCACTCTGATTGGTTTCGATGCGGTCAAATCCATGGCGATCTCGTCACTGATTGTTGATTCGCTGCTCAAACGCAATGATCGCCCACACCTGCTCCACTGTCTGGCCCGGGCGATTCATGCCGCGGTTCAGGCCCGCTGCCTGTTGCCAAAACGAAACGAACAGGCGCTGGAGGAAGTGTTCATAGGGGCTCTCCTCATGAATATCGGTGAGCTGGCTTTCTGGTCCTGCGACACCGAGCAGGCGAGCGAGCTGGAGCAGGAATTGCGGCTGGAGACACCCGCCATCGAGGCTCAGAAATCGATCATTCACTCGACCTTTACGGACATTACCCGTGGCCTTGTGGACGCGTGGGCGCTGGGCCCATTCATCAAGGATGTTGTAGCGCCCGGAAAAGCAAATTCGAAAGCGTCTAGCCTGGTGCGCCATTCCGTTGAAATGGCAAAGCTGTCTGAACATGGTTGGCGAGGCGCAGACATGGATGCCGTTCTGGAGCAGCTGGGTGATGACATCGGCGAACCGCCAGCCACCGTGCGCGACCATGTTAAAGTGAATGCCGGCGAAGCAGCCCGGGTGGCCGTATCACTAGGCATACCCCAGGTCACCGCATTGATGCCGGGAAGCAACAGCGACGAGGGGGCGACGGCAACTCACGCTCCGGAAGTCGACCCCAATCTGCAGCTGCAGATTCTCAGAGACCTGACTCACAGCCTGACAGACAAACCCGACATCAATGAGGTATGTCAGCTGGTCATTGAAGGCATACACCGAGCTGTGGGCATGCAGCGTGTTGCCTTGCTGATGACCGACAAATCGGGCCACACGCTGATTCCAAGAAAGCTGGGTGGCAAGGGAACAGAAAACTGGAAAGACAGTTTTCGAATCAGCAAGGACGGAACGGGAAAGCTGGGTGCTTTGCTGCCCCATGCCAGCTGTTACATCTACCAGCCCAAACGCAAGAGTGAACCGGTGGAATACGACCGTTGGCTGGGGCAAGTGCCGGCGCTGGTCGGCCCCCTTAAGGCAAAAGGCCGCCTGGTTGGCCTGTTTTATGCGGACAACGCGGCGGCGGACTACGTACCCTCGGATCAGCAGCTCACCGCGTTTTCACATTTCGTCCAGAACGCTCAGCTCTGCCTGACCATGCTATCCGGCCAATAGGCCAGATTTTGGGGCAGGTAACCATTGGCGCGTTCAGCCTCTATCGAGTAGCTGAACGCGCCATGACAACTTAGGGAGGCCAAGGGCCCGCTAGCCGTGCCTTAATGCAGAGCCCGCATCTGTCGCGGATACAGCGCCGCGCTGACTTCGGGTTCTTCAAGCATATCCGCCAGTTCCCGATCCACGTCGGTTTCCTGCCCTTCATCGGGTAAAGGCTCGAACAGGGTATTCAGCCACGACGTGACTGATGGTGCTTCGTCACGGCCATACTCGGTAGACAGGGCTTTGATCCTGCGAAAACCGATGATCCGTTGATGCTTCGGATCGCGGATCTGTTCAAAACCGCGCCAGTAGATACGGTCACGGGTGTGAAGCTGTACAAACAAGGTATCAATGGGTTCGCTCGGATCTTCCCCACGGCCCGGGTCAATGTCCTGCTCGGATTCTTCCGCTTTCAGCGCTTCGTCTTCAACGCCTTCCTCGGTTTCCTCAGCGGGTTTCTTGTTGCGGATCGTGGTCCATGCCGGATACAGCACGGCCACGGCGTCGGCTTCTACGTGCTCACGGGCCGCGCGGAGGATCAAACCCCAGCGGGCCTTGTCGGCATCGCTTTCAAGAGAGTTAATGGGCAAGTCGTAGCTTTGTTCGCTGGACAGTACGATCGCCATCATCGGGGCGTCGAGCTCCCCCATGGCTTCGGCCTGCGCTACAGACACCAGTTCGTCGATTGCCATCGGTTGGTTCATAATTCACTCGCCTCCTCGATGCCATCAGGGTCGTACAGGAAGAAGGGTCTCCCTGACTCACAGCATAGACTGTTCCTGCCATAAAGATAAACGTGAAACTTTCACGGGCGGATCACAACACCTGATCAAACGTTGTCACATCAGGGCGTCCAGCCGCTCATACTGGCCAAACCAGGGGCTGGCTTCTTCCAGCTGCGCCGCCAGTTGCAGCAGTTTCCCCTCATCACCATGGGGCGCACCAAACTGAACGCCAACAGGTAGCCCCTCGGTACTCCAGTTCAATGGTACGGACATAGCCGGCGTGCCTGTCAGGTTTGCTAATTGAGTAAATGGGGTTCTTGACAGACTTTCCAAGGCCATCTGATCCACCTGGCCGCTTCGATGCACAATTTTTCCGGCATTCAGGCGCAGCATCAGTTTGGCCGCAATCTGCAAATGAGCCGGTGTGTCCAGCTCGCCGATCTTTGCGGGCATCTGGCCAACAGTGGGGCACAGGTACATATCGTAGGTTTCGAAATAGGCGCCCAACGCCCGGGCAAAGTCATTCCATTGCTGTCGGCGGCGCACGTATTCGGGCAGCGGCAGGGTCTGACCCAGCATGCCGATCAGGCGGGTATCCAGCTCGAAATCTTCGTCTTTAGCACCGAGTTCCTTTTTGGCGTAATCCATCAGGGTGGACACTTCGCCAAAGTACAGACCCAGATAGCAGCGTGCCAGCGCCATCCCTTCAAACTCCGGCCGAGCGTACTCCACGGTGTGGCCCAGGCTTTCGAGCATACGCGCCGCGTCCTCGACCGCGTCCACACATTCTGCGGCAACCTCCGTATCGTAGGGAGAAGAGGTAAATACACCGATTCGTAAAGGCTTTGGCGACTGCTGCATCAGATCACTGAAGGGAGCGGGCGGCTGCTGGATCACAAACGGATCGCCAGGTGCTGGCCCGGACAGAACATCCAGCATGGCAGCGCTGTCCCGCACCGTGCGAGTGACGACGTGGTCCATCGAGGCGCCGGTCCAGGCTTCCCCGGCAAAGGGGCCGGAAGAGATCCGCCCGCGCGAGGGTTTGAGCCCGAACAAGCCATTGTAGGCAGCGGGAATGCGGATCGAGCCGCCACCGTCGTTGGCACCGGCCATCGGCACGATGCCCGCAGCAACCGCGGCGGCAGAGCCGCCGCTTGAGCCGCCGGGCGTTCGGTCAGTGTTCCATGGATTACGGGTTGCACCCCACAGCTTCGATTCAGTGACGCCTTTCAGCCCGAATTCCGGAGTGGTGGTTCGGCCCAGAAACACCAGCCCACCTTCACGGGCGCGCCGCACAAATTCAGAATCCTGGCTGGCAATGTTATTTTTCAGCCCTCTACTTCCGTAGGTGCAAGGGTGGCCCTGTTGCTGCTGCATCAGATCTTTAAGCAGCATTGGCACCCCACAAAAGGTACCATCGGAGGGAAAGGGCTGCTCAAGCGCGTCCGAAAATTGGGGGTAGCAGATGGCATTCAGCCGGTCGTTCACCGTGGCCGCCCGCTCAATGGCGGCGTCACAGACTTCACGCGCGGTGACTTCTTTACGCCGTATCAGGTCCGCAAGGGCAACGGCGTCGAATCGAAGGTATTCGGATTGCTTCATGTGGCGTTCCGTTTTTTATTGTGTTGTCAGAATCGTGGCGTTGGCAGGCATTATTGCACCGATTGCCCACGCCAGCGAACCGCCAGAACCGGAAAAAGACTGGGTAGAGGTGGTTCGCAATTCACCCTACTGGGTTAGCCAGGGTGTTTACCAGAACATCACCACCATCCGACGCTGGGTGCTGAAAGAGCGTGGATTTTGCTCAGTTGCTGACCGCCACATCCTCTTTGACCGGCGCGGCCAGTTTCTGGGCTATATCGACGACGCCGCGACCCGACAGGCCACCCAGATCCGACTGAACGAAACCAGAGCGGCGCTGGCTGAAAAAGGCAAGGTGGACAGCTGGGTGCCGGGCAGCCTGAGCGACACTGGCTATCCGTTTGCATTGTCATGCCTTCAGCCGCACGTCGACCTGTCTGCGGCTGTAGACCGTTACCTGGGGCGGTCCGAATCCGACCTATTGTGGGGGACCTGGGACGACCTGATCTTTGCCTCTCAGGCAGAGCCGCGCTCCCTGCATCAGGCCATGATGTATGTCTACCAGACTCGCCTTGACCAGCAGAGGCTCGACTTGCCCGCTACATTGCCCCGTTATCTTGGTGGCCAGGTGTTGATTGAGAGCAGCGGGCAGGCCAACGCCCATTCCCGAGCCGATGCCAAAGGCATATTGCAATTGTCACCCTCCGCGCTGAACGACTGCCAGATCAAGCCAGTCAACCACTGGCATCGTCTTGCGCAGGTCGACTGCGCGCTCAAGCTGATGCAACAGAATGCCCGCAACCTCGAACCCACCTTCGAGGAACGTTTCGGCCACCTGCCCGACATGAAACGGGACCAGTTATTCACACTGTTGCTGGTACAGGCCTACCACGGTGGCGTGGGACGTGTTTTGTCGCTGCTCACCGATGAACAACTCTCGAAGCCAGCCATCTATTTCGCACGCGAACATGAGGAGTACAGCGCCGGCGACATTCTGTTCGGCATGATCTTCCACAACCTTGGGCGTGATCGCCTGGGGCTGGCATCGCTTTACTATGTTGCCGATGTGGAGTTGGCTACCGAAGCCCTATGCGCCACCGTAGATCTAAGGCAAGAACACTTCTGCCCCTAGAATTCAGTAAAAGCATCGACGAAATGTGACTAGCGGCCCGCTTTTCTAATCCCATCATTGCTAGCCTTTGGGTTCACTCTATTCCCCAATCAAGGAAGAAATATGAAAAAAAGGATTCTTTCAGCGGCGCTGTCTGGTGTCCTACTCAGTTCCAGCGCAAATGCCCTTTTGCTCGAAGGCAACTTTTCGGCAACAGCAACTAGCCCTCTGTCCCAGGTCCAGGAAATCACGGGTAATATCTTTATCGATTATGAACCAGCCCGAGTTAGCAATGGCGGCAGCGGTGTCTACTACAACAATACCAACAACATCAGTTGGATCGACATAACGATTAACGAACTGTCACTCCCCCTGATGGATAACACTCAAGCACCGCTGCAAACCGATCGGATGGTTATGGTCGATTCAGACTCTTCAGTGGGAGATAGGCTTGAATTCATAGATAAAGCCAGTGATACCACTGCGATCAACACAGCGGAACTTCGTCGAATCGAACTGAGCTTTCAGATTCCAGACTTCGATTTCCTGGCAGGCGAGGACATTTACCAGCCTTTCGGGCTTGACTGGACTTCCCCAACAGCGGCAGCAGGCACGAAACTGAAGATCTTTCACAGGACTCAACTGGGCGATTCATTTGGGAATGCCACGTACTCTCTGACTGCTCTTAGGTTTGGCGCTAGCAACTCACTGCCTATTTCCACAGTTTCAGAACCGAGTTCTCTTCTACTTCTGGGGATGGGACTTGGTATCGTGGGCCTCAGAAGACGGACAAAACCCAGCAGGGTAATGTGATCTTTGAATTCCTGTTCTGGCGGAAAGTTGCTACTTTGATTGATCAAGCTTGATGTAAACACTGGACCAAACCGCGCTTTTTGCTGGAACACGATTGGAATTATCTCTACTACCTGGCTCTATTAGCCCTACCATCGCCATCGGCCTGATGATGGCCTCTGTTATTACCTCCATGATTACCGCCAGCCTGGGTGCCGGCGGTGGTTTGTTGTTGCTGGTCCTGATGGCGCTGTGGATTCCACCGGCGGCGATCATACCGGTACATGGCATGATTCAACTGGGCTCCAATGTGGGGAGGGCCACACTGACCTGGCGGCATACCGACTGGCCGGCGATCGCGGCCTTCGCGCCCGGCGTGCTGGTTGGCGCGGGTCTTGGTGCCTGGTTGCTGGTTGATCTTCCCGAGCACCTCTGGCAACTGACCATCGCCGCTTTCGTACTCTACCTTTGCTGGGGACCAGCGCTGCCAAAAGGGGCCTTTGGGCGCCCCGGCATTTTCATCGCCTCCATGGCGACCAGTTTTATCAGTCTGTTTGTGGGTGCCACAGGGCCGTTGGTGGCAGCGTTTATCAAGCAGATGCACAAAGACCGCTACAAAACCGTGGCGACCTTTGCCACCGCCATGAGCCTGCAACACGCGCCAAAAGCCGTTGTATTTGGTTTTGCCGGCTTTGTGTTCCACGAATGGCTGGCGTTCATGCTGGCGATGATCGCCTTCGGTTTTGCCGGTACCTGGCTGGGCCTGCATGTGCTTCGATCGATCAGCAACCGTCACTTCCAGCGCGTATTCAACCTGGTTCTGACCCTGCTGGCGCTGAGACTCCTGTGGCAGGCAGGCCAGTCAGCGCTCTGGTGGTAATGGCACCACAACCACCTGATTGCGACCCTGGGCCTTGGCAGCGTAGGTGCCTTCATCGGCCCTGGCCAGTATTTCCCTCGGCCCACTGTCATATGACGACATCGCGGTTACACCGATGCTGGCAGTCACTCCGAACGTTCGACCATCCTGCTCCACTCTAAGCCCTTCGACGCCACGACGGATTTGCTCTGCCAGGACCTCGGCTCTAGCCATGCCGCAGGCAGGCAGGATAACTCCGAATTCATCGCCTCCAAGGCGGGCAACAGTATCTGACTGCCGGACCGTGTCCATCAGAAATTTCGATAGCCGGGTCAAAAGGTCATCCCCAAGCAGGTGACCCCCTTGATCGTTCACCGGCTTGAAGTAATCAAGGTCGATCAACATCAACACACTGTCATTTGAGCGAGGGGACAATTCTGTCAGGCAACGATTCAGGGAGGCACTGAAAGCTCGTCGGTTCAACAAGCCCGTCAGACTGTCATGGGTAGCTTCCCAGGACAGCTTCTGCTCCTCTCGACGACGCTCGCTGTCGTCGCGTATCACAAAGACCACGCGATGGCGGTCCGAATCGGGCCGCAGGTGAAGCACCGTCAAATCGATGTCGTAACTCAGGTTCTGGGAATTCTTGAGGGTAACGTAGAGGTTTTCCTGGTCATCACCCTGCAAAAACTCTTCCGGGGTCCAGGTTTTTTCCTCATCAACGATGGTGATGTAATCAAAGAAGTTCTCATGCTCGCCCAGGTCCAGTGCGCCCATAAAGTCCTTCGATGCGTTGTTGGCGTAGCGGATCTCACCGGCCAGATCCACCATCAAAACGCCCTCCTGCAGCACGCCAAGGATGCTGTCAGCCCGGGCTTGTTCTTCTGCCAGCTGGCCTTCGATCTCCAGTTGGTGGGTAATATCCCGAACGACAGTAATGGTGCCCAGGGTCTTTTCTTCGGTATCAATCACCGCTGTCATCACATCGGCCCAGACAAGTTCGCCACTGATAGTTTTGAGACGGAAACGGGCGCGGAAGACGGTATGATTCCTCAATGCTTCCCGCCAGGCATCAACGGCACCGGCGCGATCCTCTTCGTAAACGCCCTCAATCAACAGGCTTTGCTGAAGGTCTTTGGAGGCCACGCCTACAATCTGTTCAAACGCCGGGTTGGCGAATTCGATGCGCCCCAGCACGTCCGTTTGCACAATACCGATGGGTGCGCTGCGGGTCAGTGACCGGAAAAACGCCTCGCGCTCAGCCAGAGACGCCATAACTTCATCCCGCTCTTCCATTACGGTGTTGAAGGTTTGCGCCACCTGGCGGATCTCACTGCCACCCACCTCGTCAACGGGCACCGTCCTTATCCCCAGATGCCGGTCACTGATCTGTGCACCCAGCAACTTCAAGGGCGCCATCAGACGACGGAACACCAACATGGCCAACGGCAAAATAAACAGCAGCACACCCAATAACACCAGAACGAAACTGTCTGTCAGACGCTGCACCGGAGCATAGGCTTCTTTCAGGGGCCATACCGTCGACACATACCAGGGCACCTGGGATAACTGACGCACTGCCATGATGGCATCCTCGCCAGCGGCGTTGCGGGTGCGCCTCGTACCTTCGAAACCCGCCATGGCGTCTTTGACCGCCTCACTTTCAACCCTGACCTGAACCATGGATTCACCGGTGCGACCATGAGTCAGTACCACACCGTTTCGGGTGGCGACCGTTACGTAACCCGATTTGCCTACCCGAATCCCGCTCGATTCCTTCATGAAGTTTTTACCTTCAAGACGCACACTACCGGCCAGTACACCAATAAAACGCTGACGATGATCAAAAATGGGGGCCGTCATCATGATCGCCGGGTTGTCCTGATAGTCGGTCACGTAAGGCTCGCTGATGAAGGGGGTCAACTGCCCTGAGGTATTGATGAAATAGGGCTTGTCGGAAACGTTCTGGTCCACAAGATGATACTTCTCAGGGAAAGCGGCGAGCGCATTGCCTGCAGCGTCGAATAGAAACAGGCCATCAAACTGGTGCTGAAGTGCCACGTTGCGGCGTAAAAACACGTTGGCCCGTGACAGCAGCACCTCTTCGTCCATGGTGAGGTTTTGGGCGACATGGGCCAGAGTGTCGCGACGATTCCCCAGTTTCACGTCCAGATCGTCCGCCACCAGATCTGCAATGGTAGCGACTTGCTGACGCGCCTGGGCTTCAAGTTCAGAGCGAGAAACCGCTGAACCGACCAACACCACCACCAGCACGGCCAGAACAATCCCTACCACCATGAAAGTGACGGCACGGTTAACCAGGCTGGCAAACCACCATCTAATCAACTTGGCCAAGGGATTAACTCTCCAGAGATAATGCGGTCTCTACTTTCCATGCCCTGAGTTTAACAGAGACTCCGCGCCACGGTGGTTAAGGATCGAACACTTGATATATTATTGCGAATCTTTATCATTCGTATTTCAAAAGTTTTCGGAGCCTCGCCCATGGAAACCGTGATGCCCTCCAGCGGAGCACTCAATGGACTGATAGATCAGCTCATCATCATGGGCGGCCCGGTAATAGCCGTTTTGATGATCATGGCCGTTATCGGCGTCGTGGCTTTCGTTTATCTGATGCTCTACGGCGCGCTGTTTGCGCCTCGCCATTCTGCGGTGCTGAAACGACACCTTCAGCTGTGGCAACAGCAGCCGGACAGTACAATGGCGGAAAGCCTGAACAAGTCAACTCGAGGTGCAAGCAGATTGAATCCGCTTTCCCATCTGGTGCTGGCAATCATGGAAGGACGGCTGAACCGACAACCTTCAGCGCGGATTCAGGAGTCGGTTTCGCAAAAGGCTAAGGGGGCCCTCGCGCCTTTCGAGGCACCGCTGAAAATCATCGAGGTGATTGCGGCCCTGGCACCGCTGCTGGGTTTGTTAGGAACGGTCATCGGCATGATGGAAGCTTTCAGCACCATGGCAGCTGCTGAGGGCCGGGCCAGCGCCTCGCAGCTGAGCGGTGGCATATACCAGGCGCTGACAACCACAGCGGCAGGTCTGGTCGTCGCCATTCCATTTGCAGCCATTGCTGCCTGGATCGAATTCCGCCTGGGCCGATTGCAAGCCACCATGAACACCGTTCTATTCGATACCCTGAACACGCCTGAAACCGCTGACGTCGAACGCGACTCCAATGCCCGGCCGCTCGCCGCGCAGGTTATGGGACCTCAAGAGGCGACAGACATGGATTGGCAGGGACGTCAGGCCGTCAATGCCGTTCGTTGAACCCAGGCCGGCAAAACCGCTGGCCATCCGGATTACCCCACTGATCGATGTCGTTTTTATACTTCTGGTCTTTTTCATGCTGACCACAAGATTGCTGCCGGTTGGTCTTATGGAAGTGAGTACCAGCGTTCGATCCTCTGCAAGCTCAGCGGACACTGATCCTGTTCCGGAAATCTCAATCCTTCCAAACCAGGAGCTGGCGTGGAACGACCAGCACTATTCACTGGATGATCTCGTTAGCGCACTGAAAACCGCTGGGATCAGCCGTGTCAGAATGGTGTCGACACCCGACGCAACGGTTCAGGATTTTACACTGGCCCTGAGCACACTGGACTACCGGGGCATCAAACCCAACTGGGTGAGGGAACAAGGGGCAAAGACCCAGCCATGACCGAGTTTGTGCCACCCTCCTTCGCTCCGCGAAAATCGTTACTGGAGCGACTCGAAGACGCGTTGCTTCCGCTGATCAACCTGGTCTTCCTGCTGCTGATGTTTTTCATCGTCGCCGGCCAGCTCCAGAACCATTCGCTTCCGGATTTGCCAGGCTCTGCGACGGAACTTAAACAGGACGGACCAGACGCTGATCTGGTTGTGCTGGGTTCCGGTCAGTGGCAGGTAAAAGGGGAACCGGCCGGTGAAGACAACCTTGCCCGGCTTCTGCCTTCCGCAGAGGAGTCTCCCACCCTGACCATCGGGGCCGCCGGGAATACGTCGATGGCGGATCTCGAATCACTGTTCGCACTGCTTGCGAAGATGGGCTTTCAGGACGTTCTGTTAATGACGGAGCCTTCTGAAACATGAACCAGAGTGCGCTGGCCCGTTTCGTTCTGCTGGTGATATCGATCGCCATGACAGGCGCTGTTTTACTGTTTGCGCTTCCAGAAGATACGCCCGAGCTGCGTATTCAAGGCAATGCAACCATCACGCAGGCGCCCGCCATGAAAATCCAACTGGCCCCGCCCAACCAACCGAAACAATTGCCAGCTACCGAAGCGAAACCAAAGGCGGTTGAGCAACCGGAACCAGAGCCAGAGCCAGAGCCAGAGCCAGAGCCAGAGCCAGAGCCAGAGCCAGAGCCAGAGCCAGAGCCAGAGCCAGAGCCAGAGCCAGAGCCAGAGCCAGAGCCAGAGCCAGAGCCAGAGCCAGAAATCGTGGCCGAACCTGAACCTGTTGCCAAGCCTGCTGAAACAGAACCCACACGCAAATCAACGGAAACGGTTCAGACGCCAGAAGAGCCTGTCGCGCAACAGGTACGCCTGACTGCAGGCAGTTCATCGTCTGTGGACAGTTATCTGACCAGATTGAACCGACATCTCAGCGAGTTCTATAACTATCCTCGCCGGGCGCAAAGGCTGAACATGGAAGGCACACCGGTGGTCTTGTTCGAATTCAACCGTCAGGGGGAATTGCTGGATTACAGGATCAGGACAGGGTCAGGCCATACCATGCTCGACGATGCCGCACTCAGCATGATGAAAGCCGCTGAGCCGCTACCGGAGGTGCCGGACACCATGTCTGGAGAGGCATTTTCTTTCGCGCTGCCCATCCGTTTCTTCTTACGCTGAGCAAGATTTTGCCTAGCCAGCAATTTATCGCTCCAATTTCTGCAACGAATTGCCCAACCATCTGGTCTTATGCCACCGAAAAATCTTATACCTCTGTTTTTACTGCACTTTCCAATAGTGGCACGTTGCTTGTAATAACCTGATTGTCCAGGGAGAACCTTGGGACACTTATTCATTTAATCGTCATGGAGCAGACTATGCCAACTCCTTGTTATATCAGCATCGAAGGCCAAACTCAGGGCAACATTACCGCTGGCGCATTCACTTCTGATTCCGTAGGCAACATCTACGTTGAAGGTCACGAAGACGAAGTGCTGGTTCAGGAATTCAGCCACGTTGTTACCGTTCCGACTGACCCTCAGTCAGGCCAGCCTTCAGGCCAGCGCGTTCACAAGCCTTTCAAGTTCACCTCTGCGCTGAACAAAGCCACGCCGCTTATGTACAACGCTCTGGCGTCCGGCGAAATGCTGCCGAAAGTCGAACTGAAGTGGTACCGCACCTCTGTCGAGGGTAAGCAGGAGCACTTCTTCTCCACCATCCTGGAAGATGCCACCATCATCGACATCCAGTGCAACATGCCGCACTGCCAGGACGCCGCCAGCGCTGATTTCACCCAGCTGGTAACGGCTTCCCTGTCCTACCGCAAGATCACCTGGGAACATGCCGTTGCCGGCACTTCCGGTGGCGACGACTGGCGCGCACCGGTCGAGGCGTAAGGTCGATCCGTTAGATGCCTCTCAGATGCCCCGTCGACTTATGTCGTTCGGGGCATTTTTCTTTGTGACAAAAAGAGGCATTATCCTCTTTGTCATGACGAAACCATCCCTTAATACCCGCAAGCTCGGCCAACTGATGTGCGCCGCAACCGAACAGGTGCTGTGGCCCGCCGCGTCTACAACGGCCCAATATCGCTCGAAAGGTCATTCGCTTATGTGCCGCGTTGGCTCCGGGCAGGCGACCTACCATCGATTCGACCCTTCAAGACAGCAGCATCAGATCACCTACGGCGCCAAAATGATCGCAGCCAAACACGGGCCGGAAACCGCAACCGGGTGGCTTTCTGCGCGGGAGATAACGCAACGAAATTATTTTGGCGGGAAATTGAGCGCGCTCAATCTGTTGGCTCATACCTGCTGTCATGAGTTTGCACACCTCCTTCAACACAACGCAGGACATCGGTATCGGGGGTCCGTTCACAACGTCCATTTCTACCGGCTTTTGGACGAGCTTCACACCGACGGACTGGCCGACGCCACACGCAATGAGCTTCTGAGCAAGGCCAGAAATCAGGACATCGTGTTATCGGTTGACGAGTTTGAACTTCCAGACCCGGTGGATCATCAGGCACGCTGGCAGGTTGGCGATACCGTTGCGTTCAGTACCAGCACCCGTGAGCTGCATGGCAAAATACTGCGCGTAAATCACAAGACCTGCACCGTGCAGGGGTTTGGACTGTCGCGCGCCCTGCACTACCGGGTGCCTGTTCAGCTGCTCCGGAAAGTGGAGAACGTAGGGGACAGATTCAGGTAGGCTTAGGTTCTGTTGCAAACCATAGAGAATATCCAGTGCTGCCATCTACTGGTTCGAGATCAGCGGCGTTTTAGAACCTCCTCCATGGCGATCACTGAACTCGCCACCTCCGACAGTTTCTTTCCCTGGTCCATGGCCAGCTTTCTGAGCACCCGGTGGGCCTCATCATTACTGATGTTCCGGTGATTCATCAGGACCAGCACTGCTTTTTCGTGAAGTTTTCGATCCGCAAGCGCCTCACGGGCACTTTGCAGTTCGTCATTCATCTGCTGTAGCCGAACGCTTTGCTGCTGGACCAACTCGAAAATCGAACGACCGAACTGCTGGCTGACACCGCCGCTGGCAAAGGAACCGGCAGTCTCTTCATCCTCACCAGAATCACACAGTAGCAACACCGGCTGGCCGGGGCTCTTATCTTCTTCCTCCAGTGAGGAAATTAGCGTTTCCTGATGCGACAGGGACTCCCGCGCATCGGCATAACGCTCTGCACAACGGGCGTGGAAGCAGCCCTCAACGCTGTCTTCGACTGCTTTCAAGGCATCGATGCGGTCCGTCATCAGGGCGAACCACTGGTCCGCCAGCTCCGGGTCCAGGGATTTGTATCGGCCCACTGAGGAAGCAAGCTCTCTGAGTTGTTTGATCGACCTCTCCCGGTCGTGCTCACTCACGTCTCGCCAGAGCGCCAGCGAATCATTGTCTGCAAAACTGGTGAAAACCTGAAAACACCGTTCCTGCGCTTCAACAAGGTGCATCATGCGCTGAGATTGTGCAGTGTTGAAGCTTCCACTGGAAAAACCGGTGGACCCGACCGCTCGTTCCTGGCCACAGAATTCTTTGCCGTTCATCAAATGCACCATCGCCACCAGAAGGCCAGCGATGGTGGGGTCCACCGCGGTGTCGGCCGCCTCGAATACAATGGCTATCAGGTTCTTGATCAGGGTGCTGTAGCTCTCGGTGGCACAATCGGCGGTTATGCTCAGGGCCGCTACCCCTGCGCGCAATTCATCAAGACCCTCCAGATCATGGAGACCAATGGCGATCTGGTTCAGCAAGCGGCTGCTCACCGGATCCCCCGTGAGCTCCTCGTGAATCTCGGCAAGGGCCTGTTCAAAGGCCTGTTTTAACCGGTCGGCTTCTTCCAGAAGCTCCCGGCGTTCTACCCCAAACCTGGTACCCGCGGAGCCTAGAAATACATTCGATGCGCCACGCTCTCGCTGCAGCCCGTGCACAAGGTTGCTAATGCACTGAATCATTTTGCCCATCCGCAGGAAATACTGAAGGCTCATGAGCTCGCAGGACTTTGAGGCAATCAGATAATCACCGGCGTTCGGGACATAATGGCTTGAATCGGATGTCGTATTCATGGCTCAACTCCAGTGCGCCAGGATTCTTTACATTTGAACACTGGACGACTAGAGCAATTACCACGCCAGCAAATTCAGGCGCCAAACTCGTGCGCCTTGCCCCGTGTCTGGGCAAGAACTCCGCCAAAAACTGGTGCTTTCCACACCCCAAAATCATAGGTGACTGATTTTTAGACGCTTTAAAAGTTGGCACAAAGATCGCTTTGTTCTGAGTGTATGGAAGATTTCCCCGGCCATGGATTCAGGCCGGACCATCAGATCATTGTTGTTGGCATTGGCGCCGGACCAGTTATTTCCCCCAGGGGACTAACTGCTCCGGCTTTTTTAGTTGTGCGGGAGGCAAACGCGGCATGAGCAAAAAAAATCTGATCGTAGTCGGGAACGGCATGGTCGGCCATCATTTCCTGGAACAGTTCTGCGATAGCCCGGCCGCTTCTGACTTCAACATCGTTGTCTTCGGCGAAGAAAAACTCCTCGCCTACGACCGGGTGCACCTGTCGGAATATTTCAGTGGTTCGACCCACAGTGATTTGGCCATGAGTACGGCCGAGTGGTACGCAGAGCAGGGCATTGACCTGCGACTGGGCGAGCAAGTGACCAACATCGACCGGGACCGCCGCATCGTGACCACACCGATGGGCGACTACCCATACGATGAACTGGTCATGGCGACGGGCTCGTACCCGTTCGTTCCACCGATTCAGGGCAACGAACACCCCCATTGCCTGGTCTACCGCACCCTGGAAGACCTGGACGCCATCCGCGCCAGTGCCAAAGGCGTTAAAACCGGCGTCGTTGTGGGCGGCGGCCTGTTGGGCCTGGAAGCCGCCAACGCTTTGAAGAGCTTGGGGCTGGAAGCACACGTGGTTGAATTTGCGCCCCGGCTGATGCCGGTCCAGTTGGACACCGACGGCGGCGCTTTGCTGAAGCGCAAAATTGAAGACCTGGGCGTGCAGGTGCACACCGAAAAGGCCACCACGGACATCGTTGAGGGCGAAGACGCCCGTCTGCGGATGAACTTCAGCGACGACACCCACCTGGAAACCGACCTGATCGTGTTTTCTGCTGGCATCCGTCCCCAGGACGCGCTGGCCCGGTCCTGTGGCCTTCAGGTGGGCGAACGCGGCGGTATCGTCATCAACGATCAGTGCACAACCTCAGACCCGAACATTCACGCCATCGGCGAATGCGCTCTGTGGAGTGAAAAGATCTTCGGTCTGGTCGCCCCTGGTTACACCATGGCTCGCACCATGTCAGCAGTCCTGAATGGCGATAAAGAAGCCGCCTTCATCGGTGCCGATATGAGCACCAAGCTGAAACTACTGGGTGTGGATGTGGGCTCTATCGGCGACGCCCATGGCCAGACCAAGGGAGCCAAGAGCATTCGCTTCAACGACGAGCAGGCCGGCCATTACCGCCGCATGGTCATCAGCGAGGACGGCAAAAAGCTACTGGGTGCCATTCTGGTCGGGGACAACGGCCCTTACGACACTCTGCTGCAATACATGCTGAACGAAATAGAACTTCCGGACAGCCCCGAAACCCTCATTCTGCCGGAATCGGAGGGTGGTGCCCCTGCGCTGGGCCCTGACGCCCTGCCGGACACCGCGGGCATCTGTTCCTGCCACAACGTCACCAAAGGCGACATTTGCACCACGATTGACGCCGGTTGTGCCGATCTGGGCTCTGTGAAGGCTGAAACCAAGGCCAGCTCCGGCTGCGGCGGCTGCGCGGCTTTGCTGAAATCCGTGGTGGACAACGAATTGGAAAAGCGCGGCGTGGAGGTCAACAAAGACATCTGCGAACACTTCCCTTACACCCGACAGGAACTCTTCCATCTGGTGAAGGTAAACGGCATCCGCACCTTCCAGACCCTGATCCGGGACCATGGCCGTGGCCACGGTTGCGACATCTGCAAACCGGCCGTCGGCTCCATTCTGGCTAGCTGCTGGAACGAGCACGTGCTGGCGACGGATCATGTTCCCCTGCAGGACACCAATGACACCTTCATGGCCAACATGCAGAAGAACGGTACCTACTCCATCGTTCCTCGTGTCCCGGGCGGTGAAATCACACCGGACAAGCTGATCGTGCTGGGCGAAGTGGCCAAGCAGTACAACCTGTACACCAAAATTACCGGTGGCCAGCGCATCGACCTGTTCGGCGCCAGCCTGAGCGAGCTGCCAGAAATCTGGGAGAAACTGATCGCTGCCGGCTTCGAAACCGGCCATGCGTATGGCAAGGCTCTGCGCACAGTGAAGTCATGCGTCGGCAGCACCTGGTGCCGTTATGGGGTGCAGGACAGCGTCGGCATGGCGATCCATCTGGAAGACCGCTACAAGGGCCTTCGCGCACCGCACAAAATTAAGTTCGCCGTATCCGGCTGCACCCGCGAATGCGCGGAAGCCCAGAGCAAGGACATCGGCGTGATCGCCACAGAAAACGGCTGGAACCTGTATGTCTGCGGCAACGGCGGCATGCGCCCACGCCACGGCGACCTGTTTGCTACTGACCTGAGCGACGAAGAACTGGTATCCACCATCGACCGGGTACTGATGTTCTACGTGCGCACCGCCGACCGCCTGCAGCGCACAAGCGTGTGGATGGAGAACCTGGAAGGCGGCCTGGATTACCTGAAGCAGGTGGTGCTGGAAGACAGCCTGGGTATTGGCCAGGAACTGGAAGAGCACATGGAAAGCCTTGTGGGCACTTATCAGTGCGAGTGGAAAGCCGCGGTGGAAGATCCGGAGAAGCGCAAGCGGTTCCGCGAGTTTGTGAATGCGCCAGAGAAGAAAGATCCGGTGCAGCAGTGGGTCTCTGAACGCGGGCAGAAGCGCCCGGCTCATGAGGCTGAGCTTGAGAGTGAGCCTGCTTAACACTGGAAGACTCGGAGATTTGAAAGGAAAGATTGTGCTTTGCCCAGAACGGGCAAAGCCTTTTGATAGGGAGAACTGTTATGGCGAATCAAGTTGAATGGACGGCGGTTTGCACATTTGAAGACCTGGTGCCGGAATCTGGCATTGCAGTTTGGACCAAAGATGGACCGGTGGCGGTGTTTTATCTGCCAGAGCGGGGGCGCGAGCTTTACGCGATCGGTCACACCGACCCGTTTACCGGGAAAAATGTGCTGGCGCGGGGGATTACCGGCGATCTGAAAGGACAGTTGGTAGTGGCGTCGCCGTTGTATAAGCAGCACTTCAATCTGGAAACCGGGCAGTGTCTGGAAGACGAAAACGTTCAGGTCAAAACCTACCAGGTCGCCCTGAAAGAGGGTCGAGTAGTACTTGGTGTGCCTGCTAAAAAGCCAGAGTCTGCAGTAGCCTGACCAGGCCAAGTAGTGAACGGCTGAATTCTGAGTCCGTGCTGGTCAATGCGAAGCGAGACCAGCACTTTGTCAGCAAAGCCGATTGGGGGATGGTAGGCCTTTTCTGGCCGGAAAAGGTGTCTGAGCGCAGCGAGTTCTTTTTCCAGAAGAAAAGGTCTACGAGCCCCGAAGCGGCGACTCACCAGGGCTCTCAGGCCTGCGAGGCCGACTCCGCGCCAGAACGCCGACGCCACCCCAGCACAAACACTGTCAGTGCAGGCAAGAACGTCAGCGTAACGGTGGCAGCGCCAAGCAAGCCGAACAGCACAATAGCACCCACGCCCCGGTAGAGCTCCGTGCCTTCACCCGGCAGGAACACCAGCGGCGACAGGCCGCAAATGGTGGTCAGCGTGGTCATGGCAATGGGCCTCAGGCGGGTTTCCACCGCCATCACCACCGCATCCACCACCGACGTGGAGCGGTGCCGCAGATTTTGCCGGGCCTGTTCCACCACCAGGATCGGATTGTTCACCACCGTCCCCATCAGAATCAGAAAGCCCAGCATGGTGATCATGTCGAACGGCTGACTCAGCGGTCGCAAGCCGATCATCGGTAACAGGCTGCCCACCAGATTCATCAGCGACAACCCCACAATGCCACCGGCAATGCCCAGCGGTATCGCCGTCAGAATCAGCAGTGGAAAGCCCCAGTGGGCGAAAATCGCCACCAGCAGCAGGTACACAATAACCAACGCAATCAGGAAATTGCCGGTGAGGGCCTCTTTGGTGGCGTTCAACTGGTCGCTGGCACCGGAAATGTCGATGGACACATCCAGCGGAATTTCTCCACTCTCCCGCATCGCCCCCAGCAATTCGGTTTTCACCCGTTCAACGCCCACTTCCAGCGGCACATCGTCAGGTGGAATCACATTCAGCGTCACCGTCCGGCGGCCGTCCAGCCGCCGCACCGTGCTGGTATCCACGGTTTCCTCAATGGTTGCCAGGCTGGACAGGGGCAGCGTGGCGCCCTGCGGGGTGTGCACCATCACGTCCGGCAACTGGGCCAAACCAGGCTGGCGCCCGCCACTGCCGTACAGATAGATGTCGATCTTGTCGTCTTCCAGAAAGAAATCATCCACGTAAGAGCCTTCCGTCAGCGACGCAACCGTGAAGCCGATGGCCTCGGTATCCAAGCCCAGTTCGGCAGCCCGATCCCATTCGGGGCGCACCTGAATCAGGGGTTGGGCCAGCGACAGGGTAGCCGGGCGGCTCTGAATCCGCGGATTGTCGAAGATGCTTCGGGCCCGGTCATAGGCGGTGTTGGCGACTTTGTAAATCGACACCAGGTCCGGACCGGAAATGTCGAGGTTGATACTGCGGGTTCCACCGTCGTTGCTGGAGATAATCGACCCCTTGGCCGCAAACGCCCGCATACCCGGGAACTGCTCGTAGAAGCCGGTAATCTCCTCCATCAGTACGTCGATGTGATTCGGATTGATGGTTTCTGCAATGATACGAATGCTGGTGGGCGTGGCCTCAAGGTTCAGGTACGCCATGGGCGGGACCGGCGTTTCACCGCGCTCATAGGGTCCAGGTTCGGCGTTCACATGGGGCAGGAAATGGTCTTCCACCTGTTGCGCGATGGCGGCCATCTCCTCCAGGTTGTAGCCCGGCGGCGCATTCATGTACGCAAAGGTTTTGGGCTCTTCACCCTCGGGCAGATATTCCGCCGGCGGCGTGAGCACCAGAATCACCCAGAGGCTCGCGGCGATGGTGCCGCCAATCACCACCAGACGCCTCAATTGCCCGCTCACCATCCAGCGAACGGCTCGAACAATGCCGCCAGCCCAGCCGCCGGACACCACATTACCCTGTACGTCAGCATTGCCATTTCGGGTGCCAAAATCCAGCCGCGCACTCAGGGTGGGAATCACCGTGACCGCAATCAGCATAGAGGCCAGAATCGCCGCCGAGATAGCGATAGCGACGTCGGAATACAGCTGCCCTGCCTCTTCCTGAATAAACAGGATCGGAAGGAACACCAGCATGGTCGTGGTGGTGGAAGCCAATACCGCTGGCCACACCTCTTTCACGCCTTTCAGGGCCGATTCAAATCGGTCCAGCCCCAGCCGACGCTGACGCTCAATGTTTTCCAGCACCACGATGCTGTTGTCCACTGTCATACCGATGGCAAATGCGACGCCGGCCAGCGAGATGACGTTGATCGTCCGTCCGGTGATCATGAGCCCCAGAAACGCCGCAATCGCACACAGGGGAATGCCGATCACGCCAGTGAGCGTCGCCTTGCCCGACCGCAAAAACAGAAACATCACCAGGGTGGCAAAAGCAGCACCGATACCGAGGTTGGTCCAGACGTTAGAGATGGAAGCCTGAACGTAGCGGGCGTCGTCGGCAGTGAGGGCAAGCGTCATGCCTTCGGGCCTGAGCACCTCCTCGTTGATCCGTTCGACTTCTTCCAGCATCTTTTGCTTGATACGGATCACGTTGGAGCCCGCTTCCCGCCTGACCGAGAGGCTGATGGCCCGCTGGCTGTCGATCCAGGACAACTCCCGAATGCGGGAGTGACCCTGTTTGACCGTCGCCACTTCGGACAGGCGAATCACGCTGTCGCCACTGCGTGACACCACCAGATTCCTCAGCTCGTCCAGATCCCGAAACCGGCCGACGGTTCGTAATAGATACCGGCGTTTCCCAGCCGACACCTCTCCGCCCGACACATCCTGGTTGCGCTGATTGATGGCATCGCGCAGGTCCAGCAGACTCAGGCCGCGCTGCGCCAGAGCGGCTTCGTCCACCAGAATCTGCATCTGCCGGTCGGCAGCCCCACCAACCCGCACTTCAGACACGCCGGGCACGCTTTCCATACGCGGGCGGACGCGGTCCTCGACAAAATCCCCCATCAGCTCAATGTCCAGCTCCCGGGGGTTGTCCGGCAGGGTGGTGATGCGGAAATACATAAACGCGTTGGACGAGAAGGACGCGGCCACGATCTTTGGCTCGTCCACATTCTGGGGATAATCCGACACCTGGCTCAGGGCGTTGTTGACCTGAATCAGGGTTTCGGTGATGTCGACACCAAACGGGAATTCCAGCTCGATCTCTGCCGAACCACTGGAGGCACTGGACACCATTTCGCTCAAATTGGGGACATTTCGAAGATACTGTTCCTGTTCGATCAGGATTTCCTTCTCAATGTCCTGGGGCGTGGCGCCGGGCCACCGGGTTTCCACCGTGACCGTGCGGGTTTCCAGGTCGGGAATCATCTGGATGGGAATACGAAGCGCCGCAACTGCACCGATAACTGCAAAGATCAGCGTAATAACGGTGACCAGCGTGCCGTGTCGTATGACGCCAGCGAACATCAGCGAGCGCTCCGTTCGGCCAGCCGGACCTGAGTACCTTCGCGGAGGGATTCATTGCCGCGAATGACCACGCGCTCGCCGCCTTCCAGGCCACTCAACACTTCCACCCGGTTGTTGAAACTGCCGCCCAGGGAAACGCGCTTCTCGCGCACCTGATAACGGTCTTCGTCCGCAGGTTCGGCAATCCAGACGGTCGTGCGGCCTTCGGGGTAGCGATTGATGGCATCCCGGGAAACCGTCAGGCCTTGCTCGCCCGTGCTGACATGCAAGGTTCCCTCAACCGACATGCCGGGCAGCAGAGTCAAGGACTCCGGGCCTTTGGCCCGTAACAGGAACGTCCGGGCCTGAGCGTCGGTCACCGGCACCAGCAACACGATCTCCGCTGCCAACGGTTTCTGCCCGGGAGAACCCGGCCGCAACAGCAGCCTGGACCGGTCAGACACCCGGTCGAAATAGTTCTGGGGAACAGCGAAGTCCAGCCGAAGATTGGTCGTGTCCACCAGGGTCATCAGTTCATTGCCAGGTACAACCCACTCGCCAAGGTCCACCGCACGCTGGCTGACGACGCCGGTGAACGGTGCCCGAACCCTGTGACGATCCAACTCCACCTGCAGGCGATTTCGCCGTGCTTCCAACTGCGCCACGGAAGCGCGGGCAGCCGCCAGATCGCTCTCCCGGCTGCTGACTTCGGTAGCGGCAATATTGCGTCCGACCCCCACCGAGCGAGCCTCATCCAGGCGTCGCTGGGCCTCCGCCAGGCGCACTTCGGCCTCATTCAGCGCCGCGCGAGCCTCGTCCCGTTCAAACTCTGCCATCTCGTCGTCCAGCGCAATCAGCAGATCGCCTTCCGACACCCGGTCACCGGTGTCGACCGCAACGGTTTCGATCAAACCGGCCACCGAGGAAGACAACTGCGAGCGACGCAAAGCATTCACGGTACCGTTCAATCTCACTTCGCTCATAATGTCAGAGGTGCTGACCCGCTCAAGTTCAACGCTCGGCTGACTCTGAGCCATAGTGTGCGATGAAATGACACTCAGGCTCAGGGCCCACAGCAACGACAGCGAGAAACGCGATCTCACGGAAACTCTCCTTATACGAGATGGCCGGACTTGATGATGCACAGATTTACGAGCCTATTAGACAGGCAGACTTACTGCCATGGGCATACTTCGAAGGAAATGGGCTCCCAGACACTTTCGTCGTGTTACAAATGCTGCAACACTTGATCCCAGATCATAATCAAAACAAAAGAGTACTCCCCATGAAACGATTGAGCCCGGTGGATCAGGTTTTTCTCTGGCTGGAAAAACGCCAACAGCCCATGCACGTCGGTGGTTTACAGCTTTTTCGCTTTCCCGAAGACGCGGGCGATGATTACGTCGCCGAACTGGCCGACGAGCTACGGACTGAAACCCAGGTAACACCGCCTTTCAACCTTCGCTTGACCAGCAAATTCGGCCAACCAGGGTGGGTCGAGGACAAGGAACTGGACCTGGAACACCATTTCCGGTTTGAAGCTCTGCCAACGCCGGGACGTATCCGGGAATTGTTGGCACTGGTTTCCGCAGAACACAGCCACCTGATGGACCGCGAACGGCCACTGTGGGAATTCCATCTGATAGAAGGCTTTGGCGAGCGCCAATTCGCCGTCTACACCAAGGTTCACCATTCACTGGTGGACGGCGTGTCGGCCATGCGACTGTTCCAGAAAATGCTGACCAGCGACCCGAACAAGCGCAACATGCCTGCCATCTGGTCCATGCCGCGCAGCAAGAAAAAGAAAAAGGGGGAGGAAGGACCATCCCTTTGGCGCAACGTCTCTTACATGCTGGAGGAATCCGGCAAACAGATCAGCACCCTGCCAGGCGTAAGCAAGGCCTTGCTTCAGACCGTTCGGGAAGCACGCAACCATCCGGTCTACCACTCCCTGTTTCACGCACCGCAGTGCATTCTGAACGGCAAGATAACCGGCTCCCGCCGATTTGCCGCCCAGTCGTATTCCCTGCCCCGCATCAAGGCCATCTGCAAGGCCAGCGGCACCACCATCAACGACGTCGTCACCGCCATGTGTGCTGCAGCCCTGCGGACCTTTCTGTTGAACCAGGACGCACTGCCCGAAAAACCGCTGGTGGCGATGGTGCCGGTTTCTTTGCGGCATGACGACAGCGCGGAAGGCAATCAGGTGGGCATCATCCTGGCGTCGCTGGGCACTCACCTGCGTGACGCCGGGGAGCGCCTGGAGTACATCCACAAGGACATTCAGGCGTCCAAGGCCCGCTACGCGGACATGAGCCCGGAGGAAATCCTCAACTACACCACCATGCTCCTGGCCCCGGCCAGCTTCCAGTTGCTAACCGGCCTTGCGCCCAAATGGCAGACCTTCAACGTCGTCATCTCCAACGTGCCCGGCCCGAAGGAACGGCAATACTGGAATGGGGCAGAACTGATCGGAACCTACCCAGTGTCAATCGCCATGGATCGCCTGGCACTGAACATGACGCTCAACAGCTACGACGACCACATTGAATTCGGTTTGATCGGCTGCCGCCGGACCTTGCCCAGCCTGCAGCGAATGCTGGACCATCTGGAAGAAGGCCTGACCGAGCTGGAAGCCGCTTACGGCGTGTAAGCCGGCAATCAAAGTCCGCCCGCGATCTCTCGGTTGCGGGTGGATATTTGCTCGTTCAATGTCCAGAAATCGTAAAGCACACCCACCAGAAACAGGCCGCCGGTCAACAGGTACAGAATTCCTGTGAGCCACTTGCCCATGTACATGCGGTGAATGCCCAGCACGCCAAAGAACGTCAGTACGATCCAGCTGACGTTGTAACTGACTTCGCCCGACTCGAACCGGATATCGGCTTCACGATCCATCGATGGGATCAGGAACAGGTCAATAATCCAGCCGATGAACAGCAAACCGAGCGTGAAAAACCAGATGGTGCCGGTGATGGGCTTGCCGTAATAGAACCGGTGGGAACCCAGAAAGCCGAAGATCCAGAGCAGGTAGCCTATGAGTTTGCTGTGGGTGTCCTGGTGGTTTGCCATGGTTTTGGCTCCTGTGATGCTGGTTGCTCTGGCCCCAGCCTGCGTTGTCTGGGGGCTGGACGCGGGGGTGGTTTTCTTTTCTCTTGGGAAAAAGAACTCGCTGCGCTCAGACACCTTTGTTCCCGGCGATAAAAGAAAACCACCCCCACGTCCGTCAGACTATGGGGGCATAGTCCGCTGGGATAAAGCATGCGGTCATTACCAAATTGACAGACGATGGGGCGTTTTCACCCGATGTTTCCGGGCGTGGGGAGGGGGAGTCTTTTTTTGGGCAAGAATGGTGTCTGAGCGAAGCGAGTTCATTTTGACCAAAAAAAGACTCCCCCTCCTCGCGCCCTGGCACCAATGGACTAAGGCCCCACCTCAGGCGCCGGATCCGGACCACCCTCGCGAAACTCGCCCGCCGACTTGCCGGTCCACTTCCGGAAGGCCCGGCTGAAGTTGGACAGATCCGCATAACCCAGCTCAAACGCAATCTCACTGACCGATTGGTTGGTGTACCGCAACAACTGAATCGCCCGGTCTTTCAAAACAGCCTCGACGATTTCCCGATAGGTGGTGTCCTTTTCCGCCAGCCGCCGTTTTAGGGTACGGGAGGACACGCAGAAACGCTCCGCCATGGCCTCCAGGGAGGGCAGAGGGCCGGGAGTCATGTGCAACACGTTACGCACCGCAAAAGCAATATCGCCTTGATCTTTCAGAGCTTTCTGTAACTCGTACTCGCACTGTTCCCGTGCCATCTGGGAAGCATCCGCGTCCGCCAGGCGCATGCGGGCTTTCAGCAGGCCTTTGGGGAATACCAATGCCTCGTGTTCCTGGCCATATTCGAATCGCACCGGCAAGTGGGGCGAAAAAGACCGATAGTAATCCGGCTCAGGTGCGCTCAACTGGACTTTTACGCCCGGCAGCTTGCCGTGATGCAATTGGTAACCCTTCTCGGCCGCATCCTCACGATCAATCAGTTGTTCTGTCAGCATAATCAGAGTGGCCGAGACGGTTTCAGCCAGAAAATCGTAGTGGCCGGGCATATCGAACTCGCTGACCAATCGCACCAGAATCTGGTCGCCCGTGTCGGTCAGATTCATGGTCAGGAAGGGCACGCGCAGCTGCATATAACGGCGAACCGAATCCAGCGCGCCTTCAAGCGTTGGGCTTGTCAGGGCCGCGAAACCCAGCGTGCCGTGGATCGTGACCCGCAGCTCCCGGGCCAGCAAAAAGCTCAGTCCTTCCTTGCCTGCCAGCGCCAGGGCCCGCTCTGTCATGACGATCGCATCCGTCACAAAAATGCGGCTGTCATTGGATTTTAGGTCTGCCGGCGTGAAGCTCATGCCGTCATACAACGAACGCTCGTTATGGCCCAGTTGCCGAACCACATTCGCCAGGACGCGCAGATAAACGCCAGGTACCAGAAAGAGCCCCAGCATCTGCCGTTCTTTGTCCGGTCCTGCGTTGGTCATCCAGCATCCTTCTTGGGCGAGTTTATTTGTATTGTTGGCATCACTGACTTGATGCTATCAGACACGCTATACCCCTCTACTGTGGCTGGAGGCGGCATTGTGGGCCGTCATTGCAGTCAATCAGCCCTGTCGGTGGCCCCAACTCCACGACCCTCGTCCCCTTTTCGCATTCTCTGGCTCGCTTTACTCCCCCAGACTGGAGTCATGACAACAGCCACTGCGCAAAAGCGCTGAGGAGAACACCATGCAGACATCCAAAAGCACAGCGACGCCAACCCCGGCCGCGCGCACGCCTGAGAACGTCGACATCAAGCCCCAACGCATGGGCTTTGAGTTCGGCGATAACGTGCCGCGCTACTGGGTTGCTGAAAACTATCTGATCAGCCACACCATGAACGCGCTGTCGGTGCTTTTCCCGCAAGGTGAGCAGTTTTTTGTCGATTCGGTGCGCAATTTCCGCAGCATCATTACCGACAAGCGTCTGAAGGAAGAGGTTCGAGGATTCATCGGACAGGAAGCCATGCATTCCCTGGAACATCTGGCCATGAATCAGCATGTGAAAGACCGCGGCATGCCAGTGGACGAGCTTGAAAAGCATCTGGAAGTGGTGTTGGGCATTGCCCAGAAACTGCCCGAGCGGCACCAGCTGGCCATCACCTGTGCGCTGGAACACCTGACGGCAATGATGGCAGACATGCTATTGGCCCGTGACGATGTGCGGGAGGATATGCACGAATCCATGCGCCCGTTGTGGGTCTGGCATGCCATTGAAGAAACCGAGCACAAATCGGTGGCTTACGACGTATTCCGGCAAGCCGGCGGAACCTACATCGAACGCAGTTTCTATCTGATGTTCAGCACGGCGGCGCTGGGCGTGATGGCCAGCTATTTCACCACACGCATGATGCTGAATGATCGCAAGGGTTTCTCACTGAAAGGAGCGGTCACAGGCCTGTGGCAGATGTGGGGGCCAAAAGGCACTTTCTCGAGCCTGATCCCGAACTGGCTGGAATATTTTAAACCCGGCTTCCACCCATGGGACCACGACAATAGCGATCTGATCGCTCGTTTCAAAGCCGACATTCAGGAGTACATCGCGCCAGAGTATCGAAACGGCAATCGTCGGACACTGCAGTAAAACGGTCAGACGCATTCATTCCAGAATCCCAAGCGACCGGGCGCGGGCCACAGCCCGCCCCCGATTGCAGGCGTCCAGCTTGCCGTAGATATTACTCAGATGAGACTTTACCGTCGCGACCGTTATTCCCAGGTGCTGGCTCATCACTTTATTGCTCAGTCCTTCCGAAAGCAGACGCAGAACATGCCGTTCACGCTGGCTCAGCGGCTCTGGCAGTGGTTCGCTGGCGCTGTCGTGCTCTTGAAGGGCTGGCTCGCTGACCGAACCAACCTGAGAATCACTGCCGGCAAATTGGGTCAGTATGTATTTCGCTGAGTTGCTTGCCTGGCCACTGTGAACACACTTCTCGAGAACTTCGACCAGCCTGGGATCAGCATCCAGGAACGGCCGGACAACGCCCGTAGGCACATAGTGATCAAGGGTACTTGCCAGTAAGCGGGTCGCTGACGCCCAATCGTCATCCCGGTAAATCAGAATCAGCACCTGCATAACCCGAACGCGACACAACAGCATACCGTTGCTGCCTTTTCCGGCGTCCAGCGCCAGTTGTTCCAATTCGCCATCCACCGCAGCGCCCATCAGCATGCGGCCAGCTAGCACCAATAGCCGATCGTGCAGGCACGAAAAGCTGCTCTTTCCCTTCGGGTCGATGGAATCGTCGGCGCGATTACTCCAGGCGATCAACCCTGACCAATCACCCTGGCCGATCCGCGCCAGTGCCAGAAGCGCGGAGGGTTCTGGTATGTTGTAGGTCCAGTCACCGCCACCCATCATGTGATGCAGCTCAACGATGTCATCCAGGCTCGAACGCCAGACAGCTTCGTCGCTCGCCACCATGCCTGCCCGGAAGCATTCGAAGGCGAGGTACATTCGATCCAGCAGGTTCATTCGTTCGGGCGCAAGCCTGGACGCTTCTTCCAGGCTTGATCTGGCTCTGTCCAACTGGTTCTGTTCCAATGCAAGCAGCCCGTCAAGGTAGGACAGCATGGCTTCCTGATCGCGTACAGCAGGCAAAGAAGCCAGTTTCTCGCCCGTCCTGTTGAAACATCGCACCGCTTCCAGGATCCGCCCCTGATGAACCAGCACCGGAAGCAGTACTGCCAGGCAACGCAGTACGCAATTGAGATCTCCGACGCTGAACGCGCCTGCCATTGCACGGCTCAGGATGTCATAAGCCAGTTCCAGGTCCGCATCCATAAAGGCGTCCAGCCCCAGGGTGTATAGCCCCCAGTTCCGGAGGCTACTGTTACTGGAATCCAGTCTCGCGGACAATTCCTGAATGGACGTTTCGGCAATCAACTGCTGGCCAGTGAATCGGGCCGAGGGATAACGCAACAACAATGCAATGAAACGAAGATCGTCCGGTATTTCACCCACCTGGTCTGACAAGATCACTTCGGCTTTCTCGCCATAGGCCATGGTTTGGTCAAATCGTCCATCCAGAAAGCTGAACAAGGCCTGTAACACCAACAGGGGCGCAGAGCGTTGGCGTATCTCCGAAGGAAATTGCTCCGCCAATCCCTGATGTCCGGCCAGGTCCTCTGTTTGCAACAAAGCTGGGATGAGGGCCTCGGCTTCGTCGTAACATTCTTCCGCTATTAGCAAATCCAGGGCTTCGTTGATCAGCCCGAGCTTTTCAAATGCGTTTGCCGCGGCCATTCGGATTCGTCGCCTGCGCTGGACATCCTGAACCTGTGGCCTTAACCAGTCTGCCAGCAGATCGTGCAGCCTATACCAACCCTGGCCTGAGCCGTAACGCTGCAACAGCAGATTATGCCGTCGCATTTCCGCGATGTGCCGGCCCGCATTTTCCTGATCCAGCGCCTGATTCGCCAGGGATTCGGAAAACACCGGCAAGAGGCTCACATCCAGCAGAAACTGCTGAAGAGGAGTCTCCAGCTGACCAAACACTTCTTCCAACAAGTACGCCGCCAGCATTTCCGAGCTGGGTTGTTCATCGCCGACCACGTCATTCAGGTTTGGCGACAGGGCAGATAGCTGCAGGGCTGCCGGCCATCCACCGGTGCGAGCATGCAGCCTGGTAATGTCACTTTGACTGGCTTCCTTCCGGCGCAGAGTGAGAAAACGACGCGTCAGCTCCAGATCAAAACACAACTGATCAGCACCCAGCTTCAAAATCTGGTCTCTGGCCAGCAACTGGGCGATACGAATGGGTGGGTCTGTCCGGGAAATGCAGATAACTCGGAGCAGCCCGGGCGCATAATCAATAAACCGCCGGAATTGTTCCAGTAACGCCACGTGTCGGATCTGGTGAAAATCATCCAGCACCAGAAACAGCCGCTGGGTCGCCTGCCAGGTTCGGGCGTACTCCATCAAACGGTTAATCAGAAGGGCCACCGGATCTACGGCGGCTCCGGGCTCCAGAGCTGCCAGCAGAGTGCTTTCCCGCAACCCCAATGACGAATCCACGCGTGCCAGAGCAGCACTGATCGAGCGCCAGAAGAGGTGAGGAGAATCGTCCCGGGCATCGATCGTCAGCCAGGCGTGAACCGATTTGCGCGCATCCAGCCATTGTGTAACCAGTGTGGTCTTTCCAAACCCGGCCGGCGCCGATACCAGAGTAAAGGGAACCGCAGCGGAACGGTCGAGTAACTGAAGGCGGGACTCTTCTTCGATCAACCGGCTGGGCAGCCGAGGCCGGGTCAGTTTTGTTGCTGCAACCATGGGACACATCATCCACGAGTGATGATGGTCAGAATAACGATCGTCCGTCTGGTCAGCCACAATCGCGGGTTCGTTCTGAGACCCGGATTCAGGAATTCGGCTCATGACGCCGCAATCAGTCCTGTTCCCTTTAGCAAAGTGGTAATAACTCGAAGGCTGCTGGTGTTCCGGGCACACAGGAACCACGGAGTTTCCCGCCCGCGATACCGGGATTTGTGATAGGCCAGGGGCTGAAAGGCGTATAGGCGGTTGCCGAAACGATAAAATCCCTGCTGCGCCCACCTCAGGCCAGGGCGATCTCCCGGAAACGGTCGGAGCCCATGGAGAGGCGCAATACCCAAAGACACTTCGGCCACGCCCTCATGGCGAAACTGCTCAATGGCTCTGAGTACAATGTGATCCAGAACCCCAAGTCGATTGGCCTCTGGCGAGGCCCGTAATATGTTGGCGCAATACCCCTGAAGCCTGCCATTGTCATAATAGGGATCGAAAAAGACATATCCGCACAGTTTTTGATCCATAAATGCGTAGAACTTGCGAACGCCCCATTCATCCTCGAGTACAGGCGGCCGGGTTAAAAGACCCAACTCTCTTTGTTTGACGGCCTTTCGTTGGCGCCAGGCTTCAGAAATGGCCTCGACTTCATGCCGATTGACCGCCCTGGAAGGTAATTCATCAACCTGGACCGGCAGGCGGCGATGAAGATTTCTTGCGTGCCGAAGCTGCTTCATCGCGCGTCCGCGAACCGAAAAGTCGGCCAGATCAACCGAAAACTCTGTCCCCATCATGGTGGCATCGTAGCCACGGCGAGTCAGACGTTGCGCGGTGGCACCATCCACACCCACGAACAGAGCCTGCCCGGGCACCTCATTTTCAAAGGATTTCAACAGGGCAGGCAGGTGCTGATCCGCCACCACCGGCCGGGTCGGAACCACATTGATACGTTGTCCGAACTGATAGACAGGCACGTAAGGAACGTATCCCAGACACGGGTCAAGGTAGTGATGGCAATCTGGCTGGAGAGAAAAATAGCTGCTGGACTGGCGACCAAATGCTCGCAGGAACTGCTCTGACACCCGAGGATCACATTGCTCAGAGGTGACGTCTTGATACCCGGTTTCAATGCCAGGAGACCGTTGATCAAGTATGACGGAGAGATTGGTTGCGCCCATTTGGTAAATCCTGATGAATCCTGATGGATCTATGCTAAGACCGTTAGCGTGGGTGGCCATCGGCCAAAAGGTTTAGTACCGAGGGTAAAAGCGGAACTAGCTCACAATCAAAGGCCGACGACTGACACACCCGCCCTGGCCACGGTATTACGGCCTGCCCGCTTGCCGGCGTACAGGCAGCGATCAGCCACTCGGTAGAGTGTATCCGCGCTCTGGGCATGGTCAGGAAAATGAGCAATACCGAAAGACGCTGTTAACCGGATGGTCGCCTCGCCGTATGCTACCGGGGTATCAGCAATTCTTTGACGAAGCTCTTCCATCAATTCATAGGAATGATCAGGCTTGACGTCTCTCAGGATAATGCCAAATTCCTCACCGCCCAGTCGGCCTACAAAATCCGTGTTTCGCAACCGCTCCGTCAGAAGTTGACCGATCTGCACCAGAGCCCGATCACCGGCATCGTGCCCCATGGTGTCATTGACCAGCTTGAAATGGTCGACGTCCATAATCACCAGTGCAAACCCGCCGCCACTTCGGTGACATTCGGCGACGTTACGGGTCAGCACACTCTGGAAACTGGCCCGGTTCGCCAGGCCGGTCAGGTAATCGGTCTGTGCCACACTGAATAGCTTGCGCTCTGCTTCTTCACGGCGGGTTTCGTAGATATGCACGAAACAGAGCATCAGAACCGCACACAGCACAAGGTTCAGCAGGTCGATCAGCGCCATGGCACTGTCGAAGCTGCCCAACGACAGGGCGTAGATCACACAGCCCCCAATGAGGAACGGCAGGCTCAATCGGAGGCCCTCAGCCCTGCCCAGAAGTAGATAAGCCAGCACCGGAATCATCAGAATCCACACGAATGCGGTGATGGACACGTCCGGAAGGACCAGAATCACAAGCGCAAAAAAGAAACCGGAGACCAGATAAGAGTATATCCAGCGATGGAGGTTGGGCGTCGACTGGATGCGGCCACGGCCCCAGAACAACAACCCCGCTGCCAGAAATTCGAACAATGCAAACCAGCCATTGTTATTCAGAACCTGAAGCGTCCCGAACACCACCAGTGCGCAGGCGGTGACCAGAAACAGAGTGCGCATCAGAGAACGGCGGTGCCCCTCTCTCAGGCCCGAGCGACTCTGCTCAATAGAGACGTCAAGATCCGTCTCCTGGGGTATATCCATAGGGTGTGCTTCCGAAACGCGAGGCGATTGTGGCCGCCCCCGTTACAGCAATATACAAGGCCCGCATCAGACCGGCAACACGGCCCCGGCGAGACAGGCCTGTATCCTCGGCAGCTCGCGATTCAGATGTACAGATTGTTTTTGGAGAACCGCTGCACAAGCGTTTGATAAGACGACCCCAGCATTCTGTTCAAGGCATCAATGCCCCAGGCATCCGGGCCGACCAGTATCCGTGACTCGTCACGAAGAATCCCTTTAATGATTGTGGTTGCCGCTTTTTCCGGTGTTGTCATGGCCAGTTTGTCAAAACCTGCGCGAAGGGCCGCAGCGTTGTCCGACGCGCCCGTGCGGGCAGAATTGGCGATATTGGTACGGATGCCGCCCGGGTGCACGCAGCTTACGGCCACCGGTTGTTCTTCCAGTTTCATTTCCTGACGCAATGCCTCGGTAAAGCCTCGAACTGCGAACTTTGCCGCATTGTAGGCACTTTGCTTGGGCACACCGATCAGACCAAAGACGCTGGAAATATTGACCACATGGCCATCACCAGACGCAATCAGATGAGGCAGGAAAGCGCGGGTGCCATTGGCAACGCCCCAGAAATCAATGTCCATGACCCAATTGAAGTCTTCGTCTGTCATTTCACGAACCGAGGCATTCAGCGCCACACCGGCGTTGTTGATCACAAGGTTCACCGCGCCGAAGTCATTGGCTACCTGATCGGCATGCGCATAGATGGCATCGCGATCGGCCACGTCCAGAATGTAGGTGCGTACCTCGGTCTCTTTGCAGGCAGCCGCCGTTTCCGCCAGGCCCATTTCGTTAACGTCAGACAGCGCCAGTCGACAACCCTTTCCAGCCAGGGCTACCGCAAGCGCACGTCCAATGCCAGAGCCCGCACCGGTAATCACAGCAACCCTGTTGTTCAGATCCTTCATGTTGGATGACCTCTTGTTGTGTTGAATCATTCGGGTGTTTGAACTGAAGTTACTTTAGCAGCTGTCTGGCCGGAACCTATGGCAATTTATGAGCACTGGTTCTGGCACCTGAGCCACTGTCGGTGACCACCACAAATCCCCGAGGTACAATGCCGGTCCCTGACCAACTTACCCACATGTGGAATACCTTCTATGGAATGGAGTTTGACTCATCTCTGGCTGATTCTGGCCCTGGTTCTCAGCTTGGCAGAACTGACTTCCGGCGTGCTGGTACTACTGGCCCTGGGTGTTGCCGCTGCGCTGACGGCCATTCTGGCGTCAATCGGTGTTGCTCTGGAGTGGCAGCTGGCGGGTATGGGGCTGTTTTCCGGCATTCTGGTGCCGGTTGCCATTCTGTGGATACGGCCACGGTTTTCGCCCAAAGGCGTGGACTACGGTACCACTGGCACCGGGGTCGAACGAGGCACCGCTTACAGCACCCTCAAACGGGATTTCGACGGCGCCACTGGCATCAAGGTCAATGGCGATTTCTATCGTCTTCGGGTCAGCCCCACGGGCGAGACTGAATTACCTGCCGACACCCGAGTCATTTTTGAACACTTCGACGGCACTACCGCTGTCGTTCGTCTGGACCGAAAAAAGGAGCAGTAAACATGGAAAGTCTTTTGTCGCCCGGGCTGGTACTCAGCCTTATATTTGTTGTTATCGGCATTTTTATCATCGCCAAGGGCCTGGTGATTGTTCGCCAGTCCGAGGTCATGGTCATTGAACGGCTGGGGTCTTTTAATCGGGTGCTTGAAAGCGGTGTGAACATCATCGTGCCGTTCATCGACCGCCCACGGCCCATCACTATGATCCGCTACGTACGTATTGGGGAGGACTACCATCCCACCAGCAGCGATGAAACCCGCATTGACCGCCGCGAAACGGTCATGGATTTCCCGGGACAACCGGTGGTGACTACCGACAACGTGACCGTGAAAATCAACGGTGCTCTCTACTACCAGATTATTGATCCTCGTCGCGCCGTTTACGAAGTCGCGAACATGAGCCAGGCGGTGGAAGTGCTGGCCAAGACCACCCTGCGTTCGGTAGTCGGTAAGATGGAGCTGGACAAACTGTTCGAATCCCGCAGCGAGGTCAACAATGCCATCCAGGCCGAAATGGAAGAAGCGGCGTCCAAATGGGGCGTCAAGCTGACCCGCGTTGAGGTTCAGGACATCAGCATGCCGGAAGAAGTCGAAGAAGCCATGCGCCTTCAGATGGCCGCCGAGCGTAAGCGGCGTGCCACGGTGACCGAGGCTGAAGGTGAGAAATCCGCGGCCATTGCCATGGCCCAGGGCGAGCGGGAATCCGCCATTCTGAATGCCCAGGGTGATAAAGAATCTGCAATTCTGCGGGCCCAGGGCGAACAGGAATCCATCCGTCTGGTGCTCAGTGCCATGGGCGAATCGGAAGAGAACAAGCAGACGGTTATCGGCTACCTGTTGGGCCAGAGCTACATCAAGGTGCTGCCCAACATGGCCAAAGAGGGCGAGCGGGTATTTGTTCCTTACGAATCCTCTGCGTTGCTTGGCTCGATGGGCATGTTCAGGGAACTGGCTGGCAGCCCGGATGATCTGGTGCGCAAAAGCCTAAACAAAGAGGCTTTCCGGGGCGGATTTGTCGCCGGATCAGGCACTGACTGACGGTTTTCCCAGGCGCCAGCGGCCCTCAATCTGTTAACCGAGCAGGTTGTCCAGCGGCTGCTGGTAGCTCGGGGCAAACACGTCCAGAAAATACCGCACCTCGGGCAGCCCATCGGATTCCAACTTCTGGCGAATGTGGCCCGCAGCCGGTTCGAATTCCTTATTCCCTGCCTGAATCTCGGCCTGACATTTCAGCAGCGCTGACAACCTGTCGGCTGCCTTGATCAGTTCTTTCTCTTCTGCTGACCAGCCGGATTCCTTAATGTAAGGCGCGAAATCTGCCTGAAGCTCTTCTGGCAAAAGCGCAAGGAGTTCGGCTTCCGCCTTGTGCTCGATATCACCAAAGGCCTCGCGCATGACTCTGGAGTGATATTTCACCGGGGTCGGCATGTCGCCGGTAATGACTTCGGTGGCGTCGTGATACAGGGCGGCCGTAGCGATACGGTCAACGTTTACCTGGCCGCCAAAATGGCGATTGCGGATCATAGCCAGTGCATGGGCCAGGGTAGCGACTTCCCAACTGTGAGTTGCCACATTTTCTTCAATGGCATTGCGCATCAGCCCCCAGCGTTTGATCCATCGCAAGCGCGACACATAGGCAAAAAAATGGCTCAGCGAACGACTCATAAGTGGCCACTCCTATTTAACAATTGTTCAATATATGGCCTATCAGGGCCATCCCAGGGGTGCTAGAATGAACGCGCGTTCAATTCTTGAATGCGCAGTTCGGAGAATCAATGATTACTGTCCTGAAACGGCCACTCGCCCTTTCTATCTATCTGGCTTTCATCTGCACCCAGCCTGCATTTGCGTCTTCACACGGCGAACTCATCGCCAGCCCTTTGAAAGTCGGTGTTTACGACTTTCCACCGATTGCCATGGTAAGAAAGAAGCACCAGGCCAAAGGGCTTCTGGGCGATCTGCTTGGCGAACTTGAGAAAACCCATGAAGGGCTGGACTTTCAGGTGGTGCATACCTCCCCCATGCGCCGCCAACTGGATTTCAGAACGGGTCTGTTCGATGTGATGTTTTTCGAACACCCGACATGGAGCTGGGGAAGCGAAGCCATCGAGATCTCTTACCCCATTCTGCGCGACGACGAAGTCTATGTAGCCCTGAACAAGGACGACCGGGACCAGTCTTTTTTCGACAACATCCGAAAACGCCGGATCGTGGCGATTGCGGGCTATCATTATGGCTTTGCAGGCTGGGAGACCGACAGCGAGAAACTGCGTAAAAATTTCGACATCGAGCTCTCGCACAGCCATATCCGGAATCTCTATCTGATCGAGGCGGACCGCCCTTCCGTCGCAGAGGTCGCCGTGGTCAGCCGCTCGTTCCTGAACCAATATCTCGACGAACATCCGAATAAACAGAACCTTTTTCTGGTATCAGACAAAGTCGACCAGTCCTACGAATTGAACGTGATTACCCGGCATTCAGGGCCAGTCGACGTACAGCAAATCGAACGCCTGCTAAAGCCATTGATCGAAAGCGGCCGCTACCAGGAAATGGTTCGCCAGCATGGCCTTCAGCTGCCCACGGGAATGGTCAGGTCCCCCTGAGTCAGCGCGCCTCCAACTCGAAATTGACTTTGACCTGACCGGCTTCATCCTGTTCTGCGTCCTGCAGGGGCTCCAAGAGGAACAACTGGTCATCCGACACGTCAAACTCTTCCTGCAATGTCGTGCTGAGGACAACGCCTCGCTCGCGGGCGAGGTCTGCCAATCTCTCGGGCCTGAGCTCAACCGTCGATAGCAGACGGTTCACCAACGCTGCTTCCCAGGCCTGTTCGTCAGGTTCCATATTTGCAGAACCCGCGACTTCTTCACGATACGCCGCCAGGGATTGCTCGAACCCGGCAGCCTGGTAGCGGCTTTCAAGACGGGCAATTCGGTCTGCGGCCGACGGCAGTTCACTGATGGAGAGCTGCTCGGCCAAAGCCTGCCTGCGCAGGAAACCGCCATCAGTCTCTGGTGATACTGCTCCACGCACCTTCAACAGCAACGAGGGTCGCTCAGCCAGTGCGTCAGACAGCACCTCCAGCTTTTCAAGGTCTCCCGGTGCCAGCTTCGCCCTGCCTGGCTGGAAACTGACATACCCGAGCTCTTCTCCGGTCAGGCCGGTCATTTCCGCCAGAGACCCCAGCATACTGAAAGGCGATGTGGCGGCTTTTGCGATCAGGTTTACAAACGTTCTCATCACCACCGGACCGATCCGAAACTGGGGGTCGTCCAGATCACCTTCAATCGGCAGGTCGATGTCTATCAGACCTCTGGTATCTCTCAACAGCGCCAAGCCCAGCTTCACCGGCGCATTGACTGCCTGTTCACTGTCTACCGTGTCGCCAAGCTCCATGCGGTCCAGCAAAATGTGGTTGTCCGCGTCGATCCTGGAGCCAGCCAGTTTGTAGTTGAGGTCCAGATCCAGTTTGCCGCTTTCGATGGCGTAGCCCAGGTACTGGCCCAGGTAAGGCGACAGAGCAGGTAAGGAGATGTCGTCAACGATCAGTTTCAGGTCGCTTACGTCTTCCGTGCCCAACGTGCCAATGGAGCCATCAAATTTAAGGCTGGCAACGTCGCCCACTCGACCTTGAATGGCCACCTTTCCTTGCTGAGGCGACACGTTGCTCAAACCGGAAACAGAGCCGTTCAGACGGTCGAGCCGAGTTGAAAAAACCGGATTCAGAGTGCGATTAGCATAGGACACTTCCCCGTCTTCCAGCAAAATCTGACCAATTCGGAAAATCAGCCCTTCCTCCGTCTGTACCTCGACTTGGGTCGGCTCGGTCACATCCGCGTTGGATGCCGACTCCGGAAGGATACGGGCGAAATTGTGCTGGCCACTCTGCTCGCGAACCACATTAATGTTGGGGTTTGACAGGGTGAGGGTGCCAATTTCCAGCCGAGCTGGGGCAATATTGTATTCCAGCGGCTCCAGTCTCATGTTCCGCCAGGCCAACAGCGGGCCGCCGGAATCGGTCATTCCCAGATCCAGGGAAGCTACCTGAGCCGTGCCGCTGAATGTCCCGGTCAGGGGCGATTCCTGATTATCGAGATTCAGATTTCCGTCCACGGTCAGCAGCCCGTCACGGAGTGTGAGGTTGGTTATGTCTCCCAGGTAAGGATCGATTTGTGCCAGGTTCAAATCGTTCAGGCTGATGCCTGCCTCGAGCGTGAAGGGCTGCGGAGTGGTTTGCCCCCTGAATGACATCCTCCCGCCGTTTGCCAACCTCATGTCCGCTTCATAGTCTACTGGCTCGGCAAGCTGATCAGACAGGCGGCCTAGCGTCAGGTTGAGCTGTTGAAGGCTCAGATTGGCGGAAGTCGACGGCTGATTGTCCAACCAGTTAACGGAGCCATTCTTCAGCTCCACACCCGCCACTGACCATCGAAAAGGTGACTGTTGAGTGGGGTCGGGCGCGCCATCATCAGTCGTGTCCGCTCCCTCGGTATCCGCTGGCTCCGCCGTGCCCAGAGGCCGAACAACATTCAGCGAGCCCTGTGGATCCCGCTCAAGCTCCATCTGGAAATCGTCCAGCGCAACCCGCCCGACGGAAAGCTCGCGGCCGATCAGATCAAACATCACCGCGGGCAGGTGGACACGGGCGACTTTCAGTAGATCGGTTTCACTGTCCGCTGTTTCTGCCAGCGCCAGACCTGTCATGGTGACCTCACCATCCGAGGTCGACAGTGCGAACTGTTCACCCGAGCGCATTTCATAGCTGGAGCTGACACTCAGATTGCCGTCACGGAGTGAATAAGGCAGAAATGGCCCCAGGAAATGGGCCAGCGTGGTGTAACTGATGTCTGAAATGCGGAGATAACCGTCAGAGGCGAAGGGCGCTATGGTCAGATTGCCGTCCCACTCGACGGTTTGATTGCCAATGGCTGCCTGCAGGGAATAGTCACTCTGGCTGCCTTCCCGGGGCCAGGTGGCCAGATCATTCAGCGCAAGATCCAGCGGCGCGATCTGAAATTCTTCCGCGTCGGGACGACTGAAGTCCCGGAACAGAACTTCGCCGCCAATAATCCGGATGCGATCGAGAACCAACTTGGATGGCTCAGCTGCTTCGGAACCTGGCTCGGCTTCGGGAACTTCATCCGTCGCCGGGTTATTAGCCTGCCAGTCACGGGCGAAGTTGACGCTGTAATCGTCTCGCAAATCGAGACGGGCAAAAGGCGACGCCAGCTCCAGATCCTGCAGAGCAATCACGCCGGTTGCCAACCGCAAAACGCCCAGATTCACGTATAACCGGTCGAAACTCAATACCGGTTCTCCGTCGCCATCGCGGGCCGTCAGGCCCAGCGCCTCAATGCTCATGGCAAAGGGGTTTACCTTGACGTCTTCGACCGAGCCTTCCCAGCCCATGTGCTGGGCCAGCCGTTCAGGAATCGTGCGTTCCAGCCACCAAGGCAAAACCACAAAACCAGCCAGCGCGTAAAGCGCGACCAGAATGACAACACCAATTGAAAGCTTGCGGACCAAAACCGGATGCTCCCTGCCACAAATAAAGAAAAGGCTCCATCTGGAGCCTTTGTTATGAAATACAGGATAGTCCGCAGAGGACAGGTTTGTCAGCCGTGCTGATCAAGAACCTGTGCGAATCAGGTTCGGATCCTGAGCCAGATTGTCAAAGGAACCAACCACGGACAGCGACTGGTTGACCATGGCCGCACGAATCAGCCGGCGGCTGGAATGCCCGGAATCCGGATAAAGGGACTGACCTGCGCGCCACAATACAGGTTGACCACCGCCTGTCTCGAGATTTTCCAGCTGTCTCAGGCGCCTGAACATAAACTGGTGATCATCATTTTGGGGGGTCGGCACCAGAACCATGAAAGAGCTATTGGAGTAACGCGATAGCAAGACCCCCTCGCTCAGGCAGTCCTTGATCTTGTCGGCGATAAAGCAGACCGTCTTCTCGACCGTCTTCGCGCCCTGACTGACCGACATTTCCCGATAATTGGCAATGTCGAGATAGATGAGCGCGAATGAATCCGGGCCGGTTTCCGATGCGATTGCTTCAAGCACCTGCTGTTCCAGGCCTGAACGGTTGGCCAGACCGGTACTGGCATCCTGGAATGCAGCCGAAGTCACCCATTTGGCTTCCTCTTCCTGCTGAATCCTCGCGATTCGCCGGCTGTTGATATCCATACCGGTCACGAAAATCGCGACTGACAACAAGGTGATGCAAAGGACCGCCAGTGGCAGACCCAGATAGTCACCGTGTAACAGATTATCTGCCGCAGGTGACGCAGCCTCTGAATAGAACATGCCAAGCATACCGGTGTAATGCATGCCACAGATCGCTGCGGCCATAACCAGCGCCGACACAAACTGAAGGACTACAGCTTTGCTTCCTTGCTCCTGCCGGACCCAACGGCAGATCGCCAGGGCAGCACCAGACGCCCCCAGCGCGATCAAAACGGAAATCGATAGCCAAACCACATCAAACACAGGCGGAAGCGACATATTCATCGCGTACATGCCCAAATAATGCATGGCCACAATGCCTGCGCCCATCGCAACGCTGGCAATCAACAGCGTCCGCATCTTGAGTTCGTCACGACCAATCAGGTGGAGCGCAATGCCGGATGCAATCAAGGCAGCGACCCATGAAATTGCGGTCAGCCCTGCACCGTAGGTCATTTCCGCCATCATCGGGCTGGCACGCATACCTACGAAGTGCATGGTCCACACGCCGGTGCCCATCGCCAGGGCGCCAACCCCCAACCATATCGTTCTTTCGTTACCCGACGCATCGGTTAACCTGGCCCCGAAGTACAGAGCGGTGTATGCCGCAAAAACGGCAACTACATAAGATGCAGCCACCAGAGAAAGGTCGTAATTTTCCAGCATGTTAGGATCTCCGCCGTCAGTTTGTGTCTGAATAAGAAGCTTGTCTGATCAAGTTACTGAGCAAATACGTGGATATGTCGCCGGAGGTTGCACAGAGAAATGCAATCTTTTGTAACCGCAGGGCGCTGAAAGGAAAGACTGACAATATTCCTTGAACTGGATACCCTGACACAGACTCTTACCTGCATTGATTGACGAAAAGGACAATAGCTTTGGACATCGGCGATATGCGGCGTGATTTCGAAAGTAACGGGCTGAACCGGGAATCACTGGACAACAACCCCGTCCGCCAGTTTGAGCGCTGGTTCGAAGACGCCCGCCGTGGCGGTCTGCTTGAACCAAACGCGATGTCACTCGCGACGGCCGGTAAGGATGGCCTGCCGGATGTTCGGACGGTTTTGCTCAAATACTTCGACGATAGCGGCTTCGTGTTCTACACCAACTACGGCAGCCGCAAAGCCGCGGAAATGGCGGACAACCCGCGGGCGGCTCTTCTGTTTCCCTGGTTGGACCTGAACCGACAGGTGAAAATTCAGGGCGCCGTGGAGAAAGTCAGCAAAACCGAATCCCTCAGATATTTCGCTTCCCGACCGCGGGGCAGCCAGATTGGTGCCTGGGTATCCGAGCAAAGCAAAGCGATCACCTCGCGTGGCTTGCTGGAGCAGAAGGTGGCTGAAATGAAACGCAAATTCAGCAAGGGCGAGGTACCACTGCCCGATTTTTGGGGCGGCTACCGCGTGATTCCCGAACGCATCGAGTTCTGGCAGGGTCGGCCAAGCCGGCTTCACGATCGGTTTGAGTATGTCCGCGACGGCGACGGGTGGACCATTGAACGCCTCCAGCCCTGAATCAGCACCGGCTGTCTGGCTTTGTGCCAGTACTTTCGAGCCGGCGTTTGCGCCTTTCTGGCTGACGGAAGAGGAAAGCCAGAAACTGTGCAGGTTGAACCATCAGTCTGGCAGGGAATTCCTGGCCAGCCGCTGGCTTGTCCGTCGGGCACTGGCCGAAGCTTCCGGCCAACCCGCCGAGCGGTGTTGCCCGGCGCCTGGAAAAGTCAGAGCGTCCTCCCAACCGCCCGGTTGGCAACTGTCCATCAGCCACAGCCAGGGGCTGGCCGGTTGCGCAATTTACGGTGGCAGTGCGATCGGGCTGGATCTGGAGCCACTGACGCGGCGCCCTCGCTGGCGGAAAGTCAGCGCCCGCTGGTTTGCACCCACAGAGCATACCTGGTTGTTGGAAGCCAACGATGATCAGGCCTTTCTGAAGGTCTGGACATTGAAAGAAGCCTGGTTGAAGGCAACCGGGCGGGGAATTGCCGACAACCTGCAGACTTTGAGCGTTGGCCGGAATTTCTCTCTGACCGGTGACCGACCGGGTGAGGCCTGGCAAGCCTCTCTTGGCCATTGTGGCGAACATCTGGTCGCCGTCGTGTATCAGGGTGACCAACCGCCAAACGGCCATCGGATTGCGCTGCCAGAGTTCTCCGATACTTTCGACGACGGCGCTGATGATCGCCAGATCGCAGTTGAATGGTACTTTCACACTCCCATTCACTGTCAGACTTACAGCAACCCTTAACAGGCCAGAGGGGGAAGAATGAAGGAACAACGGTGTCCCTGGTGCGGAGACGACCCAATTTACGTGGAATACCATGACAACGTCTGGGGCGTGCCGGAATACGACGAGCTGGCATTATTTGAAAAGCTATGTCTGGACGGCCAGCAGGCCGGACTGAGCTGGATCACCATTCTGAAAAAACAGGCCTCCTACCGAGAGGCTTATGATCAATTCGATCCGCATAAAATCGCCCGCTACGACGAAGATAAAATCGAGTCGCTGTTACAGAATCCAGGAATTATCCGCAATCGACTGAAAGTGAATTCCATCATCCGAAATGCGCGCAGCTTCCTGCAGTTAACGTCTGACGGCACATCGTTCAGTCAATTTCTGTGGTCATTCGTGGGCGGGCAGCCCGTGCAGAACCACTGGAAAGTGTTTGAGGAAGTCCCGGTTTACACACCGGAAGCCGAAGCCATGTCCCGCGCCCTGAAAAAGGCCGGTTTCAATTTTGTCGGGCCGACCATCGTCTACGCCTTTATGCAGGCGACGGGTATGGTGAACGATCACCTTGTGGATTGCCCCCGCCACGCCGCATGCCAGGCTTTGGCAAATTAATTCCATCGCCGACTGATCCTTGGCAATCCATCGGTCGTAACTCCTGAGGCTGCACACTTTCCGGGAGTTGATTGTGCGAATTACCCTAGACGAGCTCAAGCGAACATCGGACCTCACCATTGATCTTCTGGAGATTTTATCTCTCGAGGGTCAGCAGTATATGGCGCGGCTCCTCATCGGCGGCGACTACTTTCTTCTGTCCGATTCCGACGGCAAAACATGCCTGTTTCGCAGTAGCTGGCAAGTGCAGGACACGCTGGGTGCAATCCGAATTACAGCGACAGATGTGGTTCACCCTTCTGCTTATCATGAAATGGTCGGTATGCAACCGTCGGAAATAGAACCCATGCGGATCAGGGTGCAGGGGCAGAATACATGATTGCTGTCGCCAGACTGGCGATTCTCGTCGGCATCGGTGGCCTCATCCCATTTATAACGGCCATCATTTCCTTTTTCGTGATGCCCCAGAACAACGATCTGGTGTTGCACTATTTCTATCTTTACAGTGCTGGCATCCTCGCCTTCATGGCCGGCATTTACTGGCCACTCGCCATGCAACTGGACAATCGTTGTTATCCTCTGTCACCGCTGGTCACGATGTTGCTTAGCCAGGTGTTTTTCCTGACGGCCGGTCTGGGTCTTCTCCTTCCTGTTACCGGACAAGCCATTGTCTATTCATTGGCCTACCTGGGACTCTACATTGTCGATGCACGCTGGATGCGCGACTATTGGCCGCATTGGTACCTGCAACTCAGGATGGGCTTAACGATGGTTGTTCTGTTGTGCCAACTGGCAGCGGGCTTTGTCGTTTTTTACAACTGAAGCCCACTTATTGTCCGGTCGTTATCACTCCATAGCTTCTTCTAAATCACCATAGCGTTCCTGCAGTTTTCGGAGCGCGCCCTTTTCAATCTGGCGCACTCGTTCCCGGCTGATTCCCAGATCGTCAGAAATAACCTGAAGGGTTTCCGGTTCTGGCAGACCAATACCGAAACGACGTGATAAAACGTCCTTTTCCCGTTCATTCAGCTCTGACAACAATGCCGCCAACGTTCTTTTACGATCACGATCCGCCATATCGTGATCCGGAGCGGAATGATCCGAAGCACTCAGGCTGTCGCCAAGGGTCATGTCTGCCCCGGAGGAAACCGGCGAATCCACTGACAATTCGGAAATAGCCAGTGCACGCAGCTCTCCGACACGCGAAGGCGAGACTTCAATTTCCTCCGCAAGCTCTGACTGAGAAGGCATTCGGCCCAGCGTTTTATGAAGCGCCAGAGACGCTTTCTGCAACAGACGAATTTCGTCCACCACATTTTCTGGCGTGTGAACCAGACGAGTACCACGCTTCATGCAGCGTTTTACTTCCTCGCTGATCCACCAGTAAGCATAGGTAGAAAAACGAAAGCCTTTCGTGGGGTCGAAACGCTCAACGGCCTTGATCAGCCCCACGTTGGCGTCCTGAATAATGTCGGTCATCGGGATGCCGCGATTGGCATACCGGCGAGCGATATGAACGGCCAGCCTGAGATTGCTCTGAATCAGAATGCGGCGACTTGCAGACGCAAGGTGATAGGCACGACGGCAACGAGTCGAGAACGCACAGGCATCCCCGAGACTGCCGATTACCTCACGGTAGGTTTGCGGCGTATCAGAGGGCAAAGCCAGTTCACCAGAGATTATCCGGTAACAGAAGGAGAGACGACGTGACAGCTTTTTTTCCGCCGCATCGGTCAACAGTTGATAGCGGGACGCATCCCTGAAGTACAGCCCAACCAGTGATTCGGATTCGCCGGCGTGGGCATGTGTCGGAGACGGCGCCAGGCTCTGTATATCACTCATAGCTCAGGTTCCGATCACGTATGTGTTTAAGAGATACGTGATCGTCACTGAGCTGGATTGATTAAACGGAATAGGCCCCGTCAATGACCTCTATCAGGCGGCTACAATTGCGTACTCGTGGTTGTGAGGCTCAATCAGAACACCGTGAAGTGCGACGATGGCCTTCTCGTAATCATCCTCATCTACCACGAACTGCATATCCACCTGACGCATACACTGATGCATGGCCAGGATGCTGATATCTTCATCCGCCAGCGATTTTACAGAGCGGGCGAGAATGCCAGGCACTTTCATATCGCTGCCAATGGCTGAAACCAGTGCCACCTTGCGAGTGTTGATCTCAGCGTTGGGGAATTCCTCTTTCAACATCTTCACCACTCGCTTGACGTGCTTCAGCGTGCTGTCCACGTAGTGGGTGATGGTGTTGGCATTGGTATCCTTTGACACAAATCGCACCTTGTAGCGACTCAGTACATCCAGGATGCGCCTGTCAGAGCCAGGCTCGCCCTGCATATCCTGATCAAATACTTCGATCGCAAAGATGCCCTTCGCGCCGGCGATGATTTCCACCTGAGGCTTCTCACTCACGTAGTCGGCGGTAATCAAGGTGCCTGTGTGCTCCGGCTCAAACGTGTTCATCACGCGCAGTGGCACCTCTTTCTGCCGCAGTCCTTTACCGGCCTTGGGGTGGATCGCCTCCATACCGAGATTGGCCAGTTGGTCAGCAACGTCGTAATTCGTACGTCCCAGAGGCACGACCTTGTCAGCGCCCACGATCTTGGGATCTGCCGAACTCAGGTGGTATTCCTTGTGGATAATGGCTTCGCATGCGTCCGTAATCACCGCCACCCGGCTGAAGGTCATTTCGCTGTAACCACGATCGAAAGTCCGCATCAGGCCTTCCTGACACTGGGCATAGCCAGTCACGATCGGGAGTTCGCGGGTAAGGTCTACCGCGTCAAAAGCCTGCTTGAGCTTTTCATCCAGTGGCAGAAGTTCAGCATCTCGCCAACCGGTCAGATCCACAAAACGAGCGTTGATGCCTTCCTGCTGGAGTTTCAGTGCTGTGTTGAACGCACTGTGTGCCTCACCAATACCGGCCAGCATTTCACGGACAGTCAGCAGGTGCTCTTCCAGCTGGAACTGCCCGTAGGAGCAAAGCCGCTGCAGGTCAATCAGGCAACCACGAACGCCTTCAATGCGGTCGGTAATGAACTGGTCTGCCTGCTGCTTCAACATGGGATCCTGGAACAGTTCGCTGTTCTTGTCGGTCAGGAACTTGACCAGCTTGGTGAGGTCATCGCCCCAGGCCCAATCGGATTCAGCATCGGCAAACAGGGCATAAACACCGGGTTCGCCGGTTTTCTTGTGCTCCAGAAGTTCGTCGGTGACGCCACCGTAAGCCGAGACCACAAAGATTCGCTGGTACAGATCGTCTTTTTCACGGTCACCGATGATGATGTTATCGCGGACCGCCTCGTAGTTACTCATTGAGGTGCCGCCGATTTTCTCCACGGTGTGCTGTTGGCTGCTCATAATCTTTCCATCAGTATCTTTGATCTTTGCAGAAGTCGAAAACACCGTTTTACCGTGTTTTTGTCTGCTGAGTTTAGCATTTCTATACGGGGTAACGCTTAGGCCGGTTTGGTAAACGGACCGATCCGGAGTAAAAACTCGGAGTCGTGGTGGCCACCAAAATGAGCCTCTTTTTCAAAGTGCTCGTGGTAGGTCAGTTCGGCCCCCATATCCCGGGCGAAAGATCGGAACAAGGCCCAGGATGCTTCGTTATCCTCGGTAATGGTGGTCTCCATGTGAGTCACATCGCGACAGGCATCGCGGGCCACAATGTCTTTCAGCATTCTCTTGGCCAGACCTGCACCGCGACCCCGTGCATGAACGGCCACCTGCCACACAAAAACAGTCTCCGGTTGTTGGGGCGGGATATAACCGGATATGAAACCAACCAGATCGCCGTCTTTCTCAGCCGCAACGCCAGTTGCAGCAAAGTGGCTGCACTGCAGCAGGTTGCAGTAAATGGAATTGGGGTCCAGCGGTGGGCACTCAGCCACCAGCTGATGCAGTCGATAGCCATCGTCCTTGACCGGTGGGCGTAAAACGATGGCGGTGGTATTCGAGCTGTCTGAGGTCATGTCGTGATTGGATCGCTGTAAAAGTTAGGGGAGAATTATATAGACCACAAAATATTTATCAAGTGAGGCCCACGTCCGCTCATTCCGGTATCAGTGTCTATTATCAGAATAGACCGGCCTGTACCGTTTTCCAGAAAAGATGATGTTTTACTGGCGAGGAAAGCGAACATCCGCCGAATTCAAGGAGGTGCCGGAACTCAGTCGATTCCGGTAGGAGATTGCAGCCGGCGATCCTGCGGGCCAAAGCTGATCAAACATCGTCAGCCACGCCTGCAGGTCGAAAGCCACGGGTAACAACGATATGTGAAGGCCAAGATGCTCAATGGCGCCAATGATGGGGCGATCCGGTGCCTCAAGCGCCAGCCTGGTTACCAGGCCAGCTGGGTCAGATTGCAAATTACCCATGCCCGACGCCCCGTTGTTGGCCACAGCCCTTGGCCTGCCAGCGGCCTGCCCCGACCACAGCACTGGCAGGCAGGTGTGGGTACAGGTTATGACATCGGCATCGCATTGACCGAACCAGTCATCCAGCTCTGACGCATTCCCTTCCGCAAAGGCTTCGTAGGCCAGCCCCCAACCCGCCAGAGACTCAGGGTCGCCATGAAGCACCAGAATCTTTAGGCCTCCAAATATCAAGCAGCGATATCTCGGCAAATCTGTCAGTCTGGACTGGATATCCGGATGCCGACTGGCCACTTCCTGAAGACGCTCCATCATCAAATTGGAACGCTCGACCACCCCCTGATCCACAAAATCGGGGTAGGCGCAGCCGCATCCGGCGCCGTCATTGGGGTTCGCCAGCTCATAATCCACATTACCCAGGCTGACCCGATGCTTCAGCACCCGCTCGTTCACTTCGCGAAAAAGGGAGTCACTGGCGTTAAACCAGTTGAAGTCACCATTGAACACCAACGCCACCGAGCGACCCTGACTTTCCTCCTCCTGCGCCATTCGCTCGATTTCATCCAGTGCGCAGAGGTTGCCGTAGAGCCCGCCGATCACGTATAGCACGTCGGCATGCACTGACTCTGGTTCCGAGCAGAGTGTTTCAGGATTGTAGCGATAAGCCAGTGGGCAACTTCGGCCTTCAGACATCTTGAGTCTCTCAATAGGTGTGCGTTTATGCTTCGCCTGCGGCCATCGAACGCCCTGACACACGCCGCATCACCAAGGGTACAAAGAAACCGGCTGTACAGATCAGGAAGCCGTAGGCATTGACCCCCAGCAGCATGGCGTACTTTCCTTCACCAATGGCCCAGCTTGCCGGAATCAGGCCCGCGGCCAGCAAGACCCCGAGAGCCAGGCCGGTCCAAAAGCTGAGATGAAAACTCCAGGGCGACCAGCGGGTAAATCCGTAGAACAGGAACACCGGCGCCAAACCCATCACCATCGTGCCGGAGATGGTGGTGGCCTTGAGGATATCGGTACCCGCAAACATCGGCAGATTACCCAGCAGCGCAAATACGATCATAATGATCGCGCCCACACGCACACTTGGCAGGCGGTCTTTTGCACGCTTGGCCAGTTGCGGCAGATCCACCGCCAACGACTTGGCAAGGGAGCTGAACGTCGAATCCAGCGTGGATCCTGCGGAGGTCATCATCACCACACTCATAAAGAACAGTGCCGCCAGGCCCAGCGACTGGCCGACAGCCGCCGGCGCATTGCCCATGGCTTCAATGCCGTTCAGGCGCGCATGCACGCCCACCAGACTGAAGATGAACACCGCCACGAACCCGAGCAGACCCGCCACCACAAAGCTCTTGAGCATGGTTTTTTCTTTGTTCACAAAGCCACGATCGGTCAGTACAGGGTCGTGGAAGGGGTAGCTGAACATCTGCAAAAGGGCGACCAGTAACAGGTCAAATCCGGCATCGAGCCTGAATTCACCATTGCTCAGCAATGCACTGGTGTCGTTCGCTGGCACGATCAGAAACAGTACAGCGCCCACAAAGAACACAAACACCACGGCCTGAATCACATCGGTGAAAATCGACGACCGCAAGCCGCCTTTCAGGCTATAGGCAAGCGTAAACACGGTGAACAGCATTGCTGCAGAATAATATTCCCACTCGCCCGGCAATCCGAAATAGCCACCCACCACAGCGGTGTTACTCCAGACTTCGTTGTACAGACGAATCAGAATCGCCGCCGCAAAGGCCAGGCCGGCAAGCCGGCCAAAACGCGACGTCAGAAAATCCTGCAGGCTTCTGGCGCCGGTTTGCGTGCGAATCAGGTAGATGATGTACCCCGCCACCGGAATCGACAGCCAGTAGCTGGCATAAGCCAGACCACCGGTCACGCCGTAGGCAGCGCCCAGGTTCGCCGCATTGGTCACCGACTTGGCAAAGATCCAGCTTATAAAAATACTGGCAGTGAGTGACCACTGACCTACCGGGTTGCCCTGATCATCCGCACCTTTGTAGAACGAGTTGGCGTTCTTGCTCTTGGGCGACAGCAGGTACATCACCACGCCGTAGACCACCAGGAATCCCCAGAACAGGGAGGCTTCCGTGAAATTCATTGTTTTGGTTTCCTCTTCTTTTTTGTTCCGGGGTTTGCTTGGTTACTGCTAGCTTGGGAGTTCCGGGTCGATGGATCGGGTGTCAAAAAACCGCTTACGAGCCCATCCATGGGGGCTTGAGGCGCGCCTTCCCTGGCGCGCCACATTTTTTGACACCCAATCCACCGCCCCTTGCTTAACCTCTCCCTATGCCGTCCCCGGCTATACAGGCGCCTTCAAAACGCCATTAAGTCTTTTGTCTTTTGCCGTGTGTCTTCAACCAACGAATAGCACTGGCTTACCGCGGTCTGGGGATGGGGGTTTATTTCCGCCAGGAAAAAGGTGTCTGAGCGAAGCGAGTTCTTTTTCCCAAGGAAATAAACCCCCATCCCCAGGCCGCCAACCCCCAGCAACCAGTCCTACAAGGCCCCCACCAAAACTAGGAAGGCGCCGAACAACTCGCCCCAAAGCGATAACAGGCAAAACACCGGTGATGCCGCAACATAATCCGCTCGTCCATGCTCTCGGCCAACGTGCCGCCAAGGTCATACTGCGGATCGTCGTCCACCAGCGTGCAGGCATAAACCCGCACCTGGTCATCCCGTTTCACCAGCATTCGCGTGTAGGTACACATGAAATGCGACCGCGATTCTCTGGTCGGATACTTCTCCATGCAGCCTTCGGTAATCTCCGGGCTGCCGTCTTCAGAGCCGGGCGTGCCCAGATCAGGAAACGCGGTGAAGGCCAGTGTCTCCGGGATACCCCACTCGCGGAAGATGTCGCGGAATTTCGCTTCCACTTCCGCGGGGATCTCGTTCTGATCAGTCTGCCGCGCAATGGAGACTTCAAAGCCCTGATCCACCAGCCAGCGGATGCCTTCCAGCGCCTTATCGAAACTTCCTTCGCCACGATCCACGTCGTGTCGGGCGCGATCCGGGAAATCCAGGCTCACCCGCCAATGGATCGGAAAGGGATTGTCCAGCAAGGGTGTGACCTGGTGCTTGCGCTTCAACAAGGGATCGGTGGCGTTGGTCAGCACAAAACAGGGCCGGTGCTGACTGGCGTAATTCAGGATGTTGACAAAATCCCGTATCACGAACGGCTCGCCGCCGGTGAACGAGAACTGCTCCACGCCCATGTCCAGCGCTTCATGAATGAAAGGTTTCACATCACTCAACTTCATACCCGGAATACGGCCGTCACCCGGATGCGAGCCCTCCAGACAGAAGGGGCAGGCCAGGTTGCAGGCGGTGCCGGTATGAATCCAGAGCTCTTTCAGCTTGTCGGAATCGATGTAACCACGCGGGTCGCCGTTGCGGGTATGCGTCCAGCTATCGCGGGCCCTCGGTTCCAGAACTTCCACCGTCGGTATGCGCTTTTCTGCCGTTTGGGTCAGGGGCATAGATGCTCCGTTAATTCGTCAATTCAGTCATTTTCAGGTTGTACGTTCGATTGCCGATTCCCGGTCAGCCCGGCCGCCACGCTGCCAGGCGTGCAGCTTTTCCAGCAGCCGGAGAATGCCCTGCGGGGCGTTGGCGCGCTTCCATTCACCCGCGGCGAACTTCGCCGACTCGTTCCAGGTCGGATAGGGGTGAATGGTACCGAGGATCTTGTTCAGACCCAGACCGTGCTTCATGGCCAGGGTAAATTCCGCCAGAATCTCGCCTGCATGGGTACCGACAACCACCGCCCCCAGAATCTTGTCTTTGCCGGGCGGGGTCAGCACTTTGATGAAACCATAGTCCTCGCTTTCGGCAATGGCGCGGTCCAGATCGTCCAGACCGTATTTGGTAACTTCATAGGCCACGCCCTTTTCCTGGGCTTCTGCCTCACTCAGCCCGACACGAGCCACTTCTGGAGAGGTGAAGGTCACCCAGGGCATCACCCGATAGTCCACCGCAAACCGTTTGAACTGGCCGAACAGTCCGTTCACTGCCGCATACCACGCCTGATGCGCCGCCGCGTGGGTAAACTGGTAAGGTCCGGCCACATCGCCGCAGGCAAAGATATTGGGGAACCGCAGGCTCATGTCTTCTTCCACCGGTACCGTGCCGTTGCGCAGGGTTTCAATGCCGATTTTGTCTAGGCCCAGGCCTTCTGTGCGCGCCGCGCGACCTACGGCGACCAGCACCCGATCAAAAGCGATTCGAACCCGCTCGCCGTTGTGATCGCAGTAAACCACTTTTTCATCATTCTCAATCGCAAATTCTTTCGCCGCGTGCTTGAGGCGCACGTCGATACCATCTTCCTCAAACCGCGCCCGAATCAGTTCCGACACATCGGTGTCTTCCTTGGCCAGCAGGCGATCGCCCATTTCCACCTGAGTGACCTGACTGCCCAGCCGTTGGAACGCATGCGCGAGCTCTGATCCAATCGGGCCGCCACCCAACACCAGCAAGCGCTCTGGCTGTTCCTCAAGATCCCACAGATTGTCCGATGTCAGCGGCTCCATGTCCGCTAACCCGGGAATCGGCGGTACTGCCGGTTTGCCGCCGGTTGCCACCACAATGCTCTTTGCCGTCAGGCGCTCGGTGCGGCCATCGTTATGAACCACTTCCAGCTCCCAGGGAGATACGAAACTGGCGGTGCCAGAGATGCAGTCCACGCCCAGGCTGCGGTAACGTTCGGGCGAATCGTGGGGCTCTACTTTGGCAATGACTTCCTTCACCCGACCCATGATCTTGGCAAAGGAGCCTTTAACCGGTACCGATTCCAGACCATAGCGGTTGCCATGGCGCATGGTGTCCGCCGCCTTGGCACTGCGAATCAGCGCCTTGGAGGGTACACAGCCGGTATTCAGGCAGTCGCCGCCCATTTTGTCGCGCTCGATCAACGCCACCTTCGCCTTGACGGCTGCCGCGATGTAGGCGGACACCAGTCCGGCTGAGCCGCCGCCGATCACCAGCAGGTTGTAGTCAAACGAGCTGGGTTTCTGCCAACCGGCATAGACCCGACGCTTGCGGATAAAGCCAACAATGAACTTGGCGATCAGCGGGAACAGCCCAAGCAGGGCAAACGACAGCAGCAGATCTGCAGAGAGAATATCTCCAGTCGATTCAATCTGGGCAAGCTGGGTACCGGCGTTCACATACACAAAGGTGCCTGGCAGCATCGCTGCCCAGCTTACCAGCGCGTAGGTTTTCAGCTTCATCGCCGTCAGGCCCATGGCCAGATTGATCAGAAAGAAGGGAAACACTGGCACCAGCCGCAAGGTGGCGAGATAGAACGCCCCGTCTTTCTGGATGCCACGGTCCATTTTCGCCACGGTTTCGGCGTACTTGTTTTTCAAGGTGTCCCGCATCAGAAACCGGGCCACAAGAAAAGCCAGTGATGCACCAATGGTCGACGCCACAGACACCGCCATCAAACCGTAGATATTGCCGAAAAAGGCACCGCCCGCCAGCGTCATGATCGCGGCGCCCGGCAACGAGAGCGCGGTAACGATCACATAAATACCCGCGAAACCGAGGACGGCGACCAGCAGGTTCTGGCTGATCCACTGCTCAAGCGATGACTGGTTCTTTTGCAGGTTCTCCAGAGTCAGCAGTTCCGGACCGCCAAAACCGATGAAAAGCGCCACTACCGCGCCGATCAGAAGCAGAAGAATGAGCTTTTTTAGGTTCATAACAAAATCCATTGTTGATAAGAGACACAAGTTGCTCTGAAAGACACGGACAGAGGCTGGATGTTACACCTCGTTGCGACTAATATTTTTTGAGCGGTTACTCATATATTCGGGAACTATCCATACAAGACATGAACATACCATCGGTTAGCTAGCTGCAGATGTCCAATAACATCTTTATCACGAAGCTCTAAAAACGGCGTCCCGACGGCATAGGTATACGCAATGGAAGCTGCAAACTATCAGACTGACGAAGAACAACTGATCGAGGGCCTCAAAGCGGCCAACGAGGCCGACTTTCAAATGGCAGTAAGGCTTTACACTCCGGGCATGATGGCCGTTGCGCGGTTTTATCTGGACCATGGCGCCGCCGAAGACATGGTGCAGGACTGCTGGTTAGCCGTAGTTAACGCAATCCATTCATTCGAAGGCCGCTCCGGACTGAAAACGTGGCTGCACCGGATTGTGGCCAACCGGGCCAAAAACTACCTCAGAAAACATCAGCGGGAAGTCAGTACCGATTTCTCTGAATCCCTGGACCCGGACCTTGCCAGGCGCTTCGCTCCGAACGGCCGTTGGGCCACACCGCCCAGCCTCAGGAGCAACGAATCCGCCGAGGCACTGATGGAAAACGGTGCCCTCAGCGACTGCCTCGATAAACACCTGTCTCATTTGCCGGAAGCACAGCGATCCGCGTTGATGCTTTACGAAGCCCACCAGCATAAATCCGACGACGTCTGTAACATTCTGGACGTCAGTGCCTCTAATCTGAGAGTGCTTCTCCACCGGGCGCGACAGAAAATCTTTCTGATGGTGGAAACCTTCCAGGAGACAGGCGAATGTTGATGTGTCGAGACCTGGCCAGAATCGCCAGTGATTACATTGACGGCGAATTAGGCCCCATGGACACTGTTTCGGTGAAACTTCATTTGCTGATGTGCGGCCATTGCCGGACGTTTATTGGCAGTCTGCGCACAAGCCTGGAACTGATGCGCGGTCATTCCAGTCATCAGCTGGATGAGGATTTTGCTCGCCGGATCGACGAGCAGATCAGTCAGGCGCTCATCGCCCGAGACGACGAACAGGATTGATGCGCCCGTCGCGTCGTCTCATCAATCAGCAGGTCAGCCCAGCTGTCCAGGTGAATCGGCAACGAACCCACCACTTCCAGCCCGCGATCCTCCAGAACCGACATTTGCTCGGACGGATCCTGACGCGCTAGCACCGCATAACGATGGGTCAGCAGGGCCTCGATCTGTAACCGGAAACAGCGCACCATTGCGCTCATCCAACGATTCACCGGCCAGCTTGGATAGGCATGATCAATGCAGAAACGGTCCAGTGACGCAATGATGGCCTCGGCGGGAAGCCAGCTTTCGTCGGTAACCCAGCGATTCACCGAAAACAGATCCGTTGGAAAGCCCCAGGCGTCCATGGAGATAGCTACCACGTGGGCCACCCGGTCCTCCCCCGCCGGTCCTAACAGTGGTGCTTCGTCGGCGGGCAATGCTCCGTTGCGAAGGAACAGATGAAAATGGCCATGCTCATCCTGGTCTTCCCGGTGGGCGTGATAGTAATACTGGGACGCGCTGTCCTTGTCGTACACATCGTCTTTCGGGTAGTGATCCATCTCATAGAACGGGCCCTGATCCCGCAGTACTTCACCCACAATGTTCAGCCCGCCCTTCTCCAGCACCCGGTAGCATTCGCGGATATCGGCGACGGCCTCCAGGCTTTCCTTCAACTGGCGGTCACTGAGTGTCGCCAGTTCTGGAATCTGCAACTCCTTCATGATCATTCACCTCCTTCAGACGCGGCCACCGGACCCTCCGGAAGCCGCGTGTATCTCACGTTCACACTCATCAGGCCGCCGCATTCTCGGAACGCTTGGGCGCCTTGGCAGAACATGGATTCTTGGCCGCGCACGGATTCTTGGTGGCACAGGGATTTTTTCCGGCACACGGATTGCCGGCTCCGCATTTACCCCCTTTGAGGGCACAGGGGTTGGCCGACAACTGCTTCTGCACCTTACCCATATAGGTGGTCAACGCCGCCAGCTCCTTGCTGGTCCAGTCGAGGGGCTCGGAGGCCATCGGCTGAACCATGCAGATCTGAACCATCTCGTCCAGGTGAACCGAACTCATCCCAAAGATGTTCTTGGCCATGGCTACGGAATGCGGATAGGCATTGGCAAACGTTGCATTGTAGCCGGCGCCATCGTTGTGACAGGTTGCGCAGGTCAGGCCGTTGCTGCTGAGTGAGGGATCGTTGAACAGCTTTTCGCCCAGCGCCATCAGCTTGCAGGGATTGCCCTCGTAGGGTTGGTAACCGGACGGCCGACTGACTTTTTTGGCGGCACAGGGATTGGGCTTGGCCCCGCACTTACCGGCCGCGGAACACGGGTTGCAGCCCTTGGCGGCGCAGGGGTTCTTAGTCGCGCATGGATTTTTAGTGGCACAGGGATTTTTGGCCGCACAGGGATTGCACCCTGCTTTGCAGCCTGCCTTACAGTGCTGCCCCGCCTTGCATTTGTTCTTGCAGGGGGAACAGGGGCTGCAGGCGGCGATCGCCAGGCCGCCGGTTCCAAGCAGGGCGGTTACCAGCGCGGCAGACCACCAGGTAGTGCGCCGATGCTCATAGGCTATGCGAACGGCATTTCTTAGGGGATGGATTGCGTTCATGGTGTCTCTCCTGAATCACGACGTTTCAATTGGACCTTCGGGCCCTACCGCCCAAAGAGGCGATAGGTAAAGAGACACATGAGTTCAGGAACTATTACATCAATATGGAAAATTAATCGGCTTCAAAGATCAGGGTTTCGGGATGAAAAGTGTACCAGGCAAACCAGAAGGCCCTCGTCGCGGGCAGCAGCTTGCCGGATTCATCCCGCAATTCCGCCGAAGGCACCGTCGGGTCATAGTGAACCTGTACTTTCTTGCCACCGATCCGGTCTTCGAGAGGAGCATCGCGCTCAGCCAGCTCCGGAAACGGCCAGACTTTGCTCTCACCGTTGTGCGTCCAGCCCAGTACCCAGGTTTTCGGATGGTATTTCCGGCTGGTGTGGGTCACCGGAAAATACAACCTTTCGGAATGATCGTACTCACCGTAGGGCGACTGGCGATAGTCACGCTTGTGGCCGGTATCGGTAGACAACACCCAGCCGTTGCTGCCTACCCTTTCCCGCCACTGCCCCAGGCGCTCGTGGCGAATCGCGACTGGCTCCAGACGCTTACCCGCCAGAGGGCCGGCGATGGCGCGGCCCTCGATCTGGGACCATAGCGATTCCGTCTGGCGGTCATACATCAATAGATCGCTGTTGTAGAGCAGGCCGGAGACGCCAAAGCTCAGTCGCTTGCCGTCGACCACCGGATCGAACGCAATTCCGGTGCCGCAGAGCGGGCAGAAGGTGATCAGCAGTGGCTTGCCATCGGGATCGTGATTGACGATTTCGTGCCAGTTCAGTATGCCGACCGGGTAGGCATAGCTGCCACTGGTGCCATCAAAGGTCAGCATCAGATCATCCTGCCGCCACAGAGTAGCCTTGGCAGGTGGGACAAACACGGGTTGGTCAATCGAGGGAATGCCGTCCCGTGGCGGGCCACCTTGAAGCACCTCGTCGGCGGGGACCAGCGCGTTGTCCAGATTAAATCCGTTTTTCTGCTGGGCAGCGGCACTCAGGGGTGTCGCGAAAAGTACCGCGAACAGGCCAGCAACCAGTGTCACCAACAAGGGCTGTAAAACGTTCATCAGTGCGCCTCCCCTCAGCGGACGGCCAGAGTCAATGTCTTATGACAGACAAACCTTTCAGCGAATCGTTACACTCAATTGAAAAGAGATACAGGCAGGAGACAGCAACATGGCCCAAGAGGCAGCATCCAGACACAATGACCGATTGATCAATGCCCTTGCCGGTGGCTGGGTCGCAGACGCCGCGAGCCTTGGCCTGCACTGGCTGTACGACAGCCCGAGAATCGCCGAGGTTGCGGGTAACCAGCCGGAATTCCTCGAACCCAGGGGCGACTATTTTGACGGGGTATTTGGCTATTTTGCCCACGGTGGTAAAAAAGCAGGCGATACCAGCCATTATGCCGCGGCTACCCGGGTACTCACCGACAGCCTGCTGGCTAACCAGGGGGCGTTGTCGATTCGGGACTACCAGCGACGTTTCCGTACTTACTTTGGCCCGGGCGGCGGCTGGCAAGGGTTTCTGGACAACCCCACACGGATTACCCTGGAAAACCTAACGTCGCTGGAACACCGGGCCATCGATAAAGCCCTTGCTACGGTCAACGTCGACCTCTCGGACAAACAGCGCCGCGTTCTGGTTCAGAAAGTGTTGCCCTACACCCGACACTTGTCGGGCGCAGACCTCGCGGGACCCGTTCGCGAGGCCGTCAACCTGACGTACAAAGAGCCGGAAATCCAACAGGCAGGCGTTCATCTGGCCGAAACCATTGACCGGAATCTGGCACCGGAAAGCGGCGCCGATGATACCCAACTGCCGGCCGTTTCCAAGCTGGCGCCTCTGGTCGCCTGCTATCTGGGCCAGGACGACCTGCTGCAGGTGGCGGAAGCGGCGGTCCGGGTGACCAACCACAGCGACGAGGCCGTCGCCTGGGCCAGGTGCGCAGCAACCCTGCTGAATCAGCTTTTTCTCGGTGAGTCGGTTTCTTCAGCCATGGATGCCGCCATGCCCCTGGCACCGGACGTAACGCGTCTTGAACAAGCTCGATCAGGCGCCTCGCTGAACGGTCCAGAAGCGGGCGACACCTTCGGACGCACCTGTTATCTGTACGAAGCCATGCCGGTGATTTTCCACATTCTCAGTCAGGCCAATAGTTTCGTCGAGGCCGCCAGATCGAACATTCAGTGCGGCGGGGATTCCTGCGGTCGATCCTGGATTATCGGACCCGCTATGGCCGCCATTCACGGGGTAGGAGGAGAAACCGGCATACCTTTGAGCTGGCTGACCCGCGTGACCGACTCAACTTCCATTCTGCGCGATATCGAGTCACTGGTCAGATATAGGTAACTGCCTTTTGATCAGTCGCTACTAGGTTTCTCCAAACGGTCGGATATCCAGCTCAAACGTCCAGGCAGACGGGTCTTGCTGGCACAGGGCCCAGATCGCATCGGCGAGGGCATCAGGCTTTACAAAGAAATCGTCAGGTTTTTCCGGCAGCTTTTCCCGAGTTCGGGGAAGGTCGACAACGCCATCAATCAGCACATTGGCCACATGGATTTTCTCCGGTCCCAGCTGTCGTGCCAGGGACTGGGCCAAGCTGCGCTGGGCGGCCTTGGCTGAGGCGAAAGGCGCGGTATTGGCACGGCCTCGTGTGGCCGCTGACGCACTGGTCACAATGAGATTGGCGCGCTCGTGCTTGCGCAGCTGAGGCAATACCGCTTTGGTGGCCGCGACCAACCCTTGCACGTTGATGCGCCAGTTCGCTTCAAAATCCTCCAGACTGGCTTCTTCCGCCGACTTGAAAACGCCACCGCCCGCATTATAGAGCAAGGTAGAAACTGGCCCGAAGCTCTGCTCGATGGAAGCAAACGTGGCTTCAACTTCACTCATATCGGTGGCGTCGTATACCTGGCCATGACTGTTGGGGATCGTATGTTCCAGGCTTTTAAGGTAAGCCTCACTGCGCGCCAACATCACCACCACATGGCCTTCGTCACTGAATTTTCGGGCGAGTGCTTCACCATTACCCGGGCCCACACCGATGATTGCACATACCTTGTTCATTTCGGGCTCCTCAAAATTCGACATTTGGAAAATTGTCCGGGCGATTCAGGGACCAGTCGTAATCGATGAACTCCAGCGTCGCGGAATCCGAAATCTGACGGGCGATCTCTGGCGTGGCCCATCGACGAATATAGTCAAAACGGGTCCCGGCGGCCTCGGTAAAATCCTGCTCGTACCATTTGAACAGTTCCGTCACATGGACCGTATCGCCTTCCACCTTCAGATGCCGGTCGGTATTGAACGCCCGGCGGGTGTTTTCCGTCAGCAGCGGCTCAACATTGTTCGCCGTGTAGACCTGCCTGCGCAGAGGCGGGCAACCAACCGACGCACAATTCACGGCGAAATGAACACGCGCGTCTTTCCAGCCCCGGGCCTGATAGTCATCGCCCAGCAGAATGTCTTTTTCGATCTCGTTCAGGCTGTACTGACGGCCACCAATCGTAAAGTTCTTGCGGTCAAATACGCTGTCGACAAAGGGGTTGATGCGGCCTCCATAGTCCCACACGGACCCGACCAGTTCGCCATCCGGGCGCTGAGTGAGAATCTGGTCGAGCATGAAAAAGTTATACGCATTTATCCAGAAAGCGATGGACTCTTCCCGGCCATCCAGGGACGAGGGATCGAAGTTCGCCAGGGCATTCCGCTGGGCCGTCAGGCGCGTGGTGGTCTGTGGATCCTCAAGGGCTGCCTGATAATCAAACGCAGTCACCAGCCCATTGCCGGGCAGCGTTTTTTCGATCAGGTGATCCTGCAGCAGCTTTGCGAAAGGCTCGTAGGATTCAGCCGCCGCCAGTGCAGGCAACAAACCCAAAAAAACAAAAATTGCGGCACGCATAGACCGGAAACACCTCATAGTCACCTCTGATACTTGAACGTTGCAGTGCTTCAGACACCGGATCACTGCCTTTGTTACACCACAAAGAAGAACGCTAAAACGCCGTCCGGTCAGGATCTTTTCAGGAAAAAAGGCAGTACGGTCATGACCAACAGAATAAGTCCCGCTGCCGCCACGGTGAGCGCCGGGTTGAGCTCAAAGGTGTGGCCCAGCCCTGCAAACACGAAGGTCATCGGTAACATACCCAGAAAGGATGCCAGTGCAAATCGCCAGGCACTGATCGCCGTAACGCCCGCCGCATAGCTGATCAGGGCAAACGAGAAAATTGGGATCAGCCGGGTCAGAAAGATGGTCCAGAACAACACTCGTTGAGAGCCGTCTTTTGCCAACAGCGGATGGGTGTGCAGCTTGTTCCGCACGGCCTCACGGCCGAGCAGCCGAGCCACATAGAACGCAATCAACGCGCCGGCCAGCGCGCCCACGGCGGCAATCAAAGTGCCGGTAACCACCCCAAAGGCAAGCCCTGAGGCGGCGCTGATCGGTAATGTCGGAATGGGGCCAACGACCACCGCCAGCACCATCATCAGCATGAGGAAGACTGGGCCCAGCATGCCGTGTTGGTTCAGCCAACCCGCCAGATCGCCAGGTTTCAGGCTGGTGGGCATACCAAGCTGACTCAATGTCAGCCAGAGCGCCGCCATGATCAACATCACCGCCGCTACCGTTGCCAGCCGAAGCGGCCAGGGTGATGGGATCATGGGAAGCCGGGCACAGTCATTCGAACCGGATAATCAAAACAGGTCCGGATTCAGGGTATAGGTACCCGTCACTCGATCACTGGCAAGCACGTGGCCTTTCATGGCTTCACGCACGGCAGCACCATCAAACTCCCCGGAGACATCGAGCTTCTCCACGTCCAGTGCGTGAATCTCGTAATGGTAGTGGTGCATGATTTCGTCGTTCCACGGCGGGCATGGGCCGTCATAACCGGCGTAGGTACCGGCCATATCCGGATTGCCGGCCAGAAACTGGGTGTAGTTATTGATGCCGCGACGACCAATGGGGCCATCCTGATCCTTGCCTTTGGGAATAACGCCGTCGCTGTCTTCCCCTTCCGGAATACAGGACGTCGTCGCCGGAACATCCACTAGCAGCCAGTGAAAGAAATCCACACGGGGAATGTCCTTGGATACGGTTTTGCCTTCCTGATTTACGTCGTCAGCCACGCTGGGCACGTCCGGATCGAACATCATGACAACAAAACTTTTAGTGCCCTCAGGCGCGCCTTCCCAGGTCATTTCCGGGTTTTTGTTGGGACCGAAGCTCATGTGGTCTTCTTCGTTGTAAACGCCGAATGCAAAATGCTCCGGTACCGGTTTGCCTTCTTCTACGCCTTGAACGGTGAGTTTCACTGTTCTGCTCTCCTGTTGGTTGGCTTTTATAGGACCGTCTGACGTTTTTAACAGCGGCATCCCGGGCTTGTCTAGACGACAGACGGGTTATCCAGTGGCGATCCGCTCAAAAACCCGTAGTCGGATATCCACAGTGACCGCCAGGGACTCCAGCGTCTGCGCGCGCTCACGGCCCTCCACCGACGCTCGGTAAAGGTGAGGCGTCATTGCCAGCAGATCTTGTATGAGTGGCTGTGAATCCAGTGTGATATCGAACGAAAGTGGATCATCTGACTCAAGCGCAAAGCCCTCTGGTACCGACTGGTCAGGTTCCCTTGCTGGCTTCAGCGTGGGGTAAACGATTTCCCTGAGCTCCCGCAAATGATTCGGCCCTGCATCCACCTGAATCAGACGTCCTCCGGTTTTGATCACACGATGGAACTCCTCGTACACCGGAAACCCGAACAAGCACAGAACCCGATCAAGGGATTCGGGAAGGATGGGCAAACGGGCATTGGTCCCCACGACCCACTGAGCGTCTTTCATGATCTTGGCGGCCGCCAGCACGGCCCATTTGGAAATATCCAGACCAACCATCGACAGCTCCCGATCGGCTGCCGCCTGCCCGAGCGACAGCAGGTAATAACCTTCACCACAGCCTGCATCGAGACAGGATAAGGTGTCTTGCCTGTCCCCTTTTGAGGCCAGCACCGCGCGGTTTACGGCGTCGGCAATCGGCTGGTACAGACAAGTGGACAGGAAATGGCGGCGGGCGGCGACCATTTCTTTACTATCGCCAGGCTGAAGGGAGCGTTTATTCTGTACTGGCAAAAGATGCACATGACCTTGGCGCGCAACGTCAAAACTATGGCCCTGTGAGCAACGCCAGCTGCTACCTTCAAGAAGCAGAGGCTCACCGTCCAGCGGACAAGCGAGCGCTGAAAACCGATGACAGGTCATAGAATAAGGCAAACACTGGAGACAGCGAATTGAAGGGCGACATCATTCATTTCACCCGCGATGCGATGGGAGGGATTCTGGTAATCGACTATCGCAAACATCGGGTCATGACCTTCGATTCCATCTTTGAACAGAGCAAAATTGATCGCCGCTTTCCGCACCTGCCCGTGCATGAATATTGCCGCGCGATGCTCCTTCCCATTGCGTTCCAGTCACCCAGACACGCAACCATACTGGGCTTAGGTGGCGGCATCATGGCCAACGCATTGCTGCATTTGCTACCCGAGTGTCAGGTGGATGCCGTGGAGCTTCGTCCACGGGTGGTCGACGTTGCCCGGGAGTACTTCAGCCTGTCGGACTCTCCCCGGTTAAATCTGATTTCAGGCGACGCTCGCCATGCTCTGGAATCAATGCCCGACGACCACACAAACCTGATACTCGCGGACATGTACAGCGCCGACCGGATGAGCCCGACCCAGGTTCAGAAAGAGTTTATCAAACAATGCAGCCGCGTTCTGTCCGATGCTGGCTGGATTGCCCTGAACTACCATCGCACCCCCGATCTTAACGGTGCCTTCTTCCGGCAGCTTCAGGGCGAGTTTGCGATGGTCCTGGCGTTCAAGAGCAAAACCAACAACACGGTTCTCTTCGGCTGCAAACAGCCGGTGGACTTGCCCGCCAGCAAAGACCCGCGACTGGGCGATCTGGAAAAAGCCCTACCCATCGACTGGCGCCGATTAATGACGCGGGTGATCCGACTGGGCTGAGAAAAACGCTCAGCGTTTCTTGGTCCACTCGAAACTTTTAAAGGGCTCGTCGACAGGCGTTTCCGCCAGGTGGTTGATGTAGTTGCTCAACACCTTCTGGGATACAGCGAGGACGACCTCAAGTACCTGGCGTTTGGTAAACCCGGCCTCAAGAAATTTTGCTACAGCCTGCTCATCGACATTGCCGCGCTCGCGAACCACAGACAATGTGAAGTCGCGCAGCGATTCCAGTCGATCCTCAGGCAACGGCGTCTCGTCTCTCAGCGCATTGGTGATGTCATCAGACACCTCCATCATTTTGGCAATACCGGTATGCGCCGGAACACAGTAGTGGCAGGCATTCTCGACGTTTATTGTCTGCCAGACAACGGTCTTCTCATCGTTGTCGAAGCTGCTGTCCAGAACCAGTTGATGGAGCTTCTGGTAGGCATCCAGCACCTGCGGCGATTCCGCCATCACGGCGTGCAGGTTCGGAATCATGCCAAATTCCTGCTGTGAGCTTTCCAGCAGCGGCTTGGAATCTTCGGGTGCCGTGTCGATCGTGTGCAGGGTAAATTCTGCCATGTCGTTCTCCTTGGAAAACCGATGTATTGAAAGAACTTGCGTTACACACTAGCTATTATTGAGTGATCATTCAAGTTAGCATTAAGGATAAGCAGTTTTGCCCACAGTGAGCAGTTCCATGGCCAGAAACGCACGCTATGATCGCCAGACCGCGCTCGGCAAAGCGGTCCATTTGTTTTGGGCGCGCGGCTATCACGCGACCTCCATCAAACAGATTGAGCAGGCGCTGGATATGAGGCCGGGTAGCATCTATGCAGCCTTTGGCAGCAAGGACCAGTTATTCAGCGAAGCCCTGGATGCCTACGCCCATGATGGAAATGCCGTGCTGCAAGAAGTTCTCCAAGCGGACGGCGGCATTGTCGATGGTCTACAGAAGCACTTGCGGGACATTGCAAATGCCTGCCATCCCGAAAGCCCGGAGCCGTCCAAAGCCTGTATGCTGGTAAAAACCCTGCTGGAAGCCAGCTACACTCATAGCAGCATCTCGGAGCAGGCCAATCAGCTTCTTCAGGGTATCGAAGCGTCGATCGCCAGCGCCCTGTTGCGCGCACGCGATCAGGGTGAATTGATGCCGGATACCGATTGCCAGCGACTCGCCCGGCTGATCCAGGCCCAGATCATGGGGCTGCGCGCCTTTGCGCAGCGCGAGACCAGTGCACAGCAGGTATCGGAACTGGCCGATGACATGGCAGCGTTGCTAGAACCTTACCGGGCAACTCATTGATGGCTGTGGCGACAAGCGCGACTCTTTTGAAGTTCAAATCGTTTATAGGAACTGCCCGTGATGGAAAACCTACACCATATCGTAGTGGTCGGCGGTGGTGCCGGCGGCCTGGAGCTGGTTACGCGGCTGGGAAACAAACTTGGCAAGAAGAAAAAGGCCCGGATCACTCTGGTCGACTCCGGCCTGACTCATGTCTGGAAGCCCCTGCTGCATGAGGTTGCTTCCGGCTCTCTGGACGCCAGCGCCAATGAAATCAACTATCGAGCGCACGCCAGCAAACACCACTACGAGTTTCAGCTGGGCCGTATGGCGGATCTGGATCAGATCGGCCGCAACGTGGTGATTGCTCCGTTTCTGGACGACGAAGGGAACGAAGTGGTGCCTGAGCGACGTATTCATTACGATACGCTGGTGATCGCTGTTGGCAGCAATGCCAATGATTTCGGTACCCCTGGGGCCCAGGAGCATTGCATTTTCCTGGACAGCCTCAAGCAGGCCCGTCGGTTTCATAACCGCCTGCTTAACGCCTTTCTCAGCAAGAACCACGAATCCCAGAGCGGGGAGAGCCACGAACTGCCGATCACCATCATTGGCGCTGGCGCCACCGGCGTGGAGTTGGCCGCAGAACTTCGACTCGCGTCCCGTGAGCTGCCGGTATATGGCATGAATCACCTGCGACCGACCGACGTGTCTATTACAGTCATCGAAGCCGCCGACCGCATACTTCCGGCGCTGCCACCTCGCATATCCGATGCGGCCCGGCGTGAACTCGAACATCAGAATGTGGAAGTTCTGACTGGCCAACCAGTCAGCAGCATCAGTGAAGCCAGCATTGTGATGAAGGATGGGACCGAGCTTCCCTCCGAAATGACCATCTGGGCGGCGGGCATCAAGGCGCCTGCTTTCCTTTCGGTCCTGGAAGGACTGGAAACCAATCGCAGCAACCAGATCAAGGTCGAGCAGACATTGCAATCGGTGTCTGATCATCAGATCTTCGCTTTTGGCGACTGTGCGGAATGTCCACAGCCGGGTTCGGATCAACCTGTGCCTCCCAGGGCTCAGGCCGCGCATCAGCAAGCGGACGTGTTGTTCAAATCCCTGTGCAATCGTCTAGAGGGCAAGGACCCGGTTCCATTTGTCTATAACGATCACGGTTCACTGATCAATTTCAGTCGCTACACCACGGTGGGGAATCTGATGGGGAACCTGTCCGGCCGTAGTATGTATATCGAGGGGCGTGTTGCACGACTGTTTTATACGTCGCTTTATCGAATGCATCAGGTGGCCCTTCACGGCCTTATCAGAACTGGCGTTATCTGGCTGATGGATCGAATCAGTCGGGCCATGCAGCCCAAACTCAAGCTGCACTGACCGGAGCCTCGATGGACGCCACCCTGACACTGATTGGCGCTCTGATGCTGGTGATCAGCATCCTGCTAAGCCCGCTGTCCAGCCGCGTGGGCATGCCAGTGCTGCTGATCTTCCTGATCGTCGGCATGATGATGGGCGAGGACGGCCCGGGCGGGCTGGAGTTCGACAACTTCGAGCTTGCCTTTGCCATCGCCAATCTGGCACTCGGCGTCATTCTGCTGGACGGCGGAATGCGCACCCGGGCGGAAACCTTCCGTGTCGGCCTGCGGCCTGCGTTGGTGCTGGCGACGCTGGGTGTATTTCTCACCGCCGCAGGCGCTGGGTTGGTGGCCTGGTGGGTGTTCGATCTCAGCTGGCTGACGGCGCTCCTGATCGGAGCGATCATTTCCTCCACCGACGCTGCCGCTGTATTTTCCCTGCTTCAGGGACGCGGTTTGCACCTGAACGAAAGGGTCAGCGCAACGCTGGAAATCGAATCCGGCAGCAACGATCCGATGGCAATCTTCCTGACTCTGATGCTGGTCTCTATGATCAGCGCTGGTGGGGTCTCTGAGTGGGGATCAGCCCTGTGGATGCTCGCCAAACAGTTTGGCATCGGTGGCATTGTCGGGGTCCTGGGCGGCTATGCGATTGTTCAACTGGCCAACCGTGCTCGCCTGATGCCCTCGCTGTATCCCCTGCTGGTCGTCGCCGCCGGACTGGCCGTGTTTGCCGGTACCAACCAGCTGGGAGGCAGCGGGTTTCTGGCGATTTACCTGACCGGCGTTATCATCGGCAATCAACCGGTGCGGATGATGCCAATGATCCTGCAGGTGCACGATGGCCTGGCCTGGCTGGCGCAGCTGTGTCTGTTCCTGATACTCGGGTTGCTGGTCACACCGTCAGACCTGCTGCCGCTGGCCGGTGGCGGTTTGATCCTGGCGTTCGCACTGATTTTCGTGATTCGCCCCGTCGCGGTTCTACTGACCCTCTGGCCCTTTGGTTTCAACCGGCGGGAATTGGGCTTTATCAGCTGGGTGGGCCTGCGCGGCGCCGTACCCATTGTGCTGGCTCTGTTTCCGGTCATTGCCGACTTGCCTTCGGCGGAGCTGATCTTTCACGTAGCCTTCTTTACCGTTCTGGTGTCGCTGATGGTGCAGGGTACGACCATGGCACCACTGGCGCGCAAACTGAATCTCGAAGTACCGGCCGGCGAGGATCCTTACCGGCGATTGCCCCTGGACGTACCCGCTGCCGGAGACCATGAACTCATGCTCTTCCCGCTACGAGGCGAAGCCTGGCAATCACCCAAAAAGCTGGGACAACTAAGGCTTCCTGAAAACACCGCTCTGGCGGGCGTATTTCGCAAACGGACCTGTTTGCCGCCGAACCCAGACCTGGACGTTTCCACCGGGGATGTCATCGCCATGTTTGCCACACCCGCGGTGGTGCCGGAACTGGGGCGAGCACTCAGTGGTCGTCATACCCCGGGCCACCTGGCCGAGCGCGCGTTCTTCGGGGATTTCGTACTCAATGGCGACGCCTTGCTGGGGGATGTGGAACAAGTCTACGGCATAGAATTCGACGAGCTGCCTCCGGAGCTGTCACTGGCAGAGAGCTTTGCGCGGCGCACCAAAGGTCACCCGGTTGTGGGCGATAAAGTCGTACTCGGCCCTGTCACTCTGGTCGCCCGGGCAACCGAAGCGGATCGGGTGACAAAAGTGGGTCTCAAAATGGATAACCGACAACTTCGTTAACAAAAACCCGTAGAAACGAAGGTTCGCTCCATCGGATTCCTGTGCTATAACATGGAAAAACTTTAATGTATTAAAATCATGTTGGTATATCGCACTACTCAACAAGGCCTCAGCTTCCTCATCAGCGCTCTTTTACTTACGAGCTTGCTGATGTTTAGCCACGCTTCCACAGCAACGGAGCTGGCCATGCTGGATTCCGTCAGGCCACTTGAAAACCCGGAAGTCAGCGAGGTTCTTGTCCGTAAAAAAGAGCGGCGCCTTTACCTGTTGTCGGGTGACGAGGTGGTACGCAGCTACCGCATAGGGCTTGGTGATAATCCCTCCGGCCACAAACTGTATGAAGGTGATGAAAGAACGCCTGAAGGTGAGTACATCCTTGACTGGCGCAACCCCAACAGCGATTTCTACAAATCGATCCACATCTCCTACCCCAACGAAAAGGATCGCGAACTGGCTTCTGCCTGGGGACTGAACCCCGGTGGCAGCATCATGATTCACGGCTTGCCCAACGAAGCGGAAGGAATGGAATTCGCCTACCTGGGCCTGGATTGGACCGACGGATGCATTGCCGTCAGTAACGAGGAAATGGACGAAATCTGGCAGTTGGTCAGCGATGGTACTCCAATCCGAATTCTCCCCTGATCCGATTCATGCGACCTATTCGTACCCCACTGGGAATGACTGCTATATTAACTTGTTGTCATTCGGCAAGCACTTTTACGTATAGTTAGTTAACATTTCCATTCAGACTGTTTTACACTGTTTGACGACTCCGATGGCCGCTGGCCTACGGACCCGCGTTAAAAGGAAGTCTGACGAAACAGACTTCTGAAAAGCAGGAAATAAGACGACCAATAAGGGGAATACAGAATGCGCAAGATCACTATCGCAGGGTTTGCACTGGCCACCGCACTGACCGCAGGTTGTGCATCAACCAATCAAGACGCTCTTGATGAAGCAAATTCAACTGCCATGTCTGCCGAGCAGACTGCAGACAATGCACTGAACACCGCTAACAGCGCCTCTAGCGCTGCGGCTGCCGCCCAGAAAACTGCTGATCAGGCTCTGGCGGCTGCAAAAGCTGCTCAGAAAGCAGCAAACGAAGCTAACGAGCGCGCCAAGCGCATGCTCGAGCGTGCCAGCCAGAAATAAGGCTGTCTCGACAAATAAAAGGGCCGGCAACCGCCGGCCTTTTTTGTGCCTGTCGAAAAGGCCATCGATCAGGTCTAATCACCTTTGGGTGGCTTGTTCCCAGACGGGTGGTTACTCATAAACGTCGACATCATTTCCATCGGTAACGGGAACACGATGGTAGATGAGTTGTTGTTGCTCATGTCCGACAGGGTCTGCATGTAGCGAAGCTGCATGGCGCCTGAATTGGTGGACATTACATCTGCTGCCTCAACCAGCTTCTTCGAGGCCTGAAGCTCGCCCTCGGCATGAATGACCTTGGCGCGGCGCTCCCGCTCTGCTTCAGCCTGACGGGCGATAGCGCGAATCATGGATTCGTTGAGATCCACGTGCTTGATTTCGACGTTGGCCACTTTAATGCCCCATTCCTCAGTCTGGGCATCGATAATCTCCTGAATATCAGAGTTTAACTTGTCCCGTTCTGACAGCATTTCGTCCAGATCGTGCTTGCCAAGCACAGAGCGCAGAGTCGTCTGTGCCAGCTGACTGGTTGCCGAGCCAAAGTCCTCAACCCGGATAATCGCCCGCTCCGGGTCTACGACTCGGAAATAGAGCACTGCGTTCACCCTTACCGTGACGTTATCCCGTGAGATCACGTCCTGGCTGGGCACATCCAGAGTAATGACCCTTAAATCAACCCGCACAATTTGCTGGATGACCGGGATGACAATGATCAGGCCGGGACCCTTTACGCCTTGGAAACGGCCCAGGAAAAACACCACGCCACGTTCGTATTCGGGCAGAATTTTGATGGCGGAGCCCAAAATCAGAAGCAGCACCACCGTGGGGACTACATAGGGAATCAATTCCGTCAGATTCATTGCGCGTTCTCCTCAGCGTTCGCCTTGGCCACCGTTATGGTGAGCCCGTCGATCTTACTTACCTCAAGTTGCTGTCCTTCTTGGACAGGTGCATTACTGATTGCGTTCCAGCGCTCACCGCTATAACGAACATGGCCTTTGAACTGGCCGTTGTCGTTCTGGAAATCATCCAGCGCGGTGACCGGTGCGTGGGCGCTGTTTTCGGTTCCACTGACTGGCGGCCGTCGCCGCAGGCCAACAAATCGAACCACCGTCCAGAGAATGAAACCTGCGGCAACAATGGCGGTGCCGCCAATGGTGGGCAGGGAAATGTCCTGGTGGCTGCCATCCATCAGAATGATCGAACCCGTCACGAAGGCGACGATGCCCCCAATGCCCAATATTCCAAAACTGGGCAGAAAGGCTTCACCCACAATGAAGCCCAGGCCCAACAGAATGAGCGCCAACCCCGCATAATTCACAGAGAGCACCTGGAAGGCGAACAGGGCGAGAACCAGACAGATAGCGCCGATCACACCCGGCACGATTGAGCCTGGATTGGCCAGTTCAAACACGATGCCGTAGAACCCGATGATCATCAGAAAATACGCCACGTTTGGATCGGTGATCACGGAGAGCAGTTTGGTCCGCCAATCCGGGTCGGAACGCACCAGCTCAATATTCCGGGTGTTCAGGGTTTTCTCCGCTCCGGTCATCACTACCTTGCGGCCATGCACCTGCTCCATCAGGTCAGGCAGGCTGTCGGCAACCACATCCACAACGTTCTGTTTCAGCGCCTCATCGGCGTTCAGGTTGACGGCCTCTCGCACGGCCTGTTCAGCCCAGTCAGCGTTGCGACCATGACGCTCTGCCAACCCGCGGATGTAGCTCACGGCATCCTCTAGCACTTTCCGCTCCATGGCGGTCCCGCCGCGACGCTTGTCGGCATTTTCATCGGGGGTAACACCGGGATCTTCCGCGCTGGATTCGCCGGCACCGGAGGCGTTGCTGTCGTCCCTTTGATCAGCCGGCTTCTCGGACGGCTCGTCCAGCCCTGGCAGGCCGCCCATCTGAACGGGCGTCGCAGAGCCAAGGTGGGTCGCCGGCGACATCGCCGCTACGTGGCTGCCATACAGTAGATAGGTCCCTGCACTGGCGGCCCTTGCGCCAGCAGGGGTTACCCAGGTGACCACAGGCACCTCTGAGGCCAGTATTTTCTTGATGATGCTCCGCATGGATTCCATCAGGCCACCTGGCGTATCCATGCGAATGACAACCAGATCAGCGCCTTCGGTTTCCGCCTGCTCTATGCCACGGACCAGATAGTCCATGGTCGCGGGACCAATGGCCCCGTCGATCGTCAACACACGTCCCGAGGGCACCTCAGGCTGCTGCGCATGCACCGTCTGATTCAGAGCTCCCAGGGACAGCGCGAGTCCGCCCAGAAGCGACAGGCAACACAGGATCCGGAAACAGAGTAGGCGGTAAATCGCCGGGATCTTTGAATTCAACGGCATGTCTCCTTCCCGTTAATACTCGGGGGTCATACCTGAATCATAGTGGACAAAGAGAGGAAATACCGTTCTGGAAGGCTGATCGGCGCCCAATCAGAACCACAGCTGCTGAGGAACACCATCGCTGTTGGGGGTACTGCGTCCGGGACTGGCGTTTTCTCTGGCAACCTGAGTCAACTGTTCACCGATCATCCTGGGCAAGCCATCTGCCAGGTCAACAGCACGGTCAATGGCGCTGCGCTGGACTTCCACACCCGGTCGCTGATCGCGGAAAGCTTCTACTACGCGGGATACTGCCTGCCAAAGCGCTTCACGGTCCTCCACCGAGTAGTCTTCCTCCGGGCGATGCACTTCCAGCCACACTTCATTCCCGCGCATACCGATCTTTACCGGCTCCTTGATGACGCGCACCGGCGTGCCTTTGCCAACTTCGTGAACAAAGCGGGAAATGTCTTCGTTGTACATGCGAAAACAGCCATGACTCACCTGCATGCCGACACCAAACAGCTTGTTGGTCCCGTGAATCAGATAGCCCTTTTCACTCAACATCAAGGCATGGCTGCCCAAAGGGTTGTCGGGGCCCGGAGGAATCATGCGAGGCAGATAGTCGCCATCGGCTTCGTATTCGGCTCGAATACTGGCCGGCGGGTACCAGGCCGGTGACTCCAGCGCCATGGTTACCTGGGCGTCGGTGAGTGGTGACGGGTTTTCCTCGGTACCGACACCTACCGGATACACCTGAACGCCCGTTTCTGTGAAGTAATACAAGCGATATTCCGCCAGATTGATCACGATGCCTTTGCGTTCCACATCGGGCAGCACGTAACGGCGAGGCACAGTAATGACGGTGCCTTCGCCCGGCAGCCAGGGGTCGACCTGAGGGTTGGCCTTGACCAGCTCGAGATAGCCCAGACTGTTCTGGTTGCCGATCGCGGCAAACGTGTCCTCGTAACGGGTGGTCATGACGCCGAGTTGGCCCGCCAGATCGCCTTCGATCGAAAAGACAGGGACGCGGGGCTTTTCGTCCATCTCGGTGATTGTCTGATCGCCTGACTGGGCCGGCGCAGTCTGCTCTCTGTCTGGTTCTGAGGCGGCCACAGCAAAGCCTGCGCCCGAAATCAGCGACATCGTTATTAACCAGACTGTGAGGCTCTTATTCACCATACATCTCTTCCAGGTACTGCATCCGATGGTTTTATCATAACCGGGCCGGCTTTTCATGACATTACGTTAGGATCAGGCTCGCATTTTCCAGACCGGCAGGGCGGCCACCGTTACAAACAGGGCAACCAGCCACCAGGCAGAATGAAAGGCATCAATCGTAGGCACTCCGCCGCTGTGGGGACCGAACTCTATGGTCAGAGCCACCATATTGACACCAAAGGCGCCACCAAGCTGACGGGTAAAATTGATGGTACTTGAGCCCGCGCCCAACTCGTGGGACTTCAGTGGATTCAGCGCCCCTGTCGACAATGCCGGTAACATAAAACCCAGACCGATACGGCCGAATATGGTCCAGAGTGCCAGCCAACCGAACGCCAGAGTCACATCAGACACTGCAAACAACGTTGCCGACAATGCGAACATTCCGATACCAAAGAGCACCAGGCTTCGCGCGCTGTGCTTGTCGGCCAGTCTGCCGGCAATCGGGAAAGTCATGCCCAGAACCAGCCCCGCCGGCAACATCAAAAGCCCGGCTTCCGTCGCAGAAAAGTGGAGCGCGGTCTGCACAAACAGGGGCACCAGATAGGTAGACCCAAACAATGCCAGCCCTAACGCCGCTGCCCCAAGGTTGGCAAACAGGAAGCTTCGCCGGCGGAACAGGCTCACGTTGAGCAGTGGATGGCGCGTACGGCGCTCACGGCGAACAAAGAGCACCAGCAATGCCGTCGCAATCAGGGCTTCAATGGCAACCCGGTGGCCGTCGCCGACGCCGTGCTGCAGGCGGTTCAGCGCATCCAGACTCAAGGTGATCGTCAACCCCAGCAAAACCAGGCCCGGCAAATCGAATCGGTAGGGCTCGGGCCGGCTGGGCGGTAATGGCAGGAATCGCCAGGCCATAAAAACACCCAACAGAGTCACGGGCACGGGTGCGAACATCACATAGCGCCAATCCAGCTCGTCCACCAGAAATCCGCCCAGTACCGGACCCAACGCCGGCGCCAGAATAACGCCCATGCCGTAAATGCCCATGGCCCGGCCACGGCGCTCGCGGGGGAATATCCGAAAAACCAGATACATGCCCATCGGCTGCATCAAACCCGCCAGCGCACCCTGGGCAATCCGCGCAAGGATCAGCAGTTCCGGGCTGTCGGCGAACCCGCCGAGAAATGACACCAGGCTAAACAGAGCCATCGCAGTGCCGAGCGTTTTGCGCAAACCAAAGTGATCCAGCAGCCAGCTACTGGTCAGCATGGTGGTGGTCATGGCCGCAATAAAGCCGGTCGCCAGCCAATGAACCTCGCCCTGGCGAATGCCGAATTCGAGCATGATGTCGTGCAACGCCACGTTAACCACCGTGGCACTGAGCACTGTGGCCATGGTGCCCAGCATCACTGTGGCAACCGCCAGCCAACGCCAGCGTTCGCCATAGCGGGCCCTGAGGCCTTCTACCGTGTTATCCATCGGTTTCATGGCACTCCGCCGTCAGGAGTCAGCAGTGTCAGGAAGGATTAGCGCTGGCGTTCAGCGTTGCTCAGGATCTTGTGGAAAATTTTGATGGAGCTGGCGATTTCCTCATCGGTTACGCCCTCCAGCATTTCCTCGCGCAGTTCGGCAGCGCGTTCATTGAGCACATTCATGAAGGATGTACCAGCACTGGTCAGGTACAGCCGGCGAGCGCGGCGATCATTCGGGCAGGGCCGCCGCTCGATCAGCTCCTGTTGCTCCAGGCTGTCCAACAGGCGCACCAGTGTGGGATTCTCAATGGCCATCAAACGAGCCAGCTCACGCTGAGTCAGTCCTTCGCCCCCCAACTGGAGATACACCATGGTGGTCCAGCGAGCCTGAGTGACCCCCAGGTCCTTCAAGCGCTCGTCAAGCAGCTTGCGCCAGCGTCGCGTTACCCGGGCAACGGCAAAGGGAAACTCATCTCTCATGTTCGATACTCTCTGTTTCGACGGTTCTGACCGTTCAGGCTGATTCAAACTGTCACTAATAGTAAGCTAACCATTGCGATAAAAACAGGTTTGGGTTCTGACGCAAACCCGTAAATACCGAAAGGCCGATAACTAACGTGGTTCTGTCGATGACGGTTGGTCAGCGGCAGATGTTTCCTGTAACTCATGAAAGTCTTCATTACGGGGGTCGATTTCCGCCAGCGCTGTTGAGCTCTCCGGCATGGCCGGCACAAAGTGCTCTTGCTGATCGACGGGGATATCGGGGGTACTGACGATGCGATAGCGGGTGCTCGCAGCCAGCAGAATCAGAAATATTGTGCTGCCCACGAACAACCCTTCCGGCCCCAGAACCGCCACCAGTTTGGCCATCACGATTGGGCCAATGACGCTACCGACACCATAGCTGAGCAAGAGGGTGGCACTGGCTGCAACAATCCGATGACTCTCCATGCGGTCGTTGGTAATGGCAACGGCAATGGGATAGAGCGCCGCAGAAAGGCCCGTAAAAATTCCCACAAGAAGCATCAGCAGCCACAACCGATCAGCACCAACAAATACCACAAGGGCAGACGCGGTCGCGGCCGTCAATGCAACCCAGTACAGGACCCAACGGCGGTCAAACAGGTCGCAAAGACGCCCCAGTGGCCACGCCAGAACCATCGCGGCAACAATGGCGCTGGCCATAAAGGTGGACACCCGGCTAACGTCCAGCCCGACCATCGTGGCGTAGACCGGGCCCATGGCGTAGAAGGCGCCAATCATGACGCCACAGATCAGCGCTCCGGAAACACCACTGAACGATTCGCGGGCAAGCGTGAAAAACGACAATCGGCCATGGGACTCGACGTTCGGCGCTTGCATACGGGTCAGCGCCAGAGGGATTAATGCCACCGTCAAGAGTACTGCTGCCAATGAGAACGGCACAAAAGACGAAGGCTCGCCCACATTGATCAACAGCTGCCCTCCGGCGGCCGACGAGTAAAACACAATCTGGTAGATGGCAAACAGAGTTGCGCGATTGGTGTTGGTCGCCCGGCTGCTGAACCAGCTTTCAATAACCACTAGCACGCTGGCCACACTGAATCCGGATATTGCCCTCAACACTGCCCATAACGGCTCCGAGACGGCCATTGGGTAGAGCAAAGTGCAGGCTGCGGCCATAGCAGCGAAAGCGGCAAATGCACGAATATGGCCTACGCGACTGATAATGCGGTGAACGTAGAGCGTACCCAGAACAAAACCGATGGAATAGCAGACCAGGATCCAGCCTATAATGTCCGGAGACACGGACTCCAGGCTCAAACGCACGCCAAGCAGGGTCATGAGAAACGCATTGCCGCTGACCAGCAGAACAATGCTGAGAATCAGGGCAGAAAGGGAAGCGACCGTGTTGGTCATCAGTCAGACTCCGGAATGCGGTGGGTGACAAGAAAGAGAATATAGTCGATACAACGCCGGTCGCTGACGCTATTCTGAATTAAAGCAGCGCAGGAATTTCCATGCCACCGTCCAACGATAGGCAATTGCCGAAATCGACAATAGCGCTTGCGGCCAACAGAGGTCTGGATTTAACATTATTTTACATTAAGCTGACGTAACAGACGCCTTAGACGTTCGCGGGTAACATGAGCGCATTGGACTGCAATCATACCATCCGCAAGTCTTTGAAATGATGCATATCATTTGATGCAATTCACATTAACCATGAGCCTCTGGTTATGAAAAAAACGGACTGGCCCATTCGTTGGGATCTGTTACTTCGCTATCGGCTGATCGAGATTATTGCCTTGTGGGAAGGACGACTCACAACCAATCACATCTGCCATAGCTTTGGTATCGGACGGCAACAAGCTTCCAAGGACATCAACACTTACCTGAGAGAGCTGGCACCCGGCAACCTCGTTTACGACCGCCATTTGAAAGGCTATGTACCTTCCGACAGGTTTACACCCAGGGTAACCACCGGCGAGGTTTCCGAGTATCAGGACCTGCTTGCCAGGCAGGACAGCCTGAGTGACACCTTCGAATCGCTGGACCTCAGTGTGTCGGAAAGCACCATCGTCAGGGGGCCTCAGCGGGTCGTGCGACCGGAAGTCATGCGAGCGGTCGTTGCCGCCACGCGCCAGGGGCGCATATTGAAAGCGCGTTACGCATCCCTGAGCCCGGCGCAAATTCATGAGCAAACGCTCGAGCCCCACACGCTTGTTTGCGTCGGCCACAGTTGGCATTTAAGAGCCTGGTGCGACAAAAACCGGGAATTCCGTGACTTCTCCCTGAGTCGCTTCCGTGGCGCGCCGGAAGTGTTACGTCAGAAGACCCGTCACAACCTGCAGCAGGACGATGACTGGCATCGCCAGGTGTCAATGGTTCTCACGCCGGACAGCCGACTAAATCCGGAGCAGCAGGAAATCATTGCAGCGGACTACGGCATGGAAAACCGGCGCATGGAGCTCACCACCCGTGCAGCCCTGGCGCCATATCTCCTGTCCCGGATGGGGCTGGGCCTGGATCATCAACATCCGGACCCAATGACCCAGCAGCTGGAACTGGCGAACGAAGATCAGATGGGCATCGGAGAATCGGCTCGGGAGCGTGCGATCAAGGCCGTCGCCGGCCTAAGCTGAAGCAGGTGCCCTACTGGTTTCTAAATGGCCTGCTGTCAGGCCTTCTGCTGTTGTCGGGCCACCTGTATGCCAGCTGCGACGCGCCTGCACTGGCACCCTCGGATGTGCAGGGCGCTGGAGACCGGTCGGCACTCACAGGCAAGACCGTTACCGTCGAAGGCGTGATCACTCTGGACTCCCGTCAACCAAATGGCTGGCGTGGCTTTTATCTTCAGTCGACGTCCGATCAGTCCGACAATGATCCCCGGACGTCAGACGCGCTCTTCGTCTACACGGATCGCCCCGGTGGAAAAGTAGGTTCGAAAATTCAGGTGACCGCCAGGGTCAAGGAATTTCACGGCCTGACTGAACTGACCCGGGTGTCGCGACTAACGATCTGCGGCCTTGCAAAACTGCCAGACCCGATTCTTCTACAACTACCGTGGCCAGGCCAGGCCCCTCCAGAACACCTGGAAAATATGCGGGTGACCTTCACCCAACCACTGACGCTCATTGGCCACTATAATTTTACGCGGTTCGGCGAGCTGGTTCTGTCGGACCAGCCCCAGGTTATCCCCACTGAACATACGCAGCCTGGTCCAAAGGCGCATTCCATGGCCATGGAACAGATCATGGGCAGGGTTTACCTGGACGACGGCAGACGCACGCAGAACCCCAGCCCTCTGCCCTGGCCAGCCCAATTGCTGACCCAGGGACAACCGGTGAGAAGCGGAGACCGCCTGACCAACCTTACAGGGGTTCTGGATTACCGGTTCGGCCATTGGCGCTTGCAGCCGACCAGCCAACCCCGGTTATCGAAGCCATCCATGCGACCGGAAGCTCCTGCCAGATCGGACGGCTCCAATCTGCGAGTGGTGTCCCTGAACCTGGGCAATTTCTTCAATGGCAAAGGTTCCGACCGCAGCTTTGAACAAAGCCGGGGCGCCCGTCATTCACAGCAATTTGCCGTGCAGAAAGCCCGTCTTGTCACAATGCTCAGCAGACTCGATGCCGATATCATCGCCGCGTCCGAAATGGAGAACGACCATTACAAACGCGACAGCGCCATTGCCGAATTAGCCACTGCAATGGGTCGACAATGGCATTACGTCCGAACACCCGGAAGCACCGGGCAGGACGCAATCCGAACTGATCTGCTGTACCGGAGTGACCGGGTCCAGGCCATCGGCAATCCCCAACGACTGACATCGGGCCACTTCGCCCTTCGTGGACGCCCGCCGCTCGCCCAGATATTCAAGCCGCTCGGATCGGCCACGGATTCATCGGTGAGAATCGTCGTTCCACACTTCAAGTCGAAGGCCTGTGGTGGCGCCACCGGCAAAAACCGGGATCAGCAGGACGGCCAGGGCTGTTACGCTCACCGTCGCACTGAGGAAGCCGAAGCGGTGGCAGACTGGCTGGCCCTGCTGCCCGCTCAACCCCATCTGGCAGGCACTTTGCTGACCGGGGACCTGAACAGCTATTCCCGAGAATGGCCGCTGACAACGCTTGAAGACAGTGGTCTGACCAACATTATCCGCGACCGCCAGACCTGCGGTGCCGATCGCTGTCCCAATACCACCTACCGTTATCAAGGACGCCACGGCAGCCTTGACCACGCGCTGGTTTCAGAAAACCTGAAGCCCCGCGTTGTGGCAGCCGGTGCCTGGCCAATCAATGCCGAAGAATTTGGCGCGCTGGGTTATCAGGGGGCTCTGGCCAGCCCGACGGATACCCCGTGGCGATCCTCAGACCACAACCCGCTGTACATAGACCTGGCTCTGTAAACCTTTTATCGCTGTAAGCGGCCGAGTTGGCCCGCTTAACCTGTTGACCCGTCATCTATGTCATGGGGTCTGACCGGGTATCCGTTCATACTGACTACAGATTGATAGTATCTAATCAACAATAACAGAACAGTGAGATCATCCATGTCCGCAGTCGTTACTGGCAAGCAGGACCTTGGGCTGCCTGCCATCTACCTTCATCTTCTTGCCGAACTGCTGGAACGCATTGGCGTGAATGAGCAGGCCCTTCTGGTTCGCGTCGGGTTGGACCCGGCCCGTCTCAATTCCATGGATTTACGGGTCAGTCAGGCGCAGGCCAACGAATTCGTGACCCGTGCGGTGATTGAAAGCGGCGAACCCGGTCTGGGCATTCTGCTGGCCAGAGAACTGGAACTGCCCCTGCATGGTGAACTCGGTACTGCCGTGATGAGCAGCCGGTCAATTATGGATGTGATGAATCTGGTCACCCGTTTTCTGTCACTCCGGGCGCCCTACTTATCGGTTCGCAGTCAGCAACGTAAAGACCAGGCCCTGTTCATTCTGACCAGCGGCCTGGAGGCGGGATCGCTGAATCAGTTCGTGCTGGACGCAGTTCTGTTTGGCTTTGCCTTTATGGGTCCCCAGCTAACTGGCACGACGGCCAGTGGCGCCAGAATTCTTCGGCGCGGTCCGGAACCGGCGCACTTTCATCGCTTTCGTCAAAGCATTCCACTTCCAGTCGAATTCAACGCCGCGGAAGATGCCTTCCAGATTCCGGTGAGCGAACTGGGCAGCAGCATTCAGTTTTCCAACGAGCAACTGGCGGCTTCCTCAGAGGCCCAGTGCGAGGCCGCCCTCAGCGAATTAACCCGGGACTCTGGCTTTGCCTGCCGGGTGAGACGGGTGATCGAAACCAGCCATCCTTTTCCTCCCAAACTTTCCAGGGTAGCGGGTACGCTATTTGTCTCTGAGCGCACCCTCAAACGCCGCCTTCAGGGCGAGGGCATCAGTTTTCAAACGCTGGTAGACGAAGTTCGGTTACAACGGGCGAGAGAATTGCTGGGCAAGACATCAATGAATCTGGGGCAGATCGCCGATGCTCTGGGTTACGCGGACGCCGCCAATTTCACCAGGGCCTTCAAGCGCTGGACAGATCAGAGCCCAAGCCAATACCGGCAGCAGGTCATGCCCCCTCTCAGTCTATGCCAATGATCTTGTGCATCTGCAGTGTCAGCCGCCAGCGGGGATTGGCCAGGCAGTAATCCGTAGCCTTGCGGGTATTGCTCTGTTTGATCGTGTCCGGCTGACCGTCTGCCACCGAAGGCGATGCCATCGGAGACAGAAAGAAATGCGTGGCGAGCATGTCGGTAAACCGTTCCGGCATGGCCAGCGGTTGGGGGTACACCAGTTTCAGTTCATCACAACGCTCGATGACCACCGGGGCATCGGCCTTGGGGCTGACACACAACCAGTCAATGCCCACAGGGGCCGGCAAGGTACCGTTGGTTTCCACCCCCACTTCAAAACCCTGATCATGAAACGCGCGGACTAGCGCGTCGTCCAGCTGCAGTAGTGGCTCTCCCCCGGTACAGACCACATAGGGTTTACCCGACTGTTCCGGCCAGAGCTGACGAATATGCCGGGCCAGCTGGTCGGCAGTGTCAAAGCGCCCACCATTCTGGCCATCCGTGCCAACGAAATCCGTATCGCAGAAGGTGCACACGGCACTTGCCCGATCTTTCTCACGCCCGGTCCAGAGGTTGCACTTGCTGAACCGACAGAACACGGCAGCGCGACCTGCCTGGGCGCCCTCACCCTGAAGGGTATAAAACGCTTCTTTAACCCGGTACATCAGGCCTGGCCTTCATAGGGCAAAGGGTCCGTAACCCCATTGGCCGCGAAAGCTTCCAGCCGTTCCACGCAAGACCCGCAGCGACCACACGCCCGTTCCCGGCCGTTGTAGCAGGTCCAGGTCTTGCTGTAATCCAGCCCCATGTTCAAGCCTTCGGTCAGGATCTGGCTCTTGTCCGCGCCCATGAAGGGGGCCTCGATCGCCACCGGCTGATAATTCGCCACCCGGCATACGGCGTCCATTTTTTCCACGAACTCCGGGCGACAATCGGGGTAAATCGCATGGTCGCCGCCGTGGGCACCGTACCAGACCGAGTCAGCACCAGCGGTAACGGCATAACCCGTTGCGAGTGACAGCAGGATCATGTTTCGATTGGGTACCACCGTTGCTTTCATGCTTTCTTCTTCGTAGTGACCCTCGGGCACGTCGACGTCTGCCGTCAGTGCGGAGCCGTCCATGACGACGTTGAGCGAACGTATATCCACTACTTTGTGGGGAATGGACAGTGACTGACAGACCTCCCTGACGCACTCGAGTTCCCTCACATGCCGCTGCCCATAATCAAACGACAACGCATGTACGTCGAAGCCCTGTGCCAGGGCCCGATGGAGAAGGGTATAGGAATCCATACCCCCGGAATAAATCACTACAACAGTTCTGGTCATCAGTACCTTCTACAACGACTGCCTTTCTGGATGGTCACTTCACACCTGTGCCGGTTATTGCGCATCGGCAGATCCCCAGGCCCGGTTTTACAATGTTTCGACATAGTGTAACAGTGGAATGCAAGGATGAGTTCGCGTCTTTCCATACGGGCAGTTAAACTCTTTCAACGGCACATCAACCAATAACGACATAATGACAACCAATCAGTACCCAGCGTTTATAGATTTCGAGGCTTCCAGCCTCGACCTCATTGCAAGCTACCCTATTGAGGTGGGCATCTGCATGCCTGATGGAACGCTGCACAGCTGGTTGATACAGCCTCACGTACTCTGGCTGGACTGGTCCGACAGTGCCGAGCAGGTGCACGGAATCTCCCGCGAGACGTTGCAAAGGGAGGGCACACCCATTTCAGAGGTTGCTGCCAATCTCAACCACCTGTTGAAAGATCAGGTCTTCTGCGACGCCTGGACGTTCGACAGCTTTTGGCTTCATCGCCTTTTCAAGGCCGCCAATGTGACTCCGGAGTTCCAGCTGGAATCGATTTCCATGCTGCTGGATGCAGATCAGATCCGTCATTGGTCGGAGTTTCGCCAGATTGTCATTGGCAAGCTGGGCTTGCCCGTTCACCGCGCTGCCAACGATGCGCTGATACTGCATAAAACCTGGGAAGAGATTATGGGCATGGATGCGGGGCACCACCCTGTGGCACATCAGGGCAGCAGCCGATAGAGTCGAAGCACTGCCTTTGACGACACTTGCAAACCTGATAACAGCCCATACACTGGGAATACAGAGACTGAATACCGAACAGAGTTTTAACCTATGAAGCTGAAGACAACGGACCTTTCGACGATTCTCGCAGGCAATGCCTTTGGTTTGGCATTTGTCTCAAAGATGGTAATTGATCGCTAGCAGCTTCTGGTCAGTCCCGGGGCTGTTTCAGCGGCCGGGATAGCTTCTCCGAAGAACCCCGGTCGCCCTGGCGCCGGGGTTTTTTATTGTCGTTTCGATCGAACGCGGGCAACGATAAGGAGAGAGCCATGAAAAAACACACCTCAACACGTGCCGCCAATCAGCCGGCCGGTAACCGTTCAGGAGCGATTCGCTGCCCGAACAAACTTCCGTTGCTCGACGCCATCTGCAAGAAATTCAACCAGCGGGTGGACCTGAACGATGAACAGCGGGTACTGGGTGTCTACGAGCGCGGATGGATTTTTAACGGCGTCCTGGCCAACATGAGCGAGGCGGAAGCCCGTTACGTGCGAGCCTTGGCGACTCGCTATAACTCATGGATAGCCCGACAGGTAGCCTGAGGAGAACAGGAGGGCTCCATGAAGGTAGAGTCAGGGCCTGAACATCAGTGACGACGGTTCAGGCCCTGCACCATGTCCACGTCGCTACTATGAACCATTACATAATTATTCACGACGTCGTAGATCTTTTCCTGTGAGTAGGGCTTGACGACGTAGCCGTTGGCCCCTGCACTGATCGCCTTCTGGATGCTTTCAATCGAGTCATCAGCGGTCACCAGGACAATGTGCTGCTCAGATTTCGCGGCCTTGAACTCTTCCATCAATTCCAGACCATTGCCATCCGGCAGCCCCAGATCCAGCAAAATGATCTGGAACCTGTCCGAATCAAAAGCTGCCCTGGCTCCGCTGACGTCTTCTTTCGCTACCACCTGGTTGGCACCCGCATGGTAGAGCATGTTCACCAGCCTTTCCTGCATGATCGGTTCATCTTCAACCACCAGAATTTTCAAATTACTCATAACCTGACTCCAATGTAATACCGACAGCCTGTATCGTCAGTCGCACAAATCTAACTGGTTCCATGTCGCTTATCATCTCTGCTCACCACCTCGCCGGGGAATCGACAGGGGTTCACTGGGTGGTGCAGCAGGCTCTGTCTCATCGTGAGCCTGAGCTTCTGATAATGCTGCTTGCTGCTGATGGGCTCCGGATTGTGTGAGAATATTACTGATACTGACCGCTGTCGTGTAGAGCGAAATGGCAATAATCAGCAACACCGGCTGCACAAAGGCGACGAATCCCGGTAGTTCGGTATTTCCGGTAATGCTCAGCATCAGAATAATCGCCGGCCCCAGTACAATGAACAAAGTCAGGGCGATAAAAAAGACAATTCGCTCCTTGAAACGCCCCAGATCGCGGTTCGTCACCAGTCCTAGCACGAACTTGCCAATCGCCAAACCTGCAAGAATCGCAGCGGCAATGCTGAGGTCTGCCCTCATGAGGGTTTCATACAAATTTCCATCCCATAATCGCTGCATGCTGATGACCAGAAACGGAAAGAGCACGAACAGAATGTCGGCGTAAGTGCCGTACATCATACTCAGCGACTGCTGCTCATTTTGGGGTCGTGTTTCACTCATCACTGTTGGTTCCTGTGTTTGTTTTCTGCATCCGACCCTGGAGGGCCTGATCGATCAAGTCGTTGAGCGGCTTGAGTTCCACCTGAACACGATCCCAGTCCGGTGAATCCGTCTTCAGCTGCGACTCCAACCTGCCAGCCTGTCGCGTCATCTCAGGGTAGCCCATAGCGCCGGCAGTGCCCTTGATCTGGTGCGCTTCCAATTGCAGAGTGTCGCGATCCGCTTCCAGGCAGGCGGTATTCATTGCCTGCTTGCGAGCGTCCAACCCGTCCAGAAACTGATCCACCAGATGGGCGATATCCTCTCCCTCCTCGGCGGCCTCTCTGTCACCAGTATCTTCCTGGAAGTACCGCCTGAGCGTAGTCAACAAATGGGCCTTATCAATCGGCTTGTTCAGCACACCATCGCACCCGGCGCTGATCAGCGCCTCGTTCTCTGACTGATCGCCTGCGGTGAATCCGACGATGGGCCGACGAAAGCCGGTCTGTCGCAACAGTCGGGTGGCCTCGACCCCATCCATACCCGGCATATGACGATCCATCAACACCAGTTGCACCGAATCTGAAAGCGCTGCTCGCACGGCGTCGTCTCCGCTGGTCACGGTGATGACTGATAACCCCATACCTTGCAGCATTCGCTCGACCAGGCGACTGTTGTCCTCGTTATCTTCTGCAACCAATACGGTTCCACTGAACTGCTGCGAGGCCCGCTGTGTTTCCTCGCGGTCCGTCTCCAGGAACCTCGCCAGGACTTCGTAAAACCGCTGCTTGTCGATGGGCTTGGCCAGATGATCGTTACAGCCCGCCAGCCGGTAATCCGAAATGTCTTCTGCCATCACATTGGCCGTCAGGGCGATCACCGGCGTATTTACACCGGCTTCCCGCAGCGCTGCCGTGGCATCGCGACCATTCATCACCGGCATCTGGATGTCCATCAGAATCAGGTCGAAGGGCTCCTTCAGCGCAATATCCAGCGCTTCGGCCCCGTTACTGACATGCACCAGGTCCGCCCCCGTTCGACCCACCAACAGCGACACCAGACGGCGATTTACGTCGTTATCTTCGGCACACAAAATCCGGCCCTGCAGTCTGGGAGCGACCACCATGGGAATCTGGCGCCGCCGTTGGGACAGCTCGGAAGCATCTCGGAGGAAATGCACGTTATCCACTGGCCCGGTATCAATCGATACCTCGAATTCACTGCCCTCGCCATAGGTACTGGTCACTGAAATATCGCCCCCCAGCAGTTCCGCCAGCCGCCGGGAAATATTCAGCCCCAGCCCTGTCCCCCCATACTGGCGCGCAATGGCGGGGCTGGCCTGGGCAAACGGATCGAACAGTCGGCCCAACTGCTCCGGCTTCATTCCAATTCCCGTGTCGACGACCCGGGCCACCAGCTTCTGCTCTGTACGATCGAAGCGGACGTTCAGGGATATTGTGCCTTTTTCTGTGAATTTGAGCGCATTTCCACACAGATTGATGATTATTTGCCGCAAGCGCGTGGGGTCGGTGGCAATCATCTCCGGCAGCGGAAACTCACACACCACATGAAACGCCAGCCCCTTCTCCCGCGCCCTCGGCGCAAAAAACGCACGGATTTCGTCCAGCAACTCTGGCAGGTTTACTGGCACTACATCCACATCCAGTTTGTTCGCATCTATTTTGGAATGGTCGAGGATGTCGTTCACCAGATCCAACAGGTGACGGCCGCTGCGCACCACGGTTTCGGCACTGCTCCGTTTGTCCTGATCGGTCAGGTCCGGATCCAGCAGGGTTTCGCCATATCCGATAATCGCAGCCAGGGGCGTGCGAATTTCATGACTCATGTTGGCCAGGAACTGGCTTTTGGCCTCTGCCGAGTTTCGGGCCAGCTCTTTTTCCAGCCGCTCCTGCTCTCGCTCCCGCTCTATACGCTGGCGTTGGTGACGCTCGGTGGCGTCAATGCAGGTGCCTTCCAGATGCGCCGGCTCACCTTCGTAATCGTAGACCGTATGCAGCGAAATCGTGGCCCAGCGCTCTTCGCCCTGCTTGTTGATGTAGCGGGCCTCAATGCCTTTCACGGTGCCTGTGGTTTCCAGCTGGCCAATGACCCAGCGACGGACCCGTTCGTCGGCAAAGCAGGTTTCCAGTACGTCCGGGTTTTCTTTCAGCAATTCGCGGCTGCTGTCATAGCCGATAAGCTGCGCCATCGCCGGATTGGCAGTCACAAATTGGCGCTGCAGGGACATCTGGAAAACCCCCTCGATCGCGTTATCAAATAGCGATTGATAACGTCGCAGATTGGCCAGGGCTCGCTGGCTCCAGCTCAGGGCTTCGCCCTGTACCTGTTTGATCCGGTCGGCCAGTGCAAACGAGAACAGGACGATCTGAAGTGTCAGCCCCACCTGCGGCGCATAAGAGGTGTAGAGGTTCAGCGGCAGATAGCCGGTCACCGTTAACGCATAGATGCCGAAGCCGATCAGTGCCACTGTCCAGGCAAAAAAGTAGGCGCGCGCCGCCGGATTGTAATAGCGCCAGGAGAGATAACTGACCACGATCATGATCACACTCAGCAGAATGGACGCCAGCACGATCCACTCCATGGCAGTGTGGTAGGGCAGGAAGAACGACAACACGAAGGTGGCCACAATCGAGTACAGACAGAGCATGATCACTTTGTCCAGATCCGCCGAACGCTCCTTGGTTTCCAGCAGCGAACGAGCCATCAACAATCCCCAGAACCAGGTCATGATGATGGTGAAGTGCAGATACTCCTTGTTCAGGAAGTCTGGCCGCTCATCCAGCAACTGCACCACGTGCACCTGCTCGGTGGCGATAAACGTCACTGCTGAAACCAGGTAGAGCACGTAATAGACGTTGCTGCGCTCCCGAACAGACACTGCCACAAACAGGTTGTAAGCCAGAATGGCCAGCACACTGCCCAGCAGAATACCTCGCACGGCCTCGTCCACAGACACTTTCTGAATGTACGCATCGGGGTGCCAAAGGCTAATAGGCAAACGGAAGGTGTTGGTATTGGTGATTCGCAGATACACGCGGGTGATCTCGCCGGGTTGCGGCTCCAACCGGAACGTAGGGTTGGGAACGGCTAGGTCCCGCTCGGTCCAGTCGCCCTCATATCCGGCTCGGCGCTGGTCAATGACCTCGCCGTCGCGGACCACAAATAGCTGCACCTCATCCACCAACGGAAGGGCCAGCTCCAGGATATAACCTTGCCCTGGAAGATTATCGCTGGCCCGCAGATCAAAGCGGGTCCAGTAAGCGGATTCTGTATAACCGAAATTCAACACCCCGCCAGAATGACGGGTGAACGAGGATTGGAGGTGATTCTCGGACGCCAACACATCGCCGATCTCGAGGCTCTGGTCAGGGTCTTCCAGGTACCAGATGCAGTTTCCCAGATCCCGGATGCTGCTGGTGCTCTGCTGAATAACGATTTGCCCGTTCTGACAACCGTCCTGCGCTGAAGCTGTGCCTGGCAGAGCTGCTGCCACAAGCGACAAAATCATCACAAGCCAGAAACGGGAGGCTTGCCGTTGATGCAAAATGTGATCTCCGCGAGGGCAGATACCGTTGTTATGCTTTATTGTGCCACTTCAACCTCAGTTGCCCGATTTTCACGGGCATCGAGACACGTTACTTTAGCCTTTCACGCTCGATTACGCATCTTGGGAACGTTGAAATGATAACTACTCGATACACGCTCATGCTGTTATTGGCTGCGACGCTGCTGACAGGCTGCGGTCCAGACACATCGGGCGACAGCAGGCCGCCCAACCCGGCACAGACCGTGGTCGAGAGCTTCGAGACGTTCACCCTCGAGAACGAGGAAGGGCTTCCCCCGGTATTGCCGGACACACTGTTCTATGACTTCTACCGGGGGATTGAACCTGCAGAAGGCGAGGACGATCAGAACACGGCTGCGGCGATTCGGGGAAGGCTGGATACGTTAATGGGACTGACCCCCAGTGCCGACGGAAAAACCTACGTGGCGGCGAGAAATCCCATCGACTTCCTGAACTTCGTGATCAACAGTAATCTGGTTGGCAATTTCAACGAAGGTCGGCAGCTGATGCGGCGGGTGATCACCAGTGGCGTGCCTGCGCTCTACAACAGCAGCCCGGAAAATGGGACAACGATTTTGTTCACCGAAACGGGCAACGAATCGTCTGGCTCGGATCAGGTCTGGCGCTTTCCGTTGCTGGACTGGCGGAATAACCCATCGTTTAACACTGTGGCCACCGCAAGACGTTTTGATGCAGGCTCGCCAGCTAGCGAATCGGAACCAGAGCCGGAAGTTCAGGATGTGATCTGGAGCGCCCGCTTTGACGACGCCAATTTTGCCGTCAGCGGCTACAATCAGCCCGACGTCGCGCTATTCAGCCTGACCGCCAGAACACTGGGCAATCTGGAGCTTCAAACGGACTATACGGGACTGAAAACGGACATTGTATTTCTCGCTCTGCCGCCCTCCGAATCGGAAACCGAAGAGGGCGAACGCTGCGAGAATGTCCCACCGGAGAACGACCTTGGGCTGACCATCGGCGGCCAGAATCCGGACTGTTTGCGCATTGTGCTGGACTACGAAGATTCACAGGCAAGGGTATTTACCTCTCGCGGCGAGGCACCCCTCACATCAGACTGCAAGGCCTTCAACGCGAACTACTGCGGCTTCAAGCGGAGCGCTGATAATGAAGAGCTACTGACCTTCGAGACCATCACCATCGACTCTCGTCAGTGAGCTGCGGACTCCTGAAGATCCCAGTTACGAAGAAAACCCCGCTTGCGGTCTATCATGCGTTCATAGGTTGAGATCATGATGGCTGCGTGGGGGGCTTCAATCAAACGCAAAGATTCAATTCGACGCTCGAGACGTTCAACTTCGCTGCTGATTTGCTGCCTGACGTGGGACCTGACACTGTCGTGATGGTCGAGATTGACGGAGCGTAAAGGCTCCGGCGGGGCTGAAGACGCGCTATTCTTGTCCATGACGGTTCTCTTCCAGTGAGTCCTCGATCAATACGTCACTCTGACGGTATTGGCTTTCCCTGTTTCTTTATTTAAAACGTCCAGATGGTTAAATTATGCCCAACTGTCTGACAAACTGCAATTAAAATGAATAAGGTTTCATATTTTCACTAGAGGAATCCCAGCCTATGCGTCAAACCTCCGTTGCCGACACACTGCGGGAATACCAATCCCTGCTCGAATTACTGGACGACGCCTACTGGGAAGCCAGCACTATTCGTCACAAGGACATGCTGTACGACATCATCAGCATCTTGAGTCAGGAAGTGGCTGAAATGAACAAGCTGAGCGTCATGGACCACCACTATCCCTACGAAGTCATTACCGAGGGAATCCGTCGGGTGGTCCCGAAACTGGAGCGCCTGGACGAGCAGCGGGAAGACGTGATCCAGCGCACCCAGACGCTCACCGACTTCCGCGATATTCTGTCGTCTGTGCTTGGGATCCTCGAAAGTCAGTTGCGCACCGTCTGACCTTTCCTGGCCGTTCAGGCTGCTACCAGTGGCCTCTGACTTTCCGGAATCAGTGGAAAACGGTCGCAGACGGTGTAAACGAATCTGGCCAGTGCCGGCAAATGATGTCCCACAATGGGTATGCCGGTATTGAGCAGGCTCACCGAAATGTCCCGCGCGGCATCCGCCCAGCAGAGTTTGTTAATCAGGCCAATGTGGCCAAATGCGTGGCGGCTTCGCTGCCCCCACAAACCCAGTGGGTCGCCTCCCAGCATCATGCCGGCGCTGAATCGCATGGGGATCATCATGGTCCGGTCGATCTGCAAGGAACCGAACTGCTGAATAGACCGTTTGACCGTTAACTCACTGCAGATACGCCGACCTTCCCAGAGCCCGCCATTAAGCATCATCTGGAAAAAACGCCCCATTTCCTCGGCGGTACCGCAGAGATTGCCCGCCGGTATCACCGCTTCCTGAAACCGTGGATCATTGACCACGGTTTCCACAGTGCCAATATCCCCGCCCAGGGCCCGACGCACAATCCAGCTTACCGGGAACCTTGGAGTCGGGCCGGTTGCGTAGTTGGTCGCCAGTTCGTTCACATGATCAGGGCTGATGCCGTAGGTGAACCAGCGCATGCCCATGGGTTTTCGAAGGAAACGGTCGATATAGGCCTCAATGCTGTCGCCCGTCACTTTTTCAAGCACTCGCTGCAGAACAAACCCGCCGGTCACTGCGTGGTAAGCTACCTTGGCACCATCCACTTCCACGGGCTTGGCCTGACACAGCAGGCGCCAGATCTCATCGCGGTTCCACAGCACGTCGATCGGCGTTTCGCGGGGGATTGCGGGAATGCCACCACGGTGGGACAGGATCTGGTGAACCGTGATGGTACCTTTGCCATTCTGGGCAAATTCGGGGCAATAGTAAGACACCGGATCCATCAGATTGACCAGCCCCTGTTCCACCAGCATATGAATCAGCAGCGCCGTGACAGCTTTGGAGGCCGAGAAATAGCAAATCGGCGTATCGGTGGTCATCGGCACTTTGGTGGCATCCGGGCGATCATGAGGACCGTTGCCACTGGCATGGCCGATAGCGCGGTGAAGAATCTGCTCACCACGGTGGCGTACGGACAGCTGAAGCCCGGGATGAACGCCGGTCCGGTAAAGCCGTTCTACGCCTTTCCAGATATCGTCTACAACCTGTTGGCTGACGCCGACCCGTTCCGGGTTTTCTCCCGCTGCATCTCTGTAAGTGACCGACGACAGATCCCTGGGGATCACGGAGCTGTGCAGGGCACGACGTGCTATTCGATTCATCATTCAACCTTCATGTGTTTTCCGAAGTATGAGCGGCCTGGTCTGCGGACGCCACCACCACACGATTCCTACCTTCAGCTTTAGCCTCATACATGGCTTTGTCTGCAGCCGCTATCAGACTCGGACCATTGTCGCCGTGTTCGGGGAACAAGGCGACGCCAATGCTGATGGTCAAGTCGACCGATTTGCCATTTTCAAGACGCTGTGGCGTGTCGGACACAAGCTGCCGCAGCCTTTCGGCAGTCTGTCTGGCCTCCTCGGCGGACATCTCTGGCATGACCACCGCAAACTCTTCGCCACCAAACCGACTGACCAGATCTACCTGACGAACCCGCGACGACAACAGCTCACTGAAACCACGCAGCACAGTATCACCAGCTGCATGCCCAAGCTCATCATTGACCTGTTTGAAATGGTCGATATCAATCCACAACATCGCCAACGGACGTTCGTAACGCCGTGCACGCCCGATTTCTTCATCTAGGAGCCTGGAGGCCTCCCGACGATCCAGTAATCCGGTCAATGCATCACGCGTGGCCATTTCAGACAGTTCGTCTTCAAGCGCTTTGCGGTCAGACACATCCATAATGATGCCTTCCAACATCAGTTCATCACCTTCCACGACACCGCGACCCCGCTCCCACATCCAGGCCTTGCTGCCATCCTTGCGCTCAATGGGGTATTCCAGAGAAAAAGGTTCAGCGTTGCCGATGGCGACTTCTACCTCGTTCGTCAGGCGATCATTTTCCGTGCTGTCTATCAGACTGGCCCAACTGACAACCTGGTTGTCGATTAACTCATCCGGGGCGTACCCCGTTACGTCATAGCAGCCACTGGAGACAAACTTCATGGTCCAGTGCTCGTCATAAAGGCATCGATACGCCATGCCCGGAAGGTTGTCCATCAAGGTAAGCAGTTGACGATCACGCCGACGAATCATGTGTTCGGCTTCGCGGATGTCGGTCACGTCCTGGCCAATGGCAATCGAGCCAACTATCTCATCGTCAATACCTTTCAGGCTGCGAGAGTTCCAGGAAATAATCCGTTGTTCTCCGGACTTGTTACAAATCGTCGTCTCGAAGCCAACCACTTCACCTTGATCCCGAAGAATTTCAGACACCTTGGCCAGCACAGTTTCACGAGTTTCTTCATCCGGGTAGAGTAAAGACCAGACGACATCCGAATTCATCACCTCGTCACGGGTGTAGCCGCTGATCTCCTCGGCAGCGCGATTCCAGAGCACCACCTTGCCTTCAGTATCAAGGACGTTGATCCATACATTGGCCCGGTCAATAATGCTTTCACGAAACTGATTAAGCTTCAGGATTTCGTCCTGTTGCTCGGCCTGGAGCGAGAGCAGCGTGCGATCCTGATTCAACTGGCGGTACACAAAAATGAACAATACCAGCCCTGTCACCAGGACAAACAGCGCTCCTTTGTATGTCTGGGCCAGGCTGATGGCCTCCGGGCTTTTGAACCAGCGGGACACGATCAAATCGGAAAACGAGATCCATAACCAACCAACCACCAGATACGGCAAAACTGCTGATAGCGCGCGCTTGAGCGGAATACCCTGGCCTTTCTGTTTATCCATTACCCATCCCTGATTTCTAACTTCTGAGCCCCGCTTCCGGCGCCAACTGCACTATCATCTATAGGAGATAGATGTCTGACGCTAAGCTTAGCTGAAAGTGACGCCTATGTGTCACACCGGAGGGGCCAATTGACGCCAGGAATCAAAGCCGCTGAAGCTGCAGGGCTAAACTTTTCGCTTCACCAGTACCCACTTGGACAAGGCGGGGAATCCTGGGGAATGGAGGCGTCGGAAAAACTGGGGGTTGAGCCTGCACGAGTGTTCAAGACCCTGATAGCACAACTCGATAACGGTGAATTGCTGGCTGGACTGGTTCCGGTAGATACCAAGCTAAACCTCAAGGCTTTGGCCAAGGCCGCTGGCGGTAAGAAAGCGTCTATGGCAGAAGCCAGACTGGTTGAACGCAGCACAGGCTACATACTCGGTGGGGTGTGCCCCCTGGGCCAGAAAAAAGCCCTTCGTACCTTTGTTGACGAATCCGCCCGCCAGTGTCAGACCGTCTTTGTCAGCGCAGGCCGCCGGGGCCTCGAAATAGAACTGTCACCGTCGGATTTGCTCGCTCTGACCGGTGGTCAATACTCGCCACTACGGCAAACCTGAATGTGATCACATGAATCATGCACCGGATCTTTTGCTGATTGGATGCACCTTGCTTCTGGCCCTGGGCGCGCATGCGCTGGGCCGTAAAATCCACATTCCCCGGGTCACTCTGTTGTTGTTTCTTGGGGCCCTCGCCGGTCCTCAATTGCTGGATTTATTGCCTGCCTCGGCTGACCAGAGTTTCAGCTTCATTACCCAGCTAACCCTTGCCATGGTGGGGTTTCTGTTGGGTGAAAGAATGGCCGTCAGAGACCTTGGCCAAGGACGCGAAGCGCTGATCCTGAGCCTGATCGTCACGGTGGTGACAGCGGCTATGGTGACCGCTGCGGTCTGGGCGGTTACCGGGCAACCGGCGGCCTCTATGCTGTTGGGAGCTATTGCAACCGCGACAGCACCTGCCGCAACGCTGGATGTGCTCAAGGAGGCAGGCGCCAAAGGCCCGCTGACCAAACTGGTCTACCAGGTGGTGGCGATTGATGATGTCTGGGGCACCGTGCTGTTCAGCCTGTGCGTAGTCATCGCGGAGTTGTCTATAAATGGGGCTGGTACGGGAATGTCAGGGGCCCTGCACGGACTGTACGAGGTTGGGGGCTCCATTGCGCTGGGCGTTTGCCTGGGGCTTCCCATGTCCTGGTTAACCGGGCGTCTAAAGCCCGGCGAACCCATGATTCTGGAGTCCGCCGGATTTGTGTTTGTAGCCGCTGGGCTGGCCGGCGTTTTCGGGCTGTCTTATCTGCTGACCTGTATGACACTTGGTGTGGTGGTGGCTAACCGGGCGAAACACCATATTCGACCCTTTCGGTCGATCGAAGGAATCTCAGAGCCGTTTTTGGCACTGTTCTTCTTTATGGCGGGATACAAACTGGAATGGGAAGCATTGCCTGCCCTGGGGGCTGTCGGTCTGGCCTTCGTGGCCGCCAGAGTGGCAGGACGAATGGTCGGCGGCCATCTTGGCGGCCGCCTGGCCGGGTCCACGCCAGAGGTTCAGCATCGTATTGGCCTGTGCCTGATGCCCCAGGCCGGTATTGCACTTGGGCTGGCGCTGGTCGCATCAGAACGACTTCCGGAAGTGAGCTTCCTGTTACCACTGGTCATTGCTGCCACGGTTATTTTTGAATTCATTGGCCCGCCATTAACGCTGATTCAACTTCGTAAGGCCGGAGAAACCGGCCAGATCCATAAAAAAAGGCCGGGCAACTAGCCCGGCCTTTCTTCGTGACCTGCGTTATGCAGGCAGCGGAACCGAAGCCCTGGCATCGGCCAGGATCTTGTTAAAGGTCTCGCTGGGCTGCATGATCTTGCAGACCTTTTCCGCAGGCGGGTGGTAGTAACCACCGATGTCCGCAGGATGACCCTGGATGACGCTCATCTCTTCAAGGATCTTGTCCTTGTTGTCTTCCAGTTGCTTCGACAATTTCTCGAAGAAGGTTTTCAGTTCCGCGTCGTCGCTCTGGTTGGCCAGTTCTTCGGCCCAGTAGCGAGCCAGATGGAAATGGCTGCCCCGGTTGTCGAGTTCGCCGGTGTTGCGCGAGGGCGACTGATTGTTTTCCAGCAGTCTCTCGGTCGCTTTATCCAGAGTGAGGCCAAGTAGACGGGCACGCTCGTTGTTCTGCTTCTCACCCAGCTCTTCCAGAGACACGGCCGTCGCCAGGAACTCACCGAGTGAATCCCAACGCAGGTGGTTTTCCTGCAGCAGCTGCTGAACGTGTTTGGGCGCAGATCCGCCGGCGCCGGTTTCATACAGCCCGCCGCCGTTGAGAAGCGGCACGATAGACAGCATCTTGGCGCTGGTGCCAAGTTCCAGAATGGGGAACAGATCCGTGAGATAGTCGCGCAGCACGTTACCGGTCACAGAGATGGTGTCCAAGCCGCGAATCAGGCGTTCCATCGTCCAGCGGATGGCACGAACCGGCGACTTGATCAGGATCTCCAGGCCCTCGGTGTCGTGCTCTTTGAGGTACATCTCGACTTTCTTGATCAGCTCGGCATCGTGCGGACGCTCGTCGTCCAGCCAGAACAGCGCCGGCATGCCGGTTGCGCGTGAGCGATTCACCGCCAGCTTCACCCAGTCCCGGATAGGCAGGTCCTTGGTCTGGCACGCACGCCAGATGTCGCCTTTTTCGACCTTGTGCTCGGTCAGTACTTTGCCGTCCTCGTCGACGATGCGCATGATGCCGTCTTCCTTGACCTCAAACGTCTTGTCATGCGATCCGTATTCTTCCGCTTTCTGGGCCATCAGACCGACGTTTGGCACGGTACCCATGGTGGTGGGATCGAAAGCGCCGTGGGTCTTACAGAAGTTGATCACTTCCTGATAAATGGTGGCATAAGTGGACTCAGGCATAACCGCCTTGGTGTCCTTCAGCTTGTTGTCCCGCGCCCACATCTTACCGGAGTTACGGATCATGGCTGGCATCGAGGCGTCGACAATCACGTCGCTAGGCACGTGAAGGTTGGTAATGCCCTTCACCGAATCCACCATCGCAATTTCCGGGCGGTGCTCGTAACAGGCGTGGAGGTCTTCCAGAATCTGCTCCTGCTTGGATTCCGGCAGCTGTTTGATTTTGTCGGTAACGCTGGACAGGCCGTTGTTGGCGTTCACGCCCAGCTCATCAAACAGATCACCGTACTTGTCGAACAGGTCTTTATAGAAAATCTTCACAGCGTGGCCAAACACGATCGGGTGAGAGATTTTCATCATGGTGGCTTTCACGTGCAGCGAGAACATCACGCCGGTGTTCTGGCAGTCTTCGATGCAGTCATTAAAGAACTTGCGCAGCGCTTTGCAGCTCATGAACATGCCGTCCAGAACCTCACCTTCCTGCAGCGGCAAGTCGCTCTTCAGGACCGTCTGCTTACCCTCGGCGTTTTCGAACACAATGCGGGCATTGGTGGCCTTGTCCAGGGTCAACGACTGCTCGTTGGAGTAGAAATCACCACCGCGCATGTGGGCCACGTGGGTGCGGGATGCCGGGCTCCACTCGCCCATGGTATGGGGGTGTTTACGGGCAAAGGCTTTTACTGCTGTTGGCGCTCGACGGTCTGAGTTGCCTTCGCGCAGAACCGGATTCACGGCGCTGCCCAGCACTTTGGAGTAACGCTTCTGGGCTTCTTTCTCTTCGTCAGTCTTCGGGTGTTCCAGGTATTCCGGAACCTTGTAGCCCTGTTCATTCAGCTCTTTGATAGCAGCCCGCAACTGCGGGATCGACGCACTGATGTTGGGCAGCTTGATGATGTTGGCTTCCGGGTCCTTGGTGAACTCACCGAGCTCTTTCAAATCATCCGCCACCTGCTGGTCTTCATCCAGGTAATCGGGAAACAGAGCCAGTATCCGGGCCGCCAGGGAAATATCACTGGTTCCGAATTCGATGCCGGCCGGTTTGGCGTAGGTTTCAAGAATGGGAAGAAGTGACCGGGTGGCCAAGGCGGGCGCCTCGTCGGTCAGAGTGTAGATAATCTTGGCTTTGGATGATGTCATTTTCGTCCTCAGGCTGATAAGTGAGTTCAGGACGGCCACAGCGTGGCCAAGCGTCTTGTGAACGCCGAGCCCTGCAGTGACTGAAATACAAAATTGATAGAATTACTAAGATAGCATTTTTTCGGCCTTTCAGCTTACGATTTTAGTAGAAGGACGGATCGTAGATTGCCGAAATGCCGTGACAGGGCGATGAAATGCGTCGATTTTATAAAACTTTCGAGCTTTTCGAATTCCAGTATTCGGCTGCCTTCATTCCAGCAGCCCCTCATGAATCAGGCGGTCGTGGATCCCGTCCAACGCTTCGGGATTCGCTAACGCATCCCGGTTGTCTGCCTTTTTCGACCCGTTGATCAACCTGGCGACCGCCAGCTCTACTTTCTTGCCGCTGCGGGTGTAGGGAATGTCCGCCACCTCGATGATGTGCTTGGGCACATGTCGGGGGCTGGCGCCGGAGCGTATTCTTGATTTGAGAGTTGTTTGAAGGTCGTCGGTCAGGGACTGGCCGTCGGCAGGAACAACCAGCAGCACCACTTCCACGTCGCCGTCGATCTGCCTTCCCACCACCAGGCTGTCTATAACCTCGTCGATGGTTTCAACCTGACGGTAAATCTCGGCGGTGCCGATGCGCACGCCGCCGGGGTTGAGGGTGGCGTCGGAACGACCATAAATGATCGCACCTCCATGTTCGGTGAATTCGATAAAGTCTCCGTGTGCCCACACGCCGGGAAATGTCGTGAAATAGGCGTCTCGGTAGCGTTCTCCCTCCGGGTCATTCCAGAATCGCACGGGCATGGAGGGCAGTGGCTGTCGGCACACCAACTCACCGCGGCCTTCGCTAACCGGTTGGCCATCGTCACCGTAGGCCACGGCATCGACGCCCAGGAATCGGCACTGGATTTCACCCCGTCTTACCGGAAGCAGCGGGGTGGAGCCAACAAAACACCCGCAGATGTCAGTGCCGCCAGCGATGGAGCCCAGCAGAGCTCCGGGTGCACCATCGGAATAGACCCAGTCATAGTCCTCAGGTAGCAGAGGAGAACCGGTGGAAAACACCACGCGCAGCGGCGATAGATCCAGCGTGTTAGCAGGTGCCAGTTCGGCTTTGCGGCAGCCTGCAATGAACCGGGCACTGGTGCCGAAATGGGTGACTTTTTCGTCCGCTACAATCTGCCAGAGCGCGTTCAGGTCTGGATAACCCGGCGAGCCATCGACGGTCACCACGGCGGCGCCGGTCAGCAGGGCGGATGCCTGCCAGTTCCACATCATCCAGCCGCAGGTGGTGAAGTACAGAAAGCGATCGTTCGGCCCCACATCCCCTTGCAGCATCAACTCCTTGGCGTGATTGACCAGAAGCCCGACGGCGCCATGAACAATGCATTTGGGTTTGCCGGTGGTACCGGAGGAATAGAGGATATACACCGGGTGATCCGGTGGCAGCGCAGTAAACGTCGGCTCCGCTCCCGCACCGTCGGCGAGGGCATCCGCCCAGGTCACCACACGCTCTCCCTGAATAGGCACTTCGCCGGGCAACTGTTCAACGCTGATCACGCAGCGCAGGCTCGGCAGGCCTTCCAGCAGTTCGCCGAACGCCTCCTGACGCGGGAATACCTTGCCGCCGTAGCCATAACCGTTCACCGCGATCAGGACGGACGGTTCTATCTGGCCGAACCTATCCAGAATCGCACCAACCCCAAAATCCGGTGACGCCGAACTCCAGATGGCGCCAAGACTGGTCGCTGCCAGCATGCCAACCAGGGCCTCGTACCCGTTGGTCACAACACCGGCCACCCGTTCACCCGCTTGTAAGCCCTGTTTGCGAAGAAAAGCTTCCAGGGCGCCCACATCCGCTTTCAGTTCGCGGTAGGTGCGGCGCAACACAGGTCGGGTTTCGCAGTAGGCAACAACCGCCTCGTCATCCGCTTTGTCGCCATCGGCGTGGCGAAGTAGATTGGCGGCGAAATTCAGCTTCATGCCGGGGAACCATTCTGCGCCGGGCATCGCACGCCTGCCGAGCACCTTCTGGGCCGGTACATCACTAACCAGTCCGCAGTAATCCCAGACCGCCTGCCAGAAGGCCTCCAATTCGTCGATAGACCATTGGTGCAGGGCGTGATAATCCGCAAAGGGCCCATGACCTTCACTTTCCAGCCAAGCCTTGAAACGCCCCATCTGGCTATTCAACAACGACTGTTCAGAGGGCGTCCAAACCACCGGGGACTGTTCTGTGTTACCCATTCACCAAAATCCTCTTGCGCTCTTCCAATCCGGTTCCCGAAACCTGCGTGTTCACTGCATGTGCCAGCCATGGCTGACTACGATGGATTGCCCGGTCATCGCGGCTGACGGAAACGCCGCCAGATGCACCGCCAGCTCAGAGACATCCTCCAGGGTCGTAAACTTGCCATCGACGGTATTTTTCAGCATCACGTTGCGGATCACCTCATCCTCGGAGATGCCCAGCTCTTTCGCCTGTTCCGGAATCTGCTTGTCGACCAGCGGCGTCCGAACGAAACCGGGGCAAATAATGTTGCTGCGCACATTGTGCTCGGCACCCTCTTTTGCCACGGCGCGGCACAGGCCGAGCATGCCATGTTTGGCCGCCACATAAGGCGCTTTGAGGGGCGAGGCTTCCACCGAATGCACCGACCCCATGTAAAGTAGGGTGCCGCCACCGGAAGCGTACATTTCCCGCAGCGCTGCACGGGTCACCAGAAAAGCCCCGTCCAGGTGAACGTTGATCACCGTACGCCAGTGTTTGTAGTCCAGCTTGTGCAGTGGGTCGATGTGCTGAACTCCGGCATTGGCCAGCGCTATGTCGAGGCCACCCCAGCGCTCGACGATCGCAGCCACACCGGCATCCACGGCCTGTTCATCGGTGACGTCCATGGCCAGGGCCATGGCGGTACCGCCGGCCTGCTCAATGGCGTCCACCACCGGCTGGGCGTTTTCCAGAGTTAAATCTGCCACAGCCACCCGGGCGCCTTCCCGGCCGTAATGTTCGGCGATAGCCCGGCCAATGCCCCGGCCAGCACCGGTGATCAGCGCGATACGATTGTTCAGTCGCATTGTTATTGTCTCCTTAATCGTAAGCCACGCTCGGTAGCCAGGTCGCGATTTCCGGCACCAGGAAAACGATCGACAAGGCAACCAGCTGAATAATGATGAACGGCACCACGCCCCGGTAGATGTCAGTGACATTGATCTCCGGCGGGGCCACGCCCTTGATGTAGAACAGCGCAAAGCCGACCGGCGGCGTCAGGAACGACGTCTGCAGACACATGGCAAACAGGATGGTGAACCACACCAGGTCAAATCCGAGCGACTGAACGACGGGCGCCACCAGGGGCAGGATAATCAGGGTGATTTCCACCCAGTCCAGGAAGAATCCCAACAGGAAAACCCCAAACAGGATGGTCAGAATCACGCCGTAGGGTCCGAACGGTAGACCCAACAGGGCATCTTCGATCACCTGGTCGCCGCCGAGGCCGCGAAGTACCACAGAAAACGCAGTCGCACCCAGGAAGATGGCAAAGATGAAGGCCGCCGTGCGGGTGGTCTGTTGCATGGACGAGTTGAGCACCTTCAGATTCAGTCGACCGGACATCAGGGCCAACAGCAGCGCGCCCAACGCACCCACACCGGATGCTTCAGTTGGTGTTGCGATGCCGGCGAAGATAGACCCCAGCACCCCCAGAATCAGGGCGGCCGTCGGTACAACGGCCTTGGCCACTTCCCAGACAATGCCCCACGTGACTTTCTCGATACCCTCGGGCACCGGTGCAATGCTCGGTTGTAGCATCGGACGAATGATGGCGTAGGCCACGTACATGGCACCCAACAACAGGCCGGGAAAGAATGCGCCCATGAACAGGTCACCGACTGACGCTTCGGGAACCGCCAGTCGATCGGCCATCAGAACCAGCATGATCGAGGGGGGAATCAGGATACCCAGGGTGCCGGTCGCACAGGCCGTGCCCACAGCGAACCCCTTGTCGTATTTGTTCTCCATCATCACAGGCAGTGACAGCATGCCCAGAAGCACCACAGAGGCACCAATGATACCGGTGGTTGCCGCCAGCAAAACGCCGATCACAATGACCGTGACGGCATAACCGCCGCGCACGGCGCCGAACAGCTTGACCATGCTGTTCATCAACCGCTCGGCCACACCTGACTGGTCCAACATAATGCCCATGAAGATAAACATGGGCAGGGCGACAAGGGTCTCGCTACTGACCACTTTCCATATACGCTCGGGCACCAGCCCCATGGAGGAGGGATAGTCGAACCACAGGTTAGCGCCAAAGTTCTCAACGGCGATCACGCCGACAACGGTCCAGATAACCGCGGTGCCACCCAGGACCCACGCTACCGGATAACCGGTCATCAGAAGCGCCCCGAAAGTCAGGAACATGCCGATGACGAATAGGGTTTCAAGCTCCATCAGGACGCGTCCTCTTTCTTTTTATCACCGGATTCGATCCGGATTGGCTTGGGGAAGCCGAAAAGCAGGGCAGTGACTTTCAGCAGACGGGACAGGGCAGCCAGTATCAGAAGCACAAAAGACAGGGCCAGAATACCTTTCAGAATCCAGCGATACGGAAGACCCGCCGGTGCCTGGCTGGTCTCGCCCTGTTCCCAGGAGCTGACGGCATAGGGAATCATTTCGTACACCGCCAGACCGAGAAACGGCAGCAGCAGGAACACCAGGCCAAACAGTTCGATCCAGGCCTGACCTTTGAGCGACAGGCGCTCATGAATGACATCCACCCGCACGTGATCATCAGTGACCAGGGTGTAGCCCAAACCCAGCAACCAGCCTGCACCGGCGAGGTGCCACTGAACTTCCTCCAGTGTCACCGACCCCATGCCAAAGGCATAGCGACCCACCACGGCGTAGATGATCACACCGGTGACCACAATCCACATCCAGGAGGCGCTTTTGCCAATGGCGGAAATCACAGCGTCCATAACCCGGCTCACCGAGGTTGTGGGAAATTCTGTGTGATGATGAATAAATTGACCGGCATCCGACGCCGATGACCGCACACCATTAGGTGAGCCTTTACCAGACACTGCCATACAAACGTTCCTCGTTCACAAAGCCTGCCACTAAAGCAGGATGGCCCCGCAGGGCCATCCAGACTGGAACAAAGCGCACAGGAAGGGCTTCCCGCGCGCCCGGTCAGCGCCGGAGCTTACAGGTCCGCCGGAACATAGGCGCGGGTATCCCACACCTTGTACGACTCCATAAACTCTTGCTGGCTTTCGTAAACACGCTTGAAGTCCGCATCCTTGGAAGCCTCTTCCTCAAGGACTTCCTGAGTCACTTCTCTCAGCTTGATCAGAACATCGCGGGGAATCTGGTCGGCCTGAACGCCTTTGTCCTGAAACTCGGCCAGAACCTTACCGTTCTTGTATTCGCCCTCGGCCAGGCCACGAGTGGTCGCCGCCGTACAGGAAGCCTCAACCAATGCCTTCTGGGCCTCGGTTGCACGATTCCACTCATCCTTGTTGATCAGCATGTATTGTGCGGTGAACTGCTGGTGCCATCCGGGGAACAGGTTGTATTTGACCACCTGATTGAAGCCCAGGATCTGGTCGATGGCGGGCATGGAAAATTCAGTGGCGTCGATGGTGCCTTTTTCCAGCGCCTGGTAAAGCTCACCGCCGGGCATCATGGTGACGGAGGCGCCCAGTTTCTCGAGCACTTTGCCACCCAGGCCAGCGAAGCGAATCTTCAGGCCCTTGTAGTCTTCCAATGAAGTGATTGGCTCAGAATACCAACCCGCTGTTTCTGGCCCAATGATTCCGCACAACTGTGCGTGGACATCGAAGCCCTTGTTGGCATAGGTTTCCTGCAGCATTTCATGTCCGCCACCGAAGTAGTACCAGCCAATGTAGGCCGGCGGCTTCATGCCAAACGGAACAGCCGCAAACAGCGGAATGGCCGGCACCTTGCCCTGGTCATAGCCGATCCAGGTATAGCCAGCGGACACCTTGCCGTCTGAGACAGACTGCAGAATGTCGAAGGGCGGAACCAGTTTGCCCGGCTCATAGACACGTACCTGTATGCTGCCGTCAGAGGCAGTGGTCAGGTTGTCAGCTACCCAGGCTGCGGGGGAGCCAAGGCCGGGAAGGTTGGTGGCGAAAGCGACTGGCATTTTCCAACGCAGGTCCTCTGCGACGGCCGATCCTGTGGTCAACGCGATTGCACTGGCAATACCCGTAAGCGCCTTGAAGAGTCTCATTGGCAGGTCTCCTGAATTGTTATTGTAAGAGTCAGTTTTGTTGTCTTCGTTCTTTTGACGACTTCACAACGAGTATAGCAGCGACTGTGCCAAACATATTTTCTGTATATTTATCAGATAGATAACAATTCGAACTGACGACGGGAAGGCAAAAAGTGTCTGAAAATCCGGACATACTTAGACGGTCGTCGTAGGGAGATGTCCAGATCCCAGGACACTTGTCCGGAAATCAGGACAGTTTGCGGAGCTTTTCGTAAAGGACGGATCGGGATATGCCCAGCATCTTGGCAGCCCGGGTGCGGTTTCCGCGGCTGGCCACCAGCGCTTCCTCGATCGCCTGAGCCTCGGCGTCGGCCAGGGTTTTGGTCAGTGGCCGCACCGGACGTGGTGACAATGAAGCCGTCGGGCGCTTGGTACTTCGGGGCAGCACCTTGAACACGGCGTCGGCATCCAGTAAGCCCCCCTGCTCACCCATGGTCAGAGCCCGCTCCAGCACGTTGCGCAGCTCGCGGATATTGCCCGGCCAGTCATAACCACCCAGCGCGGCCACCCCGGCGTCCGTGATTTCACCACGCATTTCCAGACCTTCGCAGATTTCGCCCAACAAGGCCTCGCACAACACACCCAGATCCGCCAACCGGTCACGCAGCGGTGGAATGGGAATCTCTAGTACGTTCAAGCGATAGTAAAGATCCGATCGAAACTCGCCATCGGCAATCATGGCTTCCAGGTTGCGACTGGTCGCCGCAATAACGCGCACATCGACGGACGTCACCTTGTTAGACCCCAGCGGCTCTATTTCGCCTTCCTGAAGCGCCCGCAACAATTTCGCCTGCAAAGAAAGCGGCATATCGCCCACTTCGTCCAGGAACAGAGTGCCGCCGTTCGCCAACTGGAATTTGCCATCGCGGGTACGGCGATCTGCGCCGGTGTAGGCGCCAGGAGCAACGCCGAAAAATTCGGCCTCCAGGAGGTTGTCGGGGATAGCGGCAAGATTCACCCCCACGAAGGGTCTGTCAGCCCGGGGGGACACCGAATGGATACCCTGTGCCAGCACCTCTTTGCCAGTGCCGGTTTCACCAAGGAGCAACACCGGCATGTCGCGGCCTGCAGCCAGACGCGCACGGCGCTTGACTTCGAGGGCTGCCGGACTGGCGCCCACAAAGTCCGCCAGGCTATAACGGGTACCGCGAGCCTTGCTGGCCAGGGCTTTGCGGGCTGCGGCCAGATCCTGATGCAGGCGACGGTACTTGGCCACCAACGGTGTCAGTGGTTGAAGGTCATCATAGAGCACGAAGGCCACTGCCCCGATAATATGGCCGTCGTCATCGTAAAAAGGCAGACGGGTCACCACCAGCTGCTGCTGATTGTGTTCCATGATATCCAGCAGCAATGGCTTGCCACTCTCCACCACCTCCGGCATACGGGTCTGTGGAATGACCTCACCTACCAGCCTGCCGATCACCGACTTCGGGTCGCCCAGGCCCAGCAGATGAGCATAGCTGCTGTTGATCCAGGTGATGCGGCTATCCTGGTCGACGGCGATGGCGCCTGCGCTGGCCTCTTCAAACATGGGGAACAACGCGTCAATCAGATCCCTGGTGAGGCCACTTTTATTGCTCTCGGTAAACAGTTCGGTCATGTGGGGCCAACCCTTATAAAGTGACGAACGGGGCCAGACTGAACGCCAGAATCACCAGGATCGCCACGCAGGCCGCAAGGATGGTCACTGGTTTGTGTCGCAGGCGCTGCCAGAACCCACCCACTTGGCCTTCCGCCAGTTGTTGCTCGTAAGCACTGCGCTGACGTTGGTAGCGTTCATCCTGATAGGTCTTCAGCAGCGCCCGGGCTCGCGCCGCTTCCTGATCGTCGTGCACCCAGAAACCACCCATGCTGATTCCCCAACGGCTTGGCGGCGTTTCATAAAAGGGCACCGCATGTTCATCGAACAAGGCGCGAATTTCCTCCGCCTCGTCATCGGGTACATGTCTCAAATTCATCAGGTGATGGGGCATGGTAGGTCTGTTGTCGGGAATTGAGATACCCTTATCCTAGCATCAACACAGCGCTGCGGGAGTTGGCAGTAAGTCATAGCCTTTCAGGAACCACCATGGCAAACAGCACATTACGAAGACTATTGGCCTTTGACCGCCAGATACGGCGTGACCGGGCACAGTCTCCGGTGTTCCTGCATCGCCGCGACCGGCGGTTTTTCCTGGACTGTGAAGCCCGTGGACAAACCCCTTCGACAGAACACTGGCTGGCGCATCTTGAACGGGTGGGAAGACCCGGCGCAGAAGCCAGCGGTAACGCTACCTCTGCTGACCAGCCTCTCAGGCGTTGGCAAAAACTGACCGCCGCTTTCACCCTGTCCGGTGTGGTGCTAGGCACCATCACCATGGCCGGGCTGCTCTATTATGACGGTGGACAGCGCATCAACCTGACCCTATTACTGGCGTTTGCTGCCCTTCAATGCCTGCTTGCACTGATCACTATCGGCCAGTCCGCCGTCAACTGGCAGCCCTGGCGATCCCTGCTTAAACGGGTAAAACTCAGAGACTCCGATTCGCCGCTAAAGCCCCTGACACCCGTGTTGATGGCCCGCACCGCCCATGTCGGTGGCGTGTGTTTCGGCCTTGCCAGCGTCGCGACGCTACTGGTTCTGGTGGTCGTCGAAGACCTTGCGTTTGGATGGAGTACTACCCTGGATACCCGTGGGGACAGCTTTCATCAGCTACTGTCCGCGATTGCCTGGCCCTGGCACACGATCTGGCCTGCGGCGGTTCCGGATCTGTCGCTGGTCGAGGCGACCCGATTCTTCCGGGCCGGGCCGGACACCTCATCGGTCAATCCGGCAAGGTGGGGCGACTGGTGGCCGTTCGTACTGATGACCTGGCTGTTTTATGTGGTTCTGCCCAGGCTGTTCGGGCTGGTCATTGCCCAGGTACTGCTGCGTGTCCGCGCGGGCCGGGCACTGGCCAACCATCCGGGTATGGTGGCGCTGGAATACCGAATGGAAACCCCCATCGTCGACACCGGTAACGACCAACACGACGCCGCGAACAGTCCGGATGAACACATTGCGTCCCAATGTCAGGCACTGCCCCACAGCCAGATCCTGATCTACTGGGCGGGTGCCAACGACCCGGAACTGCCAGACAGCCTGTCTGCCGGGCACCTGCTGACTGGAGCTGCTGGCGGACAACTCTCTCTGGCGCAGGATCATCAAACCATCAAACGCTGCGCGGATTTGCTCAAGCAGCAGGAGCGGCCTGCGGTCACGCTGGTGACTCGAGCCTGGGAGCCCCCGATTGCCGAGCTGGCCGATTTTATTCAACAGGCGCGAGAGGATTGGCCAAACAACACCCGGCTCGCCATTTTACCCCTGGCCGGCGATACCGCCCAACTGACCACCCCGAATCAGCTCGGCCAGTGGTTGCGATTTGTCGAGCGCCTGAAAGACGACCAGATCTGCATCAGTCAACCGGATCTCAGTTCGCCGGATTCCAGAGCGTTCGAGCATCAGCCGGAGGGCCTGACTTGATGGCCCAGGCACCCGTATTCGCGGTGGTCGGACACCCAAACAAAGGTAAATCCAGCGTCGTGGCCACCCTGTCCCAGAACGACGCGATTGCCATCGCCATGGAGCCGGGCACCACCCGCAAACGCCAGGACTATCCGCTTTCCGTGGACGGACAGGTCATCTACACGCTGGTCGACACCCCGGGCTTTCAGCGCCCGCGCCGGGTTCTGGAATGGCTCGAAGCGCACAGCGTTTCGGTCTCTGACCGCGAGGAAACGGTGAAAGCTTTCCTCACCCAGTTCCAGGACGACTCCCGCTTTGCCGACGAGTGCCAGTTGCTGGCGCCCCTGATTGAAGGGGCAGGCATAATCTATGTGGTGGATGGCTCCATTCCCTACAGCCCCCAACACGAAGCGGAAATGACCATTCTGCGCTGGACCGGACGGCCCAGCCTGGCGCTGATCAACAGCATCGGCGCCGAGGACCACAGCGATACCTGGCAGCGCGCCCTGGGGCAGTTTTTCCAGGTGGTTCGTCGCTTTGACGCGGTGCGTGCCTCGTTCGACCAGCATCTGAGCCTGTTAAATGCCTTTGGTCAGTTGGAACCCGACTGGGAGGAACCCCTCAAACAGGCCACCAGACACCTGTCGAATCAGCGCGAGCAACGCCGCAGAGAGGCTGCCGCGCTGATCGCCAATACCCTCGAAGCCATGATGTCTTTTCGGGAAAAACGCACACTGACCGTTCAACAAACCGCTGAAACCTCGGATCAGGCTCTGGCCGATCAACTTCGCGAGCACTGGTACAAAAATCAGCGTAAGAAAGAAGAGCACCTGCGCATTGCCATTGAACGCCTTTACCAACACACTCGCATTCAGCGCCAGGAAGCCGAACTGGTCTGGCACAGCGAACACGACCTGTTCAGCGAACGCAGCCGCGCCGCCTGGGGTGTCGACAAGCGCTACCTGGCGACGGCGGGTTTTGGCGCCGGTGCGGTTGGCGGTGCCGGCATTGATGCTGTCACACTTGGCCATTCGCTGGGCACCGGTGCACTGATCGGCGGACTGATCGGCGCAGCCGGCAGCTATTTCTACGGCGACCGGCTGTCACTGCCGGTGCTGAAGATTGGCGTTTTGAAGGATGGGTTACGAACCGCCAGCTTTGGTCCTGTACAGGACAGCCAGTTCGGCTATGTTGTATTGGGCAGGGCCATCAATCACTGGTGGCACGTAAGCCAGCGCAATCATGCCGGTCGGGAGCTTTTGGACCTTGCCCCGGCCAATGACCACTGGCTGAACGAACTGGATCGGGAAAGCCGGCAAACCATCCATCGCGTGTTTGATCGCTGCCGCAAAAAGCGCACGATAGATGAGCAAATGCGACAGGATTTCATCCTGGCAATCCAGTCAGCCATGAGCGCCTTCGACCAATGGCGCTTGAATCAGTCGTAATCGGAATGTTTATACTTGAGCGACTGCCATCCAAAAACGAGGAAACGATATGAAAATCGTAAGAGTTCAGGACATTATTGGCTCAGAACGTGAAGTGACCGGTCCAGGCTGGACCAGCCGCCGCATGCTGCTGAAGAAAGATGGCATGGGCTTCTCTTTTCATGAAACCATTATTCCGGCCGGCGCTGAGCTGAACCTGTGGTACAAACACCATCTGGAAGCCGTTTACTGCGTTGCGGGCAACGGCAGCATTCTGGATAAAGCTACTGGTGAGACCCATCAGATCGAGGATGGCACGCTCTACGCGCTGGATAAGCATGACCAGCACACCCTGTATGGCGGCACCGAAGACATGCGTCTGATCTGCGCCTTCAACCCGCCAGTCACCGGCCGCGAAGTCCACGACGAAGACGGTGCCTACCTGCCGGACACTGGCGAGGACTGATTCTGTCCCCAGCGTCTGACCAACCCCAGACCAAAACACCGCCATCGGGAGCTAACCTGCTCCCGGTGGCGGTTTTGCTTTGGCTGGCCGGGGTTTACCTTCGAATACCCATACTGGTCGCACCGCCGTTGGCGCCATTTATCAGCGACGACCTGGGACTGTCCCAGGCACTGACCGGCGCATTGACGACCCTACCCATCCTGATGCTGGCGGTCGGGTCCATGCCCGGATCACTGGCCATTTCACGACTCGGGCCCCGCAACACCCTGGCACTGGCCATGGTCATTATGGTCATCGGCTCTGCCGGTCGCGGCGTCTCTCCCGACGCACTCACGCTGATGCTGGCCAGCGCCATCATGGGCCTGGGCATCTCCATGATGCAGCCCTCACTGCCGGCACTGCTGCCCCGATGGCTCGAACCCAAACACCTGGCTTTGGGTACCGCCATTTACATGAATGGCATGCTGATCGGGGAGTTCATCGGAGGTGGGATCACACTGCCCGTGCTGATGCCACTGATGGGCAACAGCTGGCAGGCCACCTTGCTGGCCTGGTCACTGCCGGGCTTGCTGGTGGCCGCCGCGCTCTACCTGCCGAAACGAGACCTGGGGCGTCCGACAAAAAAACCGGAATGGCTGCCCGACTGGAAAAACCCCAACACCCTGCGCATCGGTGTGCTTCTGGGGCTATCCGGTTCACTGTTTTTCGGCTTCAACGCTTACATGGGCAGCCTGCTTGAACAGCAGGGCCATTTCGACCTGTTGGCGGACGCACTCTTCTGGTTTAACTTTGCCCAGCTGGTGGCCTCCACGGTCATGCTTAAAATGGCGAAGTACTGGGTCGGGCGAAAACTCCCTCTGATCTGTGTCGCCAGCTGCAGCCTTGTTGGTGCCATTGGTACCGTCTTGCTCACCGGCTGGTGGAGCATCGCCAGCGCCACATTCATGAGCATGGCCGCCGGAATCATGCTGATACTGCTGGTGGCGCTGCCACCGGTTCTGGTGGACTCAGCCGAAACCGGTCGCCTGTCCGCGGGCAATTTTCTGGTGGGCTACACCCTGGCGTTCTCGGTGCCCATGCTCGGCGGCCTGCTGGCCGACTGGGGTAACGACGCCCGATACGCCGTCGCGTTCATCATCGCCTACTGCGCCCTGGCGTATCCCTTAACCTTCACCATCAACCTGAACCGAAAAAAAGAAACCCCACCCCCAGCCTGAACGCCGTGGGGCGGGGATTCTGTTTTCCGCCAGAAACGGGTGTCTGAGCGAAGCGAGTTCCGTTTCCAAGGAAAACAGAGCCCCCGCCCCGCGGCAGCCACCAGTGGCAGAGTTTAGATGTAGTAATCCTTCAACGGAGGAAACCCATTAAACTCCACCGCACTGTAAGTGGTGGTATAGGCACCGGTAGACAGCCAGTACATCCGATCCCCAATCGCCAGATTCAACGGCAACGGGTACTTGTGATGCTCGTACATAATATCCGCGCTGTCGCAGGTGGGGCCGGCAATCACACAGTCCTCACCCTCGCCGACCTTCTCCGTCCAGATCGGAAACTTGATCGACTCGTCCAGCGTTTCAATCAGGCCACTGAATTTGCCCACATCGGTAAATACCCAGCGGTGCAGGGCAGTGCGGGATTTGCGGGAAATCAGCACCACCTCACTCACCAGCACACCAGCGTTGGAAATCAGCGAGCGGCCCGGCTCGATGATGATCTCCGGCAGCTGATCACCGAAGTCCTCGCGCAGGAAGCGGTAGATCTCCTCCGCGTAGGTGCTCAGGGTGTTGGTCCGGGTGATGTAGTTGGCCGGGAAACCACCGCCCATGTTGATCATCTTCAGCTCAATCCCGTCTTCTTCCTTGAGGCGCTCGAAAATGACTTTCACCTTGCCCAACGCGGCATCCCAGGCGCCAATTTCACGCTGCTGGGAACCCACGTGGAACGACACACCGTAAGGCACCAGGCCCAGGTCACGGGCCAGAATCAGCAGGTCCATGGCCATGTCGGTCTGGCAGCCGAACTTGCGGGATAGCGGCCAGTCAGCCGTCAGGGTGCCTTCGGTCAGAATACGCACGTAGATTTTCGAGCCTGGGGCAGCCTTGGCGATGTTGCGCAAGTCGGCCTCGGAATCCGTGGCAAAAAGGCGCACACCCTTGTCGTAAAAGGTACGAATGTCACGGGCCTTTTTGATGGTGTTGCCATAACTGATTCGCTCACCCGTCACACCCAGAGCCAGCACTTTTTCCAGCTCGTACACCGACGCGATGTCAAAGTTCGCGCCCTTGTCCCGCAGCATGGTCAGAACCTGCGGCGCCGGGTTGGCCTTGACGGCGTAGTAAACGCTGGCATAAGGAAAGCCCTCCACCAGTTCGTGGTATTGGCGTTCGATGGTGGCAGTATCAATGACCACAAACGGCGTTTCCTGGGTGTCCGCAAAGTCTTTGATGCGGCGGAAGGTATCAGCGCTGTAGTAGTCAGACAGGTGGGCGTTGGCGGATTCGGTCATGGGTGAATGGTTCCCCTCCTTGAGGAATTTGCGCGATCATCAGGCTTTTTTCAGAGGCCTGATATGCGCATATTTACCCATGAATGATCCGTCGTTCAGGGAAGGATCTGGCACGAAAAATCGCGTTAGACCGCCACCGGCCACAAAGGTACCGGTTCCGTCGGCCCATCCGGGTCTTCCGGCTCGGTTTGCCCCTGCAGATGATCCAGAATGGCCGCCTTCAGATCACAGCCCTCGCCAAGACCCTGATTGCCAAACAGACGGTTGAATTCCAGTACAAACGGGTAGCCGTCTACCAGCGCAATGTCGAAGCCGGCATGATCCACACCGAGCTCCCTTGCCAGGCGCAAAGCCAGGGTGATCGCGGCCTCAGGAATGTCGCTACGGTCAATCTGACCGCCCTTGGACACGTTATTGTAGAACCCCTGATCGGACTGGGTTCGCCAGTAGGCAGACACCACGGTGTTCCCCACAATCACAATCCGCAGATCCCGATCAATGGGTAGATATTCCTGAGCGTAAAGCACGCTGGTCTGCGCACAGTAGCGCTGCCAATCTGCCCGAGTCTCTATCAGCCAAACGCCTTCTCCCATGCTGGCCTTTGGTAGCTTGGCGACAAACGGTAATGCCATCGCGTCCCATACCGCCTGCTGCTCATGGGCGCAGTTGGGCTGAATTAACGTCCAGGGCGTGTGCTCGGGTGCCACCGCCTGAAAGGCTCGGGTCATTTCCACCTTGTCGTGACCGATTCGATAGCTAGAAATGCTGGGGAACACCCTGCAGTTGAGCCCGTAAACCAGGGCATTCAGCTGCCAATACTCGGGAAACAGCACCCAATCAGCGCTTTTCAGCAACTCTTTATGAGCCAGGAACTGATCCGGTTTGAGTACGGTGGTGTTCGGGAAGCCAAGCGTGCGGAAGATATCGAATGAGACAAGTTTCATGGAATGTGGGACGGTGATCAAATTGCGCGCATTCTATACGGCTTTTCTAAATCCGCAACGGATGTTTTCCATGACGGGTGCATTCAACGCAGACAGCCATGCCACATCGCCAATCCCGGCGTCTGTTTTTACCGGCTCTCGAGACGAAATTTGGACGGGCTAATGCCTTCCCATCGACGGAAGGCTCGGGCAAACGCTGCTTCTTCGGAGAAGCCCAACTGTTCGCTGACCTGCGCCACCGACTGGCCCATGCGAAGCAGATCCAGCGCCCGCCGGTGCAGCTCCCGCTCTCGCAGAAACTTGAATGACAGACCCTCCCCCTCCAGCAATCGGTTCAAGTGACGGCCGCTGACCGAAAGTTCCGAGGCCACACGCTCTTTACCCCAGGCCGGGTGATCACGCACCAGCCGCGTTACCTGACCGCTCAGGCTCTGTTGACCCAGGGACGCCAGGGTCCGGTCCGCCAGCTGCCGGAGATGTTCCCGCAATCCGCTGTTGGCCTGAATCAGCGGCAACTCGCCCTGGGCTGCGGTCAATGACAAGCCGTTATAGTCAGCCTCAAACAACACCGGAATGCCTAGCCGCGATTCGTACTCCGACAGCGCCGCCAGCGGCCGATGCCTCATGCAGAGCTGTGACGGCTGAAAAGCCTCTCCGGTAGCCCAGCCTGTCAGGCGGACCAACGACGCCATCACGGCCTCGACCCGTTCCGGGACACGCACCTGATACGCTGGGCGATAACGGAGCCGCATGTCATCGCCGTCCTGCTCGAGCCTGAACTCACCACCATCACCAATGATCGGGGCGTATTCCACCAGTGCTTCCAGGCCATCCCGCAAGGTATCGCAGCTGATCAGCAGCATACCCGCACTGTCCAGGTGCCCCACCTGCAGTGCCAGACCGATGTCCAACCCGGCCATGGCGCCGTCCGCCATCTGACAGTATTCGTCCCACAGACGGTCCTGAACCGACAGCGCCACCCGCTGGCCGGGCACCACCTGACTCAACAGTTCCTTGGGTAGCTTCATGCCACGGCGCTTGGCCGCCTGCAGGATCGCCTGGGCATAAAGATGGGTGACGGTAGAGGTTTCGATCATGACCTGAATTGTCTTGGTTTATGTCCCGTCCGGTCAGGAAATCCGAACTGTATGGGCCTAAGATACGGCAAGACAATAACAAATGCAGGACATCCAGCATGTACGCAGTGATCGGCGCTGGCCCCATGGGCCTTGCCTGCGCCCGCAATCTTCAGAAACAGGGCATTCCCTTTATCGGTTTCGAACTTCACAGAGATGTGGGCGGACTGTGGGACATCGACAATCCCCACAGCACCATGTACGAGACCGCCCATCTGATCTCGTCGAAGCGGATGACGGAATTCGCAGAATTCCCGATGAAGGACTCAGTAGCGGCTTACCCAAGTCATCACGAATTGAGAGCCTACTTCCAGGATTTCGTGGATCATTTCGGCCTGCGAGAGCATTACGAGTTTAATACCCGGGTGGTCAACGTCGAGCCCGTCGGCGCCGAGGGTGAACAGTGGCAGGTGACCAACGAACACGAAGGCGAGCGACAAACCCGTACCTTTGACGGTGTGATGATTGCCAACGGCACGCTGCACACCCCTAACAAACCGCCACTGCCCGGCACCTTCACCGGTGAGCTGATGCATTCCGCCGACTACCGGTACCCCGAGGTCTTCCACGACAAACGGGTACTGATTATCGGCTGCGGCAACTCCGGGGCCGACATTGCCGTGGACGCGGTCCATCATGCCCGCTCGGTGGACATGAGCCTGCGCCGGGGCTATTACTTTCTGCCAAAGTTTCTCAAGGGCAAGCCCATCGACACCATCGGCGGCAAATTCAAGCTGCCCCGGCCGATCAAGCAGCGGCTGGACGCTGCACTGATCCGTACGGTGATGGGCAAACCGTCCGACTTCGGCCTGCCGGACCCGGATTACCGCATGTACGAATCCCATCCGGTCATCAATTCACTGATTCTCCACCACCTGGGCCACGGGGACATTCACCCCAGGCGCAGTATCGAGCGGGTGGAAGGGCGGACGGTACAATTCAGCGATGGTGAAACAGGCGAGTACGATCTGATACTGATGGCCACAGGCTACCTTCTGGATTACCCGTTCATTAACCGCGCCCATTTGAACTGGCCAGATCAGGAAGACGCGCCGCGCCTGTACCTGAACATGCTTCATCCCCAGTACGACAACCTGTTCCTGATGGGTATGGTGGAAGCCACCGGGCTGGGCTGGGAAGGCCGTAACCAGCAGGCAAGGCTGGCGGCCATGTACATTCGCAAGAAGCAGAACAACGCGTCAGGCGCCCACGCACTGGATCGGAAGAAGCGGGAGCAGGCCGGCCAACGCCTGGACGGCGGTTACAACTACATCAAACTGGCCCGCATGGCTTACTATGTGAACAAAGACGCCTACCTGGAGGCCCTTGCCGAGGACATCACCGAACTTGAAACCAGTGATGAGGGATAAACCCGCATGACGGTGCAGTTTGACCCCGCCAGTCTGGTGCTTTTGAACGCGATTCTGGCGTTCATGATGTTTGGCGTATCCCTGAACCTGAAACCGGAAGATTTCCGGCGGGTGCTGACCATTCCCAGAGCCCCAGTGGCGGGCCTGGTCGCGCAATTCCTGTTATTGCCAGCAGCCACCTGCCTGTTCACGGCGGCATTCCGCATCGACGCACAACTGGCTCTGGGCATGATTCTGGTGGCGTCTTGCCCGGGCGGCAGCTTCTCCAACATCATGACCTGGCTTGGCAAGGGCAGTGTGGCCGTGTCGGTCAGTATGACGGCGGTATCCAGCCTGGCCGCCACGGTGATGACACCGCTGAATTTTGCCTTCTATGGCTGGCTGAATCCCCACACCCGCAGCTATCTGCAGGACATTGCCCTGCCGCCGGAAAACCTGCTGATGCTGGTGCTTCTGGTTCTGGCGCTGCCGTTGCTGCTGGGCATGATGACCGGCGGGCGCTTTCCCCGGCTGGCGGTGCGAAGCGAGAAACCGCTGCGACTGATCTCGCTCCTGGTGTTCCTGGCCTTCGTGGCCATCGCCTTTCTCAACAACGTGGATCTGTTCCTCGAGAAGTTCCATACCTTCTTCTGGCTGGTGGTTGGCCATAACCTGTTAGCGCTGGCACTCGGCTTTGGTATCGCTAAACTGATGCGGCTGTCGGTGCCTGACCAACGGGCTGTTACCATGGAAGTGGGGATTCAAAATTCCGGGTTGGGTCTGGTAATCCTGTTTACCTTCTTTCCCGATGCCGGCGGGATGATGCTGATCACAGCGTTCTGGGGCGTGTGGCATCTGATATCCGGGCTAACCCTGTCGCAGATCTGGGCTCGCCGCCCAATTCCCGAACCGGCCCCTCAACAAAGCTGACTTCATGATCACCGAGAAACGCATTCTGATCACCGGCGCAGCCGGCTACATTGGCCACCAGTTGGGCAACCGATTGGCCAGGGACTATTTCGTGATGGGCACTGACATCCAGAAACGGGACGGCCTGACCTTTCCCCTGGAAGTGCTGGACGTTCGGGATTCCAAGTTGGTGCTGACGCTGGCCGAGTACCGGATTACCCACGTCATTCATCTCGCGTCGGTCCTCCAGGCCTCGCCGGATCGCAATCGAGACCACGACATTGATGTGAATGGTACCCGCAACGTCATTGAGGCCTGTCTGGCCGCAAAAGTATCGCATCTGACCGTCACCAGTTCCGGCGCCGCCTACGGCTATCATGCTGACAATCCGGAATGGATCGACGAAGACGACGCGCTGCGCGGCAATACCGAGTTCGCCTATTCGGATCATAAACGTCAGGTGGAAGAGTTACTGGCGAAACACCGCGAGAGCCATCCACAGCTGCGGCAACTGATCTTCCGGCCCGGAACGGTGCTGGGGGCCGACACCCGCAACCAGATCACCGACCTGTTCCTGGCGCCTCGTCTGCTGGCCATTCGGGGCAGCGAGTCGCCTTTCGTCTTCATCTGGGATCAGGACGTACTGAACGCCATGGAGCAGGGGATTCGCGAGGATAAGACCGGCCGTTACAATATGGCCGGGGACGGCGCTCTGACCATTCGAGAGATTGCCCAACGGCTGGGAAAGCCGGTGGTCACTCTGTCCGCCAGTGTGGTAAAAGCAGCCCTGCAAATCGCAAAGTGGCTAGGTAAACCAGTTGGGCCGGAACAGGTGAACTTTCTGCGCTACCGACCGGTGCTGAGCAATCGGCGGCTGAAAGAAGAGTTTGGTTACCGGCTGCAGAAAACGTCGGCGGAAACCCTTGAATTCTTCATCGAACAGGCCCGTCTGAAAGGGGATCTTTGATGGTCACACTGATTACTGGCGCCGCCAGCGGTCTTGGCTGGGCCATGGCGCAACACTGGTTTGAAGCGGGCCATTCACTGATGCTTGCCGACATTGATTATAACGGTCTCGCAAAACGCCTATCGGAGCTGGGCGATTCACGCCGGGTGCGCATTGCCGCCGTTGACGTGACACAGCGGGCGGATCTGGAGCGTCTGATCCAGAAAACCGAGCGTGCTTTCGGTCGGCTGGACCTGCTGGTCAACAACGCTGGCATTACCCACCGCTCACCCGCGGCCACAACCGATCCTGATGTATTCCTAAAAGTGATGGCGGTCGACTTTCAGGGGCCCGTGGAGCTGACCCAGATGGCCCTACCACTGCTGGAAAAATCCCGTGGCAGCATCGTCTGCATCGGTTCCATGGCTGGCTGGATGCCGGTGCCGGGTCGCGCCGGATACTGCGCCGCCAAATCCGCGCTGAGCCAGTTTTTTGAGGTACTCAGGCTGGAACTGGAACCCAGGGACATCCATGTGCTGATGGTGTATCCCAGTTTTCTCGACACCCCGATTGAACAGAATGCTCTGGGGGCCGACGGTCAAAAAGCCAGTCACGCACGCTCCACTGTCGGCGTTATGGCCAGTGCGGATGACATGGCGACGATGATCAGTCGCGCACTGACCAGCCGTAAACGCTGGTTGCTGCCGGAACCCGTCTCACGCTTTGGCAGCCTTCTATGGCGCATAGCACCGCATCTTTACCTGCGCACCGTGCGAAAAAAATTCGCCGGGGATATTCCGGCATGATCGACCCCTGGCTGTGGCTCGGATTCGCCATTCTTCTTGCCTTTACCATCGAAACCATCACCGGCTTCGGTTCCATCGTTATTGCCCTGGCACTGGGTGCACTGATGTTGCCCATTCCGCAACTACTGCCCGTGCTTGTGCCTCTCAGCGTTATCATGAGCGGCTATCTGACGTGGCAAAACCGTCATCACATTGATTGGCACCGGCTCTCCCGATTGATCCTTCCGCTAATGCTGACCGGAACGATCACCGGCTACCTGCTGATGCCCTGGCTGGGGGACAGTGGTCTGGAGATCCTTTTGGGTTGCCTGATCGTCTGGTTCGCCGCCAAGGAACTTCGACGCATGTTCGGTGGCCACGATGCCCGTCCTCACGGGATTAAAACCAGCCGGGGCATCATATTCATCGCCGGCGTCACCCAGGGATTATTCGCCTCTGGCGGGCCATTGCTGGTCTATGCCCTGGCTGGCATCAGGCTGGATAAGAGCCGAATACGCGCCACCCTGGTCACGGTATGGCTGACCCTGAACGTAACGCTGACTGTGCTCTTCCTGCTGGACGGACGCCTGATTGCCAACGCCGACAAGATTGCCTGGTATCTGCCGATGCTGGTGATTGGTGTAATGGTCGGGGATTTTCTGCACCACCGACTGGATGAAGAACTGTTTCGACGCGCCGTCTACGGGGTTTTGCTCGTTACCGGCATTCTGTTGGTGCTCCGTGCCATTCTGTAATGTTCCCAGTCTTTCCAGCGACGATCTTCTCTGAGAAGACATCCCGGTGGCTGTGACCGGCTGGATTCAGGCCGGCGGACGTTTTTTGGTTCCCTGCTGAGGCGGTGCAGCAAGAGGGTCTTCTGGCCAGGGATGCTTGGGATAGCGTCCGCGAAGTTCTTTCCGCACCTGCGCATAGCCGTTCTGCCAGAAACTGGCTAAGTCTGACGTCACAGCAAGGGGACGTTGCGCCGGAGACAACAAATGAATAACCACCGGCACACGACCTTCTGCAACCTTGGGCGTAGTCTGCCATCCGAACAGGGCCTGTAGCTTGGCGGCCAGAACCGGACCATTTTCCGCGGTGTAGTCCAGTCTCACCGTTTGTCCGGTGGGAATCGTCATCCGCTCAGGTACCTGCTCGGCGAGCCACTGCTGACGGGAATAGTCCAGGAGGCTGCTCAATGCGGCTCGCAAGTCCAGGTTCTGGACTTCCCGCCAGTGAGTCACACCGGTCAGAAAAGGGCCGAGCCAGGTGTCCAGTGTGGCGAACAGTGCTTCGTCACTGACGTCTGGCCAGGGCTCTGCTCCGTCTCCAGAGGAAGTGGAATGGGCAACGGATCGAGCCAGTTCAACACGGGCCTGCCACTGGCGCGCTCCTTCCGACCACGGCAGGCTGTGAATGCCTTTGTCTCGGACCGCGGCCAGCAATCCCTGCCTGAACAATTCAGGATCGGTGATCGACAGGGGCGAACTGCTGATCTCCAGTCGGCCTATTCGGCGTACCTTTCGGGCAACAACCGTGCCCCGGTGCTGATCCCAGTGAGCTTCCTCTTTTTCCTCGACGTGGGCCCTCAGCTCGGCGTCAAACACCTGAGTATCCAACGGTGCCGCGAGGTAAATGGCGGATTCGCGGGTTTTGCCATCCAGCTCTGCGGCCACCAGCCACTCATAGCGAACCAGCGCGTCATGGTCTCGCAAGGCGGCCCCTTTTCCATTACTGAGCTGATAACGTGCGCTGCCGTATTTTCGCCGGCGGGCAATCCGATCCGGATAAGCCAAAGCTAACAACCGGCCGATGTCTTCCGGCACCGGCAAATCGTCTGGCTGCTCTGCCTTGCCAACCAGTTTGCGCACCGCCTGGCGGACCTGTTTGAGGCGGTCATCCGCGGGTGCCAAGCGCAGCGCCCGCACCCGCTCTTCCATGTCACTGCCCGCGTTCCGGCCCAGAATGTCCCTTTCTTCCAATAGCGCTGCCAGTTCGCCTGCCAGGTACTCGAGCTCTAACGGTTTGGCCTTGAGCATCATGTGAGCCAGTCTTGGGTGCACGCCCAGATCCCTGGCCTCTTTGCCGTGTTGGGTAATAGCACCCTCGGCGTCGATCATATCCAGCCACTGCAGGAGGGCACAGGCCTGTTGCCAGTGAGCAGCCGGTGGAGGGTCAATCCAGTCGAGCTGATCAGGCGCTCGCGCGCCCCACTGGGCCAGTTCCAATGCCAACGGTGCCAGGTCAGCCTGCTCGATTTCGGGCGGGGCGAAATCAGCCAGGGAAAATTGCGTGGATTCTGACCAGAGCCGGTAACACACACCGGGCTGCAATCGTCCGGCACGGCCCTTACGTTGCTCGGCAGACGCTTTGGATACCCACCCTGTGACCAGACGGGTCATCCCGCTGTTGGGATCAAATGCAGCCCGCCTTTGCTGGCCACCATCGATGACCACCCGGATACCGTCAATGGTCAGGCTGGATTCCGCAATCGCTGTGGCCAAAACGACTTTGCGCTTGCCGGCCGGTGCGGGGGTAATGGCTAGATCCTGTTCGGCCGGCCGGAGCTGGCCGAACAGCGGCGCTATGATCACGTTGGACCGAAGATGTTCGCTCAGGCCGGTTTTTAACTGACGCTCTACCCTGCGAATCTCGCCCACACCCGGCAGAAACACCAAAAGGGATCCGGCTTCGTCCTTGAGCGCTTCTTCGATGACGCTGCAGACCTGATCGATCAAACGACCACGGGCGGGTACCGGTCGATAACGCTCCTCTACGGGAAACGAGCGGCCTTCAGAACTCAGTACCGGTACATCGCCCAGCAAGGCGGCAAGGGGGGAGGTATCCAGTGTGGCGGACATGACCACCACCCGCAGATCTTCTCGCAATGCCTGCATGGATTCCCGAACCAGCGCCAACCCCAAGTCTGCCTGAAGGGAACGTTCATGAAACTCGTCGAAAATGACGGCCGCGCATTCGTCCAAAGCCGGATCCGCCTGAATCATACGGGTGAGGATGCCCTCCGTGACGACCTCGATCCGGGTCTGTTTCGACACTTGAGTATCCAGCCGGGTTCGGTAGCCGACGGTGTCACCCACCTTCTCACCCAGCTGAGCCGACATGAACCTTGCGGCCGCCCTTGCCGCCAGTCGTCTTGGTTCCAGCATCAGAATTTTCCGGCCCTGTAACCAGGAAGCATCCAGCAAGGCCAGGGGTACCCGAGTGGTTTTGCCGGCGCCGGGGGAAGCCTGTAACAATACGATGGAATTCGACTCCAGGCGGGCGATCAGGTCGGGCAACAATCCATCGATGGGAAGGGGGTCGCCTGCGCCAGTCATGGAATGATTGTGAGTAGGCATGTTCTAGGTTTGTGACGCGCGCGGATGGTTTTCCCGGGCCCATTCATAAATTTTCCGGAAGGCGGCCGCGATGTCCTCAGGGTTGTGAGGGGGCTGAATGATCGCTGCCAGTTTGGCTTCGGGATTGATCAGCGCGAAATGGCCACTGTGGTCCACCAGCAAATCCCCTTCCACTTCACGGTGAACAAACACAGCGCCCAGGCTTTTCGCGAAGCTTCGGAGCATCTCCAATTCCCCTGTGGCGCCATGGAAATGGTCGCCGAAGAAACCGACGTAGTCTTTTAACCGTGACGGAGTGTCATGCTCCGGGTCAGCGGTAACCAGCAGGTATTGAGGCTGTGGCAGCGTCTCGGGCAGAAGACTATCCGTTTTGCGCAGATTGGCCATGGCGGCCGGGCAAATATCCGGGCAATTGGTGTAGCCCACGAACGCGAATGTCCATTGGCCCTTGAGGTCCTCAGGCGTGAATGCGTCTCCGTGCTCGTCCTTTAGCTGGAAATCCGTCAGTGGTCTGGGTTTCTCGTAGACATAGGTGTTGATGTCGTCCAGGACCGGTGGCGGGGTCGGCTGTTGGGAATCCGCCAGAAAGGTCTGACGGGCAATGACCATCGTAAAAACAGCGGCCACCACCAGTAACAAAACGACCAGTGTCAGACGGATGGAGCGCGTCATGAAGTCTCCGTCGGCTACTCAGAAATACACGAAGTGGTCGACCAGCAGAACCACAAACAATGCCATCAGGTAAGTGATCGAGAACTTGAACGTTTTCAGAGCCACTCGCCGATCGTCACCACGCAACAATCGGATAGCATACTGCAGGAACCGCAGACCAAGGGCCAGGGCGCCCACCAGATAGATCATGCCCGACATGCCCGTTACGAAGGGCAAAAGGCTGACCGCGAGCAGCATCAGGGTGTACAGCAGAATGTGTAATTCGGTGTAACGATTGCCGTGGGTGACCGGCAACATGGGAATGCCCGCTTTGGCGTACTCTTCCTTGCGATGAATAGCCAGCGCCCAGAAATGCGGCGGAGTCCAGGCGAATATGATCAGTACCAGCAGCAGCGCGTGGCCTTCTACCTGCCCGGTGACAGCTGTCCAGCCCAACAGCGGCGGCATCGCGCCAGCCAGACCACCAATCACGATGTTTTGGGGGGTCATCCGTTTCAGGAACAGCGTGTAGACACCGGCGTAACCCACCAGCGAAGCCAGCGTCAGCCATGCCGTCAGATCGTTAACCTGCCACATCAGAATGAACATGCCAGCTGACGCCAAAACCGTAGCAAACAGCAGAGCCTCAAGCGGTGCGATCTTACCCGTCGCCACCGGACGCTTGCGGGTGCGTGCCATGACGGTATCAATCTTCTGATCCACCACGTGGTTCACCACAGCAGCGGCGCCAGCCAGCAGGGCAATACCCAGATTACCGTAGACCAGGACTTCCCAGCCGGGAACGCCCGAGGTTGCCAGCAACATGCCGATGACCGATGTCAGAATCATCATGGCAACGACAGTGGGTTTGGTCAGCTCCAGGAAATCGCGCCAGGTAATTTTCGCAGACTGGTCTCGTTCTTCCGAAGCCTGTGCGGGCAGCCTTTCAACGTGCTCGCTCATGCCGTCACCTCTCGATCATTCATTGTTGTGTGTTGTGTTGCCGTTTCAGGCTGGTGATCTCTGGCCAGATGGAGACGCCAGATCAGATTGATCACGCTCAGCAGCAAACCCGCCCCCATGGCATTATGCGCCACTGCAACCGACAGGGGAATGTGAAACACGATGTTCGCCAGGCCCAACAGAATCTGCAGGGTCAGAACACCCGCCACCAGTACCACATGCCGGGCCATTAGTGTGCCTTTGACGCGTCGCCACAGCAATGCCAGAAATACCGTCATATACGCAAGCACGACAATTGCCCCGACCCGATGGGTCACATGAATCGCCACCCGGCCGTCCGCGGTGAGCTGGCCACCAAGATAGTTCGGTCCCACGTGTTGGGTAATATCAAACCCGTGTTGAAAATCCATATCGGCCGGCCACCATTCACCCTGGCAGGTGGGCAGGTCCGTACAGGCGACGGCTGCGTAATTTGCGGCCGTCCATGCGCCCAATGCGATCTGCACAATCACCAGAAAGAGCCCGCCATAAAGCCAGGATCGAAAACGGTCGAGTGACTGAGACACTTTAGGGAGCTTGCGGTTTGCGTCCGTGAGGGTTGGACCTCGAACCATCGCACGCAGCCGCAATGTCAGTAAGGTCAATAAACTGAGGGTGGTAAACCCACCCAAAAGGTGCAGAGACACCACCTGGGGCCAAAGCTTCAGAGTCACCGTCCACATGCCGAACGCACCCTGTAAAACGATAAACCCGGCAATGAACATCGGTAGCCGGAACGGCAGACCTTCTTTGCGGTGAAGGAAAGCGTATGCAGCGAGGCCAAACACCACCAGCCCCAGAAATCCGGCAGCGTAGCGATGAATCATCTCTGGCCAGCCCTTTTCCACATCTACTGGCGTTTCCGGGAATCTGGCATTGGCGATGGCAATGTTCGCCTCATTCTGAGGAACGGTGAGAAAACCATAACAGCCTGGCCAATCAGGGCACCCCAGGCCGGCGTGAACCAATCGTGTCCAGGCACCCAGCATGATCACCACCACTGCCAGCAGGGTGGCAATCAGCGAGAGCTTGGCCATCAGGTTTGCCTTACCAGATACTGCGGACTGCATTGGATTCACTCTGGTTTCTCCGAAATATCACTAGCCAATCTGCGAAAGTTTGAGCAGGTGTTTGAGATCACTCAGCATCTGTTTGCCCGTGTGCTCACTGCCGTAATGAAGGACGACATTGCCAAACGGATCCACAACCAGAATTCTCGGCTGCTGAACTGGATCGACTCCCGCTGGCCAGGAAGGTTCCCCAATGCCAGACAGGCTGAGTTGCTCCGTAGCGGCATATTCACTGGACCAACGTTGGGCAAGGTCATCAGACATGCTTCCCAACCAGGCGGAGCGGTTTACCCGGTTCGCATTCTTTCCAAGGGCGATATTGACCTGACGGGTGCGGTAGAGGAGATCCTCGCATTCCGATCCGCAATTTGCAGAGACCACAATCATCAGCCACTCCGGTTCTTTGAGTTCTGGTCCGAAGCGATCCTCAAGGGGGGAACCGTCTGCACCTTGCATTTGCAGCTGTGAAACCGGGGCAGGCGGTTGCAGAAGCTCACCATGGTTACTATTTCCGGTCGGGTTCAGCCAACCGGTGTAATACATCACGGTTGCCAGCACCATCGGGCCAAACCCGATGGCAAATAAAAGCAGTGCGGTCCTGCGACCACGCTTTACCTGTTCTGGCGATACGTTGTCATTCTCGTTGTTCTGATCCATGGATTCAGCCGTTGTCATTGTTTTGCTCAGTTTTGCGGTAGCTGGCTACGACCGTCAATATAACCAGTGCGGTCGCCAGTGAAAACCACTGAACCGCGTAGCCATAGTGAGTTTGCGGCCCCATTCTGTCTGGCGCCCAATCGGCTCGATAAGCGCCCGGTTGATCCGGCCCTTGTAGCCGGAGAATCATAGGCGCCAGCTCCGGTGAATCTGCCTCGGCATCCGATTGTGTCAGAGCCTGCACCCGTCTGGGCCATCTGGTATCCACTCCGGTTGTCTCGACCAGCACGGGCGGCTCAGGATACTCATCCAGCCGCCCCGCCAACACCACATTGCCAGGCGGTGTGTCGATTTGCGGCAATTCGTCCCGGCGTCGCGGTGCCTGAACCCAGCCACGATTAACGATTAACGCCTCGCCGGCGACTGGCTGAAAAAGTGTCAGTACCTCGTACCCTGCAATACCGTCGCGAGTCCGGTTGTCCAGCAGCCAGGTCTTGTCCCCATAGTGACCATCCACGGTCACCGGCTGGCCTTCGGCCACGCCCTGATTCAACTGTTCAGCCCAGGCCAGTTGCGTACTCTGACGATCCCAGCGGTCCAACTGTTGTTGTTTCTGTGCAGCACGGTCAATCTGCCAGAACCCCAATGCCAGAAGCAGGGGCAGAAACAAGCCGGAGAACAGCAGCAACCGCCAGTCAAACTGCCAGCGGCGTCTGCGGCCGGGGACTGAATCAACCATGGTCTGATATAGTGCCCGCTGAACTCACGCTTCGCGACACAGGAATCATCATGCTGAAAATTCTCATCGTTGTACTCATGCTGGCTGTTCTTGTGAGCCTGTTCAGCGGATTATTCTTCCTGATCAAGGACGGCGGGAAAACCAATAGGGTTCTGAATTCTTTGGCATTGCGGGTAGCGCTGAGCGTTGCGCTGCTGGCGGTTATTCTTCTGGCGTTGTGGCAGGGGGGCCTGACGCTTAATCCGACCCCCTGACCTTATAAAGAACCTTCCTTACAGCACGTAGACGAACACAAACAGTCCGAGCCAGACAACGTCTACAAAGTGCCAGTACCAGGCGGACGCTTCAAAGCCAAAGTGATTCTCAGCGGTGAAGTGTCCTTTATTGATCCTGATCAGCATGATCGTCAGCATCAGCGTACCCAGAATCACGTGGGCACCGTGGAAACCGGTCAACATGAAGAAAGTGCTGCCGTAGATGCCAGACTGCAACGTCAGGTTCAGATCCTGATAGGCATGGGCATATTCGTAACCCTGAACAAACACGAACACCAATGCCAGCGCAATAGTGGTTCCCAACCAGAGCTTGACCTTACCGCGATGGTTCTCTTTCAGCGCGTGGTGCGCCACCGTTACGGTGAACGACGACGTTACCAGCAGGATAGTATTGATCAGCGGCAGTCCCCAGGGTCCGATAATGCCTTCCGGCGCAGGATAGGCTTCGGGATCCGGCGTGTTGAGCAGAGGCCAGGTCGCCTGAAAACCCTCCCAAAGCATGTTGGTGCTGCCTTTATCCCCTTCGCCACCCAGCCAGGGGATAGCGAACATGCGGGCGTAAAACAGCGCACCAAAAAACGCTGCGAAAAACATCACTTCCGAGAAGATGAACCAGGTCATCCCCCAACGGAAAGAGCGATCCATCTGGGCGCTGTAAAGCCCGGAACGGCTTTCCTTGATGACGTTGCCGAACCAGCCGAACAGCATGTATACCATGATGGCTGAGCCAATCCAGAAGGTAATCCAGGAGCCGGTGGTTTCAGCGCCCTGCTTGCCGTTAACCATGATGGATGAGAGCCCAAAAAGCATCACACCCAGGCCAACAGTAGCCACAATTGGCCACTTGCTCTGTTCCGGAACGTAATAGGTCTGGTTTTCCGCCATGACAATCTCCGATGGCTAATCCGTTTTCAATTGTTGTTCTGTTCGGGGGCATCGTGCCCCCTCTGTTTCCTAAGCCCGCTTATTTCACTTCCGGCGGCGTCGCGAATGTGTGGTAAGGCGCCGGTGAGGGCACGGTCCACTCAAGACCTTCCGCGCCATCCCAGGGCTTGGCCGAAGCTTTTTCACCGCCACGCACACACTTGACCACAATCACCAGGAACAGGATCTGGGTCGCGCCAAACATGAAGGCTCCGACACTGGATACCATGTTGAAATCGGCGAACTGCAGCGCGTAATCCGGAATCCGGCGAGGCATACCGGCCAGGCCAAGGAAGTGCATGGGGAAGAAGGCCAGGTTCATGCCCACGAAAGACAGCCAGAAATGCGTCTTGGCCAGGGTTTCGTCATACATGTGGCCCGTCCATTTCGGAAGCCAGAAGTAGGCAGACGCGAAGATACCAAAGATCGCACCCGGCACCAGAACATAGTGGAAGTGAGCAACCACAAAGTAGGTGTCGTGATACTGGAAGTCCGCCGGTGCAATCGCCAGCATCAGGCCAGAGAAGCCGCCGATGGTGAACAGAATCACGAAGGCCACCGCAAACAGCATAGGTGCCTCAAACGTCAGCGAGCCACGGAACATGGTCGCCACCCAGTTAAACACCTTCACGCCGGTCGGTACCGCAATCAGCATGGTTGCGTACATGAAGAACAGCTGGCCGGCGATGGGGATGCCCACAGTGAACATGTGGTGAGCCCAAACCACGAACGACAGCAGCGCAATCGCACCCACCGCATACACCATGGATGCGTAACCGAACAGCGGTTTACGTGAGAAGGCAGGAATGATGTGAGACACGGCCCCGAAAGCAGGCAGGATCATGATGTACACCTCGGGATGCCCGAAGAACCAGAACACATGCTGGAACAGCACCGGATCACCACCACCAGAGGCATCAAAGAAGCTGGTGCCGAAATTGATGTCCATCAGCATCATGGTGACCACACCCGCAAGCACCGGCATAACGGCAATCAGCAGGAAAGCGGTGATCAGCCAGGTCCAGACGAACAGCGGCATCTTCATCAGGGTCATGCCAGGTGCGCGCATGTTCAGGATGGTGGCAATCACGTTAATGGCGCCCATGATGGATGAGATACCCATGATGTGGACGGCAAAGATAAAGAAGGTGGTGCTCGGAGGTCCGTACGTCGTTGACAGCGGCGCGTAGAAGGTCCATCCGAAGTTTGGCGCACCGCCCTGCATGAACAGAGTGGACACCAGAATCAGGAAGGCGCATGGCAGCAGCCAGAAGCTCCAGTTGTTCATCCGCGGCAGGGCCATATCGGGCGCGCCCACCATCAGCGGAAGCATCCAGTTGGCCAGGCCCACGAAGGCCGGCATCACCGCGCCGAACACCATGATCAGACCATGCATGGTCGTCATCTGGTTGAAGAATTCCGGCTCAACAATCTGCAGGCCCGGCTGGAACAGCTCGGCCCGGATCACCATCGCCATGGCCCCGCCCAACAGGAACATGGTGAAACTGAAGATCAGGTACATGGACCCGATGTCTTTATGGTTAGTCGTCAGCAACCACCGCGTGATGCCCTTGGCCGGGCCGTGGTGGTGATCGTCATGGGCGTGGGTATCGGTAACCGCACTCATAAAACCCCCGTTACCGCCCGCTCAACCCGGACGGTGATGTCATTAATCATTCTTGGTTCTTGTAGTCGAAGATCTGCTTGGGCGTCACCATTTCACCGGTGTTATTGCCCCAGGCGTTACGCTCGTAGGTAATCACCGCCGCCAGATCCACTTCGCTCAACTGATTGCCAAAGGCCTGCATGGCCGTTCCGGCTGACCCGTTCACCACGATATCAATGTGGCCTTCCATATCCTCAAGCGCCATCTGGCTGCCTTTCAGAGCCGGGAAGGCGGGTGGCGCACCGGTGCCGTCAGGCTGGTGACAGGCCGCACAGGCCGTGGCGTAGGCTTTTTCGCCCCGCTCCATCAGCTCGGCCATGGTCCAGTCTTTCTGAGTCAGTTCGCGCTCCGCCTCGGCAGCGGCGGTCTGCTCGTTGACCCAGGCGTCGTATTCTTCACGTGGTACGGCTTTAACCACCACGGGCATGAAGCCGTGTTTGACGCCACACAGTTCGGTGCACTGCCCACGGTAGATGCCGGGCTCGTCGACCTGGGTCCAGACTTCGTTGATGAAACCAGGAATCGCGTCTTTCTTGACGCCAAACTCCGGCACCCACCAGCTGTGGATCACGTCATTGGCTGTCAACAGGAGACGAACACGCGTGTTGGTCGGAATGACCATGGGATTATCCACATCGAGCAGATAATGCTCACTCTTTTCCGTGCGGTTGTAGATTTCGTCGTCGCTGGTCGAAATATTCGAGAAGTAACCGAATTCCTGGTCGATGTAGTCGTACTTCCAGCGCCATTGATAGCCGGTGACCTTGATATCAATCTCGGCTTCGGACGTGTCATACATATCCACCAGCGTGGCGGTGGCCGGGATGGCCATGACAACGAGGATCACCAGAGGGATGACCGTCCAGAGAATTTCCACCAGGGTGTTTTCGTGGAAATTGGCCGGTTTGCGGTCATCGGATTTCCGATGGGCAAAGATAGACCAGAACATGACCCCGAAAACGACGACGCCGATGGCGACGCAAATCCACAGGATGGTCATGTGTAGGCTGAAAATTTCATTACTGGAGCTAGTGACCCCGGGGCTCATGTTCAGCGTCCAGTCCGCCAGGGACACCGCTGGTAACATAAGTCCGCCCAAGAGAGCACCTGCCCGTCGAGCTTGCACGCGCATACTGTGTCTCCACAGAGTGTTATTCTTGTCGGATTTCGCGACCAATCCCTCTGGTCTGAACAGCGCTCGCACACACTGTTCTTGCTCAGAGCGGAAGCCTGCTATGGATAAAACAGGATCAAGTATAGGCACATATCGCAACAATTCGAAAGTCCCTGAAACCATAATTGGACGAAAGAAGGACGTTTTTCTGAACAATCGACGCGATCAATCGATTATCACGGCTCTTGATTCGACAGACCGCCGACTCTGGGCATTGGCCTGGCCCTTGATGCTCACCAATCTGACCGTGCCCTTGCTGGGGCTGGTAGATACTGCGGTGCTGGGACATCTGGAAAGCCCGGAATACCTTGGGGCCGTTGCCGTCGGTGCCAATCTGTTCAGCATCTTGTACTGGACGTTTGGATTCATGCGCATGGGCACGACCGGGCTGGCCGCCCAGGCGTGGGGAAAGCGGGATGAATTTGCCCAGGTAGCACTGCTACTGCGTTCCGTCCTTCTGGCAACAATCATAGGGTTGCTGCTGATTCTTTCCCACCAGCCGCTGATCAAGCTGGGCCTGGAACTGATGAACCCCAGCCAGCGTGTGGCAGAGTTAGCCTATGGCTATGCCAGCATCCGCATCTGGAGTGCGCCTGCCGTGCTGTGCCAGTACACCCTGGTGGGCTGGCTGATTGGCACTCAATCTCCCAAGGGCCCGATGCTGATGTTGATCGCTGCAAACGGACTCAACATTGTGCTGGATGTCGTGTTCGTGACCCTGCTGGGCTGGAACAGCGCCGGTGTTGCCATCGCCACCGTCATGGCGGAGTATTCTGCGGCAGGTGTCGGCTTCTATTTGGTTCTGAAAAAAATGCCAGCTGGCCAGACACTAACACGGGCGCTGATCGGCCAAATCACCGATTATCTCGGCATTCTTCAGGTCAACCGCTACATCATGGTTCGCACCATCGCGCTGCTGCTGGTGTTGGCCTTTTTCACCGCGCAGGGCGCGCGGCAGGGCGACACCATTCTCGCTGCCAACGCCGTGCTGATTACCTTTCTACTGGTAATATCCAACGGCCTGGACGGCTTTGCCAACGCAGCTGAAGCCCTGATCGGTGAAGCAGTTGGTCGGGGCAGCCGATCGCAGTTCAACGATGTCTTTCGGGTGGCACTGCGCTGGTCCCTCTGGGGCTCTTTACTGTTTACCGCTGCCTTTGTTCTGGGCGGTCGTTGGTTGATCAGCCTGCTGACCAGTATCCAGGAAGTGGAACAGACCGCCTGGGAATATCTGCCCTGGCTCTGGTCCTTGCCAATAGCTGCCGTTTGGGGGTTCCTGTTCGATGGCGTGTTCATTGGAGCCACTCGAACCCGTGACATGCAGAACACCATGCTGATCTCTGCGGGGCTGGTCTTTTTGCCGATCTGGTGGCTTACCACCGGATGGGGTAACCATGGCCTGTGGTTCGCACTGATCAGCCTGATGCTGGCCCGCGCGTTCACCATGGGCTGGCTATGCCTCCAGCACACCCGCCATGATCGATGGTTCGAGGGAAACCGTCGGCGGCAGACCGCTGGAAACGCGGATGGTTAGACCGGCAAGCGATGCGGGCAGACCGGGGAATCTGGTCTACACTTGAGGGAAAAGCAGCTGGCTGAGGTACCGCGTGTGCCCCGCCTGCGACCAGTGAACTGGCTCCTGACTGCGGGAGGCGCCTTGCGACCCCATTCCGTTGAGACATTGGCATTCCCCGAAATGACACCAAAGGCCGTGCTAGACATTATCGACCAGGCCAGGCGCCAGGAAGCACGCTCTGGCAGCTTCCTCAGGCAGATGCAGGAAAGGGCCACCTCTTTGCCATCTACCATTGTGATCGAGGAATACCAGCCCGCCAGTTGCCTGTTTCAGTTCGCGCTAGAATATATAGAGATGGCGCCGCGCCTTATAGAATGCGTAGAAGCCTGCGCCAACGAGGCCGGAAAGTCTGATCTTTTTTCCCCGTTTATCAAGGCCGCCATCGGTTACTTTACTCAGCCCTCTGTCCTGCTGGTACGCTATGACGGGCTGGGTGGGCTATTAATCCGCGCCTACCTTTGCCACCGACTCATGGAAGAGATGTGCGAAAACAATCGCTGTACACGGGCCAGTGAACTTGTGGACGTGGAGGCAACCCGGGCAAACCTGCTGGCTCATCAGTTGATCGGCGAGCCCTTCGCGAATGAACTTGACGAGTCAATCACTGTCACGGTGCTTCAGATTGCCGGTTCACCGGACTATTATGAATTGAATCTGGATCCATTTGTTGAACAGACGAGGAACACTGCGTGGGACTGGATGAAACAGTATTGGGATAACCTGCTGGATCGCAATCACATTCGCCTCTCCCTGGGAGGCCTCGAGTAGTCAACACGTGAGTGGTATTTCCAGATATGTTCAGAACGTTAGTAGCTCTGGCGTGGCTTGCCCTGTATTCCGGAATGGCAACCGCCGCTTCGTCCGAACTTTCCATCACGGTGATGGATGCCAGGACAGGTGACCCCGTCGCCGATGCACGCATCATCGCGACCAATGGGCCACCGGCAAGCCCCGTCAGTACCGAAATGGTCCAGAAAAATCGGCAGTTCCAGCCCCACACTCTGCTGGTCGCCAAAGGCTCGGAAGTGAATTTCCCGAATAAAGACGCGACCCAACATCATGTTTATTCTTTTTCACCCGCCAAATCGTTCAATCTTGAGCTGTTTGCGGACCAGCCTGAAGCGCCCATCGTTTTCGACAAAACCGGCATTGTCGAAGTCGGATGCAACATTCATGACCAAATGCAGGGATTCATCGTGGTCACTGACAGTGACCTGACGGCACAGACGGATGACACCGGTAATGCCAGTCTGTCGCTGCCGGAAACCCTCGCGACTGGAGACCTGAAGCTTCAGTTATGGCACCCCAGGCTGACTGACGTGACGCAAATGGTCGAGCTCACCCTCAACCTGCCTTCAGACAATCCGGTTGAACTCACACTTGAACTGTCACCCGAACCCCCGAAAACCGGGCGCCTGGATAGTCTTCAGAATCGCTACCGGGATCTTTGATGGTGAAAGGCAACCGAATCGGATTCAGGGGCAGACTTGTCTCAGCCATGGTCGGGCTGGTGGCGATCGTCAGTGTCGCCATTGGTGCACTGATGATGCTGTACCTGTTCGAAGATGAACAATCCCGAGCTCTCGAACAACTGAATCTGGGCGAGCGGGTAGCCGCCGAAATCCTGGAACGTCGCACCAGCCTGATCCTTTCCCGCCTCGACGTCGTCGTCCAGGACTTCGGCTTTCGTTCGGCCCTGGCCAGCCAGGACAGGCCAACTGCGGATAGCGCCCTGGAAAATCAGAGCAGACGGGTTGGCGCTGAATTCTCAATGATTCTGAACATCGATAACAAGATACTGGCAACCGCAGACGAGCCTCCTTCCAGCCTGGCAGATCGTGCCGAAACCGCGAATCTGTTGTCTGAAGCACAAGTGAACGGATTCGCAAGCCAGGTCACCCTGGTGGAAAATCAAGCCATAGAGCTGGTCACCCTGCCGGTGGAGGCGCCGGGGCTGCGGGCCCAACTGATCGCCGGTTTCCGTTTGGGCGATGAAGTAGCAACCATCATCGAAAAACTCAGCGGCACGGAGGTTCTGTTCCGCGCGCGCGACGGAAGCGACGAATCCTTCCAGTTCATATCGGGCGCCGCGGCCATCGAAGACGACCGGCTAACTGAACTGAACCGCATGGCCAGCGGCCAGAAAAGTGAAGCCAAATTCGTCAGCAGCCAACATTACTTTACCCGGATTGTAGAGTTGGGCGGAGAATCCGAAAAAGAGCTGCAGCTGCTGCTGTTGATCAATCGGGATGCCAGCCTTCAGGCCTATTACCAGCGCGCTATCGAAATTTTGTTACTGGTGAGCGGTGTTCTGGTTCTGGCGGCATTGATTGCGCTTATCATCGCCCGAAGTCTTGGCCATCCGGTCCTACGACTCGCGAACTACGCCAAGGCCATAGGTGAAGGCCAGTCGCCGGAGCCGCCCCAGGTGAGGGTTGGCGGAGAGCTGGCACAGCTTCGACAGGCGCTGGGCGACATGTTGGTCAAGCTCAAGGATCGGGAAGAACAGATTCGCTTCGCCGCCAGTCATGATGAAATTACAGACCTGCCAAACGCCAACGCTTTTTTCGATCAGGTCCGTGAGGGCCTACAAAAAAAACGGTCCTACCGGTTATACGGGCTTCGCATCCGCGACCTTTCAAATATCAACGACACCCTGGGTCTTGCTTTCGGTGATCAGGTCCTGTGTGCCGTGTCAGAGCGACTGGCCCAGGCGCTGCCCCAGGATACGGAGATTGCTCGTACTGGTGGCCGGGAATTTCTGATACTCAGCGACAGCACGAACGAACGTGATCTGGAACCGCAGATACTGGCACTGCTTGATACGGCGAAAGCACCGATCATCATCAACAAAACGCCGTTCTCGCTGCATTGCACCATTGTGTCCATGCGGTTGCCTGAAGACGCCGAGGATACGGATCAACTTCGGCGAAGACTGAATCTGACCTTCGAGCTGGCCCAAAGCAACCGCCATCAGATTACCCACTACCAGCCTGGTCGCGACGAGGATCATCTTCGCGAACTGCAGATCATTTCCGATCTGACCGCAGCGATTGCCGACAAAGGGCTGAAAATGAACTATCAGCCGCAACTCCGGATGTCTGACGGCCAACCGCTTCAGGTGGAAGCCCTGGTTCGCTGGATTCACCCCGAGCTGGGTTTTATATCGCCCGAGGAGTTCATTTTTCTGGCCGAACAATCTGGCCAGATCACCGACCTGACTCGGTACGTGTTGCACCAGGTAGCGGAGGATGCCGGCCACTGGCACGCGACCGGATTGGACATCGGCGTTGCCATCAACCTTTCCGCGCTGGACCTGACCCGCGGTAACCTCGCATCCGAGGTCGCAGACGCGTTTTCTGACTGGCGTTTGCCCATGTCCCGCATCACTCTGGAAGTCACTGAGAGCGCGTTGATGGACGATCCTGAATCCGCGCTAGGTACCCTGGAAAGGTTACGCGATCTTGGGGTTCATCTTTCTGTGGACGATTTCGGAACCGGTTACTCATCGCTCTCTCAGCTACGAAAGCTGCCCGTTCAGGAACTTAAAATTGATAAATCCTTTGTGCTTCAGCTCAATTGTGAACCTCAGGATCAACTGATTGTGAAATCCACCATTGATATGGCTCACGGGCTGGACCTGAAGGTGGTTGCTGAAGGTATTGAAAACCGGGAAACCTGGCATCTACTCAAAAGTTGGGGCTGCGAGACGGGTCAGGGCTTCTATATGAGCCGGCCGGTAGCGGCGGCCGACCTTGAGGCCACGCTGGACGCTCTCCGGGAAATGAAGCCCGAATTGGACCATGCAGGAGAAACCAGTTCATGAGACTACTCGCTTTGACCATCGTCGCGGGTTGCCTGACGCTACCAGCGGTGGCCAGCGCGGATGTCGGCAGCCGTCTTTGGGCAACCGGAGGCGTGACCTCAATCGAAGGCAGTGCCGGCGGTGGCCTGTCGCCATGGGCTTTACTGAACGGCTACGCCAGCGATGAAGAGTGGGGCGGTACTGTCACACTGTCACGCGCAGTCACCGATGACTATTCACTGGATGTTACCGGGGCAGGGCTAACCTGGCAGAACCGGGTAGAGCTGACGTTTGCACGGCAGACTCTCGATCTGGACTCTCTGGTATTCCCGTTGAGCAATGCTGGGCTGGACGAAGACGAGCTGACCCAGGACATCTGGGGACTGAAACTCAGGTTGATTGGCGATGTGCTTTATTCACCCTGGGGGCAATGGTCTGCAGGATTCCAGTACAAAAAGAACCGGGAATACGCGGTCCCCGAGTTCGTGCAGTCACAGGACGAAACGGGAACCGACTTTTACGCCAGTGGCAGCAAGCTCTTCTTCGCAGCCATTGCCGGCCGCAACTTGCTGGTCAACGGGACGGTTCGCGCGACCAAAGCCAACCAGGGTGGGCTTCTGGGTTTTGGCGGTGACAAAAATGACAGCTATGAAGCCATGGCCGAAGGCAGCGTCAGCCTGTTCCTGACCCGTCAGTGGCTTGTTGGTGTCGAGTATCGCCAGAAACCCGATAACCTCGGATTCGCGAAGGAAGAAGACTGGTGGGACGTTTTCATTGCCTGGGTGCCGGATCGCCGGGTCTCCGTGACAGCTGCCTATGTCGATCTGGGTGAGGTTGCGGACATCGCCGATCTCGGCAACCAGAAGGGCGCTTACCTGTCCGTGCAAGCCAGTTTCTGAATTCCCGGAGGACACCATGAAGCCGATTAATCCGATGACCCTCACCCTGTTTTTGCTGGCAGTCCTCACAATCGGAGGCTGCCAGACCACCAATAGCGCTGACCCTTCAGGTAATCTTTACGAGCAACTCGGAAAGCGCTCTGGTATCGCCGACATCGTCGAGGACTTGTTGTATCTGATTGTGGAGGACGATCGAATCAACGATCATTTTGCCGGCATTGACGTGAAGGAATTTCACACCAACCTCACCGACCAGCTCTGCAATGTCAGCGGAGGCCCCTGCACCTACACCGGCCGTAATATGCGCGAGAGCCATGCCGACATGAACATTACAGACACCGAATTCAACGCTCTGGCAGAAAACCTGATTCTGGCCATGGAAGAGAATGGGGTGCCCTCCAGCGCCCAGAACAGACTGATAGAACGCCTGGTCCCTATGTATCCTGACATCCGTAACCTATAACTCACTGCTTATTGGAGCCCACATTTTGTTGGAAAATGCTGACCTCGGAAAACTGATCGTTCGACTCACCCTGGGCGGACTTCTCCTGTTTCACGGTATTGCCAAGGTGTTCCACGGTGTCGGATTTATCGAAGGTCAGTTGGCCAGCCACGGACTTCCCACGTTTCTGGCCTACGGCGTGTTCATTGGGGAACTGTTGGCACCCTTGATGGTGATACTGGGATATCAGACGCGAATCGGCGCGCTGATTATTGTCTTCAATATGCTGGTGGCGATTGCACTGGTGCACTCGGGAGAGCTGCTGTCACTGAGCCAGTCGGGTGGCTGGGCGCTTGAGCTTCAGGGTTTCTTCCTGTTTATCGCGATTAGCGTCATTTTTCTGGGCCCGGGTCGCTACAAGCTGAAAAACTGATGGGCTGTCAAAGGGATTCGACTTCTTCGGACCCTGAGGCTCTGAACATCATCACCAGATTGCGGCCAGCGCCTTTGGCCGCATACAGCGCTTCGTCTGCGCACCTGATCAGATCTGCCACGTCATGGTCACGCGTCGGCGTGATGCTGGCCACGCCGACACTGATGGTCAAACGCAATGGCGTCTGTCCATTTGCCTGTGGCATTGGTGTGGCCGCCACTGCCTTTCGCAACCCTTCAGCCACGTGGACAGCGCCTGTCTCGGGCGTGTCCGGTAACAGCACGACAAACTCTTCGCCACCATAGCGAGCCAACAAATCACTGGATCGGTGGATAAGTTCGCTACAGGCAGACGCCACACGCACCAGACAATCGTCACCCACCAGGTGACCATGGTTGTCGTTGAGTCTTTTGAAATGGTCAATATCCAACAGGATGAGACTCAGCGGGTATTGGTGCCTGCAGGCTCGTTTGAACTCATTGGCGAGAAAATCGTCAAAGCGACGACGATTGGCGACCTGAGTCAGACCATCGGTAATGGTCAAGGCCTTCAGCCGTTCATTTACCTGCTCCAGCTCTTCGGTCCTGGCCTGCACCCGGGCCTCGAGGGTCTGATTGGCCTGACGCTGCACTTCCAGTGTTCGCTCCTGGGCAGCCTGGCGGCGCTTGCGCTCCAGGCTAATACGGGACGCCAGCGCAAAAGACATCAGCATCACCTCCAATGTGACACCAATCTGAGGCGCCGTATCAGTCAGATCACTGCGGGGAATGACGCCAATTTTGCTGATGGCATTCACCAGATGTCCCAGCAAAAAAGGAAACCAGGCGATGACGTAGTATTTCGCCAACACCTGGCCATTGCGCCATGCCACCAGGCCAATCACGAAGGAAAGCGGCGTAACCAACACCGCCAGCACGCTGACAAAGACAGTCGAGGTCTGGTAATCACCGAACAGGCCATAAAAAAATCCAAGTACCGAGATCCCAACGACGCCCTGCATGACGCGGTAACACCAGGGGCTGTATTTGCGAAGAGACATGAAACTGATCGCAAACATTGCCGCAACCAAAATGTTGACTGAAACCATGGGTGCCGTGAAGAATCGATTGACGGTCGGTGACTCTGGCCAGAACCACTGGAACAACAGACCATTAAAATTCAGAACCACGAGCGCCGAGGCCACCACCGTCAGTACATACCAGAAGTAGGCCGGGTTTCGGACCAGCGTCAGTACAAAGGCATTGTAAACCGCCATCGCGATCATGATTCCCAGGAACAGAGCCTGCCAACCGTAGTCCACCTGTTCAGAGGTAATAAGGTCCGCAGCATCACTGATCTGGATGGGCACCTGAACAGAGCCTTCAGACTGAACCTTTATAAAAGCAGTGATCGGCTCGGCAGAGGATGGAACCGGAAATAGAAAGTGGCGATGAGGCACAGGGCGTGAGTCGAAGGCCAGACGGTCGCCTGTCTCAAAGCTTGATAGCCGCTGACTCCCTTTGAACCAGTGCACTTGGACGTAGTCCAGCAAAGGGTAGCCAATTTCCAGGTAACGTCCGGATTGGTTTGCAGGAAGGGTAAGGCGCACCCAGATGTCGGCGTCATCAAAACCGACGTTCAAGGTTTCCCCGGGCGGAACCTGACTCCAGCGGTCTGCCGGTAGCTGTCGGACTCCGTCCAGCGTCAGGTTGCCGGCACTGGATCGCAACCAGTCCACAGGATAGCTTGCCGCCTCTGCGACATTTGCCAGAGCCAATACACTCAGCAGTGTCCAACACAACAGGCTGCTTCCGTATGCTTTCATAGCAGAGCGTTACCCGAATCCGGAACTTCAGCTAGACTTAAGGGCCCGGCAGCGAGCCACTTTTGACCCAAAAGAGGTGTGCGCATATCGTTGCGGTAAGTCTAGTTGCTAGACAAAAAGTCTGCTTTATATTATGTCGCCAAACCCTACAGGCGCAGAGTTTACGATGACTGACAAGAAAACCGAAATCCGTCCAGGCCGCTATCGCCATTACAAGGGGCGTGACTATCAGGTGATTGATATTGCCCGACACAGCGAAACGGAAGAACGGATGGTAATCTATCGCTGCCTCTACGGCGACCGGAGCCTATGGGTCAGGCCACTGACCATGTTCCGGGAAACCGTTGAGGTTGCGGGAGAACAGGTTCCGAGATTTGCATTCGTTCGGGAAGAATAGCGGAGTATCAGTCGTTCTGGCCTGACTTGAAGAACACGACTTGCTGGACGGTATGATCGTCCTGATTACCCTTGCTGTTTACGCGGGTCTGGAGCTCGGCATTTTCGGGCTTGGGCGTATCCGAAATGGCATCCGTAAAGCCACAGGCCACACACTCCCGGATCTGATCTTCCTCGTCCGTAGTAAACATCATGATCTTGTCCATTTCCGCGCAACGGGGACAAACCGCGCCGGCGATAAAGCGTTTTGGACTGGGCATGTTATTTCTCTCCGGAGTCAAATGGCATGGCGGGCATACGCCCGCCATGCGTCAGTGGTTCAGGCAGCGTCGTCAGTAATACCGGTCTGCCTCAGCAAGGCGTCCACTTGCGGCTCCCGCCCACGAAATGCCTTGAACAGCTCCATGGGCTCCTGAGAACCGCCTTTCTCCAGGATGTTATGCAGGAAGGCCTTTCCGGTTTCCTGATCGAAAATCCCATTTTCTTCAAACAGCGAGAACGCATCGGCTGCCAGCACCTCGGCCCATTTGTAGCTGTAATAACCCGCGGCGTAACCCCCCGCAAAAATATGCGAGAAGCTATTAGGGAAGCGATTAAACGCTGGCGCTTCCACCACCGCAATCTCACTGCGCACCTGCCGGTGCATGTCCAGCGGATTGGTGGGTGCTTCAGATGTGAACTCAGCGTGTAAACGGAAATCGAAAAGCGAGAATTCAAGCTGGCGAACCATCGCCATACCAGACTGGAAATTCTTCGCTGCCAGTAGCTTGTCGAGCAAATCCTTTGGCAGAGGTTCGCCGGTCTCGTGGTGAGAAGCGATCAATGCCAACGACTCCGGATTCCAGCACCAGTTCTCCAGGAACTGAGACGGCAGCTCCACGGCGTCCCACGCCACACCGTTGATGCCAGACACGTCCATCACGTCCACTTGGGTCAACATATGGTGCAGGCCGTGGCCAAATTCGTGGAACAGGGTCGTCACTTCATCATGTGTCAGTAGCGACGGTTTGCCATCCACGGACGGCGTGAAATTACAGGTCAGGAATGCGACCGGTAGCTGAACGGTACCGCGCAGGTTGCGCCAGCGGATACGGCAATCTGCCATCCACGCACCACCGCGCTTGCCTTGCCGTGCATAGGGATCCAGATAGAACCAGGCCAGCGGCTCGCCGCCCCGGCTGATGCAGTACGCAGTAACATCCTCGTGCCAGGTCTCTACCTCTGGCTTGGCTTCAATCTGCACGTCAAACAGCTTTTCCGCCACACGGAACAGACCCGAAACCACCTTGTCTGCCGGGAAGTAAGGCCGCAGAGTTTCGGGGGAAATGTCGTAACGCTCCTGACGGAGCTTCTCGCTGTAATAACCAATATCCCAGGCCTGCATCTCTTCGAGGCCGTGAGTGTCGCTGGCGAAAGCTTTGAGTTCCGCAAATTCCCGCTCGGCAATCGGTTTGGATTTTTCGGCCAGCTGGTTCAGGAACTCAAGCACTTCATCCACGCTGCGTGCCATTTTCTTGGCCAGGGAGCGCTCAGCGAAGTTGTTGAAGCCAAGCAATTGAGCCATGGCGTGGCGGCGCTTGAGAATCTCTGCCATGACCGGCGTATTGTCCCAGGTACCGCCGTCCGGCCCGAGGTCGGATGCCCTTGTCACAAAGGCTTCATAGACTTCGCGGCGAAGCTCGCGGTTGTCGCCATAGGTCAGCACCGGATAGAAGCTGGGGAAATCCAGGGTGACGACATAACCATCCAGTTCCTTCTGTTTCGCCGCTTCGCGGGCGCCTTCCAGTGCAGAATCTGGCAAACCCGACAGCTCGGAGACATCGGTAATATGTTTGTACCAGTGCTGGGTCGCATCCAGAACATTGTCGCTAAAACGGTTGGACAACTCAGACAGTTCCATCGACAGGTTGGCGTACTGCTCTTTCTGTTCTTTCGGAAGATCCACACCACCCAGATGGAAATCCCGGAGGGTGTTGTCAACCGACTTGCGCTGAGCTTCGGTCAGATCCTTGAAGTCATCCCGGGCTTTCAATTTTTTATACGCCTCACACAGCTCGGCGTTCTGGCTAAGCTCGGTGCTGTACTCGGTCAGTTTTTCAAGGCAGCGCTTGTAAACAGCCCGAAGGTCGTCGCTGTTCATCACACCGTTCAGATGCGAGATCACAGACCAGGCATTTTCCAGCTTGTTGTCCAGCGCCTGCATCGGCTGGGCCAAGGTCTCCCAGGTCGGGTCTTCCTGCTGGGCGATCTGGCTGATCTTCATCCGGTTCTCACTGAGAATCTGATCAATCGCCTCTTCCATGTGCTCGGTGCGAATATGGTCAAATCGAGGTAACAGATCATTTGTCAGCAATGGGTTATTCATAAGTCCCCTTCTCAGGAATTTGGATCTAAGGTAGTTTCAGTGGACTCCATAATCGGGGGAGTATCCGGGAGAGGCCTTTCCGAAACTGTGCGGAGCCAGGTATGGCGGAGCCCAAGCGTCACATGAATGTGCCGCAAGGAGCGTGTTTCGGAAAGGCCTCTCCCGGATGCTCCGGACTCCGAAGCAATAAGAAGCCTACGAGGTACTATGTAATGTCTAATGTACGTTCTCACAAGGGTTTTGCGCCACAATTCGGTGATCGTGCCTGGATCGACCCCAGCGCCGTCGTCATTGGCGACGTGCAAACCGGTGACGATGTGTCCATCTGGCCGATGACCGTGGTGCGCGGCGACATGCATGAAATCCGCATTGGCAACCGCTGCAGTGTTCAGGACGGTAGCGTACTCCACATCACCCACGCCAGCGACTATAACCCCGGCGGCTGGCCGCTGCACATTGGCGATGACGTGACCATTGGCCATAAAGCCCTGCTGCACGGTTGCACCGTTGGTAACCGCGTGTTGGTGGGTATGGGTTGCATCATCATGGACGGCGCGGTGGTCGAGGACGAGGTCATCGTGGCGGCGGGTTGCCTGGTGCCACCGGGGAAAACGCTGGAGTCCGGACATCTCTATGTGGGGTCACCTTGCAAGAAAGCTCGCCCGCTCACCGACAACGAGCGAACCTTTTTCAAATACACCGCCGCCAATTACGTGAAGCTGAAAGACCAGTATCTGGCTGAAGGCTGACTGCCAATAAAAAATCGCACCGTGGGGTATTGAAAAAAAACGTGGCTGCTCTTACATCAGGAATTAGCAGATGTTCACGGAAACCATCCGGCTGGCGCCACCGGTTTGGAGCTGTTCCGCGAGCGAAGCTGAATCAGACAAACGATCTCAGATTCGTAGGAGGAGTTTCATATGAGCAATCTAACCCGTTGGAATCCGGTTAACGAGTTCGAAGACCTGATCAACCGTTACAACCGCTATTTCGGCGTGCCTAGCCGCACCGGCGAACGTGAAAGCAAAGACCTGTTCAGCCGCACCGACTGGGCACCGGCCGTTGACATCAAGGAAAGCCCCAACGCGTTCAGCATTGACGCTGAGCTACCGGGCATGTCCAAAGAGGATGTGAAGGTCACCGTTCAGGACGGCGTTCTGAGCATCCAGGGTGAGCGTCGGCAGGAGGAAGAAACCGGCGACAGCAAGCACCACCGCGTGGAACGTGTGTACGGCAGCTTTATCCGCCGCTTCACCCTGCCGGAAAACGTGGATGAGAACAGCATTCAGGCCAACTTCAAAGACGGCCTGCTGTCACTCACCCTGAACAAGGCCGAACCGAAAGAACCCAAGGCCATTGAGGTCAACGTTCAATAACGGTTGGGCTGTACCAAGTACCATCAATAGCCGTCGGGCCTGGCTTCAAAGTCAGTGCTCGACGGCTTTTTTCGCACCGGCCGCTTTCAGGATATCAGCGTAGGCCGCGCTGCGACGATGTTGCGAGATAATATCCAGCATGGTCTCACCGTGTTCGTTCACCGCGTTCAGATCACGGCCGGCCTCCACAAAAAAGCCGATGAAGCGCTCGAAATCTTCCGCCCGCATGGCGTGATAGGCTTTTTGCAAAGCATTAAAGTCGCTATTAATGGCGGCATCGTAAGGCTCAATCGCGAGAAAGCTTTTGACCCGCTCATCGCTCCACTCTTCGCCAATTACTTTCGCTTTATCCGGTCCACTCATGATCGATCTCTCATCTTTTCGAAAGGCTGGGCAAATAAAAGGGGGACAGTATAAAGATCTGAAGGCCAGACGTCAGGGCAGGATTTCCACCGGCATCTCGCCGACAGGCATGTTTTCATCGCATTCTGGATTTCGGATGGCAATTTCCACCCGGCGGTTGCGAGCCCGGTTTTCCGCCGTATCATTGGGTACCAGCGGGTTGGTTTCAGCCCGTCCGGCGGCGACCACGCGCTCTGCCGGCACTTCCCGGTTCAGAACCAGCTCATGGACGACAGACACGGCGCGCGCCGCAGACAAATCCCAGTTTGAGCGATAGCGGCCGCTGGAAATAGGGCGATCGTCGGTGTAGCCAGCAACCATTACGTCGCCGCTACAATAAGACAGTACCTCTACGACACGCTCGATAATCGGCAGCATTTCAGGTTTGATCTGAGCTTCACCGGAGCGGAAGGCCGCGTCCTCCGCAAACCGGATGATTACCTGCTCCTCGTCATAGTTGACGCTCAGGTCGCCCGACGCCACTTCCTGCTCCAACTCCTGAATCAGCGACGATGCAAGGTCGATAATTCCTCCGGATATTTTAGTAGGCGCCTCGCCGTCGGCGCGTTCGTCGATCAGCTCTGGTTGGTCTTCGATGTTGCTCTCAGCTTCGGTTGGGGCGACCGGAGCCGGTTCAGTGGCGATGACAGACACAGGCTGACCACCGGGCAAATCAGACAAAACCGGTGTGCCACCCAGCGCCACAGTCATGGAATTGGCCATGGCGCGGTACTTTTCCACGTCCATCTCGGCGAAGGACAAAAGCAGAATGAAAAAGGTGAGCAGCAGGGTGGCCAGATCGGCAAAGGTAACAATCCAGGCAGGGGAACCCCGGCCATGTTTCTTATGCCTTGCAGGCTGCCTGACCATCACGGATCAGGCCCTCCGCTCCGGAGCAAGGTCCGCACGGTGCTCGGGCGTTACAAAGGACGACAGCATTTCTGTCATCACACGCGGGTTCTCTCCCCGCATGATGTTTTTGATCGAGGTCGTAATCAGCACCTGATTGCGAGCTTCGTCTTCCGCCTTGAGCTGCAATTTGTCAGCGAGGGGTAGAGCGATCAGCTGGGCTATAAACGCACCATAAAGCGTCGTCAGCAGGGCGATGGCCATGGCCGGGCCAATGGAAGAGGGGTCGTCGAGGGTGTTAAGCATCTGCACCAGACCCACCAGGGTACCCAGCATACCAATGGCCGGGGCAGATTCACCGATGCCACGGAACACTCTCTCTGCGACGTCGTAGCGCTCTGCAGTCTGCTGCAGTTCGTGACTCAGAATTTCTTCAACCAGCTCTGGCGGGTGACCATCAACACACAGGTTGATGGCTTTCCTCAGGAATTCGTTGTTGGTCTGATGGTTCTCAAGGCCAAGTATGCCCTCTTTGCGAACAACGGCCGCAAGATTACTGACTTCGTGAATCAGTTCTGAGGGTTTTTCCATGCGATCGGTAAAGGCAGCCGCCATGGCCAGACGAAACGCACTCATCACCGAAGGCAGACGGAATTTAATCAGGGTAACTGCCGCAGTTCCACCAAGCACGATCGCCAACCCGGGTAAATTCAGAAAGGTCAGCACAGACGCATTGGCCAGCATGGCCAGAATGACAATCAATATGCCTGCCAGCAGGCCAACAAGGGTCAGGATATCCATCAGATCAATTACTCGCTGATACACCGGGTACGTTTATACCTGCTGAGCATAGCCTATCAGGACGCGTTAGACCTGCCAGGCTCAATCGGTTCGCAATACCTCAATAACCGGATCCGTTTCCGGCGTGATGCCACGCCATACGCGGAAAGACTCTGCAGCCTGTTCCACCAGCATGCCCAGCCCATCGAATACCCGCGTGGCGCCCTGATCAAGCGCCCATTGATTGAAAGGGGTGGTTTCAAGGGAATACATCATGTCGTAGACCACCGTACCCGCTGCGATCACCGTCGGTGACAGTGGCGGCAGATCGCCCTGCAGACTGGCACTGGTGCCGTTGATAATGACATCGAATGGCTCGCTGGGCTCTTCGAATCCGCAGGCGCGCAGGTCGGTGTCGGCGAACTCATCGCGGAAAAGATCCACCAGCCCTTGCGCTTTGGCAACCGTGCGATTGGCGATCGTCAGTGACATGGGTTTCTGACTTAATAATGGGCCCAGAACACCACGAACCGCGCCGCCGGCGCCCAGAACCAGCACCTTCGCGCCCGCGAGCTCGACACCGTGATTCTGCATCAAGTCAGTCACCAGGCCATGGCCATCGGTGTTGTCGGCGATCAAAGCACCTTTGTCGTCTACATACAGTGTGTTGGCTGCGCCCGCCCGCAACGCCCGATCAGTGTGAGTGTCCGCCAGTCTCCAGGCCTCCTCCTTGAACGGCACGGTGACGTTCAATCCCTGCCCTCCGCGGCTGAAGAATCCTGATACCACACCGCCAAATTCAGTTTCCGGCGCCTGGATGGCCGTATATTCCAGGTTTTCACCGGTCTGCTGGGCAAACAGGCTGTGTATCCTCGGTGATTTACTATGGCTGATGGGATTACCCACCACCGCATAGAGTCCTTTATCCATTCTTCAACTCCAGCCAATCCCGGCCAGTCAGAAAATAATCGGTCAGCCGTGCTTCTTCGCTACCCGGCGCGGGTGTGTAATCGTATTCCCAGCGCACCAGCGGTGGCAGGGACATCAGGATGGATTCGGTACGTCCTCCGGACTGCAGGCCGAACAATGTGCCGCGGTCGTATACAAGGTTGAACTCAACGTAGCGCCCACGACGAAACAACTGAAACTGACGGTGTTGATCGGTATAGGGGGTATCTTTGCGAGCTCGCACGATTGGCTCGTAAGCTTCAATGTAGCTATCGCCGACCGACTGCATCAGTGCAAAATCCTGCTCGAAATCACCGGTGTTGTGGTCATCGAAAAACAGCCCGCCGACGCCCCGTGGTTCGTCCCGGTGCTTCAGGTAAAAGTAATCGTCGCACCAGTCTTTGAACCGAGTATAGACTTCTTCGCCAAATGGGTCGCAGGCGTCTTTGGCAACCTGATGCCAGGCTACGCAGTCTTCTTCAAACCCGTAATAGGGTGTGAGGTCATAGCCGCCGCCAAACCAGTACACGGGCTCGCCGTCATCAGGCGTGGCAATGAAAAACCGCACGTTGGCATGGGACGTGGGCACAAACGGGTTGCTGGGATGGATCACCAGGGACACACCCATCGCCTGCCAGGTGGCCCCGGCCAGATGAGGACGATGCGCTGTCGCAGAAGCGGGCATGGTCTCCCCCATCACGTGAGAAAAGTTGACGCCACCTTTTTCAAACACCGCACCGTCATTGATGACACGGCTGATGCCACCACCGCCTTCCGGTCGGTCCCAGGAATCGGTCCGAAATTCTGCGTCGCCGTCAACGGCGGCCAGTCGCTCGCAAATTTGCTCCTGAAGGCCAAGCAGATACTGTTTCACGGCCTCAACATCGGGTCTCTGGGTCATAACGGCTCCTAACGCAACTGTTTTCCGCTGACGATATCAATGATTCTGCTGGGTTTGCGATGCCCACCCAAATTTCCGGGTACCAGCCTGTCCAGACGATTCTGAAAATACCGGCGTACCTGCCAGGAATAGCGGGCGGGCTGACGGCCCGCCGGGTTGGCCGACGTGGATACCAGGGGCCCGTCGATTGCACCACAAAGTGCCTTGATTAACGGATGATCACTGACTCTGACGGCGATGGAAGAGTGACGACCGCGCACCGTCTGTGGAATCTGTTGCTCAAGATCCGGAATCAGACAGGTGACAGGGCCAGGCCAATAGCTTAGTGCGATCTGGCGCTGCGCTTCCGGCAACGGGCGCAGCAGAAAATCAATTTGCGCCACAGAACCTGCCACCACAATCAGCCCCTTTTCCATGGGCCGCTGTTTGAGCTCCAGAATTCGGTGGACGGCGTCTTTATCCCAGGGGTCACACCCAAGGCCCCACACGGCTTCCGTGGGGTAGGCAATCACACCGCCAGAACGAATGGTTTGCGCAGCTTGGGCTAGCTGCCAATCAGACAAGGGCTGCAAAGAGGATTTCATAACGGGTCAGATAACAGCTCTCTTCAAGCATTGAAAACGGTTCATCAGGCAATTCGCTGGAACCCGCCCGGCGCGGAATCTATCAGCCCCTCAAGCTCCAGCAGTAATAGCGACTGCATCAACTGATCTGCCGGCAAACCGGTGACTGAGCACAGGTCGTCGGTCGACTGTGGATCATACCCTAAAGCGTCCAGCACCGCGATTTCGCGCGCATCCAGTGTCTTTGATTCAGAGCTCTGTGGAGATGGCTCGGGCGACCAGGCTGACCAACCACACTCCAGCTCATTGCAGATGTCTTCAACCGTCTCCACCAGCGCGGCCCCCTGACGAATAAGAGCATGGCACCCCCGCGCCATCGGGTTGTGTATTGAGCCTGGAATCGCAAACACCTCACGGCCCTGCTCCAGCGCCAACCTGGCCGTGATCAGCGAGCCACTTTTCAGCCCGGCTTCCACCACCAGAATTCCGCGGCTGAGGCCGCTGATAATGCGATTCCGCTGGGGAAAATGGGCAGGGCGAGCCTGCGTACCCGGCGGGTATTCTGACACCAGAAGCCCGTGGGTAATCACGCGGTCCGCGAGGGAACGATGGCGGTGGGGGTAAGGGCGATCGATGCCATTACCAATCACAGCAATGGTCGCGAAACCGGCGTCCAGGGCGCCTGAATGGGCGGCTCCATCCACGCCCAGTGCCAGCCCACTGGTCACCAGTAAACCCTGATGACCCAGTGCTCCACCAAAAGCCCTGGCGTGCTCCAACCCCGCACGACTGGCATTCCGACTGCCCACAATGCCAATTTGCGGCTGGCTCAGCAGAGCGCGATCGCCCTTCGAATAAAGCACCAGAGGTGCATCGTGTATTTGCCGGAGGCAGGAGGGATAAATCTCGTCCTCCAGGGTAGTGATGTCGATGCCCTGTGCTTGGCAATCCCGGATAATCGCCATCACCCTGGACACCCGTGGGTCGCCCTGACGGAGGTGTCTCCAGGCTTCAATGGCCCGTAAGGTTTCAGCGTGCAGGCCCAATGCCTTCAACATTGAGACGTTGCAATCGGCCAGGGCAACAAGCCCACCCAGGTGTTCAATCACTGCCTGGCGTCGAGTGGCGCCAAATTTGGGCAGACAGGATAACAGCAACCAGAAACCGGTCTTTGAGTGCAGTAGCTGCTCATCACTTGCAGCCATGCGTGAGTGGGAAAGCGGAGGCATGCTGTCCGTCCTTGGTTCAGAGATGATGACTGATCCCGCCTTCCTGGCAGGATAAAAATAGAATTATGACACAAAAAAAGAGCCGCAATCGCGGCTCTTTTTGAAGAATCAACAGACCCGAATCAGGGGTTGGTGACCTTGTCGCCTACCGACAGTGGGCGAGTGGCCTGGAGCACCAGACCGTAGCTCATCTTCTCGTAGGTCTGGAAAATCATCATGAGGCCTGCGCGCTCAGAAGGCAGTTCAATGGTTTCCCGGGTGACCGGGTCACGAACCAGGCGACCGCTCTTCAACACCGCCAGCACATTGCCCGGCTTCATGCCTTCACGTTCGCCACGGTTGATGGCGACCACATCGAACTGGCCAATCTGGGTAACGCCGCCTTCCACAGAGATCATCTGGCCTTCGATCTCGGAGTCCGGGGCGCTGGGCACGAAACTGGTCGTTATGCGCCGCTCTTCACCCACCAACAGGCGATCACCAATGCGCACTTCCTGATTTGATTCTTTCAGAAGCATGGTCAGCACGTCGCCATTCTCGGCAGTGATTGCACCGCGGCCGATGCTGCGTGCCTCAAGGCCAAGGAATTCTCCGGTTTCCGGATCATGGAATTCACGGCTGCGACGGAACACGCCAACGGAGTCGGCAGGTTTCTCGCCCCGGGCGTACACCTTGTCGCCGGCGCCAGTCACGATTCGACCATCCTCACCTTCCAGCACGTAGGGCGCGCCGTTCAGCTCTTCCACGTCCACGATGCGGGTGTTGGAAAGGAAACTGTTAATGGCGTCCAGCGGGATAGCCGGAATGGGTGTGTCGATCGGTTCTGAACGTACCTTGGGCGACAGCTTCTCAATGCCCTTACTGGCCACCTTGGTGACGCGGGGCTTGCCATCTATATAAACCAGTGCCAGGCGATCACCGGGATAAATGAGGTGCGGGTTCTCAACCTGCGGGTTCACGTGCCATATCTCCGGCCAATACCACGGATTGTTCAGAAACCGGGCAGAAATATCCCAGAGGGTGTCACCCTTCACGACCGTGTAACGCTCGGGATGGTCGGACCTCAGTTCCGGGGCGGCGTGGGCCCAGGAGGTGATCAGCAGCATGCCAGCTGCCAGAGCGTACAGCAGTTTCCTCATTGTTAAATCCTTGATCGCGTGCTTTGAATCCGCAGATTCTGTTCTTGGTATTCAGCCGTTACTATGGCGTTTATACCATTACTATAGAAGAACTCACGCAAATTGTGATGTTATCTTTTGTTCTTCTAGTGATTTCTATCTTCCAATCGAAAGTTTTTAACTATCAACTGATCAGTTTGTACTCAATGAGCCAGTTGAGGGATAATAACGTTAATAGAGCGTTAGGTCCGTTGAAATTTGTTCTCGCGTCCCGATCATAATAGTCATCGGGACATAAATTGCGCAGTACACTGTCGCAATTAAGAGAGCAGTTTCACATCGTTACAAATCAAAACGCTTAACGACAGACATTCAGATCTTCAAATTGAAAGAACAGGCGCCATGATACTAGAGATTCTCGAATATCCGGATCCCCGTTTGCGGACCATTGCCAAGCCGGTCGAGGAAGTGACCGACGAAACCCGCAAGCTGATCGACGACATGTTTGAGACCATGTACGACGCACCGGGTATTGGCCTTGCCGCCACCCAGGTAAACGTACACAAACAGATTATCGTGATGGATCTGTCAGAAGACAAAAGCGAGCCCCGGGTGTTCATTAATCCGGAGGTTGAAGTGCTGGACGGCGATCTGGAAGACATGCAGGAAGGCTGTCTGTCGGTGCCGGGCTTTTACGAGGATGTGTCCCGCATCGAACACTGCATGATTCGTGCGATTGACCGCAATGGCGAGCGGTTTGAGATCGAAGCGCGGGGCCTGCTGGCCGTCTGCATCCAGCACGAGATGGATCATCTCAACGGAAAACTGTTCGTGGATTACCTGAGTTCCCTGAAACGAACACGGATCCGGAAAAAGCTGGAAAAGCTTCACAAGAAAAGTGCCTGATCGAATTCGACAGGCGGCGTAAATACCAGACCGGGCCGACGCCCGGTCTTTTCGTATCCATCGAACCAGAGACTCCAGCCCCGTGCGACTCGTTTTTGCCGGCACACCCGATTTCGCAGCGTCCGCGCTGACCGCCCTTCTGCAGACCGATCACGACGTGGTGGGCGTTTACTCCCAACCCGACCGACCGTCTGGCCGTGGCCGCAAGATGATCCCCAGCCCGGTCAAAAAGGTCGCAATGGAGGCTGGCATTCCGGTTTTCCAGCCCGAATCCCTGAAAACAGCAGAGGCCCAGGCCGAGCTGAAAGCCCTGAACGCCGATGTGATGATCGTGGCCGCTTACGGCCTGATTCTGCCCCAGGCGGTGCTGGACATCCCGCGCCTGGGCTGCCTGAACATTCACGCATCGCTGCTGCCGCGCTGGCGGGGAGCGGCGCCAATTCAAAGAGCCATTGCTGCCGGTGACCGGGAAACGGGCATCACCATCATGCAGATGGACGCGGGATTGGATACCGGCGATATGCTGCTCAAAGTATCTACCCCCATCGACGAAACAGACACCGGGGGCAGCTTGCATGACCGGCTGGCGGACCTCGGAGGGCAGGCCATCGTGGAAGCCCTTCGCGGCCTGGAGAACGGGAGCCTTTCGGCCGAACCGCAGGATGATCAAAAAGCCTGTTACGCTAGCAAACTCAGCAAAGAGGAAGGCCATCTGGACTGGACCGAAGACGCCACCGCTCTCGATCGCCGTATTCGCGCCTTCAATCCCTGGCCTGGCACCTTCACGGATGCCGATGATCTGCGCATTCGGATTCACGCTGCCGAAGTGATTGATATCACCAGCGAGAAACACCCGGGAACCGTGATGGCACGCAGTCGCGATGGCATTGATGTCGCCTGTGGGCTCGATGTACTGCGAATCACCCGGTTGCAGTTGCCGGGCTCGAAGGCCCAGTCGGTCAACGATTTGATCAATGGCGGCAAAGAGATCCTGATGCCAGGTCAGGAGCTCGATTGATGCCTGGGCTGCCCATGCGGGCTGTCGCCGCCCAGGTTATGCAGGCGGTAGAACAGGGCCAATCGCTGACGCAATGCCTGCCGCCGGCTCTCAAGCGCTTGCCGGAAAACGAGCGTCCCGCGCTTCAGGCGCTGTGTTTCGGCACCTGTCGCTGGTTTTTCCAGCTTGACGATGAATTGAACAGCCGCCTGAAAAAGCCACTGAAACCGGCCGATAGACTCATCCATCATCTGATGCTGGTGGCGCTTTTCCAGCTGCGTCACAGTGAACAGGCCACCTATGCGGTACTGAACGAAACGGTCGAAGCCTGTCGCAGACTGGATAAACCCCATCTAACCGGTCTGGTCAATGCCGTTCTGAGAGCCGCCGAAAGGGAAGGAGGGCCAACGGCCCGAAGCGACTATGAACGCTACGCACATCCACCGTGGATGGTCGAGAAACTCCGACATAACTGGCCGGATGACTGGGCCGCCATTCTGGAAGCCAACAACACACAGGCGCCCATGACCCTGAGGGTCAATGCCCGGCGTTTTAGCCGCGACACCTATCTGGGCCTGCTAACCGAAGCCGGCATCGAAGCTTCTGCAACCCACTTTGCACCCCATGGCATACAGCTCGCCCGCCCTGTACCGGTTGATCGACTGCCTTATTTCGAGGATGGCGCTGTCAGCGTTCAGGACGAAGCCGCTCAGCTGTGCACCACCCTGCTTGACCTGGCTCCAGGCCAACGGGTTCTTGATGCCTGTGCCGCGCCCGGAGGAAAAACCTGCGCCATACTTGAAGCCTGTGAAGGTTTGCAGGAGGTGGTTGCCATCGACGAATCCGCCGAACGGCTCCCGCGCATTGAAGAAAACCTTGAACGGCTGGATCTTCATGCCACCGTTCAACAGGCTGACGCCGCACAGACCAATCAATGGTGGAACGGCAATGAATTCGATCGAATTCTTCTCGACGTACCTTGCAGCGCCACCGGCGTCATCCGGCGTCATCCGGATATTAAATTGCTGCGCAGGGAATCCGACATCCTTCCGCTGGCGAGTATACAGCTTGGCCTGCTGGAGGCACTCTGGCCAACACTGAAACCAGGCGGCCGGTTGGTCTATGCTACCTGTTCCGTGTTCCCCCAGGAGAATCAGCGTATAATTCGACGATTCCTCAAACAGACGACCGAGGCGATACTACTCGACCTGGACGTTCCCTGGGGACGAGAAACCGAAGCAGGGCGACAGATGTTGCCAGCCCCAAACGGTCACGACGGTTTTTTCTACGCGGTACTCGAGAAACCGGAACAATGAACCGGAGCTACGAAAAGGACATCTGAATTATGAAAATCCTGATTCTGGGCGCCGGCCAGGTCGGTGGCACACTGGCAGAGAACCTTGCCAACGAAGCCAACGACATTACCGTGATCGACAGCAACGGCACTCGCCTGCGAGAGTTGCAGGACCGGCTGGATATTCGCACCGTTCAGGGTCGTGGCTCCTACCCCACGATTCTCAGACAAGCCGGCGCACAGGACGCCGACATGCTGATTGCCGTTACCAGCAGCGACGAAGTGAACATGGTGGCCTGCCAGATCGCCAGCGTGATGTTCAAAACGCCGACCAAAATCAGCCGGGTTCGCGCCAACGCCTATCTGGCCCGTAAGGAGCTGTTTGGCGAAAACGGTTTTCCAGTGGACGTTCTGATCAGTCCAGAGCATCTCGTCACCAAGCACATTACCCGTCTGATCGAATACCCCGGGGCCCTGCAGGTTCTGGAGTTTTCCAAAGGCCTGGTCCGACTGGTGGCCATTCGCGCCATCAAGGGTGGCCCCTTGGTCGGGCACGAGTTGTCTTACCTTCGCACCCACATGCCTCGGATTGATACCCGGGTAGCCGCCATCTTCCGCAAGGACAGGCCGATTTCGCCCTACGGTGATACCGTGATCGAGGATGGGGATGAAGTATTCTTCATCGCGGGCACCGACCATATCCGCTCGGTCATGAGCGAACTTCAGCCGCTGGAAAAACCCTACAAGCGCATCTTTATCTGCGGTGGTGGCAATATCGGCCAACGCTTGGCCAGCACCCTCGAATCCCGCTATCAGGTGAAATTGCTGGAACGGGACCACGAACGCTGTGTAATGCTGTCAGAAGGTCTGCGAAAAACGGTGGTTCTGGAAGGGGACGCAGCCAACAAAGACATATTGCTGGAAGAGAACATTGAGAACACCGATGTGTTCTGCGCCGTCACTAACGACGACGAAGCCAACATCATGGCATCACTGCTGGCCAAACGGCTGGGCGCCCGCAAGGTACTCACACTGATCAACAATCCCGATTACGTGGATCTTATTCAAGGCGGCGACATAGACGTGGCCATATCACCACAGCAGACCACGATTGGCAGCCTGCTAACCCACGTTCGCCGCGGTGATGTAGTAAACGTTCACTCACTCCGAAGGGGCGCGGCCGAGGCCATCGAAGCCATTGCCCACGGCGATCACCGGTCGTCGAAAGTGGTTGGTAAACGACTGGACGAGATCAATCTGCCCGAGGGAACCACCATTGGCGCCATCGTCCGTCACAGCGAGGTTCTGATCGCCCACGATCACCTGCGTATTCAGCCCGATGACCATGTCATTCTGTTCCTGGTAGACAAAACCCGGATCCGGGATGTGGAAAAACTCTTCCAGGTTGGGCTGACGTTCTTCTGACAAACCATTGATTGAAGCATCTTCCTGTGACGCTGACTTAGAAATACGCGGCTTGCAGGCGTATAATGCGCATTTTTTCAGCGCGCCTATTTCGTAAAATCGGGCGCCACACACAGACTGACCAGCAGGCAATCGTCGTGACAGACAAGGCACATTCCAATAACACGCCGGATATCAACACCTTCCAGGGGCTGATTCTGGCATTGCAGAATTTCTGGGCGCAGCACGGCTGCGTGGTTCTTCAACCACTGGACATGGAAGTAGGCGCGGGTACCTTTCACCCGGCCACGTTTTTACGTTCGATTGGCCCGGAAACCTGGAACGCCGCCTACGTTCAGCCCAGTCGCCGTCCAACCGATGGCCGCTATGGCGAAAACCCCAACCGTCTGCAGCATTACTACCAGTTTCAGGTCGTCCTGAAACCGTCTCCGGACAACATTCAGGAGCTCTATCTGGATTCGCTGAAGGCTCTGGGCCTGGACCCGCTGGTGCATGATATCCGCTTTGTGGAAGACAACTGGGAATCCCCGACGCTTGGCGCCTGGGGCCTGGGTTGGGAAATCTGGTTGAACGGCATGGAAGTCACCCAGTTCACCTACTTTCAGCAGGTAGGCGGCCTTGAGTGCTACCCGGTCACCGGCGAGCTGACCTACGGCCTTGAACGCATTGCCATGTACCTGCAGGGCGTGGACAGCGTTTACGATCTGGTTTGGACAGAAGGCCCTGATGGGGTCGTCACCTACGGCGATGTGTTCCACCAGAACGAAGTGGAGCAATCCACCTACAACTTTGAGCATGCCGACGTGGACTTCCTGTTCCAGAGCTTCGATGTACATGAGCGGGAAAGCGCCCGCCTGATTGAAGCCGGCCTCGCCTTGCCAGCCTATGAACAGGTGCTGAAAGCCTCTCACACATTCAACCTGCTGGATGCCCGGCACGCCATCTCGGTGACCGAGCGACAGCGATTCATTCTTCGCGTACGCACCCTGGCACGTTCTGTCGCTCAGGCTTACTTCGACAGCCGGCTCAAACTCGGCTTCCCACTGGCACCGGACGCACTTCGTAATGAAGTCATCGCCGCCAGCGAAGCGGCCGACGAGAAAGCCAACGGCAAGAAAAGCAAGAAAGCGAAGAAGTCCCAGCAGGAAAAAGGAAACGCATAACCATGGCAACACAGGATTTTCTGGTCGAACTGGGCACCGAAGAGCTGCCACCGAAGGCCCTCAAGCCGCTGTCTGATGCGTTTACCCAGGGTATTGTAAAAGGTCTGGAAGACGCCGGTATCGCCTTTGAAAAAGTCGAGTCGTTTGCCGCCCCCCGTCGCCTGGCGGTTCGCGTACGTGCATTGGGCGATGCCCAACCAGACAAGTCGGTCGAGAAACGCGGCCCGGCCGTCAAAGCGGCCTTCGACGATGCCGGCAACCCGACTCGTGCACTGACCGGTTTTGCCACATCACTGGGCGTAACCCCAGACCAGCTGGACACTCTGGAAACCGACAAAGGTGCCTGGGTGGTGTATCGCACCATCGAAAAAGGTCGCCCCACCGTCGAACTGCTGCCCGAACTGGTGGAGCAGTCCCTGGCCAATCTGCCGATTCCCAAGCGCATGCGTTGGGGCGCCCACCGGACCGAATTCGTTCGCCCGGTTCATTGGGCCATCCTGTTGTTTGGCAACAAGGTGATCGATACCCCGATCATGAATCTGACGCCGGGCAACAAAACTCGCGGCCATCGTTTCCACTGCCCGAAATCCCTGATTGTCCCTACGCCGGGCGATTACGAGGTGGTACTGAAGCAGGAAGGCTACGTGATCGCTGACTTCGCCGAACGCCGGGAAATCATCCGTTCCGGTGTCACCGCCATGGCGAAGAAAGAAGCCGGGGGCCAGGCAGTGATTGATGAAGAACTGCTGGACGAAGTCACTGCTCTGAACGAGTGGCCCGTGCCACTGATGGGCCGGTTCGAGGAACGCTTCCTGGAGGTCCCCGCCGAAGCGTTGATTTCCTCCATGAAAGAACACCAGAAATACTTCCACGTGGTGTCCGGTGACGGCAAGATGCTCCCGCTGTTTATCACCGTGGCCAATCTGGAAAGCAAAGACCCCAGCCAGGTGATCGCCGGTAACGAGAAGGTGATTCGTCCGCGCCTGTCGGACGCAGCCTTCTTTTATGACACCGACCGCAAAACCAGGCTGGAAGACCGGATTGAACAGCTCAAGCCCATCGTCTTCCAGGAAAAGCTGGGCAGCATTTATGATAAGTCCGTGCGAGTGGCCAAACTGGCCGAGAAAATCGCCGGCGCTATTGGCAGCGACCCGTCGTTGGCCGAGCGAGCAGCCATGCTGGCCAAAACAGACCTGGTCACCGAAATGGTGCTGGAATTCACGGACCTTCAGGGCATCATGGGACAGTACTACGCCGCCAACGACGGCGAACACGAAGACGTTGCCCTTGCCCTGAACGAGCAGTACATGCCGCGCTTCGCCGGTGACGATCTGCCGACCACTCTCACTGGCTGTGCCATCGCCATCGCGGATCGTCTGGATTCCCTGGTTGGTCTGTTTGGCATCAACCAGCCGCCGTCGGGCACCCGCGACCCCTTCGGTCTGCGCCGGGCATCACTCGGGGTTTTGCGCATCATCATCGAACGGGAACTGCCGCTGGATCTGCAGACCTGCTGCGAATGGGCGGCAGAGAACTTTACCGTGCTGACGGAGCAGAACACTGCGTCTACCGTGGTGGACTATATGCTGGAGCGTTTCCGTGCCCATTATGAAGAGCAGGGCATCAACGCCGAGGTGTATCTGGCCGTTCACGCCCGTCGTCCGACCCAGCCGTTGGACTTTGACCGTCGTGTCAAAGCCGTCGAAAACTTCCGTCAGCTGCCGGAAGCCCAGGCTCTGGCAGGTGCCAACAAGCGGGTGTCCAATATCCTGACCAAACAGGGCGGAGACAGCATCGGCGAGACCATCGACAATAACCTGCTGCAGGACGCGGCAGAAAAAGCGTTGGCCGAGCAGATTCGCCAGCAGGCAGACACGGTGCTTCCGCTGTTTGAGAAAGGCGACTACGCGGCGGCATTGAACTCCCTGGCACAGCTTCGGGAACCGGTGGACAACTTCTTTGATGAAGTGATGGTGATGGCGGAAGACGACGCCACCCGAAACAACCGCCTGGCAATGCTGAACCAGCTGCGCAACCTGTTCCTGCGGGTTGCGGATATTTCGGTGTTGCCGACGACGGCTTGAGCCAAAACGTTGGTTCAGCCGTAGATGCTATCCTGAGGATTCGAGGGGGCTGGAAAAAGCCCCTTCAGTCCGTATAATGCAGCTCGTTGATCGGCGTGTGGCGCAGCTTGGTAGCGCACTTCGTTCGGGACGAAGGGGTCGCAGGTTCGAATCCTGCCACGCCGACCATTTCTCAGGATCAACGCCCTAGATCAACACGCTAGGATTCATCATTCCCTCCGGATCCAGCGTCTTCTTGGTTGCCCTTAATACCTCTGCAAACAGCTCTGGCCTTTGCCGATCGTAGCCCGGCCTGTGGTCTCGGCCCACGGCGTGGTGGTGGGTGATGGTTCCGCCCAGATCAATGAGTGTTTCCATACATGCCTGTTTGATCTCATCCCACTGTTTGACCTGGTCGCCCCTTCGACCCGGTGCAATCACGGTGTAGTAGGGCGCCGGACCGTCCGGGTAGATGTGGGTAAAGCGGCAGGTAACAAAGGCGCCACCACAGACCTCTCTGGTGACTTTTCTTACCCTGTCCATAACCCCGGCATGGAAGTCCTCGAACTTATCCCAGGTGATGGCGGTTTCAAAGGTTTCGGCCACCAGCCCCAGCCGAATCAGCGCATCGCGCATATAAGGCGCGCGAATGAACTGGTTTCGCCAATCGCCTGCCTGCCCGTGCTCGTTGGGGTTTTTCTCCTTGCTGGTCTGGACTTCACCACCGGCTTCCATCGCGATGTCCAGCGCCCGGTTCATCCATGGCTCTAACGGGTGGTCGGCAGATTCAAATCCCAAGATAAGTAAGTGCTTACTTCCAGTACCAACACCGTTCATCATTGCCTCGCGGGCATCGATCAGTCGGCAGTTGGTGGGGAAAAGACCTGACTGTGAAATTCGCCTGACCGCTTCGGCACCTTCCAGAAAGTCGTCAAAGTGAACCGCTCGGGTGAGCCGGTGCACGGGCCGATGCTGCAAACGCACCCAGGCAGAAGTGACAAAACCAAGCGCACCCTCAGAGCCTAAAAACATCCGGTCCGGCGATGGGCCGGCGCCGGAACCCGGCAACCGCCGGGATTCTACAGCGCCCCTCGGCGTTAGAACCCGCATAGATTCCAAGAGGTCATCAATATGCGTATAAAGCGAGGCAAAATGCCCGCCCGAACGAGTTGCAATCCAGCCTCCCAGGGTTGAGAACTCAAATGACTGGGGAAAATGCCGGAGCGTCAGGCCATGGGCCCGCAAACCGTCCTCCAGTGCAGGTCCGTAGATACCGCCCTCAATATGAGCGGCGCGGGACTGATGATCCACTTCAAGTAGGCGATTGAAGCGCTCCATATCGACCGTTACGGTGCCGCTCCAGTTACCTTCATAACGAGGCTCGGTACCGCCGACCACACTGGAACCCCCTCCGTAGGGTATGACTGCAGCCCCCTGCCGACTGGCATAGTCCAGCACGTCGATCAGTTCCTGTTCGGTGGATGGGCGGGCGATCATATCCGGCGCACATCGATAGTCGCCATTCAGGCCCCGAACAATGTCACGAAAAGATTTACCGTAGGTATGGTTGGCCCGATCCCGCCGCTCTGTGGAGATAATCGAGGCCAGTGAATCCGGTGGCGTAAGTCGCGGCTCCGGGATGGTCAGGTCTGATAGCAAGGGCGGTGCCTGACACGTCAGTTCGGCCTTGCCGAACTGCATGCCCACCAGTTGGCGCAGCTGGCCAATCTGCTGATCGTCAAAAGCGGCCTCTTCATAGCCCCAACCCCAAAAGCTGCGCGTTGCCATGGTTGCTCCTCATTCTTGTTGTCACTCCAGTCTAGCTAAGAACGCCTGACCCGGCAGCGATTACCGAACGTATCTCTGTGGCTCATATAGGAGACTTTCATGCCTGCACCGATTTTGATCACCGGGGCTGGCCAGCGTATCGGTCTGGCCTTTGCCCAACATTGTCTTGCCAACAACCAGCCCGTCATCGTGACCTATCGCAGCTATCGTCCGGGCGTGGATGCGCTTCAGAAGGCGGGCGCCCAATGCCTCCATGCTGATTTTTCCACGATCGACGGCATAGACGACTTCATTACCCGACTGAGAGCAAAAACCGATTCACTGCGAGCCATCATCCATAACGCCTCTGACTGGATGCCTGAAAGCGAGGAGACAGATTCCTCAGAGGTGATGAATGCCATGATGCAGATCCACGCCATGACGCCCTATCGAATCAATCTTGTCTGTCGGGATCTGCTGGAAAGCGGTGAGGGAAACCGGGACATCGTTCATATGACCGACTACGTGGTGGAAAAGGGCAGTGCTAAACACATTGCCTATTCGGCGAGTAAAGCGGCATTGGCCAACCTGACGTTGTCGTTCTCAAGACTGCTCGCGCCGCGGGTAAAGGTGAACAGTGTGGCACCGTCACTGATTATGTTTAATCCGGGCGACAGTGATGCCTACCGGGAGAAGACCCTTAAGAAATCCCTGATGGGCATAGAACCCGGCATACAGGTCGCCGTGGACTCCCTGCAGTTCCTGCTGGACAACCCCTACATGACTGGTCGCACGCTCTCGCTGGACGGTGGGCGCCATCTGGCGTGATTTTTTTGCGTCTGTGGGTAGGCAAAGACACGCCCGTTTCTGTACCCTGCGCGGCTTTTCTCTCAACGCAACGGTTCGCACATTCCGTTCAAGGCACACATTCAGTCCGACGCAAAAGGAACGACCATGACAGCCCAGAGTGATACCCAGGCCCCGCGCGCTCGATCCGGCGCGTTCTCCGACAGCGACCCGGTCGTTCTGATCCTGACCATCGGCTTTATTCTGGTGTTCGTCGGCGCCTCCATCCTCAACAGTGAGGCGGTGGCCACTTTCATTGGCAACGGCTTTGCCTGGACCGCAAAGACGCTGGGCTCCTTCTTTCAGTTGCTGTTGCTGTTGACCTTCTTCATCGCCCTCGGCACTGCCGCCAGTAAGGCCGGCAACGCTCGTATCGGCGGCCTTGACCGACCGGAAATCAGCCGGTTTCGTTGGTTGTCGATGATCATGTGTACCCTGCTGGCCGGGGGCGGCGTCTTCTTTGCCGCCGGCGAGCCAGTCTATCACTTCGTGGTGACGCCACCGGCGTTCGACACCGAAGCTGGCACAGCCGCGGCCGTTGCGCCAGCGATGGCCCAGTCGTTTACCCATTGGGGGTTCCTTGCCTGGGCCGTGCTTGGTTCGCTGACGGCGCTGGTACTGACCCGTGCGCATTACGACCAGGGCAAGCCGCTACAACCACGCACCCTGTTGTTTCCAGTGTTCGGCGAACGAGTGATTAAGGGCACACTTGGTGGCGTAATCGATTCGCTCTGCGTCATTGCCGTAGTGGCTGGCACCGTCGGCCCGATCGGATTTCTGGCTACCCAGATGAGTTTCGGCCTGCACGAGCTATTTGGCGTGACCGATGGGTACACCACCCAGCTCACTGTGCTGATTGTGCTCGCGGGCGTGTACATGACGTCGGCCATGACCGGCCTGCATAAAGGGATTCAACTGCTCAGCCGATTTAACGTGATGCTTGCACTCGGTATTGCCGCGGTGATTTTCGTGTTCGGCCCCACACTGTTCCTGACCAATACCTACACCCAGTCGATGGGCGAGTACGTCACGTCTTTCCTGGCCATGGCGACAATGACCGCAGACACCGCGCCAGACTGGTGGATGAAATGGTGGACAGTGTTCTTTTTTGCCTGGTTTATCGGGTACACGCCGCTAATGGCGGTGTTTGTGGCTCGCATTTCCCGGGGCCGAACCGTGAGAGAGATGATCGTTGCGGTGGCGGTGCTGGCGCCGGTGGCCACCACTCTCTGGTTCACGCTACTCGGCGGTTCCGGCATTTATCATCAGTTGGCGGGCACCTTCGACCTGACCGAAGCCCTGAACAACTTCCGTTTCGACGTGGCAACGCTGACGGTGGCCCAGGCCCTGCCTGGCGGCACCTGGATGGCGGCTGCCATCCTGTTGCTGACCACCATTTTTGTCGCCACAACCGGCGACTCGATGAGTTACTCCATTGCCATGGTCGGGGCCGGCCACGACGAGCCCAACCCCTGGATTCGCGTGTTCTGGGGCGGCGCCATGGCCTTGATGGCTGCGATTCTGCTGTATATGGGCTCCGGTCAAATCGGTGTGCTGCAACAATTCATTGTGCTCACCGCAATCCCGGTGTCGTTCATTATTCTGCCGTCCCTTTGGACGGGGCCAAAGGCCGCGATGGCGATGGCCCGGGAACAGGGCCTGGCCTGATCTAGGCACCGCCGTCGGGCCAGATTAACGCCATCAAGGCCCGACATCGCGGGCTGGGAAGCAGCAAGCGCCTGGCCAACAGGTCGCAAGGGTCGCCCAGCTCTTGATCGACCGCTTGTCTCACCCGTTCAATTCAATCCATACCTCATCATCGATTGACCTTTTTTTAGCCCGTTCGCGTACATGCTTTTAAGACACACATTGACCGAACGATTAGGGGCTTCCCATGCACATGCAGAACAGTGAGCTAAAAATCCACAAGAACGAGCTGATCTCTCATCTGGACATCGTGTCCATGGAAGGCCGCTATTACATGGCACGGTTTGAGTTGGACGGCCAGGCCTACGTACTCACCGGCGCTGACGACAAGCCGATGATGTTCACGGGCGCCTGTTCGGTGAGGGATCACTTCAAAGATTACACCGTCGGCCGCATCGAAGTGATTCCCCCGACCGGCACCGACGAGATGATTGGTATGCCCGACTCTGCTGACGAAACCATGCGGGTGCCGCTATAGCGGCCTAGCGTTCCGTAATGTCCTGCTCATCCTCAGTGTCGCTTCCGTCTTCACTCTGGTTTTGCTGTTCCCAAAGCCGCGCGTAATAGCCGCCCCGTGCCAGAAGCTGTTCATGACGACCGCTTTCAACAATGCGACCGCCATCCATCACCAGGAGGGTGTCCGCATCCCTGGTCGTTGACAAGCGATGCGCAATAACCAGAGTCGTACGGTGTGAACTGACCTCTTTCAACGCCCCAAGAATGGCCTGCTCAGACAGCGAATCCAGTGACGAGGTCGCCTCATCCAGAATGAGCAGTGGCGGGTTTTTCAAAATTACCCGGGCAATCGCCACGCGCTGCTTCTCACCGCCGGAGAGCTTCAAACCACGCTCACCGACCTGTGTTTCGTAACCTTCAGGTAGTCCGAGAATGAACTGCTCCAGATGCGCCATTCGTGCCGCCTGATGCACCTCTTCCTCCGTCGCAGACGGCCGACCGTAGGCCAGGTTGCGATACAGCGTGTCGTTAAACAGCACCGTGTCCTGCGGAACCACACCGATGGCCGACCGCAGACTTTGTTGAGTCACCTCACGGATATCCTGGCCATCAATGGTGATAGCGCCCTGATCGACGTCATAGAAACGAAACAGCAATCGGGCCAACGTGGATTTGCCGGCGCCGCTGGCGCCCACGACCGCGACTTTATGGCCCGCCGGGATGGTGAAGCTGACCCCCTGAATGATCGACCGGTCCCGTCGATAGGCGAAATGCACGTCCTCAAAACGTACTTCTCCCTGCGCAACCTTCAGCTCGGTGGCAGTATCGCGGTCCACGATGGTCGGTTCGTCCCCCAATAACGCAAACAGTCGCTCGACATTCACCAGCGACTGGCGAATCTCCCGGTAGACGAAACCCAGAGCATTAAGGGGAATGAACAATTGAAGCAGGTAGGCGTTGATCATGGTGAAATCGCCCAGAGTAATCTCGCCACTGGCCACTTCCTGCACCGCCATCGCCATGATGGCAATCATCGCCAGACCGATGATCAGCGCCTGACCGGAATTCAGTGCCGCCAGGGACAGACGGTTTTTCAGTCGAGCCTGCTCCCAGTCCTCGAGGTCCCGATCGTACACCTCCGCTTCAAACTGCTCGTTGTTGAAGTATTTGACGGTTTCGTAGTTCAGCAGGCTGTCGACGGCACGGGAATTGGACTGGTTGTCCCGGGCATTGGCTTCGCGCACAAACTTGGTCCGCCATTCCGTCACCTTGATGGAAAACACCACGTACACGATCACCGCCACCAGGATAGCCAGCACGTAACCCACGTTAAACGCGAAAAACAGAATGCCCGCCACTAAAAAGATCTCAAGCAGCGTCGGCACAATGTTGAACAGGGTGAATCGCAGCAGAAAACTGATACCGGTAGTGCCGCGCTCAATATCTCGCGTCAGGCCACCGGTTTTCCGATCAAGATGGAACGCCAGCTCGCGATTGTGAAGATGCCGGAACACGCGCAAAGACACACGCCGCATGGCACGTTCTGCGACCCGGGCGAACACCGCATCCCGCAGTTCGCTGAACAACGTGCTACTGAACCGTAGCAAGCCATAGGCCGCCACCAGCAATAATGGAATCCACAGCAGCAGCTCGCCCTCGCGTCCCTGATCCAGATAATCCACGATGTATTTCAGTGCCACCGGCGTGGCGACAGTGGCCAGTTTGGCAAAGATCAGGCAGCCAGCCGCCAGAAACACCCGACCACGAAATTCGGCCAGATAAGGCCACAGCCCGGCAATGATTCGCCAGTTGGGTTTGTGATTGGCAGGGTAGTCGTTGTCAGCGTAGGCGCGCAAAAGGGTATCCTTAGCGGTTTCGGTAAAGTCGACTTGCGCCGGATGGGCGTATGATAAAAGCGAGCGCTATGTTACAGCCATACGCTCACTCGTTCACCTCGGCCCATTTCCAACCGATCAGGAGTTGCATCATCAAACCCACGCATCGTCGCGCACTCGAGTTGGCACGAACCTTTATCAGCCCATATAAAAAAGCGGTAGCGGGTGCCATGACGGCCCTCGTGTTCACCGCCGGTGTGACCCTAGGGCTGGGCCAGGGGCTTCGGTTACTGGTCGATCAGGGCCTGGCCACCCAGTCACCGGCCATGCTGTCCCAATCCATTGGCGTATTTTTCGTGCTTGTGGTGGCACTGGCCTTCGGCTCATTCGCGCGTTTCTATCTGGTAAGCTGGATTGGCGAGCGGGTGGTGGCGGATATTCGCAAGCAAGTGTTCAATCATCTGATTGATCTGCACCCCGGGTTCTATGAACAGAACCGGAGTCTGGAGATTCAGTCCCGGTTCACGGCCGACACCACGGTGTTGCAATCGGTGATCGGCTCCACGGTTTCGATTGCGCTTCGCAACAGCCTGATGCTGGTTGGCGGCCTGATTCTGTTGTTTGTCACAAACGCCAAACTCGCAAGCATCATATTGCTTGGCTTTCCCCTGGTGATCGTACCCATCCTGATATACGGCCGCCGTGTACGAAGCCTCTCGCGATTGAGCCAGGATCGTGTCGCGGAAGTGGGTAGCTATGTCGGGGAGAATCTGACCCAGATCAAAACCGTTCAGGCCTTCAATCACCAACCCCACGATCGAGCGTTTTTCAGCAAGGTCGCCGAGGATGCGTTCGACGTTGCCCGCACCCGCATTCGCCAGCGGGCCTGGCTAACCACCATTGCCATCACTCTGGTGATGGGGGCGGTAGGCATCGTCTTGTGGATCGGCGGCCTGGATGTGATCTCAGGGCGGACCAGCCCCGGTGAATTGGCCGCGTTTGTGTTTTACAGCTTGCTGGTGGGACTGGCAGCGGGTGCCATCAGTGAGGTGATTGGTGAGCTACAGCGGGCTGCTGGCGCTGCGGCAAGGATCTTTGAGCTACTGCAGACCGAGAGCGAACTACCCGCCGATGCGGCATCAAGCAGGTCGCTTGAACGCCCGGTAAAAGGCAGGCTGAACTTTCAGCAGCTGGATTTCTGCTATCCCTCCAGGCCCGAACGGCTGGTGATCAGTCAATTATCTGTATCCATTAACGCGGGAGAAACCATTGCGCTGGTCGGGCCTTCTGGCGCCGGTAAATCCACCCTGTTCGATCTGATGCTGCGCTTCTATGATCCGGTCCGGGGCCGAATTTTGCTGGACGGTGTGGACATAAGAGAGCTATCGCTTCGCGAACTCAGGCAATGCTTTGCCCTAGTGCCCCAATCACCAGCGCTTTTTCACGGCACCATTGCGGACAACATTCGTTATGCCCGGCCCGAGGCCACCCACCAGGAAATGACCGAAGCGGCCCGAATCGCCCACGCTCACGAATTTATTCTGGGACTTCCAAGCGGTTATGACACCCGCCTGGGAGATGGTGGTATCGGCCTGTCAGGGGGGCAACGACAAAGGTTGGCCATTGCCCGTGCACTGCTGGCGAACGCACCTATACTGCTATTAGATGAAGCGACCAGTGCATTGGATGCCGAGAGTGAATACCTGATCCAGCAAGCCATGCCAGACCTGATGTCGAATCGCACAACTCTGGTGATTGCCCATCGTCTGGCAACAGTGCAGCATGCAGACAGGATCATCGTGCTGGATCAGGGCAAACTTCAGGACATCGGCACCCACGACGAGCTGGTTCAACGCAACCCTCTGTATCGCAAACTGTCGCGACTTCAGTTCCGCGAAAGCCAGACAGGGTGACTAACGTATAAGCCTAGGAGCGCCTTCACCCTGAAATGAAGGCGCATTTTCTGTATGATGGTGGGTCTAAATTGATTTGAGGAGAGGCAAAGTGACGAACAAAGAATTGCAGGCACTCAAAGAACGCTATGTTGCGGCCGGCGCGGCCAGCCCTAACGAGCAGTTCGCAGACCATGCAACCAATGCCGAACTCTGGGATGCCGATGGCAAGCGCATGATCGACTTTGCGGGCGGTATCGGCGTATTGAACCTTGGGCATCGCCACCCGAAAGTGGTCGAAGCCGTCAAGGCTCAGCTTGACAAGGTGATGCATACCTGCCAGACCGTCATGCCCTATGAAGGTTACGTTCGAGTTGCCGAAAAACTGAGTGGCGTAGTACCGGTTCGTGGCCACGCGAAAGTGATGCTGGCGAACAGTGGCGCCGAAGCACTGGAAAATGCGGTGAAGATTGCCCGCGCAGCGACCGGTCGCACCAACGTCATCTGTTTCGACGGCGGCTACCATGGCCGTACTTTCTACACCATGGCGATGAACGGTAAAGCCGCTCCCTATCAAACAGATTTCGGGCCGATGCCCGGCACTGTCTACCGCGCTCCTTACCCAGTGCCTTACCACGGTGTTGATGAGGACGAAGCCATTCGCGGTCTGAAAATGGCCATGAAAGCGGATTCCCCCGCCAAAGACACTGCCGCCATCATTATCGAGCCAGTCCTGGGTGAGGGTGGTTTCTATGCCGCACCGGCCAGTTTCCTGAAGAAGATCCGCGAGATCTGCGACGAGCACGGCATCATCATGATCTGTGACGAAGTGCAGAGCGGCTTCGGTCGTACCGGTAAGATGTTCGCCATCGAGCACAGCGGCGTTGAGCCAGACATGATGACCATGGCGAAGAGTATGGCCGACGGCATGCCGATTTCTGCGATTGTCGGTACCGACAAGATCATGGATTCGTCCGGGCCGAATTCGCTGGGTGGCACCTACACGGGCAGCCCGACCGCCTGTGCCGCAGCGCTTGCAGTAATGGAAGTCTTTGAAACTGAAGACATTCTTGGGAAAAGCCAGCGTCTGGGCGAGAAATTGAATCAGCGTTTCCAGCAGTGGCAAGAGCAGTTCCCTCACGTTGATAACGTGCGGAACCTTGGCCCAATGGCCGCGATCGAGTTGGTCACCGACAAGACCAGCAAGGAGCCACGTGCTGACTTCGCGGGAGCCGTGACCAAGTACTGCAAAGAGCACGGTCTGATCCTGCTCAGCTGTGGTATGTACGGCAACACCATCCGCTTCCTGATGCCCGTCACCATTGAGGACGAGGTTCTGGAAGAGGGTCTGACGATTGTTGAAAACGCGTTGAAAGAGTTGGGTTAACACCGTCGTCGACCCGGACTCTTGTCAGAACGCCTCTGGCAATCAAAAACCGATCGGGGAAACCCGATCGGTTTTTTTATGTCTGAAGCTTGGAACCTGTCCTTTCAGGGATTTTTAAAATCGGCGTATACTGCCCCCTTCACCTAATGTTCAGGCCGAATTATGACCACCGATTCCAGTAACCAAATACCAACCCATAAACCCAGGCCCTGGATTGACCTGCTTGTGAGCATCATCATTCCTTCCGTTATCCTGATGAAGCTCTCTGGCGACGAATACCTTGGCAGTGTTATGGCGCTGGTTGTTGGCCTCGCTTTTCCGCTGGGATGGGGTCTATTCGAACTGGTCCGCTATCGAAAATACAATTTTATAGCGGTGCTGGGGCTGATCAGCGTGGGTTTAACCGGGGGCATTGGTTTGCTGGAACTGGACGCAGACTGGCTTGCGGTCAAAGAAGCCGCGGTACCAGCCGTGATTGGCATTGCCGTGCTGATTTCGACTCGCACCCGATACCCGCTTGTTAAGACCCTGCTGTATAACCCGACCGTACTCAACGTCGACAAGATCCAGGGTGTGCTCGAGAAAAACAACAGTGAAGCCGAGTTCAACAGTCGACTGCAGAAAGCGAGCTACTTTTTCAGCCTGACTTTTCTGTTTTCCTCCATCATGAACTACGTTCTGGCTAAATGGATTGTCACCAGTCCATCGGGGACGCAAGCGTTTAACGAAGAGCTTGGCCGTATGACGTTGGTCAGCTATCCCATGATCGCCATTCCCTCCATGATCATGATGATCGCGATCTTTTATTACCTCTGGCGTTCCATACGCCGATTGACCGGCTATACGCTGGAGGAAGTGATGGCCCCGCATCTCGCCGCCCAGCAGGAAGAGAAATCGTCGGACTCATCCCCTCGTTCCTGAATACGAGGCGAGTGCTGATCTTGAAAAATTTCTGAGCATAACCAAAAACGCCCTGGCATCCGCGACGGGATGGCAGGGCGCTCCTTTGTTCTAATGACGCTTCGTTTATACGTCCAGATTGGTTACTTCCAGGGCATTGCTCTGGATAAATAACCGGCGTGGCTCCACGTCATCACCCATCAATGTAGTGAAGATCTGATCCGCCGCAATGGCATCCTCGATCGTAACCTTCATCATACGGCGGGTTTCCGGATCCATTGTGGTTTCCCAGAGCTGTTCCGGGTTCATCTCACCCAGGCCCTTATAGCGCTGAATGTTCAAACCTCGCTGGGCTTCCTTCATCAACCAATCGAGTGCGCCTTCAAAAGACAGAACCGGTTGTTTGCGTTCACCACGCTGAATGTAGGCACCTTCTTCAATCAGACCATCCAGCGTTTCGCCCATGCGGGCGATAGCCGCATAAGAGGAAGAGTCAAAGAACTCGTGGCTGAACACGTGCTCGTAAGGAATACCATGAACGTAAATCGTGACTTTCGGAAGGAACAGATGCCGTTCGCTATCCTTGGTCACCGAGAATGAATACTTGGTACCCGTGCGGGTATCGAGTTGCAGACCGTCGCCCAGGCGACCTACCCAGCGAGCGACTGATTCTTCGCTCTTGAGGTCCTCCAGGCTCAAAGTCACGTTATCCAGCATCTGTTCCAGAACCTTGGCGGGATAGGCGCGAGACAGACGGTCAATCATGTTCATGACAGCCTGGTAGTCCTTGACCATGGTTTCCAGAGCCGAATCCTTGATCGCTGGCGCATCTGCGTTTACGTACAGTTGGGCGCCTTCCAGTGCGGTCTGCGTGAGGTAAGCCTCTTTCGCCTTTTCATCCTTGAGATACTGCTCCTGTTTTCCCCGCTTTACTTTGTATAGCGGCGGCATTGCGATAAACACATGGCCTCGCTCGATAATCTCGCGCATCTGACGGAACAGGAAGGTCAACAACAGGGTACGGATATGGGAGCCGTCCACGTCGGCATCCGTCATGATAATCAGCGAGTGATACCGAAGTTTTTCAGGATTGAATTCTTCCCGACCAATACCGGTACCCAGCGCCGTAATCAGAGTTCCAACTTCAGCGGAAGAAAGCATCTTGTCGAATCGTGCCTTCTCAACGTTCAGGATTTTACCTTTCAGCGGCAGGATGGCCTGGGTCTTACGGTCACGACCCTGCTTGGCACTGCCGCCGGCGGAATCACCCTCCACAATGAACAGTTCAGAGAGGGCGGGATCTTTTTCCTGACAATCGGCGAGCTTGCCAGGCAGCCCGGCGATATCCAGAGCTCCTTTACGACGCGTCATGTCACGGGCTTTACGGGCCGCTTCACGGGCTCGGGCTGCTTCTATCATCTTGTTTACGATGAGCTTGGCTTCGTTCGGCTGCTCCTGGAGGAAATCAGCAAAGGATTGATACAGCTCCTGCTCGACCGCTGTTTTCACTTCCGAAGACACCAGCTTGTCCTTGGTTTGAGATGAAAATTTCGGGTCAGGAACTTTAACGCTGATAATCGCGGTCAAACCTTCACGGGCGTCGTCGCCAGAGGTAGTAACCTTGGCCTTCTTACCCAGACCTTCCTGCTCAATGTAGTTATTCAGCGAACGCGTCAGAGCAGCACGGAAACCGGCCAGATGGGTTCCGCCATCACGCTGGGGAATGTTGTTGGTAAAGCAGTAAATGTTTTCCTGGAACGCGTCGTTCCATTGCATCGCCACTTCTACTACAACGCCGTCTTCCCGTTCCTTGATGAAATGAAAGACACGATTGATCGGCGTCTTGTTGGCATTGAGGTGTTCGACGAATGCTCTTAGACCACCCTCGTATTCGAACACTTCTTCCTTGCCGCTTCGCTCGTCCTGAAGACGGATACGCACGCCGCTGTTCAAGAAGGCAAGCTCACGTAGACGTTTTGCCAGCAGATCCCAGTGAAATTCGATATTGGTAAAGGTTTCGGGTGACGGTCTGAAGTGCACCTTGGTGCCGCTGGCATCAGTATCCCCGACCACGCTCAGTGGGCCTTTTGGAACGCCCTCGGCGTAACTCTGTTCGTAAACTTTTCCGTCTCTGCGGATGGTCAGGGTCAGGCTGGCCGACAGGGCATTCACTACCGAAACGCCCACGCCGTGCAAGCCACCAGACACCTTGTAGCTGTTGTCATCGAACTTACCGCCCGCGTGCAGCACCGTCATAATGACTTCCGCCGCGGAAACGCCTTCTTCTTCGTGGATGTCCACGGGAATTCCGCGGCCATTGTCCCGGACCGTAATGGATTCATCCGGGTGGATCACAATGCCGATCTCTGAACAGTGGCCAGCAAGCGCTTCGTCGATGGAGTTATCGACTACCTCAAACACCATGTGGTGGAGACCGGTGCCATCGTCGGTATCGCCGATGTACATGCCCGGCCGTTTACGGACTGCATCCAGACCCTTCAATACTTTGATGCTGGAGGAATTATAGTTCGATTCGCTCATTCAGAGACTCCTGAGGGTGATAACCCCGGTAGGGCGCGATCGCTCATCCGGGTTTTATTCTTCCGTCACTTTGCCATGTTCCACGTGGAACACTCGATAATCGGGCAAGGGTACTTGCCATAGCTCGTCAGGTTTAGGTGGCTCTATAGACGTGACAAAAACCTGGCATTTCAGCTGTTCCAGCTTTTGTGCCAACATCGCCCGGTGGCCAACGTCCAATTCCGCATTAATATCATCAAGCAGAAAACTCACTTGTTTTCGCATTCCAGATAAAACCATCCCCTGGGCGATCTTCATTAAAATCACCAAGGTTTTCTGCTGCCCTCGGGAAAAGGTCTCTGCGACGGGTCTTCCCTGATATCTGAGCCTGATATCTGCTCGATTTGGACCATAAAGCGTATGGCCCATTTTCAGCTCCTGCTCTCGGTGCGCTTTCAACACATCACGCAACGGTTGGTTTCTATCCCAACCAGGAAAGAAATCCAACTTGAGCCCCTCAACCCAGGGGGCTGTCACTTCACCGACCAAGCGAAAAAACGCTTCGCAGAACACACTAAAGGTACGCTGCCTGGCCCCGTTCATCGCGTCTGCCAGATCTACATACTGCGCGTCCCATACCTTCATTAATGCTTCGTCTATTCTACCATTTCTGAGGATTTGATTCCGCTGTGATGTCACTCTCTGACACTGCTGCCACAAGGAACCGAAAGAAGGTTCCACGTGGAACACTAGCCAATCGAGGAACTGACGACGTTTTCCAGGACCACCAGCCACAATGTCAAAGACCCCAGGATCAATAACCGAAACCGGTAGATGCATCGCCAATACCGAGAGATTTCTGACCGGCTCACCGTCTAACCTGAGCGTCGTCTCTTTGGCACTAACATCCCGCGCAATACCCAACCGATGTCTGACAACGGACTCATCCTGATCAAGTGAATGTCTGGTTTCTTCCAGTCCCTGGTCCAGACCACCGAATACCGTCAATTTACTTTGCCCATGACTCACGACAGCCTGGTGCCGGTTCGCGCGAAAGGACCGGCCAAGACCCAGATAGCCAATCGCTTCCAGCACACTGGTCTTGCCACTGCCGTTCTCACCGTAGAGCAGATTAATAGAAGGGGAAAAGCGGACTGGCGCACCCTGAAGATTCCGGAAGTGTTCCGTTTGTAGTTTGACGAGCGCCATAGATCCGAAATCTCAAGCCATCTTGGCTGGAATAAAAAAAGGCAGCGAGCCATTCGGCGTCGCTGCCCCAGTGTACAAAACCGCGGTTCTGAACGCGATCAGTGCAACATATTCAAGCGCTCATCCATAAACACATCCATTTCCGGTGCCAGGATATGAACATAGCGATCGAAATACAGGAACTGCTTAAGTAGCAGCGCAAATTCGCGGGGGAAATGCAGCCCGTGTCCCTCGCCGATCTTGACCATATCCATCAGGATATTATTAACATCGTCATCGGCTTGATCGGCGTAATAGGGCACGTCATCCGGGACCATGCGATCCATCTGCTGGTAGAGATTTCGAAGATCGTTCGCAAGATCACTCACAATGACTTTCTGGTGAGTAATGCCGATGCGCACCATCGCATCCGCCATACCATCAAAATTACCCACCATCACCGACGAAATAAAATCGCTTACGGCCGTCCAGGTATCCGGTCGAATGCGACCAACAATCCCAAAATCAATAAATCCCACCCGACCGTCTTTCAACACCATCAGGTTACCCGCGTGAACGTCCGCGTGGAAAAACTCACATTGAGTCAGGCTTGAGAACCAGGTGTTCATGGCGGTAATCAAGGTTCGCTCCGGATCCCGAGCGTAGCCTCGAATACTTTCCAGATCCGTCAGTGGTACGCCGTGGAATCGCTCCATTGTCAAAATGCGTCGCGTGCTTGCCACCTCATACACTCTCGGCACCGTCGCATCTTCATTATGGGTGTTGTTGAGAAACTCGCGGAAAACCTTCAGATTGTTGGCTTCCTTGATGAAGTCACACTCCTCCATCATGGTGCGCTGAATCTCTTCAACGATTCCAGACATTGACGTCCAGGACAGTTTCGGTGCCAGCGTTTCCAAAATCTTCGCCGACAGATACAGGAAGTTCAGATCAGTCAGCAGTATGTTTTCCACACCGGGTTTCTGAACTTTGATCACCACCTCTTCGCCGGTGACCAGCTTGGCCGGGTGAACCTGGGCAATGGACGCTGAAGCCAGCGCGACCGGATCGATTTCAGAGAACACTTCTTCGATCGGTCTGCCCAGTTCCTGCCGAATGATCTTTCGGATAACGCTGTAGGGCAGGCTGGGGGTCCTATCCAGACAATACTGGAATTCCTCAACGTAGGATTTCGGGAAGAAAGTAGGGGAGCTGGCAATGAATTGGCCCAGCTTGATGTAAGTTGCGCCCAGAGACTCGAACGTCTGGCGTAACAAACGAGGAGCGGGCGGGCGGTCGCCACGAACCCAATTGACACCGGTCCTTCCCAGAACCGATACGGTCTGTCCGATTCTCAGGGCACCTTTAAGACTGTTGGTCACCGTTCCCATAATAGATTTCCTTACTCTTCCGATAGACGACAGTTTCATCCGTTTCAAACTCTCGTTGTGCAAACTGAATAGCCCCACTGCTCAGGGTAAAACAACCCGACAAAGCGCCTACAGGCGCATGGGCATCACCACATAAAGACAGCGGCTGTCTTTTTCCGATTCGATCAACGCACTGCTGTTCGGATTGGCCAGGGTAATTTTCACCTGGTCATCGTCCAGCGCATTCATCACATCCACCAGATAGCCTACATTGAAACCGATCTGAAGGGATTCGCCCTGATACTCTACTGGCAGCGCGTCTTCGGCCTGTTCCTGATCCGGGTTGTTAGCGAATACGCCCAGTTCATTCGGCGCAAGATTCAGTCGAACCCCTCGAATATTTTCGTGAGAGAGAATACCTGCTCTCTGAAGGGTATTTTTTAGCGTTGCCCGGTCTGCCAGCACCACTTTATCGCCGCCTCTGGGGATCACCCGGTTGTAGTCCGGAAACTTGCCCTCAATCAGCTTGGACGTGAAGGTATAGGAACCGACAGTTGCTCTCAGGTGATTGTCACCGATCACCAGAGTAACAGGCGTGTCCACATCATCCAGCAACCGGGCAAGCTCCAGTACGCCTTTTCGGGGAACGATCACCTGGCGAAGTTCCGGGCAGCCGGTGTCCAGATCTTCATGAGCCATAGCCAGTCGATGACCATCAGTGGCGACCGTACGCACATGATCTTTATCCACCTCCAGCAACAAACCGTTCAAGTAATAACGAACGTCCTGCTGAGCCATCGCAAATGCGGTCGCATCCAGCATGCGGCTGAGTTCTTTCTGAGGGAGCTCCAGGCGAAAGCTCTCTTCTTCATCTTCCACATTGGGAAAGTGCTCTGCCGGCAAGGTCGACAGAGTGAAATGGCTGGCACCACACCGCAGGTGCAGACGATCACCTTCCAGCGTTAATTCCAGCGGCGCTTCATCGCCAAGAGCTCGGGAAATGTCCGCAAGTTTGCGGGCAGGCACCGTAATACGGCCCGGCTGATCTACATGCACTGGCGTCACGCGGGCCACCAGTTCCACTTCCATATTGGTCCCGGTCAACGTGAGCGTATTGTCCTCCGCTACCAACAAGACGTTGGAAAGCACCGGCATGGTTTGTTTGCGTTCGACCACACCTGCAATCGACTGCAGGGGAGTCAGTAGGGATTCTCGACTGATCGTCAGTTTCATGGCACTCAGCATTCTTTTTCTGGACGGTGAATGAGTCTCTACCGCGACCAAACTCAGGTCGTCAGCAGCCGCATAAAGTTCTGATAATCTTCCCGGATGCCCGGGTCTGTTTCCTGTAATTCAATAATTTTCTTGCAGGCGTGCAGTACGGTGGTGTGATCCCGCCCGCCAAACGCATCGCCGATTTCCGGCAGACTGTGATTGGTTAGTTCCTTGGCCAAAGACATGGCGACCTGGCGAGGCCGGGTAACAGTTCGGGTACGGCGCTTGGACAGCAGATCCGCCACTTTGATCTTGTAATACTCAGCGACCGTTCGCTGGATATTGTCGATACTGACTTGTTTTTCATGCAGTGCCAGCAAGTCTTTCAGACTCTCCCGGATAAAGGGAGGCGTAATCTCACTGCCCGTGAAGTGAGCATTCGCTATCACCAAACGAAGCGCCCCTTCAAGCTCTCTCACATTGGACCGGATTTTCTGGGCAATGAAAAAGGCCGCCTCGCTGCTCAGTTTTACGTTCACCTGGTCGGCCTTTTTCATCAGGATCGCGACGCGGGTTTCCAGCTCCGGTGGCTCTACCATCACGGTCAGGCCCCAGCCAAAGCGCGATTTCAGACGCTCTTCCATGTCCACGATTTCCTTTGGAAACCGATCACAGGTCACGATGACCTGTTGGCCACCTTCGAGCAAGGCATTGAAGGTGTGGAAAAACTCTTCCTGGGATCGTTCCTTGCGGGCAAAAAACTGAATATCGTCGATCAACAACGCATCCACCGACCGATAGTAACGCTTGAATTCATTGATGGCGTTAAGCTGCAACGCCTTGACCATATCTGCCACAAACCGCTCGGAGCGAAGATAGGCCACTTTCGCGCGTGGATTGCGACGAACGATCTCGTTGCCGATGGCATGCATCAGGTGAGTCTTACCCAGACCAACGCCACCATACAGGAACAACGGGTTGTAGGCGCCGCCCGGATTCTCCGCCACCTGCATGGAAGCCGCCCGGGCCAGCTGGTTGGATTTACCCTCTACGAAGGTGTCGAACGTAAAGCCTTCGTTCAGAAAACTCTGGTGTTTGATATCGCCTTCCACCTGCACCGAGGGCCGATGACTGTTTCCCGGCGTTTTGGCAGTGGGTATCGCTACGGTCTCTGCAACACCCTTTTCCTCTTCCGTCACTTTCGTACTGACGGTTTCATGCTCAGGGGCATGACCGTTGGTTTTGGCATCGGAACGCACCACCAGATCCGCGCCGCTGGGCGCAGAACCCACCTTCATACCAACTCTGGGTGCCTGGCCACCTTCGAGGTCCTTCAGTACCTCTTCTATCCGCCGCAGGTATTTTTCATTGACCCAGTCCATCACAAACCGGTTAGGCGCAAACAGCATAAGCTGGCCTTCCCGGTGATCGGATTGCAGGGGTCTTAACCAGGTGTTGAACTGCTGAGCAGGAAACTCATCCCGGAGCACTTCCAGACACTGATGCCAGAGCTTATTCGGCACGACAGTTTTGCCTCCAATGCCTAACAATGAAACGTCGATGCACGCAAAAGATCTCCATGCAAAAGCTCGTCTTGGCTTCTGCCGCTTAAACCGTTAATCGTTGAAAATCGAGACCCGAAATTCTAACCCGCGGACCCGGTAAGTGAAAGGGGATAAAGCAAATAATAAACAGCCTGTGGAATTCTTTATGATTTATATTCAATATCTTACAGACTTACCTACAGGGTTGTGTACAGAAACTTTCTTAAATAAAGTTATACACAGCCCCCTGTGTGTGCACCGCAATAAACCCTGTGAAGAACTCAGAAAACTTTGGTGGATAAATCCCTCTTTTTCACCATCACCGATTTATCCCCAATCCCTGCGACACTCATCCACAAGGCTCATGCAGGTTTCTGAACAACCTTGTGATTGTCCTAACTAACTCATTTTTATCGGCTTATTTTGCTTACCCACAGAAATAGCCTTCCCTAATAACAGTAATAATAAATCCTTAAAGAATTAAAAAACCCCTAATGAATCTATTACGCCTCACCGATTCTGACGACAACCGACGACCATTGCAGACAACGGCGTTTAACCATTGAATTCCGACGCCGCATTGCATAGAATGCCGCTCCTGTTTTGGCTGTTCATTTTCCAGCCAACGGATGAATTTTTAAACTCGTACTGTGAGATCGACATCATGAAAAGAACGTTTCAACCAAGCGTACTGAAGCGTAAGCGCGTACACGGTTTTCGTGCTCGCATGGCAACAGCGAACGGCCGCAAAGTTATCTCGCGTCGTCGTGCCAAAGGCCGTGCCCGTCTGTCTGCGTAACGCACAGCTTGCCTGATGGAGGCTTTGAGCTTTCCCAAATCGTCGCGTCTGTTGACCCCTCGGGATTACGCCAAAGTCTTCGACAACGTCCAGATCAGGGTTCCACACCGGAATTTCCTGATTCTGGCCACGTCGAACGATCAGGGACACGCCAGAATTGGACTGGTTTTCTCGAAGAAAAACCTGAAGCTGGCGGTTCAAAGGAATCGCGTAAAACGACGGGTTCGGGAAACCTTCAGACATCAGACTGACTTTCCCGCGTTAGACATCGTTGTTCTGGGAAGACGAGGCCTGGCAGATATCGACAATGCGGTGTTGAATGAACTTCTGGACGAGCTCTGGTCCAGACTTAGACGAAAACACCGACATTCCACCAGCACGGTGACCAACGAGCAACCGGCATCCACGAAAGGACGGGGTTAATGCGCAAATTGTTGCTCCTGCCCATTCGCTTCTACCAGTACGCCATCAGCCCAATGATGGCCAGCCACTGCCGATATCATCCAACCTGCTCCCAGTACGCCGTTGAAGCCATCTCCTACCATGGTGGAATAAAAGGACTTTTTCTCGCGATTAAACGGCTTCTGAGGTGTCATCCCTGGACCGAAGGCGGTTATGATCCGGTACCGGGCACCGATGTTCGTGCCGAGTCGCCCTCTGCTTGCTGCGAGCCGGCTAGCCAAACCCATATTCCCAACCAGACAAAACGTTAAGTGTATGGATATTCAACGCATTGTGATTTATGCCGGCCTCGCGATTGTCAGTTATCTGATGATACTGGCCTGGAACGAAGACTATAACCAACCACAAACCAACCAGGTTGCGGAACAGACCCAGGCCATATCTCCTTCTGGCGACGCCGATAATCTGACGCTTCCGACATCGGACTCTCAGGCATCCACAACAAATGGTGGAACGGCGGGTGAAGAATTTTCAACGCCGGAAGATGGCAGTGAACTTCAAGCCAGCACCACTGCAGATGCAGAGGCTAGCGATCAGCTGATTACCGTCACTACGGATGTCTATGAGCTGACCATCGACCGGGTTGGCGGCAATCTCATTGGCGCTTCCCTACTCCAGTACGATCGTTCTCTGGACAGTGAACAATCCTTGCGGCTGCTAACCAATACCAGCAAGCGCACCTACATCATGGAAAGCGGGTTAATCGGAAAAGACGGCGTTGATAGTCGCAAGAATGGCAGTGCTCCAGTCTATTCCGCAGAAGCCAGCGAGTACGTTCTGAGTGAAGGTGAAGACTCACTGACCGTGAACCTGCAGTTGACCACGGATCAAGGCGTCGAAATCACCAAGCAATATGAGTTTGCTCGCGATAGCTATGAAATTGACGTCCGCTACCTGATCAACAACCAGTCAGGAGAACACTGGCAGGCCAATATGACCGGTAAGATTGTCCGCGATCAGGCACCTGACCCAACCGCACAGACCAGTCTGGGCATCCGGGCCTATCTCGGCATGGTCATTAGCTCTTCAGAAGACCCTTACGAGAAATACGATTTCGAAGACTTGAGGGAAAATCCAGTCAACCGTTCCGTGACCAACGGCTGGTTGGCGTTTTTGCAACACTACTTCCTGTCAGCCTGGGTGCCGGAACAAGGACAGGCGGCTCAGTTCCAGAGCACCCAACGCGGCAACCTCTACGTCATGGGGTTCGTGTATCCGGCGACCAAAGTGGCACCGGGAGAAACCGGTGAAGTTACGGCCCGCGCCTACGTTGGTCCCAAGATCATTGAACGACTGGAAAACATTGCCCCGAACCTGGATCGAACCGTGGACTTCGGCTGGTTGTTCTTTATCGCTCTGCCACTGTTTATCGTGCTGGACTGGTTCTACGGCCTGGTAGGAAACTGGGGCGTGGCGATCATTTTGCTGACGGTTCTGGTGAAAGCGGTCTTCTTCAAGCTCTCGGCCACCAGCTATCGTTCCATGGCAAAAATGCGAGCCGTTGCGCCCCAACTGACGCGACTCAAAGAGCTTTACGGGGATGATCGCCAGCGCATGTCCCAGGAAATGATGGCGCTGTACAAGAAAGAGAAGATCAATCCTCTGGGTGGCTGCTTGCCCATCCTGGTACAGATGCCGGTCTTTATCTCGCTGTATTGGGTTCTGTTTGAAAGTGTGCAGTTGCGTCATGCGCCGTTCATGCTGTGGATCAATGACCTGTCGGTGATGGACCCGTACTTCATTCTGCCGCTGTTGATGGGCGCCAGCATGATGCTGCAAATGAGCCTGAACCCAACACCACCGGATCCCATGCAGGCCAAGATCATGAAGATGATGCCTGTGATCTTTACGGTATTTTTCCTCTGGTTCCCGGCTGGTCTGGTACTCTACTGGCTGACCAACAACATTCTGTCTATTGCCCAGCAGTGGTACATTACTCGCAAGATCGAAGCAGAAGTTGCTGCGAAGAAGAGCTGATTAGTCTCAGCCAGAACCTTCGTTGTATTCAGAGGCTCCTATTGGGAGCCTCTGTCGTTTCAGGACCCGACGTTTATGTTCAGTGCCAACGACACGATCGCGGCTATCGCCACCGCCCCCGGCCAATCCGGCGTGGGTATTGTGCGCGTCTCCGGCCCTCAGGCCAGTGCCATTGCCGAAACCATACTGGGCTTCATTCCCCGGCCCCGATACGCTCACTATGGACCTTTCTACGATCCCGACGGTGAATTGATCGACGAAGGTATTGCTCTGTATTTCCCCAACCCGCATTCATTTACAGGCGAGGATGTACTGGAGTTGCAAGGGCATGGCGGTACCGTGATCATGGACATGCTGTTGCGGCTGGCCTGTGATCTGGGTGCGCGATTGGCAAGACCAGGTGAGTTCTCCGAACGGGCATTCCTGAACGATAAACTCGATCTTGCTCAGGCCGAAGCTATCGCCGACTTGATTGAAAGCAGCTCGGAACAGGCAGCGCGCTGTGCCGTTCGGTCACTTCAGGGCGCTTTTTCCCGGCGAATTGACGCCCTGGTAGAGGCAGTGACTCATTTGCGCATTTACGTCGAGGCGGCTATCGACTTCCCTGAGGAAGAGATTGATTTCCTGGCCGACGGCAAAGTGGCCAATGATCTGAAACAGCTGTTGCTGGATCTGGACGACATTCTGGCGGAAGCCCAGCAGGGTTCGATTCTTCGTGAAGGCATGAAGGTGGTGATCGCGGGCCGACCCAACGCCGGAAAATCCAGCCTGCTTAATGCCCTGGCCGGGCGAGAAGCAGCCATCGTAACGGCCGTGGAAGGTACCACCCGCGATGTATTGCGAGAACATATCCATATAGACGGTATGCCCCTGCATATTATTGATACCGCAGGATTGCGGGACAGCCCGGACGAAGTGGAACAAATCGGCATTGCCCGGGCCTGGGACGAGATTCGCGAAGCGGATCGAATTCTGCTAATGGTGGATGCCACCACCACCGATGGCACAGAACCCCATGATTTATGGCCCGATTTCATCGATCAGTTGCCGCCCGAGGCGCCACTGACGGTGATTCGCAACAAGGTGGACCTGACCGGCGAAACCGTGGGTTTCGAGCAGAAGGGTGACCATGCCCCGGTGATCAGGATCGCGGCGCGGTCGGCAGAAGGTCTTGAAGACCTCAGAGATCATCTGAAAGCCTGTATGGGGTTTGCCAGCACCACCGAAGGCGGTTTTCTGGCCCGTCGCAGGCACCTGGATGCCCTGGAACGAGCAAAGGCTGCCATGAGGCAGGGTGAAGACCAGCTACAAGGCTATGGCGCAGGAGAGTTGCTGGCTGAGGATCTGCGCGCCGCACAGGATGCACTGGGCGAGATCACTGGAGCGATGACTCCGGATGATCTGTTGGGGAAAATTTTCAGCAGCTTCTGTATTGGAAAATAGCGATGTACCGTTCACTGCTCTTTGTCTTCAGTGTCTTTCTTCTCCACGGTTGTTCAAGCGTCATTTACCAACCTGCTCCCGAGCAGGAGCCGAAGCCCGAGTCCAACACCCAACCAGCGAAATCCTTCGATCAGGAGCGAGCTGCGCTTTTCGATCAGCCGTACATTGACCCGCTGACTGATTATCTGATCGAACACAGCGGTGACGCCGCCAGGGCCGAGCTGCTGGATCAGGTCCGTGAGGAACGGGACAGACGGTGCAAGGAAGTGGCCCGCCAATTCTCCGAGGAGCCGGCAACACCCCGGGTACTGGCTCGGTTCAATGCCGGCTACGCCTACTCTTGCCCGGAGCAGGTCGCGGCGTTTGAATCACGGGTTGATCAACAGCAGGCATCGGAAGACACCACTGACACACAAGACACCACCGATGTGACCACCGACCCCAAAGCTCGAAAGCCCACTGACCAGGCTCTGAGTGATTGCTACCTGCTGACCACCATTCGAAATTTCAGCGCCGCCCGTGAGGCCTGCCGCGTTCCCGCGCAAGAGGGGGACAATCGCGCCCAGGCTAACATGGCCTTAGTGACCCATGCGTTCGAGGAATACGGCGTTGCTCGCCAATGGGCAGAAAAGGCCGCCGACCGGTCTGGGCAGGCTGCTTTTCTACTGGGAGAAATCTACGCCAAAGGACAGGGCGTCAACCGAAACCGGGATCAGGCCGTACATTGGTACAGCGAAGCCATAGAACTGGGGCACGAACCCGCACAGGAAGCTCTGGACCAGTATCGCGATTCGATCGCTGACGAGGGCACCTGACCAACCATTCAGGGAAATCATTCATGCCGAGGATTCTGTCCAGGCGATGGGCCAACCTCAAGAATCCATCTTCCCGCCAGTCCATCATGTGGATGCTTGGGCTGTTGCTGCTGGTGTTCATCTTCGGTCTGTTTCTGCTATCCAGCCTGAACCTGCGTTATTCACAGGAAGCCATGTCTGAACTTCGGCGCCAGCAAATCCAGGAGGTGGTGGCTGCCGGGCTGTCACGAATTAACGCCCGCCAGTCGTCTCTGGCCGGTTATACCACCACGCTGGCTAACGTCGGTGAAAGCTTTAATGACTTGATGAGCGGGGATCGGTCGGACGCTGAACAAGCTCGATTGAAAAGCCGACTGGAAGAGGCGATTCGCGAACAGTTTGAGGATTTTGACGGCGCCGCCGGGGCCGGTCTCTGGTTCAAGCCGGGTTTGCTGACCGGACCGGGTACCAGTTACATGCCGTATTTTGTTCGCAACACCGAGTCGAGCCCGGTGACACGGCTGGAAACGGAAGCCCGGTTCGGCCGGTTCAGTAACGCACCCTGGTACAGCCAGATCCTGGATAACCAGAACATCGAAAAAGCGGTGGGTGAAGGCAGTGTTTATTGGTCACCGGTGTATTTCGATATGAATACCGAACGTGCCGTGCTCACCCTGGCCAGCCCGATGTTTGATCGGCAGGGCAACCTGCTGGGCTTTGCGACCACGGCCTGGGGCGCCAATCAGATTGTGGATCTGGTCAGCCGTATTACCGTCACCGACCACAGCTTCGCGTTCCTCAACGACCGCAACAATCGCAATCTGTCCAGTCTCAGTCAGGGTGAGGATACCCGCCAGGAGCAGGCATTGATCGATGCCATTCTGGAACTGGAATTACGCAACCAGATTGAACCTTCTCAAACGTCCGCTGATGCCTCATCAGATCAGACAGACACCCTGGCAACCCGTCGCCTCACCGTGAACAACGATGCGTATGAGCTTTACTTTGCCATCACTCACGGAGGCATGGTCTACGGTGCCGGGGTACCTTTGCAGGAAATCAATGCCGTGTTGCGCCCGATGGAAAGGACTAACCAGCGGATACTGGCGGGCACGGTGGCGCTGGTTCTACTGCTGAGTCTTTTTCTGTTGTATCGCATCATCCAGCTGATTCGGGAATTGCAGGCGTCCTACACCGACAGACTGACCGGTTTGCCTAACCGGGCCCGTCTGTTGAGGGAATTGCAACGCCGGAAAGGCGCCGCCCTGCTGATCATCAATCTGGACCGTTTCAGCCAGATCAACGGTCTGTTTGGCAATGAGTGCGGTGATGAAGTATTGCTGGCGATTGCAGAAAGGTTGGTTCAGTTTGGCAAACTGCAAGGCTTGAGTGCGTATCAGGTATACCGGTTGTCCGGCGATGAATTCGCAATACTGACCCTGGTAATGCCTGCGGAGGCGTTGCAGAGCCTCGCTGAAAAGGTACGACACGATATTACTAACGAACGGATTGATTGGCAGCGTCAACGCCTGACCGTGGATGTCAGTATTGGATTGGCGCAACGTGAGCACCGGCCGTCGAGAGAGGCCGCCGATCAACTGGTCAGCCAGGCCAAAATAGCGGTGGTTCAGGCGCGTGAACACGGCCGACACTATCTGTTGTATGACTCAGCCATCGGTATCGAAGAGAATTACGAAAACAACCTCTACTGGGCAAACCATCTGAAAGAAGCGGTGGAACAAGACCGACTGGTGCCCTGGTTCCAGCCTATTCATGACAATCGTCGCGGAGATATCACCAAATACGAGTGTCTGGTGAGGATGGTCGAAGCGGATGGCAGCGTGATCAGCGCAGGCCGATTCGTGGATATCGCCAACAAATTACGCCTGAACCAGTACATTGCCGGATTGATGATCGAGAAATGCTTTGCCTGCTTTGCGGAGCGTGATGAAGAATTTTCGATCAATCTGTCTTCCGGTGATCTTACAGAACCCGAGACGGTTCGCCGAATTCTGGCGGCCCTGCAATCAACGGGTGTCGGCAACCGCGTGATATTTGAGATTCTGGAATCCGACGGCATTGCAAATTACGAGGACATACGAGTCTTTATCGAACGTGTGAAGCCCTTCGGATGTCGTATTGCCATCGATGACTTTGGTACCGGCTACTCGAATTTCGCCCATCTGCTCAGCCTGAATGTTGACTTCATCAAGATTGATGGCAGTCTGATCCAGCATCTGCACGAGGATCAGACTGCCTACCTGGTCACCAGTGCTATCGTGGAATTCGCCCGCAGTCTGAACATGCAGACGGTAGCCGAATTTGTCCACAACGAGCAGGTGCAGGCAAAAGTCCTTGAGCTGGGCATCGATTTCTCTCAGGGCGAATATTTCAGCATGGCCCGGCCCAGCCCGGATTACACGACGGCTAGCCGGTAAAGGCCATGTCGTCGCTGTCGAGACTCATCAGGGTCCTGCTTGGGCTGAGCATGGAAGTCGCATGTGCCTGGGCTCTTGGTAACAGGCGCTCGTAATAGAACTCGGCGGTCGCCAGCTTGCTCTTGTAGAAAGACTCCGATTCCTCGCCACCGTGTTTCAGCTTCTGGTTCGCGACTGCCGCCATTCGAGCCCACATGTACGCCATGGAGACATAGCCGCTGTACATCAGAAAATCATTGGCTGCCGCGCTGACCATGTCCCGGTCTTTGCGGGCGATCAGCATCAGTCGAACGGTCAGCCAGTTCCACTGGCCGGTGAGTTTTAGCAGCTCCAGACCGTAAGGCCGCATTTTTTTATCGGTCAGCAACTTGCGGGCAAAATTGGCAATCCTCAGGGTATAGTCGCGAACCGCCCCACCCTGGGTCATCAACAGCACCTTTCGGCCCAGAAGGTCCAGAGCCTGGATGCCGGTGGTTCCTTCATACAGGGTGGCAATGCGAGTGTCCCGCACGATCTGTTCCATCCCATGCTCGCAAATGTAGCCATGGCCGCCAAACACTTGCACGCCCAGATTGGCAGCCTCGTTACCCAGCTCGGTCAAAAACCCTTTGAGGATCGGGGTCAAAAAGCCAAGTTTGTCATCGTATTGGTCTGCCTTTTCCGGATCGCCGGCGGTGTGGGCCTCTACCATGTGATCTGCCAGCCGCGCCGCGTCATAGAGCATGGCGCGACCACCTTCAGCAATGGCTTTCTGGGTCAGCAGCATCCGGCGCACGTCGGCGTGATGGATCAGGCTGTCAGCTACCTGATCCGGTTCCTTCTTGCCGGAAACCGCCCGCATGGAACGCCGTTCCCGCGCGTAATCCAATGCCCATTGATAGGATAGTTCGGCCGGGCCCACGCCCTGTATCGCGGTGCCGATCCGGGCGGTATTCATGAAAGTGAACATGCATTCCAGGCCCTGATTTTCCGGGCCGATCAAAAAGCCTTTGGCGCCGTCGAAGTTCATCACGCAGGTAGCGGACGCCTTGATGCCCATTTTCTTCTCAAGACTGCCGCAAACCACACCGTTGCGCTCACCCACCTGGCCGTCTTCGGCGGGGAGAAATTTGGGCACAATGAACAGGCTGATGCCGCGAGTGCCTTTCGGGGCATCTGGCAGCCGGGCCAGTACGATGTGGATGATGTTTTCAGTCAGGTCGTGATCGCCTGAGGAAATGAAGATCTTTGTACCGGTGATTTGATAGCTGCCGTCCGCCTGGGGCTCTGCCTTGGTTTTGACCTGGCCCAGATCGGTGCCGCACTGCGGCTCGGTCAGGCACATGGTGCCGGCCCAGCGGCCTTCGGTCATCGGATGCAGATAGGTTTCTTTCTGATCTTCACTGCCATGGAGGTAGATGGTATTCATGGCACCCATGGATAGCCCCGGATACATGGAAAAAGGCCAGTTCGCTGTGCCCATCATTTCCTGTTTCAGCAGGCCCATAGAGGCGGGAAGCCCCTGGCCGCCGTAGTGCTCCGGCGCAGACAATCCCTGCCAGCCGCCCATCACGTACTGGTCGTAGGCATCTTTATAGCCCGCAGGTGTTTTCACTTCACCGTCGGTCAGGGTGCAGCCCTCTTCGTCACCACTCTGGTACAGCGGGCTGAGCACTTGTTCCGAGAATTTGGCACATTCGCTCAGAATGGCGTCCACGATATCCGGTGTCGCGTTCTCACCACTGGGCAGTGATGCATAGTGCCCTGGATAATCAAACACCTCATTCAACAGAAATTTCACATCGCGCAAAGGCGCTTTATAGACTGGCATGGTGACTCCCATCCTCACATCCGATTGACGTATGGATGGCAGTTGTACGGCAATCCACTGTGCCTGCCATTGACGAAAACCGCTGACCCCTCTGTCAAAAAAGACAATTGGCCGAAATGACACCTGCTCCAAAATGGTGGTTTTGATCGGCTGACAATGGCCGGGCGTATCTATGTCATTCGCTTAACGCAACCCACTCAGGAGTGTAAAAGTCATGCAAAGAAGCTTTGGAGCCCTGTCGATGACTGGCCTGGGCCGTAACCTGTCGTTATTGTTAATGTTGGTGCTGTTGGCCGGTTGCGCGGGCCCCACCCTGGACGCCTACAGCGACCTTGAGCCCACCCTGACCCCCCAGCAATTCTTTACCGGTGAACTCTCGGCGCGCGGCGTGGTCAAGAACAGGTCCGGTGAGGTCATTCGGACGTTTGACGCTGACATTGACGCCAGTTGGAATGACCAAGGTGTGGGCACTCTGGACGAAGAGTTCCGCTTTAACGATGGTGAAGTTCAAACCCGGAAATGGACGTTGACGCCGAACCAGGACGGATCCCTTCATGCCGATGCAGGCGATGTGGTGGAGCCTGGCACCATGCGCTGGCAGGGCAACGCCATCAATATGAATTACGTCCTCCGCGTGGCTTATGGTGACGATGACAGCACCATCGACGTGAGTATGGACGACTGGATGTATCTGATCACGCCGGACACGCTGATTAACGAAACTGAAATGACCAAATGGGGTTTCAAGGTTGGCGAAATTGTACTGGTGATACAGAAGCAATAATCACGGTTTTTAACCTGGAACTGACCAATGGCAAAACAATGGATGATTGCGCTGGGTCTGCTGGTACTGGCCGGCGGCGGAGTATTCGCCTGGAATTCTCTGGCGCCCGAGACTGCGGCTGACAACCAGCGACAGCGTCCTGCCAGCAAGGTCAACGTGGTCAGTCCAGCCCTTGATCGGGTCACCGATTCGGTCAGCGCAGTGGGTAACCTGAAAGCCCGGGATCAGGTCGCACTGACGACCGAAGTCAGCGGCCGGGTTGTGGCGATGAATCTGAATGCCGGAAGCAAGGTTGCCGAAGGCGCGCTTCTTTTGCGGTTGGACGATCGCCAGGCCCGGGCGGACCTGCAGGTCGCGCAGGCGACCCTGGCTGACGCTCGTCGCCAGCTGGAGCGTGCCCGTCGCCTGCGTTCGAACAACAGCATTTCCCAGTCCCAGGTGGACGCACTCAGCACCGGGGTCAACGTTGCCGAAGCACAGCTGGCCTCCGCCCAGACGCGTGTGGACAATCACCGCATCGAAGCACCGTTCGCAGGCGTGGTGGGTCTGAACGACATCAGTATGGGTGCCTATCTGGGGTCAGGAACCGAAGTGGCCACTCTGGACGCGACTAGCCAGATGGAGCTGAGTTTTGCTATCCCGGAAAAGTTTCTCGGCCAGATTCGTCTTGGTCAGAGGGTGCAGGGCCACACGCCCGCATTTCCCGAAGACCGGTTTGAGGGTGAGTTGGTGGAGCTGGGTACCAGAATCAACGAACTCAGCCGCACACTTCCGGTCAGGGCAATGATCGACAATGCCGATGGCAAGCTTCGCCCGGGCCAGTATATGGCGGCGGAACTCACCTTGCGGCAACGGGAAGCCCTGATCATTCCGGAACAGGCGGTTATGATTCGTGGCGATGAAACCTATGTATTTGTGGCTCTGGACGGTGTCGCCAAGCGGGTGTCTGTTCAACTGGGTTCACGGTCGCCCGGTATCGTGGAAGTTGCTTCTGGTCTGACTCTGGAAGACCGCGTGGTGGTCACCGGGCAGGACCGCCTTAGCAGCGGCGATCGAATCCAGGTGGTGGAGGACACGGCGGCCATCCCGGATAACCGGTTTGTCGACACCCGGGAGTCCTGATCCATGGTGCTCTCTGACATCTCCATCAAGCGACCGGTGTTTGCCACGGTCATCAGCCTGCTGATACTGGTGTTTGGTCTGGCGGCGCTGAAAGGCCTGCCTGTGCGGGAATATCCCGATATTGATCCCCCGGTGGTGTCCATTTCCACCGATTATGTAGGGGCGGCCGCCGAAGTAGTGGATACCCAGATCACCCAGGTGATCGAAAGCGCCATCAGCGGTATCGAAGGCATCCGTTCCATCGAATCCAGTACTGAGCAGGGCGAGAGCCGCACGTCCATCGAATTCAATACCTCCCGGGATGTGGATATTGCGGCCAACGATGTTCGTGATGCCGTGGCCCGGGTGGCCAATGACCTGCCGGAAGAAGCCGATCCGCCCGTTGTTCGTAAAGCCGATTCGGATGCCCGTCCAATGATGTGGTTGTCTTTGCGCAGCGACGTCTGGGACAGCGCTGAACTGAGCGATTTCGCCGAACGGGTGTTGGTGGATCGCCTGTCAGTGCTCGACGGTGTCGCGGATGTCCGTATCGGTGGTGAACGCCGATACGCCATTCGGATCTGGCTGGACCGGGAACGACTGGCGGCTCGCGATATTACGGTGGCAGAGGTGGAACAGGCGCTTCGCGCCAATAACGTGGAGTTGCCGGCCGGGTCTGTGGAATCCTCTACCCGGGATTTCACGGTCAGGGCCAAGGGGCGGTTATCGGGCGTGGACGAGTTCCGCAATCTGGTGGTTCGGCGGGACGGCAATGATCTTTTGCGGCTCGGCGACGTGGCCAATGTTCAGATGGGCGTGGAATCCGACACCAGTCGCTTGCGATTCAATGGCCAGACGGCGGTTGGACTCGGGATTATTCGACAATCGAAATCCAACACGGTCGCGGTGTCAGACCTGGTACAGGTTGAACTGGACAAGATTCGCGAAACCCTGCCCCCGGAAGTGAACATCGCTCAAAGCTACGACGAGTCTATTTTTATACGGGCGTCCATCAAGGAAGTGGCGATCACCCTGGCGATTGCGGTTTCGCTGGTGATTCTGGTGATTTTCATGTTCCTAAGATCCTGGCGTGCCACGTTGATACCCGCCGTGACCATACCGGTAGCGGTCATCGGCGCCTTCATTGGCCTGGGCGCGCTGGGCTTTTCCATCAACGTGTTGACGCTGTTGGCGGTGATACTGGCCATTGGCCTGGTGGTCGATGACGCCATCGTGATGCTGGAAAACATTCAGCGTCGTATTGATAACGGCGAGCCACCGTTGCTGGCTGCTTATCGCGGCGCCCGACAGGTCGCTTTCGCCGTTATTGCCACGACTCTGACGCTGATTGCGGTGTTTGTGCCCATTTCATTCATGGGGGGCAATGTGGGGCGTCTGTTTGCAGAATTCGGGTTTACCCTGGCCGCTGCGGTGGTGGTATCCAGCCTGGTCGCCCTGACCCTGGCGCCGATGCTCTGCTCCAAATGGCTGAAACACAGCCCGGAGACCGAAGAAGGCCACCGCCTTTGGGCCTTCAGTGAACGCGTGCTCAACGGCCTGACCCGTGGTTACGAACGCATGCTGAAGTTTTCACTTCGCCAGCCCGGTCTGTTGTTGGGTCTGGGTATGGTGGGGCTGCTACTGGCGGTTGTGGTTTTCCCCAAGTTGCCGCAGGAACTGGCACCGACCGAAGACCGGGGCATTATCATTATGCCCGGTGGCGCACCGCGGGGTTCCACCGTGGAATACACGGACCACCATGTGAAAAAGGCCGAACAGCAGCTACTGCCCTATCTGGAACAGGGAGTGGCCAACCGTATTCTCGCCATTGTCGGGTTCCGTAATGAGGCCGACAACGCGTTCATCATCATGGGCCTGACGCCCTGGAGTGAACGGGACGTCAAGCAGCAAACCATCACCAATGAGATTCGACGCAAGCTGGCCGATGTGCCGGGTGTGCGCCTGGTGGCGGTCAATCCGCCGGGGCTGGGCCAACGTGGTTTCAGCCAGCCTGTGGAGTTTGTCATCGGTGGGCCGGACTACGAATCGGTTCAGGCCTGGAGTGAAGAGATCGTTGAGCGGGCCAAGGACAATCCGAATCTGCTGAGCCTGGACACCGACTTCGAGCTGACTCGCCCGGAACTGAACGTGTCTATAGACCGGGACCGAGCCGCCGACCTGGACATTACGGTACAGGACGTCGGCCTGACCCTGCAGACCATGCTGGCCTCGCGACAGGTAACGACCTATCTGGATCGTGGCCGGGAATACGATGTAATTCTTCAGGCCTCCGATGCCGACCGTGCAACACCGGGTGATCTGGGCCAGATCTTTTTGCGGCCCCGCCAGGGTGGCGAACTGATACCCCTTGAGGCACTGGTGGATGTTGAGGAAGTGGGCGCGAATCCCGACCTGCGTCGCATCGACCGACTTCCGGCGGTGGTGATCAGCGGTTCCCTAGCGGATGGGTATGACCTGGCGTCGGCGCTGGACTATCTGAATAATCTGGCGGTGGACCACTTACCGCCTGAAGCGAGAGTCAGCTACAAAGGCCTGAGTCGGGAATTCCAGGAGTCGTCGAACGCCATTTATGTCACCTTTGCGCTGGCGTTTGTCATTGTTTTCCTGGTGCTGGCGGCTCAGTTTGAGAGCTGGATTCACCCCATGATCATCATGCTGTCGGTGCCATTGGCGGTCACCGGGGCCTTGTTTGCACTGCTGTTTTCCGGCATTAGCCTGAATATCTACAGCCAGATCGGCATCATCATGCTGTTGGGGTTGATGGCAAAAAACGGCATCTTGATCGTGGAGTTTGCCAATCAGCTGCGGGATAAGGGCTATGAAGTCAGGGATGCGATTCTTGAAGGCGCCATCCTGCGGTTCCGGCCCGTGTTAATGACCACCATTTCCACGGTATTTGGCGCCGTGCCATTGGTGTTGGCCACCGGCGCCGGTGCCGAGAGCCGGGCGTCCATCGGGATTGTGATTCTGGGGGGGCTGGTGTTTGCCACCACCCTCACCCTGTTTATTGTTCCGGTGCTCTACAATCTGCTGGCCAGATTTGCGAAGTCCACCAATGCCGTGGCGCTGGAGTTGGACCGACAGGCTAGCGATACCGCCGATGGCTACAGGGTAGCCGGGAAGCACAACTGACCGTCAAACAGTTCGTCCGGATGAATGTCTACGCAGAATACCTGGCGAGTGTTTCCGGACATCATGCAGGTAGACAGTGTGATGGTTCGCGTGGCGTCAGGAAGACCGACGTAGGGACGCGAACAGTTGATGTCCTGCGGGCGCTCCAGAGCATTCAGGAAATATTCCCGGTGTGACCAGCAGGCCCCCGCCGAGCGGTAGAGCGGGTTGAAATGCTGGGGCCAGCGGTCTTTGCCGGAAAACGCCAGATTGCCCTGCTGGACGCCGTTCGAGTTCAGCATAAAGCAACGTTTTACACCTCCCATTTCGAAAACCGATTTGCAGGCCTCTGCAAACGGCTCCTCCCGTGCCAGCCGATGGCAAGCCTCCAGAATCTCAAATCGCAGCAATCTCAGGAAACTGCTCTGGTCAGAACTTTCTTGCTGAAATCGACGTCGGGATTGTTCCATCATTCCCGACAGGCCGGCCTCCTGGGAGGCCATCAACGTGTTCTCCACAATACCCGGCCTGCCAAACAGAAACCCCTGCAGCAGGTCTGCTTCGGTATCCAGCGCGATTCTTGCCTGGGCCTCGTTTTCAATGCCTTCCAAAAGAACCAGGCTGCCGCTTTCCCGGATCATCCGAACCAGGCTTTCAAGCAGCAGTCGCGCTCGGTGATGTTGTTCTGCGTTGACCAACAGGCTTCGGTCAATCTTTACGATGGTCGGGTCCATGCGCCACAGGCGTTCAAAATTCGAATCTCCGGTGCCGAAATCGTCAATGGCGATGCGAAACCCCCGCGCCTTGGCCTGGTCAATGAACTCCAGCAATGCGTTGGTGTTGCTACTGGTGGTCTCTACCAGTTCCAGAACGATTTTTTCCGGAGAGATGCCACACTCGGTGCACTGGCTCACCAGCCGATCCAGAGATGACGTGGGGTGAGTACAGGTTTCCGGATTAATGTTCAGGAACAGCCAGACAGGAAGATGACGGCCGCTGAAGTTTTCCACATGCCGATGGACCAGAAAGCTGTCGAGTTGAACGGTCTGTTCAGTTGTATCGGCTCGTTCGAACAGTTCCACAGGTGACAGTGACTCGGCCCCGTCATCCACCCTGACCAGCGCCTCAAAACCCACCAGTTTCTGGTGCGTCGGGCTGAAAATAGGTTGGTAGGCCGAGCGGACATTCAGGCCTTCCAACAGTTCTTCTGTGGTAGCAGGTTCGGGCGTACTCTGACGGTAACGTGACAGTGAAATGACGCGATTCATGAGGGTTCCTGTTTGGCTCCGGCTCGGTGCCAGGGCCCCTGTAAATGAAATCAGTGAGTCTTCTCAAGCGAACTTCGTACCAGAAAGTCAAAAAACCACCGTTCCAAATCGTTTATCGGCGTCAAAACTGATTTCATCGGCCAGAAGCAGACGATATTGCATCGATTCGGTGCATAAGGCCTGGTATCTGATCGGGTTAGGTGCCTGTTGGTCCAGAATTCAGCGCATCTTGTGGATAAAATGTTGAACAACCTTCGGATAACACCTGAGTGAATTTGAAAAAATAATTTAAAAACAAGTATCTATAATAAATTTAAGGGCGATTTTTTAGCCAATACTATGTGGATAACTTTCTTAAAAACTCATGTGAATTAAAGTCTCCAAGGTGCTGAAAATTAGTAGATTTCGGTTTTTCCTGATCCGTCCTGATTCGGGTGATGCCCTTTCCTTGCCCATTCTGGTTTCTTCAGTCAGGTGCTCTGGTTAAAATTTGCACATTCTGACTGCAATTCATTGGGTGAGGCGTTATACTCCCCGCCCTGTTTTTGCAGTGTCTTTCAATTTGTATAACCCCGTTTTTCCGAGGTGATGTTGTGGATTATCCAACCCGTTTTGATGTCATTGTCATTGGTGGCGGCCATGCCGGCACCGAGGCGGCGCTGGCGGCGGCCCGTATGGGCTCCCAGACACTGCTGCTGACCCACAACATCGAAACCCTCGGCCAGATGTCCTGCAACCCCGCCATCGGCGGTATTGGCAAAAGCCATCTGGTGAAAGAAATTGACGCGCTGGGCGGCGCCATGGCCCACGCCACGGATAAAGCCGGCATCCAGTTCCGGGTACTGAACAGCCGCAAGGGGCCTGCAGTGCGGGCTACCCGTGCTCAAGCAGACCGGGTGCTGTACAAGGCCGCGATTCGCGAGATCCTGGAAAACCAGCCCAATCTTACGCTGTTCCAGCAAGCGGCTGATGACCTGATCGTGGAAGGCGAGCGGGTCACTGGTGTGGTGACCCAGTCTGGTATTCGGTTCCGGGCGCCAACCGTGGTGTTAACGACCGGCACCTTCCTGGGCGGTGTTATTCACATTGGTATGGAAAAGCATGCCGGTGGCCGTGCTGGCGATGCGCCGGCAAATGCGCTTGCTCAACGGTTACGGGAATTGCCCTTCAACGTGGGTCGTCTGAAAACCGGCACGCCGCCGCGCCTGGATGCCCGCAGCGTCGACTTTTCCGTGATGCAGGAGCAATGGGGAGACCAGCCCGCGCCGGTCATGTCGTTCCTGGGTTCCCGTGACGAGCACCCCGAGCAGGTGTGCTGTTACGTGACGCGCACCACTGAACAGACCCACGACATCATCCGCAGTGGGTTTGATCGTTCGCCGATGTTTGCCGGTGATATCGAGGGCATCGGGCCACGGTATTGCCCATCCATTGAGGACAAGGTAAACCGCTTCGCGGACAAGGATTCCCATCAGATCTTCGTGGAGCCTGAGGGACTGACCACCAACGAGCTTTACCCGAACGGCATTTCTACCAGCCTGCCTTTCGATATCCAGCTGGCGGCTGTGCGCAGCATTCCAGGGTTTGAGAACGCCCACATCACGCGCCCGGGTTATGCTATCGAATACGATTTCCTGAACCCGCAGGACCTGCGTCATACCCTGGAAACCAAGTTCATCCAGGGGCTGTATTTTGCGGGCCAGATCAACGGCACGACCGGTTATGAAGAGGCAGGCGCCCAGGGCTTGCTCGCCGGTATCAACGCCGCGTTGAAAGCCCAGGACAAAGATGAGTGGTATCCACGCCGGGATGAAGCTTACCTGGGCGTGTTGGTGGACGACCTCATCACCATGGGTACCTCAGAGCCCTATCGTATGTTCACCAGCCGTGCGGAATATCGCCTGATCCTGCGGGAAGACAATGCCGATCTGCGGCTGACTGAAACCGGTCACAAACTGGGGCTCGTGAACGAGCATCGCTGGCAGGCGTTTAACCACAAGCGAGAGGCCATTGCGGCCGAGCGTTCACGCTTGGAATCCACTCGCTTGCATCCGGGCACTGACGGCGGTGAGAAGGCCAACGAGTTCCTGCGCCAGCCGCTAAACCGTGACCAGTCACTGGCCGAGCTTCTCCGTCGTCCGGAAATCAATTATCGGCATATTGCCCAGATGGTCGATGGGGCAGAAAAAGATGCGAACGTCGCCGATCAGGTAGAGATCGAGATCAAGTACGAGGGCTATATCTCTCGTCAAGCGGACGAAATCGAGCGTCTGCGTCGCAACGAGAACACGCGTCTGCCGGACGACATGGATTTCGACGCCATTGGCGGCCTGTCCAATGAGATCAAACAGAAACTGAAAGAGGTTCGTCCGGAAACCGTGGCTCAGGCTTCGCGGATACAGGGTGTGACCCCGGCGGCCATTTCACAGGTACTGGTTCACCTGAAGAAGCGTGATCTATTGCGCAAGCAATCCGCCTGAGCCGTTTGAATGAGTGAATCACTCTGGCAGCGACAGCTCAGTGATGGCCTGGCAGACATGGGTCTGACCCTGAATGAGCAGGCTCAGCAGACGCTCCTGGCATTCCTTGCCCTGTTAAACAAATGGAACCGGGCATACAACCTGACTGCTGTGAGAGATACCGGGCAGATGGTGTCTCGCCAGTTGTTGGACAGCCTGAGCGTTTTGCCATTCGTAACAGCGGAGTCGGTGCTGGATGTTGGTGCCGGGGGCGGATTGCCCGGGATTCCACTGGCCATTGCGCGCCCAGACACTCAATTTACGCTGTTGGACAGCAACAGCAAGAAAACCCGTTTTCTGACCCAGTGTGTGCTTGAGCTCGGCCTCAAAAATGTCGATGTTATTCATGGTCGTGCCGAGGATTGTCAGCCAGATCAGCCCTACGCCCAGATCACCAGCCGGGCGTTTACAGCGCTGGAGAATCTGGTCACCTGGTGCGGCGATTTGCTGGCAATCGACGGCGAGTTCCTTGCCATGAAAGGTCAGTTTCCGGATGATGAAGTGGCGGCGATGCCGGATTCCTGGCAGGTCGTTTCCCATCAGGCATTGGTGGTACCCGGCTCCGACGGAGATCGGCATTTGCTGGTCATCCGGCGCCGTTCGGACGTTCAGAACTAATCACAGGAGGCGAGTCATGGCGCGCGTAATGGCGGTGACCAATCAAAAAGGCGGCGTGGGTAAAACCACGACCTGCGTCAATCTGGCGGCGTCTCTTGCAGCAACCAAGCGTCGTGTTCTTCTGGTGGATATGGACCCTCAGGGTAACGCCACCATGGGAAGCGGTGTGGATAAAAACGCACTGCAACTGTCGGGATACGACATGTTGACCAAGCGTTCGTCCGCGGCAGAAGTGATTTTTCACGCCGAGGCATCCGGGTTTGACCTGTTGCCCGCCAATGGTGACCTCACGGCAGCCGAAGTTGAGCTGATGAACGAGATTGGCCGCGAGCATCGGCTGCGTCTGGCCCTGAACACGGTTCGGGAAAACTACGATTACATTCTGATCGATTGCCCTCCATCGTTGAACTTGCTGACGGTCAACGCCCTCTCCGCCGCTGATACGGTATTGATTCCGATGCAGTGTGAATATTATGCGCTGGAGGGTCTGGCCGCCTTGATGAACACGGTGGAGCAAATCCAGGAAACGGTGAACCCGGAACTGAAGATCGAGGGAATCCTTCGCACCATGTACGACCCTCGCAATAGCCTGACTCTGGATGTGTCTGGCCAGCTCAATGAGTATTTTGGCGACAAGGTGTACCGGGCAGTGATTCCGCGAAATGTTCGACTGGCGGAAGCCCCCAGCTATGGTATGCCGGCACTGAAATACGACCGGAGTTCCAAGGGCGCAGTGGCCTATTTAGCCCTGGCCGGTGAAATGGTGCGGCGCCACGGTGCGAAAAAGACATCTGAGCCGGTGGCCGTGTAAACTACCCCCACTTTTATCAGCACAGCTTTTTATCAGGACGAATGACAGACACCATGGCGGCGAAGAAACGAGGACTGGGTGAGCGTGGATTAGGCGCTTTGCTACAGGGTTCCAAAGTAAACCTGGATCAGGAAGTGCGCGATCACGACGGTGAACTGCGTGAAGTACCGGTTGATCTGATTCAGCGAGGCCGCTTCCAACCTCGTCGTGACATGGACCCGGCAGCTCTGCAGGAACTGGCAGATTCCATTCGTCAGCAAGGCGTTATGCAGCCGGTGGTCGTCCGCCCGATTGCCGAGGGCCGGTTTGAGCTGATTGCCGGCGAGCGTCGCTGGCGCGCCACGCAAATGGCCGAGCTGGATCGCATCCCTGCCATTATCAGGGACGTACCAGACGACGCCGCGATCGCCATGGCGCTGATTGAAAACATTCAGCGTGAAAACCTCAATCCTATCGAAGAAGCTTTCGCCCTCCAGCGCTTACAGGAAGAATTTGGCTTGACCCAGTCCCAGGTGGCGGAAGCGGTTGGCAAGTCACGCACCACCATCACGAACCTGTTGCGACTGATCAGCTTGTCCGAAGACGTACGGGTAATGCTGGAGCACGGAGATCTGGAAATGGGCCACGGTCGCGCCATGCTGACGCTTCCGCCCGAGCAGCAGATGCAGGTGGCCCGTCAGGTTGTGGCCAAATCCCTGTCGGTTCGGCAGACGGAGGCGCTGGTGCGTCAGGTGCAGCAGCAGAAACCGGCCAAACCGGCCAAAGGCCAGATCGACCCCAATATTCGTGCCCTCCAGGATGACCTTGCCGAGCGGCTCGGTGCCCGTGTGTCGATTGCCCATGGTCAGCGGGGTAAAGGCAAACTGGTGATCGAATACACGTCACTGGACGAATTGGACGGTATCTTGGGCCATATCAAGTAATCAAGGTTATCCTGGCTGGCGGTTTTTGAAATTAGTGCCAAAGAACCGATAGGGTGTTAAAGACACCACATATCGTTACGTGCGAGTATGCATGACACAACTTGTGTCAGTTTTGACTAAATAGCACGCTAACCTGATTATTTTTCCACCAATTTTTACCGTCGGCTCTGTTGAACCGCTACCGGTTAACACATATAATTTCGCGCGCTTGCATTAACTCCGACGGGTTGCTGGCAGGAAGCAGAGGTTGTTTATCCAGAACCATTGTCAGGCTGGTTCCATGCCCAGAGCCAAAAAGCGAATAACCCGATTGCCGTTTTATCAATGGCTGGCAATCGAGCTGAGTCTGATTGCACTGCTCAGCTTTGGATGGAGTTTTGAAAATCGTTTGGCTGGTTATTCCGCATTTATAGGCGGTCTTATTTATGTCATACCAAACGCGTATTTTGCTCACCGGATGTTCCGGTTTGAAGGCGCCCGACAAGCGCGCCTGGTGGTGGGCAACATGTTCAGGGCCGAGTCAATCAAGCTCGCTCTGACAGCCGTCTTTTTCGCGGCCGTTTTCATCTTAATAGAGCCGATACACGTATCAGCTCTGTTATTCACTTTTGCTGTGATGGTTGCGCTAAGCCCGCTTCTGCGATGGTTTATCCGGCCACAACCACAGCGATGACTGGACGAGAGCAGTATGGCAGCTGATACCCCAGTAGAGTATATAAAGCACCACCTACAAAACCTCACCTACGGCAAACTGCCGGCTGGCTACGAGCGTGCCGATGGCACTGTCGTAGAGGAAGCGACCTGGACGATGGCGAGAACCAGCCAGGAAGCCATGGACATGGGCTTCATGGCCGTCCATGTAGATACCATGGGCTGGTCGATCTTTATCGGCGTGGTATTTCTTGCCCTGTTTAGATTTGCGGCGAAACGGGCCACTACCGATACCCCGACCGGGCTGCAGAATGTGGTTGAGATGACGGTCGAGTTTGTCCAAGGCATTGTTCGCGACGTCTTCCACGGCAAGAATCCCATCATTGCACCGCTGGCGCTGACCATGTTCGTCTGGATCTTCCTGATGAACTCTCTGAAGCTGATCCCGGTGGATTACATTCCCTCCATTGCGCACGCGATGGGTCTGGAATATTTCAAGATCGTTCCAACCACAGATCCCAACGGAACCTTTGGTATCTCCATCGGCGTTTTCCTGCTGATTCTGTTCTACAGCTTCAAGGTTAAAGGCCCGGGTGGATTCGCCAAGGAGCTGTCCTTTACACCGTTCAACCACTGGTCACTGGTACCTTTCAACCTGGTACTGGAACTGTTGGCTCTGATCATCAAACCGGTCAGCCTGGCTCTGCGACTTTTCGGCAACATGTATGCTGGTGAGGTCGTGTTCATCCTGATTGCGCTGTTACCCTTGTGGGTTCAGTGGACCCTGAACGTACCCTGGGCCATCTTCCACATTCTGGTAGTAACGCTGCAGGCCTTTATCTTTACAACGCTCGCTGTGGTCTACCTCAGCGCCGCGCACGAAGATCACTGATTAGAAAACAAACCCTTAACTATCTGAGAAAACCGAGGAGTCTTCAATGGAAATGGTATTTATTGCAGCAGCACTGATCATCGGACTGGGCGCCCTGGGCGCTGGCATTGGTTTCGGTCTGCTGGGCGGCAAACTGCTCGAATCTACTGCTCGCCAGCCAGAGCTTGGCAACCAGCTTCAGACCAAAGCCTTCATCATGGCGGGTCTGCTTGACGCGGTTCCCATGATCGGCGTTGGTATCGCGATGTACCTGATCTTCGTTGTTGCCGGTTAATCGACCGCTAAGCGGGTGCGGCTCTCGCTCTCCGGAGTGAGGCTGCGCTCGGTGTTACGGACACCGGAATGCAACGACCAGCAAGAGGTATATCGCCGTGAACATAAACCTTACGTTAATAGGGCAATCGATTGCCTTCTTTATTTTCGTCTGGTTCTGCGTCAAGTATGTATGGCCGCCGATTACCGAGGCCATGGCAGCGCGCCAGAAGAAAATTGCCGACGGCCTTTCTGCCGCCGATCGGGCATCACTCGATCTTGAGCTTGCGCAGGAAAAAGCCTCCAAGGAACTGCAGAAGGCGAAAGAAGAAGCTGCGGGTCTGATTGACCAGGCGAACAAGCGTGCCGCCCAGATTGTAGAAGCCTCCAAAGACGATGCTCGCAAAGAAGGCGAGAAAATCATTGAGCAGGCCAAGGCGGAAATTCAGCAGGAGCGCGTTCAGGCTCGTGACGCACTGAGGGCAGAAGTGGCGACACTTGCCGTTGCCGGTGCCGAGAAGATCCTGGAACGCTCTGTCGACGCCAAAGCTCACAGCGAGATGCTGGACAAGCTGGCCGCAGAACTCTAAGCGAGGGTCATCATGGCAGAACTGATTACGTTAGCCCGACCCTACGCGAAAGCCGTTTTTGATGCTGCGCAGGACCAGAATGCCGTTGATCTATGGGATCAGGCGCTGGCTTTCGCTGCAAAGGTTGCGGCCGACCCAGAGGTGAAAAAAATCCTGGCTATTCCGGGCCTGTCTGAGCAGCGCAAGGCAGAACTCTTCGCCGATTGTTTCGAAGAGCCACTGCCGGAAGCACTCAGAAACTTCCTGTTGATTCTCGCTGAAAACAAGCGTCTGGCGCTTTTGCCCGCTGTTTCGGATCTGTTCAGCTTTCACCGTGCCGAACTTCAACGCACCGTGAATCTGGAGGTCAGCACTGCGTTTGAACTGACCACCGAACAGCAGCAGAAACTGATCGACGCTCTGTCCAAGAAGCTGGAGCGCAAGGTAGAGCTTGAAACCTCGGTTGATCAGTCTTTGATCGGCGGGGTGATGGTACGTACAGGCGACCTGGTTATCGACGCTTCAGTTCGTGGCAAGTTGGCCAGAATGGCCAAAGCCATGGGCTCCTGATTTCAGCACAAGGTTTGAGGACAAAGGCATGCAGCAACTGAATCCATCCGAGATCAGTGACATCATCAAGAAGAGGATCGAAAAACTCGATATCTCTTCCGAAGCAAAAAACGAAGGTACGATCCTGTCGGTTTCCGACGGCATCGTGCTGATCCACGGTCTTGCCGACGTTATGTACGGCGAGATGATTGAATTTGCCAACGGCACCTTTGGCATGGCCCTGAACCTGGAGCGTGACTCTGTTGGTGCGGTTGTGCTGGGTGATTACGAAGATCTGGCCGAAGGCCAGAAGGTTCGTTGTACTGGCCGTATCCTTGAGGTACCGGTGGGCAACGAGCTGCTGGGCCGTGTTGTTGATGGTCTGGGTAATCCGATCGACGGCAAGGGCGAGCTGGGCGAAAGCCAGACCTCTCCGGTTGAGAAGGTTGCGCCTGGCGTTATCGCACGTCAGTCCGTTGACGAGCCGGTGCAGACCGGCCTGAAAGCGATCGACACCATGGTGCCAATCGGCCGTGGCCAGCGTGAGCTGATCATCGGTGACCGTCAGATTGGTAAGACCGCTGTCGCCATCGACGCGATCATTAACCAGAAGCACACCGGCATCAAGTGTATCTACGTTGCCGTTGGTCAGAAGCAGTCGTCCATCGCCGCGGTTGTGCGCAAGCTGGAAGAGCACGGCGCCATGGACCACACCATCGTGGTTGCCGCCGGTGCAGCAGATCCTGCTGCCATGCAGTTCCTGGCGCCGTATTCCGGTACCTCGATGGGCGAATTTTTCCGTGACCGCGGTGAAGATGCTCTGATCATCTACGACGATCTGTCCAAGCAGGCTGTGGCTTATCGCCAGATCTCCCTGCTGCTGCGTCGTCCGCCGGGTCGTGAAGCCTATCCAGGTGACGTTTTCTACCTGCACTCCCGTCTGCTGGAGCGTGCTTCCCGGATCAATGCCGACGAAGTGGAAAAGCTCACCAACGGTGAAGTGAAAGGCAAGACCGGCTCTCTGACCGCACTGCCGATCATCGAGACTCAGGCCGGTGACGTTTCCGCATTCGTTCCGACCAACGTAATTTCCATTACCGATGGTCAGATCTTCCTGGAAACCAACCTGTTCAACTCCGGTATCCGTCCGGCAATGAACGCCGGTATCTCGGTATCGCGGGTTGGTGGCTCTGCTCAGACCAAGATCATGAAGAAGCTCGGCGGTAACATCCGTCTGGCCCTGGCACAGTATCGTGAGCTGGCGGCATTCGCCCAGTTCGCATCGGATCTGGACGAGGCCACACGGAAGCAGCTGGAGCACGGTCAGCGCGTAACCGAGCTGATGAAGCAGAACCAGTACAGCCCAATGACCGTTGCGGAAATGGGTACCGTACTGTTCGCAGCGAACGAAGGCTTCCTGGACGATGTCGAGGTTAACAAGGTAGTTCAGTTTGAGGCGCAACTCCTGGATTGGATGCGTGCCGAACAGAAAGACCTGCTCGACAAGATCGGCGACCAAGGCAAGTATGACGACGACGTCGCCGCCGGCCTGAAAGCTGCTCTGGAGAAATTCAAGACCACTCAAAGCTGGTAACGCCCAGGGGGGCCTGCCGAGGTAGGCCCACTGGTCCATATGAGTGTCTAACTTGAAAAGGCAGTGACTTATGGCCGTCGGAAAAGAAATACGCAACCAGATCGGAAGCATCAAGAGCACGCAGAAGATCACCAGCGCCATGGAAATGGTGGCTGCGAGTAAAATGCGCAAGGCTCAGGAACGCATGAAGGCGACTCGCCCTTATGCGGAGAAGATGCGGCAGGTAATCGGACACATTGCGAAGTCCAATAAAGATTACGTGCATCCGTTCATGCGCGAGCGCGACGTGAAGCGTGTGGGCTACATCGTGATTTCCTCGGATCGGGGACTCTGCGGTGGCCTGAACGGTAACGCGTTCAAGCTGCTTGTGCGTGAAATGAAGCAGTGGAAAGAAAAAGGTGTAGAGACCGATCTCTGCGCCATCGGGCAAAAAGGCGCGTCCTTTTTCCGCAGTTACGGCGGAAACGTGGTCGCGGCCCTGACTCACCTGGGTGACAACCCCAGTGCAGAGAAGCTCATTGGTAATGTGAAGGTCATGCTCGACTCGTTCGAAGAAGGCAAGATTGACCGCCTTTACGTGATTTACAACGAGTTTGTAAACACCATGACCCAGCAGCCAAAAGCTGAGCAGCTTCTGCCGTTGCCGGAAGGCTTGGACGAGGAAGTCGGTCACCAGTGGGATTACATCTACGAGCCTGATTCACGTCCCATCCTGGATGGGTTGCTGCCACGTTATATCGAATCCCAGGTATATCAGGGAGTGGTAGAGAATCTGGCCTGCGAGCAGGCTGCGCGGATGATTGCCATGAAGAGCGCGACAGATAACGCGGGCAGCATCATCGATGAGCTTCAGTTGGCTTACAACAAGGCCCGTCAGGCAGCCATTACGCAAGAAATTTCGGAGATTGTGAGCGGCGCGGCTTCGGTCTGATCCCGCCCACAATCCTACTGGTTTTATTGACTATCAAGATAACGAGGAACCGAGCATGAGTAGCGGACACATCGTTCAGATCATAGGCGCGGTTATCGACGTGGAATTTCCACGTGACTCCGTTCCGGGCGTTTACGACGCACTGCTGCTTGAAGGTGGTGAGACAACTCTGGAAGTTCAGCAGCAGCTGGGCGACGGAATTGTACGTACCATCGCGATGGGCAGCACCGAAGGCCTCAAGCGTGGCCTGAAAGCCGACAATACCGGCAAGCCGATTTCAGTACCCGTGGGCACCAAGACTCTTGGTCGCATCATGGACGTTCTGGGTCGTCCGATCGACGAGCAGGGCGACATCGGCGAGGACGAGCGCTGGGCCATTCACCGCAAGGCACCGGGCTATGCAGATCAGTCTGCGTCTGCCGACCTGCTGGAAACCGGCATCAAGGTTATCGACCTGATTTGCCCGTTCGCCAAGGGTGGTAAGGTTGGTCTCTTCGGTGGTGCAGGTGTTGGTAAGACCGTCAACATGATGGAGCTGATCAACAATATCGCGAAAGAGCACTCTGGTCTTTCGGTTTTCGCCGGTGTAGGTGAGCGTACTCGTGAGGGTAACGACTTCTACTACGAGATGAAGGAATCCAACGTTCTGGACAAGGTAGCGATGGTTTACGGGCAGATGAACGAGCCCCCCGGAAACCGTCTGCGTGTTGCCCTGACCGGTCTGACCATGGCGGAAAAATTCCGTGACGAAGGTCGTGACGTTCTGTTGTTCGTAGACAACATTTACCGTTACACCCTGGCGGGTACCGAGGTATCGGCACTGCTGGGTCGTATGCCGTCAGCGGTAGGTTATCAGCCAACGCTGGCCCAGGAGATGGGTGAGCTTCAGGAGCGTATTACGTCGACCAAAGATGGCTCCATCACCTCTATCCAGGCGGTCTACGTACCGGCGGATGACTTGACTGACCCGTCACCAGCGACCACCTTCTCGCACCTTGACGCGACGGTAGTACTGAGCCGTGACATCGCTTCTAAGGGTATTTACCCGGCGATCGACCCGCTCGACTCTACCTCTCGTCAGCTGGACCCGCTGGTCATCGGCGAACAGCATTACAACGTGGCCCGCGGTGTTCAGAACGTACTTCAGCGTTATAAAGAGCTGAAAGACATCATCGCGATTCTGGGTATGGACGAGCTGTCGGAAGAAGATAAGCTGACCGTATCCCGCGCCCGTAAAATCGAGCGTTTCCTGTCTCAGCCGTTCCACGTAGCGGAAGTGTTTACCGGTTCGCCTGGTAAATACGTGTCTCTGAAAGAGACCATCGCCAGCTTCGAAGGCATTCTGAACGGCGACTACGACGATATGCCAGAGCAGGCGTTCTACATGTGCGGCGGCATCGAAGAAGCGATCGAGAAAGCGAAGGCTATGAAAGAGAAGGAAGGCAAGAAGTAATTCTTCCTTCACTTTCAGACCCAAGAGGCATTAGAAATGGCTATGACCGTACACTGTGACGTCGTAAGTGCCGAAGAAAAAATCTACTCCGGGCTGGTTGAGACACTGACCGCAACCGGTACCGAGGGTGAGATGGGTATCCAGTATGGGCACGCGCCCCTGCTGACTGCTTTGAAGCCGGGCGCTGTCAGAATCGTCAAGCAGGACGGGAAAGAGGAAGTGCTGTACGTTTCCGGGGGTTACCTGGAAGTGCAGCCCAACCTGATTACCCTGATGGCTGACACCGCGATCCGTGCCAAGGATGTGGACGAAGCAGCGGCGCTGGAAGCCCAGAAAGAAGCCGAAAAGGCACTGGCAAATAAAACAGGCGAATTTGAATACTCGCGTGCTGCCGCAGAGCTTGCAGAAGCCGCTGCTCAGCTGCGTACGATTCAGAAACTGCGCAACAAGGTTGGTTAACCCCGTTAGCCACCGGTTCGCCGCCTGAACGAAGAAGCCGCATCCTGAACGGATGATGCGTAGGACAATGGTCCTCGCATTGTTGTGAGGGACGCGGCTTTTTTATTGATACTTGAATGATTCCGTCGGAGCGAGACGCTATGAACCCGCTGCACGTTGTAATTCTGGCCGCCGGTCAGGGTTCCCGCATGAAGTCCTCCCTGCCCAAAGTATTACATCGGATCGCCGGCAAACCCATGCTGCACCATGTGATTGATACGGCACGGAAGTTGGGCGCCGAACGGATACACGGCGTGATTGGTCACGGTGCCGATCAGGTTCGTGCAATCACCCAGGCGGACGATTTGCAGTGGGCCATGCAGGAGGAACAGCTCGGTACCGGTCACGCCGTGGCACAGGCCTTACCCAACCTGCCAGACGAAGCGCGTGTGCTGATTCTGTACGGTGATGTTCCCCTGACTCGGCGGGAAACCCTTGAGGACCTGGTGTCAAAAGTCAGTGACGCGTCGATCGGCTTGTTGACCGTGACGCTGGATGACCCAAATGGCTATGGCCGGATTCTGAGAAACGAACAGGACAAAGTGACCGCGATAGTTGAGCAGAAAGACGCGTCGGAAGCACAGAAAGCGATCAATGAAGTGAACACCGGTATTCTTGCCGTCTCCGCGAGACACCTGAAATCCTGGTTACCCCAGCTTTCCAACGCCAATGCTCAGGGTGAATACTATCTGACCGACGTAATCGCAATGGCGGCCAACGAAGGCGTGAGTGTCGACGTTGCCCAACCAGCGAACGAATTCGAAGTGCAGGGGGTTAACAACCGCGTTCAGCTTGCAGAACTGGAGCGTTGGTATCAAGGCCAGCAGGCCATTCGGTTGATGACCGAGGGCGCCACGCTTGCAGATCCGGCACGCATTGACGTTCGTGGTGATCTCTCCATCGGACAGGATGTGTTGATCGACATCAATGTTGTGTTCGAGGGCACTGTTACCGTGGATTCCGAGGTCAGTATCGGCCCGAACTGTGTTTTGAAAGACTGCCATATCGGAGCAGGAACTCGTATTGAAGCCAATTCGGTCATTGAGGGCGCGACGGTGGGGAAGAAAGCCCAAGTCGGCCCATTTGCCCGTTTGCGACCCGGTACCCAACTATCGGACAGCACCAAGGTAGGCAATTTCGTGGAAACCAAGAAAGCTCTGGTTGGCGAGGGCAGCAAAATCAATCACTTGAGCTATGTGGGCGATGCGGTTCTGGGCAAAAAGGTGAATGTGGGTGCAGGAACCATCACCTGCAATTATGATGGGGTGAACAAGCATCAGACGCGAATCGGCGATGGGGTTTTTGTCGGCTCCAACACGTCACTGGTCGCCCCCGTGTCGCTGGAAGCAAACGTGACCATCGGCGCTGGCTCAACCATCACCCGCGACGTGTCCGAAGACGAACTGGCCGTGGCGCGGGGTCGCCAGCGCAACATTGCCAACTGGGCAAGGCCAACCCGGAAAGAATGATCAGGCGGCTCAAAGGCCGGACAAACCATTACAGGTGTGTGTTATGTGTGGAATCGTAGGTGCAGTATCGGAAAGGGACGTTCAGGGCATTTTGCTGGAGGGCCTGAGAAGGCTCGAGTACCGCGGCTACGATTCTGCTGGTATGGCGGTGATTGACGAAAAACAAACCGTAAACCGCGCCAGGGAATTGGGCAAGGTGGCTGCACTGGGTGATGCGATAGCGTCCACGCCGGTGCCCGGTCACACTGGTATTGCTCACACTCGTTGGGCGACCCATGGAGAGCCCTCGCAGATCAACGCTCACCCGCATATGTCTGGTGACCGGCTTGCCATTGTTCACAACGGTATTATTGAAAACTATCAAGAGCTTCGTGAGGCGCTGAAGGCAGATGGTTTTGAGTTCACGTCCCAAACGGATACCGAAGTCGTCGCCCACCTGATTGAACAACAATACCGACAGGCAGATATCAGTACCCTTTACGACGCTGTTAAGGCGGCCATCAAGCACCTGCGAGGCGCCTATGCACTTGCGGTAGTGCATGCCGATGAGCCCGACCACCTGGTGGTGTGTCGCGAAGGCAGCCCACTGGTCATCGGTGTCGGCATAGGCGAGAACTTCATTGCCTCTGATCAGCTGGCGTTGCTGCCAGTGACCGACCGTTTCATGTTCCTGGATGAAGGCGACATTGCGGACATCAGCAAGGATAAAACAGAGATTCGCGACCGCGATGGCAATCTTGTCGACCGTCCGATCACCCGCTTCGAGCACAGCACCGACGCCGCTGACAAGGGCGAGTACCGCCACTTTATGCTCAAGGAAATCTATGAGCAGCCAAAGGTCATCAAGGCAACCACAGAAGGCCGGGTGACCAAAACCCGGGTACTTGAACAGGCACTGGGCACCCAGGCGGGCGATTTACTGCAAGATGTACGTCATGTGCAGATCATTGCCTGCGGCACCAGCTATCACGCTGGCATGGTCGCCCGCTACTGGATTGAAGATCTGGCCGGTGTGCCCTGTTCCGTGGAGGTGGCTTCCGAATTCCGCTATCGCAAGCACGTGATCCAGCCGGATACCCTGTTCCTGTGTATTTCCCAATCCGGCGAGACCGCAGACACACTGGCAGCACTGCGACAGGCCAAAAAGGCGGGCTTCCGCGCGGCGATGGCCATCTGTAACGTGCCCGGCAGCTCACTGGTCCGTGAATCCGACCTGGTGATCATGACCCAGGCAGGCCCGGAAATCGGCGTGGCGTCCACCAAGGCGTTTACTACCCAATTAACCGCCCTGCTGATTTTCACCCTCGCGCTGGCACGCAAGAACGGCCTCGATGAAAAAACTGAAACTGACATCGTTGAAGCCATTCACCTACTGCCCGGCCAGGTTGATCACATGCTGGCGCTTGACGACCGCATTGCCGAAATGTCCCAGTCCTTCATGGACAAGAACCACAGCCTGTTCCTGGGTCGCGGCGCCATGTTCCCGGTGGCTCTGGAAGGCGCATTGAAACTGAAGGAGATCTCCTACATTCATGCCGAAGCCTATCCCGCTGGCGAACTCAAGCACGGACCTCTGGCGCTGGTAGACAGCGAAATGCCGGTTGTGACCGTGGCGCCCAACAATGATTTGCTGGAAAAGCTGAAATCCAACCTGGAAGAAGTCCGCGCTCGCGGTGGCGAACTGTTCGTGTTTGCCGACAGGGCGGCAGCCGTTCGCAGCGAGGAAGGGCTCAATGTTCTGGAACTGGAGTCCGTCCACCCGATCACGGCACCGATTGTGTACACCGTTCCCTTGCAGCTGCTGTCCTACCATGTGGCCGTGCTGAAAGGCACCGACGTCGATCAACCACGGAACCTGGCAAAAAGCGTGACGGTCGAATAGCCAACATTACCGCTCCCCGTTAGCTGTCATGGACAATTGTCCATGCATTGACGGGGAGCCGGTAAGTTTTGAGTCGGTAATTTCCGCAATGGATACTTCCTGAGGGAATAATCCGCAAAATTTGACGCTCTCCTCTGGTAACATTGTCGCGCCGTTGGCCGCAGTCTCCTCCGTAAACGATTATTTAAAGCGAAACAGTCATGCCCTCCACTGTTACTGGTAGCTTTGCTGCCAACTTTCTCGGTAATGCCCCCGCTTGGTATAAACAGGTCATTGTTCTATTCCTGATTGCCAACCCATTGATTGTCTGGACACTTGGGCCAGGTGTTGCGGGTTGGGTGCTGGTGGGCGAGTTTATTTTCACCCTGGCGATGGCCCTCAAATGTTATCCGCTATTGCCCGGCGGTCTGTTGGCGATCGAGGCCCTGCTGGTGGGTATGACGACTGCGGAAGCCGTTTACCATGAGGTTCTGGTCAACTTCCCGGTGATCCTGCTGCTGATGTTCATGGTGGCGGGCATCTATTTCATGAAGGAACTGCTGCTGGTGACCTTTACCCAGATTCTGGTCGGGGTGAAGTCTAAATCGGCGTTGTCTCTTTTGTTCTGTATCGCCGCAGCGGTGCTGTCAGCGTTTCTTGATGCCCTGACCGTTACTGCCGTGATCATCAGCGTCGCGGTTGGCTTCTATTCGGTCTACCACAAAGTGGCCTCTGGCAAGGGGTACCACCACAAGGACCATAACGCGACCAGTGACGAGCAGGTGGTTGAACTACACCGTGAGGACCTGGACAGCTTCCGTGCGTTTTTGCGAAGTCTGCTTATGCACGGCGCCATTGGTACGGCATTAGGTGGCGTCGCGACGATGGTGGGCGAACCACAGAATCTGCTGATTGCCAAAACGGTTGGATGGGATTTTGCCGGGTTCTTCCTGCACATGGCGCCCGTCAGCCTGCCGGTTCTCGGCGCAGGCCTGTTGACCTGCTGGATGCTGGAAAAGCTGCGTTGGTTTGGCTACGGTGCGCGCCTGCCCAAACCGGTTCGGCAGGTTCTGGTGGAATTCGCTGACAACGAAAAAGCCCGTCGCACCAAGGCAGACCAGGCGGCACTGTGGGTTCAGGCAATTGCAGCTTTCATCCTGGTGCTGGGACTGGCCCTGCATCTTGCCGAAGTTGGTCTGATTGGCCTGTTGGTGATCATCCTGATCACTTCGTTTACCGGAGTGACGGACGAGCATCAGATAGGCAAAGCCTTCCAGGAATCTCTGCCATTTACGTCCCTGCTGGTGGTGTTTTTCGCCATTGTCGCGGTGATTCACGAACAGCATCTTTTCAAGCCCATCATAGATTTCGTGCTTAGCCTGCCTCAGGAGCAGCAACCGGGCATGTTTTTCATCGCCAATGGCTTGCTGTCGATGATCAGCGATAACGTCTTTGTAGCAACGGTGTATATCAGTGAGATCAAGCAGGCGCTGGATGCCGGCAACATCAGCTACGACCATTTCCAGGAGCTGGCGGTGGCGATCAACACGGGCACTAACCTGCCCAGCGTGGCTACACCGAACGGTCAGGCTGCCTTTCTGTTCCTGTTGACCTCTGCGATTGCGCCTCTGGTTCGGCTGTCTTATGGGCGCATGGTGGTTATGGCGTTGCCTTACACAGTAGTGATGGGCTCCGTAGGTCTGTTCTGCGTGGTCAACCTCGCCTAAGCTCTTCTGATCGTGCATTTCCCGGGCTCTCTGATACGATTTAAAGAGATATCTCAGTACGGTTTTCTGCCATGATCAGGCTGGCACTTTTATCCATCGCGCTTGGTTATTTTTGCTCGGGCGTTCTCGCTGCAGAGCCGGCGGACGCGGATCGCCCGGTTTTAAGGACGGGTTTTGTCGAATTCCCGCCCTTCAAGTATGCCGATGAACAGGGTGAGGCATCCGGGCCCTGGGTCGAGATGACCGAAAAAGTTGCAGAGCAGGCTGGCTATCGCCTGGATTGGGTTCACCTGCCCATTGCCAGGGTCTACCTGTATCTGAAAACGGGCCAGATCGATCTCTGGCCGGGAGTGGCAGGCTTACCGATGCTGGCGAATCATGTGGTCGAGAGCCAGAGCACACCCATGCGGGTGGTATTGTATGCCTACCATGAAAGCACCGATCCGGCGCCGGATGACCTCGAGTTTCTGGAAGGTAAACGTCTGATACTCATTAAGGGATTTTCTTACCTCGGTGTGCTGGAAAGCCTAAACCTGGCGGACAAGGACCTGTCTCGGGCGCCGGATCATGAAACGGCTTTGAGGATGCTGGAGTTGGATCGGGGCCAATATCTGCTGGACTACGATGCGCCAGTTGAGGCCGAGCTCCACAAGTTTCCGGACATGGATGTAAAGGGCACGCCCATATTCAGTGCTCGCGGAGCATTGGTGGTCTCAAAGAAATACCCTGATGCCAGGGAGCTGTCAGAGAAACTCGATGCCGCCTACCACAGTCTGGCCGAGGACGGAGTTCTGGAGCCCTTATTTTAGCTCGACATCTCCGTACCAAGCTGTGGCCGCTTCCCCTGTATTGTCAGAGTCCGACATGATGGCGACGCCGACGATCCGAGGAGGTTCGCTTCCAAACGCCTGCCGATAATCCGCAACAATGTCTCGCTCTTCGGTGACCCACTGACCCACTCGGGATTGGCCGGATTCAACCGCAATCATCTGAGTGGTATCCGTGTAGGCGTTTGCCATAACCGTTCCCTTAGCTAGCTGGTTCGCCCAGATATAATTCAACGCGTTACCCGGTAACTCCTCGCCAAAGACCAGTGCCGCTGCCTTGCGCTTGGCGCGTTCGAAAAAGCTGGCGTTGTTCGGCTCGAATTCGAATGCGACGTAGATGCGCGCCGGGTAGTCGTCACCGTCCTTGGAACGGGCATTGCCTTCTTGGTACACCGAAGACACCTTCCATCGCCAGCGCAACACCAGTGAGTCACCGGGTTCAATCTGTACTCTGGCGATCAGGCCGGAGGCGCTGTTATCGGTCCACGCTTTCACCACCTGTTGGCCGCTATCCTGAACCAGCTGGTATCGGGTCATGCGGTCAATATTGGGGAACTTGAGTACTTCCCAATCCGGCGCCAGCGACTGCAGCGTCGAAAACGGGGCCAGGAAGAGCTCGTCCGAGGTGAGCGCCGGGGTTGGGTGCAGGAACAGCAACAGGATGACCGCCAAGCGCGGAATTCCACGTTGAAACCGTCGATGTTGGTGGTTACCAGTCACGTTGGGCTCCTGTAATTCCGCGACCATGTGTTTACCTTAGCAGTCGGTTTGAAATATTTTTTGGAATAAATCTGTTGCGCAGCTGTTTTCCGGACGAAGGCCACGCCGTATAGGTAATCGCTGGCCAAGGAAAACGAAGGTTTGGATATAATGCGCAGTTACCGGTGGGTCCGGATCTGGAGCAAGTATTACTTGAGCAACAATGGAGTGAGTGAATGAGCCTTTCCGCGGGCGTGCAGGACCTGAATCTTCGACATCTTCATTATTTCTGGGTCATCGCGCGCGAAGGCTCTATCGCCCGTGCTGCCGAGTATCTGGAGTTGACGCCCCAAACCCTCAGCGGTCAGCTTGCGACGTTTGAAGCCTCTGTGGGTGGCGCGCTGTTTCGTCGGGCAAATCGCTCCCTGCAGTTGACGGACTTTGGCAAAACCGTACTGAGTTACGCCGATGAGATGTTTCAGACGGCCCAGGCCCTGTCTGATGTCATCCGTCAGCCGCCGGAAAACCGCCCACTCAGCCTTGCCATCGGCATCGCGGCGTCCATTCACAAGTTGATTGCCTATCATCTTACCGAGCCCGTGTTGAATCTCAAACGGGAAGTCCGCTTGAGCTGTTTCACCGGCGATCCGTATCTGCTGCTCAAGCGCCTGGCGCAGCGTGAAATCGATGTGGTATTGACTGACCGACAGCCGGGTTCGGCGGAAGCGGATCGATTCCGCAGTTACCGCCTGGCGTCTTCGTCCATGTCGTTGTTTGCCACCCCGAAGCTGGCGAAGATACTGAAATCGGATTTCCCCCGCAGCCTCGACGGTCAGCCCTTTCTGGCTACGTCTTTGCGTGCACCTTACGTCACCTCATTGATGAACTGGTTTGTCAGTCAGAATATCCGCGTGAAAGTGGTGGCCGAGGTGGACGACAGTGCGCTGATCAAAGTCTTCGGTCGTCAGGGGATGGGTTACTTTGCCGCTCCGACGGCCATCAGTGAAGAGGTATGCAGGCAATATCAGGTTGAGCACATCGCCCGTATTTCTGAGGTTCAAGACACCTTGTACGCAGTGACGCGGTCAGGACGGGGCCATAATGCGGCGATCGCTGAGCTGATCAAGGAACGACCCGAACTGGGTGGAAAGCTCGAAAAAACCGAATAAATATTCATAAAAAACTCGATTCTTTCATTGCTTCCGATCCCTGATACTGAGCCTGTGCTCGTCAACAGGAGAACGGATCATGAAAACCATTCACAAGTTCAGACTGGAAAGCGGTAAAGCCCTGAACACCCTTAAACTGAAGTCCGGTTATCGCGTGGTGCGTTGCGAATATCTGGTGTCTGAAAAAGCCGTATTTCTCTGGGTTGAGCAGTCCCTGAAAGTGGATCTTCCGGAGGTTGAGCGTCAGTTTCTGGTGGCGTTTTCCGGGGAGCCGGTACCATCGGACTATGACTATGTGGACACCGCCCTGGATCCATTTGGCCCCGAGGCCTACCACGTCTACCAGGTGAGTCATCAGTCGGAGAAGAAAGACCTGGGGTCTTTCGAATCTCGCCGCTCTGACCTGATCTCTGCACCACCGTTTCAAAGGGTGGGCGCTGCCTGATCTTTTTTGGTTTACCATTGGGCCCTGAAAGGGCCCTTTTTTTTGGAGTAAAAAAATGCCCGACATCATTGTGATGTTCTTTTTGCTGGGAGTGGTGGCGGGCAGCCTGAAGTCTGACCTGGCCATTCCGAAAGCCGCTTACGACATCCTCAGTCTGATGCTGATGCTAACCATCGGCCTGAAAGGCGGTATGGCTCTGCATGGCAACCTGCATTGGGGGCTGGTTGTCGAAATTCTGGCGGTCACGTCATTGGGTATTCTGATTCCGCTGGCGTTGTTTCCGGTGCTGCGCTATGTGGTGCGGCTGAAGCTGGCGGATGCGGCCAGTTTTGCAGCCCACTATGGCTCGGTCAGCGCTGGTACCTTTGCGGTTGCATTGGCCTGGGTCGAAGCGCGGGGGTTGGCCACCGGTGGCCAGGTCACGCTTTACCTGGTGCTTCTTGAGCTGCCCGCCATTCTGACCGGCCTGTGGCTGTACCGGCGCCTGGGTAATCGATCGGGTGTTGAACAACGGTCCGGCCCCGCCCTGTGGCAGGAGACACTGACCAACCGAAGCGTGGTGTTGCTGGTGGGTGGTCTGGTAATCGGTATTCTCTATGGTCCCGATCAGGGCGAAGGCGTGACCGCTCCGCTGACCGGTGCATTTTCCCTGGTATTGGCGCTGTTTCTGCTCGAAATGGGGCTGGTGGCAGCCGATACCCTGCAGAAATTGCGCTGGCAGCAGTGGCGGGTGATTGCGTTCGCATTGCTGATGCCGCCGATCCTGGCAGTGCCAGGGTTGCTGACCGGGCTCTGGCTTGGATTGGCTCCCGGCACTGTGGTGATATTGGGTACCCTGACCGCGAGTGCCTCCTATATTGCGGCCCCCGTTGCCATTCGCCATTCGGTGCCGGAGGCGGATGTCGGGCTGACGATGCTGGCATCGCTGGGTGTGACCTTTCCGTTTAACGTGTTGGTGGGGATCGGACTGTACAGCTGGTTGGCTGAAAACCTGAATAACCTGAGCTAAGCTAGTGGAACAAAAACTCTAAATAATTTGAGACAGTTCATGTTCCGATGTTTGAGCCTGATTGTTCTGGCCTTTTTTGCCACAACGGTAGTCGCCAACCAGCAAACCCAACCTTCCGGTAATCTTAACCTCTCGTTGATGGTGTCAGGCGGCGAGCAGCGATTGGTGTATCAGGAATTGATCGACCGTTTCCAGCGCGAGCATCCGGACATTGAAATAAACCATCAGGAATATGAGCAGGAAGATTACAAGGCTCGAATCGAAGATTGGCTGCGCCAGCCGGGCGGTGCGCCGGATGTCATGTTCTATTTTGCCGGTCACCTGATGGCAGACTTCTATCGTAAGGGCCTGGTGCGGCCGGTCACGGAACTCTGGGAGTCTCAACAGTGGGGCCAGGCGTTCCCTGACTCCATAAGGAAGGTGGTTACCCACGAAAGCCAGCCGATGGGCTTGCCGATTTCCTACTATCACTGGGGCATCTATTACCGAAAATCCCTGTTCAAGCGTCTGGGGCTTACACCGCCGCGAACCTGGGAGGATATGCTGGCGGTTGGTGAAGCCCTGAAACAGGCAGGGATTACCCCGATTGCTCTGGGCTCTGAGGCCCGTTGGCCTGCTGCGGCCTGGTTCGACTATCTGAACCTGAGAATCAATGGCTTAGAGTTTCATCAGAACCTGCTGGCTGGACGTGAAAGCTTTGAAGATGAGCGGGTGCGGCAGGTACTGACCACCTGGCGAGACCTGATCGACCGCGATTTTTTTCTCCGCGGCCACAGTAGTATCAGCTGGCGCGGTGCCTTGCCCTATCTCTATCAGGAACAAGCAGGGATGATGCTGATGGGAGGCTTCGTTGTGCCGCAGTTTCCGCCACAGGTGCTGGATGATATCGGCCTGTTTCCGTTTCCCACAGTGAATCCGGATCAGCCCATTGCAGAAGAAGCTCCGACCGATTTGCTGTTTATCCCAAGCCGGGCGCGTAACGTGACCGAAGCAGAAGCCTTCCTGCGTTTTGTCGCCCGGCCAGATATTCAGGGCTGGATTAATCGCGAGTTGGGGACGATTGCGCCGAATCGTATGGCGTCTGTGCCAGATCGGCGCCTGGTCGCAGAGGGCCATGCCATACTCCGGCGGGCAAGTGGCTATTCCCAGTTTTTTGACCGACAAATGGTTCGGTCGGTCTCCACGCCGGCGATGGAGACTTTTGTGCATTTTCTCAATGGCGAGCTGACCGTCAATGCCACACTGGCGACCCTGACTACCATCCGGGATGGTATCGAATAGTGCTGCATTTCATAGGTCTGCCCTATCAATAACCTAAAAATAATTCATTTGTTTTCCCATCGCTAAATCAATATCTTGCGAACTCCAATTTTCCAATCAGCCATTCATTCAAAGGAGACGCAGTCAGATGGGAATCATCAACAGCGAAATTAAGCCGTTCAATGCCACCGCTTTCAAACAGGGTGAGTTCGTTGACATCAGCGAAGCAGACGTCAAAGGCAAGTGGGCCGTCTTTTTCTTCTATCCGGCAGACTTCACGTTTGTTTGCCCGACCGAACTGGGCGATGTCGCAGACAAGTACGAAGAGCTTCAGAAATTGGGCGTTGAAGTGTTTTCTGTCTCCACCGACACGCATTTCACCCACAAGGCCTGGCACAGCAGCTCTGATACGATCGCCAAGATCAACTACTACATGGTTGGTGACCAGACCGGCACAATCACCAACAACTTTGGTGTCATGCGTGAAGGTCAGGGCCTGGCAGACCGTGCCACCTTCCTGATCGATCCGGATGGTGTGATTCAGGCAATGGAAATCACTGCTGAAGGCATCGGCCGTGACGCGGACGACCTGATGCGCAAGGTGAAAGCCGCTCAGTACGTTCGCAAGAACCCGGGCGAAGTTTGCCCAGCCAAGTGGAAAGAAGGTGAGGAGACTCTGACTCCATCACTGGACCTGGTTGGCAAGATCTAAGCACTGACCGGTCAAAGGCTGTTGTAACGACAGCCTGACGAGTCCAAAGGCCCGCATTGCGGGCCTTTTGTGTATTAAGTCAGCCAATCATGAAGCAATAGTAGACGACTATAGGTAATTTCGAAGCAATTAATTTGAGCTTTGATAGTGGCGCCCGTATTGTTCGTAGCATTCTGATTAGTATTGATTTAAATCGTTTAGAGGAGAGGCAAAACAATGTTGGATTCCAACATCAAGGAACAGCTCAAAGCCTACATGGGTAAATTGCAGCAGCCCATCGAATTGGTTGCAGCCTATGACGACAGCGATAAATCGAAAGAGCTCAAGGCGCTGCTGGAAGAAATCGAGCCGATGTCAGAAAAGATCAGCCTGCGCACTGAAGATTCTGCAGACGTGAAGCGCCCGTCGTTTGCTATCAGTCGGGTTGATGACCAGAACGTGAGCGTGCGGTTTGCCGGCATTCCCATGGGCCACGAGTTTACCTCGCTGGTGTTGGCGCTCCTGCAGGTCGGCGGCCACCCGTCGAAGGAGAGTCAGGAGCTGATTGAGCAGGTCAAGGATCTGGACGGCGACTTCGAATTCGAAACCTATTTCTCTCTGTCGTGCCAGAACTGCCCGGACGTGGTTCAGGCCCTTAACCTGATGGCGGTGCTGAACCCACGCATCAAGCACACTTCCATTGATGGTGCGTTGTTCCAGGACGAAGTGGAGCAGCGGGAAGTGATGGCGGTTCCCAGTGTGTTCCTGAACGGCGAGCCTTTCGGTCAAGGCCGCATGACCCTGGGCGAGATTGTTGCGAAAGTAGATACTGGCGCTGAAGCCCGCGAAGCGGAAAAACTGAAGCACAAAGACCCCTTTGAAGTACTGATTGTGGGCGGTGGACCTGCTGGTTCCTCTGCGGCGATCTATGCGGCTCGTAAAGGCATTTCTACCGGTATTGTTGCGGAACGGTTTGGTGGCCAGGTGGCAGACACCATGGGCATCGAGAATCTGATCTCTGTGCCTTACACCGAGGGCCCAAAGCTGGTGGCCGCCATGGAGCAGCACGTTAAGGAATACGACGTGGACATCATGAACCTGCAGCAGGCCGAGAAGCTGGTTCCGGCCGCCAGCCGGGGTGGGTTGCACGAGGTACAGCTGGCCAATGGTGCGTCACTGAAATCTCGCACCCTGGTACTGTCCACGGGCGCTCGCTGGCGCCAGCTGGGTGTCCCCGGCGAGGAAGAATATCGCAACAAGGGCGTGGCGTACTGCCCGCATTGTGACGGCCCGCTATTCAAGGGCAAGCGCGTTGCCGTCATCGGTGGTGGCAACTCTGGCGTGGAAGCGGCGATCGACCTGGCGGGTATTGTCGGGCACGTCACGCTGCTTGAGTTCGCTGACGACATGAAGGCCGACGACGTCCTGCAGAAAAAGCTGCGCAGCCTGAAAAATGTAGAGATTCTGACGTCTGCCCAGACTACCGAAATCTTTGGTGAAGGTGGCAAGGTCAGCGGGCTCAAGTATAAGGACCGTAAGAGCGGCGAAGAGCACGACGTCTCTCTGGAAGGTGTGTTCATACAGATCGGACTGATCCCGAACACCGAATGGTTGAAAGGCAGCATCGAGCTTAGCCAGCACGGGGAGATCATTGTGGATGATCGCGGCGAAACCTCCATTCCGGGTGTGTTTGCCGCTGGCGATGCCACCACGGTGCCTTACAAGCAGATAGTGATTTCCATGGGCGACGGGTCGAAGGCCGCCCTGAGTGCCTTTGACTTCCTTATCCGCAACCCGGCAGACGAGGAAAACAGCGGAGATCAGGCGGCCTGATCTCTGCCGCTGGCGCCGCTGTCCAACCTCTGGGCAGCGGTGGATTTCTCCTTTTTAAAGCGCATTCTCTTTTGTTGCCACCCAGGATGCTTCGGCTTCTACAAGGTAGTCTCTGAGCGCAACCGTCGTGATGTCATCGTAGGCGGCCATCTCGGGCGTGGCGAAACACGAGAGCAAATCTTCCAACTGGTCGTCGTCCAGCGATTTCATCATCACGTAGGTGACGAGCTTTCCATAGCTGTGAGATTCGTCAGACATCTGCTCGAAGTCCGGATTGCTGAAAAACGCGTCCATACTCTCTTTGTCGCGGCCCAGCTTTGGGTATTTGGCGCTGACGTCCAGATTGATCAGCCAGAACATTTGCCGAGTCACGTCCTTCCAGATTTCAGGATTACGTTTTTCGACCTGTAGTGCGTCTAATTGCGCCATACGAGCGGGATCGGGCTCTGTGATACCGAGATCCAGTGGCACCAGTTGGTCGCGGAAGGCTTGAGCGCCCTCGCGCGTCAGGCGTTGGTATTGGGCGACATGGTATTGATGCATGAAGTCACTGGAGAAGCACTGCATCAAGGGTTTCAGCTGTTGCGGTTCCAACTCTGAAGCGAGTTCCGAAACGGCTTTTTGATAGATGGTTTTGACGTCGATTTTCCCGGCAAAGCCGCGGAAAATATCGGCCAGCTTCTGTGTGGGCATGCCCCGGGCGATTCGATTATTGGTCTCGGACACCGTCAATCGGAAGGACAGTACCCGCAGGTCCAGTCGGCTGGCCTCGACCAGACGTTTCACGTCATTCGGTGGGATCTCGGCCTTGGCGAAGGGCATCGCCGCCACCAGAACCAGTGCAAACAAGTGCTTCATGAAAATGTAACGCACTGATTGACTCAGAGCATTCCTTTGCTTTTGTGGATTCCGAGGCGACATATTAACCAATCCGTTGTCTCTTTGACCATCAGAATGCTGTCGAATCCTTACGAAACTATGGTATTTCAGACAGTTAGCCTGATGTTTGCGGTTCCCGGTCACTTTCTGTACACTTTTTATTAATTGAACGTTCAATTAAAAAATGGACCGAGATGATATGCCAAAAGTCGGAATGCGCGACACCCGCCGACAGCAGTTAATTACCGCCACGATGGAATCGATTGCCGAGCTTGGCATGCAGAACACCACCATCGTCAGCATCAGCCGTCGTGCAGGCTTGTCTTCCGGCATTATCGGCCACTATTTCGGCGGCAAGCAGGGATTGATTGAAGCTGCCTTGCGCTACCTGCTGGAGCAGCTCGGCAAAGAACTGAAAGAGCGGATCGCTCGCACCGATGGCTCGCCGGAGCAACGCCTGAAGTGCATTGTCGAGGCCAACTTCTCCGACTTTCAGCAAACAGAAATGGCAGCCAAGACCTGGCTGAGTTTCTGGGCGAGATCCATGCATGAGCCCGGACTTCAGAGATTGCAGCAGATTAACAACGCCCGGCTGTACAGCAATCTCCGGTATGCCTTTGCGGCCCGTTTACCGCCGGAGGCGGCAACGGCTGCCGCCCGTCAGACCGCGTCAATGATCGACGGCTTCTGGCTGCGAAGCGCGTTGAGTAAAGACCCGGCAGAGGGTTTTGCGGAGGCGCAAACCCTGTGCAAGCGGTTTGCACTGTCAACACTGAATTCAGGATCGCACTGATCCAAGCAATCTGGAGCTGAACAATGGCACTAACCCGCTATCGGAATTTTATAAATGGCCAGCCCATGGCAAATGCGTCTGGCGAAACCTTTTTGGTGGTGAATCCGGGAACCGGTGAGCCGGCCTACGAAGTGGAAGTGGCCGATGAAAAGATTCAGCAGGCGGTGATCGAAAGCGCGCAAGCTGGGTTTGAAGTCTGGTCCGCCATGACAGGCATGGAGCGCAGCCGGATTCTGCGCAAGGCCGCTGACCTGCTGCGCGAGCGCAACGACGAGCTGGCCGCCCTGGAAGTGGTTGATACCGGCAAGCCCATGCAGGAAGCCGAAGCGGTAGATGTGGTCACCGGTGCCGACGCAGTGGAGTATTTCGCCAGCGTGGCGCCAACCATCGAAGGCATCCAGCAGGATCTGGGCGAAGACTTCTTCTATACCCGCCGCGAGCCACTGGGTATCTGCGCCGGCATCGGTGCCTGGAATTACCCCATCCAGATTGCGTGCTGGAAGTCGGCCCCGGCGCTGGCCACCGGCAATAGCATGATTTTCAAGCCATCGGAAGAAACACCCATGGGCGCCATGAAGCTGGCGGAAATTTATATCGAAGCTGGCGTGCCAGCGGGTGTGTTCAACGTCATTCACGGGGCTGGAGAGGTTGGCGCCTGGCTGACCCATCATCCGGACATCGCCAAGGTATCGTTTACCGGTGAAGTCGCGACAGGCAAGAAGGTGATGGCTGGCGCCGCCACCAGTCTGAAGGACGTCACCATGGAGCTGGGCGGCAAATCGCCGTTGATTATCTTCGACGACGCCGATATTGATAACGCGGTGTCCGCCGCCATGGTTGGCAACTTTTACACCCAGGGTGAGATCTGCACCAATGGCACGCGTGTGTTTGTTCATGAACTGATCTATGACGAATTCATGGAGCGGTTGATGGAACGCACACTGAAGAATATCCGCATGGGTGACCCGTCTGACCCGGACACCAACTACGGTGCGCTGATCTCCCAGAAACATCAGGATCTGGTGCTGAGCTACATCCAGAAGGGCGTTGCCGAGGGTGCGACTCTCACTCATGGTGGCAAGGCGGCAAGCCCGGCGTCGGCACCGGGTGGCTACTTTGTGGAGCCAACGATCTTCACCGATTGCACCGACGATATGACCATCGTCAAAGAAGAGATCTTTGGCCCGGTGATGTCGGTGCTGACCTTCATCGACGAGGACGATGTGATTCGCCGTGCAAATGACACCGATGTGGGCCTGGCCGCCGGCGTGTTCAGCAATGACATTCGTCGCGCTCACCGGGTAATTCATCAGCTGGAAGCCGGCATCTGCTGGATCAATAGCTACGGCGAATCTCCTTCGGAAATGCCAGTGGGCGGCTACAAGCTGTCAGGCATTGGCCGCGAAAACGGTCGCGAGACCCTGACTCACTACACCCAGATCAAGTCGGTGTATGTCGGGATGAAGGATCTCGACGCGCCTTTCTAAAAAGCTCACGTGGAAGACGGCGGGGAAGGCTTCAACGACTCCGTTCGTTTAATCGGCGGCATTATTACTCAGCCACCGAATCCATCCGACACCGCCGGTTAATACCCGGCGGTTATCAAGCAAGCCAGCAGCACTTACCTATCGCCGCCAGACGGTTCGATAGCCAGACAGGTAGCGCGCGATAGCTAAGTGTTGAGTTTGTGTCCGATTCAAGCATGAGGAGGAACAGCTAATGCTGAACGCAGCATCGCACTTTGCCAAACGGAGGGTCTTCAAATGACACTCTGGTTATCCGCAGGCATGATTTTCACCTTCGCCGCCATCGCGGCGATCCTGTTGAAATGGGGCAACATGAAGGTGATCGGCGTGACGCCGGTCCACACCCTGACGTTTGTCGCCATTCTGTTTACGTCCGGCCTGGACGTTGGCCTGATTATGTTTCCGCTGACCGAATTCGGCAGCTACGCAAACCTGACTGAAAGCCCGGAATACGGCTTCGCCAACCCGCTGGCCATCGAGTTCGGTTTCTGGGCCTTTCTGATCTGGGGATTCTATTTCCTGACCTGCTTCTACTTCGCCATCATCGAACCACGGGTGAAGTTTTTTGAAATCCCGGTGGTGAAGGTCATCAACAACGTGGTGATCATTGGCACCTGTGCGTTTACCGCCTATCTGCTGCTGGCCAACTTGCCCTGGTATCTGCCTCAACTGGGTGACGGCGAGAGCGTGGTGCCGGAGTTCTACCTGATCGTATTGGCTTCCATTGGCCTGGCGGTGTATTCCAGCTCCAAGCTCAAATACGTGCGAATTCTGAGCCTGGCCTCCAGCGGCCTGTTCATTGCGCTGATCGCGGCGATGTGGGTTCGCGCGTTTGTTATGGGTAAAGGCTCGCCGGGGGATTTCTTCGGGACCGCTGGTTTGCTGACCGAGTACTTCGGCAACATTCACCAGTTTGTCCTGCCCATTAACGACTACCACGAGTTCTATCTTTACTGGTGGTTTGCCTGGAGCATCATGATCGGCCAGTTCACCTCACGCTTTGTGAGCGGTATTCGTACCTGGCAATTGTTACTCGCCATGCTGGCAATTCCGTCCATTGCCATCGGCGTCTGGTTTACCGTGCTCTACCAGTACCACTCTGAAGGTCTTGAGGTGGCTGCACTGACCAACATCGCGATGATCACGGTGGGTGTGTTGATGGTGGTGAACTCACTGGATTCACTGATTCGTCTGTACACGGACAATCTCAACCTGACCGCTCAGCGGCTGGGGCGGATGAACTACGTGATCTTCAACTTCGTTGCCATGGTGGGGCTGACTCTGCTGTTCCAGCTGGAATTCCTGCAGATACAGTGGGTTGGTGCACTGGTGATTGCGCTGTACTTCGGTTGTGCGCTCTACATCGTCGCCATGCGCTGGTCAGAGTTTGCAGCCATCAAGGCGTCGCCTGAAGAGAATATCCTCGACTTCCACCGAATCGAGCAGGCAGGCTAGATCTGGCTAGCCCATCAGGTCGCCCTCAGAGGATCGGTCTTTCGACGAGGTCTCTGAGTGGCGACACACCCGATTGCGCCCACTGGATTTCGCGGCGTAAAGGGCCTTGTCGGCATAGACAAGCAGATCGTCAAGCTTGTTATCCCGGTCGGGCACAAAGCTGGCGACACCGGCACTGATGCTCAGCATCACTTCACCTCTCTCCAGTGCTACTGGCGAATCATTGACGGTCTTGCGGAGCCTTTCGGCCACCTCTGCTGCTGCGTCTTCATCGGAGTCTTCCAGCAAAATCGCAAACTCCTCTCCGCCAATCCGTGCAAGAAGGTCGATCTCCCTGACCGTGTTCTGAGCCACTTCACTGAGTTGAATCAGTGCCTTATCCCCAACAGCGTGGCCATAGGTGTCGTTCACTTTCTTGAACAGGTCAGCGTCAAACATGATAACTGACAGGGGTTTGCCGGATCGCACCGACTTTTTAACGGCTGAATGACCTAACTCGAAAAAGAAGCGGCGATTGTTCAGACCGGTCAGAGAATCCGTGCGAACGGTTTCTTCCAGGCGCCGATTGGCCTCTTCCAGTTCAGTGGTTCGCTCGGCTACCCGATGCTCCAGGTTGGTATTCAGCTCATTCATCTGCCGTGTTTTCTCGGCCAGTCGCTGGATCAGATCCCTTAACACCGACGACAGGACTTTCACCTCCTGGTAGTCGTCCCTGAGCTGGATCAATGTTGAAGGGTTGTCCGGATCAAGGTTATCTGCTTCGTGAGCCATTTGCAGCAGGGGTCGGGTTGTTCTGCGCGCCATGGTTGATGCGAACAGGATCAAGACTATAGCAACCAGAGCGCCTGAGATGACCAGTGTATTGCGCAGTTCACGGGCGGGCAGAAATGCTTCTTCAGCGGGTTTACTGACCAGTACCAGCCAGTTGAAACTGGCGTATTCATCATGGTCCTGCATACGGCTGTAGCCAACCAGATAGTCTTCGCCATTGGCCTGGGTTTTCAGGCCGGTCCGGGTGGTCATATAGCCGGGTTTGTCTGATTGTGCGGCCTCAATCAACGACTGGTTCAGTGTCGAGCCCAGGCTGCCTTCCGGGCCGATGAGCACCTTGCCTTCTTTATCTGCCACGATCAGTTCTGATTGCAGACGTTCCTGCATGGGTGCAAGTAGCGACTCGCCAATGCCGGCCACCCAGTCGAGATACAGGTGGGCACCTAATACGCCCAAGAACCCGCCATCGCTGGAGGTCAGGGGCACGGCCACGTCGACAAAGCGCAGCGGCCTCTCAGACTCGTTTTCCAGCTTTTCGGCCAACAACAACGCTTCATGGGCATCGCCCAGGTAGGGTTTGGTGGACGCCTCCTGGAACCAGGGCCGATGACCCACATTCATACCCTTGAGCATGTCGCCGGAGCTGGCTAGCACTGTGCCATCTGGCGACACCAGGCCAAGCCACGCGTAGGCCAAGAAATTCTTTTCCAGGGCATTCAGCATGCCCGTGACGTCCGAGTCCTGCTCGTTTTCCATCTGCTCACTGGCAAGTGCGGCTGCCACCATCAGGTCGCTGTAGCGCTCGTGCAGATCCAGTTGAATCTTGTCCCTTAACTGTACCGCCACTTCTTCCAGATTCTGACCGGTAGATTTACGGAGCGCGTCAACCGCAAGGTCGCTGGCAAACCAGGTTCCTGCGGTAGTGGCGACCACCACCAATAGTCCGAAAAACAGGACGAGACGAACTTTAAGGGTGTTGAAGGTTTCGATAGTCGGTGTCCGGGTTCGGGTGAATGATCAAATCCGTTGTACTAGAGGGTACCGGTGGCAATCCCTGGCCCGTCTCTGCCAGTATAGTTGTCTTGTGACGGTTTTTCTCGCGCGACGATTCCATTCCGTGGAGTTGGCTGCGCCTTCTACTCAGTAGAACCTAGCTAGTCAGTAGGACGCTTTCATGAACATCGCTGTTTTCTGTGGTTCCAGAGCGGGTAATGATCCCGGATTCTACGAAGCCGCCGAGCTTTTTGGTCACACCATGGCTAGCCAGGGCCATTCGCTGGTTTTTGGTGGCGGCAAGGTAGGCCTGATGGGATGCATTGCGGACGCCGTGCTTGCCGGCGGTGGCAAGGCGTTTGGTGTTATTCCCGAATCCCTGCGTGATCGGGAGCTGGCCCATACCGGTTTGACCCGGCTGGACGTTGTCAGTTCCATGCACGAACGCAAAGCGCTGATGGCCGAGCAGGCCGACGCGTTTGTTGCGCTGCCGGGTGGTCCAGGCACCATGGACGAAATCTTCGAAGCCTGGACCTGGGCCCAGTTGGGTTATCACGACAAACCCTGCGCCTTCCTGAACGTCAACGGCTATTACGATCAGCTGTTGGCGTTTCTCAAAACCATGACGCAGTCAGGTTTCCTGAAGCCTGAACACGCTGACATGGTGATTGTTGAAGAAAACGCAGATGCACTGATTGCAGCGTTACAAAAACCTGTCAGAAAACTGTCCCGGTGATTTACCTTATCGAACCTGATATTGCCAGCGCGTTTGCCATTGGCCGAAGCGAGCGCGGCCTGAGTGCAGGTCCCCATGCCTCAGAAAACCCGGATCTTTATCGACTCTCTGGTTGCCTACTTTGAAGTCCCCGGCGATGCTGGCCCGGACTTACAGTGAAGTAGCGCTTATAGTCGCGACTGAATTGCGGCACGCTTAGGTACCCGACGGCCGAAGCCGCCTGGTTAACGTTGAGCTGATTGCGGGTCATCAACTGACGGGCCTTGATGAGGCGGAAACGTTTGAGATACTGCACCGGCGATGTACGGGTGATTTCCTTGAAGTGCTGATGAAAAGCCGAGGTGCTCATATTCGCCAACGCGGCCAATTCTTCAACCGTGTATTCCCGTGAATACTCTGCGTGCATTTGCTGAAGCACCCGCACGATTCGCGAGTATTGCCCCCGGTTCTGGACCAATGCCCGAAGAGCGGGCCCCTGTCCGCCTTTCAGAGCTTCATAGATCACTTCCCGGACCCGTCCTCGACCCATGACACGGGCATCCATGGGGTCCACTATGGCACGCATCAGCCTCACCATTGCTTCATGCATCCCCTCGGTCATCGCCACGGATGCCATCGGCAGGGGCGCCGTCTCTTCATGGTTGGTGAATTCTTCTGTTGTCTCATGCACCAGTTCGCTGAGGGTGGATGGATCGAAGCGAACGGCAATACCCAGTAAGGGCGCGTCCGGAGTGGCCTGGGTTTCGCATTCGAATGGCAGGGGCAACGACTGAACCAGATACTGGCCCGGGTTGTAGTGAATCGTCCGGTCACCGAGATAGCCTACCTTTTGACCCTGAGCGATCACGATCAGGCTCGGCTCGTAAATGAGCGGTGTGCGTGGCACCGGACGGCGCGAAGCCACCAGATAGACCTCTGCCAGTGAGGTCCGGATGAAGCCATCCCGGTTGGCCAGCGGCTCAACCAGCTCTAGAAGTTGCGGCGAGGAATCGTGCGGCATGGGTATCTGACTCGAACAGGGTTTCAGCGCATTATGCAGATTTTAGTGCCTTCACGGCGACTTTCCGCTCTCGTTTCCGGAGAAATAGGCAAAAACGCTGCAGGATTGGTTATGGTCTTCGCCCCCGGAGCTCCGCCAGAATGAAGCCTTTCATCAAGCCAACAATCACCCTGGAAGGCACTGAATATGAGCACCAAAGCGTTTGCCGCCCCCGCCGCGGATGCACCCCTGAAACCTGCCCGCTTCAACCGTCGCGACCTGCGACCGGACGATGTCGCGATCGAGATCGACTATTGCGGCGTGTGCCACACCGACATCCATTTCGCCCAGAATGACTGGGGTTTCACGCAATACCCGTTAGTCCCGGGACACGAGATCATCGGACGGGTTACCTCGGTCGGCGACCAGGTGAGGGCGTATCGTGAAGGTGACCTTGTAGGTGTTGGTTGCATGGTCGATTCCTGCCGCAGTTGTAGCGCCTGCGAATCGGGCCTGGAGCAATACTGTATCGAAGGTAATACCGCCACATATAACGGTGTTGACCGCCACGATGGTTCGATCACCTTCGGCGGCTATTCGGAGCGTATTGTGGTCAGTGAGCGTTTCGTGGTGCGCATTCCCCAGAAGCTGGACCCGGCTGCCGCCGCACCTCTGCTCTGTGCAGGGATTACGACCTATTCTCCATTACGCCATTTTGGAATCGGCCAGGGCCACAAGGTGGGGGTCATTGGTATGGGTGGATTGGGCCACATGGGTATCAAGTTCGCCAAAGCGTTTGGCGCCGAGGTCACCCTTTTCACCCGCTCGGAAAATAAGGTGGCGGAAGCTCACAGGCAGGGCGCGGATCATGTAATCGTCTCCACGGACCGCAAGCAAATGAAGGCGGCGGCTGATCAGTTCGACTTCCTGCTCGACACGGTTCCGGTCAAACATGACCTCAATCCGTACCTGAGTTGCCTCAAATACGACGGTACCCACATCCTGGTCGGCCTGGTGGAGCCCATCGAGCCGACCATCCACGCCGGACAACTGGTCATGAAGCGCCGTGTATTGGCCGGTTCACTGATTGGCGGCATGCCGGAAACCCAGGAGGTGTTGGACTTCTGTGCTGAGAACAATGTCAGCTGCGACATCGAGATGTTGGATATTCGCAATATCAATGCGGCCTATGAACGCATGAAGCAGGGCGACGTCAAATACCGTTTTGTCATAGACATGGCCTCCCTGAGGGATGTCGTTGTTGAAACGGCTCAACAGAGGAGTAACCCATGATCAAAGTGAGCGTTTATTATCCTAACGACGACGATACCGAATTTGACGTTCAGTATTACCAGCAGCAGCATCTTCCACTTTTGCGTAGCAAATTAGGGGACTTCCTTCTGGACGATGTCATTGAGGTGGGCATCTGCGGTGCCCACACCGGTGAAAAGCCGGCTTTCGTGGCAGCTGGTCATCTTTACTTCGAATCGGTGGAGTCGTTCCAGAAAGCCTTTGCTCCGCACATGAAGCAGATTCAATCAGACATTCCCAACTATACGAACGCCCGGCCTCTGCTTCAGGTCAGTGAAGTGTTCTATACCCGGGAGAGCAGTCATGCTTGAGTTGATTTTCACGACCGTACTTGTTGCCAACGCGCTCTGGTTCGGAGCAGCCTTCCGGGTGTTCTGGCTCAAAGGGCCGCTGACGTCCAACATGTTGATACGGAGGGAAGAGCGGGACTCGCCACTGCGGGAAACGGTGATTGCATCAGGGCGCTTTCTTGGCGGGATGAACCTTGGTTTCTCCGTGTTTTCAGTCTTGTTGATCCTGTTCCTGGATCACTTCTCCCAGCCCATACAGATCTTTGTGTGCTGTATCGCCTTCTGCGTTGCCCATGGCAGCCAGTTCGCAGGTAATGTTCCGCCAGCACGCCAGGAGCGCAGAGGAGAAACACCGGTCTGGCCTGTCTTGCGCGGGCCGATGCTTTTCATCTTTGTGGTGGACCTGATCATGGCAGCTGTTAATGGAGGGGTGGCCCTGATCGCCCTTGGATCGTCCTAGCTATCAATACTCTGGCAATCATCCCCGCGCCAGGCATTTGATGGCTGCGGCTGCCGCTGAGGTGCGGTTTTCGACACCGAGTTTGCGGAATACCTGCTCCAGATGTTTGTTCACGGTGCGTGGACTCATATCCAGAATCTGGCCAATCTCGCGATTGGTCTTGCCGTTGGCAATCCACAGCAACACATCGGATTCCCGGCCAGTCAGGCTGAACCTGTCGCGCAGGGCGCCGGTGGCCGCGCTGGGTTGCTGAACCTCGTGCAGGCGAAGCAGGTATTCGCGATTATCGACCAGCGTCAGGAATTCCACCGAATGGGGTTGTGGCAGAAAATCCAGAGCCAGGCTGTGGCCGTTTTGGGGATCGTGGCTGAGCCATTCCTTAAGGGCGAAGCCAAGCTTTTGCTGGTGATCCGCAGAGTCCGCGGTTAAGCGCTGATGGACCTGGGGCGTTGCCCAGAGAATGTCGCCATCGCGGTCCACGGCAAACAGATTCTGGCCGGCGGTATCCAACGCCTGACGCGCGCTGCGGGCCATACGTGCATTCGTCAGGTGGACCTGCATTCGGGCCAGTACTTCGGTGGTGTTGATCGGTTTGGTCACGTAGTCGACACCACCGCTGTTCAGACCCATCACCACGTGTTCCGTGTCGCTCAGGCCGGTCATGAAGATAATCGGTGTATCCAGGAACTGAGGGTTCTGCTTCAGCTGCCGACAAGTCTCGAAGCCGTCCATATTGGGCATGATGGCGTCCATCAGCACAATGTCCGGGGTAATGTTCTGGCTGATGGTCAGGGCCTGGTTTCCCTCCAGCGCGACCAGCACGGTCATGCCCGCTTCCTCCAGAGCATCACTGATCATGCGGATCGAGTCGATGGCGTCGTCCACGACCATGACCACGGTTTTCTGGGGTTTGAGAGAGTCAGGTGCGTTCATAGTCGGTCACCTTCAGTGCATCGATAATCTTGTCGAATTGAAAATCGTTGGTTAGGCGAATGATTTCCTCCACAAAGCCCGGGTCGGCCTGGCCCTGGTGCTCCATGCCATGGACGGCCTCCAACAGGCCTTTGCGATGGCCGATGGTGGCCAGTCCGACCAGTGCCGCACAATGCTGTTGCGCGGGCAACACCAGGCCACCGCTGGCGGGAGCGACCGGGTTCGCCATGGGTTCGGGGCTTTTCTCGAACCGCCACTCCAGAGCGATCAGGCGGGCAATGTGATCCAGCAGCAGGTTCAGGCGCACCGGTTTAATCACGTAACCGTTGTGAAGTTGTGGTGTGTCTGGCTGGTTGCGCCCTTCGCTGGCGTCGGCGGATACCATCACCACGGGCAGCTGGGGATGCTTGGCCCTAAGCTGAGCCAGGATTTCCCAGCCATTGTAGCCGGGCATGGTGATGTCCAGCAGCACCAGGTCCGGCAATTCCTGCTCTACGGCGCTGGTAACGGCCAGGGAATTGCCGATGTCGATCACTTCAAATCCCAGTGGGGCCAGCATGGCGCGGATGATCTGACGATGGGAGGTTTCGTCGTCCACCACCATGATTTTGCGACGTGGCCCTTCGTAGCCGTAGATTCGTCGTGCCGGCGATGTCATCGATTCCGGGCGTGGCGTGTGTAAGCTGGACAGCATCAGGCTGACCTTGAAGGTGCTGCCTTTTCCGGCCTCGCTGACAACCGACAGGTCGCCGCCCATGATTTCTGTCAGCAGGTGAGTGATGGTCAGGCCCAGGCCTGTTCCCATCTGGCTCTGGCCTGGTGAGCGAATGCGTTCAAAAGGCCGGAAGATGCGTTCGAGGTTTTCTTCGGCAATGCCCTCGCCGGTGTCCTCGATGGTAAATTCGGCGACCTGGCTGCGGTACTTGAGTGTTAGTGCCACGCGGCCAGAGTCGGTGTATTTGATGGCGTTGGACAGCAGGTTGATCAGAATCTGCCGCAGGCGCTTCTCATCGGTGGTCACCAGTTCCGGCAGCTTGCCGATTCGGTGATACTCGAAATTCAGGCCTTTTTCCTCGGCTTGCAGCCGGAACATGTGCACCAGCTGTTCCATCAATAAGTCGATCCTTACCGCGTCCCGGTGCAGGTCCAGGCGGCCTGCCTCGATCTTGGAGATGTCCAGCAGGCCTTCGATCAGGTCCGCCAGATATTCACCGCTGCGGCGGATCACGCCCAGGGCGTCTTTGCGGTTCTCAGGTATCGAGGCATCGTTTTCCATCAACTGGGCGTAACCCAGAATGGCATTCAAGGGCGAGCGAAGTTCGTGACTGATGCCGGTTAAATAGCGACTTTTCGCACCATTGGCCGCCTCTGCGTGTTCTTTGGCTTTTTGCAGTGCCTGATCCGTGCGCTCGTGGGCGACGATTTCCTCGGTTAACAGGCGGGTCTGTCGTTGGGACTCTTCCTCTGCCACCATTCGACTCTCGTGGGCCAGCACGAACAGCCAGCATACGATCCCGGTAACGATGATCAGAACAAAAAACACCTTCCAGAGCGTGATTGATAGCACCGCGGCCTCGGCGGGAGAGCTGACCAGAGTCTGTTCGTGAATCAGCCAGAGCAACAGACCTGAAAAACCATTGATCAAGAACAACAGCACCAGAAAATGCCCGATGCGTGAGTGCAGATAATGAAAAGCGCTTTGTGGAATGAACAGGTCGAAAAAGGCCCGCATCTGTTCCCGATAGCCTGCCCCGGGTTTGCAGAAATCGCCACACCGGGCGTCCAGTGAGCAACACAGCGAACAGATGTTTCCGGCATACGCCGGGCAGTCGGTGACATCTTCCGGTTCGAAGGCATGTTCACAGATGCAGCAGGCCACCAATTGATGATCGGTGGCGATGGGCGTGAAGGGCCGCGCGGTGTAGTAGCGGCCTTTGGTTTTCCAGGCAATGATCGGCGCAATTAGCAGCGCAGCCCCCAGCGTGATGAAGTGGGACAGCGCTTCGGGCACGTCCCCGAGTGCCCCGCCATGACTCACCATGCCAATGATTGACGCCAGAACCATCGCGCCCACGCCCACGGGATTAATGTCGTACAGGTGCGCACGCTTGAACTCGATGTGCCTGGGGCTGAATCCCAGCGGCTTGTTGATCACCAGGTCCGCCACCAGCGCGCCCACCCAGGCCACCGCCACAATGCCATAGAATCCCAGAGTTTCTTCCAGCGCCCGGTAAACCCCCAGTTCCATCACCAAAAGCGCGATGGCGACGTTGAATACCAGCCACACCACGCGGCCGGGATGGCTGTGTGTCAGCCGGGAGAAGAAGTTCGACCAGGCGATGGAACCGGCGTAGGCGTTGGTGACGTTGATCTTGACCTGACACAGGATCACGAAAATCCCCGCAATGGCGAGCGCCGCTTCCGGTGATGACGTCATGTAGCCAAAGGCCACCATGTACATGCGTGTGGGATCCGACGCATCTTCCGGAGACACGCCCTGGTTCAGGGCCAGCACGGCCAGAAATGACCCGGCCAGAATTTTGATGGCGCCTATCACAATCCAGCCTGGTCCCCCGGACATCACGGCCGTCCACCAACGCAGCTTCTGACCCTTTTTAGGCTCTGGAATAAAGCGCAGGAAGTCCGCCTGTTCCCCGATCTGCGCCATCAGAGAAAACACCACCGCCGCCGCTGCCCCAAAAAGCAGCAGATCCACGCCTTCGCCCTGATCGGGTGCAAAACCCTGAAATTGCGTCCAGTCCGTTACCGAGCTGGCGTCCTGCCAGAGAATGAACACGAATGGCAGCAGCTGAAGCAGAATCCAGGCGGGCTGAGTCCAGAGCTGGAACTTACTGATGGCGGTGATGCCATGAGTGACCAGTGGAATAATCATCACCGAACACACCAGGTAGCCAATCACCAGTGGGATGCCGAACAACAGCTCCAGCGCCATGGCCATGATGGCGGCCTCGATGGCGAAGAAGATGAAGGTGAAAGACGCATAGATCAGCGAGGTGATGGTGGAGCCAATGTAACCAAAACCGGCGCCCCGGGTTAACAGATCAATATCAACGCCATAGCGGGCCGCGTAGTAGCTGATGGGGATGGCGGTCAGAAAGATAATCAGAGCGACGGCAAGAATGGCGGCGACGGCATTGTCAAAGCCGTAATGGATGGTAATGGCGCCGCCAATGGCTTCCAGCGCGAGGAAGGAAATCGCGCCCAGCGCCGTATTGGTCACCCGGCCGGCAGACCACCGCCGTGCGCTCTTGGCGGTAAAGCGCAGGGCGTAGTCTTCCAGGGTCTGGTTGGCGACCCACTGATTGTAATTCCGCCGCACGCGGAAAATGCTTTGCCGGGCACTCATGGTGAGACCTTTTTCGGATACTAGACCCGATTTCCGCATCAATTCCTGTGCCATCGCACATAAACGGGAAGGAAATAGAAGATCGGGCGCACCTGTGTTGTATCGCGACGGGTGTTGGCGGGGTATGCGTCAAATGACGTAGGTCGCTGGTGTGTTTGCCGAATGGGCGGAATCGGGACCTCCGCAGAGAATGGTTATCGAGGGCGCTCCCCCGAGTTCGGGCAGCGAGACGCCTTGCAGATTCATTCCAGCGAGGACTTACCATGACAATGCACAAGCAAACGACAGGAGGCGCCACCGGACGGTGGGGGCTCGGAAAGCTCAAGCTGCTGGCGGCTTCAATGGTACTGGCGGCGACCGCCAATGCTGCTGCGCCCCCAACAGAGGAAGTAAACACCACCGGCCTGGCGGTCACTGATGACACCGTCAACGTGGGCATCCTGCACTCGGTCACCGGCACCATGGCGATCAGTGAGGAAGGTTCGGTTCAGGCCGAAATCCTGGCCATTGAACAGATCAACGAGATGGGCGGCGTACTCGGACGCAAGATCGAATACATCCAGGAAGACGGAGCCAGTGACTGGCCCACCTTCGCCGACCGTTCACGCAAGCTGCTGCGCCAGGACAACGTGGCTGCGGTCTTCGGTTGCTGGACTTCGGCATCCCGTAAAGCCGTACTGCCGATCTTTGAGCAGTACAACGGCATGCTCTATTACCCGACCTTCTACGAGGGACTGGAGCAGTCACCGAACGTCATTTACACCGGCCAGGAAGCCACCCAACAGATCCTTGCAGGCCTGAACTGGGTGAAAGAAGAGAAGGGTGCAGAAACCTTCTACCTGCTTGGGTCCGACTACATCTGGCCACGGACGTCCAACAAAATCGCCCGCAAGCACATTGAAGACGTGCTGGGCCTGAAGGTGGTGGGTGAAGATTACTTCCCGCTGGGCCATACCCAGTTCAACTCTGCCATCAACCGCATCCGCCTCAAGAAGCCGGACGTGATCTACGCCATCATCGTGGGTGGTTCCAACGTGGCGTTCTACAAGCAGCTGGAAGCAGCCGGTATCGACATGACCGACGGCGACACCACCCTGCTGACCATCTCCGTGACCGAGGACGAAATCCTGGGTATCGGTGGCCGTAACATCGAAGGCGCCTACGCCGCGATGAAGTACTTCCAGAGCCTGGACAACCCGAACAACGAAGCCTTCGTGAAAGCCTTTAAAGAGCGCTGGGGCGAAGATTCCGTGATCGGTGACGTCACCCAGGCTGCTTACCTCGGCCCATGGCTGTGGAAGGCTGCCGTTGAGAAAGCCGGCTCTTTCGATGTCGACAAGGTGCGTGAAGCGTCACCGGGCATTGAGCTGACCACTGCGCCAGAAGGCTACGTTCGCATCCACGAAAACCATCACCTGTGGTCCAAGACCCGCGTTGGCCGTGCCATGGCCAATGGCCAGTACGACGTGGTCTTCGAGACTGAAGAACTGATGGAGCCGGATCCGTTCCCAGAAGGTTACCAGTAAGCGCTCGTTTAGCACTTTCTCAGCAATCTGAGCCTTCGCCCCCCGGTCTGACCGGGGGGCGAGACTGGACAGAGTCAAGCGCCTGATAGGCCGGAGGTACCACCATGTTTTCTGACTATACCGCCACGGAGTTGGGCTCGATCTTTGCGATGCAAGGGTTCGCCGGCCTAATTCTCTTCGCAGTTTTCCTTCTGATGGCACTTGGTCTGGCGATTATTTTCGGTCAGATGGGTGTGATTAACATGGCGCACGGGGAGTTCATGATCCTCGGTGCCTACATGACTTACCTGACGTCGAACCTGTTTGCAGAGTACCTGCCCGGCTTGTTCGATGCTTACTTCTTCGTGGCGATTGTGGTTGCCTTCCTTGCCTCGGCGGCCCTCGGGGCATTCGTGGAATGGGCCATGATCCGCCGTCTTTACCATCGCCCGCTGGACACCCTGCTGGCGACCTGGGGCCTGAGCCTGCTGATGCAGCAGAGCTATCGTTCCATCTTTGGCGCCCGTGAAGTGGGCGTGCGCATTCCCGACTGGATGGCCGGATCCTTCCCGGTCACCGACATCGTCGAGCTGCCTATTAACGGCCTGATCGTGATGCTGATCGCTATTGGCGTGACCTTCTGCGTGTATCTGTTGATGTTCAAATCCAGCTGGGGCCGACGTGTCCGGGCCGTGGTGCAGAACCGCCCGATGGCGGGCGCAGTGGGCATCAATACCGCGAAGGTTGACCGCATGACCTTTGCCCTGGGTTGCGGCATTGCCGGTATCGCGGGCAGTGCCTTCACCATGATCGGCTCTACCGGCCCGTCTGCCGGGCAGCAATACATTGTGGACACCTTCCTGGTGGTGGTCTTTGGCGGTGCAGCCAGCCTGCTGGGTACCGTGGCATCGGCCTTCAGCATTTCCCAGGCCCAGTCGACCATGGAATTTTTCCTCGGCGGCTCGATGGCCAAGGTTCTGACCCTGATGACGGTGGTGATCATTCTGATGTTCCGTCCGCAGGGACTCTTCACCCTCAAAGTGCGCAAGTAGGAGGCCTGTCATGAGCAACTTCAGTCTGAAAAACATGATGACACGGCAGGATGTGCTGGGCTTCTTTGTCCTTGCAGTACTGCTGCTGGTGATCATGCCACTGTCGATGGACATCATCCGTCTGACCCAGTTTGGCAAGTACCTGAGTTTTGCGTTCGTGGCCGTTGGCCTGGTGCTGTGCTGGGGCTACGGCGGCATCCTGAGCCTCGGCCAGGGCGTCTTCTACGGCCTGGGCGGCTACGCGCTGGCCATGTTCCTGAAACTGGAAGCCTCGTCGCCTGAAAATACGGCGATCCAGAGCACGCCGGGCATTCCGGATTTCATGGACTGGAACCGAATTACCGAACTGCCCTGGTTCTGGGAACCGTTCAATAGCTTCACTTTCAGCCTGCTGGCGATCCTGATCGTGCCAACCATCTTCGCCTATTTCATCGGCTTTGCCATGTTCAAGCGAAGAGTTGGCGGCGTGTATTTCGCCATCATCACCCAGGCGATTTCCTCGATTCTGACCATTCTGATCATCGGTCAGCAGGGCTACACCGGAGGGGTTAACGGTATTACCGACCTGCGGACACTGCTGGGCTGGAACATCCGCTCCGACTACGCCAGCTACGTGTTCTATTTCATCGGTGTGGCACTGCTGTTTGTGTGCCTGTTTGTTGCCCAGTTCATCACCAAGAGCAAGCTCGGCCGCATTCTGGTGGCCATGCGCGGTCAGGAAGACCGAGTGAGGTTCAGTGGTTATGACGTCGCCAACTTCAAGATCTTTGTGTTCTGCGTAGGCGCGGCTTTTGCCGCCGTTGGTGGTGCCATGTTCACCCTGCAGGAAAAGTTCATGTCCCCCAGCTTCGTGGGCATCGTGCCCTCGATCGAAATGGTGATTTTCTGCGCGGTGGGCGGACGCATGTCCATTCTGGGTGCGGTGTACGGCGCCATTCTTGTGAACGTGGCCAAGACCTACTTTGGCGAGAGCTTCCCTGAATTGTGGCTGTTCGCCATGGGCCTGCTGTTCATCGGCGTGGTGGTGGCGTTCCCGGATGGCCTGGCAGGCGTGTACCAGAAGTACTGCGCGCCCACGGTGGACAAGTTCCTGGATAAGGCGCCGTTGTTCAAACGGTATTCGGGCGATTCCAGTTACTCGGGCTCTTCGTCATCCCATGAACCGGTCAACGCCTCTTAACGATTGAGCAAGGAGTGAGCAATGAACGCAGCGACAGCAACTGCAACCAACACGGATTTTGTGCTCGCCGTTGAGGGCCTGACGGTTTCGTTCGACGGTTTCAAAGCGGTCGATGACCTGAGCTTCTACGTCGACGAAAAAGAAATCCGCGTGATCATCGGCCCCAACGGGGCCGGCAAAACCACGGTGCTGGATCTGATCTGCGGCCGCACCAAGGCCACCTCCGGGTCGGTGAAGTTCCGCAACAAGGAACTCACCACTCTGAAGGAACACGAGATCGTGAAAGCGGGAGTAGGGCGCAAGTTCCAGAACCCCTCCATTTACGAGGACCTGACCGTGTTCGAGAACCTGGAGCTTTGCTATCCGCGAGGCCGCAACGTTTTCGGTGCCCTGTTCTTCAAACGCGACGCCAAGGTGATCAGCAAGGTCCGCGAGGTGGCGGAAATGATCAACCTGAAAGACGAACTGGAGTCCCAGGCCGATCTGTTGTCCCACGGCCAGAAACAGTGGCTGGAAATCGGCATGTTGCTGATCCAGGACCCGGACCTGCTGATGCTGGACGAACCGGTCGCCGGCATGTCGGTGACCGAGCGCAAGCAGACCGCCGAACTGCTACGGCGAATCACCAACGACCGATCGGTGATCGTGATCGAGCACGACATGCAGTTTGTGGCGGAGATTGCGGACCACGTCACGGTGATGCACCAGGGCAAGATCCTGGCTGAGGGCAGCGCCGAGAAGGTCAAACAGGACCCGAAAGTTATTGAAGTCTACCTGGGCCACTGACGGGCAAAAGACGAGGAAGTCACCATGTTGAATGTGTCCGATTATCACGTGAAGTATGGCCAGAGCGAAATCCTGCGAGGCCTGAGTTTTAACGTCCAGCCTAACGAAATTGTCGCCATTGTGGGGCGTAACGGGATGGGCAAAACCACCCTGATGAAATCCCTGATGGGGGTGATTCCCAGTGCTGGCGGCAAGGTCACCCTGGAAGGCAAAGAGCTGGCGGAGCTCAAAAGCTACCAGCGGGTGGAAAGTGGCTTTGGCTTCGTTCCGCAGGGCCGGATGATCTTCCCGACCATGACGGTCAAAGAAAACATAGAAACCGGCCTGACCACCACCAAACGTTCCGAAGTACCGCGGGATCTGTACGACATGTTCCCGGTACTGCTGGAGATGCGCAATCGCCGTGGCGGCAACCTGTCTGGCGGCCAGCAACAGCAGCTGGCCATTGCCCGGGCGCTGGCGAGCGACCCCAAACTGCTGTTGCTGGACGAACCCACCGAGGGCATACAGCCCTCCATCATCAAAGAGATCGCTGCAACCTTGAAGGAGATCCGCGACCAGCGCGGTCTGTCGATTGTGGTGTCGGAACAGGTGCTGAGCTTTGCCCTGGACATTGCCGACCGGATTCTGGTGATCGAGAAAGGCGAAATTGTGCACGAAGAACGTCGCGAAGACGTGGACGAAGCCAAGGTGGCGTCTTACCTGGCTGTGTGAGGGCACGCACTGCCTTACCTACGTCATTTGACGCAGGTGGGCGGGGCGAATGCCGTATTCATGGCCCAAGGGCCGCAACGGATACTGAACTGACAGACAAACCCAACATCGAAACGACAAGGAGAGGCCGCCATGGCTGAGACCATCATCAAGATTGATCTGAACAAGTCGGCTTACGAGAACGACAGCATCCACAACCGTTGGCACCCGGACATCCCCATGGTGGCCACCGTAAAGCCCGGCGATGATTTCATTGTCGAGTGCTACGACTGGACTGGCGGACAGATCAAGAACGACGACAACGCTGACGACGTGCGGGACGTGGACCTGAGCCAGGTGCACTTCCTGTCTGGCCCGATTGGCGTGGAAGGCGCCGAGCCGGGTGACCTGCTGGAAGTGGACATCCTCGACATCGGCGCTTTCGAAGAAAGCCAGTGGGGCTTCAACGGCTTCTTCTCCAAGAAGAACGGTGGTGGCTTCCTGACCGAACACTTCCCCGAAGCCCAGAAGAGCATCTGGGACTTCAACGGCATGTTCACCAAATCCCGCCATATTCCTAACGTGGAATTTGCCGGTTTGATTCACCCGGGTCTGATTGGCTGCCTGCCGTCTAAAGACCTGCTGGACACCTGGAACAAGCGCGAAGCTGGCCTGGTGGCGACTGATCCTGAGCGAGTACCGGAACTGGCCACGCTGCCCAATGGCGATACCGCCCACATGGGTAAAATGAGCGGCGACGCGGCCAAAGCGGCCGGTGCCGAAGCGGCCCGTACCGTACCGCCCCGCGAGCACGGTGGTAACTGCGACATCAAGGACCTGTCCCGCGGCTCCAAAGTGTACTTCCCGGTCTACGTGGATGGCGCTGGCCTGTCGGTTGGCGACCTTCACTTCAGCCAGGGCGACGGCGAAATCACCTTCTGTGGCGCTATCGAAATGGCCGGATGGATTCACCTGCGTGTGAATCTGGTGAAAGACGGCATCAGGAAGTACGGCATCAAGAACCCGGTGTTCAAGCCCAGCCCAATCAAGCCACGTTATGACGACTACGTGATCTTTGAAGGCATCTCGGTGGACGAGGAAGGCGGCCAGCACTATCTGGACGTACACGTGGCCTATCGCCAGGCGTGTCTCAATGCCATCGAATACATGACCAAGTTTGGTTACAGCCGGGCTCAGGCCTACGCCATCCTCGGCTGCGCACCGGTGGAAGGTCACATCAGCGGCGTGGTGGATATCCCGAACGCCTGCGCCACACTGTGGCTGCCAACCGACATCTTCGACTTCGACATCAACCCATCCGCAGACGGACCCAAGAAAATGGCCGGCGGCGGCATGGACGTGCCCCTGTCCAAAGATAAGGAGTAAACGCGATGCCCGTGTATGACTACAAATGCCGCGAACACGGCCTGTTCAATACGCTGGCGACCATGGAAGACAGCGCCAAGCCGGTGGCTTGCCCCACCTGTAAGGCGCTGTCGCCCAGAGTGATTGTGTTGCCACCAGAGATTGCGGCCATGGACCCGGCCAAACGCGCCGCCGAGGACCGTAACGAGAAATCCCGGCACGAACCGGTGTTCTCCACGGCGGATCAGCGGGCGAACGACAAGGACCACAACCGCGCTTGCGGTTGCGGCTCCGTCAAACACGGCCATGGTAAATCCATGCTGTTCTACACCGCCGACGGCAAGAAAATGTTCCCGTCCATGCGGCCATGGATGATCAGCCACTGAAACAGCGTAGACATTCGCAGTAACTCAGTTATGACACTGTCACGTGTTTTGCCCCCTCTTCTCCGGGGGCTTTTTTATGCTTCTCCAGTCTGCGCCAGGTCTAGCCCAAAGGGCTCTGCACACCGGCAAAGCCCTGCAAATCCTGAACTGTGCGAATGTCATTGCCCGGTTTGGAAACTCGGAGCCCGGCACCATACATCAGAGACGCTATCAAAGCGTCTGGTTCAGGCATTTTCTGAATGACTGCCATCGCTTCTTCGTGGGTAAGAACAACGGGTAATTTCCGAGGCTTCTTTGAACGTACAACACCGTCAATGTCACCTAGCGGTTGACCCAAAACATGCTCGTAAAGAAACACCAGCGCATTCAGTGCTAATGACTGGGTTGCCGCTGCAACGTTCCGTTCAACCGCCAACCAAGTGAGAAATTCGCGAACCTGAACAGGCCCCATCTCTCTGGGATGCTTCATTTGATGGAAGCGGATGAAAAAGCGAATCCAGTACCAGTAAGACTTTTCGGTTCGGATGCTGTAGTGATTGACGCGAATCACTGCTCGAAATTGGTCTCTCAGACGCGGCTCTTTTCCATCCATGGAATATGCTCCCGAAAATACTGAATAAATGTACAGTATTATTGTGGCGGTATTTCACAGAAGTCAACCGAATACATGGCGGGTAGTCAGCTGGTGAGGTAGGGTGTTGTTATTCAATGAATTTGACCGAAGGTGCGTTCTGCCTTTTGACGTATTAATGAAGAAGTCAGATTTCTGCATTAACGTAGAATTCGGTCTAGTTGCTGTTAAGGTTCGAACCCGTCGTTATTTTTCCTTGCCAAGTTCAAGTAGAATCCTTGCCCCCTCAATGATCAAAGGAGTGATCTTAAAATGAATACCTATTACATCTATTCTCACCCTGAAGGAAAACTCGACGCGGTTAAGCGAGGTTGGTCGTGGCCCGCTGCATTTCTTGGCGGTTTTTGGGCATTATCGAAAAAACTTTGGTGGCCCGCAGTTGCAGTGTTTCTTGTCGCTATATTCGGCTGGTTTATGGCGCCTGTTTTGTCAAGACAAGGAATTGCTCCTGATACTACGCAACTCGCCTATATAGTTATCGCAGCGGTGATTTTTCGTGTCTTTGGGACCCATGGAAATCGTTGGCATGAAACTAGGCTCTGTCGTGCAGGGTATCGACTGGTTGCAGAGTTATCTGAAATTGACGCTGAAAGGGCGATTTTCGAGTACAAGAAATCACTTTCTGATTCTGATGCGGTCAAAGCGTGAGCAGACCACCTCGAAACTAGTCTTAACAAATACAGGCACGGCGACGGCTACTACATTGCGGCTTCGCCTCGATTTCGCAGCCGCGCGTGCTGTTGGCGTTATGTGCACAAAATAGGAGTCTAACTATGGGGCAAACATTACTAATATTAGGAGCCGCCATATTGGGTATCCTTGGTGCAGTCCATTTATTTTTAACTCTGTTTACTAACAAGTTTGAAGCGTATGATTCCTCTGTTACTTTAGCAATGAAGGAAGCATCAATAGTTTTAACAAAAGAAACATCCATATGGAAAGCTTGGGTTGGTTTTAATGTTAGCCATAGTATTGGCTGTATAATGTTGGCGGGTTTTTACATACCCTTGAGCTGGTCACACTATGAGTTAATTCAGCAATCTATTTGGTTTTCCTATTTTCCTGCGGTAATTGGTGTTTTTTATCTTATTTTGGCAAAAGCTTATTGGTTCAAAGTGCCATTAATAGGTATATTAATATCAACAATTTGTTTTATTGGTGCAGCGGTATTAAAAAACACATAACAAGTGGCTGCTACGGATTGGTTACAGTTAGCACCTTTTTCGCGTTGCTTCGCAGCGTCAAAGTCGCCGACTGTAACCAACCGCAGAGCCAGGCGTTATGTGTCAATCTGGCATTGAATGATGATGTACATACTAATTCCAATTATCGCGGTTTTAGCCATCTACCTTGCCTTTAGAAATCTATGGAGGTTGCATAAAGACGCGTCAGAAATCGTCGAGGAATTTAAGACAGAGAAACGCTCGGACTTAAAGGCAAAGTGGGCTGGGTGTGGGTTTGTTCATACCATTAATACGCCGTGGCGTTCTTTTTGGGATGGTTTTTGCCACATTGCGACAGATGACGCGGGAATTTACGTTACATCTTGGGCAATGCCTAACATGTATATCCCTTGGTCAAGAATCAAGAAAGTGGGCACTAAACGCTTGTCTCTGAGGAGCTATCATCAATTGTCAATCGAGGGACATCCGTTGATCACGTGGCACGTGCCCTCGAAGATTGGCCTTCCTGATTCTGTAGAATCAGCTTCAGACGAATGTGACACATAACCAGGCCATTAAGTCTGTTCCGGGCCCTTGGCCCTCCACCGGACGCCCCTGTCAGGGCGCCGCTTATGGCAGGCGTTAAAGGTATGTTTAGTAATATGTGGAGTAATTTCAAAGCAATGCCGTTTTTCATGAAGCTTCTGGCGCTTCATGGGTCCATCTTTCTTGTAGGCGCATTGGTTACGCTTTTTCCCATAGGGGGATTTAGCGTCGACGGTAAGGAGGTGACATACGCAGATTGGTGGTCCTCCGGCGCAGGCATCGAGTTTTTCTTAGTGGCTCTCAGCATAGGCACAGGAGCTATTTGTCTTTTAAAAAGAGTGAAATACGCTCGCGTAATATACTTTGCTGTTTTGACTAGCATTTTTGCTATGCGTTTAGCGTCAGAGCCAACCTTGTTGTTTAGGTTAGATTGGGTCTTAACATTAATAGCTTTTCTTGGCCTGATTTACTGGTATCTGTTTCATAAGAAAACAGTCCGGCGATACTTTGGTGCAAGCAGCCTTTAACCAGTAGTTCAAGTACGTTCCGGCCCTACGGGCCTCCACCGGACCGCCTTGTCTACGCGTTGCTCCAACAAGGCGGCCGCTTAACATCAGCGTTATGGGCCTTGGAGGATGTTGTGAATATCGTTAGATCAGTGACTGATGCAATTGTTGTGGTGCTAGGAGCCGTAATGGTCGGTGCATCACTATATGGTCTTTTTCTTTCGCCTCACCGAGGCCCAAATGCTTCGATAGTAGCTAACATGCTTGTAATAGTTATCGGGAGTTTTCTAATTTATGCCCCTTTTAGAAAACGCAAGAAAAATCATTTACAAACAGAAATAGTTGAAAGTAATTTTTCTGGCAAACATATACATGGCCCCAGTGGAAATGCCGGAGAACCAGTCCCTTCTGCCCTGTATTATTTTGGTTCAATGTTTATATGGCTTGGCCACATCATTGTTGCCTTATGCATGTTAGGCGTAGTAGTTCTGATATTTTTTATTAGCCCAGGAGGGACGTCTGGTGTTCCATTGGGTATTGGGATTATGGGGGCAATGTTTTTATATCTAGTGGATCGAGTGTTAAGGTTTTATGGGGCAAATGACTAGAGCGCACGGAATATACGCGCATAATAAAGAAAATTAATCCGACCAATTTTCGCGGCGCTGCGGCTGTGGCGAATGCCACAGTCCTCACCCCCTCACCCCGCTACAATGGTCGGCTTATTTGCTGCGTTATGTGAAAAGAGGCCATGCCACTATCTGATCTATCCGAGCAAGAGCTCAATATTGTAAGGCAGTGTTTGTATGCCGCTGCGGACGGTCCTTTTTTTGAGGAATGCGAGTTTCACTCGCTATTTGGTTTGGAACGCGAGGTAGTTCGCGATGTCGCGTCCCGCTTACCTGGCATATTGGAACTCCATCAATACGGAACCAGCGAGGATGATTATCTTCTCGCTATCAACAACTCTCTCAATAACCTCATTGGCTACCCACATAGGATGGAAAGGGAGTTATCAAAAATGGTTTCGGCTACAAAGAATGAACTGGAGCAAATCTTGGACAAATTTCGTGGGTCGTCCACATAACCAATCATTCAAGTTCATTGCGGCCCTGAGGGCCTCCACCGGACCGCTTTCAGCGGCCGCTTAGCACCGGCGTTAACAGTTAAGGAGATCGTAGTGAATTGGTTTTGGGATGCTTTTCAGCAGACAGAAATTATCGAAAATCGAAAACGGGGCAGCGAGGCGCATATTGATGCAAAGGTTGCTCTCCGTTCGATCAACGAGCTAGAGGAAAAGGTCGATCGTCTCTCGCTTCTTTGCCACGCGCTGTTTGAAGAATTGGAGCGAACAACCGGTTTTTCCGAAGCTCAGCTCAAAGAGAAAATGACTCAAATTGACCTTCGCGATGGAAGATCAGACGGCAAGTTTGATCCTGTTCTGGGGAGCGATTGCCCGGATTGTGGTCGCAAAGTAAAGAAAACGCGGTCAAATTGCTTTTGGTGCGGTGCTAGCCTTCGAGCACTCGGCTAGGCCCAGCCTGTTAACAAGTCAATCAAGTACATTCCGGCCTTCGGCCTCCACCGGACGCCCCTGTCGGGCCGCCGCTTATTTCAGCGTTATACACCAGGAAAATGAATACTCACAGAATGGAGTCTGACTATGAAAAAACAGATTAAACGTCTCTTACCGCACCAAAATGGAAAGGTTTTTGGGGTGCTCATGGCAGTTGCTACATTGCCAATTTTCTTACCCATGATTTTAATGATGAACCTCGCTGGTCCGCCGATGGGGCCAGACGGAAACACCGTTGGATTTCCAACTTTCGTCTTCTTTATTTTCCCATTGCTCTACCTGATTTTCGGCTATATATCTGTCGTGATTGGCTGCTTTTTCTACAATATCCTCAATCGGTTTATCGGCGGGTTTGAATTTCATGTCGAAGAGGTTCATTGAGGTCGAGATGTATAACAATGCCATTAAGGTTGTTCCGGGCCATTGGCCCTACACCGGGCGCCCTTGTCAGGGCGCCGCTTATGGCTGGCGTTATGGCCACAAGGAAGTCGAGTGAAGCTCAAAGTTTGTTTAACAATTTTCGTCTTTTTCTTGCTCGTGAACTTGGTTGAATCTGTATTGGAAACAGGCCGAAGCGCACTTCAGGAAATGATGGAGAAAGAGATTCGCGTGAGCGTGCTTGGTCCAGAGCCTTGGGATCTTGAAACCTGGGAGTTCATGTCGAAAGAGCAGCTTTCGAATCTCATGAAAAATGATGACTTCCTGAAAAAGTTCTCGTCAGCCAAACAAGAAGCCCAAGACAAATACCAGTGGTATTTTATAGCCATTAGCGTAGTCCAGATTCTATTGATGCTTTTGTTGGCTCTCGGTTGTGGCAAGTTAGTCATCGGAATCGTGAGGCGTAATGAGCAGCCATAACCAGTCGGTCAACCGGACGCCAAAAGCGTACCGCTTTTGGTTCCCTCCGCTGGCGCTCCGGCGCCGGTTACCTCAGCGTTAAATCAGTAGTGATAACGGAGCTGGGCGATTAGCAAAGCGTCATCCGTGACTTTGTAAACTATTCGGTGTTCTTCGTTGATCCGGCGGGACCAGTACCCGGCGAGGCTGTGTTTGAGGGGCTCTGGTTTGCCAACACCTTCGAACGGTTCTCGCTTGGTCTCTTTGATCAGCTTGTTGATTCGGTTAAGAATCTTTTTGTCGGTTTTCTGCCAGTACAGATAGTCTTCCCAGGCGTTCTCGGAGAAGATGAGTTTCATTCAAGAAGTTCCTTTTCTTGACCACCGCCTTGCTCCAGCTCGGCAACGGATTCCAGCAAACGCCGTGCGTTTTTTGGTGAGCGCAGAAGGTATGCAGTTTCTTGCAGTGCCTCGTAGTCCTCGAGGGAGATCATTACCACTGACTGCGACTTGCTCCGGGTGATGATCACAGGGGAGTGGTCTTCACAGACCTGCTCCATGGTTTTTGCTAGATTGGTTCTAGCGGCTGTGTAGCTAATGGCATCCATGAGGTTGCTCCTGTACAGGATGTTGAACATGGTCAGGATAGCGTACGCCAAAGGATTTAACAATCTGCTGCACAGCGACCTATTTTCCGCCGCTTCGCGGCTCCAAACCGGCGCGTGGGCCGGGCGTTATACACAAGGAAGTAATCGATCATGGCAAGGAATCGCGGCCAAGGTGGGCCGATTGAATCAAGGTTGATCAGTCTATTCGCATCGCTGTTTTTCTCTATCCCAACCGCAGCGTTCGTTTGGCTCTGGGTCAACTTAGAGCTGGCCGTCTATTGGGATGGCTTTCTCAGTAGTAGTTACCTCGTCACCTGTATCATCGTTTTTGCTGTGTTGGCCTTGCTGCTCCCGCAACTCTTTCCATCTATTCTCGGGGGTGTCTGGCGCGGTATAGCCAAAGTTTGGAGCTGGTGAGGGTGGTAACCTCATGTATAACCAGTAGTTGTAGTACGTTCCGGGCCTACGGCCCTCCACCGGACGCCCTTGTCAGGGCGCCGCTTATGGCTGGCGTTAAATGGGAGCCGGGAGCTTCATTTGCGCTGTGATTGTGTCATTGGAGCGTGCTCCACTTTCTTAAATAATAACGGCCTATGTTGGACCGAGAGGCTGAAGTTTTGATCGGATAAATACAGAGTCAACCTAGAGCAAGGCGAGATCAATATAAGGATTCGATTGAATGGACACACATACGCCGAAAACTAATCTCAAAACCGTTGGGCGGTCTTTAACTTTTCTCGCCGTGGCCGGGGCGTTGATTGCCTTGCTGATACAGTCTCCAAAAGAGGCGGATTGGATTTACTACAGCCCTAAAGGGAAGATCATTGAGGGCGCGTTTTATGATCGATGCAGGGGACGCATCACGCGGCAGTGGGGCAAATGCCGCTATATCGACATTCTCCTCGGTGCCGACGTGTCCTCGGTGACAAGTGAGCCGGAGCTAGGGGCAAATATTGATGGTGTCAAGGTTATCCAGCACTCTGATGGCAGGTGCCGTATTTTTGTCCGAAATGACGGCAAAACGGTCAGTATCCGTAATGAGAAAGGGCAAAGTAGGCCGGGCAGCGCGCGGCTGAGCGCAGCAGAAAGAAGGGCCAAGCCGTTGATTACTGTCAGTGTGCCAAGTGGTCTGACGGAATACGACTCCCTAACCTATCGTGAACCCACCGATTTTGTCCGCTGGAAAATAGACGGTCGGGACGAGCCTTCAAGCCGGAATTATCGAAGCACAGGCTGGGCATTTATTGAAGCTAAGGATCAGATTGTTGGTATAGGCCTGCTTGGCGACGATTCTGTGGGTGGCGCCGGTGTTATGTCTGTAACAGAGGACGCATTTGAAGACAGAAGCCGTGTTGAAGCCTACGAAAAGGGTGTTATCGCCGATGCATTTGCTTGGCGGGATGATGTGTTGGCTCGGTTCAGTTCGAACCTAGGCCTGGAGGTTCCAACGGACTGTGAGGCGCTGCAGCAAAGCTGAGAAACCCTCAGCTAGGTAGCAGTTGAATTAAATACTGGGGGTGTGACCTGCTCTACTCCGTTTCATGGAGATCATGGGTCGGAGCGCATGCGTCACTCCGCAAATAGTTATAACAAGTCGCTTAAGTCTGTTCCCGGCCTGGCGGCCGTCCACCGGACGCCCTTGTCAGGGCGCCGCTAAACAAAAGCGTTATACGGCTATCCCAGGGATCGAGTAAAGAGCAAAGTGGATGATCATTAGAGTGTTGGGAACAGTAGTCGGAGTATTATTCGTTATTGGCAGCATCCTGATGCTGTCTACTTCAACGGCCTCGGTTGTTTCGGGTGTCTCGATTCTGTTCTTGGGGCTTATTTTCGTGGTTTACGGTGTTGCAGGTAAGAAAGGGCTTGGAAAAATCTTTCCCAGTCTTGTTCGGAGTAAACATGACCGCTGAGCCACATAACAAGCGGCTACTATCGGACTGGTAAAAGCTCCGGCTTCGCCTCCACTTTTACCAGCCGCAGAGCCGAGCGTTATACCCTGGGGATGAAGGATGCAAATAACTAGCTTCCTGCCAGTTTTTGCGATAGTGGTTTTCGTGATTTGTCACATAGCAATTCAATTGCTGTCTATCGCTTATGTTGATTGGAAAAAAGCTAAAGAGAAGGGCGTTGCGATTGGGTTGGCAGTGTGGGGAGGCTACCGTCACGAATGGGCCCAGGAATTTGTGAGCGGATCAAAGCTCAATGTCATGGTTAAGCTCGACAAAGTTCGGCTTTGCGCGATTTGGATTTTTGTTGGGTTCTTCGCACTTTCGCTACTAGGCACACCGTTCGCGCATAACCAGTAGTTGCAGTGCGTTCCGGCCCTGAAGGGCCTCCACCGGACCGGTTTTACAGCGCGGTAGCGCCTACAAACCGGCCGCTGAACATTGGCGTTATAGCACTTCGAGATCTCAGAATGGGCGATTACAGAATCACTTTGGGTTCGCATCTCTTAATACTGATGGTCAATTTGATATGCGTACGAATGATCTATGACGTAAGCGATGGTGAGGTTGCATGGCGGGGAATCTTCCAGCTGCACCAGGCAGAATTCGCAACTGTTGCTGTTGTCCTGTTCACGATGGCTTGCAATCTAATCTATGCCAAAGAACTGTACAGGAAGTTCTCTGGGCGACTATAACAAGGCGCATCAGTACACGGCCGATTGCCGCCGGACGCCACTGGCGTGTCGCCGCTGTGCTTGGCGTTATATGGAAAGAGATTCGCGAGTACCTATGAAGTCAACATCTGCGTTTTTAGTGATGGCAATCCAGTTTTTCGTGGTGTCATCTAGCTATGGGCATTCAAAAGAGGACGTCGAATTTACTAAAAAAGAAATTAGTGAATTACTTGAAGTCTATCAAACCCACATGGCTACACAGCTACGCCAAATGAATGAGTTTGTAGGAGATGATGCCATCACAAACCTCTCTATGTTTAACCATTTGATCGAAGCAACCGAGGCTAAGGACAGACCTCTTGAGCAAGTTAGAAGTATGCTGGTTCTCCTCCTAAAACATAGCGTGGAGGATGTCGAAAATATCTGCGAATTGAAGCCGTTCGAGCCTTCTCAAAATAGATGCTATCGAATCTTGAAAAAGGCTCATGAAAACATTGAAGAGCATTCCGGATACCAATGAACCATATAACCAGTCGCAGCAGTACGTGGACTTCGGCCACCGGACGCCACTGTCGTGGCGCCGCTGTGCTTCGGCGTTATGAGAGCTCAATATGAGCAAAGAGAAAGAACGAAAAATATTTCAGCTTATTGGCTTGTGCGTTGTTTCAGTGATTTTGTTGGCTGTTTTGCTCATTCTCGCAGTCAGTGGGTATTTGGATGGTGATATCAGCGCCTTCGGGAGGCGTAATCGGGGCAGTCATGAATTGTCCGAGGATCCGACGGAGTTTTGGTACAGCGTCCTAGCTTGGGGCGGATTTATACTGATGTTCGTCTTTTTGGTGGTCCAAGAAATAATTAAAAGGGTCAGAGATATCAGGAACTCATAACCAGTTATTCAAGTACGTTCCGGCCCTGACGGGCCTCCACCGGACCGCCTTTCCGCTGCGCTCCAAGGCGGCCGCTTAATATTGGCGTTAAAAGTCTATGTTGCATGAAGCAGTGAGTAGAGATCAGGTAGCCAAAGTAAGGCCATTCTCATTATCTATTTTAATGGGTTCGGCGGTAGTGACCGTCACTGGGCATATTTCCGACAGTATCCTGTTCACCGGCTATGCGCCAAACTACCTTCTGTCTGCGCATGGTCCAAAGCAAAGACTTTAACAAGTCGTTTTAGTACGTGGCTGACGGCCGCCAGAGGCCCTTTTCATTGCGGCTTCGCCTCAATTGCAAGATCATGGCCGTTTATGAAGGCGGATGATCTGCCTGATTCTGAAAGGGATATTTGGAGATGCTGCTTTGGGCCTGATTCTCAAATTCGCGATACTATTTTTCTGCATTAAGCACCTACTTGACCATGGTCGGCCTATAACCACCGCGTTCATTTACGCCGGAAGCTTTCTTATCCTTGGTTTTCTGGGTGGGCTATTCTTCGGTTGGGCTGAATACGGTCTGCTGTTGTTGCCGTTCAACTTTCTCATCGACGCGGTTGTCGGCCTTGTGTTCTTCTCGCTTCTCGACCGTTATCGAGATCGCCTGTTCTTGTTCTATGCGCTTATTGTTGCTGGTATTGCCATGAATTTTGGATTTCATCTTTGGATTTCGAATTTTACCTTGCCAGACTTCGGAAGCGAGCAAAAAGTTGCTGCATCGCGTGCGCACTCAGCACAGTCCAGTGCTCCACCGCACCTCTGGTCGCATCATAAAGTATTGAATGTTTCTGCAGAGATCTGTGCACAGAGAGGAGTGGCGTCTCTTCATGCACTTAATTTCTCGTCGGTGGTTCGAAACGGTACTTATGTGTATGGCAACTCGGGAACCAACAGGGCGGCGGTGAAATGCGTTGAACATGACCAAGAGTCTTCGTTTCTCTACATTGCCGTTGCTGGGCCAGTTAAGAGGTCTGTCGAGGATCTGCGCAACAAAATCGCCTGGAGCATGTAGCGGATGAGATTATTGATACTTTTGACAGCTCTGGTTCTGGCGGGGTGCGACAACACGACGTTGTCAGCCACTCCCAACTTTTCGCTTTTTGAAACCTCGGCAGGTGTTCTCTATTTGCTCAACCAGAACACTGGGGAACTGAAGGTCATATCGTCAAGGCAGACGGTCATCAATACTGGAGAGGTTTTCCGAGATGATGAAGGACGATTCTTCGAATATCTTGGGAATGGACGAATCCAGAGGGTTGATGAAACTGGGGCGGCTGTCCAAAAAGTAAAATGATCACGCTCGACAACGGCATCAGGTATAAAAACAGACGTGCACTGACATGACCTTCATAGATTCAATCATACTGTTCGGAATTATGGCTTTGCTCGCCGCTTTGCCGAGTTCCAGCGTTGCCTTGGTGGTCGCTCGTTCAGCGACTTTGGGTCCAGCTAATGGGATCGCGGTCGGTATTGGTATCGTGCTGGGCGACCTACTCTTTATCGCCCTTGCGATAGCAGGCTTGTCAGCAGTGGCCGAGGTGCTGGGTAGCTTTTTCGTTGTCGTGAAAATGATCGGCGGGCTTTATTTGATCTGGCTCGGGGTAAAGCTGATGACTGCGAACTCTGCTCCCCTTCAAGCACCGTTCAGTTCGAACCAGCCAAAAAGTCTGGTCACCAGCTTGATGGCGGGTTTCGCTCTGACCCTGGGCGATATCAAAGCGATTCTCTTCTATGCGAGTCTTTTCCCGGTGTTTATTGATCTGGCAGCCATCGATATTCGGGACATTTTACTGATTGTGGCAATCACCATCATAGCTGTGGGCGGCGTTAAAGTTGCCTATGCACTGTTGGGCGCCAAAGTGGCCAGCATCGCACGTGATCACAGATTTACCGGCGTTTATCAGAAAACCATCGGTGGTGTCATGATCGGAACGGGCAGTTATCTGATCTTCAAAACCTGACCCTTGCAAACGAACCGGATGCTGAGCTTATTAAGATTCGAATGCTAGAATTCCCGCCCGAACCCACCATCACTGGAGAGCATGCGCTGTGAATTCGCCTTCCCGATTCTATCCCATTGGTACGCCCGGTATTCCCTGGAGTGACGCCGAGCGCGCTGAGTGGTTGTCACGGCAAACCTGGCAACGCAGCTATAAGACCGATGTGTTGAGTGTGGTTGAGCGCCTGCGTTCGCGCTTCGACGTGGACGAGTATGGCCGTCTCGACTACGGCGACGACACCTATCCGCTGATGGCAATCCACAGCCGCGATTGGCGCGACGATCTGCCGGTTGTATTGATCACCGGCGGGGTGCATGGCTATGAGACCAGCGGCGTTCATGGTGCGCTCCAGTTTCTGGAGCAGCATGGGGAGAAATACGCGGGCCAGGTAAACCTTCTGGTGGCACCTTGCGTCAGTCCCTGGGCCTATGAGCGTATCCATCGCTGGAACGCGAACGCCGTTGATCCAAACCGTTCGTTCCGTGTTGACGGCCAGGCTGAAGAGGCAATCGCGTTGATGCGACGGGTGGCCCCCATTCAGGATCGGGTTCTGCTGCACATCGACCTGCATGAAACCACCGATACCGACGAAACCGAGTTTCGCCCCGCGCTGGCGGCCCGCGATGGCAAACCCTTCGAGCCAGGCGGCATTCCAGACGGTTTCTATGTTGTTGATGACAGTGAGCATCCCCAACCTGAATTCCAGCAGGCGGTGATTGGGGCGGTGGAGAAGGTCACCCATATCGCGCCGGCGGATGACAAGGGCGAGATTTTCGGTTCACCCGTGGCGGCCCGGGGTGTTATTCAATATCCGCTCAAGCAATTGGGCCTGTGTGCGAGCATGACCAGTGCCCCATACCGAACCACCACCGAGGTCTATCCGGATAGCGCCTGTGTAACCACAGAGCAATGCAATGCTGCTCAGGTAACAGCGGTGCGTGCAGCGATCGACTACGCGCTGGCACACCGGTGAGGAAAGCCAGATTCACATTGCCCTTTACGACGACGGTGTCCGGGTGTATGAAGGTAATCTATTGGGCCAATTTCAATCTTCGTCGGAGGCTGATCGACTTGTGTGTCGCCATTTGATCGTTTGGGTGTTGTTGCTGTTTTTCCCCGCCAAAGCCCTGGCGCACACAGATCTGGAGTTTGCTTACAGTGACACTTCGCCGCCTTATAGTGTCGCGGTGAATGAGGAGGCGGCTGGGCTTTTGCCAGATATCGTTGAGCTGGTGTTCAGCTTCATTCCAGAATACGAGGCGGAACACGTGGCTTTTCCCTGGGCGCGGGCCCAGTACAACGTTGAGAATGGGCGAAGTGATGGTTTGCTCACCTATCCATCGGACGATCGCAAGAAGTACGCGCTGTTCACCGCCGATCCGCTTTACCTGCAGAACTATGGCAATCTGGTGTATGACAAAGACAGCGCTGCGGCGAAAGTGATCTCGTCGGCGACAGGCTTTGATGATTTGGCTGAGTTGACGGTGATTGTTGAGCGTGGCTCCTCCTGGGAAGAAGAAAACATACCCGGGTATCTTCAACGGATTGACGGGCAGGATATAGTCGCGAAGATGCATCTTCTGTTTCGGCGTGGTGCTGGGGATTTCATCGTTATGCCTCCGGAACATGCCCGTTATATGGCGCAGCAACTGGGGTATCTAGATGCGCTCAGAATGCAGGAAGTCGGTTTTATCTCCGAATCCCCGATTCCATTCCACCTTGGGGTGTCTCGTCAAAACCCCCATGCCGATGAAATCATCGAGCTTGTTGAAAGCGTCATGGCCAACCCCGATTTTCAATCCCAGTTGCTGGAATTGATCCGCCAGTATCGTTGATCGACCATCTGGCACGGATGTGGTTAGATCAGGCCATCAAGCATTCTTATTAGCGGGAAATCGAAACTGGCTGAAACGTCGGCGGATAGGTGTGATTGGGCCAATTTCCCGCTTCCTTGCTCCGGGCTAGTCTGGGTTTACGTGAATAATAAAAAGACCGGTGTGGACCATGGCAATGAAGCAAAAACACGTAGACGTATTGATCATAGGCGCGGGTGTGTCCGGCATTGGCATGGCCTGCCATTTGCGCCGGGAATGCCCGGGCAAATCGTTCACCATTCTGGAGCGCCGTGAGGATCTGGGCGGCACCTGGGATCTGTTTCGCTATCCCGGCATACGGTCGGACTCGGACATGTATACGTTCGGCTACAATTTCCGCCCCTGGACGGGCAGCCAGGTGCTGGCCGATGGCCCCTCCATCAAGCGCTACGTGACCGAGACCGCAGACGAATACGATGTCATGCCTCACATCCGCTTCGGCATGGCCGTCCAACGAGCCGAGTGGTCGAGCGAGGCCTGCTGCTGGACTTTGACCGCCGTGAACGACGCCACGGGTGAGACCGAGCAGTTCACCGCCGGTTTCCTGATCGGCTGCACCGGCTATTACAACTACGATGCCGGCTACAAGCCTGACTTCCCCAATGAAGATCAGTACCAGGGCCGGATGGTGCATCCCCAGCATTGGCCAGAAAATCTGGACTACGCGGACAAGCGGATTGTGGTGATTGGCAGCGGTGCCACCGCCATCACGCTGGTGCCGACGCTGGCAGAGAAAGCCAGCCACGTGACCATGCTGCAGCGGTCGCCCACCTATCTGATGCCGTTACCGTCCAACGACAGAATCGCCAGCTTCCTGCAGAGAGTGCTTCCGGCAAAGCTTGCCTATCGGCTGACTCGGGCTCGCAACATCACCATCGCCCGACTGCTCTTTAATCTGTCGCGCAAGCGCCCTCAGATGATGCGCAAGTGGATGCTCAATACCGTGCGCAAACAGCTCGACGGCAAAGTGGACATGCGCCATTTCAAGCCCAGCTATAATCCCTGGGATCAGCGTTTGTGCGTGGTGAAAGACGGCGACCTGTTCCGATGCCTGCGCGAAGGTAGCGTGTCCATGGCGACCGATCACATTGAGAGTTTCAACGCCAATGGGATCCGACTGAAGTCCGGTGAGCAGCTGGACGCCGACATCGTGATTCCTGCCACCGGTTTGGACATCCAGATGCTTGGCGGTGTAGACATGATCATTGACGGTAAGCCTGTGGTTCTGCGTGACAAGGTGATTTATAAGAATGTGATGGTAGAAGGCGTGCCAAACGCAGGTATGATCTTTGGCTACACCAATCTATCCTGGACGCTGAAGGTCGACATTGCAGCCGAATACCTTTGCCGACTGCTCAACCACATGGATGCAAAGGGTCTTTCGGTGTGCGTTCCGAGAGAAACCAGTGATCAGCGTGCTGACGATACGGTGATGGGCGGGCTCGATTCTGGATACATCCGCCGCGCCGACGACCGGCTGCCACGGCAAGGGTTGGAAGACCCATGGCGAGTGACGCAGAATTACAAAGAGGACATCAAGACGTTGCGGTATGGACCAATCGAGGATGGGTATCTCCAGTTCTCGTCGACGGCCTGGTCTGTGACGGATCAACTGAACGCCCGAATGGCTTAGTTACCTGGCTCAGCCCCTTGAGAGACTGTATTGAATAAACCACGAGAGAGCAGACACCCGTCGCCGAGCCTATGGCACCCGCGCTACTGGCTGGCCTGGTTCTGCATGGGCATCGTTTACCTATTTTCGTTGTTGCCCTTTCAGAGCAAGCAAGCGTTTGGTGAGTGGCTGGGCAACAGGCTTTACCGGGTGGCGAAATCCCGAGCGAAAGTTGCCCGTCAGAACCTGAAAGCGTGTTTTCCAGACTGGTCTGCCGAGCATACTGATGAGGTGGCTCGGCAGACGTTTGTTGAAGTCAGTCGGGGGCTGATGGCCAGCGTTCATCTGTGGTCGCACCCGCTGTTCGACGTTACTTCAAGAACAGACTATGTCGGCTTGGAGCACCTGCAACAGGCACAGGCGAAAGGTAAAGGTGTACTTTTGATCACGGCCCATTACAGTCTAATTGAGCTGGGTTTTCATCTGTTTCTCGCCCCCGCAGAGCGACCCGGCTATATGTATCGTTCCAATGACCATCCGGTGGTAGATCGGATGATTGAACGAGGCCGCCGCCACAGCCACGACAATATGACCGGCTTTGACAAGTTTCAGGGCAAAGAGATGGTGGCGTTTCTGAAGAATGGCGGTCAGGTCGCCTATGCTTGTGACCAGGACTTCAACGATAAGACAAAGTTTTTCATTCCGTTTCTGGGTGTCGAGGCACCGTGCATCGACAGACCGACCCACATTGCGAGAGAGGCCGCTGTTTCGGTCATCTTTGTAAGCTTCTACCGAACAAAGAACAATCGCTACCGGGTGGATTATTCCCCGATTCAAGAGGGTTTCGGCAAAGACGCCGAGGCCGACGCTCGGGCATGGAACCAATACATCGAAAAGACAGTTCGAGACAGGCCAGAGCAGTACTTCTGGTTGCACAAGCGCTTCAAAACCCGTCCCGAAGGGTCTGCCCCCATCTATTGAGCGCCAGTCATCAACATTTTTTTTGAATATGTGTCAGGCTTCGACGTTCACGTTTCATCGCAAGATTCATCATGTCCCGCAAAAAACGCAATAGAAACCGGCCGCTCTGGCACCCCGTGCATTGGCCCTCCTGGCTGGCGGTTTTCGTGCTTTATCTACTGTCTCTGTTGCCTATGAGCACCAAACAGAAGTTTGGTGCCTGGCTGGGGCGATTATTGGAGCGCAAAATGCGCTCCCGCCGTAAAGTCGCAGACAAGAACCTGATCGTTTGCATGCCGGAGCTCAGCGAGGCGTCAAAGAACCAACTTATCCAGGATAATTTTGTCGCGTGTACTCGCGGGTTTCTGGAGAGCCTGCATGCCTGGTGGCGAGATGTGTCGGTGTACTGCGAAAATGCTCACATCGAGGGTCTCGAACACCTTCGTGAAGCACAGGCACGCGGCAACGGTGTGCTGTTGATCGGCGGCCATTACAGTATTTTCGATTTTGCGTTGCCGCTGATCGCCTGCCATCTGTCCAAGCCGGGCTATATGTACCGTCCGAATGGCAACCCGGTGATCGATTGGATGATTGAGCGTGGTCGTCGTCGCCATTTCGGCATTCAGCCGTTCACCAAACGGGAATTACGGCCGATGGTGTCCTTTCTGAAAAAAGGCGGTGAGGTCTGGTTTGCCTGCGACCAGGATCTGGGTGATAAAACCGAGATTTTTTCGCCGTTTTTCAACATGGACGCGCCCTGCGTGACGTCCCCCAGTTACATCGCCAAGGTGTCACGGGCGTCGGTGATATTTGTCAGTCATTTGAGGCTGCCGGATGGGCGCTACCAGGTCCGGTTTTCGCCGATCCAGGAACGATTCGGTGAGGACGCTGAAGCCGACACGGCGGCCTGGAATCAATACATTGAAAATACGGTCCGGGAGTACCCGGACCAGTATCTGTGGCTGCATAAGCGGTTTAAGACCCGGCCCGAAGGTTACGAGCCGGTCTACTGAGGGGCGTGATCTGGCTCTCGCCAGCAGGCTCAGATCAATCCTGTCCCAGGTATTTACGCACGTTGCCCTGCCAGTTGTCTGCCTCGGTGACGGTCAGAATCGCCTCTGAGACAGGTGCCCGCAGGTTGCTGTCGGCCGGCAACGCCAGCGCATAGAGTTGCTTCTGGAATACGGCGGGCAGCAGGGTGAGACGGTCGCTGCCCAGTTGCAGGTTGCGATATTGCAGCAAGGCGCGGTCGTACACCACGGCGTCGGTCTCGCCCCTCACGACAGACATCATCGCTTCGGTCAGGTTGGGATATTCCTCGTGTCGAATGCGTTGATCCTGCAGATACTCCTCGCTGGCGGTGTTGGCAATGGTCGCCACTTTTGCCTGGATCAGGTCTTCCGGGCCCTGGATCTGAGAGCGCAGATTGTTCACCGTCAGTGACGATGTGATAGCCGCCGTGAAGCTGGCTACCATGATCAAACCGGCGAACATCCAGACCAGCGCGACAAAGCGCCCTGCCAGCGATACCGGCGCCTTGTCACCGTAGCCAACCGTGGTCATGGTCACCGCGGCCCACCAGAAACTGGAACCAATGCCTTCAGCGGCCGAACCACCAAACTGCTCCGGGTTGCGTTTGCGCTCGACCAGCCAGAGTACGAATCCTACACCCAGCAGCAGGGCGCCCAGAGACATCACGACTTTAAAGAAATCCCAACTCAATAGCCCTAGCAGGCTGGCCATCAGGCCCTGCTCCGGTGCCGGAGGAATGGCGATGGATAGGCCGGTCTGATAGAACGGATGGGTGAAATCAAAGACGGACTCCCGCGCGGCGGTCATGGTCAAGGCACCAACCGCCACATCAATTTGTCCGCTTTCGACCTGTTTTAGCAGGTCGTTGAAGGAAAGGGGCACCCATTCGTACTTCCGATCCAGTTTATCGGCTACCTGGCGCCACAAGTCGATACTGATGCCTTCCCATTCGCCGTTGTCCGATTTCATGACAAAAGGCGGCACCTCGGTAATACCCACGCGTATCGGCTCTTCCTCTGCTTGCCCGGCCGCAAGGGCTGGCAGGAAGAGAAGCAGGCATGCCAGCAGGCGCAGAATCCGGTTCATTCAAACGCCCCCTGAATCACGTCACGATAGTTGCGAATGCGTTGTACGTAATGGACCGGCTCGTAACCGCGAGCATAGCCGTAGCGGGTGCTGGGGTAATAGCGCTTGTCCGCTTTCAAGGGCAGTACTTTGGCCATGTCTTCCCAGGAATCCGGGTTTTTGCCTAGCTCCCGTGCGAGTTGGCGTGCGTCCAGCAAGTGTCCGCGGCCAATGTTGTAGCTGGCCAGGGCCAGGAACGTGCGATCCGGCTCCGGAATCGTTTCTGGCAGGCGGCGGTGGCGATCAGCCAGATATCGCGCACCCCCATCAATCGCGGCTTCCGGATCCAGCCTGTTAGTAACGCCCAGAGACCTTGCGGTGTTGAGGGTCAGCATCATGATGCCGCGAACGCCGGTGGGCGAGATCGCTGTTGGGTCCCAATGGGATTCCTGGTAGGACAAAGCCGCCAGAAGGTCGGCTGGCATGCCGGTTTTCTCTTCAGCCGCAAGAAATTTCTCTTTGTATTCTGGCAACCGATCGTCAATCCGACGGTTCAGCGCCCGCAGGTCTACAAAGTCAAACTCACCAATGTAGCTGTAATAACGGGTTTCCATCTCACCGATGGCAAGGTCACCTTCGCGGCTGTTCATCCACTCGTGCGAGGTGTCCGCGATGTCTTTGAAGGCAGTGGGCGAGTACCAGCCGAGGTTCTGTCCGCTGGTCAGGTTCATGGCAACCTCAAGGTGCGGGAAATGGCGACGCATGACCTGAACAATGTTGGAATCGGCCACTGTGCAATCCAGATCCTGTTCGGCCACCTCGGACAACAGCATTTCGGTGGTCAGTTCATCGTCTTCGGAAAACTGGATGCCCTCGTGTTCACCAGACAGCGCGTTCAGGGTCTCCACATAACTGGATTTGGCGGTCACGCGGATTTCCACGCCGGGAATCTCTTCGGGCAGCCTCGGCATGGGGCGTTGCTCCCGGTGACAGACCAGTTGCTGGGTGATTTCGGTGTGAGCGGGGCCACGAGCAAATTTCTCGGTTCGAGACGGCAAATGGGTCAGACCCGCAGCGGCTAAATGGGTGTTGCCAGACTCCAGGGCCTCAAGTACCTCAGCCGTGGATTCGTGCATGGTCCACTCCACCGTCCAGCCTTTGCTTTCGGCAAATTTCTCTACAAGGCTGAATTCGGGGCCAATCGGGTTCTCGTGTCGATCCAGATAGTAGGTCGTTGAGCCGTTTCGGGTGGCCACCTGAAGCACGCCGGTTTCTTCCGGACTTTTCAAGCCTGGTGTAGCTGCGGTGGTTTCTGAAGATGGCTGACTGCACCCGGCCATCATCAAGGCCAGCACCGAAACAGTGACCGATGCGGAATTCAGGAGCTTATGGGTCAGGCTCCGATGGGTGACTCGAGTCATGGGAGACCTCTGGGCCGGGAATTTGTAGGTAAAACTACGTAACCTTTCCTTCAATGTATCATGTTGGCCTACAGACCGCTCGAAACTGGCCTATGCTGGCAGGTGAGATTCCAAAGGGAGTTTGTATGAAAGCCTCTACAAGAATGTGTGCATTCGTGTTTACTTTGCTTCTGCCGCTGTGCAGTTTGGCATCAGAGGGCGTAATGACTTTCGAGAGTAACCACAGCGTTGCTGACACGGCAGATCGCCTGGTGGTTGCGCTTGAGGAGAAAGGCATGACCGTGATGAATCGCATCAGCCACACGGACAATGCCGCCAGCGTGGGTCTGGAATTGCGGCCCACAGAATTGGTGATATTCGGAAATCCGAAAGTCGGCACAGCCTTGATGCAATGTTCGCAGCGCGTTGCCATTGATCTGCCGCAAAAGGCGTTGATTTGGGAAGACGAAGCCGGACAGGTCTGGCTGGGCTTCAATGATCCGACGTACCTGGATCAACGTCACGGTATTGAGGGCTGTGACAAGGTACTGAAAAAAGTGTCTGGTGCTCTGGGTAAGTTTGCGAACGCGGCTACCCGCTAACGTAATTCATAGCTATTGCCCGGGCATTCTGTTAGTGTGCTCATCATCCTGCCTCTAGGGATTTCCGCAATTCAGGGCCATAGGCCCGCCGTGCGAACCTCCATACGACCTGTCAGAGGACGTCACCGCTTAAAGCTGCGTGACTGTAGTCGTCTTTTTTGCCATGACAATCATGGTCTCTGCTCTCCGCCGTTACAGGGCGATGGAGCTGAATTATCAAGAGTTTATTCAATATGAGTTTTTCTTCACTCGGCCTTTCCGAGCAGCTGGTGCGTGCCACCACCGATCAGGGTTACGAAACCCCATCCCCCATCCAGGCTCAGGCCATTCCTGCCGTGCTTTCCGGTAAGGACGTGATGGCCGCAGCCCAGACCGGCACGGGTAAAACCGCCGGTTTCACGCTGCCATTGTTGCAGCGACTTTCTGCGTCACCACGCGCTGGCAAGGGCCCGCGGGCGCTGATTCTGACCCCAACCCGTGAGCTGGCGGCCCAGGTGCACGACAGCGTTGCCCTATACAGCCGATATCTGCCCACCAAATCCGCCGTGGTATTCGGCGGGGTGAAAATCAATCCGCAGATGATGAAGCTGCGCAAAGGGCTGGACGTGCTGGTTGCCACACCGGGCCGCTTGATGGATTTGTATCAGCAGAACGCGGTGCGTTTTGATGAAGTGGAAGTGCTGGTGCTGGACGAAGCCGATCGCATGCTGGACATGGGTTTTATCCGTGACATCAAAAAGATCCTGGCGATGTTGCCGGCGAAACGTCAGAACCTGATGTTTTCCGCTACCTTCTCTCCGGAGATCCGCAAGCTGGCCACCGGCCTTTTGAACGATCCGGTTCAGGTCGAAGTCGCGGCGCGGAATACCTCTGCGGAAGCTATCAAACAGTCCGTTTACCCGGTGGATCAGAGTCAGAAAACCGCGCTGCTAAGCAAGCTGGTGCGGGACAATGGCTGGGAACAGGTGTTGGTATTCACTCGCACCAAGCACGGCGCCAACCGCCTGACCCAGAAGCTGGAGCGGGACGGCATTACCGCCGCCGCCATTCATGGCAACAAGTCTCAGGGCGCACGCACCCGTGCGTTATCCGAATTCAAGCAGGGCGATATCCGTGTGCTTGTCGCCACCGACATTGCCGCTCGTGGCCTCGATATTAAACAGCTACCCCAGGTAGTGAATTTCGAGTTGCCAAACGTACCGGAAGATTACGTGCACCGCATCGGTCGTACTGGTCGGGCCGGTGAGAGCGGCCATGCGTTGTCGCTGGTCAGTGCCGATGAAGGGAAGATGCTGGCGGGCATCGAGAAGCTGATTAAAAAGCAGCTGCCGCGGAAAGAGATTGAAGGCTTTGAGCCAAAGAACAATCTGCCGCTTAAGCCCAAGGCAAAAGCCGATTCCAGCCGCGCACGGAACCGAAATGGCGGTGGTGGTGGCCGAAGCCCTGGTGGTGAGAATGGCCGTCCAGCAGGCCGCAGTGGCGGGCGTGGTCGTAACGCGAGTGGCGGACCGAGCCAGGCGCGCCGTTCAGCCTGATTGATTGGCAGCACAAAGCGGTGTTTACATCGCTTCAGAGTTTTTTGCCAGAGGTGGCTTGGTTTAAGCTGCCTCTGGATCTGAAATCTTCATCTCGCTCATCAGCCATTCCTTAAAAGCCTTCATGCCCGCATTCAAAGGACGATGCTTCTGAAAGACGAGGTAGAAGGCCTTGTGGGTATCCAGTCGGATATCGAACGGAACCACCAATTGGCCGGAGTTGATCTCCCGCGAAGTGAGTGTGAGATCGGCCAGGGCTACCCCTAGACTTTCTTGCGCGGCCGCAGTGGCTAACTGCCCACTGGACAGTTGAAGGCTACCCTTGGGCTGGATAAAGTCGACGCCCGCTTTGTGCAGCCAGTTCTCCCATTCCCACTGGCGCTTACTCACGTAGATCAGCGTGTGGTGTTCCAGATCCTCGGGTTTTTCCAACGGTGGCCCGCTGTTCATGAGTTGTGGGCTGCACACCGGCACCAACAGCACCTCGCGCAGGAAGTGTACTTCAATGTCATCCCATTCGCCGTTGCCGTAATAGACCGCCATATCGGTGTTGGTCTGATTGAAATCCAGCAAGCCCATTGAGGCATTGATCTGCAGCTCGATATCGGGATAGAGATCGCGAAAACGGGTCATGCGTGGCATCAGCCAACGGGTGAGGAAGTTGGGGGCCACGCTGATCTTGACGACGTTGGGCTCGTGGGTCGCCGTTAGGCGCTGTGTTGCCATTTCGATTTCGTCAAAGGCGTGTTTTACCGAAGCCAGGTATCGCTCTCCCGCCGGTGTCAGCTCAACCTTCCGACCGCTGCGGTTGAATAGGGAAACACCTAAAAAATTCTCAAGCGTCTTAACCTGGTGACTCACCGCTGAAGCGGTGACAAAGAGTTCCTCTGATGCAGCCACAAAGCTTCTATTTCTGGCGGATGACTCAAAAACTCGCAAGGCTTTCAGGGGGGGCAGGTGTCGCATCTCGGTTTCTACTAAGCATGAAATATATTCAGCAGTATCGTTAGAAATGATCGCTTTTTCAACGGCGGTGGCTTCCTTACCATTACACCCATACAGAGTTCTAAGTTCCGAAACGAGGAGACACGATTATGAATAAGCAAAACGTTAAACTAGACGCCGCTGGCAGAGTAGATGTTGCGTACTACATGAGATTGGCGCACGAACAGCGTTCCGAATACATCGCGGAACAAATGGCTGCCCTGGTGGCCAAAGTGAAATCGCTGTTTCAGGGCGGATCGGTTGGGAAGCTTTCGCCTAGCCACTGAGAGGAAGCGGTGTTTACACCGCTTTTTTCTTTGCTGAATCGACTTTCGGCACCAATTCCTTCACCAGAACGTCGCGCACGGACAGCGGCCGGCCATCAGCGCTTTGTACGGTGATTGGCTGGATAGGCTCTCCGGATTCCCGGTCGCGAAGATCCAGTGGTGTCTGTTCCGGCGCCGGATTCCACTTATCACCCCATTGCCGAAGTGCAACCACAATCGGAAAGAGGTCGCGGCCTTTCTCGGTCAACCGGTACTCGCAGCGGGAACCGTGTTCACCAACCTCCACTTTCTTCAGAACCTCGTTGTCTACCAGCCTCGCCAATCTGTCGCACAGAATGTTGCGGGCAATACCCAGTTCTTTCTGAAAGTCCACGAAGCGGCGGGTGCCGTACATCGCGTGCAGAACCACCAGCAATGACCACCAGTCGCCCACCTCATTGAGTGCACGGGCGACGGAGCAGTTTGAGTCGTCAAATCGTTTTCTAGCCATGCAGGGAGTGTAGCGAATAGGGTTGCGTTTTAAAACCAGATTCAATAAAGTTGCGTAAAGAGACTAAATTAATAAGGTTGCGATCTATTATGAGCATGAACCTTGGCCCTATCTTTGAGCCGTTTGAAATCCATAACCTGAGGTTGCGCAATCGCGTTGCCATGGCCCCGATGACCCGTAATTTCTCGCCGGGGAATGTGCCGAATCAGAAGGTCGTGGATTATTATCGCCGCCGCGCTGAAGGGGGCGTGGGGCTGCTGATTTCTGAAGGCACCACCGTCAATCACGACGCTGCCAGTGGTTATCCGAACGTGCCGTTTTTCCACGGTGACGAAGCGCTTGCAGGTTGGAAAGAAGTGGTTGATGCCGTTCATGAAGCGGGCGGCGCCATCTTTCCTCAGCTGTGGCACGTGGGTGCCGTGCGTAAAGAGGGCACCGAGCCTAACGCAAGCGTACCGGGATACAGTCCGTCCGGCCTGTTTGCGCCGGGCAAGCCTAACGGCAAGGCGATGAGCAAGGAAGACATCGACGATGTAATTGAGGCCTTTGCTGATGGTGCTCAGGATGCTCAGGCGCTTGGTTTCGATGGCGTTGAAATCCACGGTGCCCACGGTTATTTGCTGGATCAGTTCCTGTGGGAAGGGACCAACCAGCGGGACGACGAATACGGCGGCAGCATGGAGAATCGCCTGCGGTTTGTGGTCGAAATTGTCGAAGCTGTGCGAGGACGAGTTGGACCAGATTTTCCAATTATGCTGCGCTTTTCCCAGTGGAAACAGCAGGATTACGAGGCAAAGCTGGTTACTACGCCAGAAGAACTCGAGCAGTTTCTGAAGCCTCTTGTCGAAGCTGGCGTTGATATTTTCCACGCCTCCACCCGCCGGTTCTGGGAGCCGGAATTTGAAGGCTCGAATCTGAACCTTGCCGGATGGACCCAGAAACTGTCTGGTAAGCCGACCATGTCCGTGGGCAGCGTAGGGCTGACAGAAGATTTCATCAGCGGCACGTTCGCCAGCAAGAAAGAAGCCGTGGAGCAGTCTGGCATTGACGAGCTGTTAGAGCGCATGTCGAACCACGAGTTCGAGCTGATTGCGGTTGGCCGCGCGCTTCTCCAGGATCCGGAATGGCTGATCAAGGTGAAAGAGGGCCGTATCGACGACGTCGAGGCTTTTGCCAAGAAATCACTGACCAAACTGTATTGATTGCTGTTGTAAATCCCCTTCCTTGAAGTGCGATCCTTCGACCCCGGCCACGGCCGGGTTTTTTTGTCCCACCAAATTAATGCTTCCGTAATCTCAGCAAACCTTATGGTGACCGGTATTTACGTTATGCTGCCACTTATACGCTGATGGTTCTGAGGAGCATGGTATGACGAAATTTCAATCAATTCGGGTACTTCTGGTGACACTTCTATTGGTGATGGGCGCCGGCTGCGCAACCGTCGGCAAGGACTTCGCCACCCACAATGTGGATCAGATCAAGATTGGAGAGACGACCCGCAACGACATCCAGGAGATGTTTGGAGAACCCTGGCGTACTGGTATTGAGGATGGCAAGCGTACCTGGACCTATGGCAAGTATCGCTGGTCGGCTTTCGGCGAGGCGGAAACCACCGACCTCGTTGTGCGGTTTAATCCAGATGGGTCGGTAGCATCGTACGTTTTTAACACCACAGAATAGGCGTCGCCGGGAGGAAAACACCGGTATTTTGAACTAGATTGTTATTGTAAGAGCGCTCCATTTCTTAATGAAAAAGGAGACACATCATGATACGTCTGTTCTATCTGGTATCTTCTATCGACAGTGCCAAAGACATTTCTGACGATCTTCACCAGCACGGCGTGACGGACTGGCGGTTTCACATCGTCAGCAAGGATGAAGCCGGGCTTTATACCCACCAATTGCACACGGCCTCAGTGCTAGACCGAACGGATCTTCCCAGATTTGTGGAGCGGGGAGCCCTGATTGGCTTCGTTCTGGCCCTGGCCATTCTACTGCCACTTTCCTTCCTGGAAGTTCTGGCTATGCCAGCAGCGGCCTGGATCGCGCTGTTCGCGTTCATTGTTGCGGCCGGTGCCTGGGTGGGCGGTTTTGGCGGTATCCAGAATGAGAACTATCGCCTCCAGCCGTTCCATCAGGACATAGAAGCAGGTAAGTACCTGATTATGGTCGACACGCCGAAGGATCATGTGGCCAAGGTGAAGGAATTGATGACCAAGAATCACCCCGAAGCAAAACTGCAGGGCAAAGATTCCAGCGTGAATAATCCCTTCGCCTCGCGGCGGAACCATAAGATCAAGCCTGCTTGATGATCAGTGGGCCCCAGCCGGGACGGGGGACATGACGAAAACCGGTGTGATACTCACGGGCGGCGGCGCCAGGGCGGCCTATCAGGTAGGCGTCCTGCGCGCCATCTCCGACATGTATCCGGACTGGCAGCATCCATTTAACGTCATCATCGGGACCTCTGCCGGCGCCATCAACGCCATGGCCATCGCCGGAAGCCGGGGGCTTTTTCGCCATAACATCGATCACCTGGACAGTATCTGGTCTGAGTTGACCATGGACCAGATTTTCCGGTCTGGCTCGTATAGCCTCGTGCGAAGTCTGACGTCGGTGGCCCGTAAGTTTGTCAGCCGCCCCATAGAAAGCGGGCCGACATCGTTGCTGGACAATACTCCGCTGCAGGAGTTGCTGAAGCGGGAAATAAATCTGGACAATGTTCGTGACCACATTCGCGAGGGCAGCATTGATGCCGTAGGCTTGAATGCCTGCGGGTACAGTACCGGTCAGAACATCTGTTTTTTTGAGGCCGCCGAAGGCCTTGGGGGATGGTCTGTAGGGCAGCGTGCTGGCACCCGGACCGAACTTACCCTCGACCACATCATGGCGTCGTCTGCCATTCCTACCCTGTTCCCGCCAGTTCGAATTAACCGTGAATTTTTTGGTGACGGCGCTACCCGACAGATGGCGCATATCAGCCCGGCATTGCGTCTGGGCGCTCGAAAGGTTCTGGTGGTTGGTGTGAGCGCCAACGAGATGAGCCCGGTCAAAAGGCCGGCGCAACCAGGAATGCCGACCATGTCCCAGGTGCTCGGCCACGTGTTCAACGGTATTTTTCTGGATACGCTGGACTACGACATTGATCGCTCCCGAATGATCAACCAACTGCTGGCATTGATTCCGCCGGAAAGGTTAAAGGCGTCCGGCCTGGATCTGAATCCCGTCGATATTCTGGAAATCTCGCCGTCAGAGCCTATCGATGAAATAGCCATGAAATACCTCGACGGACTGCCCCTCATATTGCGTCGGTTGGCTGGTGCGTCTGAAATCGACGGCGATGCCAGCGCCAGTCTTGCCAGTTTCCTGCTATTTGACCCGAGATTTTGTAAAGATTTGATCAGCCTGGGCTATCGGGATGGGCAGCACCATGCCCGTCAGATCGGACGGTTTTTTGCTGGTGTGCCGGGTGCAGAGCGCGAGTAGCGCGCCATTTTCTTTTCCTTCAAGCCACGATGGGCGCTCTATGACCTAGAGACATCGTGGCCAGTCTCTATTTATACTCAGCATTCCAAAAAAATGTTGCCTTCCCCGGCTTTTCGGGAATCCTGTGATGTCTGTAATCAACCTTCATGCCAGCTGTGGTGTTTTACTCCTTGCCCTCTTGTTTTCGGCGTTGCCCGCTAGCGCGAGGGAAAACACCACCATAAAGATAGCAGTTCCTCGTATCACGAGTTTATTGGAGCAAGACCAGTCTGGGGTCTACCAACGCATTATGACCGATGCGCTGAAGCAGCTGGATTACAGTGTGAATCAAGCGGTTTTCCCCTATAAAAGAGCGCTGCTGGTTTTTGAACAGCAGCAAGCGGACTGCATTTTCTCTTTCACGGATGTCGTGAAAAGGAGACTGGGTCCGGACAGCATCATAGCCAGTTTCCCTTTTGGCGCCTTCCGTTACTTCATGTTTACGCCAGAATCAGAGTCTGCTCTGACAAGCCCGGAGGAACTCATCGGCATGCGGGTGGCCGGCGTCCTGGGGCACGATCAGTATTACCGGCCAGCGATTGGTCCGGACATCGAACTCATCATGGTCAATAGCGACGAGCAGAACATAGCCTTGCTGCGCCAGGGACGTATTGATGCATTGATCGCGGCCATCCCCGATATCGCCCCTCATCTCGACGGGCTCAATTACGCGCCTAACTACCCGTTGTTCAATGGGTACGATCGGTTGACCTGCTACGATACGCCCCATAATCGCGAGTTTCTCGAGGCGCTCTCAAAGGTTCTCCGGAAACTCAAAGCTGACGGCACCTACCGGCGTCATGCGGGCCGCTTTTATATTGACTTCACCGACAACAATGGCCCTTTATGAATGGCCAGCTTTCTCTACTCTTTCGCGACGATCTACGGTGAACAAAAAAAGGGGCCATGAAGGCCCCCTTTTTCAACGTGTACTGGTCAGCCAGCCTTAGCCGCGCAAACCAGACACCAGCTTGTCGACGCTCTCTTTGGCATCGCCAAACAGCATGCGGGTGTTGTCCTTGAAGAACAGCGGGTTTTCCACGCCCGCATAACCAGAAGCCATGCCACGCTTCAGCACAACCACTTGTCCTGCTTTCCACACTTCCAGCACGGGCATGCCTGCGATCGGGCTGCTCGGATCTTCGGCAGCCGCCGGATTCACCGTGTCGTTGGCGCCGATGACCAGCACCACGTCGGTGTCCGGGAAATCTTCGTTGATTTCATCCATTTCCAGCACGATGTCATAGGGGACGTGGGCTTCGGCCAGCAGCACGTTCATGTGCCCGGGCAGACGGCCGGCGACCGGGTGAATCCCGAAGCGCACGTTCACGCCCTTGTCGCGCAAGTACTTGGTCATGTCGCTGACGCCATTCTGGGCCTGGGCGACTGCCATGCCGTAACCCGGCACAATGATCACCGAACGTGCATTGCGCAGTTCTTCGCACACCTCGTCAACGTTGGTTTCATAGACAGACTGTTCCTCTCCGCCAGCGGCGGAACTGCTACTGGTTTGACCGAAACCACCGAGGATGACGCTGATAAACGAGCGGTTCATGGCGTTACACATGATGTAACTGAGGATGGCACCGCTACTGCCCACCAGGGCGCCGGTGACGATCAGCAGGTCGTTGCCCAGCATGAAACCGATGGACGCTGCGGCCCAGCCGGAGTAGCTGTTAAGCATCGACACCACGACCGGCATGTCGGCGCCGCCAATGGCCATGATCAGGTGGATGCCCAGAACCGACGCGATGACGGTCATGATCACCAGGTAGAAAATGCCCAGACCCATGCTGTCGGTACCCAGGAACCAGGCGCCAAGCACCACACAGGCAATAATGGCGGCCAGATTCATCCAGTGGCGGCCCGGCAGTGTCAGCGCCTTGCTGTCGATGCGGCCGTCCAGCTTACCGCAGGCCACCAGCGAGCCAGTGAAGGTAACCGCACCAATGAAGATGCCCAGGTAGACTTCCACCAGTTTGATGGTGTGCTCGGTGCCGCTGGTTGCGACCAGGGGTTCGATGTAACCGGAGAAACCGACCAGCACCGCGGCCAGACCCACAAAGCTGTGCAGCAGGGCCACTAACTGTGGCATCTGGGTCATTTCCACCTTGTTGGCAATGGGGATGCCGACACCGGCACCAATCGCAATGGCGATCACAATGGCGATGATGCCGCCATCCGCGCCGAAACTCGCCAGGGTCGCACCCACGGCGATGATGATACCGGCCACGCCATAAAGGTTACCGCGGCGGGCAGATTCCTGGTGGCTCAAGCCACCCAGGCTCAAGATAAACAAAACACTCGCGACCACGTAGGCCACGCTCACCATTCCTGTACTCATGTTGGGCGTCTCCTACTTATTTGCGGAACATTTTGAGCATGCGGTGGGTGACGTAGAAGCCGCCCCCGATGTTGATGCTGGCGATCAGCACGGCGATGAACGCCATGATGCCAACGGCGAAATTTTCCGCTTGTGCCAGGTGGAGCATCGCACCAATCACGATGATGCCGCTGATGGCGTTGGTTACGCTCATCAAAGGCGTGTGCAGTGACGGTGTCACGTTCCAGATCACCTGCCAGCCAATAAAGCAGGACAGCACAAACACTGTGAAGTGGCTGAGGAAGCTCTCGGGCGCGTGTGCACCCACGCCATACAGCGCAAACACCGTCACGGCCAGCAGGGCGAGCTTGCCGATCAGGCTTTTCTTCTTCGCCGCTTTCTCGGCGGCCTCTTTTGCCGCCTGGGTTTCCGCTGGAGACGGTTCTTCCGTTCCCGGTTTGTGTAGTGGCTGGGCGGGCTTTTCTGGCTGGGGTGGTGGCCAGGTGACGTCGTTCTCCTTCACCACGGTGAGGCCGCGAATCACTTCGTCGTCCATGTTGACCACTGGCTTGCCGTCTTTCTCCGGCGTCAGGTCGGTCATCAGGTGGGTCAGGTTGGTGGCATACAGGTCGCTGGCCACTTTCGACATGCGGCTGGGCAGATCCGTGTAACCAATCAGAGTGACGCCGTGCTTAGTGGCCACTTTGCCCGGCTCGGTGACTTCGCAGTTACCGCCACGCTCGGAGGCCAGATCCACTATCACGCTGCCCGGTTTCATGGATTTGACCATCTCTTCGGTAATCAGCTTGGGTGCCGGTTTGCCGGGAATCAGGGCGGTGGTGATGATGATGTCCACCTCCTTCGCCTGCTCCGCGAACAAGGCCATTTCGGCTTTGATGAACTCGTCGCTCATTTGTTTGGCGTAACCGCCGGAGCCACTGCCGTCCTCGTCGTCGAAGTCTAGCTCCAGGAACTCGGCTCCCATGCTTTCGACCTGTTCCTTCACTTCAAGTCGGGTGTCGAAGGCCCGCACGATGGCGCCCATGCTGTTAGCCGCACCGACAGCCGCGAGGCCGGCCACGCCGGCTCCGATGACCATCACCTTTGCAGGCTGAACCTTGCCAGCGGCGGTCACCTGGCCGGTAAAGAAGCGACCAAAATGGTTGGCGGCTTCAATCACCGCACGGTAGCCGGCTATGTTGGCCATGGCGCTCAATGCGTCCATCTTCTGGGCACGGCTGATGCGCGGCAAACTGTCGATCGCCAGGGAGGTAATCTTGTTCTTTGCCAGATGCTCTAGCAATTCCGGGTTCTGAGCTGGCCAGATGTAACTGATCAGGTAGCTGCCTTCTTTCATCAGGTCAGCTTCGTGCTTCCGGAGTTTGGTGTTTTTCATCGGCGCACGGACCTTCAGGATCAGATCCGCGTCGCTCCATAGGGTTTTGGTATCCTCGATGATGGATGCGCCGGCGGTTTTGTAGGTGTCGTCGGCGTAATCGGCGGAGTCACCGGCACCGCTTTCGATCAACACCTCGTATCCAAGATCGATCAGCTTCTTGACCGACGTGGGCGTAGCGGCAACGCGCCTTTCGTCCTCAAATATTTCCTTTGGAATGCCTATTTTCATGGTCTCTGAATCCTCCGGAACTACCCGTCATTGGGTGAGTTTTTATAGTTGGCTAGCAAAGCCTGTACATCGGTTCCCGACAGCGCATCCAGCATGGCGCCGCGGAATTGTCGGTTGATAAACCGCTCAGTTTCCTCGCGAATGGTAACGCGCTGGTCAGGTTTATCAATGTAGTCCATCGCTCGGAAAAGAATATACCGAATGGTCATCTGGGAGATTTCATGGATTGTGACGGGTGCCACCAATGTCACCAGATTCCTTTCGATGATGTCTTCTGCCATTTCCCTGGCGCTGGCAGCAAGCTGATGTTCCAGTGCATTGCGCAGCAATGGGGAGGGACCGTGCAGTTCCCGAACAGCGACGGTTATCGCGGCTGGATTGGCCGCGAAGTATTCGTATACGAAAGAAACCGTGTCATGGCTTGCCTGTTCGGAAGATGCCGCCATCTGACGAAGTTTGCGCACTTCGGCTTTCATGTCTTCGGCGACGTAGCCGAGCACCTGCAGCCCAAATTCATCGAGGGTTCTGAAGTGCCGGTAAAAGGTGTTCGGATTCAACCCGGCCTCGCGGGCCAGTTCTCTTAAACCAAGTGACGTCAGACTTCGGCTTTCTGTAATCAGCCGGAGTGCTGCCTGAATCAGTTTCAGTTTTCCGCCAGTGATGGCTTTCATGTTTAGGATTCCTGCCAAGTTTAGGAGTGGTGGAGAGTCATGCTTTCGGAAACGTGCGGAGCCATGGATGGCGGAGCCCAAGCGCACACGGACGTGTTCATAGCGTTTTCCGAAAGCATGACTCTCCATCACTCCGATGCCATGCACCCAATCTCAGTGGAAATGGGACAGCCATCGGTTGGCCGGGGCCAACTGAGGGCAGAGTCATATACGCCCCGCAAACTCATTGTGTATACAAGTGTATACCGCCTGAAATCAGGCGACCAACAACAACAGGCCACTAGGCCAGCACGCAATGAGGTGGATCTATGAAATCGTCGGTTCGCGTTGCCATCGTCGGCACCGGGTTCTCAGGCCTGGGCCTGGGCATCAAACTGAAAGAGGCCGGGTACAACGACTTCGTCATTCTGGAACAAAGTGACGATATCGGCGGCACCTGGCATGAGAACCATTACCCCGGTTGCGCCTGCGATGTGCAGTCGGCGCTGTACTCGTTCTCTTTCGAGCAGAACCCGAACTGGACCCGCATGTACGCACGCCAGGAAGAGATCAAGGCTTACCTGAAGCACTGCGCCGAGAAGTACGGCCTGATGGACCACATCCAGTTGAACACCCACGTTGCCGGTGCCAGATTCGATGAGAGACGTCATCGCTGGACCGTCGAAACCTGCGATGCGCCGGCGTTATGGGATTACATGACGCAACGGAACATGGTGGCCGGCGATGCGTTGGATCGGTCGGATGACGCGCTACCCACGATGAGCACCATCAAAGCGGACATCGTCGTTTCTGGCATGGGTGGTTTGAGTACACCGGCGTATCCGTCCATCGAGGGTCTGGAGAACTTCCAGGGCAAGCAGTTTCACTCTCAGCACTGGGACCACGACTACGATTTCCGCGGTAAGCGGGTGGCGGTCATCGGCACCGGTGCCTCGGCCATCCAGTTCGTGCCAGAAGTGGCCAAAGACGCCGCCCATCTCGATCTGTATCAGCGCACGGCGCCCTGGATTGTGCCCAAGCCGGATCGCCCGATTCGCCCTCTGGAGCGGGCTCTGTTCAAGCGCTTTCCACAGTCTCTGAATGCCTTTCGCCAGAGTATTTACTGGTCTCTGGAGGCGCGCGTGCTTGGATTCGTGGGTGACCCACGTATTCTCAAGATTGGCGAGCTGCAGGCTCGCCGGCACATCCGCAACCAGATCAAGGACAAAACCCTGCGCAAAAAAGTGACGCCGGACTTTCACTTCGGCTGTAAGCGTGTGTTGATTTCAAACAACTACTATCCGGCGCTGGCACAGGACAACGTGGACGTGTTGACCGATGGAATCCGCGAGGTAAGGGCCAACGCCATTGTTGAGCGTAACGGCGAAGAGCGGCCAGTGGACTGCATCATCTTCGGCACAGGCTTCAAAGCTCAGGATCCCATCCCGAAAGGCATGGTGAAAGGCCGTGGGGGCCAGGACCTGTTGGAGGCCTGGGCGGACGGAGCGGAAGCGTACAAGGGCGTCACCGTCACGGGCTTTCCCAATTTCTTCATGCTGATGGGCCCCAACACCGGGCTGGGTCACAGCTCCATGGTGTACATGATCGAAAGCCAGATTCAGTACGTGATGGATGCCCTGAAAAAGATGGATCGCCACGGTTGGCAGAGCGTTGAAGTAAAGCCCGATGCGCAAAGCCGTTACAACGCGTCCATTCATGCCAAGCTCGGGGATTCCGTGTGGCAAAGCGGATGCAAAAGCTGGTACGTCAACGAGAACGGCAAAAACACCACGCTCTGGCCCGGCTTTACCTGGCAGTTCCGGCAGCAGACCAGGCGGTTTGATGCCAGACAGTACTTGTGTGAACCGAGTGCCGTTTCAATAAGTGCGGCGGCACCAGCCATGTGAGGAGTCTTTGGCGCTGGGCAGAGTTGAACTGCTAAGGTTGGTTGCACGTATGAACGTCGTTGACGTGGCCACAAACGGTCACTGCCCATTCGCCAAACAGGATTATCCGAGGTTGTCATGGCCGACAGTGAAAGAAACAAAAAATATGGTTTGATCGCAGGCGGCGTGCTTGTACTGGTTGTGCTGGGTTTCGTATTCGGGGGATCGAGCGTTCCCGACTTCAAGGACTACGAAGCGGGCTCCGAGCGAAAAGACGCCTTTTTCGGCTACTTTTTGCCAATTATCCAGGAAGAAAACGCCAAAATTGCCGAAATTCGTGAAGAATTGCTTGCCTGGCACGAAGATCCGGATTCCATCGGCTGGTGGGATGAAGGCACTATCCAGGATATTGCCGCAGACTACGGTATGGACGACTTTGATGTAGAAGATCAGGCCGCCTGGGCGGATCTGCTGCGCCGGGTCGATATTGTTCCGCCCTCACTGGCGCTGTCTCAGGCAGCCAATGAAAGCGCCTGGGGCACATCCAGGTTCGCCACCAAGGGCAACAACTACTTTGGCCAGTGGTGTTTCGAGAAAGGCTGTGGGCTGGTGCCAAATAGCCGGGATGCCGGCAAAACCCACGAGGTGGCCGATTTTGATTCGCCGCGACAGTCGGTTCAGCGCTACATGGAAAATCTGAATACCCACAACGCCTACGAGCCGTTGCGCCAAGTCCGTTCGACCCTGCGCCTTAATGGCCAGCCGGTTACGGGCTATGCCCTCGCCGCCGGACTCGGCAAATACTCCGAGCGCGGAGCCGAATACATAGAAGAGCTACGGGCCATGATGCGCCACAACGAACTGGCCAAGCACGACCTGTAACTCGCTTCTTAACTCACCAGCGTGCCGCCATCCACCGTCAGAGCCTGGCCGGTGATGTGGCGGCCGGCTTCCGAGGCCAGCAGTACCGCAGCGCCTTTCAGATCTTCCTCGCCGCCGAACCGGTTCAGCGGAATGCGCTCCAGCATTTTCTCGCCCTGGGCATCCAGTAGTCCCTGAGACATCTTGGACGGGAAAAAGCCCGGACACAGAGCATTCACGTTGATGTTGTAAGCACCCCATTCGGAAGCCAACGCGCGGGTGAAATTCACCATGGCGCCTTTACTGGTGTTGTAGGCGATGGTCTTCATGCCTTCCGGGTTGCCGGACAGGCCTGCAATCGATGCAATGTTGATCACCTTGCCGGTCTTGCGCGGGATCATGCAGCGCTTGCCCACGGTCTGGGTCAGGAAGAAGCTTGCGTTCACATTCAGGTTCATCACCTTCATCCAGCCTTCGGGCGGGTAGTCCTCCGCCGGTGCACCCCAGGTTGCCCCGGCATTGTTCACCAGGATGTCGATGTCGCCCAGTTGATCCACCACCTGATCGACCACCTTCGGAATGCCCTCGAGGTCGCCCAGATCCGCCGCAATGGTCACCACCGTTACGCCCTGGCTTTCCAGATGTTCCTTCGCCGCATCCAGCTCATGCTGCTTGCGGGCACTGATGGCAATTTTCGCACCCAGTTCACCCAGCGCCTCGGCCATTTGCAGGCCCAGACCCCGGGAGCCGCCGGTGATGAAAGCCACTTTGCCAGTGAGGTCCAGCAGGTTTTTCACGCTCATAGAAAAGTCCTTGTTTGTCCGTCCGTTGAATCAGGCACTTTTAGCCAGCAACTGATCGCTCACCTGAGCCAGGTGATGATCCGCATCGCCAAACAGCAGGTTGATGGTGGTTAAACGCTTGAACAGGTGCGCCGCGAACATTTCGTCGGTCACGCCCATGCCACCGTGTAACTGCACGCCTTCCTGTGCCACGTAGCGGACGCCCTGGCCAACCAGCGTCTTGGCCATGGAGAGCGCATTACGGCGCTCGGCCCGGTCGTCGGAATCGGCGGTGTTGGCCGCCAGAATTGCCATGGATTTGGACTGCTCGGCCTGGATGAACATGTCGGCCATGCGATGTTGCAGCACCTGGAACTTGCCGATGGGCACACCGAACTGTTTCCGGGTTTTGATGTATTCCAGGGTGGTTTCGTTCATGGCTTCCATGGCGCCGACCGCTTCCGCACACACGGCCGCGATGCCCAGATCCATGGCCTTTTCAATGTGTGGGAAGGCCTGATCCAGCTCGCCCAACAGGTTGTCGGCACTGACGGCAACGTTGGAGAAACTGATGTCGGCGATGCGGTAACCGTCGTGGGCCGCGTAGTCATCAATCTTCACGCCCTTGGCGTTGGCGTCGATGATGAACAGTGACAGCCCGGATTCGTCAGTGGCGTTGCCGCTGGTCCGCGCTGAGACCACCAGTTGATCCGCCTGACCGCCATGGATGACCGCAGTCTTCTGGCCGCTGACCATGAAATGATCGCCGTCCTTGCGGGCGGTGGTCTGTACCAGGCTCAGATTGTAACGGGCGCCTGGCTCGTAGTGGGCAAGGGCCATCTTTCGTTCGCCGCTGGCAATGGCGGAGAGGCATTCGTCTTTCTGGGCGTCGTTACCCACGTCGCGAATGAGTCCGCCGGCCAGGACGACCGTGGCAAGGTAGGGCTCGACCACCAGGCCGCGGCCAAAGTTTTCCATGACCACCATGGTGTCTACTGCATTGCCGTCCAGCCCGCCGAAGGCTTCGGGAAAGGTGAACGCCAGCAGGCCCATGTCGGCCAGGGCAGACCAGGTCTGCGGGTCGGAGCCTTTGCCGGCATCAATGAAGGTGCTGCGCTTTTCAAAGCTGTACTCGTTGGACACAAAGCGGCGTAACGAGTCGTTCAGCATTTGCTGTTCGTCGGTAAGATCGAAATTCATAAGACCGCCTCCTTTAAAGACCAAGCACGAGTTGAGCGATGATGTTGCGCTGGATCTCGTTGGACCCGCCAAAGATCGACAGCTTGCGCATGTTGAAGTAGTCACCGGCCGCCGGTGTTGCATCGATCGATCCAGCGCGGGGGCCGTTGTAGTCCAGTTCCAGTGCGTCTGGAATGTGGGCGATGGCGTCCTGACCCGTGGCTTCCATCAACAGCTCGAACAGCTTCTGGCCGATTTCGGTACCGCGGATCTTCAGGATTGATGCCTGCGGGCCGGGGCCACGCTTGTCGGTGAGTACCCGCAGAACCGTCAGTTCAAGCGCGCGCAGTTCGATGTCCAGCTGTGCCAGACGATCCCGGAAGCGGGTGTTCTCGATCAGCGGCCGCTGGCCATCCTGCTCTTCGTGAGCCACTGTCTTGAGCCGTTTCATCAGCGCTTTCCACTGGCCCACGTTGGCGAGGCCGGTGCGCTCATGGCCCAGCAGGAACTTGGCGTAGGTCCAGCCCTGATTCTCTTCGCCGATGAGGTTTTCGGCGGGCACTTTCACGTTGTCGAAGTAGACCTCGTTAATCTCGTGCTCGCCGTCCAGCATGATGATGGGTTTCACATCGATGCCGGGATCGTTCATGTCGATCAGCAGGAAGGAAATGCCCTGCTGGGGCTTGCCTTCGTTGCTGGTGCGCACCAGGCAGAAGATCCAGTCGGCGTGCTGGCCGAGCGTGGTCCAGGTTTTCTGGCCGTTGACGATGTAGTGGTCGCCCTCGCGTTTGGCGGAGGTGCGCAGTGAGGCCAGATCAGAACCAGCGCCGGGTTCGGAATATCCCTGACACCACCAGTCTTCACCGCTCAGGATGCCCGGCAGAAAGCGCTTTTTCTGCTCCTCGTTGCCGAAGGTCATGATCACCGGAGCGACCATGCGCAGGCCGAAATCGAGCTGACGCGGGGCGCCGGCGAGGGCGCACTCTTCTTCGAAGATGATCTGTTCAATCGGGCTCCAACCCGGGCCGCCAAACTCTTCCGGCCAGGTGGAGGCACCCCAGCCTTTCTCGTACAGGATCTTCTGCCAGCGCTGGGTCATTTCCTTGTCGTGGCGCAGGCGCTTCTGTACGCGTTCGCGAATGTCGTCCGGAAGGTTGTCTTCCAGGAACTGTCGAACTTCGGCGCGAAAGGCCTCTTGTTCGGGGGTGTAATTCAGGTCCATGTTGCACCTCTTGTCTGATGGCTGAGGTAAATGGTTCTAATGTTGAGCGGCCTGCGAGTTTTACTGCCTGGCCTAAAACTTTGGTGGTGGCGTCGGTCGGTAACGGCCTTTCAAAAAACGCTGTGAACACGTCCGTGTGCGCTTGGGCTCCGCCATCCCTGGCTCCGCACATTTTTGAAAGGCCGTTACCGACCAACGCTTCGAGTTTGTTCTTGCCTGCTTTTAGGGACTCCACTTGGCCGATCTGATCCAGTGTTAATCATAGGCACCTGTTCCTCATTGCACCGAGCTATGGGTGGCCGTTGGGAGGGGGTGTCCAAAACCGTGCGGAGCCATGGATGGCGGAGCCCGAGCGTCACATGGACGTGCCGTAAGGAGCGTGTTTTGGATACCCCCTCCCAACGGCCACTTCCACCGGAGCCATAGGCCACCGAGGCTTCAGTCACCCGGAGTCTTAGGCAACCTCAAACAAGCCAGCCGCACCCATGCCAGTGCCAACGCACATGGTGACGACCACATACTTCACACCGCGACGCTTACCCTCGATCAGCGCGTGGCCGACCAGGCGTGAGCCGGTGGTGCCGTAGGGGTGACCCACTGCGATGGCGCCGCCGTTGACGTTCAAACGGTCCATCGGGATGCCGAGTTTGCGCTGGCAGTAGAGGACCTGAACGGCGAAGGCTTCGTTGAGTTCCCACAGGCCGATGTCGTCTACGGTCAGGCCGGCACGCTTCAACAACTTGGGTACTGCGAAGACAGGGCCAATGCCCATTTCGTCGGGCTCACAACCGGCCACTGCGAAGCCGCGGAAGATGCCCAGCGGGGTAGCGTTGCGCTGTTCGGCGACTTTGCTGTCCATCAGTACACAGGCTGACGCGCCGTCGGAGAATTGGCTGGCGTTGCCGGCGGTGACCACGCCACCTTCCATTGCGGAGCGGATTTTGCTCACGCCTTCCAGGTTGGTGTCCGGGCGAATGCCTTCGTCCTGGCTGACGGTCACTTCCTGGCTGCTGAGCTGGCCGGTGGCCTTGTCAGCCACGCCCATGGTGGTGGTGATGGGTACGATTTCGTCGTCGAACTTGCCGTCTTCCCGGGCCTGGGTGGCCAGGTTCTGACTGCGGACGCCGTATTCGTCCATGTCTTCTTTCTTGATGTCATAACGCTTGGCCACCGTTTCAGCAGTGTCCAGCATCGACCAGTACAGCTCCGGCTTGTTCTTCGCCAGCCAGGGTTCCATGAAGTAGTTCTGGTTCACGTTGGCCTGCACAGTGGAGATGGATTCCACGCCACCAGCGACCATCACGGGCACTTTATCAACCGCGATGTGCTGGGCGGCCATGGCGATGGCCTGCAAACCGGACGAGCAGAAACGGTTGATGGTAGCGCCGCCGACCGTGACTGGCAGCCCCGCGCGAATCGCACCCATGCGAGCAACGTCGTTACCGGTAGAGCCTTCCGGCAGGGCGCAGCCCATCAGAACGTCTTCGATTTCGTTGGGGTCGACTTTGGAGCGCTCAACCGCGTGCTGGATCGCGTGGCCTGCCAGTGTGGCGCCGTGGGTCATGTTCAGGCCGCCGCGCCAGGATTTGGCCAGGGGCGTGCGGGCTGTGGATACGATGACAACATCATTGGACATAACAATTCTCCTAGTGCGGAGCGGCATTCAATAAGCCGCCCCGGATCAATTCGTGAACCGGTTATTTGGCGTCGAAACCTTTGCCTTCTTCAGCGCGCTTGGCCAACAGGGCCGCGGGCTTCCAGAAACCAGGCTGGGTGTGACGGTCTTCGGTAAAGGCCTGCATGGCGCGAACCACGTTCGGCAGCCCGACCTCTTCGGCGTAGTGCATGGGGCCACCGCGGAACACGGGGAAGCCGTAACCGGTCAGGTAGACCATGTCGATGTCCGAAGCGCGCTGGGCGATGCCTTCGTCCAGGATCTGGGCGCCTTCGTTCACCAGTGCGTACACGCAACGTTCAACGATTTCCTGATTGCTGATCTTGCGCGGGGTGATGCCCAGCTCGGCGCGGACTTCGTCGACCACCTTATCCACTTCCGGATCGTGCAGGGCGTTGCGGTTGCCCGGCTCGTAGCGGTAGAAACCGGCGCCGGTCTTCTGACCGTAGCGGCCCATTTCACAGAGGCGGTCGGCCAGAACCATTTTCACCATGTCCGGGTTTTCTTCGTACTGACGCTTGCGGATCGCCCAGCCGATGTCGCCGCCGGCCAGGTCGGCCATGCGCAGCGGGCCCATCGCAAAGCCGAACTTTTCGATGGCCTTGTCGATTTGCTGGACGCTGGCGCCTTCTTCCAGCATCAGCAGCGCTTCACGCTGGTACTGATTGATCATACGGTTGCCGATGAAACCATCGCAGACGCCGGAGACCACTGCGGTTTTCTTGATGGTCTTGGCCAGTTTCATGGCGGTGGCCAGCACATCTTTAGCGGTTTTCTCACCGCGCACTACTTCCAGCAGCTTCATGATGTTGGCCGGGCTGAAGAAGTGCAGGCCAATGACGTCTTCCGGGCGCTTGGTAAAGCTGGCGATCTTGTCCAGGTCCAAGGTGGAGGTGTTGGACGCGAGGATTGCGCCGGATTTGCACACTTCATCCAGCTTCTCGAACACGGACTGTTTCACGCCCATCTCTTCGAACACGGCCTCGATAACCAGGTCGACGTTGCTCAGGTCGTCATAGCTGAGCGACGGCGTCAGCAGGTCCATCTTGGCCTTGGCGTCGTCTTCGCTCATGCGGCCTTTCTTGACCCGGCCTTCGTAGACCTTGCGAATGGCCTCGATGCCGCGGTCCAGGCCTTCCTGCTTCATTTCAACCAGAGTGACGGGGATGCCGGCGTTCAGGAAGTTGATGCTGATGCCGGTGCCCATGGTTCCGCCGCCGATGACGCCAACGGATTTGATATCACGGGTAGGCGTGTCAGAGGGGACATCGGCGATCTTGCTGGTCAAACGCTCGGAGAAGAACGCGTGACGCAGGGCGCGGGATTCCGGGGTCTGCATCAGGTTCACGAACGCCTCGCGCTCGACTTCCATGCCCTTGTCGAAGGGCATGGTGACGGCCGCTTTCACTGCCTCGACGCATTTCAGCGGCGCCGGGTAGTTCTTCGCCATGGCACCAACGGTGTTGCTGGTGAACATGAAGAAGCCTTCCGGATTCGGGTGCTTGGCTTTCAGATCCCGCACTTTCTTCAGCGGCAGGCCTTCGCTGACCACTTTGCAGGCATAGGCAATGGCCGCGTCCTGGAGTTCGCCGTCAATGATTTCATCGAACAGGGCGCTGCCCTTGAACTGTTTGGCCGGAACCACGCTGCCGGAGACGATCATGTTCACGGCGTGTTCGGCACCAATCACCCGCGGCAGGCGCTGGGTGCCGCCTGCGCCGGGCAGCAGCCCCAGCTTCACTTCCGGCAGGGCGATCTGCGCGTCCGGCTTGGCAATGCGGTAATGACAACCCAGGGCCAGTTCCAGACCGCCACCCATGCAGGCGCCGCTAATGGCCGCAATCACCGGCTTGCGGCTGGTTTCCACATAGTTGATGACGGTGGTCAGAATCGGTTCTGCCATGGCTTTGTCGGTGCCGAATTCGCTGATGTCGGCGCCGCCGGAAAAGGCACGATCGGAGCCGATCAGGACCACGGCTTTCACAGCATCGTCAGCCTCGGCTTTTTGAATGCCGTCGACAATGCCCCGTCGAAGTTCAAGGCCGAGCCCGTTCACAGGCGGATTGTCGAGTCGGATGACGGCGGTGTGGCCGTGCAAGTCGTAATGGGCAGAACTCATGAGAAAGCTCCCTGGTTGTGGCATCAAAGGTTGGGAATCGGTGTACGGATCAATGTTTGAAAAGTCCATACACTGGTGTATTGTTGATCCATACACTAATGTATGTTTTGTGCACCGTCAACGGTTTTGAAACCGGCGGTCTGTTACCATAGCGCGGATGTTTGCCGCTCCCGATTCGACCGTTTCAGGAAGTTGTTGTTCCATGACCAAACCTTCACACGCCGCCCGAGACAAGAGCCAGCTGACCCGTGATGACTGGCTGGACGCCGCTGCCGGAGAGGTTGCTGCCGGTGGTTTCGGCAATTTGAGGGTACTGACCCTGTCGAAGAAACTGGGTGTCACCCGCGGCAGCTTTTATTGGCATTTCAAGGACCACGAGGATCTGGTGGTCAGCTTTCTTAACCGCTGGCGGGATCGACGGCTGCATGAGCTCCAGTACTGGAAACCCAAGGGCGGTGATCTGGAAACCGAGCTTCGGCAGATTCTGGAACTGCTGCTGACCGACGCCTCCCGCAACATCCGCCGTCTGCAGGTGGAACTGGCCGTCCGCGATTTTGCGCGCCGCAACGATTACGCAGCGGACCTGGTAAACGAGGTGGACGAGGCGCGGATCGATCAGAACTGTGAACTCTACGAACGCCTGAGCCGTGATCCCCAGCGTATCCGTGATCTGTCCCTGCTTATGTATGTGGCCACCATCGGGTCCCAGGTGGTGCTGACTGGCAAGAAAGGGGACGCCGAAACCATCGAGCGGCTTGAGGATCTGATGGCTCGGGTAGCACTTGCGCAGCGGGACGATTTCAGTGATGCATAGCAGGCGCGGGCTTTGTTGGCTGGTCGCCGCTCTGTTGTCGATGGAGGCGAGTGCCAACGAGCGGTGCCTGTCGGCAGCCGATACTGACCTTGAGCGTCTTTACTGCGAGGTGATCAGTGAAGGCGGCGGAGCAGGCTTACCGTCCCAGCCGGACTTCAACCGCAATGACCCACAGGTGCAGGCGCTGTTGCTCAAGCGTCCGGCTCAACGACTGGGACTGAAAGTTCCAAAACCCACACGATCGCAAAACGAGCAATCTGCGCTGACACCACAGGCAGCAGAGAGATCGGAGCCGAGGCAAGAACAGCAGACGCAGAGCGAACCAGAACCAAAGACCGAGCTGGCAGGCTGCCGGTTGAATGGCAAGCGGATCCGCTGCTCTCAGGGCGATTACCGGTTGGCAGAGAATCAGCGAAAATCAGCATTGGAAGAGGGGGTGCTGGAGCCGGACAATCAGCTCAGGCTGGAGCCTTTCGAGGGTAGCCTTGAGGATGAAGGGGCGGTCATCCCCTATCTTTCCCGCGCCTACGATCAATACATTCCCAAAATGTTGCGCATCGGTCTGGGGGCAAACACGATGAGCTTCACCGCGTTTCACAACGCCTTTCACACACTGGAAGGCGGCGGTGTGGATTTCTCGGATCGTATGGCGGAAACCTATGAATTGCTGAAACAGGATCGTCAGCAACTGGGCGTGAAGACCCGCTACCACGATGACCTGCCCGATAACCTGTCGCTGTGTGATTTTATCAATCGCGACGTTCTGGTCTGCGATAACGTGGGAACTAACTGGGTGTACGTCCGCGCGGACCGATGAAGCCGTGGTCCGCGCGAACTTGAGCAGTTCAGTGCAGGTCCGGTCGCCCCAGTTCCTGCAACACAGTATCCAGCACCAATGGGCTTCTCAGTATCTTGTGATGACCGAGCCCGCGTGTGCGCAGAACCTCGCCGCGCGCCCAGCCTGAGTGCACCCGTTCGCTCTGCGCTGGCTCAATGGATTTGTCATCCTGATCGAGTACGACCAATCCCCGTTGAGTCAGCGAGCCGACGAGGTTTTCCATGTCCAGTCTTTCCCAGACAGAGGTGCCGAATTGTTCTTCCATCAATCTCAGATGCACAGCGAGTACGTCTGAGCTGAGCGCCAGTTGACGCCCCAGATTATCCATAACGGAATGCACGCTTAATGGCGGCGCCAGCATCAGCAGGTACTGTGCCTGCAATCCGTCGGCAATTGCGCGGGCAACGGCAAGGCTGCCCATGGAGTGCGACAGTATGCCGTAGATCTGTCCCACGCTGGCGGCTACTTTGGCAACGACTTCTGCCATGTCGAAAAGGTCCGTCCGTTCACCCTGTGCACGACCATGGGCAGGTGCGTCGAACAGCACGACCCGGTAACCGGCCTCCACTAGCGGATTGATCCAGGCTCCAAACTGGATGCCTGCCCCTGACCAGCCATGCACCCCCAGAATGACAGGGCCATTACCCCAGGAGTACACGGGAATGGTATAGGCCCCGTGCTGCAGCTGGGTGTAGCCGTCGACCGAGTCCAGCAGGTATTCGTAGCGTGAGGGCATTGGCAGCCGCGAGGGTCGGAACGCCATGTGATTAACCAGGCGGCCCGCCTTTTCCGGGGACATGCGGCCAAGAAACCCCAGTGCCATGCGTGTGGCCGAAAGCCCAATGCTATCCGGAGTGCGAGGACCTGTTGGCTTCCGGATGCTGTCTGATTGAATGTGAACTTGTGTGGTCATGATGAAAAGTCCTTCTTCCTGTTCGGTGGTTGACGATTTCAGATTAGGACTTGTGGTTGGCAAGAAGTAGTGTCATATTTGACATATAAAATGCGGATAGGGCCATATTATGTTCAAGGTCGCAATAGTTGCTTTGCCCCGGTGTCATGCCTCCGGCGTCCACGGGATTCTCGATTTTTTCACGGTGGCCAATTACTGCGGCGCTGCGCCTTCCGGCGCCGAAGAGCCGCTGTTCGACTGCCAGGTGGTCACGGTTGATGACCAGCCGGTACGGGGTTATAGCGGTGCCCTGGTAACGCCGACCATTAACAGGAACGACTTTGACGCCGACCTGATCGTCGTTGGTTCGTCTGTGGAAGCGGCGATCGGTGCGGAACACCTGGATTGGTCCCTGGCGCCTGCGAAACCGCTGCACGGTTGGTTGCTGGATGCAAAGGCCCGTGGGGCGGTCATTACCAGTGTCTGCACCGGAAGCTTTGTGCTGGCCGAAGCCGGCTTACTGGATGACGTGGTCGCGACGACCCACTGGCGGGCGGCGCCCATGTTCCGCAGCCGGTATCCGGATATCCGTTTAGAGGAAGACCAGCTGGTGGTGGATAACGGCCAGATTATCTGCGCTGGTGGTGCGACTGCCTTCGTGGATTTGTGCCTGTACCTGGTGGAACGGTTTGCCTCACCCTCGGTGGCGCTGGCCTGCAGCAAAATGCTGGTGATGGACGGTCGCCGGAAAGAGCAGACACCCTACATGGCGTTTTACAGTAAGAAGGCTCATCAGGATGAGCCGATTCGCAAGGCGCAGGGCTGGCTGGAACAGCATTATGCAGACCCGGTCACCATCGATGAGGTGGCCGCCGTCGCCAATCTGGGGACCCGCACCTTCAAACGGCGATTCAAGGAAGCGACCGGTGAAACGCCCATAGGCTATCTGCAGCATCTGCGCATTGAGGCCGCCAAACACCTGCTGGAGTCTAGCCGTGAGCAGACCGCCCGCATCATCTGGAGCGTGGGTTATGAAGACGCCAGTTCCTTCCGGCGACTGTTCAAGCGCACGGCTGGTTGTACCATGGAGCAGTATCGCAAGCGATTCAGCTATGTATCGCCCGCCGTTGCGTAATAGCTTTCCTGTCCTGTTGGTGCCAGCGGTTGCTCTGCCGTGGTGTGCAGTGGGATGATCTCAGCCTGATAACCCTTTGCTCAAGCTGAACAGGACACCCATGCCCGGTAAACCCACCACCCGCCTCAACAAGTACATCAGCGAAAGCGGTATGTGCTCGCGTCGTGAGGCAGACCGGTACATCGAGAATGGCCAGGTGGTCATCAACGGTAAACAGGCCGTGGTGGGTGATCAGGTTGCGCCGGGCGACAGGGTGTTGGTGAACGGTCAGAAGGTCGAGCCCAAAACCGAAAAAGACCTGGTGTTCATCGCACTGAATAAACCCGTCGGCGTGGTCAGCACCACGGACCCTGCCGAGCGTCGCAACATTGTGAATCATGTCGGTCATCCGGAGCGCATTTTCCCCATTGGAAGGCTGGATAAAGACTCACAAGGGCTGATTTTCCTCACCAGTAATGGCGACCTGGTCAACAAGATCCTCCGTGCGGGTAACAATCACGAGAAGGAATATCTGGTCACGGTAAACAAGCCGGTCACAGACCAGTTCCTGAAAGGAATGGGCAGTGGGGTGCCGATCCTCGGGACGGTGACCAAGCCCTGTAAAGTCGAGAAAGTGTCCAAGAATGTTTTCCGGATTACCCTGGTGCAGGGACTGAATCGGCAGATACGCCGGATGTGCGATTTCTTCGACTACGAGGTGGTCAAGCTCGAGCGTGTTCGCATCATGAACGTTCAGCTGAAGGGACTGAAGCCAGGGCAATGGCGAGATCTCAAGCCCGCCGAGATGGAGGCCCTGATGGGCATGATCAGTGATTCGTCGTCGGAAGCAGCGCCGGGCACCCGCCGTGAAGTACCCAAACCAAAAGCGAACAAGCCACGCCATGACAAAGCCCGGGGACCGCGCCCGGGAAGTAAAAACAAGGGAGCGCCCGGAGGCAAGCCAAAGAAGGCCCGCAAGCCGAGCGTTAAAAAGCAGAGCCGAAAGCCAGGATGAGTCGTCATGTCGATTAACACGGTTGAGACCAATCGCAATCGTCAGAACTTCGAAGGTATTTCGTCGGTCTGGCTGTTTGGCTATGGCTCTTTGATCTACAAAGTTGATTTTCCCTTCCTTGAGAAACGCCCCGCCACGATCAACGGTTGGGAGCGTCGTTTCTGGCAGGGCTCCCATGACCATCGTGGCACGCCAGAGGCTCCTGGTCGGGTGGTCACCCTGATCGAGAAGCCCGGTGCACGCTGCAAAGGCATGGCGTTCCGGGTATCGCCCCACGTGTTCGAGCACCTGGATGTGCGGGAAAAGAACGGATATCTCCGCTTTACCACACCCATGACCTTTGACGATGGGTCGGTCGAGGATGGCCTGGTGTATATCGCCACTGAAGACAACGAAGCGTTTCTGGGACCGGCGCCTTCTGAAGACATTGCCAGGCAGATCGCCCGATCCATTGGCCCAAGCGGCCCAAATCGTGACTATTTGCTGAATCTTGCAGACGCGCTTCGCGCTCTGGGCGACCACGATTCGCACGTGTTCGACATCGAAAAACACCTCTCATAAACCCACGCCACTATTGGTTGAACGTCAATTCTGACTCCCTTGTGTCAAGGTTCGTCGGCGCTGTGTAAAGGAAGTGCAAAGCTGCCGCCAAAGCCCTGACATTCCCGCCTGCTTCCGTATTCTTGGGGTACAGCGCATCGGCAAATGGCAAGCCCATGCGATTTCAGAGGATCTGAAAAGATCGGGAGAAGCGTGATGAAGAATATTCTGATCGGAAGTTTCATACTTGCTTTACTCATGGGCTCGACCACAGCCATTGCAGAACGCTATGACCGCGGTGATCGAGATCATCGCAACGATAGTCACAAGGTTGAACGGGACAAGCATCCAAAACACAAAAAGTTTCTGACATCCCGTTATGAGGATCGTGATGGCCATCGTTACCGCGGTGACCGAGAACATCACCGCGGCAAGGGTCACGGTTGGGAAGGTCGCGGTTGGAAAGGAAAGCACGGTTATCACCATCGTGGTCATGGCCATGGCTGGAAAAAGCGGCATGCCTGGAAGCACAAGAAGCATCACCGCCACCACGGCTACAAGCGTCACTGGCACGGTGACAGACACCATTCAGGTCACTATCACCGTCACCACGACCGCAATCAGATGCGCTATCACTTCAGTTACAACAGCGGATCGAATCAGAGCCCCGGCGGCTATTTCTCGATCGACCTTTCAAGATAAGGAGGTTTTCGCCTCGAGCGGTTGATAGCTGCGAGCTGGCGCCTCATGGCGGCGCCGGTTTTTCAGCCCGATTGCCAGCAGCGGCAGAATAATCAGCGCACTGCCTGCCAGGAACCATAGGTCTGGTGTTTCACCGAACCAGATCCAGCCAATCGCGACCGCCCAGACCAGGCCGGTGTATTCGGCGCTGGTGACCTGGTTGGCATCCACTTGCTGATAGGCCAGCAGCACGGTCATGTTATAGCCCAGAATAAACAGGGCAGAACCAGACGCACTGACCAGCATTGAGCTGTCCCAGCTTGCGCCTTCCCACCAGGCCAGTGCGCCCGCCGCCGGCATTATCAGTAAATAGTTAAGAAACAGTTTGTGAATCGTGGACTGCTGTTTGGGCAGCTTGCGCACCATTACGGCATTGATGGCCAGCGTAAAGGCCGAGCCCAGTGCGGCAATGGCTGCCCAGTCGAAGGCCACGGGGCGCAGAATCAGCACAATGCCGAGGAAGCCGCTGAACACCGCTGTGACGCTGAGAGGTGTCAGTCGCTCGCCAAAGACGACCGCAGCAAGCACCATCACCAGGATAGGCGCGGCATAAAATACGGCGTTGGCGGTGGCCAGTGGCAGATTGCTCAGTGCCACGACCATGCACAACATGCCCGCCAGATGTATGTGGGCACGGATGGCGTGCACTTTGAAGCCTTCAAACAGGTGATTCCAGTTGAGTTTGCCGGCCAGGGGAATCAGCATGAATAGCGTCAGCAGGCAACGCAGGAAAGCAAACTGAAACACCGGTGCGCCAGGTTCAAGCAGTTTGATAAACACATCCGACAGAATGGCCATCGCGTTGCCGATGATGAGTAGCAAAATAGCGCTGTTGACGGTTTTTCCTGACATGGTCTCACCTTGAACTTCTTTTCCTCCCACTTGGGAGTATTCGCCCTGTGTAGCCCCACTTCCAAAACACGCTCCTGGCGGCACATCCATGTGACGCTTGGGCTCCGCCATCCATGGCTCCGCACAGTTTTGGAAGTGGGGCTACACAGGGCTCCCTGAACTTGTGAAGGTGAGTCTACGGACGTGTTAGTATCCGATAAAATGATCTATTCACGTTTACTATTAGAAAATTAGATAATGAAACTGCCACCCCTTAAATCGCTGCCCGTATTCGAAGCCGTTGCGCGGCTGAACAGCTTTTCTCTGGCGGCGGCGGAGCTGGCGGTAAGCCAGAGCGCGGTCAGTCATCAGATCAAACAGCTGGAAACCTACCTGGGCGAAAAGCTCTTTTGGCGCAGTGGGCGAACGCTGACGCTGACGGATGAGGGGCGGCAGTATCTGGATGGCGTCAGTACCGCGTTGTTGCAGATTGAGCGGGCGAGCGAGGAGCTGCTGGGGCATGAGGAAGCAATGCTGCGGCTGTCAGTGTTCAGTTCCTTCGCCGTAAGATGGCTGGTGCCACGGCTACCGGATCTCAAGCGATTGCACCCGCAATTGGAATTGTCTCTGGAGATGAGCAGCGAGAACCCGGTGCTGTCAGACCGGGTTGCGGATTGTTTCATCACCGTCAAGCCGACGTCCCCGGCGTTCAGCTACGAGCTGCTCTACGAGGAGCGCCTGTTCCCGGTGTGCAGTCAGGACTACTGGCAGAAAATTCGTCGCGAGTTGGCTCTGGACGACGTAACCGGGGACCCGGCGTCGCTATCATTAACGCCGGCCCAGGTGGCGGAGTTTCCATTGTTGTCGACTCACAGCATCTACAATCGTCAGGGGGGTGACTGGAAGGCCTGGTATCGCGAGGCGGGCCTGAACTTGCCGGCGTCTAGCCGGTTGCTGCACTCAAGTCACATGCTGCTGTCGCTGGAGGCGGCGCGATTTCATCAAGGCATCACGCTGACCAACGATTACATGCTCAGTACACGCAAAGATTCGGAAGAATTCGTTCGCCTTCCGACCCATTCAGTCATGACCGGCGACAGCTTCTATTTTGCCTGGAAAACCAGTCGCCGGCGGGAACGTGGCATTCAGCTACTTCGGCGCTGGCTTGTGAGTCAGGCAATTGAGTCCGGACTTCGCAGGGAGGATGCGTCGTGACGAAACCATTGCCTGGAGCCGATATCGACTTTGAGAAGCGCAACGAAGAACGGTTGATGAAATCTGTGATAATCTCCCGGCTGCATTAGAACTGGATGGCGTGCAATTGGATATGTGCGCATGACTCATAGTGGAGGGACCCATGAATTACCTGAATATTTTCAGAATAACGTTGCTACTGATCAGTAGCTTTTTCTTAACCGCTTGCTTGAGTTCAGGTGGTAGCAGCCAGAGCAGCACCAACGAAACTGCAAATCCAACGACGACAGAGCTCAACGGGCTGGTCCGAAATTATTTTACCGGCGAGCCGATCAACAGCGCTTCCGTCACCATTTCGTCTGCCGACGGTGGTCAGCTCGCAGAGGGCCAGACGAACGCGGAAGGTGAGTTTCAGTTAGCCGCTAACAGCGGGTTGTCCCGTGTCTCGGTCAATGCCTCTGCGCAAGGCTTCGGGGATATGTCCCGAGTGGCCTCTACCATTGACGGTAGCGCCAGCGGCCGCATCGAGTTGTCGCTTCTGCCATCGGACCTTGAGCAGATCATTGATCCATCCGTTGCAAATACTCTGTCCGTAAATGGATTGGGCATCGTAGATCTCGCGGCCAACACATTTGTGCTCGATAACGGCGCAACCTATTCAGGCAATGTTAACGCTGAAGTGACCGTTATTGATCCGACCTCTGACCCAGACGTCATGCCGGGAGGCTACCAAGCAGTTTCCGCCGAAGGTGGAGAAGGCCTGATGGAATCCTGGGGTGCTATCACCGCGACGTTCGAGGGTGCGAATGGAGAAACTCTGCAGCTGCGTCAGGGCGACACAGCGACCATTCGTATTCCACTGGCGCAAGGCCGCTCGGCGGCGAACTCGCCCGCATCGATACCTCTGTTTTTCTTTGATCAGGACACGGGAATCTGGCGCGAGGAAGGCTCTGCAACATTGCGCATGGAGTCCGGTGAGACCTTCTACCAGGGGCAGGTGTCGCATTTTACGACCTGGAACGCCGATGTATTGTATGAGTCCGTCAATGTCACAGGTCGGGTGGTTGATGCGTCCGGTGAACCCGTGGCTGATGCAAATGTGACGGCTGAGGGCCAGAGCTACATCGGCAGTTCAAGCAGCACCACGGGAGCGGATGGACGCTTTACGCTAGAAGTGCGTCCGGACTCTGACTTTCTCATCGTCGCCTCCCGGGCTACCCGCTCAAATACGCGTTCCGTTACCATCGGTGATACTGACCTTGAGCTGCAAGACGATATCGTGCTTTCAGAAGCGGCCGTTGCGATCACCTTGAGTTGGGGAGAGAACCCGAGCGACCTCGATAGCCATCTGTTCGGGCCCTCAGACGAAAACCAAAGCACCGAATTTCATGTCTACTATTCAAATAGTTCTGAAATCGTTGGTGGCACCGTCATCGATCTGGATGTTGATGACACAAGCAGCTTTGGCCCCGAGGTCATTACCGTACCGCAATTCCCCTATGCCGGAACCTACCGTTACCTCGTCCACCTTTACTCGGGTTCGGGTTCCATCCTTGACTCTCCCGCACGGGTTGAAGTGTCCATTGATGGTGTGACCCGGATCTTCTCTCCGTCGCAGGCGCAAGGCCAGGTCAGCGAATGGTGGGCGGTGGCTAATTTCGTTGTCGACGGTAATGGCGACGTTTCACTTCAGACTGTGCAGGAGTGGCGGACGTCGTCGGACAACCAGATCCAGGCTCAGGTGAGTCCAGCTGTGTTCGGTGACAGCACGACCAGCAAGACGCCTCATCAGGGGCAGATCGACCGTAAATATTATTCACGGTAGGTGTAGCCTTCCGGAACGAAATCTATCGTCTGATCGTGCTCTCACCATAAGGCAATTATTTTGCCGCTATATCAAACGGGACCGACTGTCCCAAACGAGAGGACGTTAATTGATGATCAGACTATTGATGGCCGTGCTCATTGCAAGCTTTGTGGGTGTGTCTTCATTGGCGGTTGCTGGCAACCACAATTCGGAACTTCCACCGGGCTTGCAGAAAAAAGTTCAGCAGGGTAAGCCTCTGCCTCCGGGTTGGCAGAAGAAAATGGATATCCGCTCAGGTGGCCGGCTGAATCAGGACCTTTATGACTACGGCGAGGTTCGGGATCTGGGCGATGGACGCCAGGAAGTGCGGATCGAAGACCAGATCTATACGGTCATCAAGGATACCCGTGAAATTATCGATATTCTGGAGCAATAACGGACGCTCTATCAGAGTGAATCCGCATCCAGCGCGCGAACCCGCAACTGCTCCCTATCGTTGAACAAACGATTCTGCAGTTCGGATATGGCGTTAGCCTGGTCGGATTCGCTCAAACCGGCTTCGATCACGCGTGATTTTTCCTGCTGGTAATGGGCAAGTCGCTGTCGCCAGGCTTGCTGCTTGCGATCCAGTTCAGCCAGTTCCAGTGCCGCTTCTTCGCCAAGTTGACTCGCCCTGAACTGATAGAGTTCGGCGTCACTGGCATTGCTGGCCTTCATGGCTTCGGCCTGTTGATACACATCGCCGTGTATCACGGCCCGTTTCCTGGCCTCCCTCACCGGCTGCGGAAGGGTCTGTTCAAGATTCTTCAGCTGTTGTTGTCGCTCTTCAGCTGTCAAAGACGGATTCTGCTGGATGTCTATTCTCGCCAGGGTGAAACGGTCAATGCTGAGGTCGTCTTCAAAAAAGGCATCGATTTCCTCTCGTGCAAAATAGTCGTGCTGAAGTTGCTCGAGTCGGCTCAGGCGCTGTCGAAGGGCGCCCTGATCAAAGCCTGATTCGGCCATTCCATCCGGTAGTGCTTTCTCCAGTGAATCCAGTGCCATGCGGTAGCCGACGTATCGTTCCAGTAATGACAGCGACTGGCTGAGGGCAGGCTCCTGCAGGCGTTGGGCAAGTGCTGAACGAATACGGGCAAGCACCGTGGCCAGGGGTTCCTGATCAATGTTGGCCAGGTAGAAGTCCAGCAATACCTTCAGATCCTCGCTTGGTATCAGGTTGCCATTTTCATCCGTGCGAAGTTGCGCGTCAGGCTCCAGCCCTCGCAGTTCCGGAGGAAGTGGGGGAAGAGCAGCCTCAGTGTTGGCGTTCGGCAAAGTGACCGACGGCCGTGGCCCGTTGGCGGCACTCACCTCTACCGGCGTGACGGCCGAGCCCTCCGATGGGCTGCCATGGTCGACTGATGGCCAGAAGAAAACGAGAACGCCGGCAGCAAGGCACGAGCCCGCTGCCGGCAGTAGCCATTGCCTGATCATTTACAGGCCGACGCTTTTCAGACGCCGTGCGTGATTGCGGATCAGGGTTTTGGGCGAGGTTTCAAACAGTGAGACCAAACCAAGAACCTGATTGTTCACGTCGATGTGGTTCATGAAGTAGTTATCCCGGATGACCTCGCCGAAATGGCTGGAACAGCGCGGGGTTACGCCATCGTCAGCGCCTGAAATAGCGAGACTTGTGGTGCCGAACAGCGCATCGGACAGATCCACGCCGGTGGTGATGGTTGCTGTGCCGCTCCAGGAGTACAGGCGGATACTGTGGCCGCCGATATTCACGTGTGAAGGACCTTCACCACAAGAAGTTGTGGGTACACCGGCGGGGAACATGTTGTTGAACTCAGCGGACCCGGCTGCATTGAATTCGGCCAGCATGGCGTTAATGTCGGAATCGTCGGCCTTGTTGTTCGACAGCAGGTTGACCAGATTTCCCACGGCATTGCCAAGCGCTTCGAAGCCCACTCCGGTCAGGCTGCCCTCCGGGGCCAGGCCGGTGACGATGTCAGCCAGTGGCGATCCTTTGTGCGGCGTGTGCAGCGTGGTGACGGAGGCCACCAGATCCGGACGAACGTTCATCACATAGCGCGACGTCACACCGCCCTGGCTGTGACCGATCAGGTTGAACTTGCGAATGCTGCCGCCAGAGGACGCGCGGATGGCCTCAAGCTGTTCGATCAGCCGCTCGCCACGTTGGGCCGAACTGTCGAACGCGTTGATTTTGGGAACGAAAACCTGGGCGCCTTCATCTTCCAGCGTGCCAGGAATCTTGTACCAGTAATCAACACCGGCAATGGTATCGAAAGCAAAGATGCCCGGAACCAGCACAATCGGGTGTTTTGTTGCGGATTTATTGGAGGACCAGAGCCAGTCAAACCAGCCAGCCTGGGCAGGGAGTGCAAGGGAACAGGCGAGCGCAAACAGTGCGCCTTTGAGCCACAGTTTCATGAGGATTTTCCTTTTGTCTTTGTTATCGGAATCTTTTTAATCAAGCGTTGCCAATGTACGCCGGGATTCTGTCGGGCGGCTTGTAAGAACTGACGAGAAATCGGAGATCCGTCAAAAAGCCGTGAACTGATCACGAAACGGACAATTGTTCAGGGTAGTAAGGGCGTTAATTGCCTAGAATCGGCGGACTGACTCAACAATAACAAGCGATCTACATGGAAGACGGACTCTCCAATCTTCTTTATCTGTGGCCCCGACGGACTCTTTTCGTTGGGCACGTGGCCGGGCCGATTGATTTCAGTCAGGCGGCGGCGTCGCTGTTGGTGGGCATTCGCGCGCCGCTTCAGGTGCAGGTGCCGGGCCAGCCTGAGAGGATGAGTGCGCGGTCACTGATGCTCGCTCCCGGGAAAAAACTCAGGATCGAGACCTCTGGTGGGCTGGTGGCTGCCTGTTACCTGGACGCGCTGGGGCAGGATTACCGACTGTTATCGAAGCGAATGAAGCCTCTGATCGACGGCGTGCATGGTGACTTGCCAAACCAGCAGGAACTTTTCGACCTATTGTGCGAACTTCATCAGAAACCGGCATCGCCAGAGCAGGCCTATGAGCGGTTAGAGTTATGCCTGAACCCGGAATGCTTGCCTTATTCTGGCGCTGATCCGCGTGTTGAGCAGGTGATCGAGCTGATTCACCGCCAGATTGGCGACAATGTCTCCATCGACGCTCTGGCAGAATCGGTGAATCTGTCGGTGTCACGACTGGTAGAGTTGTTCCGGGAGCAGGTGGGTGTCCCTGTTCGTCGATACCGCCAATGGCACCGCTTATTTGTTACATTCACCGGCGTCAATCGGGGCGAAAGCCTGACCGATGCGGCCATCGCTGCCGGGTTTACCGACTCGGCGCATTTTTCCCACACGTTCAGGGTAACCCTCGGCATGAAGCCGTCGGACATTCTCGCGATGCTCTCGGGACGTCTGTTTGTTGGCAAGGAGGTGCCGCCCCAGCAGGTGGCCGGCTAGCGGCTTGCCTTTGGGGGTGCTTTTGGGCTGAAAGCACAGCGGTCCGGTTTGATGTCCAGCAGAGGCGTACCGTCCAGACAATCCAGCCCGCGGACGATGACTGTGCCGTTTTCGACGCGAACCAGTTGTACCATCGACGTGCCAATCGGGTTTGGCCGCACCGGCGAGCGCAGGGCAAAGGTGCCGAAGGTACGGCCGTCGCTTTTGGGACTTTGCTGAACCAGATCCCGTCGGCTCTGGTCTAGCCAGTACAACACCTCAAGGGTGTCGTAGTCTTCGAGCCCTGCCAGCGCGTCGTGCCAGACCGGGTCCAGCACCAACTGGCATTCCGGCCCCGCCATCTGGCCCTGGCGCGGGCAATCCTTGCGATCGCGCCAGGGGGTGCGAATGGTGCCAATGAAACGCAGGGTTGCGTCGGCAGGCGGTGAAAGGTCCACCGCCCGTTCATTGGGGCGCAATGTTTCGGGGTCACCCATCGTGGGCCCGGCTCCCGGCTAAGTTTCTTCGCGGGGTGGGCGTTCCACCACTTTGCGTTTGCCTTTGGCAGAGCGACTCAGGGACTTGATACCGTCTGCGTCAAACGCGTCCACACGGATCACGTCATACAGCGCTTCCAGTGCTTCCAGCAGCTTGTCGCACTCTTCCTTTTTCACCACGCCCTGTTCACAGGCCCAGTCCACCAATTCCTTGCGCTGGTGGCCCATCAGCAAGTCGATGCCGCCCAGCTGGTCCTCATCCCGATTGCGCATCGCGTCGTGCAGTCGATCGCGCATCTCCTTGGTCTCGTTGGCCAGACGGTACGCATTCAGTACCCGGCCCAGCGGATCGTCCGGGTCGGTGTTGAAGTAGCTGCCGCGGCTGATGCGCTGGCGCAACGGGGTGTCTTTGACGATGCTGTTCGCAACCTCGGTGCCCAGCTTGTCGTCGGGGCCATTCAGGCCGGTGGCGCCGAGCGGGAACACCAGAATACGCAAGGGCCAGCGCAGAGCCGGCACCGGGAAGTTGATGATCAGCTCACGCATGGACAGCTTCAGGTCCCGCAGACTGGTCTGCAGGCACCATTCCACGATCGGGCGCTGATCATCCGGATATCCCTCTTCATGCCATTGCTTGATCACCGCACTGGCGTAATACAGATGGACCAGGCAGTCCGCCATCCGGCCAGACAGGCGTTGGCGGGCTTTGAGGCCGCCACCGACCGACAACAGCGTGACGTCGGTCATCAGGGCGAATGCCGAGGAGAACCTAGCCAGTTGACGATAGGCGGACTGAATGTTGCCTTGCCGTGGGACCGGCTCGAGGAAGCCACCGGTTAACGCCAGTACGGTGGAGCGCAGGGCGTTGCGGGTCGTGTGGGCAATATGGCGATAGAACACACCGTCGAACTTGTCCACGGCCGCGCTCTGGTCTTCCATACCCGCTGCTTCAATTTCTTCAACAATATAGGGGTGGCAGCGGATCGCGCCCTGACCAAACACCATCAGGCTGCGCGTGAGGATGTTGGCGCCTTCCACGGTAATGCCAATGGGCACCGCCTGATAGGCCCGTGCCAGGAAGTTGCGGGGTCCGGTGATCACGCCGCGGCCAGCGACGACATCCATGGCGTGGTTGATCACTTCCCGCATCAGATCGGTGTTGCGGTATTTCAGCAGTGCGGAGGGCACCGATGGGCGTACGCCCCGGTCCAGCATGCCAGCTGTCAGCAGCCGCGCAGCGTCCATCATGTAGGTATAGCCGGCGATGGGTTCCAGAGCTTCCTGCACCCCTTCAAACTGGCTGATGGTACGGCCGAACTGTTCGCGGGTGAGCGCGTAGGAACCGGTAGCCAGACTGGCCACCTTGCCGGCGCCGGTACCCAGTGCCGGGAGCGACACGGAGCGGCCGATGGACAGGCATTCCAGCAGCATTTTCCAACCTTTACCCAGCATGTCCTGACCACCGATGACCTGATCCATGGGGATAAACACGTCATTGCCCCAGGTCGGGCCGTTCATGAACACGGTGTTCATGGGCAGGTGCCGGGGACCGGAATTCACACCCTCGAGGTCTTTCGGCACCATCACGCAGGTGACGCCGATCACATCGTCATCGCCCAGCATTTTGTCCGGGTCGTACACCTTGATGGCCAGGCCGATCAGCGTGGCTACCGGCGCCAGGGTGATGTAGCGCTTGTTCCAGGTCACTTTCAGACCCAGCACCTCCTCGCCATTCCACATGCCCTTGCAGACAATGCCTTTGTCCGGAATGGCGCCAGCGTCGGAGCCGGCCACCGGAGACGTCAGCGCGAAGCACGGAATTTCTTCACCGCCGGCCAAACGGGGCAGGTAATGCCGCTTCTGGGCGTCGGTGCCGTATTCCATTAGCAGCTCGCCCGGACCGAGTGAGTTGGGCACCATCACGGTCACGGCGGTGGAGACACTGCGGGTGGAAATCTTCATGACGATTTCCGAATGGGCGGTATGGGAGAAGCCCTTGCCGCCCTGCTCCTTGGGAATCATCAGCCCAAAGAACCCGTTGTCCTTAATGAACTTCCAGACTTTGGGTGGCAGGTCGTACTCTTCGTGGGTGATCTTCCAGTCATCCAGCATTGAGCAGAGCTTTTCGACCGGGCCATCAAGGAAGGCCTGCTCTTCGCTGCTCAGTTGAGAGGGCTTGTAGTCCAGCAGGGTTGACCAGTCTGGCTGACCGGAAAACAGTTCCCCGTCCCAGTCTACGGTGCCTGAACGCAAGGCTTCCGCCTCGGTATCCGACAGCTGCGGCAGTCGGCCACGAACCCAGCCTAACAGAGGTTTACTGAGCTTTTCCCGACGCAGGTTTCCGGGAAGTACCAGTATCAGGGACAGTGCCAGCAAGCCACCGCCGAATAAGATACTGGCGATGTGCCATCCATCCTGAAACAGCCCGATAACGGTTGCGAGGACAAGAACACCGGCGGCCGTCGTGCCGCCGATGCCCAGATAAATGAGTACCAAGGCACTGATGAGGAGTAAAAGAAGGCTCATGGGAGATCTCCATATCCTGATTGCTTTGACGTAAAGCGTGGTTTTTACCATCGGTCAAATACCACGCAGTTGCAAGCATCAGGCTCGGCGGAAGCAATTATTGATCGGCGTGATGAAAAGGATTGTCAAATAGCGGAGGAAAATGACGTAAAGAATGATCTGAATTTCAACTTTTCATGAATAACCCCGCACGCTAACAATAAACAGGAGAGCCAAATGTTTGGCCAGCTAACTATCGCGAAACGCCTTGCTCTTGGCTTTGGGTTGATTCTGTCCTTGATGATTGTCATCACGCTGATCGGTAACAACCGGGTTGGCTTTATCGATCGGACCCTGACAGAGGTGGGGGATGGAGCGGCAGTGAAACAGCGGTATGCGATCAATTTCCGGGGTAGCGTACACGACCGTGCCATTGCGATTCGCGACGCCGTACTGGTTGAAAACGATCAGGCTTTGGAAACACATCTCGACGATATCGAGCGCCTGAAAGACTTCTATCGGGATTCCGCAGGTCCCATGGATCGAATGTTTCGTGAGAATGGCGCTACCGATCGTGAAAAACAGCTGTTGGGTGCGATCAAGGATATTCAGCGCCGGTCGCTGGCTCTGACGGATGAATTGCTGGCGATGCGCCAGAACGGAGATATTGAAGGCTCAAGGGACTTTCTGCTGCAGGATGTGTCGGGCGCATACAGCGAGTGGCTGAACCGGGTCAACGCGTTCATTGATTATCAGGAAGATGTGATCGCCGGGGACGTTGATGCGGTCAGGGATACGGCCAGCGGTTTTAATACCTTGATACTGTCTGTGACTGGCGGTGCGGTTCTTCTCAGTGTTCTGGTGGCCTGGATCATCATTCGCAGCATCAAGAGAATCCTGGGCGGTGAGCCCGAAGAAGTTGCAAGTGCCATTCGCCGCCTGGCTGATGGTGAGCTGGATCAGGAGATCCAGACCGACTATCCCGACAGCGTGATGGGCGCTGTTCAGGACACCATCAATCGCCTTGCACAGATCATCCAGGAAGTGCGCTCTGCGGCAGAAGAGTTGTCTAAATCTTCTTCCGAGCTTGAGAGTACCTCGGAAAGCAACAGCCAGCAGATCCGTGTCCAGGCCAGCGAGGCCGAACAGATGGCCACTGCAGTCAATGAAATGGCGGCCACCGTGAACGAAGTCGCCGGCTTTGCGGCTAATGCGGCCAATGCAACTCAGAAAGCGGATGTCGAAGTTGAAGGCGGTAACCGGGTGGTTCATCAGACCAACAACTCGATCGCCCAGCTGGCCGACAAATTGGAAGAGGCAGCGCAAACCGTCCAGCGGGTGTCCAGCGACAGCGCCAACATTGAGAAAATCATCGAGGTCATCAACGCCATCGCCGAGCAGACCAACCTTTTGGCGCTTAATGCGGCTATCGAGGCTGCCCGCGCCGGCACTCACGGTCGAGGTTTTGCGGTGGTCGCGGACGAGGTGCGATCGCTGGCCTCCAGAACCCAGGATTCCACGCGGGAAATCCAGGACATGGTTGGCACCCTGCAGACCGGCGCCGGCGAGGCAGCTGATGTTATGGAAAGCAGCCGGGAATTGGCCCGCATCACTGTTGACCAAACCAAAGAGGCAGAAGCCGCCCTGTCACGGATTCGCGAGGAAGTCGGTTCCATCAACGACATGAACGCGCAGATTGCCAGCGCGGCGGAAGAGCAGAGTTCGGTGGCCGAGGAAGTGAATCGAAACATCAGCCGCATTCACGACGCCACCGTTGAAACGTCGGCCGGTTCAGACCAGGTGGCTGGCGCTAGCCGCGATCTGGCGGTTCTGGCAGGGCAATTGCGATCGCGGGTCAGCGTCTTCCGTTTGAAGGACTGATCACACGTAACCGGCGGCAAACACCAGGCCAAGCACAATCGGCATCACCACCAGACTGCCCAGATTACTGATCAGTACCAGAGAAGCCACCTTGTGTGGCTCTTGCTGGTACTGTTCCGCCACCATGTAGTTCAGTACGGCCGGTGGCAGGGCGGCGAATACCCACAACGCTGCAATCTGGAGCCCCGGCAGGTCCAGAACCGCAATCATGGGCCAGGCCAGGATCAGCCCGGAGGCAGGGCAGGCGATCGCACCCAGAAGGCCCAGCTTCCAGTCGCTGAAATCCACATCCAGCATCCGGACGCCCAGAGCAAACAGCATCAGCGGTATGCACACGCCACCCAGCATATTCAGGGTTTCCAGCAACCAGTCTGGCAGTGCCACCCCGCTGAAATTCACTGCCAGACCCGCAAGGCTGGCAAACACGATGGGCAGGCGCAGTCGTTTCAGAATGGAGGTGTGTGGGTCCAGCATGTGCAGCCCGAACGAGAAGTGCAGCAGCATTTCCACGATGAACAACACAACGGCCGCAGGCAGCGCTGCATCGCCAAAGGCCAGGACCAGCAGCGGTATCCCCATATTGCCGCTGTTGTTGAACATCATCGGCGGAAGGAAGGTTTTCAGATTCAGGTTCAGGGCCTTGGCCGGGGGGTAGAGGACAACGCCCGAACCCAGCACAACGACTGTGGCGCCCAGTGCCAGTTGCGCGTATTCCTGCAGTGGCGCCTGTTTGTCGGCCAGCACGGCAAACACTAGCATCGGCACGAACAGCTCCATGTTCAGTACGTTCAAGCCCTTGATATCCGGCGTGCGGTAGCGGCCATAGAGGGCGCCACAACCGGCAATCAGAAACACCGGCAACATCGTGGACAGAATCTGGGCAATCATCGAACGCTCTCCTTGCAGGCGCTAAAGGCGCAAACAAACCGTTAGGTTCGCAAGTATCAGGGGCCGTGAGCAAGTGAAAGCCGGGCGAATGCGACCAATGGCGAATGGGTCGGAGCACTGTGTTGCAGTCGCCGGTGCAGGCACACAGAATAATAGGACCTCATTGAGCCAGCGGAGATCTGCTTTGAACCACCTTTTTGACCAGCCATTTTCACGAGCCAATACCGGAGCGGTGAAGTACGACGCCCGCGAGGCCGTATTTGGCCGCGAGGATGTCATTCCCCTATGGGTCGCGGATATGGATTTCGCGGCGCCGGAACCGGTGGTTACTGCGCTGACGGAACGGGCAAAACATCCGGCATACGGCTACACGCTCTATCCCGACAGCCTCTATGACGCCATGATCGACTGGTATCGGGATCGACATGGTTGGACCATCGAAAGGGACTGGATTCAGCTGGTGCCGGGCGTGGTTCCATCCCTTCATGCTGCCGCGATGGCGTTCGCTGAGGCCGGTGAGGGGATCATTATTCAGCCCCCGGTTTATCCGCCTTTCTTTAGCGCCATCCAGAAAACCGGGCGCCGTGTGGTGGAAAATCCGTTGATCGAGGAACACGGGGATTACCGGATGGATCTGGCCCATCTGGAGGCATGCGCTGCGGCCGAGGACGTGCGAATTCTTCAGCTTTGCTCCCCTCACAACCCGGTTGGGCGGGTCTGGCGGCGTGATGAGCTTGAAGCGGTCCTGGACATTGCCCGGCGCCACAACCTGGTGGTGGTTTCTGACGAGATTCACTGTGATCTGGTGTTCCCGGACAAGCCAGCGCACACCATGCTGGGCCTGTTGGCCCGGGATGATGATGCCCTGGTAACCACGGTCGCGCCCAGTAAAACGTTCAATCTGCCCGGTCTTGGGTTATCTGCCCTGGTTGTGCAGAATCCCGACCTGCGGGCGGCCATGAGGCAAGTTTTTGATTCCATGCACATGTTGCAATGCAACCCTTTCAGTATGACCGGTTTCGAGGCGGGCTATCGCCATGGCGGTCCCTGGCTGGGTGAGTTGCTGGTTTACCTGCAAGGTAATCGGGACTTTGTCATTGATAGCCTCAGGCGCCGGGTGCCTCCCATCAAAGTGCGGGAACCCGAGGGGTGTTATTTGCTCTGGCTGGATTGTCGGGAACTTGGGTTGGACGATAAGGCGTTGAGAGCCTTCTTCGTGGATCAGGCCGGTGTGGGGCTTAATCCGGGGCAGACGTTTGGACGCCAGGGCAGCGGTTTCATGCGTCTTAATCTGGCATGCCCGAGAGTTACCCTGGAGCGCGCGCTTGATGCGATCGCCGGCGCCTACGAAACTTTCTAGCGCTTTTGCCTGGCCTGAGTCGCCAGCAGTAGCCCCACCAGAATCAGGGTGCCACCCACGAGATGGAAGCCACTTAACCGCTCACCCAGGAACAGACCCGCTAACACCGCGGCGTACATCGGAGTCAGATACATGAAAATGGCCGCCTTTGAAGGGCCGATTCGATGTACCCCATGATTCCAGCAGGCGTACGCCATGATGCCGGGGAAAATGGCCACATAAAGCATGGGCGGCACCGTTGATTTCGACACCTCGAAGCCACCGGATATGAACATCAGGTCGACAAGATAGAAAGGCAGAATCACCACGGCGCCGAATGCAATCTGGGCCGTCAGGAAGGTCAGCGCGGGCAAGGGCACTGACTGGCGTCGCAACAGCACCGAAAACAGACCCCAGCTGGACACCGCCAGAACCATAATCAGATCACCAGGATGGGCCTGCAAGCCGGTCAATGTGGACAGTTTGCCTTTGGCAACCACCGTTACGATGCCGGCGATGGCCAGGGCAATGCCCAGCGCCTGGATGGGCCGTGTTCGATCGCCCAGAATCAACCATGCCAGTAGGGCTACCATGATCGGGATGGTGGCGTTAATCAGCGCGATGTTGGTGGCGGACGTGGTCAGCGCCGCCAGATACAGCAGCGAATTGAACGCGCCCACGCTGAAGGTCGCCAGGGCCAGAATGGAGCGCCAGTGCTGACGAATGGTGTCGCGATGACGAATCACGCCGGGCAGGCCAAAGGGCAGAAGGATGCACAACGCAATGATCCAGCGCCAGAACGACATGGACATGGGCGGTATCTCGCCCACGGTACCTTTGGCCACCACCGCATTGCCCGCCCAGAACAACGGAGTGAGTATCAGGCCAAGGTAGGCCAGCCATAATGGCGAGGCCGACGGGGTGGATGAGCGATCAGGTTGCGCCAAACATTACTCCCCCGGCACCTCGGCTTCTGTGCCCACGTGGTAAGCGGCAAAACCCGCCATCACCACCTGATCCACCGCCATGCCAATGATTCGGCCATCGCTTTCAGCCCTAATCGGGTGCTGGGCATTGGTGATGGGGTCTGAAACATAGCCCAGAATCTGGCCTTTGGTGACTTCGTCCCCCAGTTCGATATCACTGAACAGAATGCCGCCATGGCTGGCACGAATCCATTCCGAGTCGTAATAGATGGGCTCTGGGTCGCCCCATACGAACATGCGGGAAATCATGCCCTGGCGCTCCATTAAACTGGTCAGGCTGTTAACCCCGGCCTCGATCTGATGTTCCTGAATACGGTGGGACTCACCGGCCTCCATAGTGACAGTGGTAACGCCTGCCGCAACCGCCGCCGTTCGCAGCATGCCGATTGAGCCCGAGCTGTGGACCACTGCCATCCCATCAAACCCTTCTGTGAGACTGGCCACGTCCGGATTGTTCATGTCGGCACGAAGCTGCGGCAGGTTAGTCCGCTTGAGCGATCCGGTATGGATGTCCACCAGCATCGTGCAGTTCCGGATGATGTTTTTGAACAACGAGTGGGCGATGCGATCAGCCAGACTGCCGTTGGTGCTCCCCGGAAAATGCCGGTTGAGATCTCGCCGGTCCGGCAGGTAACGGGTGCCCTGCTGGAAGCCAGGCAGATTCACGATGGGAATGCCGACCACACTGCCGGACAGCTTTTCCGGGTCCAGGTCATACATGGTGCGCCGGATAATCTCGATGCCGTTCAGTTCATCCCCATGAATGGCGCCCGTCAGGCACAGCGTCGGGCCGGGATTGACGCCGTTGACCACCAGAACCGGCGTAGGCTGTGAGAGACCGGCGATCTGAATGCCGGGTGACCAGGCCAGACGGGTAGCGGTACCGGGAAGTACCTCCTTGCCCAGCAGTGTTAATGGCTTGGCCTGCCTGGCGGGTGCCTGTTCTGGTTTCTTTTCCGGCTGTTGCTCTGACGCCACCTGTTGGGCATCCGTTTCGTCAACCGGCTCGGGCGCCGATCTGGCTTGCGTCTCTGGCGGCTCTGTAACTTCTTTCAGGTCGATATCGGGGGCCACCTCTTGATTAGAACTTTCTGAGCTTTCAGCCAGGACGAGACCCGGCAGCCAGAAGACCGCCACGAGCAGAAGTATCGGGGGCAAATTGTGTGTGTGGGTCCGTGCAAACAGCATAATTCCTCACGATTTTGCCTAATCCAGCAACCGCCATTGATCCTGGCTCACTGCTGCTTTGTGCTCCGCCTGAAGTTTTTGCAGGTGGGCCAGGGCGGAACGCGAAGCGACCCCATGCAGGGCTGGCGGCACATCGTCGTAGGCGCTGGCGGTCAGGGTTTTCAGGTCCGCATGGCCAAGCGATTTCAGTGCTCGCTCTATCTTGTGTTCCCGCGCCAGCCTGTGGGTGATCAGGTAGTCGATCACTTCCCCTGGGTGGCCCATCAGAAAACCATGGGCGGGCGCGATATAGGTTATGGTCTCGGTCAGCAGGTCGTACAGCGACTCGATGTAGGCTTTCATGTCCCCATCCGGCGGATTAATCACCACGGTGGAACCTTGCATGATGTGATCCCCGGAAAACAGCAGCTGCTGGTCCACCAGCAGGTAGCATACGTGGTTTGAGGCATGCCCGGGTGTATGAATCGCCTTGAGTATGCCGGCTTCGGTCACAATCAGGTCGCCGTCTTCTGGCTGGTCGTCCGGATAAAAGCTCTGGTCTTGCCCGGGGCCTTCGGGGGCTGGCAGACCAAAGACTCGGCATCCCGTTCTGGCCTTAAGCGTTGCAACAGCCGGCGAGTGGTCCATGTGGGTGTGGGTCACAATGACCTGATCAATCAAACCGCCCGTCAGCTCTAACAGCCGCTCAATGTGGCCGGCGTGGTCTGGTCCCGGATCAAGGATGGTAAATCGCTCGCGTCCCAGCACATAAGTGTTGGTACCCGGCCCGGTCATCATGCCGGGGTTGGGGGCGGTTACACGCAGCACCCCAGCAGCCACTTCGATCGCCTCGCCGGCAATGATCTCGGCACGGGTGGATCCTTCCCCTTCCGGGTCCAATTTTCGGGCTTCGTCGTAGGCCGGTGCGCCGGGCTCCAGTTCCACGGTGCGACCCTTCTTTTGGGCCGGCCAGCGCTTGCTTGGAGCCGGGTCTGGCGGGTTGGCGTGGGCGTACCGCATCACCGATTCCGTGGTATCAAAGTCATTCAGCAGGCGCAGGGTCTGGAGTGTGGGCAAGCCAAGCAGCCGGGTGCCGGCACTGTGTTCGTCCAGTGCTTGCGCAGGGCTGATCCACAGGTGATCAATGGTTTCGGTACCGTCATGACGAGCCGTCTGGCCATCGGGTGCAGCGGTCACGAAAAATCGGGTATCAAAACGGCGCGGCGGCCCTGGCGGCGTGGTCCAGTGGCTCAGGTAAGCGAGTCGGTCCAGCGGCACTGTAAGCCCATGGCGGTGGCACAGATCGGCAAAGGAGACTTTGCCCTGAAACAGATCATCCCGGTACTGGTGAGCGGGGTGGTCGGCAGTGACCATCTGACCATCGTCGGTCTGGGCCAACAAAATACCGGCTTCCTCAAAGCATTCTCGAACCGCGGCCAACATGTAATCGGCGCCACCCTCGTCCAGGCTCATGATCTGGCTGATGGCGGCGTCTTCCGGGCCATTGGCGTAATGCCTGGCATGAGACTCGGTGTCGTCCACAGCACCGCCAGGGAATACGTAAAAACCTGGCAGGAACACCGCGTCCCATGTTCTCTGCAACAGCAATACTTGCAGTCCTTCGTCGGTGTCTCTTGTCAGAACCAGTGTTGCGGCAGGCCGTATGTCCATAAAACTCCCGGTGCGATGAATAAATTGGCCAATCAATGAGCCAATCAACGATCTAACCTATTCAGGATAGACAAAAAAACCAAGTATCATGGCCCGCCTAGCTACTCACCCGAAAGACAGGACATTCCTAACGTGGCCCGAATCAAACTCGCCTTTCCAGACGACGTTTTCTACTTTGAAACCCGAATGCCCGTTCGAATTACTGACATCAACGGCGCAAATCATCTGGGCAACGACGCCCTCATATCCATGCTGTCAGAAGCGCGGGCCCAGTTCCTGGTGAACTATGGCATCCAGGAGGCCGGCAACGATGGCATTGGCATCATCGTGACGGATCTGGCCACCATGTATCAGTCCGAATCCTTCTTCCCCGAAATGCTTCGATTTGAAGTAGGGCTGATGGACTTCAATAAATACGGCGGCGATTTCGTGTTCCGTGTGACCAAAGCGGAAAGCGGGCAGCCGGTGGCCCTGGCCAAGTATGGCTTTGTGTTCTTCAACTACCAGCGCAAGTCGGTGGTGCCCATGCCGGAGAGCTTCCGCAATCGATTCAGCGCTGACTGATCAGGCGCTGGCGGCCAGGTGCCGGACGCCTTTGCGGTAGAACGCATAGGCCATGGCGCCAGCCAGAAGGTTGCCGATCAGAGCCCCGGTCATCAAGCCATCAATGCCGCCGATTTGTGCGCCCAGCCAGAGAAATGGCAGAAAGCAGGCGAACAACCGCAGGGTAGAGACGATCAGTGCTCGAATGGCCAGCCCAAGAGCGTTGCACACCGATACCATCAGAATGCATACCCCCAGCCCGCTGTAGCTAAGGGGTACACGGGTCAAATAGCTGCCGAGCACGTCGGTGACCGCCTGGTCGCTGGTGAACAACGCTGACGCCAGGCCGGAGCTGGCGGCCCATAGCATGCCAATAACAAGATGCCACACCACCACAAACCTTACCGCGATGCGGATCAGTGAGCGGATCCGTTCAATCTCGCCAGCGCCCAGCATACGGCCAATCATGGGTGGCATGGACATGGTCAGGGCCAGAACCACCACGATGGAGAAAAACTCCAGACGGGTGCCCAGCCCCCAGGCTGCAACGGCCGCTGAGCCGAAACCGGCCACAATCGCAGTCGCCAGCATGGCGGAGGCTGGCGGCATCAACTGGCTGACCATCGCCGGCGCCATGATACTGCCCAGCTGTTTCAGGGCCCGGAGCAACGCCAGTTGACCCAGATCAAAACGAAGCCACATGGATTTCAAAAGCTTGGGGTAGACAATGGCGCAGCCGATGCCAAACGAGGTAACCGTCGCCATCGCCGCGCCCGGCAGCCCCCAATCGAAAACAAAAATGTAGAGCGGATCCAGTGCGATGTTCAGCAGGCTGGTTGCCATCATCAGGTAGCCGGGCAGCTTGGTATCGCCGTGGGATCGGCACACGCTGTAGCCAAAGTACAGCAGGGCGCCTGTCCAGGCTGACAACAGCCACGGGATCCAATAGGTGCGGATAAGGGGCAGCAGGTTCTGCTCAGCGCCCAACAGAGTCATGATCGTCCCCTGGAGCAGCCAGAGGCCGATACACAGCAGAAACACCAGGGATGCACCGACCACAACCACCAGGCCACCCAGCCGTTCAGCGCGAAGGGAGTCCCCTTCGCCGAGCGTGCGGGAAATGATGGCGGTCGTGGCAATGCCCAGGCCCACCTGTAGGCCGATGATCAATTGCTGCATCGGCAGGGTGAAGCCGAGGGCCGCGAGGGGATCGCGGCCCAGCTGGCCGATAAACGCACTGTCTACCAACTGAAAGGTCATCAGCGACAGTACGCCGAACAACATCGGCCATGTCATCGAGAATAGCTGCCGGGCAAGGCCCGGGTTTGAGTCTTCCTGAGGCACCGAGATTGTGGTTACAGTGCGTTCAGTGCGGCGTCGTAGTCCGGCTCGTTCTTGATGTCGTCAACCAGTTCGCTGTGCAGCACCTTGTTGTTCTCATCGAGAACCACCACGGCCCGCGCGCAAAGTCCTGCCAGTGGGCCGCTTTGGATGGCCACACCATAATCCTGCTGGAAGCTGTAGTTGCGGAAGGATGACAGGGTGACCACATCCTGCAGGCCTTCGGCCCCGCAGAAACGTCCCATCGCGAAGGGCAGATCCGCAGCAATGACCAGCACCACGGTGTTGTCCAGCCCGCTGGCCTCTTTGTTGAATTTACGCGTGGAGGTGGCGCAGGTTGGAGTGTCTAGGCTGGGCACAATATTCAGCACTTTGCGTTTGCCGTCCCAGTCGTCCAGGGTCACGTCTTCCAGTCCCTGGTTGGTCAGTGTGAAGGTCGGTGCCTGGCTGCCGGGTTGGGGAAAAGTTCCGCTGACTTCGATCGGGTCGCCGCCCAGTTTTACATCGCTCATGATGAAATCCTGACTGAGGAAGTGGGTTTTATGTTTAACAACCTACTCTGTGTAGTTCATTTTGGATGTATTTTCACGATCATAACGGAGCTCAGCCTTACGCGGGCTCGGCAGCTGGCACTGGTTCTTCAGTGGGCTGGCGGCCAATCAGCAGTCCGTAACCGATGAATGCCGCGGTCGAGCACAGCGCAATTGCCACCGCCATAACCACGGACGAACCGCTGTGCAGATAGCCCACCAGACCTCCGACGATTGCAGCAATGACCATCTGGGCACACCCGAACAGCGCAGAGGCCGAGCCCGCCATGGTCGGGAAATTTGCCAGAGCGCCCGCCATGGTTTGTGGCAGCACCATACCCACACCCACCATGGCAACAATTTGCGGCACCATTACCGCCCAGACATTGAACACACCGGCCAGCGCCAGCCCCGCCATGACAAGACCGCTGATCATGGTTACGACCAGCCCACGAACCAGAATCTCATCTGAGGACAGAGTGTGTCCCAGCCGGATTGCAGCCAGGTTACCGGCGATGTAACCCGCAACACCGCAAGCGAAGTACAGTCCGAAGTGTTCTGGCTTAACCCCCAGAAAATCAATCAGTACGAATGACGAACCCGACAGGAATGCAAAGAGCCCGGCAAACGTCAGGGAATTGGTCAGCGTGTACCCCAGAAACGGCACATTGGTGATGACCGTACGATAGTTTCTGAGCAGGCTTCGCAGCTTCATGGACTGCCGGTGCGCCGGATTCATGGTTTCAGGAATACCAATGGCAACCACTGCAGCCATCAGGAGCGAGTAGCAACCCAGTGCAATAAATAGCGATTCCCAGCCAAGGCTGACCGCCATGAAACCACCCAGAGTCGGCGCAATGGCTGGCGCCAGCGCCATAATGCTGGCCAGAATCGCCATGATGCGGGCTGCCTCGCGAGGGGTATAAATATCACGAACCGCGGCGCGGCCCAGAACGGGCCCGGCGGACCCACCCAAGGCCTGCAGAAAACGGAAAAGAATCAGCGTTTCGATGTTCGTTGCCATCGCGCAACCAATACTCGCCAGCGCGAACAGCAGGAAGCCCCCGATCATAATGGGCTTGCGACCGAAACGATCGGCCAACGGCCCACACAGCAATTGGGCCATCGCGAAACCGGCCATGTAGACGCTCAGGGTTAACTGAACCTGTGAAGTGGACGCCGAGAGATCCTGCCCCATCATCGGCAGTGCTGGCAGGTAAAGGTCAATGGCCAGCGGGCCCAGAGCCACGGCGGCGGCCAATAAAATCGTTGTGTAAATGCTGGTTAGTGCGAGCATTCTTTATTCCTGATAATTGCGAGTCTGGAGCGAGGCGGAGTGGCCTTTCAAAACACGCTCCTTCGGCACATCCATGTGACGCTTGGGCTCCGCCATCCATGGCTCCGCACAGTTTTGAAAGGCCACTCCCCCTCGCTCCGATTCAGACTGTGAGGAAAAACAGTCTACGCTTCGATCCCGAATGAATAACGGTCTGCTGGTTCATACTATGTATGAGCAAAACAGATGAATTAGGGGCTGAGAGAGGAGGCAACGCTGTTTAGCTGGTTACGAAGCCAGCGGTGGGCGGGGTCCGTCTGGTTTCGCTTGTGCCACAGCATGAGCATGGTGAAGGGTTTGTAGTCGAAGGGAAGCGGGGCGTGGGCGAAGTCCTTCAGTAAGTGCTCACTCATGCGCACAGGAGCCGACGCCAGACGTTCGCTGCCTTTCAGAAAGGCCGGAAGGCCGGAAAAGTTGGAGACGGTGACCACGGTGCGGCGGCTCAGGCCGCGGGCGGCGAGGGAATCCTCTAGGGCTGTTTTTTCACCGGCGCCAAACAGGATGCCGATGTGGTCTGCTTTCAGATAGTCCGCCAGTGTGTCCGGTGCCGATCGACAGGCAGGGTCATAGAACACCGCCATGTGATCGTCCATCAGGCCACGTTGCATAATGTCTGTGGTCTCCGGGGCGTGTGGTGACAGGATAAGATCACAGACGTCTTTGCGCAGCATATCGGCGGTTGGGATGCCGGAGGGAATGACTTGCAGCCGAATGCCCGGTGCCTGATCTCTGAGAATGTTGGCCAGGCCTGGGAGCAACAGGTCCCGTTGGTAATCGTTGGCGGCGACCGTGAAACTGAACTCGGCGGTGTCCGGGCTGAACGGCGGGCCTGACGGCAGCGCCTGTAACTCGTCCAGAATCTGGCGGATGTGAGGCCCGGCCTGCACTGCGTAGCGAGTGGGCACAATGCCGCGGCCGGATTTCACGAAGAGGGCATCGCCCAGCGCCGCGCGCACCCGATCCAGCGTGTGACTGACCGCAGACTGGCTGACGCCAAGGCGCACGGCAGCCCGGGAGACACTGCCTTCATCCAGCACCGCCATGAAGGTCGCCAGCGCGCGAATGTCCAGATTGAATGTATCAATGGGGTTCATGAATCCCAGTATAACGGTCTGTCAGGGAATGTCCCGTGTGCGGATAAATTCAGACAGCGCCCGGGCGACGCGGTGGAAGTCCGGATTGTAGGTCAGGCGACTGGTGGGAACCGGCTGGCCGCCATCGCTGTAGGCGCTGAACCAGAGTTTGTCTGGCGCCAGATTTCGACACTCCGCCAGGCTCATCTGGTTGGGTTCGAGACAGCGTTGAAGAGGACGGCCGATGCCATACAGTTCGTTGTCGGGTGACGCCGGAAGCGACTGGTGAGAGAACTCCAGAATGTTGAGATCGGGCCGATAGCCATCCAACAACACAATGGCCGGGTTGGCTTTATATGGCCACTCACGCCGCTGGTCACGGAATACGATCATGCGGTTGTCTGGGTGATCAAAGCGTCTCAAAAAACTGTCCATCAGGTAGGACAGGTCGATAACGGAATCGGCTTCTGTTGCCACCAGAAACAAGGGTAAATCGGAAGGGTCTTCTGCGGAAAAGCGCTGGTCCACACCTTCTAGCACGTCTGTAAGTTGCACGGCGGCGTTGATGGTCAGGGATTCGTATTTCACCGGGTTAAGTTCCGGCTCCTCCTCCACGAAGTCCAGAAACAGATTGGCGGTGCTGGCCAACCATAAATAGTTGTCCAGTCCGCTCAGTTCCCAGGCCGGCGCCAGGGTTACCAGCCCGGCGGGCCTGGGCTGCTCTTCAGACAGCGCTAGCTCCGTGGCAAGAGCGCCGCCCAGCGAGAAACCGCCAATCAGGGCCACCTCTACATCGTCTGCCAGAGCGTAGAAGTGGGTTCTGACCTGTTTGCGCCACACCGCCGCCTTGGCTTCAATCATGTCGCCCGGCCGGGTGCCGTGCCCCTGAAGCAACACAGTGCGGACTTCGACACAGTCTTTTGCCAGGACTCTGGCAAAATCCCGGAAAACAAATGGTGAGTCGCTCAACCCGTGTATCATTAGAATGCCACGCGATGGTTGGCCGGTGCAGGTATCCGGCAGCGTGTGTTTGAACGGCATGTTCCATTCGATTTGCTGTTCGCGGGTGAAGCCGGGCAGGGCCACCAGATTGGCCTCGAGATGGCGTCGCGTGTCAGCCAGGTAGGCGTCGAAATCGCTTGCGTCGACCGGCGTTAATTGTGAGTCAGCCGGCTCGTAAAGTGTCTGATCGGCCCTTGGCTCGTTCGACGCGCAGGCTGCGAGCAGGCAGGCCAACGAAATAAGACAGAGAGTGAACAGGGCTTTATGCATGGGTCGCTTTAAACAATGGAATGAATGAACAGTCGGGCGTCGTGCTGCGTCAGTGTACGATGAGCAATAACTGACTGGATGATAGCAAGGAGACAGACAATGCAGCCCATTCTGGCCTTTGATGTGTATGGCACACTGGTCGACCCCATGGGAATGGCCGAACTGCTGGCCAGCGATGCCCGCGATGCCGCCCAGTCGGTCAGCGCCCAATGGCGGGAAAAGCAGTTGGAGTTTGCGTTTCGTAAGGGCCTGATGCGCGCCTATGAAGATTTTGGCGTGTGTACCCGGCAGGCGCTGCGCTATGCCATGACCAGCCATGGTCTTTCGCTGACCAAAAAGCGTGAAGACGAGCTGATGAATGCCTACCTTCAATTGCCCGCGTTTGACGATGCTCTACCCTCATTGCGGGCGCTGGAAGGCAATTATCTGATGTACGCGTTTTCCAACGGCACGTCAGCCGCCCTGAAAAAGGTCCTGGGGCAAAATGATCTTCTGCCGCTGTTCGATGGGCTGATCTCCGTGGATGACGTTAAAAGCTTCAAACCGGACCCAGCCGTCTACGCCTACGCCCGTCGGGCCACTGGCGCGCTGGATCAGCCGCTGTGTCTGGTGTCCAGCAACGCCTGGGATGTGATTGGCGCTCGATCTGCCGGGCTGATGGCGATCTGGGTTCAGCGTGACCCGCATAAGGTATTTGAAGACTGGGGCATTGAGCCTTCAGCGACGATCAATAGCCTGTCTGAATTGCCCGAAGTGCTTTCCAGCCTTTAATCGGAGCGCTCTGCCAGCCAGTCGGCCAGCTCGAGCCAGCTGGCTTTGGGCGCCTTGCTGCCCGCCAGTATGCCCATATGACCGCCGGGCACCACGCGGAAGGTGACGTCCTCCGAGCGGATATGATCCTGAATTTTTCCCACCGCGTCTGGCATGGCCAGAGTGTCAGTCTCACCGGCGATGGCAAACAGGCTGGCGTTCACGTTTTCCAGCCGTGCCACGTCGTCGCCGATCTGGATCTTGCCCTTGGACGGTTGATTGGTGATCCAAAGGCGCACGACGGCATCCTGAACAATGCCTCCTGGGTAGGCCACCATCCGATCGAGAAAGGCCGAGGTGGTGGCGTGATCGGCGACGAAATCCCGGTCGCCGAGTTTAACCAACAGTTCCCAGTAGCCTTTGAAGCTGCCAATCGGGTTGGTCAGTTTGAAGCCAATGGTGTTGGCCCAGCCAGGGCTGTGGAACCAAACCGGTTTCAGGTCGTGAAGCTTGAAGCCGGTGCGCTTCTGAACGAAATCTGCGACGTTTGAAACCCCCTGATACATCAAACCCATGACGCCAGAGGCGTGGCTGTCTACGGGTGAGCCCACCACAATGGCGTTACGGATGTGCTGATCCTGGCTCAGGGCGGAATAGAACAGGGTAAACATGCCGCCCAGACTCCAGCCGTGAAGCGACAGTTCCTGTTCGCCACTGTGCTCTCTTACCCGGTTCAGGTAAGCGGGCAACAATTCGGCCACGTAGGTGTGCAGGTTGTAATGGCTGTGCTTGCGCGTGGGAATGCCCCAGTCGATCAGGTAGACCTCGAATCCCTTTGCCCGTAGAAACCGTACCAGGCTGCGCTGAGGGAACAGGTCGTAAATCAACATGTTCACTGCCAGGGGGGGCACGATAACCACAGGCGTGCGGTGCCGGGTCTGCTCCACCGGGATGGTCAGGTCGTCCAGTTCGATGGTGAATTCGGCCAGTGGCGGGTAGTAGCGCAGGCTCACCAGGCCATCGGTGTGCAGGATTTTATAGGGAGTCTTGCCTGCCTGTACCATGCTGGCGGCGCGGAAAACTCGATCGAAGGCGTTTTTGAACCGATTGGACATAGCTAGGGCGTCAGTAGGTTTTGAAGCTGTGAAAATGTAAGAGCGACGATAGTAGAGCACCCCGCAGGCTTTACCTATGGCACAATCGTCCAATGCCATTGGCAAAGTGGTCATATTCGGCCACTGCCCATCGAGCCCTTCGGTTGCTATGATTCGGCCTTGCCAAAAACAACCTGAACAAAATCAAAAAAACAGGATGCCCATGCTCAGTTTTCTGCCTGCCCCAGTTATCGGCGTACTCAATTCCATTCTGTTAGGGCTGAATACCATCTTCTGGTGTTTGCTGCTCTACATTCCAGCCGTTTTCAAGCTGATCATCCCGCACACCGGTTTTCGGGTGCTGTGTACCCGCCTGATTATCTGGATTTCAGAATCCTGGGTAGCCTGCAACACCGGCTGGATGAAGCTGACCCACGGCACCCAATGGCAGGTTGAAGGTGACGAGAAACTGAAGCGGGAAAGCTGGTATCTGGTACTGAGCAATCATCAGAGCTGGGTCGATATTTTTGCCATGCAGCGGGTGTTTAATCGGCGGGCACCCTTTCTGAAGTTCTTCCTGAAGCAGCAACTGATCTGGGTGCCGGTCATTGGCCTGGCATGGTGGGGGCTGGATTTTCCGTTTATGAAGCGTTATTCACGGGAATACCTGATCAAGCACCCGGAAAAGCGGGGCGAAGACCTGAAAGCGACTCGCAAGGCCTGCGAGAAATTTCGTTATACGCCGGTGAGTGTGATGAATTTTGTGGAGGGTACGCGCTTCACACCCGCAAAGCATGCCAAACAAAAATCGAAGTACACGAACCTGTTAACGCCCAAAGCCGGTGGCGTGGCGTTTGTGCTGGACGCCATGGGCGACTCCATTGAGACCCTGGTGGACGTCACCATTGCCTATCCCGGTGGCGCGCAAGGCTTCTGGGGCTTCCTGTGCGGCCGGGTCAGTGAAGTTAAAATGCACATAGACACGGTCAGCATTCCCGATTATCTGAAAGGCCGGGATTACGCCAGCGATGCGGAACACCGCAAGAACGTCAAAGCCTGGTTGGCCGAGATTTGGGAGGCCAAAGATGAGCGCCTGACCCGGATGCTGAATGAAACCTAGGTTTTGTCGTCCTCCACCTCGTCGGGGTGCTCTTTCTTGTAGCGTTCCCACTCTTCCCAATCGTGGGGCGTGCCGGCGTGGGGGCGCTTCAGGTGCTTGGCGTGCTCCATGGCATTGTGGCGCAAGCTGTGATCCCGCTCTTCCTCGTCCTCATCGAAGCCATATTTCCGCAGAAATTCGTCTGGGCTGATGGGCATGGAACCACCTCCGTATCGTGTGTCGGTGTTGTATTAACCTACGTTGGTGGCGTGCGTCGGGATTATCAAGCGTTTTCGTTTTCCGTGCTGGCGTTTTCAACCAGTGAGAACAGAATCTGCTTACGTTCTTCATCCACACCGCTGAAGGTGACGGTGACGGGTTCTTCAAGCTGGAATGTTCGACCATTCTTGTTGTGGATCAACCGCAAGGTCACCGGATCAAAGCTGTATTTGCCTTCCAGCGTTTTGCAGCTGACAAAGCCTTCCAGGCCGTTGCTGTCGAGCCTGACGAAAAAGCCTGACGGCGTCGTGCGGCTGATGGTGCCGGATAGTTGGCCTTCTCCAAGCGTTTTGGCGAAGTCGGATTTCAGCCAGTTTTCCAGGCTGTTGGCTGCCTGACGAGCCCTCAGTTGGGCCTGCTGCAGGGCTTCCAGTTGTTCATCTTTCAGATCGGGTGCCGGTGCGTTCCACAACGTTGAGGCGATCAGACGGTGCACGTAGAAATCCGTGAACTTCCGCAGCGGCGAGGTGAAGGTGGTGTAGGCGTTCAGGCCCATGCCCTGGTGAGGGGCCGGCGCAAAGGCCAGCTCAGCTCTTGCCAGTTGTCGGGATACAATGGCTTTAATCGGCACTTCAGCTTCCAGCTCATTAGCCTGTTTCATCAATGCCTGAAACCCTTCCGCACTTGCTATGTCCAGATCGGCAAGACCGGAAGCATAGTCTGTGAGCAGGGTGCGAATATTGTCCAGGCGGTCGTCTCTCAAGCCCGGGTGTTGAATAAACAGGCCGTTGGCTTGCTTGCTCAGGAAATCCGCCGCACATCGGTTAGCGGCCACCATGCAGTCTTCCACCAGTCGATGAGCTTCGTTCTGAACGGCGGGTTCGATCTGCCGGATGCGTCGATTTTCGTCCAGTCGCAGACGGAATTCCGGTCGGTCACCGCTCAACAAGGCGTTCTCGCTGCGCCATTTGCGCAGCGCCGTAGCAACCTGGTGCAGTTGGTCCAGGCTGTTGGATACGGATTCCGGAAGGGCCTTTATGTCCTCATCAACCCGACCTTCGATCAGGTTCGAAACCAGTTCGTAGCTCAGTTTGCCGTGGGAGTGAATCACCGCGCGATGGAAGCTGTAATCGCCCAGGCTGCCATCGTTGTTCACTTGCAGATCACACACCAGTGCCAGCCGATCGGTCTGCGGCATCAATGAACAAAGCCGGGTACTTACGCCGTCCGGCAGCATGGGTAAGGGCTCGCCGGGGAAGTAAATCGCAGTGGCACGGCGAAACGCCTCCTGTTCGGTTGCGGAGCCGGGCTCAATCAAAGCTGTAGGGTCGGCAATCGCAATGGACAGCTTCCAGCCGGTGGCGTTGGGCTCGGCCAGCAATGCGTCGTCCATGTCTTGGGTGCCCGGGCCGTCGATGGTGACATAAGGCTGGGCTGTTCGGTCTTCGCGTTCCGCTCGCTGCGCCTGAATGGCGTCTTCGGTGAGCGACTCGACTTCGGCCTGGACACTGTCCGGCCAGGTGTCTGGCAGGTCAAAGGTGGCCAGTGTCAGTGCCCGTTCAATGCCAACGTCACCGGCTTTGCCGATCACCCTCAGAATTCTGGCCTGGCCTTTCCCGTCTTTAATGGGGTGCCGGTGAATCTGGCAATAGATAAAGTCGTCAGGTTCGGCGTTCTGGCGTTCTTTGGGAGGAATAAAGATCCAGCGATTAATGCCCGGGGTTTCTGGCGCCACAAAATGGCCTTTGCCGCGAATAATGTAGCGTCCTACAAAGGTATCCAGACGGGTTTCCAGTAACTCGTCTACCATGCCCTGGGTTTTGCCTTTGTCTCCTTCGTGCTCGGTGATGTTGACGCGGTCGCCGGGCAGTACTTTCTGCATCTCTTCTGGCGGAAGAAAGACATCCCGACCATCATCCAGCGCCACAAATCCGAAACGTCCGTTGGTGGCCTTGACGGTTCCGGGGAGCACCACCTTGTTTTCTTCGATATCGGTTTTTAGCTGGCGCAGTTGACTGAGGGCGTCGGCATTGAGCATGAATAAACCCGGATGGAAAAATGAATGTTGGCCGGGAGTATAACGGTTATGGCTTCACACGTCAGACTGATCGCGCCATTCCTCTACTTAGCCGGTCGCAGTCAGATCGATTAAGCCGGGCTTACGGCCCGGCTGGATCCGTCAGTGATTAACACACCGTTTCTGCCGCGCTGCTTGACGTCATAGAGCGCCTGATCTGCCTGGTGGAGAATGGTGTCCATATCGTCTCCAGGCTGGCAAAAATAGCCGCCAATGCTGACAGTGACCGGTGCGCCGGTGCGCTCGCTGTCCCGCTCAATGGTGGCTCGAATGCGATTGGCGATCTGGCTGAGGGTGTCGGGGTCGCAAGGTGACAACACGACCACGAACTCATCACCACCCCAGCGACCGGGCTGGTCGTAGGGCCTAAGGCCGGCTCTCAGCCAGAGAGCCACTCGACACAGAATATCGTCGCCGGCCTGGTGGCCCAATTCATCGTTGATGGCTTTGAAATGATCGATGTCCATCCAGATCAGGCCAAAACCGGATGATTGTCGCTGGGCCCGTTCGATTTCCGCGGCCAACGCTTCATCAAGCCCGCGACGATTCATCAGGCCGGTGAGCGCATCCACCCGAGCCAGTCGGTTGAGTTCTTCGGTGCGTTGCTCGACCTTTCTTTCCAACTGTCGGGTGGAGTGGCCCACGCTGTCGGCCATGGTTTCAAAATGTCCGGCCAGGCGGCCAATTTCGTTGTCCGGTTTGTTCAGATCCGGCAGCGCAAAATCGCCGCCACGCATCTTTTCGACGGCGTGCTCCAGGCTGATGATCGGTTTGAGAATTCGCGTCCGGATAATCAGGTGAAACACCACCAGAGTGACCGCCAGGCTGACCAGAAACACCGCGACCAGTGGCCAGAGGAAACTGCGGGGAATCAGGGCCTGCAGATCCAGCAGGGTAATTTCGAACCAGCCGATGGCGGGCAGAAAAGCGACTCCGGCCAGATGCTTGCGACCATCGACGGTCACGAAGCTGCTTTCCACAGCACCGGCGGCCCCGCCGCGGTTTTTGAGAATTTGCAACATTCCCAGCACTTTCTGCTTGTCTTCCGCCTCGTCAAACAGCAGGTCGACGGTGCTTTTCTGGCCTTCCGGCTTGATGATGCTGGCGAAATCGATGTAGTTGCGGTCGCGGTATAGCTGGATGGCGCCGTTGTAATCCACGAACAAAGTGGTGATGCCCTCCTGGCCAATATCCACGATGTCCTGAAGAAACGCGTCCAGATCCAGTCCGGTACCGACCATCCCCACAATGCGGTCGTTTTCGTCCCGCATCAGGACGTCAATCCAGAGCTTGGTGACTCCCAGCTCGGTATCTGGGTTCACGTTCAGGTGAAAATCCCTTCCTTCTTCAATGAGTTGGAAGAACCAGGCGTCGTCCGGTTTGTCCGGGTCAAGGGTGTACCTGTATTGCTTACCGGCGAATTCGTCGGCGGCGTTGTTGTAGTAATAGCGGCGGGAATCACGAAGGGCGACGAAGTAGCTGTTATCGCGAAAGTTGCTGCGAAAGCTTTCCATCTCCCGGATGGCTGCCGTCTTCAGCGCTTCATCTTCCGGGTTGCTGGCCCATTTGATCAGCGTGGAGGAGTCGGCCATCTGTTTGGCCAGGCCGATTTCCCGCTCCAGGGATTGCAGCAGTCGAGCGCTGTCGTACCGCACCTGAATCTCGGCAACCTGCTGCCCCCAGCGTTCGATGATGTTCTCCGACAGCTGCCTGTAGGCCAGCCATGACGCGATGGATGCGATGATCATCAGCCCGGCCATCAGGCCCAGCAGTCGGGTTTTCAGGCTCAAGAAACGTCCCTCTCACGATCTGTCCGTAACGACGTTAATCATAGAGCAGGGACGCTGGACTGTGTAGGACCTTTTAAATCAGCGTTATTGATGCGCCGAGAACACCCGGGTCTGACCACTCTGGTTAAACAGCAGCACCTGATAGGGGTCCTTTCGGTCGCCTATTTCCATGCCCGGCGAGCCAATCGGCATCCCGGGTACAGAAAGGCCGCGTGCGTCCGGTGATTCGGCGATCAGCCGTTCGATGTCACTGGCAGGCACATGGCCTTCGATCACATAGTCGCCAATAAAACCGGTATGGCAGCTGGCCAGCGCAGGGGTCAACCCAGCGTCCTGTTTAATCGGGTTCAGGTCGTTGGTTTCTGTGACCTCCACCTGGAAACCGTTCGCCTTCAGGTGGTCGACCCAGTCAGTACAGCAGCCACAGGTTGGGGACTTGTAGACATGGATATCTTTCATGCCGTCTTCCGCTGCGGACTCGCCGGTGATGGCGAGGGCGCTGATCAGACCAAGAGCCAATACTTGTTTTTTCATGGTGCTACCTCGGTAGTGATGCTCAGTGGTGATGACTGTGATCATCATGGGATTCGATGTCGGCAGAGGATGACAACCAGAACCACCAGACGATGGCTCCCATCAGAGCGAGTCCTGCTGCGTTGACCAGAAACGTACTCATTGGTTCCCCTCCTTGCCTTTGGATTGGCTGGTTTTGAACAGTCTCAGCCGGTTCGCATTGGTTACGACGGTGACCGACGACAGAGACATGGCGGCACCGGCCAGTATCGGGCTCATCAGAATACCCCAGACCGGATACAGTAGCCCGGCGGCCACCGGAATGCCCAGCGAGTTATAGATAAACGCGCCAAACAGGTTCTGGTGGATATTACGAACGGTTGCCCGTGATATCTCAATGGCGTCTGCTACACCGTTCAGCGAGCCGCGCATCAGGGTGATGCCCGCGCTTTCAATCGCGACATCGGTGCCCGTGCCGATGGCGAAACCAACGTCTGCCGCGGCCAGCGCCGGTGCGTCATTAATGCCGTCGCCCACCATCGCTACGGTGTAGCCTTTACCGCGCATTTCGCTCACGATCGTGGCTTTGTCTTCCGGCAGTACTTCGGCCCGGTAGTCATCAATGCCGGTTTTCTGGGCAATGGCTTTGGCCGTGGCATCCACATCGCCGGTCACCATCATCACCCGAATTCCGGCATCGTGGAGGCGGCGAATGGCCGCTTCCGAATCCGCCTTCACCGCGTCGGCAACGCCAATGACACCCACGGCTTCGGCGCCTAGGGCCAGGAACAGCGGCGTACCGGCCTCAGTCGTAATGGAGCTGGCACTGTCATTCAAGCTGGATAGATCCACACCTTCACCCTCCAGCCAGCGCCGATTGCCCAGGCGTACCTTGGTGCCGTTCAGTTTACCCTGCACGCCTTTTCCGTTAAGGGCTTCAAAGCCTGTGACCGAATCCGGGGTGGCATTCTCCTCGCTGGCTTTGGCCATAATGGCTTCAGCCAGAGGATGTTCTGAATGTTGTTCCAGGCCAGCAGCCAGGGATAACAGCCGTTGCTCGTCCGAATCCGCCGCATAGAGCCGGGTGACGGTCGGGTGGCCTTCGGTGATGGTGCCGGTCTTGTCGAGAATGACAAGATCCAGTTTCCCCGCCGTTTGCAGAGCATCCCCCTGACGGATCAGGGCGCCGTACTCCGCCGCTTTGCCAACCCCGACCATGACCGACATGGGGGTGGCCAGTCCCAGCGCGCAGGGACAGGCGATAATCAGCACGGTAGTAGCAGCGACCATCATATGTACGACCGCCGGTTCCGGCCCAACGTTGTACCAGACCAATGCCGCTACAACCGCGATCAGCATGACGGTTGGTACGAAGACCGAAGAAATCTTGTCGGCCAGCCGCCCGATGGCAGGCTTGGAGCCCTGGGCTTTCTTAACCAGCCGGATAATCTGCGCCAGCGCGGTTTCACTTCCCACGCGAGTCGCTTTATAGATGATCGATCCATGGGTGTTCAGGGTGCCGGCAGAGACTTCATCACCCTCACCTTTGCTGACGGGCATGGGCTCGCCGGTGAGCATACTTTCATCAATGCGCGTGCTGCCCTCGACGATCTCACCGTCCACCGGAAGCTTTTCGCCCGGGCGTACCCGGATCTGGTCGCCCACGCGCACCTGCTCTACCGGCAGATCCTGTTCCTCGCCGTCGCGAATCACACGGGCAGTCTTGGACCGCAGGTCCAGCAACCGCCGCACTGCTTCCGAGGTTTTGCCTTTGGCGCGAAGCTCCAACGCCTGGCCCAGATTGATCAGGCCAATGATCATTGCGGAGGCTTCAAAATAGACGTGTCGGGCCATTTCCGGCAGCGCGCCGGGGAAGGACGCCACCACAATGGAGTACAACCAGGCGGTGCCCGTACCCAGGGCAATCAACGTGTCCATGTTGGCGTTGTGGTGTTTAAACGCTTTCCAGGCGCCGGTATAGAAATGCCCACCGGTGGCAATCATCACGCCGAGGGTCAGGATGCCCAGATTGATCCAGGTCACCTGGTTGGCCTCGGTCACCATCATGGTGCCGAAGCCCATACCCCAGATCATCAGGCCGATACCCAGTCCCAGACTGACGGCCATTTTCAGCAACAGACTCTTGTACTGTTTGCGGTCCTCTTCCTGTTTGCGGTCGTCCGCCGCGTCCGGGTCTTCAATCAGGCTGGCACCGTAACCGGAGCTTTCGATGGCTTTGATCAGCGCTTGCGGATCGGCGCTGCCCGTAGCGGTAGCCGTATTGTCCGCAAGATTCATGTGGGCGCCGGTGATACCGCTTACTGACGTCAACGCCTTTTCAATAGTGTTGACGCAGGACGCGCAAGTGGCGCCAGTAACCGACAGGTGAATCTGGTCACTGCTGCTGGCGGAATGATGATGGGAATGGTCGTCGTGTGACGTCCCTGACTCCGATCCATGCCCATCATGATCATGCGATTCGTTCCCTGTTTGCACGTGGCAATGGTCGCCCGCCGCCAGAGGCGTTGCTGGATAACCCGCCTCGGTCACCAGGCGCGCGGCTTCGTCGGTATTGACGCCATCCGGTAGAGAAACCGTCTGTTCCTGAAGATTCACCTCCACCTGTTCGGCCCCGTCGGTCATCGGTGCCAGCGCTTTACGGATTTTGTTGGCACATCCCTGACACGTGGCGCCGGATATCGACAGAGCCGGGTGCAATGCAGTTTTCTCATTCATGGAGTCTGACTCCTCTTAATAGACTCTGGGGTGGATTCATCCCAGTGTTCAATCAAACGACAAATTGTGTGGCCATCGGGCGTGCCGTCCGGCATCTCCTGCCAGGCAGAAAGAGCAGCCGTCATACGGTTGCGCAGTTGCTGCAATTCCGAAATCTCCCGCTCTACTTCCGCAAGGCGCTGCTGAAATACATCTCGCACCATTGGGCAGGGCGAGTGGTGATCATCTGCCTGATCAAGAATCTGCCGGATTTCAGGCAGTGAAAATCCCAGCTGCCGGGCCTTGCGGGCAAACCTGAGCCGGCGCAGGTCTTCGGTATCGTACTGCTGGTAGTTGTTGTCCGGATTCCGCGTCGGTTTCAGAAGCCCCTCACGGGTGTAGAACCGAACCGTATCCGGATTGACCCCGGCGCCTTGCGCGATCTCTTTGACTTTCATTTTTAGGCCCACCTCAAGCTGGATAGAGTGGGTGGGAGGCCTGTGTTTCAGAAACTGTGCGGAGCCATGGATGGCGTAGCTCAAGCGTCACATGGATGTGCCGAAGGAGCGTGTTTCTGAAGCACAGGCCTCTCAGCCACGAATGGCACCCAAGCCTGAATGCCATCCAATCTATGACTACAAGGATAGCCTAAAACCTGTGAGCAACTCACAGGTCAAAGGTTTTTTTACGAAGAGGCGTTTTTCGCTCGAAGGAAGGTACCGCAGGCCTTGCACTGATCAGGGGCCATCAACTTGGCCTGCCAGCCAATCTTGTGCCCACAGGCGGGACACGCAAGCCGCAGTTGCAGAATGATGATCGGCGTCACGATTGCTGCGATCAGCAAACCCAGTGGTCCCCAGCTTTCACCGCTGGATAGCCCCAACTGGCTGCTGAATATCAGAATTACAATCAGGGTAAAGAACGCAAAAATGAAATAGGACCGGTTTACCCGCTCCCAGCGACGAATGCGCTCATTCTGTTCTGAGTTCAAATACTGGCCAGACATGCTTGGTTCAACTCCGATTCATGTTTACCAGAATAGTGGTGATTCGGTGTCGCCTTTTCAATCAGCTGCCCACTGGCACCTCGTATTCCAGTTTGCCACTGGCCAGTGCTTTCTCTAGTTCTGCCGCCGGCAGTGGCCTGCTGATGAAATAGCCCTGAATCAAATCGCAGCGATGGCTCTTCAGGAAACGCAGTTGCTCCGCCGTTTCTACGCCCTCGGCCACAACCTCAATGCCCAGGTTGTGAGCCAGATTGATGACCGCGCGGGTAATCACTGCGTCGTCGTGACGATCAATGACATCGGTAATAAACGAGCGGTCTATCTTCAGTAAATCTACGGGGAAATCGCGCAGATAGCCTAGGGAAGAGTAACCCACCCCGAAGTCATCAATCGCCAGATTGACACCGAGCTGATGCAGACGGGTCAGCTGGTTCATGTTGTGCTCAATATTCTGGATGAAGATTTCTTCCGTAAGCTCGACTTCCAGAAGCTCGGGCGGCACTCCGTGGCTTTCCAGAGCCTCCTGGATGTGGTCCACGATATCTTCCTCGTCCAGTTCCCGTCCGGACAGATTCACCGCAATTCGGATGTTCTCATTCGGGGTGTTACGCCAGCTTGCCAGCTGCTTGCAGGCCGCCAGAACGACCCAGCGACCAATGTCCGTGATGCGGCCGCTCTCCTCTGCCAAAGGAATGAAATCTACTGGCGGCACCATGCCCCGTCGAGGATGCTGCCAACGAATTAGCGCTTCTACGCTTTTGATGGACGAATCCCTCAGGTCCAGTTGGGGCTGGAAGTAAAGCACAAACTCATCGTTTGCCAGCGCCTGGCTGATGTCCTTGTCCAGTTCCAGGCGGATCACTTCCCGATCCTGCATGCCCTCTGTGTAAAACTGGTAGGTGTTGCGGCCCTGTTCTTTGGCCCGGTAGAGCGCGATATCCGCATTCCGAAGCAAAGTGTCTGCATCCAGTCCGCTCTGAGGATAGACGGCTACCCCCATCGTCGCCGTAATCCCGTGGCGTTGGCCCTGAACGTCGAATTCCTGTTGGAAGCACTGTTTTATCTGACCGAGCAGAAAGATGACGTCGTCGACGCTATCGACATGCTGCTGACACACCATGAACTCATCACCGCCGGAATAGCCGATGATCACCCGTTCGTCACTGAGATCATTCAAGCGTTCCGATACTTTGATCAGCAGTTCGTCACCAAACTGGTGGCCAAGGGAATCGTTCAGCATCTGGAAACGGTCCAGATCAATCATGATCAGCGCAACCTGGCGCAATTGACGATCAGCAATGCTCAGGATGTGGGCCAGGTCTTCCATGAAGAAACGGCGATTGGCCAGACCGGTCAGCGTGTCCGTTGTTTCCAGTCGTTGAAGATCCTGCTGCACGGATTGGCGCTGACTGATTTCTTCGTCCAGTTCCCGACGTGTCTTCAGCAAGGCCTGATTGCGCTTGAGGATCAACTGAACCAACAGCGTGGTAAGGCTTGTCAGGATGCCCATAAACAGCATGACCATAAACGTGACTTGTGGCCAATCGCTCAGTTGATCGTTGACCCAACTGCTCGACGGACTCACGGACAGCGACCAGTCGAGCGTTGGCAGGTCGACGTCGGCGTAGCTGGTGAACGATTCTTTGGCATGCAGGCCGGGGTTAAGCTGATAGGCCGTGTCGTTATCGCTCAGAATGTTGATTTGCAGGTGTTCGGTGGCGTCTGGCGTCAGCAGTTCACCGGCCAGCACATCCATCTTGAAAACCCCGGCGATAAATCCGTTGTTTTCCGAACCACTTGAAACCGGGGCATAAATTACCAGGCCCTTCCCACCCTGTTTCAGGTCGATCACACCGGATATGTCGAGGTTGCCCGTCTGTTGTGAGCGTTTCAGTGCTGCGGCGCGTTCTGGTGAAAAGGCGACGTTAAAACCGATGACACCTTCGTTGCCTGTCATGGGTTCGAGCCATTGGATCGCGTAGTTGGCGTCGATCCACTCGATGGCCTGATAGACGCCGAAATCTTCGAGGTAGTTGCGAGCATCTGCCGACCAGTGTTCCTGGCTGGTAGAGGGGTCTTCCGCCATGCGTTGCGCCATGCGCTCGATGGCTTCCACATGAATCAGGAAGTTTTGCTCCAGACGTTGCGCCACCAGCCTTGCCTGGCTGTCCAGATTCTCCTGAAGATTGCTACGATCCTGTTTCTTGATACCGTATTGAAGCCCCGTGGCGAGACCCAGAAACACCAGGAAAATCAGCGCAGGGAAAGCTGGGTGCAGCAATCCTCGGGCTATCAAGGTGAGTGTTGAAGCTGGTTTATGCACAAAGGGCTCCGGTTGATTCAATCGCAATCGGTTTAACGGCCATGTCAGAGAGAATTCGAGGCTGAATGCGTATTCTGTTTCACCAGTTGTTGAATCCGCGAATTCAGGGAAAGGCCGAACGACCCATCTGGCAGCGGATGGGCAATATCAATGACGGTTCCCGTTGGTAAGTCGCCAAGATCGATCAGCCGGGGTTCAATGGCCTGTTTATCGGCATCCAATAGCACTTCCACTCTTGGTTTAAGCTTTTTGCCCGGATGCACGGCCACAACCAGGGCCACTTCACCGGTGCTGAGTTCTACCAGGGTACCCGGCGGATAGATGCCAACCATGCGGATGAACGCTTCCACCATATCGACGTCGAACTGTGCACCACGGTTCTGATAGAGCACCCGGATGGCATCTGAGGCGGGCATTCCATCCCGATAGCAGCGGTCGCTGGTCATGGCATCATAGGCGTCGATAATCGACACCAGGCGTGCAAACCGGCTAATTTGCCACTCCTCCAACTGGTCGGGATAACCCCGCCCATCAATGCGTTCGTGATGGTGTCGGCTGACGTCACTGACAATGGAATCCAGTGAGGTATCGGCTCTCAGCATTTTGTAGCCGTACTGCGTATGGTCTTTCATGATCGCCATTTCTTCAGCACTGAGAGGGCCGGGTTTGTTCAGAATGCTGTCGGGCACCTGAAGTTTGCCAAGATCATGCAATAGCCCGCATAGGCCGACGATGTGAAGATCTTCGTCCGGCATGCCGAGGAAACGGGCAAAAGCAACGGCGAAAATGGCCACCCGCACGCAGTGTTCTGCGGTGTAGGCATCCCGGGATTTAACCCGACTCATCCAGAACATGGCACTGGCATTTGCCTTGATGCTATCTACGCATTGGGTGATGACGGGCCGAGCCTCGTCAAGTTTGAGATCGTGACCCATTTCGATGGAGCGAGTGAGGTTGCTGACCAGGCGATGCGCGCTACGCCAGGCCACGCTCGCTCGTGGCAATTCCTGATTCAGGCTTCGGGTTTCGGGTAGCGGTTGAAGGGTGCGGGTTTTCAGGTTGGCGGCCTGGTCGAGCGCGTCTTCAAGAACGTCGATCTCGTTTTCGACGACGACCCACTCGCAGTAATGTCTAAGGAGGCCGGCCTGTTCGTCAGTATCAATGGTAAAGCCCTGAAACAGAACCGGAACTTCAGTCCATGGGCGGTCCAGTTTTACCACGCGCATACCGGCCCGTAGCAGGTCGACAGGAAGCCGAACCCGCTGGAGGCTGCTGCTCCCTTTGCCGGACTGCGCTGTAGGCGTCGCTGTTTTGGCTCGTGTCTTGCGGCTGGTTTTACTTCTGAACCCCATGGCCCCACCAGTCTTGATGTCAGATCGACTGAGTATGCCAGAAGAGTGCGGGGCGAGACACCTTGTGAACTGTTAGGGGGGGGCTGATGTGAAGTCTTTCGCTTATCGGCTCGCCTGTAGGCTGATTGAAACCGACTCGGAATAGCGAAGGGCGTGTGGCTTATCTATCTCAACCTGAGCCCAGGTGACCGCCTGGTGCTCCATCACGATGGTTAGCACTTCGTGAGTGAGACGCTCAAGCAAGGCAAAACGGTTGCCGTCGACGTGGGCAATGATCTGCTTTGTGATGGTGCGGTAGTTCAGGGCCGAGTTGATCTCGTTCCTGATGATGGCCTCAGAGGCATCGTAGGTAAGGGTGACGTTGATCAACACATCCTGTTGATTGTTGATCTCTTCGTCCTTGATTCCGATGTAGGCCCGCAGCAACAGATCTTTGATTCGTACCGTCGCTTCGTGGTTCTCGAGGGCATGGGTCATTGCGCTTGCTCCTGGGGCTTTAGCGGTCGCGAATCAGGGTAAGGAATTCGCTGCGGGTTGCCTGGGATTTGCGGAACTGACCCAGCATCATCGATGTTTTCATGCTGGAATTCTGCTTTTCGACACCCCGCATCATCATGCACATGTGCTTGGCTTCGATCACTACGGCCACACCTTTGGCCCCGGTGACTGATTCGATGGCTTCGGCAATCTGGCGGGTCAGGTTTTCCTGAATCTGGAACCGTCGGGCATACATATCGACTATCCGCGCGAATTTTGACAGTCCAAGCACCTTTCCCTGAGGAAGATATGCGATATGGCATTTGCCGATAAAGGGCAGCAAATGGTGTTCGCACATGCTGTAGAGCTCGATATCCTTCACAACCACCATTTCATCCATGGTTGAATCGAACACCGCATCGTTTACCAGCGATTCCAGGCTTTGTTGATAACCCTGAGTGAGAAACTGAAGAGCCTTGGCAGCTCGCATGGGGGTATCCTGAAGGCCTTCCCTCTGAGGATCCTCGCCGATGCCGGAAATGATCTGATGGTAGTGGCTGGCAAGGTCGTCAAGCTTGTTGGTCATAAAGGGTCCGGTGTCATTTGCCTGGTTCGTTTGTCGAAAGTTGAGTGAAAGAAGCTTAAGGGAAATCCTGCGATTGCTCCACCGATTGTCATACGAAACGACATTGGTATGGGACCACTTGCACGTCGCAGGCAATTTCAGCGGCCCATTCTGGCAGCCAGTGCCGCTTTCCTTTAGAGTTTAGGTTCAAGTTGGTTTCAGGACGTCCAAATGGAACAGGTAATGTCGGATGCGGTGGGGAATCTTTCCAGCACATCCCGGAATGGAACTCTAGAGCAGTGGCAGCAGGGCGGTAAGTGGTTTTCGTACGGTGGCCACGCTATTTTCAGCCGCATGGCAGGGCAGGGTGACCCTCTGGTTCTGCTTCACGGATTTCCTACCGCCAGCTGGGACTGGAATCGGCTGTGGCCGATGTTGGCCCAGCATCATCAGGTTCTGACATTGGACATGTTGGGATTCGGTTTTTCAGACAAGCCAACCCTCTATGATTACAGCATTGAAGACCAGGCGGACCTGTTCGAAGGTTGGATTGCCGGTTTGGGGCTGAAATCAGTCAGCCTGTTTGCCCACGATTATGGCAGCAGCGTCGCGCAAGAATTGCTGGCGCGTGAGCAGGAAGGCTTGTTGCCGTTTCGTATTAGCCAGGTCTGTTTCCTGAATGGCGCGCTGTTTCCCGAAGTGCATCATCCCTTATTGATACAGAAGCTGCTGCGCAGTCCGTTGGGAGGTTTGGTAAGTCTTGGCCTGACTCGTCGATCGTTTGAGCGTAGTTTCACCCGTCTGTTTTCACCGGCGCGCCCACCGACGAAAGAAGAGCTGGACGAATTCTGGTATCTGCTGACCTATAATAATGGTCGCGGGATATTGCACCTGCTCATTCATTTCATGGAAGAGCGGCGCTGCCACAGAAACCGTTGGGTGGGAGCCCTGCAGAATGCAAACCAGCCCATGAGGCTGATCACCGGATTGGCAGATCCGGTGTCAGGAGCTTCGATGGCGCGTCGTTATCGCGAGCTGATTCCGGATCCCGATGTGATCAGTCTACGCAACGTCGGGCATTATCCTCATTACGAGAACCCTGGCGAGGTTTATCGGGCATGGCGGGAGTTCTGCAAGAGTAATCAGTGAGCGAAGCCCGGATCAGCGGAGGTTTCGGTATCCTCGTCAGACGGGCGTGCGGCGCTGACTACCTGGTTTCTCCCAAGCTCTTTTGCCCGGTAAAGAGCCTGGTCTGCGCGGTTCAGCCAGACCGACCAGGTTTCACCTTTCACGATTTCAGCAACACTGGCACTGGCCGTCACCTTGATGCCGTCGCCAAATGGCGTTGCACTGATGCTGGTCAATAGCTCCCGAGCCAACTGATCGGCGTCCTTTTGTCGGGTTTCCGGCAGAACCAGCATAAATTCTTCACCGCCCACCCGGAACAGCTGATCGCTCTCGCGAAGGCGCTTGAGGATTCTGCGTGGAAGCTCCTGAAGAACACTGTCACCTGCCAGATGCCCCCAACGATCGTTGATCAGTTTGAAATAGTCCAGATCCATCAGAATGATGCTGCAGACACGTTCGTAGCGTTCTCTCATCTGGATTTGCACGTTCAGTACATCCGCCAATTGGGACCGGTTGAGGCATCCTGTCAGAGGGTCTGTAGTCGCCAGACGGGTCAATTCGCCCTGGAGCCGCCCTACCAGCCAGGCGAAAATCATGACGAAAACGCAGGTAAGGCCCAGCGAGAAGGTGATACGCCAGAAGTCGGCTTCGGGAAACTTTAAAAAAGAGACAACGGACATGGCGAGCAGAAAGATCACGTTAAACCCGGTCGCCTCTTTCATGGGTAACAGGAAGAACAGGGCTGCTGCAGCCGGATAGGCCCAGTAAAGGCCCGCATGGCCGTTGATGGCAGTAGAATAGACGGCACAGACAACCGCAAGAATCGGGAACAAGCGGCCTTTGAGGAAATAATGGCCGCTGAATTTCAACAACGCGATCACCGCCAGAGCATTGAGGCAGAAGAGCATCAACAGGGTGGCCAATAGCACGTGATCCTGCTGCCACTGCACCATGATCAGAGGCGCAACCGCCACAAATGCCCAGAAGTGCAGGTGATAGACTATTTGATGTTTAAAACCGAGAACCGTCAGTGTCGGGTTGGTATCCGGCTTTTGTGGCACAGCAAGAGGATTCACGTCGCGTTCCCACTTGTTTTTCGATCTACACGCATCCCTGCGCGGGCGTTTACAGGAGTCTAGCACGGTCTTTCAAAGCGTCTCGTTAATCTTTGAAAACGGCGATGACGGATGTCGCGGTGGCCCCCGTTTGGCCAGTTGGTTAAACTGGCCACCGTCTGAAGAAGGAGCCGTTATGACCGCTGTTCATACCCGGGCGCCCGCCCTCACAATACGTGCCGGACGTCGTGCGTTCGAGCGGCTGAAACGCCAACCGTTGTCCGCTGCGGACGTTCATATCGTGCCTGGCGCTGCCGGTGGTCCCAAAGCTCTGGGTATTTCGGGTCTCGATAAAGCCGTCTTCGGCGACTTTCTGCCCCGAGTGCCTCAGGAACGGGCATTGATCGGTTCTTCGATTGGCAGCTGGCGCTTTGCTGCCGTGGCCTCTACGGATGATCCCGGTGCCCAGTTGGCTCGGCTGGCCGATCTCTACACGGCCCAGAGGTTTGCCAAGGGCGTCAGCATGGCAGAGGTCACCCGAAAAAGTACGTTGTTCCTGGAAGAGCTACTGTCGGGCTGTGAAGATCATATTCTCACGCATCCCTGGTATCGGCTGAGCATTGTCGTGGTGCGCAGCCGGGGACTTCTGGAACATGATACCCGAGGCCGTTTGAGCCTGGGGTTGATGAAGGCCATCAGCGCCAACATGGTCAGCCGGCGGCATCTCGGGCGCTTCATGGAGCGTGGAATCATTCATGATGCACGTGCGAAGACGCCGGTATCCAGACTCGTTGATTTCCCCAGCCACGTCGTTGCATTGAATCGCGACAATCTGCTTCCGGCTCTGTTGGCGTCAGCGTCGATCCCGATGGTGATGGCGGGTGTTCGGAATATTCCCGGTGCACCGGAAGGTCTGTATCGGGATGGCGGATTGCTGGACTACCACCTGGATCTTCCCTATGACCAGCCAGGCGTCATTCTCTATCCCCATTTCACGGACAAGATCGTACCCGGCTGGTTTGATAAATCATTGCCCTGGCGCCGCGGAGATGCAACCCGGCTTCAGGATGTCTTGCTGGTATCACCGTCGCCCGAATACCTGGCCAGTTTGCCGGACCGCAAATTACCCGACCGGAAAGATTTTGAACGCTATGCCGGTGATGACGTCGGTCGTGAAAAGGCCTGGCGTAACGCCATTGCGGCCAGTGAACAGCTGGGTGAGGAGTTTTTGGAGCTGGTGGATTCAGGCCGGCTTCGCGACCGCATTCGGCCATTATGATGAGATGCGGTGTTTACGTCCGGGCCTGGATACTCAGCCGATACCCGCTGAATCCGTGCAGTGTGTCGTGCAACGCCAGTACCCTTAATGTTGCCGGCATGGGCTGACTGTTGGCAGTGATCAGTGTCAGATCCAGACGCTGCATTTGGCGGTCCTGGCGAGCGGATGACAGTGCGTCAGCGAAGGCCTGTTGATCAGGTTCTGCGATCAGCGCGGCCACCTGTTCACCGGAGAGATCAGCGGGCGCAAAGCCCAGCATGTCTGACATCCGGGCCGAGACAAACCCTGCCAGGCCGTTTTCATCCAGTTCGCAAACAATACCACCTGACAAAGATACCAGGTCCCGGCTTCTCTGCTCACTGTCCTCCAAAGCCTGACGCAAGATGCGCTTTTCAGTCTGGGTGTTTCTCAGTTCCCGGCTCTGGGATTTGTGCTTCTGTTCGATTTTCCGGATGTTGATTGCCTGACGCCGCCAGCGGAGTGCGACGGCGCCACAGACCAGCACGCCAAGAGCCGTCAGGGTCAGACCGAAGACCCATACCGGTTTTGTCAGTGCGATGGCGCGCTCCTGGTACCAGATCCTGTCGGGCATTGAGGATATCAGCCAGGTTTGCCCTGCGAGACCGACTTCCGATCGCAGAGAGCTGCCTGGTTTTGGTTGGTGCCCGGTACTGGACTCAAAAGCTGGCGCTTTGGAATGGGTCTTTAAACTGTCAATTCGAACAGAGACTCCGTCAGGAATCTGGCTGTTGAAACGGGAAGAGAAAGTCTGGGAATCGGGCTTAAGATCGCGGTAGCCACCTGTCAGCGCATTGATCATGGCAGTGTGCTGCGCCTGGAACAGAGCATTGGTTTGATCAAAAGCCTGTTGTTCAACTCTGTTTGCCATGACCATCGTCAACACCAGCCCCGAGAGCAATATCAGCAGGGGTGGCAGAATGGTGGCGATAAGCGCCTTCGGCTCGTTATGGGGCGAGCCGGGGGTATGGGTGTCGCCTTCCATGACAGCCTCCCGAAATGTGAGTAGGAACGTTCCCGTCTATGTCACTTTAGACCACACCGCAGAACAATAGAAATGTCCGCATCAATCGCCACTTCAGCATGTTTTCATGCGGCGGTTCGTTGTGCACCACCATAAACCAGCAGAAACATGCAGAAAGCGGTCACCACGACAGAGGGGCCGGCAGGTGTATCCAGGAACCAGGACATGGTCAGTCCTCCGGTTACCGCCAGGCAGCCGAATCCGATGGCCAGTCCCATCATCTGCTCCGGATTGCCCGCGAGCCTTCGGGCGGTCGCTGCCGGGATAATCAACAGTGCGGTGATGAGCAGAACGCCGACGATTTTCATGGCGACGGCGATCACAATGGAGAACATAAGCATAAGAATCAGCCGCAGCCGTTCTACAGGAACGCCTTCAACCCTCGCCAACTCTTCGTGGATGGTGCTCATCAACAAACCGCGCCAGAACGCGGCAAGCAACGTTAATATGACGACGGCACCGCCGTAAATCCAGATCAGGTCTGTACGGCTCATGGCCAGAAGGTCGCCGAACAGCAAACCGGTCAGGTCGAACCGGATATCGGGCATGAAACTCAGCGCCACCAGGCCGATGGCCAGCGCACTGTGGGCGAGAATGCCCAGCAAAGTGTCAGTAGCCAGTGCACGACTGCGCTGAAACACAACCAGAACAACAGACAGGGCAATGCAGGTAACAATCACTCCCACATTCAGCGGCACGCTGATCAGAAAGCTCAAGGCGATGCCCAGCAGTGCGGAATGCGCAAGAGTGTCGCCGAAATAGGCCATGCGGCGCCAGACCACGAAGCAGCCCAGTGGACCGGCGACAAGTGCGACTCCTAGCCCGCCAATCAATGCGCGCCAGAAAAAATCGTTTAACAAGGCGTCAATGATGGGCATGGTCGCAGCTTCCGTCCACCACATCGCCGTGCAGGTCGTGGCTGTGGTTGTGGTGATGGTGGTATACCGCAAGGCTTTCGGCCACGGGCCGGCCGAAGGTTTCAATGAAAGCCGGATCGTGTGAAATATCTTCCGGATAACCGCTGCAGCACACGTGCTGGTTAAGGCAGATGACTTTATCGGTGGCGGCCATCACCAGGTGCAGGTCGTGGGACACCATCAGCACGCCGCAATGAAGTTGGTCACGCAGTTCGCGAATAAGATCGTAAAGTGCCGCCTGGCCATTGATGTCCACGCCCTGTGCGGGCTCGTCCAGTACCAACAGATCCGGGTGTCGCGCAAGGGCACGGGCAAGCAACAGGCGCTGTTTTTCGCCACCGGACAGGTGGTGCACCGACGCATTCATGAGATGATCAACCCCGGTTCTTGAAAGCGCATTCTGACAGGCCTCCAGAGGTTCGCCGCTGAGCAGCATAAATCGGCGAACGCTCAGGGGAAGGGTGGGCTCAAGAGTCAGATGTTGAGGAACATAGCCAACAGATAGCCCGTTCTCACGCTGGATCGAACCATGGGTGGGCTTCTGAATGTCCAGAATAGCTTTGATCAGTGTGGTTTTACCGGCGCCGTTCGGCCCGATGACGGTAATGATGTCGCCCCTTTCGATCGACAGGTCAACACGATCTACCACCACGCGCTCATCGAACGCCACGGTGACCTGATCCAGCACAATGAGCGGCTTACTCATGGGATGGGCCATTCTGTAGGGCGCCGTTTGGTGCCGGGCATTCGGGACAAAGCCCGGAGACCTCAACCGTGACATGATCGGGCTGGAAACCGACGTCTGCGGAAGCCACATCAATGGCGTCTGATACTTCGGGTGCTGACAGTTCGAGCACGTTCCCGCAACTATGGCAGATAAGAAACATGCCCTGATGCCGGGTGCCGGCGTGAGTACAACCTATAAACGCATTGAGCGACGCGATGCGATGTACCAGACCATGCTGTTGAAGGAAGTCCAGAGCGCGGTACACCGTGGGGGGAGCAGCGTTGTGGCCATCCGCTGCCAGCATACCCAGAATATCGTAGGCACCGAGTGGGCGATGGGATTGCCAGATCAACTCCAGGACCCGTTCCCGAACAGCCGTCAGCCGGGCATTCTGGCGTTGGCAGATGGCTTTCGCATCCGCCAGGGCGTCCGCAATACAGGCGTCATGATTGTGATGGCGATAAGGCAGGGCGTTGGCCGACATGGGAACCATCCTCGAGAATTTGAAACATTATAACATTCTCTTTCGGCGGTGCCCACGCACTGCGCCATAGGTTGGCGAGTGTCAGTTTTTGGAAGCCTGGCTCGCGAGAGACTCCAGGAAACCGAGATCAGGGATAAACGCGGTCTCACCCTCAACGTCAACCTGCATCAGGTCCGCCGAGCCAGTGTCGCCCTCCATGCGTTTGATCTGATCTTCGGTCAGTCGGGTCTGACTGGGAATACCCTGAGTTACTAACGCCATGAAGGGTACCGTTTCATGGTGGTCCCCAATGGTGTTCAGGACCACAATTCGCCCACGGTTTCCGCCGGGCTTGGTCACTTCACCGCCATTGGCTGCATCGTAGGAAATCACCGGCAGATTGAGGCCACGCCAGTCCAATGTGCCTGCCAGCCAGTCGGGTGCGCCTGGTGGTGTCTCTGTTGAGGCATAGTCCACGACTTCGGCAATGGATACGTTTGGTAGCAGTAACTGGCGTCCATTCATTGGAATCATGACGCAGGAGAGGGTATCTATAGTGTCTTTCATGCTGTATTCCTCAGGCAGAATCCCGTTTTTGCCGGCCTTTCAGCAAGCAGGATCCTTCGATCGTTTTGACCAGTTCCCGGGCCAGCTGCTCGGGCGTGCCACAGTAGGTGGCACATCCGGTAGCAGCTACCGAATCCGGCATTGAGCTATTGCCGCAACTGGTGCTTTCCTGCACCCATATCCGGCTACCATAGGCCTTTAGAAGGGGTGCGGCAATGGCACCATCGTTGCCCATGCCGGAAAAGAAAATGGCATTGCAGCGTGCGCCATAATGGTCCCCAACATTGAGCAGAACCTGGTCGATGGATGGGCCGTAAGGGCCTGGCCAGGGGGAATCCCGTTCTGCCAATGTGCCTTCTTCACTGACGGTCCACTCGTGTTCGACCGGCATCATAACCACGTCACCATTGCGTATGCGGTAGCCGGCCTCGGCCTTTTTGAGCTTGTATTGGGCGTGTCTTCCGAGCACCCGCGTCAGTACATCGGTAAAGTTATTGTCGATGTGCTGGGCATAGACAAACCCCACTGGCAATCCGGGCGGCAGGTTGTCCAGAAAAGTCTTTACCGCCGATGGGCCGCCCAGAGACGCACCCAGAATCCAGATGTCTTCAGCGACTGAATCCGGGGCCGCAGGCGTTATCCAGTGAGGCAAGGCCGGTGTTTCGGAAGTTCTCTGCGGTTCCTGGCCCAACTCTTCGATGGTGTCGGCCGAATCCAGTTGCTCCAGGTGTCCCAGAGACTGTTCGAGCTTGTCGAGCAACCGTCTTTCCCAGCGGAAATAATCGGTAAATCCGGGCTTTGGCGCAGGGTCCAGGCCAAAAAGTACCGGGGCTTCGGTGTTCTCGAGCAGGTGATCGAACAGTGTCGGGTGATCAGCCTCGTCTTCCAGTGTGATCAGCCAGAGGCTAGCGTCCGGAAACGTAGGGTAGTCCAAAAGCCTGGCCGGGTCCCCGGAAAAGCAAACGTCCAGGCCGAACCTGGACGCCGCTTCCTGCAAGCGATGACGCTGCAGAACGATGTCAGAAACTATGCCGACCTGCGGTCGTTCTGACGCGCCGGCCATCACTGATTACCGGTCAGCCGAAGAATGGTGTCCAGTAGCTCGGTTTCCTGGAAAGGCTTGCCGAGGTATTCGTTGACACCAATGGCCAGGGCCCGTTCGCGGTGCTTTTCACCGGTACGGGAGGTAATCATGCAGATGGGCGTGTCTTTCAGGCTTTCGTCGTGGCGCACGAAACTGGCGACCTCAAAGCCGTCCATCCGCGGCATCTCGATATCCAGCAGAATGATATCGGGCCGGTGGTCCTGAAGCTGGGCGACCGCATCCAGGCCGTCTTTGGCAGTGATGACCTCCATGCCGTTTCGTTCCAGCAAGCGCGAGGTAACCTTCCGCACCGTCACCGAGTCGTCCACGACCATCACTGTGGTGGCCTGTTCTGCGCGCCGGCTGGCTTCTTTGGCGTCTTCCAGGCTCGCCAGTCGCTGACGCTCCGACAGAATGTCTGAGCGGATCATCGCTGGCAGGTCGAGAATCACTACCACGTTGCCGTCACCCAGAATGGTGGCACCGGACACGCCGCGAACGGTGCCGAATTGCGGGCCAAGGGACTTAACCACGATTTCGCGGCTACCCATCAGGCTGTCCACCTGCAACGCCATAGGCTGTTCGGCACCACGAACCAGGATCACCGGAAGCGGGAGGGCCTGCCCCTGAAGCTTTGGATGATGGTCACTGTTGAGCAGGCTGCCCAGGTACTGCAGACGATATTCCTGCCCGGCGTATTCGTACAGCGGTGCATCGGGCTTGTAATACTCTTCCAGCTCGTAAGTGCTGACCCGAACGATGCCCTCAATGGTATTCAGCGGAATGGCGTAGAAGTCTTCGCCGGTGGACACCATCAGCGCACGGTTGACCGATACCGTGAACGGCAGGCGTGCCGTAAAGACAGTGCCTTTCCCGAGGGTGGAATCAATATCCAGGCTACCGCCCAATTGCTTGATTTCGCTGGCCACCACGTCCATGCCCACGCCGCGCCCTGAAATCTGGGTCACTTGCTGGGCCGTCGAGAAGCCGGGCTGGAGGATAAACTGCAGGATTTCCCGCTCGCTCAGTTCCTCTTTCTCGTCCAGCATACCCTGCCGGATCGCCTTATCGCGGATAACGCTGGCCGGAATGCCGGCGCCATCATCAATCATTCGCAGCACGACGTCGCCACCTTCCCGGGTCAGGGACAGGGTAACTTCACCGGTCTCCGGCTTGCCGGCTTTCTTACGATCGGCAGGCTTTTCGATGCCGTGGTCAAGGGCGTTCCGCAGCATGTGTTCCAGGGGCGCAATCATGCGCTCCAGGATGTTGCGGTCCATTTCGCCTTCGGCGTTGCGAACGTCAAATTCCACTTTCTTGCTCAGTTCGCCGCTGATCTGGCGAACGATTCGACGCAGTCTTGGCACCATGGATGCAAACGGAATCATGCGGGTCTTCATCAGACCTTCCTGCAGTTCCGTGTTGATCCGTGATTGCTGAACCAGCAGTGTTTCCGTGTCCCGAACCCGATCCGACAGGGTTTCACGCAGGTCGGCAAGGTCAGAGGATGACTCTGTCAATGCGCGTGACAGCTGCTGGATCGCGGAATAGCGGTCCATTTCGAGTGGGTCGAAGTCGTCGCCGTAATCCGGGCCGTGTTCCTTTTCTGCACGGAACAGAATCTGGGTCTCGGTCTCGATTTCCATCCGGCGAAGCTGCTCTCGCAGACGCTCGATGGTCGCAGCCATTTCATCCAGGTTGTGGCTGAAATCACTGGTCTGCTGTTCGAGACGGCCGCGGGTAATACTGGTTTCACCCGCCAGGTTAACCAACTCGTCCAGCAGTGGCGCCGATACCCGAATGGTTTCCTGAGGTGCGCGCTGAGCCGCGCCTTGGTTGCCCGCTTCTTTGGCCGGTGCTTTTTTGGGTGCCGGTTTAGGCGTCGGCGCTTCACGCTTCTCTGCCTGTTTGGCCGGCGATTTCTCCTCGGTCGGTTTTTTGGCTTCCGCGTCAGGTTTGGGAGCCTCCGGCTTCTGCTCCGGTTCAGCGGTCGTCGCCTGCGGCGGAAGCGTGCCGGTGCTCTGGAAACGGTCCTTGATCTCGTTGACCAGAGCGATGATGCCATCGTGCTCATCGGTGATGGCTTTCCAGTCGTCTTCGCCTGGCTTGTTGCCGCCAAGATCAATCAGCCGGGTTTCCAACTGGTGGGCTTTGTCGCCCAGTGTTGATAACTGAGAGAGACGGGCCCCGCCTTTCAAGGTGTGTAGAGCGCGCTGAGCTTCCTGATTGAAATGATGGTTCGCTGGCTCTTTGTGCCAGTCACTCAGAAGCTGTTCCAATTGGTCCAGAATTTCAGCGGCTTCTTCAAGGAAGATCTCAAGGACTTCCGGGTCCACGGATTCGCCTTCGTCGGCGTCAACGGCACTGGTGTCCTCCCCGGATTCAGACTCGATGGCCTTGTGGGTTTTTTCAAACGCGCTGATAAGCTCCGCATCGCCCTTGGGCTTATTGCCTTCCTCAAGGTTTGCCAGCATCGCTCGCAGGGCGCTCTGCGCCTTGTCGCTCAATTCAAGCAGATCGGCCTGGTTGCTAACACCGGCAATGAGTGGGTCCAGTGCATCCGACCAGGCTTCCGCCAGCTCGGCGATTGGGTCAACGTCCGACAGACGTGCGCCACCTTTGAGCGTATGCAGTTCCTGCTGCAGCTGAGTTACGCCATGCAGCTCATCCGGCTCGTCGCGCCACTGGGCCAGGCATTCGCCAATGGCCTCGTGAATTTCCATGCCTTCGTCGAGGAAGATGCCCACCAGGTCATCGTCAGAAGCATCCGGCAGAGCATCGGCCAGGGAAGGTTCTTCTGGTTGAGGCTTGGGCTCTTCTTCCGCTTCCTGGGGCTCGTCTGCTTCCTGGGCCTCAGGTTGTTCCGGTGCCGCCTCTTCTGGCTCTTCCTGCTGCTCCGGTCCTTCAACCGAATCCAGCGGTTGGCCGGCTAGAATGGCTTTCACCTTGCGAACCAGCTCCGTGGCCGGTGGGCAGGGCTTTTCTGTTGCCACTTCTTCAACCATCTGGGCCAGCCTGTCATGGCAGGCGAACAGCAGGTCGTTCATCTCATCGCTGGCGTCCAGCTGGCCTTCTGCAACCTTCTCGAAAAGGTCTTCAAGCACGTGCGTCAAATCACCAATGGCGTCAACGCCGGCCATGCGGGCACCGCCCTTGAGGGTATGCACATCGCGCTGAAGTTCGGCCGCCACGTCGCGATTGGACGGATCTTCAGTCCAGGTATGAAGCGCGCTGCCGGTGGAATTAATCAGATCGTAGGCTTCTTCCAGGAATATGCCCACCAGCTCCGGATCCAGGTGGGAAAGATCGGTCGCCGCCAGCTCTTCGTCGGCAGGCTCTTCTTCCTGTTCCTCAGGTGTCTCCGTCTCGTCAGACTCTGAATCCGATTCCTCGAGGTCCGGCGTTGGAAGTGGCGGCTCCTCGGTTTCGACGTCATCTTTCTGTTTATTCACGTCAGTGACAGGGCGTGTTCCGGTTGCGCTGTCCATATAAGCGTGAATTTCGCTGATCAGATCCGGTGCGGGGCGCGGAGACTCCTGTTGTTCAAGGGCATCCACCATGCCGGCCAAGCGGTCGTGGCAGCGGAACAGCAGCTCGGAAAGCGAATCAGTCACCGATAGGCGATTTTCAGTCAGGCCTTCAAACAGATTTTCCAGCTCGTGGGACAGGTCACCAACGGAACTGATGTCCGCCAGTCGCGCGCCACCTTTTAGCGTGTGCAGGTCTCGCTGTAACAGGCGAAGAAGATCGGTGTTGTCGGTATTTTCACTCCAGCTCTGAAGTGAATCTGCCGTGCTGTCGATCAGGTCTCGCGCTTCCTCCAGGAAGATGGCCGCCAATTCGTCGTCCATGTCCTCGTCGGTTTCAGCCAACGGAGGCGTCTCTTCCTCGGATTCAGCTTTGTCCTCGGTCTCATCAATCTCATCGTCGAGGCTGCGGTCAATTTCTTCCAGATCTTCAGTGAACTCTTCGTCAAACGCGTTGGGAGCCTCTGATTCCGGCTCGGCCGGTTCTCCGGTCGCCAGGGCTTCCAGATCATCAATCAGATCTTCACTGGCTTCGGTCGCAAGACCCGCGGCCACCTGATCCATCATATTGATCAGGTGTTCATGAGCGGCGCGCACCGTAAAGAAGTAGTCCTCGTCAGGCTTGAGGTTGGTAGAAGCAGTGCGTTCATAGGCCTGTCGAATCGCTTCCGACAGCTCAGCAACGTCGACCAGTTGGGCTTCGTTTGCGCCGTCAGTAAGCTGGCTCAGCTCATCGCGAAGCGTGTCTCGGGGTTTGGTCTGTTCCGGGTTGTTCGCCCACTCGTCCAGAATTCGGTCAGCGTCCAGCAGAATATCCAGTCCTTCATTGAGGAAGAGCTGAACCAGCTGCGGGTTAGTGTGGGTGACGGTCTCCGGGGTGTGAGTGTCTCCAGATCTGAGTGTGGCGGCTGACACTTCTTCGAGCTTGGCCAGATAGGCTTCAGTACCCGGTAATTCTGCCTGAGGGTTTTCTTTGATCTGGCTGAGGCCCTGTGTCAGGAAGCCGCAGGCGTCATTAATCAGGCCAATCACGTCCCGGTCAGCGCGTTTATTCTGAGCGCGGGCTTCCTTGATAAAGCGTTCCAGTGGCGTGATTACGGCTGCAATCGGCGCAATGCCGGCGGTATGGGCACTGCCTTTCAACGTGTGGAGCGCGCGCGACAGATCGTCGGTGTAGGCGACGCTGGATTTGTCCCCCGCTGCTTCCAGATAATCTTTCAGCGTTTGAAGGTGGGTCTGGGTCTCGCTTTCGAAAATCTCAAGGAGGACAGGGTCGACCTGATGATCGTCTTCGGCTTCCAGCTCGGGTTCCACGTCAACGTGATCAGCAACCGGTTCATCGTCAGTCTGTGCAGGCTCTGACTCTGGCATTGAGCTGGTATCCGGGATTTCCCCGTTGGCCAGTGCGTTTGCACGGGCCTCCAGTGATGCCGTGCTAACTGATGGTGGACGTTGGTTCTCGAAATCTTCAACCAGACCTGGCAGCTGCCCGGTCACATCGTTCAACAGGCTCGCGATGTCGTCGTTCATGAAGATGCTGCCGTCGATCACCCGGTTCAGCATGTTCTCGACGGACCAGGCCAGCTCACCAACGTCGTTGGCGCCGACCATCCGGCCACTGCCTTTCAGGGTATGGAAGGCGCGACGCACCTCTGAAAGCGCAGTGCGATCCTCGTGATGGCGCAGCAAAGCCGGCAGGTATTCGCGGATGGTGTCCAGCACCTCGCCCGCTTCCTCAATAAAGATTTCGAGGATTTCGTCGTCGATCAGGTTGTCGTCATCTTCGGAAGCGCTGGCTGGTTTCGGCGCATCCGACGGTTGAGTGGTCTCGTCTGTCTCTGGTGCCGTTTCTTCTGATGGTTGCTCGGCTTCAGCGGCAGCCTGCTGCGTCGACGCGCCCTCGCTGTCGGTCTTGCGGGTGGTCGACAGGGCTTCGGCCTGTTCGATCAGGTCCTGAACATCACCGGCAGACTGGCCATCTCGGAATTCCTGAATCAGTGATGGAATGCGGGCGTTCACCTGATCAATCAGGTTGAACATGTCGTCTGTGGGGCGAAGTGTCTGGTCAATGACCCGGTTCAGCAGGTTCTCGATGGACCAGGCCAGCTCGCCAATGCTGGAGGCGCCTACCAATCGGCCGCTGCCTTTCAGGGTGTGGAATGCGCGACGAACTTCAGTCAGCGCCTCATGATCGTCTGAACTCTGACGCAGCCTTGGGTAGTATTCGTTGATGGTCTCCATGACCTCTTCGGCCTCTTCCACGAAGATGCCGAGAATTTCATCATCCAGAAGCTCTTCGTCGGAGCCTTTGGCTGTCGCGTCCTTGGATTCAACCGGTGCCTCGGCACCGATGGTCGGCAGGTCTTCGATCTCGGAGGGATGTTCCCAGGTGGGTTCTTCACCTACCGGGAAACCGAGTTCACGGAAACTGGCTTCGGCCAGGCTCAGAACATTGTCGTTTTCGCCGATGCCGTCTGAGAGGCGCTCAAGGTAATACTCGATACTGGTGACTGCGTCAGCCAGCGTGTCAAGCTGTTTCCAGTCTGGTATCTGTTTGCCGCCAAGCAGCACATCGGTAACGTAGCGCTCGGCAGAGGCCAGCATATCGGCCACGCGGTCCAGCGGAATCAGTGCTAGGCCACCGCGAATGCTGTGTAAAAGGCCGGGGACATGTTCGATCTCACCGGTTTCCCACTGGGAGGCGATGAAATTAACAATGGCCGACTTCACCTGCTCAAGGGTATTTCGGGATTCCCGCAGAAGTGCACTGCTGGCTTCTCCCAGTTCTCGGGAGCCCAGATTAACGGTTTTCGCCTCGTCGCCACCCTCGTCGGTGTCCTGTTGGCGTTCGCCATCAAGGCCGGCAAGGCTGGCTTCGACATACAGCATGGCACCGGCGATATCCATCAGAGTACCGTCGTCAACAGCGTCGGTTTGCCCTGACAGTTTTTCCACCAGTTCAATCTGCTCGGTGACCACCTTGCGCGGTATGCCCAGGCCCAGCACGGCCAGAGTATTGGCAACCTGCTGCAGGCCTGGTAACAGCTCGTCCAACTCGTCGTTCTGGCGCATGTCGGAGCGTACAAACAGATCCAGCTGGTCTTTGAGTTTGGCCAGTTCTTCGTTCAGAGCGCTTGTGACGGATTGGATCGCATCTCGCCCGGGGCCGGATACGCGGTCCTTGGCGGCGTCTACATCGTCTTCTGATGGCAGGGCCTGATTCAGGCGATAGCTCTGCCGCAGTTCCTTGACCCGATCGGTATCCAGGTCCCTGGCACGGGCGACGTAATACAGCAGATGCTTGAGTAGTGCTTCCGGAGCAGGCTGCTGAAGAATATCAATATGTTCGTCAGTAAGCTTGCGGATTTCGGCGTCCAGTTCACGCAGTAGCGCCTTTACCGCCGTGTTTACGGGATTAACGTGTCCCTGGAGGGTTTCAACGAAACCGCCTGCGGCTTTCCAGAGTTCACCCCTGGGTGTGTTTTTGCAAAGCCTGATCAGACGTTCGATGACCTTCTGCATGTACTCAAAGTGCGCGTCCAGATCCGCCTCGCGAATCACGCCAGCCAGAGCAAACTGGAACATCTGGCGTAACTTGCGGATATGCCCAAGAACCTTTGGATCCTGAAGCCGTTGCGAGACATTGGCTGGTGCCGTCTTATGGGCCAGCGACAAATCTGGCTTAAACAGCGAAGTGTCAGAAAGCAGAGCCTCGCCGTGGGCTGCCCGAAGGTCGTTCAGCAGGGGCAATAGTACGAGCGGGAAATCGTCCTGGCTGCTGGCCAGGTGCTCGAGGTACTGGGGCAATTGCAGGATGGCCTGCATCAGTACTTCGACGGCATCATCAACGTTGGTAACGGTTTCGTTGAGGATGGCCTGCGTGAGCTTCTCCATTTCCTCGGTCAGCAGGGCCGCGCCGTAAAGCTCGACCATCTGCAGGGTACCGTGAACCTGGTGGAGATAGTTCAGGCAAAAGCGCAAACGCGCCGTGTCGTCTCTGTTGTCGACAAACGCTTCCAATGCCTGCTGGCTCTGGGTAAGCGTGTCTTGTATCTCACCCCGAACCCAGTCCAGGGCGATGCTGTCATGGTGATTGCCCATAACCACTCCGGTTATTCTTCGTCAGGCTGGCGCTTGATCCACGCCAGCACATGTTCCGAGGGTACTCGCTGTAAGCCAGGCGGCTGCCAGTCGGTCAGCTCTCCCTGGCCCAGGACCAATAACCCCCCGGGCGCCAGTCTTTCTGCAAGCCGTTTTACTATTTCGCGCCGGCGCCAGCGCCGGAAGTAAATCAGCAGATTCTGGCAGAAGATGATGTTCATCCCGTGCATCGGTGCTTTTTTCAGGTCCAGCACATTCAGGCGTGTAAAACACACCCGGTCCCGAATGCTTTCGACAATTTCCACGGTATTCCGCTCTGCTGGGTGGAAGTACCGGTTTTTCATGGCTTCGTCCATGCCGATCAGCTTACGTGCGCTGAACCGGCCGGTTTTGGCCTTGTCGATTGCCGGTTTGCTGATGTCCGAGCCGGTCACCCCGTATAACGGTTTCAGCGACAAGGTCTCCATGCACTCGTTCAGAACCATGGCGAGGGTGTATGGCTCTTCGCCCGTAGAGGCCCCCACACTCCAGACTTCCAGAGGCCGTTTTTTCAGAGCCTCCCGCGGCCGGGTCAGCACATAGTCTGATACCAGCCGAAACGCGTCCGGATCACGAAAAAAGCGCGTCTCCTGCACGGTGAGCCGATCTACCAGCGTGGCCCACTCTACGATTGCGTCCGGCCCGGATACGATTTTTTCGTAGTAGGCCTGATAACTGTTACAACCGATTTCCCGCATGCGAATCGCGAGATTGGTCTCGAGAAACGATTTCCGGCCTTCGCTCAAGGTCATGCCGGTTCTGTGTTCCAGCAATGTCTGCCATTGGTTGAACTGCGCCTCGTCCATATCTGGGAGTCGGCGCAGTGACCAGATGCCCTCGGCAGTTGACAGGTCGTTGCGGTTTTCAGCCATAAACTGTCAGCGGCCTCGGATTGATCGTTACTCGCTAACCACGGGAACGTCGTCGTCCTCGTCCTCGTCCTCGTCTTCGGTGTCTTCGTCCTGATCAACCGCATCCTCTTCCGGTAAGGTAAAGCCGGCAACAGAGGACCGAAGTTCGGACGCCATTTCTGCGAGATTACCGATAGATTTCGCGGTGGCGTTGGTACCAGACGAGGTCTGCGAGGTGATTTCCTGGATGACGTTCATCGTGTTGGAAATGTGGGCCGCAGAAGACGACTGCTGTCGTGCAGCGTTGGAAATGTTCTGGATCAATTCTGCCAGAGACATGGATACGTTCTCGATCTCTTCGAGCGCGATACCCGCGTCCTGTGCCAGACGTGCACCACGAACCACCTCGGCGGTGGTGTGTTCCATGGAGATAACGGCTTCGTTGGTGTCCGACTGGATCGTCTTAACCAGTGCCTCAATCTGTTTGGTCGCCGCGGAAGAGCGTTCCGCCAGTCGCTGAACTTCGTCCGCAACTACCGCGAAGCCGCGGCCCGCGTCACCGGCCATAGAGGCCTGGATCGCGGCGTTCAGGGACAGGATGTTGGTTTGGTCGGCGATGTCGTTGATCAGCGATACGATGTCACCGATTTCCTGGGAAGACTCACCCAGACGCTTGATCCGTTTGGACGTTTCCTGGATCTGCTCGCGGATATTGTCCATGCCCTTGATGGTGTTATTTACCACCTCGGAACCTTTCTTCGCGATCGCAACCGACCGCTCAGCAACCGCGGAAGATTCGGCGGCGTTGGAAGATACCTGGTCGATGGACACCGCCATCTCGTTCACCGCCGCCGAGGCGCCGGCAATTTCCTGAGCCTGGTGCTCGGAAGCGTCGGCAAGGTGCATGGCCGTAGCCTGAGTTTCCTGGGCCGCCGACGCTACCCGCACAGCGGTTCCACGAATCGCCTGTACCAGGCCGCGCATCTGGTCGATCGCGTAGTTGATCGAGTCAGCGATGGCACCGGTGAAGTCCTCGGTTACTGTGGCCTCTGTGGTCAAGTCACCATCCGCCAGGTCAGCGAGTTCGTCCAGCAGTCGCAAGATCGCGTTTTGGTTCTGTTCGTTCTGCTCCTGAGTCGTCGCCAGGCGGGCCTGGGCGTCGCGGTAGAGTACAACACCGATCATCACAACGATGCCGACCATGGCAGCCAGAATGATGAAGGCGAGGGTCGGGCTGAAGAAACCGGATCCGGCCTGGCCGGTGAAGCGCTCGGATAGTTCAGACAGCTCGTCCAGCAATACCTGGGAGTTCTGGAAAATGTCGCTGGCCGCAGTACGTACCTTGAAGAGGTCGGGAGAAGCTTCAAGGATGGCGTCTACGTTCTGGGAGACGAATTCAAACAGCTCGCCAACGGCTTCCAAGCCGTAGATGGCGTCTTCGTCAGTTACCTGGGTGATGCCCATGGACGGGTTGCCGTTGACCTGTCCGTTCAATACGCGACCAAACAGGCTGGCGTCTCGACCGAACCGGTCGGCAGCAACCACCGCGTCTTCGTCGCCGGACAGTACGTTGTTGACCGACCGCACGATCCGCTCAGCGAGCAGCGACTGGCGTTGGGCCAATGCGATCTGTTCTGCTGGCGCGTCATTCTCAAGCAGGATTTGAACGATGTCGTCGTATTCCACCTGCAACTGGGGAATGGTTTCGTTCAGGGTCCGGGCGACTTCGTGCAGGCCCAGTACCGCGTCCTGGGTGGACAGAATGCTGTCTGCGTTGTCACGCACCGTGTTCCAGGTTTCCTGAACGCCACTGTTTTGAGCTACCTCGCTGGGAGGCAGTCCAGTTTCCGGGTTGCCGTCGGTGATGTAGCCCCAGAGCCGGTCGAACTCGTCCCGCGAACGGCGCAAAGCGTCAAACGCTTCTGCGGTGCCGCCTGCGGCCTCCGTCGCGTTCTTGGCAATTTCCTGCGACAGCACCCGCAATTCTGCAGAGTGGGAGATGTATTGCTGATCGTGCTGACTGTTCTGATTGATGATGAACAGTACGGCAACGAGCAGGACGGTCAATGCAATCAGTGCGGCGATCAAGCCGGCAACAAGTTTGTTGCCTCCCTGACCCACACTGAGTTTTCCGGCTCTATTCTTCATTGTCTGGCTCCCGGCCTTTTCTTAATAGTGGTAAGTCTTTCGCTGCGGGGGCTCGACAGGTCCTTTATCGGGCCTGCTAGTGAAACCACCCTTACCATTGCGCTACATCCAGAAAGCGCTCGTCGCCAAGCAGGTCGGCGGCAGAAAACACTTTCCAGACTTCTTCGTTACGTTCGTAGCCGCCATTTACAAACGGCTGAACGCTCTCCGGAACTCCCTGCGGCGAGGCCACATGGTTATCCACGGCGAAATACTGCATCCCGGACACGCTGTCGACCACCAGTCCACTGAATACATCGCCCTGCTCGACAACCAGTACGCGGCGATCGCGTTGGCTGCGCGAGGAGCGCGGTACATCAAAGAAACTGGCCAGATCAATCAGCGGCAGGAGGCGGCCGCGAACGTTAGCGGCCCCCAGCATAAAAGGACGAACCCCCGGAATGTGGGTGTAACGGGGGACGTGAAGGATTTCGATAACTTCTCCCATGGGCGCCACATAGCGCTCGCCGGCGAGGACGAATCCGATGCCGTTCCATAATTCAACGGCTTGTTGCTGCTCCGGCAGACCGGCGGCCAGGGAACGACTGCGCCGGGCGATATCCGTCAGAACAGCAAAAGGGGCGGCCTGGGCGGACATGCTCACTCCACGGTTGGAATCAGCCGATCAGGCTGTTGATGGTTTTGATCAGATCGTCTTCGTTAACCGGCTTTACCAGATAGCCTTTTGCGCCTTGGCGGGTGCCCCACACACGGTCAGTTTCCTGATCTTTGGTGGTTACGATCACCACAGGGATCGACGCGGTCTCCGGTGCGCGGGTCAGCTGACGTGTCGCCTGGAAACCATTCAGGCCGGGCATGACAACGTCCATCAGCACCAGGTCCGGCGTTTCAGCGCGGGCTTTGGCAACGCCGTCGGCACCGTTGTCGGCCGTGAGCACTTCATGCTTGTGCTTTTCGAGAATGGTCGAGATTTTCTTAACCTCGGTCGGCGAATCGTCAACAATCAGAATGCGGGCCATGATGTCCTCAATAGTTCAATGCTGGAGCTGGGTTACTGTTCCGCGGCCGGAACGTACTGGCGAATCGTATTCAGAAGCTCGTCCTTGCTGAACGGTTTGGTCAGGTACTGGTCAGACCCGACGATGCGTCCCTTGGCCTTGTCGAACAGGCCGTCTTTACTGGACAGCATGATAACCGGTGTCTTCTTGAAGGAGGAGTTGTTCTTGATCAGTGCGCAGGTTTGATAACCGTCCAGCCGGGGCATCATGATGTCAACAAAGATGATGTTCGGCTGGGAATCGGCAATCTTGGCCAGGGCGTCAAAGCCGTCAGTTGCGGTAATGACTTCGCAACCCACTTTTTTTAATAGGGTTTCTGCGGTACGACGAATGGTCTTGCTGTCGTCGATCACCATAATCTTCAGATTTTCGAAGTTGTCATCCATTGTCCAACAGCCTTGCGCTCTGCGTATCGTTATTTTTCAACCGGGCTTTTTAACACAATCCTGAACGTTCTTCTATAAGCCCCGCTAATTTATAGAGTATTGCTGCCCGGATAAAAAGTAGAACTTTGTGACCAAATGTACTTGCGCGGGTACAATACCTTCTTTGAACACAGCATAGCACTTATTCTTCAGGTCGCTTTGCAGAGCGGTTCCGGTTTTTCACCTTTATTAACAACGAGGCAATATGACAGTCCGGCTCGGTATTGTAATGGATCCCATCGAGGACATTTCCTTCAAGAAGGACAGCTCGCTGGCCATGTTGGTGGCGGCTCAGAAACGGGGTTGGGCCATTGAGTACATGGAGCTTCCTGATCTGTACCTTGATGGCGCGCAAGCACGGGCGCGGACTCGTGAACTCACGGTACGGATGGATCCGGACGACTGGTTCGAATACGGCAACAGTCAGGACCGGGCATTGGGTGACCTGGATGTGATTCTGATGCGCAAGGATCCGCCGGTAGACCGAGAGTTTCTGATGGCCACCTACATACTTGAAGCTGCCGAACAGCAGGGCGCTCTGGTGGTCAATCCTGCCTCGACGCTCCGGGATTGCAATGAAAAGCTCTTTGCTACCCAGTTCGACGACCTGACGCCTCCGTTGATCGTGACCCGGTCTGCCGAACGACTCAAAGCGTTTTACCAGAAGCACCGCGACGTCATTATGAAGCCGGTGGACGGCATGGGCGGCAGTTCGATTTTCCGGGTCAAGCACGACGATGCCAACCTGGGAGTCATCATCGAAACGCTTACCAATATGGGTGCCCATCAGGCCATGGCCCAAAAGTACGTGCCGGAAATAAAGCAGGGCGATAAACGGATCCTGTTGATCGACGGCGAGCCTGTTCCCTATGCCCTTGCACGGATTCCATCGGATGGCGAGAATCGCGGTAATCTGGCGGCCGGCGGGCGCGGTGAAGGGCGAGAACTCACGGATAGAGACCGGGAAATCTGCCATCGGGTGGCGCCGGTTCTGAAAGAGAAAGGTTTGATTTTTGTGGGCATCGACGTGATCGGCGATTATCTGACCGAGATCAACGTGACCAGTCCCACTTGCATCCGTGAGCTTGATGCCGCCTTCGGCATCGACATTTCGAGTACGCTGTTGGATGCTGTGGAGCGGCGTCTTTCCAGCAGAGGGTAACAGTCCAGAATGGCGGCACAGGTCAGCGACTTCGATCGGTTTTCGTTCACGCTTTTTTTGGCGTTGGTGCTGCACGCCATTATTGCCCTGGGAATCACGTTCGCCCCCGAAGACCCCCGGTCTTCCGCACAAACCATGGAGATCACACTCTCTCAGTTTGACGATGAGACCGAGCCGGACAAGGCGGACTTTCTGGCTCAGACCAATCAGAAGGGCAGCGGTACAAAAGAAGAGCCGGTCGAGATGACGTCTCCGAACCCATCAGAGGTCAACCAGAAGAACATCGAGCCGGTTCAGCCGGAGCCCGCGTCCAGAACCGAACCGGTCGCCAGGGAAGAGAAGGCGGTTGTGCAGACGCAAGCTGAGACCGAGCGTAGCTCACCGCAGCCGGAGAAAGCTGAGCCGGACGTAGACGAGCCGCTGCCGGTTCGTGAGAAAAAAAGTCTGATGGAACGCAGCCTGGAAATCGCGAGTCTTGAAGCCAGATTCGATCGTCAGCAGCGGGCGTATGCCCGCAAGCCCCGGGTGATGCGCGTAACGGCGGCATCAACGTTGAAATCCACCAATGCTCTCTACGTGAGCAACTGGGTGGATCGGGTTGTCCGGGTTGGTAACATCAATTACCCATCGGAAGCCCGGCAAAAAAATCTCTACGGCAATGCGCGAATCCTTGTCTCACTGCGAAAAGATGGCACAGTGAAAGAACTGGCTATACTGGAGTCCTCGGGCAGCCCTGTTCTGGACGACGCAGTGAAGCGAATTGTTCGTATGGCGGCGCCTTTTCCTCCGTTTCCGGATTCTCTAAAGGAGACTGCTGATGAACTTGAAATTATCCGCACCTGGGTTTTTGGCAGGCAGGGGCTGAGTTCAGGATGACGGCTTCAAAAGAATCCCCCCATAGCCTGCGCAACCATTTCCTGGTGGCGTCTCCCTATCTGCAGGATCCCCGTTTTCACGGTGCGGTCATCTACATCTGCGAGCATTCAGACGACGGTGCGCTTGGCCTGATGGTCAACCAGCCGCTGGATATCCATCTGGGTGAGATTCTGGAGCAGTTGGACATGGATGGCGGCGAACTGGATGTGCCGGTGTATAGCGGTGGGCCAGTCCAGCAGGAGCGGGGGTTTGTGCTCCATACGCCGGACCGAAGCTGGCAGAACACCGCCGAAGTGACTGGGAAAGTCTGGCTGACCACTTCTCGTGACGTGCTGTCAGATATTGGTGCCGACGAGGGCCCCCAGCATTACCTTGTGTGCCTTGGTTACTCCGGCTGGAGTGAGGGGCAACTGGAGGAAGAACTGGCCAGTAATGCCTGGCTGAACTGCCCTGCCAATCCCGAGATTCTGTTTCATACACCGCCAGAGGAGCGCTACAAAGCGGTGCTCACGGCCATTGGCGTTGATATCAACCAGCTGAGCGAGTCCATCGGTCATGCCTGAAACGGGCAAGCGGCGAGTGCTGGCGTTTGATTTCGGTACTCGCCGAATTGGCGTTGCCAGCGGCCAGGAATTGCTGGGGTCTGGCCGTCCGGTGGCCATGCTGCCGGCAAAAGACGGCATTCCGGATTGGGCACAGATCGAAGGCCTACTGAAAGAGTGGCGGCCGGATCTCGCCCTGGTCGGCTTGCCGCTGAACATGGACGATACCGAAAACGACATGTGCGCCCGGGCCAGAAAGTTTGCCAAGCGCCTGCACGGCAGGTTTCATGTCAACGTGGAATTGGTAGACGAGCGCCTGACCAGCTTTGAAGCCAAGGGCGAAGTGATGGCAGAAGGTGGCAGTCGCGACTATGGTCAACACGGTGTGGATGACCGGGCCGCGGTGCTCATTCTGGAAACCTGGTTCAACCAGCAGTCTGCAAACGAGAGACCCAATGACACAAATGCCTGAGGTAGAGCAGCTCCTGGATCGGATGGAACAGGGCCTGCGGGACATTCTTGAGCAGCGAGGCATCTCAGACCCCGCCGTAATCGGTATCCGCACAGGCGGAGTCTGGCTGGCAGAACGCTTAAGCCAGCGCCTGGGTTTGTCGACGCCACTAGGGGAGCTGGATATTTCCTTTTACCGGGACGATTTCAGCCGCATTGGCCTGAATCCGCGCGTGAAACCTTCCAGCCTTCCATTCGATACCGAGGGCCGAGACATTGTGCTGATCGACGATGTCCTGATGAGCGGGCGCACCATTCGCGCAGCAATGAACGAGATATTCGATTATGGACGGCCGGGCAGTATCATTCTTGCGACTCTGGTCGACCTTGGGGCAAGAGAGCTGCCGATACAGCCAGATATCGCCGGGCAGGTCCTTTCGCTGCCGTCGAGCCAGCGAGTGAAACTGCGAGGGCCAGAGCCATTGCGCATTGAACTCCGGGAAACCGGGGAATAGAACTGTTATCAAAATCACCAGGCGGGAACTCCATGACAGCACAGGGCCCTGTGACCAAATCGCTGCAACTGACTGAAGAGGGTCAGCTGCGCCATTTTCTGACGCTGGATGGACTCGACCGGGCGTTACTGACCGATATTCTTGATACCGCCGATTCGTTTATTGAAGTTGGTGAGCGCAGCATCAAGAAAGTGCCTTTGCTCAGAGGCCGTACGGTCGTGAACCTGTTTTTTGAATCCAGTACCCGCACCCGCAGTACCTTTGAATTGGCGGCCAAGCGGCTATCAGCGGATGTGTTGAATCTGGATATTAATACCTCGGCCACCTCCAAAGGCGAATCCCTCTCCGACACACTGTTGAATCTGGAAGCCATGGCCAGCGACATGTTTATTGTGCGGCATTCCCAGAGCGGCGCTCCTCATTTTATTGCCGAGAGCGTGACTCCGGGTGTGGCCATCATTAACGCCGGCGACGGTCGCCACGCCCATCCCACCCAGGCCATGCTTGATATGCTCACCATCCGCCAGCACAAAGGCCGTTTTGAGGGTCTGAAAGTGGCGATTGTGGGCGATGTACTTCATTCGCGGGTAGCGCGTTCCCAGATTCGGGCGTTGCAGGAACTCGGGGTGTCGGAAGTACGCGTGATTGCCCCGGCCACGCTCCTGCCAAGTGATGTGGAGAGCCTGGGCTGTAAAGTGGAATACGACATGACCCGCGGTATGAAAGATCTCGACGTAGTGATCATGCTGAGACTGCAGAAGGAACGGATGGAAGGGGCTCTGCTGCCCAGTGAGCGTGAATTTTACCGTCTCTATGGCCTGAACCGTGAGAAGTTGGCACTGGCTGACCCAGAGTGCATCGTGATGCATCCCGGGCCGATCAATCGCGGCGTTGAAATCGAATCCGCGGTCGCCGATGGTCCACAGTCCGTGATTCTGGATCAGGTCACCAATGGTATTGCCATTCGCATGGCCGTCATGTCCATGGCCATGGGCGGTCAAATGGCTGATCGAAATCGACAGTTAGCAGAAAGGAAAAGCCAGTGAGCGGCAAGAATCAGCAGTCGTCATCCAGCCTGGCCCTGATTGGGGGGCGGCTTGCCACCTCGGGTGAAGCGGTAACGGTGGTTATCCGAGATGGTCGGATAGAGTCGCTGGGTCAACCCGATGTCGGCCATACAACGGATCAGCAAATCGACGTCAGCGGATGTCTGATCAGCCCCGGGTTTGTGGATCTGTGCTGCAACCTGCGAGAGCCGGGTAATGGCCAAAAAGGCAACATAGCGTCAGAAAGTCGGGCGGCAGCCCGGGGTGGATTCACCACACTCTGTGCGTCGCCGGAAACGTCTCCGGTCAACGATTCCGGGGCGGTAACCAACCTGATTCTGGATGTTGCGGCCAAAAAGTCGAAAGTACGCATTCTTCCAATTGGTGCGATCACCCGTGGCCTGGAAGGCGAATTGCTGAGCGATATGTCCGGGCTTGCCGGCGCTGGCTGTGTTGCTATGGGCAATGGCAGTCGACCCGTTCGCAATGCCAGGGTGTTGCGGCGCTGCATGGCCTACGCACAGACATTCGGGCTGACCGTGATGTTTGCCCCGGAAAATCAAGCACTGGCCGCTGACGGTTATGCCCACGACGGATCAGTCGCTGCTCGCCTGGGGCTGCTGGGAGTGCCGGAAGTGGCTGAAACGGCGGCTGTGATGGAAATGTTGCTGCTGGCCGAGGAAACCGGTGCGCGATTGCATCTGAGCCAGCTCTCCTGCGGCCGTAGCGTCGATATGCTGCGGGAGGCTCGCGGTCGCGGAATTTCAGTCACTGCCGATGTAGCCATGCATCAGCTGCTGTTCACTGAAAACGCGCTGTCAGGTTTCGACAGCCGGTTCCACGTGCGACCGCCTTTGCGGAGTGAGCATGACCGTCAGGCACTGGTGGCTGGCGTTCAGGACGGTACAATTGATGCCGTCACCAGCCAACACCAACCCCATGATTCGGCCGCCAAGCAGGCGCCTCTGGCAGCGACGGAGCCGGGCTTATCCACGGTTGAAACAACACTTTCCATGGGGTTGAAGCTTGTGGACCGTGGGGAATTGACGCTGCCGCGGTTAGTGCACTCGCTGACGGTGGGACCCGCGTCGGTTATCCAGCGGAATGCGGTCATCAAGCAGGGTGTCCCGGCTGATTTATGCGTGTTTGACCCAGACGGAAGCTGGTCGCCGTCAGACGACACCTTGTTATCAGCGGGCCGCCATCATCCTTTCCCCCATCAATCCCTTCCTGGTGTTGTCCGGCTCACTTTGTGCAATGGGGAAACAGCCTGGACCTCCGAGCAAAGCTGACCCTCTGTCCCTACCCAAAGTGTGTCAGAAGTTGTCCGTGCTTTGTCGAGCCCGTCACACTTTCTCATTTTTTGCCGCGACGCCCTTGAATAGTGGCACCTGTGCCAACGTATTCTTGCATTACTCAGCCTATTGTCGGCTGCGAAATCACCGGGTAATCGACGCACACACGGATGTGTCGATGCCACAATAATAATGCAGGAGTCGTCCCTTGAAATCATTTAACCTTCCAAGAAAGGCCCTTTCGGCGGTCGCGTTGTGCGCCGGCTTGGTCCTTTCTCCCGTTGCAAGTGCTCAATCCGAGATACTGGAGCGCAGTTTCTGCGTGTTTGACCCCGTTGGCGCGAATGGTCCCTTGTTTGCCATCGCCAAGACGTTCAAGCCGGTTGCTTTGAAGAACGGTATCAAGTTTGAGCTGCGTGCCTACACCGATGAAAAAGTCGCGGCCGAAGATTTCAAAGCCGGTCAGTGCGACGGTGTTCTTCTGACCGGTACTCGTGCTCGTGAATTCAACAAGTTTACCGGCAGCCTGGAAGCCATCGGCGCTGTTCCGGGCGAGGAAGAAATGCGGTTGCTCTACAATACACTGAGCCAGCCCAAAGCCCGTTCATTCATGATCGACGGAGCTTATGAAGTTGCCGGTGTTCTGCCAGGTGGCGCGATTTACCTGCACACTCGCGACCGCAGCATCAATTCAGTGGAAAAGCTTCAGGGCAAGCGCATTGCCACGCTGGATTATGACGCCGCCTCCGTTCGCATGGTTCGCCATGTGGGCGCGTCCGTGGTCGGTGCCAACTCTGCCAACTTTGCGGGCAAGTTCAATAACGGCAGTGTGGATCTGGCCTACGCGCCAGCCGTTGCCTATCAGCCGCTGGAACTCTACAAAGGGGTTAACCCAGATGGTGCCGTGGTCAAGTACGCTCTTGGCTACATGAACTTCCAGATCGTGATTCACCGCGATCGTTTCCCGGATGAAACCAGTCAGTTTATTCGCGAACAGGCGATGAGCAAACTGGACGAAGCCTACGACATTATCGCGACCGCAGAATCCGAGATTCCTTCAGACGTCTGGATGCGTCTGCCACAGGACAAGTTGGCAGAGTACGACAAGATGTTGCAGCAGGTGCGTCTGTCGTTGATGGAAGACGGCATTTTTGATGAACGCGCGATCCAGTTGATGAAGGCGATTCGCTGCCGGGTGGATGGATCCCGCTCTGAATGCGCGTCCTGATCCGGGAAGATTGAGTCGATGGGGGCCCGTTTAAGGCCCCCGCGATCGTCAACGGATGGCGTCCTTCAGCGCTTTACCTGCCTTGAAACCAACGGTTTTACTTGCCGGAATGCGAATGCTCGCGCCCGTTTGGGGGTTGCGACCGTCTCTGGCCTCGCGGTGACGGATGCTGAACGTACCGAAACCAATCAACGTGGTGTCTTCACCCCGGGAGGCGGCAGCTGAGATCTGATCCGTGAAGGCGGTAACGACTTCGCTGGCTTTGTCACGGGTGAGCCCGGTCTGTTCGGCAATGGCCGCTGCAAGTTCAGGTTTGCGCATAGGTAACTCCTTTGAGGGATTCTTCGATTGCGATCGCACGGTGTGCGATCACCGATCAAATCTATAGCGGTTCGCACTGTGATGCGCAAACTGGCCGCGTTAACGGAATTTAATCTGGTGTCTGTGTTTGCGGCGCGGGTCTCATAAAAACAAACGCTTGTCGGCCATAATGCCGCTTCAGTTACAAACAGTAACAGGGCGTCGGCAGGGAAAAGTGAAAGGTACAACACTATGACGATTGAACAGCACAACGAAAGTCAGAATCGACCTTCTGTGAGCGGCATCCGCAAGCTTCTGGCGGCGACTTTGGTTGGCACGCTGCTGTCGGGCTGCGGTGCCATCAACAATATGATGTACAAGACCACCGGCGATGTGATGCAGGGTTTTTCGCGGGATCATACGGTGCCCTACCTGCTTGAAAGCCAGGACCTGACCATGGGCTGTGCCATGAGCGAAGCGACAGCACCGCTGCTGATGTCGTTCGGGCGGGTGACATCACAGCCGGACCAGCTAGCGGTGATGCTGTATCTGTCAGCTGGCGGTTGCGCGGAAGAGCGGGCTCGGGAGTACGAGTTGAATAGTCTGGCAGCCATGCGGGCACTGGAGGCCGAGAAGGCGGAAGACGCCATTATTCAGCAAAAGCGCGCGTTAAGTCTGGCGGCTGAGCGCTATTTCCAGGCCTGGCAGCATCACAACGAATTCTATGGCAAGCCGGTCGCGGGTGAGTGTCCCGGCTTTGATGATGATCTGGGCGAATTTATCTACCTTGCGGGCCTGCTGTCCGGGCTCCAGGCTCTTAACGCAGAAATCCAGTCAACGTCCTCCATCGGGGTTCCCAAAAACATCGGTTCCACCGTGGCCCGCGCAACCCAGTGCCTGGACAACGAGAAATGGTGGGGCGCGCCCATGGCTCTGCGGGCCACCGTTTGGGCAATGATTCCGGGTGCTTTGCCTGAGGGCGAAGATCCTTTTGTCCGCCTGGATATTGCTGACGAGCAGGGTGAGGCTGCAGGCGTGCGAATCAGTCACGTGTTTCACGCCATCGCCGCTCAGAACAAAAGCGACGAAGAGCGCTTGCGCGACGTAATCCGAAGCCATGCCGAGGCCACCGAGGAAACCCCGCCCAATGAGCAGTGGCAGTTTGTCGATGCCATGGCGACACAGATGATCGTGGCCATTTCCGATCGCATGTGGATGGAGAATACAGGGCATCGCACGCCCATGGGACAGCTGGGTACCTTCTGGGACGACGAGAAGGAAGCTGTTGAAACCATGGATCTGGATGGCCTGCTTTAAATCAAACGTTTCTGAGTGAGTTGTTATGTCCCAACGTGGTTTTAGTCGCAGTGGCCTGGAGTGGCTTTCTTCTCTCCCGGCCTGTCTGTTGTTGCTGGCGGTGGTGCTGTTTTCCACAAGCAGTGACATTCACAACCAGATGCTCCGTGGTGGTGAGCAGTTGTGGAGTGGCTACTACAAGCTAAGGATGGATCCGGTTCAGCCCGAATGCGACCCGAATCAGGACATTGATAGGGCGGTTCAGGAAAAACTGGCCGAAGAAAAGAATTCAGACGACCCGATGGCGGCTCTGTTGGGCGAGGCGGAAATTGATCCGGCGGAGGTGCGCCTGGCCGTCGAGCGTTCGGTAGAAAACTGCCGTCAGAGCCACGCTTCTTACGAAAGCTTGCAGGGCAAAATGACCACCGGCGTCAAGGTCTATCGTGCTGTCGAGCTGTTCGTGGCAGATTTGATTGCCTTCGGACTCGAGTCCCAGCGATTCATCCTCGTGCTGCTAGTAATGCTCTGTGCCGTCACGGCCACTTTGACCCGCCACCACATTGCCATGCGTGCGATGGAAACCCGGCTGGACTACATGGTATCCCACACTCTGCAGACCGTGGCGAACGTCATGCTGCTGGGTTCCAGTGTTATCTTCCGTCAGTTGAGCTTCGGGTCTGACGCGTCGGTGTCTTCCACCGAGCTGGCGCTGCACAACTTCTGGATCACAGGGTTTGCGGCGCTGACCATTGCCAGTCTTTACCGACTTTTCCGGGTTCCCGATGACCTGCAGGAGGGCGGAGATTTCAACAAGGCCTTCCTGGCTGTGCCGCTGTACACCGTCATGTGCCTGATTTCCGGTACCTATTTCGCGTTGATTGGCCATGCTTCAGGCATTGGTATCTACCTCGGCAAAATGATGGAATTGTCGGACATGTTCCTGAACGTCGGCCTTTATGTGTGGGTCGGCATGATGCTGAAGCAGACGCGCCTGGCAACCCTGGTGTTTAACGTGTTCCGGCCCTGGCGAATGCCGCCTGAACTGTTGGCTGTCGTGGCCGTACTGGTGGCGGCGGTTCCAACGGCTTACACCGGCGCCTCTGGTATCTTTGTTATTGCAGCCGGTGCTGTGATCTACAGCGAACTTCGGGCCGCCGGTGCCCGCAGGCACCTGGCCTTGGCTGCCACGGCCATGTCTGGTTCGTTGGGTGTGGTTCTCCGTCCCTGCCTGCTGGTGGTGGTCATCGCCTATCTGAACCGTGAAGTGACCACCGACGAGCTGTTTGGTTGGGGGATCTGGGTGTTTGTACTGACCGCGACTATGTTTGCTGCGGTTGCGCTGACGGTGAACCGCCAGAACGATTTCAATCTGGCGCCGGCCTCGGACGCCATGGCCCCGATGTTGAGTGCTCTGAAGAAACTGATTCCTTACGTTCTGGTGATTGCCGTCGTGGTGTTGTTCTATCGGTGGGCGCTGGATGTGTCCATGGACGAATTTTCGGCGCCCCGCCTGTTGCCGGTGATCATGCTGGCCATTCTGGTGTATGAGCACTTCAGTCTGCGCAAGAAGAAAAGCGAAGTCATTGATGACGCGGGCAATCGTGTACAGGTCAATCATCAGGGGCTGGAGCGCAGTCTCCGATCGGCTACCAACGACACCACGGCTGAAATTGGTGCGCTGTTGTTGCTGCTCGGGTTGTCGGTAAGCATCGGTGGCGTGATTGAACGCTCTCACATCATGGAGGCCTTCCCCCAGGCGTTCGACAGTGCCTGGTCTGCGATGCTGCTGATGGTGGTGATTCTGGTCATCCTTGGCATGATCATGGATGCCTTCGGCGCCGTCATTCTGGTGACTGCGACGGTGGCGGGCATTGCCTACGGCAGCGGAATCCACCCAATCCATTTCTGGATGGTCACCCTGGTAGCGTTTGAGCTGGGTTACCTGAGCCCGCCAGTGGCTCTGAATCACCTGCTGACGCGACAGGTCGTGGGTGAAAGTGAGGTGCTGGCAGCCCAGAACGAAGGCGGTACCTTCTATCAGCGCCACGAGCGTATCATCATGCCTTTGATTGCGATGGGTATATCGCTGATACTGGTAGCGTTCGTACCGCTTATTTTCTATACCTGAGGTGTAAACCGATGCCCATGATCGGCTGGATTTTCCTGTTGCTTGCGATAGCCTCAGTGGTGGGGAGTCTATTGATGCTTCGGGATTCTGCCAATTTTCGCATGAGCGATGAGAAGCGGAAAAAAGTCCGTCAACGTCAGGCGGAGCTCGAGGAAAAAGAGAGGAAAAAAGACGATTGGTGAAACACAGTCAGAGATGTTCCCGCTGAATGAAAAAGGCCTGCAGCTGCAGGCCTTTTTCTTAGTTGGGGCATCACTTCATGTGCAGAAGACCAGGTTGTCGTCTCATTTGCGTTGTTTCCTCTAGGTCAGCTCGGCCTCAATGAGGTCATCCACCAGCATCTCTGCCGTTTTCATGGTTCTCTCCTTCCAGTCTGACATATCCACCAGCTGGGCGACGGCGTGATGCCGCAGACTGACGAATCCGTGAATCAGCGACCAGACCCGAATGGCTGCGTCCTGTTTCTGGCTTTTACTGGCAGTGGCCGGTAGCAGTCCGCCAACCAGCTCAGTGAGCTGTTCAAAGGCCTCGATGCCAGCCTGCTTGGCGTCCGCAGAAGGCTCGTAGTTGCCGTCCAGCTTGCCAAATATGAGGCTGTAATGGGCCTCCAGCTGTTCCGCATTGTTCAGGTAGTTTCTTGCGGCCGTTAAAACGGCCTCCCTGGGGGAGTTGGCCAGGGTGTCTACCTTCAGTGCCCGGGAGACCGAGTGGAAACCTTCAATATAAAGCGCGTCCAGAATGCCTTGCTTGCCCTGAAAATGGCTGTAGATCCCGATGGTGGATACGCCCGCCTGTTTGGCAATGGCCCTTACGCTGAGCGCGCCGGTGCCGCCCATGAGGAAAAGTTGTGATGCGGCCCCGAGAATCTTTGCTTTGGTGTCTTTCATCCCATGATTGTACTTGACTTGCCATAACAATGTTATATTCTGGCCCTGACATAACAGTGTTATATTTTGCCGGGAGCGATCACCATGAGTGACTATCATCTGGAAGCCGATTATCTGATCGTAGGCACTGGCGCGGTTGGAATGGCTTTCGCCGACGTTTTGCTGGAGGAGACCGATGCCACCATCGTGATGGTGGACAGGCACGAAAAGCCCGGAGGGCATTGGAATCTGGCGTATCCGTTTGTGACTCTGCACCAGCCGTCGGCGTTTTATGGCGTCAGTTCGTGCGAGTTGAGTAAAGGCCGGAAGGATCAGGTCGGGTTGAACAAGGGCTTGAACGATCTGGCTACAGGTGCGGAAATCAGCGCCTATTTTGACGATGTCATGCGGCACCGGTTTTTGCCCAGTGGTCGCGTTAAGTACTTCCCAATGTGCGAGTACCGGGGCGAGGGGCGTTTCCAGTCCTGCCTCACAGGCTCAAATTATCAGGTCAGCGCCGGTAAGACAGTAGACGCCACTTACCTCAAAACGACCGTTCCGGCCAACCACACGCCGAGTTTTAGCGTAGCGCCCGGCGTTCGTTTTATGCCATTGAATGATTTGCCAAAGGTGTCCAGCCCACCAGCGGGTTATGTGGTCATCGGCGGCGGAAAAACCGGAATCGATGCCTGCTTGTGGCTTCTGGAAAATGGGGTAGATCCCGACAGCATTCAGTGGATCGTTTCCCGCGACGCTTGGCTGCTGGATCGTCGCAACACGCAGCCGACGGAAGAATTCTTTGAATACACCATTGGCGCCATGGCCAATCAGTTTGAAGCCATTGCCCGGTCGGAGTCGATCAATGATCTTTTCGAACGGCTGGAGGCGGCTGGTGTTCTCCTGAGAATAGACCCTACGGTGCGACCGAGCATGTTTCACGGGGCGACGGTCAGCCCGCGGGAGCTTGAAGAGCTTCGTCGGATACGGCAGGTGGTTCGTAAAGGCCGCGTGACGGCGCTGGAACCGGATCGTATCCTACTGGAACAAGGTAATCTGGCAACCAGCCCGGATCACCTGCACATTGACTGCTCGGCCAGCGCCATTACCAATCTGGATACCAAGCCTATTTTCACCGGCGATCTGATCACCCCGCAAACGGTGCGGTCCTATCAGCCGGTTTTCAGCGCTGCGTTTGTTGCCCACATTGAAGCGGCATACGAGAAGGAGTCGGACAAAAATCGACTGTGTGGCGTCGTCCCCTTGCCAAACCACGACACCGACTGGATCCGTATGATGATCGGGTTGATGATGAACCAGTACCAATGGTCCCAGCATAAGGACATCCGCGCGTGGCTGGTGAACAATCGCCTGGATGGCATGAGCCGGATGATTCGCGACGTGGATCCTGAGGATCAGCCCAAACAGGCTATCCTCAAGCGCATGCGAGACAACGCAATGCCCGCCATGGCCAAACTTCAGGCCTACGCGGCCCAGATAAAAGCCCGTAACGCAGAACCAGCCCATGAAGCGGAAGGAGCATGACAATGCCGCAATTTCAGGTAAAAAAGCATCAGTTCTCGGAAAGCAGACTCGTCCACAACGAACGAGCAGACCAACAGCCGTCCGCTGGCGATGGTGAGATCGTTGTCCGCATTGAGGCTTTTTCCTTCACGGCCAACAATATCACCTATGCCGCGGCTGGTGATCAGCTCGGCTACTGGCAGTTTTTCCCACCGCAGGGTGAGGACGTGGATGGCTGGGGTGTCATCCCGGTATGGGGGTTTGCACAGGTTGTTGAGTCAGCCCATTCCGATGTGCAGGAAGGGGAGCGCTTGTTCGGCTATTTTCCACCGGCGGCCTTCCTGAAAATCTTGCCGCAGCGGGTCTCCGGGCAGCGGCTGTTTGATGGTGCAGAGCATCGGGCAAAACTGCCCGCTCTCTATAACAGCTACACCCGGGTGGATTTCGAACCAGGCTATAACCAGTCGATGGACGACGAGCGAATGCTGCTGTGGCCACTGCATCTGACGTCGTTTTGCCTGTGGGATCAATTACAGGATAACGGCTGGTACGGCGCGGAACAGGTGTTGATCGTCAGTGCATCCAGCAAAACCAGTATCGGGCTGGGGTATGCGCTTGAGGCCGACGACTCTGCGCCCAGGGCCGTTGGATTGACCTCTTCCCGAAATCTCGAGTTGGTGTGCTCGCTGGGTATCTATGATCAATGCCTGAGTTATGACGCGCTTACGGAACTGAACGCCGAGTTGCCGACAGTTATCGTGGATATGTCAGGAAGCGGCGATCTGCTGGCACAGTTGCAGTCATCTCTGGGCAACAACTTGCGCTATTGCATCAATGTCGGTCTCACTCATTGGGACGAGTTCAAACCAGCGGCCGGCATTCCAAAAGACCGGGCCGAGTTCTTTTTTGCCCCGAGCCATATCGGTAAACGTATGAAAGACTGGGGGCCCGAGGGCTTTGCCACACGAACGGCCCCGTTCCTGAGTGATACGGCCCGCAAAAGTCGCCAATGGTTGCGGCTGCGAGACATAGACGGTCTGGAAGGCCTGGCTAAGGTATATCCGGATGTGTGCCAGGGCCGGATTCCGGCGGACGAGGGGTTGATTGTTCGGTTGTGATGGAACCGTAACCTTGGCCGATCGTGTTGCATGGTAGGGTGTAAGCTCATTTACAAAGAAAAAGCCGTTTTCGGGGAGAAGCGTCTCATGTCAGCAATGCGATCGTATTTGCGCCAGATTTCGTTCTTTGTGGTTATGGCTGTGGCTCTTGCAACCACATGGTCAGCGCCGGCCGTTTCGGCTGTGGTGGGCACGGGAGATGTACTGACCGAGCAGCGAGCCGAGGTCGACCGGCAGTCACTGATGAACATGCTGGAGAGGAAAGATGTGCAGCAGACGCTGAGCACGATGGGCGTTGAGAAGTCAGAAGTGGAATCGCGCATCCAGAGCCTAACGCCGTCGGAATTGGCGGATTTTAACGATCAGCTGGCCGATGCTCCGGTGGGCCAGGACGTGGTAGGCGTTGTTGTGTTGTTCCTCCTCGTTTTCATTATCACTGACATGCTGTGTGCGACCAACATCTTCAGCTTTATCAACTGCATCAACTAGACGGATTATGAAGTCCAGCGCCAGGGCGCTTTCCGCGTTATTGACGGTGTTGTGGTTCGCTGGCTGCGCCAGCGTTCCGCCCTGGCCGGCGGCTTCGGGTAAATCTTTTCTTCAGTCCAGTGTTCAACTGGACGTTCCTTTCTATCCGCAAGAGCGCTATCAGTGTGGCCCCGCTGCCCTCGCCACCATGCTGTCCAGCCAGAATGTTGATGTGCGCCCGGAGGATCTGGTGCCCCAGGTGTATCTGCCCGGCCGTGAAGGTTCCCTGAAAGTGGAATTGGTCGCTGCAGCCAGACGCTATGGGATGCTGGTATATCCCTTGGAGCCGGAACTGCCTGATCTGTTGGCAGAAATTGATGCCGGGCACCCTGTGTTGGTTATGCAGAATTTGGGTTTCGACTGGTTTCCCCAGTGGCATTTTGCGGTAGTGATTGGGTACGACTCTGAAACCGAGGAGTTATTGCTGCATACCGATACTCGGCGTGCCAACCGCCAATCCATGAGCGTGTTTTACCGGACGTGGCGCCGCGCTGATCAATGGTCAGCGGTGATGCTTCCGCCCGATCAAATACCGGCCACAGCAAAGCCACTGCCCTATCTCGAAGCCGCCTATGACCTCGAAGTGACCGGGCAAAGCGAAGAGGCGTATTCAGCCTATGATTCAGCGGCCAGTCGCTGGGCAGACCAACCTGCGGCATGGTTAGGCATGGGAAACGTGGCCTACGGTCAGCAGCAATGGACGAAAGCTAATGGGCTCTATCTGGAAACCGTTGAGCGATTCCCGGCGTTGGCACCGGCATGGAACAATCTGGCGCATTCGTTGGCACAGCTAGGGTGTCCGGACGCGTCCGAGCAGGCGCTCGCCTGTGCCAACCGGCTCAACAAGGAGTTTTACCCTTCAGATCTACCGTCTGCTGATGGTGAAGCCGAGGTCTCTTGCCCGGTTCTGCAATGCCCTCTCGGCGATTGATGCGTCCATATACAAAAAAAGCGCCGTGCCGGTGATGGCAGGGCGCTTTTTCATCGTTTGAGGGTCAGGCTTTGGGGCCAGCCGCAACGATGGCGTCAGATACGTCGAACTTCTGGAAGTTATCGACAAACTGACCGATCAGCTCAGCCGCTTTGGCGTCGTAGTCAGCTTCGCTGGCCCAGGTGTTGCGCGGGTTCAGAAGGTTGCTGTCGACACCCGGAACGGATTTGGGGACGTCCAGGTTGAGCGTGGGCAGATGCTCGGTTTCGGCATCGTCCAGGTCGCCATTCTGGATGGCTGCGATGACTGCGCGGGTCGTCGGGATGCTGAAACGCTCGCCAACGCCATAGGGACCACCGGTCCAGCCAGTGTTAACCAGGAAGACCTTGCTGCCGAACTCGTCCATGCGCTTCATCAGAAGTTCAGCGTAGACACCAGCCGGGCGAGGGAAGAACGGCGCCCCGAAACAGGTTGAGAAGGTCGCTTTCAGCTTGGAGGATGAGCCCATTTCGGTTGAGCCAACCAGCGCGGTATAGCCGCTCAGGAAGTGATAGGCCGCCGCTTCTTTGCTGAGAATCGACACGGGTGGCAGTACACCGGTCATGTCGCAAGTCAGGAAAACGATGTGTGACGGCTCACCGGCGCGGTTCTCAATGACGCGCTTCTCAACGTGCTCCAGAGGGTAGGCGCAGCGTGAGTTTTCGGTCAGTGACACGTCGGTGTAGTCGGGCTCGCGGGTCTGCTCGTCAACCTTGACGTTTTCCACGATGGCGCCGAAACGAATGGCGTCCCAGATGATGGGCTCATTCTTCTGGCTCAGGTCGATGCACTTCGCGTAGCAGCCGCCTTCAATGTTGAATACCGTGCCCGGACCCCAGCCGTGTTCGTCGTCACCAATCAGAAAACGATCAGGGTCAGCCGACAGAGTGGTTTTACCGGTACCAGACAGGCCAAAGAAAAGGCAGGTTTCGCCGTCTTCACCCACGTTGGCGGAGCAGTGCATAGGCAGCACGTCTTTCTCTGGCAACAGGAAGTTCTGTACCGAGAACATGGCTTTTTTCATCTCGCCTGCGTAGTGCATTCCTGCGAGGAGCACTTTGCGCTTGGCAAAGTTGATGATCACGCAGCCATCGCTGTTGGTGCCATCGCGTTCGGGTTCGCACTCGAAGTTCGCCGCGTTGAGAATCTGCCACTCTTGCTTATCGGCCGGGTTGTAGCTTTCGGGCACGATAAACAGGTTGCGGCCGAACAGGTTCTGCCACGCGGTCTCGGTGGTCATTTTGACCGGCAGGTAGTGTTCCGGGTCAGAGCCAACGTGTACTTGAGATACAAAGCTTTCTTTTTCAGCAATGTAAGCTTCAACACGGTCCCACAGAGCGTCAAACTTGTCGGCGTCGAACGGGCGGTTAATTGGGCCCCAATGGATGTCGTCAGACGTGCTGGGCTCCTTGACGATAAAGCGGTCCATCGGGGAGCGACCTGTGCGCTCGCCGGTCTCAACGACTAATGAACCGTTAGCGGCAAGCCTGCCTTCGCCTCTTTCCAGTGCCAGCTCAATCAGTGGTGCTGCACTCAGATCTTGATAGGTATTACTCACTTCGACCTCGCCCTCGGGGTGTGCTCGTGATCAGTCAGGCGCGCTATTATGCCAGAGCCGCCAGTAAAAAACGACTGCTCTGAAAGCCTTGCTATCACTGGCTTCCAGGCGTTGTGGAGCTGTTAGTGTAACGTATGCCCGGTGAAAAGGTGATCAATGTCGTTTCTATCGAAGCGATAGTGTTGATGACAGAACTGGCAGTCCATTTCGATGCTGCCCTGTTCATCCAGGATGTCGTAGCATTCGTCTTTACCGATGGCCTCAAGCGCGTTGAGGGTGCGTTCACGGGAACAGCTGCAGCGGAACGCCACTTCTTCGGGGTCGAACAGACGGACGGTTTCTTCATGGAACAGGCGATGTAAAACGGTTTCACTGTCCAGAGTGAGCATTTCCTCGGCTTCGACCGTGCTGGCCAGGTGGTTGAGACGGTTCCAAAGGTCGTCGTCTTGCTCAGTGTTGCCTGGAAGTCGCTGCAACATCAGGCCGGCGCTGCCATTTTCATCTGCAAACAGGAAGAAACTGGTCGGGATCTGTTCAGAACGCTCAAAGTAATCTTGCAGGCAGCCGGCTAGATCGGGCTCTTCCCGCGGCACGACGCCCTGATAGCGGTTGCCTTTGTCCGGCGTGATGGTGATGGCCATTCGGCCCTCGCCGAGCAGGGCTTGCAGTGACTCCTCTGTCACGGCGTGTTCGTCGAAACGAGCAATGCCGCGGATGTACCGATCATGGGTACATTCGGCCATCAGGGTGCTCACCGGCCCGTCGCCCTGGGCCTGGAGTGACAGCGAGCCCTCGAATTTCAGGGTACTGCTCATCAGCACGCTGGCCACCAGCGATTCGCCCAGCATCCGGCGAACCGAGTCTGGGTAGGGCGCCTGACTGCCAATGTCATCGTAGCTTTTGTTCAGCCTGACCCAGGCACCACGTACCTGGCTGTCTTCAAACAGAAATCGCTGAAACTGGTCCCCGGATGCCATGGTAATGTCTCCTGAAATTGGGGTTCTGGATAGGTTGGTCTGACGTCGAGCCCTGCTGCTACAGCCCGTTCTGTTCGCGGAACCGTTGAATGTCTCGACGGTCCTTTTTCGAGGGTCGTCTGGCAGGTGGAAGTTGAGCTGCCTGCATGGTCTTTCTTTGCCAGGCAAGGTCTTCCCGCCGTTTCACGCTATCTTCCGTTTCGTGATATAGCTTCTGGGCTTCCGGAGCGCCCTTTCGACGATCGCTGATGTCATCCACGATGACGATGCGTTCCTGCCAACCAAGGCGCAAAGTGACCTTGGCGCCGGGCTCGACCAGTTTGCCAGGTTTGGTGCGCTGACTGTTGTAATGAACCTTGCCGCCTTCGATAGCCTGTTTTGCCAGGTTCCGTGTCTTATAGAACCGGGCGGCCCACAGCCATTTGTCCAGCCTTACGCGATTGTCATCAGAGGTTGTTGCCGTCATGTCTCCTCGCCTGATGGACGTATGGTGTCATTATAGCTGCCTGACGCAGTGGATGGCAGGGGCGAGGATTCACGAAGCACGGGCGAGCAGCGCGGCAGTCACCTCATCGAAGTGATGAATAGACGGAATGTCCGGGTGACGTTCGTTCGGTGGTCGCTGGCTGTCTGGCGCCAGTATAGCGAGGCATTGGGCAATCCCTGCGTCGCGGGCGCTCTCCAGAACCGGAAAACTGTCGTCTACCATCAGCGTCGCGGCCGGATGGTAGGGTTCCCGCACTGCCAGGTCTTTCCAGAAGCCCCGGTCTTCCTTGGGTTTGCCAAATTCGTGACTCGACACCACGGCATCAACCCTGTCTGCCAGGCCGGTGCGTTCCAGTTTCAGATCGAGCGGGTCTGGATGACAATTGGTCACGATGACTGAGCGCAGGCCTTGCGAGCGAATGGCTGACAGGAATTCGATGACGTGGGGGCGATAGCCGATCCGGTCGCCCACCTCCGCTTTGAGGCCTGTTACATCAACCGCCAGGCGTTCGCTCCAATAATCCGTGCAGTACCAGTTCAGTGATCCTCGTTCGGCCATGATCATAGGGACAACTCGATCGTACGCCTCCTGGTGGCTGAGGCGATTGAACTCGGCGTAACGCTTGGGCAGGTGTTCCAGCCAGAAATGGTTGTCGAAGTGAAGATCGAGCAGGGTTCCGTCCATGTCGAGGAACACTGTGTCAAGAGATTGCCAGTCCACCATAAATGCAAACAGCCTGAAGTCGCGAAAACTTCAGGCTGCCGAAGAACCGGTTGAATGGCAACTGGGGATTTTACGGATCAGTTGCTGGATTGCTCGACGGTGCCTGGCTTGCGGCCCATACGTGTACAGCCAAGACAGCGCACGAAAGTGGCTTTTGCCGGCCCCAGCACCAGAGTTTCGCCAGCTTCTGCGGCGTTTCCACCCAATAGGGAGAAAGGCAGTGACACCACGTAAACGACACTGCCGACGACCGTAGTTGCCAGCAAAGCCGGGCGGGCTAACAGTGCGTCGCCGGTCATGGCCAGTGCGGTGGGCTCCTCCTCGATAGCCTGGGCATGCCCGACAGAGGAAAAAGCCAGCATGCAAACCGCCAGGGCCGTCATCACGATGTGGGAAATCTTACCGCTCATTTTCTTGTTACTCCTAAACAGGTCGTAAACAGGTCGCTGCTTTCTAGCTGTCTGGCTAGCACGAGGCGATCTTGACTTAGTTCGAATCGAGTTTAGCTCATGACGATAAACACTCTGTTAACTATGAATCATATTTGCGTATTTTCAAACGATTTTTCTGTTGCTTTATTTGTCTAGCGCTGGCATCGCCCGCAGTAAACAGTTGCCCGTTGATTCATGCGAATCTCTTTTAGAGTGTGGCCGCATTCTCGACAGGGCTCGTTCCCCCGACCATAGACCAGTAGGGATTGGGCAAAATAGCCCGGCTTGCCATCGCTGTTTATAAAGTCTCTGAGCGTGGTGCCACCCATTAAGATGGCAGCTGACAGCGTTTCGCAGATGGCCTCTGCGAGGCGGTGGTAGCGGTCCAGGCTGATGCGGCCGGCGGCCCGTTTTGGATGGATTCCGGCTTTAAACAGGGCTTCGTTTGCGTAGATATTGCCCACGCCCACCACCACATGGTTGTCCATGATGAAGGACTTGATCGGCGTTTTTTTTCCGCGGGACCGTCGGTGCAAGAACGCGCCATTGAACTCCGGAGCCAGGGGCTCCGGCCCCAGGCTTGTCAGTAGCTGATGCGAGTCTGGCGAGTCTGTCCAGAGCCAGCAGCCAAAACGTCGGGGGTCGTTAAATCGCAGGGTGACCCCATTATGTAACTGAAGATCAATATGATCATGACGCAGAGGTTCGCTGGCATCGGTTACGACCCTCAGGCTGCCGGACATGCCAAGGTGGACGATCAGCGTGCCGTCCTGCATCTTTGGTGTCGGCGAGTCTGATGCCGCGTGTAGCCGGATCAGCAGGTATTTTGCCCGTCGGTCCACTTCAGTAATGGTGGTGCCTTCAATGAGATCCGCCAGGTTGTCTGGTACGGGCCAGCGCAATCGGCTGTCCCTGACCACAACACTGGCAATGACCTGATTTTCGCAGTGTGGGGCGATGCCTCGACGGGTGGTTTCTACTTCCGGTAACTCGGGCAAGGGCGGGCTCCTCGGCTGCCAAAAAACGCAGGCTAATGTAAGCGGCAGTGTAATGAGTAACAAAACTGCATCCAAATGCAGTTGTTGTAGTGAACAAGTGTACGCTAAAGTAGGAAGTCCGGGTTGGGGATCTCCCTTGCCACAACCCGATGATTTCGAACGAGGAAATTTTCATGTGGTACAACGGTCTTCTGGACCTGTCGGTGATGCAGCTGGTGCTGGTTGCGCTGGGTCTGACTCACATCACCATCATCAGTGTGACGCTTTATCTTCATCGCCATTCTGCGCATAACTCCCTGGACCTGAATCCGGTTCTGGCTCATTTTTTCCGCTTCTGGCTGTGGCTGACGACCGCTACCAACACCAAGCAGTGGACCGCGATTCATCGCAAGCACCACGCAAAGTGCGAAACCGAGGATGACCCCCATAGCCCGGTGGTTCTGGGTATCCGCAAGGTGCTTTTCCAGGGCGCTGAACTATACGACGAGGCGGGTACCGAGGAAACGTTGCAGCGTTTCGGCCAGCGCACGCCGGAGGACTGGATTGAGCGCAATCTATACTCTCGCTACAAGATGCTGGGTATTCAGCTAATGGCGGTTTTGGACCTGCTGTTGTTCGGCGTTAACGGCATCTGGATCTGGGCTGTGCAGATGATGTGGATTCCGGTCTGGGCTGCGGGTGTGGTCAACGGTATTGGTCACTTTATGGGTTACCGCAATTTCGAGTGTTCAGACAACGCCCGGAATATCTCGCCGCTCGGCCTCTTGATTGGTGGTGAGGAGTTGCACAACAATCACCACACTTATCCGAATTCGTCAAAGCTGTCCCGTCGCTGGTACGAGATTGATATTGGCTGGGGTTACATCCGTCTGTTCCAGCTGTTTGGTCTGGCCAAGCCCAAGGGCTATCGCCCGATTGCCCATTACGTACCGGGAAAGCAGGAAGTGGATGTGGAAACGGTGCAGGCCATTGCCAACAACCGTTTCGATATCATGCGCCAGTACCGCAAGCGTGTCATGGAGCCAGTTCTGCGTCAGCAGAAGTCGCTCATGGACGATGAAATTCGCCCGCGATATCGCAAGATCAAGCGGTTGCTGTCTCGTGAGATCACGCTGATCAAGCCGAGTGAGCAGGCTCATTTGGAGTCGGCGCTTGAGAGCAACATGGTGTTGCGCCAGATTTACGAGAAAAGCCATGAGCTTCAGGAGCTCTGGCGGCGTCGCGGGCTGAAGCCTCAAGAGAAGCTGCATGCTCTTATGGAGTGGTGCCGTGAGGCAGAGGCCAGTGGTATTCGCTATCTTGAGGAGTTTGCGGATCACCTGCGGGCTTATTCGTTGCGGCCTTCCTCTTAACGGATTTTACTTGGGGTGTCTGGCCAGCGGGCGGGTACACTTTTTCGCTACGGGAAAAGAACTCGCTTCGCTCAGACACCTTTATCCCTTCGGAAAAACTGTACCCGCCCACTGGCCGATCGTTCTGCGGTAATAACGCCTTTACGGTCTACTTCCTTTTTTTAACCTTCCTTTTGGAATAGGCAGTAGGTCACCTGTCCGGCCGTTTTCTGACGATTTAGGTGCCAGGTGTTTGGTACGGCCGGTGTTGTCAGCTCGCTTTCGTGTTCGACGTAAATCCACCCTCCTGGTTTGACCCATCCGTTGTCTTCGATCAAAGGAAAGAGTCGTTCCAGCCATCCCTGTCGGAACGGTGGGTCCATGAACAGGATGTCGACGGGTTTGCCAGGCAGCTGCTCGAGGAAAGCGTCGACGGTCTGACAGGTGACGTCTGCGTTCTCCGATTTCAGCAAGCGAAGGTTGCTGCGCAGGGCCTGGGCAAGGGCTTTGGTGTGGTCGACGAAGATGGCGCTGCCTGCGCCTCTGGACAGGGCTTCCAGGCCTAGTGCCCCTGAGCCGGCGAAGAGGTCGAGGCAGTGGCTGCCGGGCAGGTGAAAGGACAGCCAGTTGAACAGGGTTTCGCGGGTGCGGGCCGGTGTTGGCCTTACGCCGCCGACGCTTGGGAAGGTCAGTTTTCGGCTGCGCCAGTCACCTCCGATGATACGTAGCTCGCCTTTGCCGGCATCCGGGGCGGAAGTGGGTTTCTTGCGTTGTCGGGGCATGATTCACGGCGTCTTTTCAAGCGTTAGTGGCATTGCCTGTTCTTTTGATGAGCTTATGGTACGAGGGTTAGTCGGGTGAGTCACTTCACCTGGACAGTCTGATAGAATACCGCCTTTCTTTTCCTGCGAATTCTACGATCAATGGTATGACTATGACGGCAGAGTGGATTTCCATCGGGCTTCTGGCCTTTCTTGTTCTTGTTTTCCTGTTCGATGTGGTTGGCAATCGGCCGCCGTCGCCCCGTCCCAAGTCCGTGCCGCAAAAGAAACCAGAGCCGCAACCGGGTGCTGCCCCTAAAACGACCCCGAAGCCAGAGCTTTCAGCGCCTGAACAAGAGCCTTCAGCGCCTGAATCTGCAGAGGCCGAGCCCGCGGAAACCCCTTCTGAACCCGTCGCTCCGGCACCCCAGCCGGAGGCTGAGCCAGAACCGGAAGCCTCGCAACTCAGCGTTTTTGAGCGCATTCGGAACGGGCTAGGCAAAACCCGGGCGAATTTGACCGGCGGCTTTTCCGATCTGTTTTCTCTGGGCAAGAAGATCGACGCCGATCTGTTGGAAGAAATAGAAACCACGCTGCTGATGGCCGATGTCGGTGTTACGGCGACCACGGAGATTGTGGAGTCCCTGACCGATAAGCTTGAGCGCAATCAGCTCAAGGACGGCGATGCCTTGCGCACGGCACTGCGGGAGGAGTTGCACGGACTGCTTGAGGGTGTCACCAAGCCTCTGGAGATCGATAGCAGCAAAAAGCCCTTCGTCATCCTGATGGTCGGCGTCAACGGGGTGGGCAAGACCACCACCATCGGCAAGCTCACCAAGCATTTCCAGCGTGACGGTAAGTCGGTGATGCTGGCGGCCGGGGATACCTTTCGGGCTGCGGCTGTAGAACAGCTGCAGGTCTGGGGCGACCGCAACAATGTACCGGTGATTGCACAGCATACGGGCGCAGACAGCGCATCGGTTATTTACGATGCGGTGCAATCTGCCCAATCACGGGGTATAGATGTGGTGATTGCCGATACTGCGGGCCGCCTGCAGAACAAGGACAACCTGATGAACGAGCTGGAAAAGGTCGTTCGGGTTATCAAGAAGCTGGATGATTCTGCTCCCCATGAAGTGATGCTGACGCTGGATGCTGGCACCGGGCAGAACGCGCTCAGCCAGGCACAGGTGTTTCAGCAGGCGGTCGGTGTTAGCGGCATTACACTCACGAAACTCGACGGCACCGCCAAGGGTGGTATTGTGTTCGCCATTGCAAGGCAGCTGCAGTTGCCAATCCGTTATATCGGCGTGGGGGAGCAGGTTGATGACCTTCGCAGTTTCGACGCCCGCACCTTCGTGGATGCGCTGTTTGATGACATCTGATCAATGATTGAATTCCGGCAAGTTACCAAGCGCTACGACAGCGACCACACAGCGCTGGCCCAGGTTAATTTTGGCCTGGATCGGGGTGAGCTTGCCTTTCTGACCGGTCACTCGGGCGCTGGTAAAAGTACGCTGCTCAAACTGATTATGGTGATGGAGCGGCCCAGCGCCGGTGAGGTTGAAGTCGGCGGCCAGGTATTGAACCGATTGCCGCGCCGCCAGATTCCCTATATCCGACGGCACATCGGTGTGGTGTTCCAGAACCACCAGTTGCTGTTTGACCGCACGGTTTTTCACAACGTTGCCATGCCTCTGGAAGTGATGGGCGTGCCCGCGCGAGACATCGGGCGCCGCGTTAGGGCGGCGCTGGATAAAGTAGGGCTGCTGAGCAAAGAGAAGATGAACCCGATGCAGTTGTCTGGCGGCGAGCAGCAGCGGGTTGGCATTGCCCGAGCAGTAGTGAACAAACCGCCTGTCCTGTTAGCGGACGAGCCCACGGGTAATCTGGATCCCCAGTTATCGGCGGACATCATGTCGCTGTTTGCAGAGTTTAGCCAGGTAGGTGTGACCGTGTTGATTGCCACCCACGATGTGGCTCTGATCAACACCCTCGGACGCAGGACGCTCACTCTGGATCAGGGCAGGCTGGTGGCAGGCGGCAGTCCCGGTATTGGTGGGGAGTCGCGGCATGTCTGATTCCCGAGCCCGTGCGAAGGACGTATCCCGCGGCGCGAAATCGTCCCGATCTCCCCTGGCAGAGCAGGCGACCAGTTATTTCGGGCATCACCGCAAAGTGGCCGCTGACAGTGCCCGTCGACTTTGGCAGTCACCGGTCGCCAGCATCATGACCTGGACGGTCATGGGTGTGGCGCTGGCCTTGCCGGTGGCTTTAATGTTGCTGCTCACCAGTCTTCAGGGGGTCAGTGCCGGGTGGGAAAGTTCGGCACGGGTGACGGCTTATCTGGAACAGGATGTGTCTCTCGGTCAGGCGGAAGCGCTGAAACAGAAGGTAAGCGAAGATAGCCGCGTGGCAGAGGTGGAGCTTATTGACAGAGACGCAGCCCTGGCCGATTTTCGGGCCTCCTCAGGTCTTGAAGACGCGCTGGATTATCTGAACGACAACCCGCTACCCCACACGCTTCTGGTGACGCCCGGCGACGGTTCGCGAACGGCCGATGGCATTCAGACCCTGCTGGCCGTAGTTGAAGGTCTGGACGGGGTAGAGCAGGTACAGGTGGATCTTGGCTGGCTCCAGCGCCTGAATGCGATGACGGAGCTGCTGGAGCGGGCAGTTTGGGCGCTGGCAATTTTGTTATCAGCCGCCGTGGTGCTGGTGATCGGCAATACAGTGCGGCTGTCGATCGAAAACCGGCGCGATGAAATTCTGGTGGCTAAACTGGTTGGCGGGACGGATGGCTTTGTACGTCGTCCTTTTCTTTACACCGGGGCCTTTTTTGGTCTTGGCGGCGGGGTTGTCGCCTGGATACTGCTTCAGATGTCCTTATGGTGGCTCAGTGGGCCGGTCGAACGCTTGGCCGGGCTTTACCGAAGTGACTTTTCGCTCAGCGGTCTGACGTTTGACGGTGTCCTGGCGTTGATAATCGTTGCAATGCTGCTAGGGTGGTTGGGCGCTTGGGTCGCTGTTAAGCGGCATCTCGATGACATAGAGCCCGGAGAGATAGCGGGCGGGTGATCTCGGATTGCGGCAATACCGTATTGCACGAATCAGACTCTTAAGCCTATGGTGAAGAGTAAAATTACATCTCCAAGAAACACAGGCCGTTGTTTTCAAAAGGTTTGTTTCGAGTTTGGGGAACTAAAATGGATCTTGGCGGTCTAAGTAAGTATTGATATATTTATTGACCGTCATGTTCGGAGGGGAAAGCATGGGTACGAACCTACAGGTTCTCGACAGACTGGTCCCGGGCGCCAATCTTGAATCGTATATTCAGGCGGCAAGCCAGATTCCGGTTTTGTCCGTTGAGGAAGAGCGAAAGCTTTCTGAGCGGCTGCATTACGAAGGTGATGTGGATGCTGCGCGGGAGTTGGTGCTGTCTCACCTCCGCTTCGTTATTCACATCGCCCGCAGTTACGCCGGTTATGGCCTGAATCAGGCGGATCTGATCCAGGAAGGTAACGTTGGGCTGATGAAGGCAGTAAAGCGATTCAACCCGGAATACGGTGTGCGGTTGGTCTCTTTTGCTGTTCATTGGATCAAGGCCGAAATTCACGAGTTTATTCTGCGCAACTGGCGTATCGTGAAAGTGGCCACAACCAAAGCCCAGCGTAAGCTGTTCTTCAATTTGCGCAGTCAGAAGAAGAAGCTGGCGTGGCTGAGCCATGATGAGTTGAACGCAGTGGCGAGCGACCTGGGTGTGGAGCCCAAGGTTGTTCGTGAGATGGAAGGTCGCCTTGCTTCTCAGGATACGGCTTTTGATGGACCGCAGGACGATGACGACGACAACGCCTATCAGGCGCCGGCGTATTTCTTGGAAGACAAACGCAGCAACCCGGCGACACAGCTGGAGAACGCAGACTGGACTGACGATTCCAATGGTCGCCTGATGGCAGCTTTAGCTGAGCTGGATGAGCGAAGTCAGGACATCCTACGTGAACGCTGGTTGTCCGACAGCAAGTCAACGCTGCACGATCTGGCGGATCGTTATGGTGTGTCGGCTGAGCGGATTCGTCAGCTTGAAAAGAACGCCATGAAGAAGATTCGGGCGCACATGACCGCGGATTCTGAAGCGGCTTGATTGCGATCTAGATTTAAGACTTATTTAAACGCCACCACCCCTCAAGGGCTGGTGGCGTTTTTGTTTGTATACTCTTTGTTTAAACATTGGTGGTGGAGGCCAGTGGATGGTTACTTTCAAAACACGCTGTGAATACGTCCCTGTGCGCTTGTGCTCCGCCATCCATGGCTCCGCACAGTTTTGAAAGTAACCATCCACTGGCCTCATCGGACTCAGGAGTTGGGATCTAAACAATTATGAAGAACAACAAGACTCACATTGCTTTTCTGGGCGTGGGATTAATGGGCGCACCCATGGTCCGCAATCTGTTAGACGCTGGCTATTCAACGGCAATTTGGAATCGCACGGCAAGTAAGTGTGAGCCTTTCCAGCACGAGGCGATCATCGCAGAAACGCCGGAAGATGCCGTTCGGGATGCTGACGTTGTCATTACCATGTTGGAAAACGGCGATGTGGTGGACCATGTGATGGTGGAGCAGGGCGGCATCGGGGCTTTGAAAGCCGGGGCTGTCTATGTCGACATGAGTTCGGTGCAGCCATCGCTGGCGCGGCGTCATGCGGAGTTGGCCCTAAAGCAGAGCGCTGGGTATGTGGATGCGCCGGTGTCCGGTGGCACCGTCGGTGCTGTAGGCGCGGCGTTGAGCATTATGGCCGGTGGTTCTGAGGAAAACGTTGATCGGGTTCGGCCTGTTTTTGAAGCGCTGGGAAAATGCACGCACATCGGTCCGGTTGGTAGCGGGCAGCTGGCCAAGCTGGCGAACCAGGCGATTGTGGGGATTACCATTGGTGCCGTGTCTGAAGCCATGTTGCTGGCCGCCGAGGGTGGAGCTGATCCAGCGGCGGTTCGGGAGGCCTTGATGGGCGGTTTTGCCGGCAGCCGGATTCTGGAGCTGCACGGCCAGCGAATGATTGACCGGGATTTTGCGCCAGGTGCGCCTGCGCGAATTCAATTGAAGGACCTCCGTATGATTCTGGACGAGGCCCGGGCCGAGGGGTTGACGTTGCCGCTCGCGCAGCAGGTTCATAACGGGTACCTCAGTCTGATTGCCAATGGCCATAGCGAGGTGGATCACAGTGGTTTGCTGCTGGAGCTGGAGCATCAGAACGGTGTTCGAATGGGCTCTTCCATTACCAAAAAGAAAGGGGGCTGAGCTATGCCGGTGTTTGCTGCCAATCTGTCGATGCTGTTTACCGAAGTGGACTTTCCAGAACGTTTCAGGCTGGCGGCCGAGGCAGGTTTCAAGGGGGTGGAGTATCTGTTTCCTTACTCCTGGTCTCCGCACGAACTGAAGCAAGGGTTGGATGAAAATGGTCTGTCCCAGGTGCTGTTCAATCTGCCGCCGGGCAACTGGGATGCGGGTGAACGGGGCATCGCCTGTCTGCCAGAACGGAGGGAAGAATTCCGTGCAGGTGTGGATCAGGCCATTCGCTACGCGAAGGCTCTGGATTGCCGGCAGCTGAACTGTCTGGCGGGTTTGCGTCCGCCTGAGCTGGATGAGTCGGAGGCCTGGAAGACGCTGGTATCGAATGTGGCATACGCTGCAGAGAAGCTGTCGGCAGAGGGAATCACTCTGTGCCTGGAGGCAATTAATTCCAGGGTGGATATGCCGCGCTTTTTCCTGGATACCTCATCGAGGGTGATGCAAGTTATCGAAGAAGTGGATGCCGACAACGTAAAGCTTCAGTACGACATCTATCACATGCAAATCATGGAAGGGGACCTGATCCGGACTCTGGAATGTCTGTTGCCGTGGATAGGGCACATTCAGTTTGCAGATAACCCGGGACGCCATGAGCCGGGCACCGGCGAGATTCATTTCCCGCGTGTGTTTGAGGCCCTCGATCGCATAGGGTACAAAGGTTGGGTGGGAGCCGAGTATCGTCCTTCCGGCACCACGGCCGACAGTCTGGGCTGGTTTCGAGCCGGGGTTTGACCGTCGTCTTTGGCGACACCCTCTTACAAGATCGTAACTGGCCGGAGCACGGGCATGCTCGTACCCTAGCCGTTAATGTAATCCGCTATCAGGAGGAATTCCGGTGAAAGCGCTGGTCATAGAAGACGATCAAGATGTGGCGAACTATCTCCTCAAAGGGTTGAAAGAATCCGATTTCGTCGTGGATCACGCGGCGGACGGCAAAGACGGCATGATGATGGCCGCCAGTGAAGACTACGACATCATGATCGTGGATCGCATGCTGCCTGGCATGGACGGCTTGGCGATCATCAAGACCGTACGGGCGACCGGAAATCAGGTGCCGGTGTTGATCCTGAGTGCGCTGGGCGATGTGGACGACCGCGTCGAAGGCCTGCGTGGCGGTGGCGATGATTACCTTACGAAGCCATTTTCATTCACCGAGCTGCTGGCTCGGATCGAATCACTGGTTCGCCGTAATCGTCAGTCGGCAGAAACGGAAACCGTTCTGCATGTGGCGGATCTGGAAATGGATCTGCTGGCCCGAACGGTCAAACGGGCTGGCCAGAACATCGACGTTCAGCCCCGTGAGTTCCGGCTGCTGGAATATCTCATGCGCAATGCCGGTCAGGTGGTTACCCGCACCATGCTGTTGGAGAAAGTCTGGGATTATCATTTCGACCCGCAAACCAATGTCATTGATGTTCACATCAGTCGTCTGCGGGCAAAGATCGACAAGGAATTCGATACACCCCTGCTGCAGACCATCCGGGGTGCAGGATACATGCTGCGTGAAACTGCTTAGTCAGCTAAGAACGTCTTCGTTCCAGCTTGCCCTGCTCTACATGGTGGTGTTTGCCACCTCGGTATTCTTGCTACTGGCGTTCATCTACTGGCGCACGGCCGGCTTCATGACCGCCCAGACTGATGAAACCATCGAAGCCGAAATTGCCGGCCTGGCAGAGCAGTACCGGGGCAGTGGCATCAACGGGCTTATCTCGATCATTCGTGAGCGAGTCGCCCGTGATCCAAACGCAAAATCTATCTATCTGCTGACCACTGACGACTTTCTGAAACTGGCCGGGAACATTGAAACCTGGCCAGAAGGTTCCCGGTCAGAAAGCGGCTGGATCAACTTTACCCTCAATGATTCGGTAGGCTGGAGCGGACCGGAACGGCTGGCGCGCGCCCGCATTTTCGAGGTTCAGGGCGGCTTGCGATTGCTGGTTGGCCGGGACGTGGACGAGTTGACCAACCTTAAACGGCTGATTGAAGGCGCCATCAACTGGGGCATGGGTATTACTCTTGCGCTGGCCTTGCTGGGCGGGTTCTTAATGAGCCGAAGTACCACCCGACGTATCGAGGTAATCAATAACACGTCACGTCGAATCATGAACGGACACCTGTCGCTGCGCATACCTACTCGGGGTACCGACGACGACTTTGATCAGTTGGCGGAAAACCTCAACCAAATGCTGGATCGCATTGTGTATCTGATGGAGGGCATCCGGCACGTGTCTGACAGTATTGCCCACGACCTGCGAACGCCGCTGACTCGCCTGCGCAATCAGCTTGAAAGCACTCTGATGTCGGTGGACAACGACGAAGCCAGGGATCAGGCCGCCAAAGCCGTCGCCGAAGCAGACCAGCTACTGTCCACTTTCAATGCCTTGCTCCGAATTGCGCGCCTGGAAACCCGCGGCAACAGCGCGGATATGAAACCGGTATCGCTGGGCGAGTTGGTCGCTGATGCGTGTGAATTGTATGAAGCCGTTGCCGAAGATAAAGAGCAGAATTTTGAGCATTCTGTGGACAGTGAGGTATCCATTGAGGGTGATCGGGACCTGCTGTTCCAGATGGTCAGCAATCTGATCGATAACGCCATCAAATACACGCCAGAGCATGGCCAGATTCGGGTGGAAGTCCGGAAAGAGGGTAACGATGCCGTGTTCGAGGTGGGCGACAGTGGTATCGGCATACCGGACGATGAAAAAGATCAGGTGTTCCAGCGTTTCTACCGGGTCGGTAAAAGTCGATCAATGCCGGGGAATGGTCTGGGTCTGAGTCTTGTGAGTGCCGTGGCGGAAATTCATCAGGGCACGATTCGTCTCAGTGATCATCACGAAAACGCAGAGTACCCGGGGCTGAAAGTGACCATCAGCATGCCAGCATACGCGCCGGGCCGGAAGCGCCTGAAAGATACTCAGACCTTGCCGGCCGGAGAGCCCGGAGAGCAGACCTCTCCGGGTGAACTCAAGAGCCTCTGATTCGCGAGCCGGATCAGTTGCTGGAAACGCCGCGGAACTGGTTGATGCGACTGACGATTGGCTTGACCAGTGGGTCGGTGCGGGTTTCGATGGCAGTCAGTACGCCTTCGATCTGTGAACGACGACGGTTGAACTTGGCTTGTAGGCTGTCCCACTCACCTTCCAGATGCTTCTGTTCCAGCATGACGAACGCCGCCAGGTTGTGACGGTTGATCTTGCCGGTGATGCCATACTGGTCAAGCTGAAAGCCGATGCGGTCGAGGCCGTTCAAAGCGGTATTGAGCAATTGTTGAGTGTTCATCAGTATCCCCATTTCAAAGTGACACGGTAGTGTTGCGTTATTTGGCGGCAATTTACTGCGGAACTCTAGGGTGCGCAACCTAATTAGGCTCTGACGAAACGGTAACCTCGGCGCCATACCTGGGTAAGGTGGCCTGTGCATAATGGTAATCAAGGCGGCAAGGGAGCGCTTTCCCCCTTGTGTCTTCCTCCAGCACAGCGCTAGCTTTACCCCGTATCAACGGGGTTTTTTTATGTCCCAAAGAAAGACGAACTATGGCCAGAACACGCTACATTACTGCTGAAGGCGAACAGGCTCTGCGCGAAGAGCTGCGCTTCCTTTGGAAAGAAAAGCGCCCGGAAGTCACCCAGGCTGTGCGAGAGGCTGCGGCATTGGGAGATCGTTCCGAAAATGCCGAGTATATCTACGGCAAGAAGCAATTGCGGGAAATTGACCGTAGGGTTCGTTTTCTCACCAAGCGTCTGGACGAACTGACGGTGGTTGATCGGTTGCCCGACGATCGTGACAAGGTGTTCTTTGGTGCCTGGGTGACAATTGAAAACGAAGATGGCGCGGTACATACATATCGGTTAGTGGGGCCAGACGAATTCGATCTTTCTCGTGGATATCTCAGCATTGACTCGCCCATGGCCCGAGCCTTACTCGGTAAACGGATTGACGATGAAGTGAGTGTTCGGACGCCTGAAGGGTTCAGGCAGACCGTCATTATTGATATCCGTTATGACACACCGCCCGTAGGGGCCGTGTGATTGATTTCTGATCGCTTTTTCGCCATTTAACGCCCCCTTTTGTTCCCTTCCTCACACCGAGTGACTAGTGAGGAGTGTCACAATTCTGGCTATAGAACAGGTTTTCGGCGGAAATTGACGCTAAACTGATCAAAAATTGTCAGCCTGATAGGTAGTCATGTACATGTCAGACATGGAAGTACAGGCACGACAGGGAAAAAATAAGGCAAGTGTCATGGGCGGATTCGAAACAGTCAGAATATCAATCGGTTTGGCAGCGGCGGTGGTGGCGTTGTCGCCATTCGTGGTTGCACAGACCAGTGAAAATGCAGTCGAAGGTGGTGCGTTCACTTACGAAGAACGGACGACCATCGATACCATTCCATTCCGGTCTCTGGAAGAAGAGTCTCTGGCCAACACGGTCATTGAGGGCGGCCTTGAAGCACCAGCGGCGGGTGTGCCAGTGCGACCAAGAACGGAGGAGGACTTTTATCTGGATCCTCTTGCCTTGCAGCCAAGAGACAGGCGCACGGACCTAGGCCGCACGGAAATCCCGGTGGAATTCAATTTCAGTAACCCAAAAATCATTCCCGGCCAGACTCGCGGCAATACCTATCAGATTATCCCGCAGGTTCAGTCCAATCGCACCTACGAAACTTTCAACGCGAATACTACGACGCGCTGATTGCGCGAGTGGGTCTGGGATCAGGCAGCAACAAAACCACCTGCTTTCTGGGAATCGAGCACTTCGGCATAGAGAAAGGCCAGCGCCTGCCTGGCCTGATTCAGCCTTGCCCTGGAAACCTGCATCTGTGATGTCAGGTAATCGAGAAATACCTGTTGATCCTGTGATTCCAGTAGTGCCGGATCTTTCAGGTCGTGAAAGAGCACAAAACGTGAAATCCAGTGAAGGTAGGTCTGTTCTGATCGTTGATTAAGCTGGTGTTGTTTCGTGGCGGTGGTGACACGATCAACAAGCCCTGGCTGGGAATGCTCCAACGCCTGGGAAATCTCCATGAGTTACGTCTTCCATCTGATTTATTGTTGTTATGGTGCGCGCATCTTATGACAAACGTTTTACCGCCGCAAAATGAAATTCAGATTATTTGCGCAGCCTGAAAGACTGGATTCAGGCTGCGCCAGTTTCGATTGCTCTGGTTACTTGAGGGCGTTCAGCTTGTCGATGTATTTCTGCATCGCTTCTTCAGAGGAAGTGCCTTCCAGATCCGCCCAGGCGTCGTATTTGGCGCGGTTCACGAAGTCCATCATGCCCGGACGCTTGCCGCTAACGTCACCCGCAGTGGCCTGCTTGTACAGGGCATAGAATTCCAGCTTCATCTCATTGGACGGCTGAAAGTCGCCTTCGGCGTTCTGGATGTAATTGACCGCTTCGTCAAACTGGGTTTTCAGGTCGCTCATGTCAGGTTCCTTTTATAGACAATGAATCCGTAAAACACGGTGGCCAGAGAGTATAGCCAGACTCAGGACGGTCGTCATTGTCTCGGGGTTCCGTTTTCGCCGTTCAATTGCCGGGTCGGATGGGGTATCTTGCGCATCCAGTATCTGAATCAGGAGAACACTTATGCCTGCCACCAACCAGCTGGCCGGAATTGTATCCAAGATCAATCGGCTCCCGGAATTCGCCAGGCCCAAGGCACTGTCATTGTTCTTTGGCAAAGCCGTCCCATTCACCGGAACAGTCGGCATTCGGATTGAGCAATTGAATCAGGAACGCTGTGTGATATCCCTGGCCAACAAACGCCGGGTGCAAAATCACATCAAGGGGGTTCATGCGGTTGGTTCGCTGCTGCTGGCAGAATCGGCCACCGGTTTTCTGGTAGGCCTGAACGTGCCGGATGACAAAATTCCCGTGATCAAGACGGTTCACGCCGAGTATACCCGCCGCGCCAAGGGCGATATGACCGTGGAAGCCCATCTGACCAATGCCCAGCGCCAGAGAATGTTGACCGAAGAGAAAGGCGATGTCTCAGTGCCTGTCACCATCCGTGACAGCGAAGACAAAGAGCCCATCGAGATCGAAATGATCTGGGCCTGGACGCCAAAACGTCGATAGGTTAGCAAAATTTCGCCTCGGGTCTTTTTTTGCCCGGGGCTGGCCATTCTTTGCTTGAGTGATGTCAGATTCCTGTGTAGAGTTTGCGGCGTAACGTGCCAGGAGGGTGCGTTCAAAGGGATGTAACACCGCAAGCCGCAGCGCTTGCACATGGACGAACAGAGCAAAGGAAGCCCCGCATGTCTTCAAAAGACGGTTCCGTCGCGCCGAAAGAGCGCATCAATATCAAGTATGTCCCCGCCACCGGTGATCAGCAGGCAGAAACTGAACTGCCTCTGAAGATGTTCGTGGTTGGTGATTTCAAGGGACAGCCTGAAGAAACTCCCATCGAAGAACGCAAGGCCATTTCTGTCGACAAGAACAACTTCCGTTCTGTGATGTCAGAAGCCGGTCTGAGCCTCTCAACGACGGTCACCAACAAGCTGGAAGATGACGCCGACGACCTGCCGGTCAATCTCGAATTCCAGACTCTGGATGACTTTTCCCCGGACAGCATCTCCCGCCAGGTGCCAGAGCTGAAGAAGCTGATTGAGCTTCGTGAAGCGCTGGTCGCTTTGAAAGGACCGCTGGGCAATGTGCCCTCCTTCCGCTCCAAACTTCAGGAGCTGCTGGACAGCGACGACGCCCGCGACAAGCTCCTGAAAGAGCTGGAACTGGCCACGGACGAAAGCGGCGAATAATCCGGGTTCTTTGTCCAAACTCTGCCATTGAAGGCAGATTCTCACTTTGTGATTAAAACGTACTGAAGGGATGTGGTATGTCTGATACTGCTGAGCAGCAAAGCGCTGCTTCCGAATCTGTTGCCGAAGGGTCGTTGCTCGACCAGGTCATGGCCAACAGCCGTATGGCGCCGGCCGATGAAGGCTACGACGTGGCTCGTCGGGGTGTGGCAACGTTTATCTCCAACCTGCTGAAAAGCGACGAGAAAGGCCAGCCGGTCAACAAGGCGCTGGTAGACCAGATGGTGGTTGAGCTGGATCGCAAGATCAGCGCCCAGATGGATGAGATTCTGCACGCGCCCAAGCTGCAGGAACTGGAATCTTCCTGGCGTGGCCTGAAGCTGATGGTTGACCGCACGGATTTCCGCGAGAACATCAAGGTGGACATCCTGCACGCCACCAAAACCGAACTGCTGGAAGACTTCGAGTTTGCGCCGGACGTCACCCAGACTGGTTTCTACAAGCACATTTACTCCACCGAATACGGCCAGTTTGGCGGCGAGCCGGTTGGCGCTGTGGTGGGCAATTACGCCTTCACCCCGTCCACGCCGGACATGAAGCTGCTGCAGTACGTGTCCTCTGTCGGGGCGATGGCCCACGCGCCGTTCCTGTCTTCCGTCGCACCAACTTTCTTCGGCGTCGACAGCTATCAGGAGCTGCCTGCCATCAAGGAGCTGAGCGCGGTTTTCGAAGGGCCGAAATACGCCAAATGGCGCTCACTGCGTGAGTCCGAAGACGCCCGCTACCTGGGCCTGACGTCTCCAAGGTTCCTGCTGCGAGTGCCTTACGACCCCACCGAAAATCCGGTGCGCAGCTTCAACTACAAGGAAGACGTCTCCGGCGATCACGAGCACTACCTGTGGGGCAACACTGCGTATTTGCTGGCCACGCGACTGACCGAAAGCTTCGCCAAGTACCGCTGGTGCCCGAACATCATCGGCCCGCAGAGCGGTGGTGCGGTGGAAGACCTGCCGGTCCACACCTTTGAATCCTTCGGCCAGCTGGAAGCCAAGATTCCGACCGAAGTGCTGATCACGGACCGTCGCGAATACGAAATGGCGGACGAAGGGTTTATCTCTCTGACTATGCGCAAGGGCAGCGATAACGCGGCCTTCTTCTCCGCGAACTCGGTGCAGAAGCCCAAGCAGTTCCCGAACACCAAGGAAGGCAAGGAAGCGGAAACCAACTACAAGTTGGGTACGCAGCTGCCTTACATGATGATCGTGAACCGCCTGGCGCACTACATCAAAGTGCTGCAGCGTGAGCAGATCGGTTCCTGGAAAGAACGCCAGGACCTGGAGCGTGAGCTCAACACCTGGATTCGCCAGTACGTGGCTGATCAGGAAAACCCACCAGCCGACGTACGCAGCCGCCGCCCGCTCCGGGCTGCCCAGGTTACGGTTTCCGACGTGGAAGGCGATCCGGGCTGGTACTCCGTTTCACTGGCGGTTCGTCCGCACTTCAAGTACATGGGTGCGAACTTCGAGCTGTCACTGGTTGGCCGACTGGACAAGGATTAATCCGTGTTCGGGAACGCCGACAATGGTGTTCAGGCCTCGGGCGGCAGCCTGTTTGAACGACTCGAGCAGGCTGCCGAGCCGGCGGGGCAGAGCATGGGTGACGTCACCCATGTGGTGGATTCCATCAAGCGCCATCTGGTGCGATTGCTGAACGCCCATCCGGGCAACAGCCAGAGCGTGCCGGACCTGGGTCTGGTGGATTTCAACGACGCCACGCTGGGTACCCACGACCTGAGCATTCGTATTCGCGGCGCCATTCGGCAATGCATTGAAAAGTTCGAACCCCGCGTGAGCCGGGTGGATGTAATGGCGATGCCCCAGGGGCCAGATCCATTGCAGCTGCGGTTCCAGGTGACGGTCTACCTGCGGGTTGGGTCGGCGGACGATAAAACGACCATCGATTTGTTATTGGATGACAAGCGCTACTACCGGGTGATGTGAATTCGCCAGCAGTAGCTATCGGACAGGGATGAGAGGTCAGGGCAGATGTGGCTCCCAAAAGTGTGCGGAGCCAAGGATGGCGGAGCCCAAGCGCCCCATGGATGGGCCGAAGGAGCGTCTTTTGGGAGCCACATCTGACCTGAGCTCGGTGCCAGAGGGGAACGGTGATGCCTTTTCTTCTGGGAAAAAGAACTCGCTTTGCTCAGACACCTTTTTCCCGCCAGAAAAGGCATCCCCGTCCCCCTCGATCGAACTTGGTGTAGTAGTTCTATGAAGTTGAATCGGTTTTACAGGGACGAGTTGAGCTTTCTCAGATTGCAGGGCCGGGAGTTTGCCGATGCGCATCCTCAGCTGACCCGCTTCCTGTCTGAGCAAAGTACCGATCCGGACGTGGAAAGGCTGCTAGAAGGCTTTGCCTTTCTCACCGGCAAACTCCGTGAAAAGGTCGAGGACGAATTCCCCGAGCTGACCCATTCGCTGCTGAACATGCTCTGGCCGAATTATCTGCGGCCGGTGCCCAGCTGCACCATCATGCGCTTTGATCCCCAGCTTCACGCCATCAGTGAGCGCCAGCGGGTCGAGCGCCACACGGAAATCAAAAGCCGGCCCGTCGGCGATGCCAGTCGACAGACGCAGTGCCGGTTCCGCACGTGTCGGGCGGTCGATGTGTTTCCGCTGACGGTGGCCGATGCCCACGCCGAGCACTCCCGGGAAGTGTCTTCCGTGACCGTGGACCTGGCGTTGCACACCGATCAGCCGCTGTCGTCCATTGGTCTGGAATCGCTGCGGTTCTATCTCGGCGGTGACAACCACGTGGGCGAGACTCTGTATTTGTGGCTGAACCATTATCTGCAGAAAGTGGAGCTGAAGGTGGGCGATTCCACCTATTCAATTCCATCCAGCCTGCTGCAGCCGGTGGGTTTTGCCAACGACGAAGCCTTGCTGCCGTATCCAAAGAACGCGTATCCGGGCTACCGGATTCTGCAGGAATACCTGAGCTTCCCGGAGGCTTTCCGGTTTGTAGACCTTCAGGGTCTGGCGCCCAGGCTGCCAGCGGTTCAGGCGGACGAAATCAGCCTGCGGTTCCATTTCAGCCGTATTCTGCCGCCGGATGTGAAGATCCGAGCCGAGAACTTTCAGCTGTACTGTACGCCGGCCATCAACCTGTTCACCCACGAGGCGGACCCTGTGGATCTCAACGGACGTCAGACGGAGTATCGCATCGCGCCGTCCAGCCGTTCGCCAGAGCACTACGAGGTGTTCAACATCGAACAGGTAGAAGGCTGGCTGGAAGGCCGGTCCGGGCTGGGTGAGCCGCGAATTTATACCGCGTTCGAGAGTTTCCAGCATGAGGTCGAGCGGGATCGTGGCCGCAAGGCGCTTTATTACCGGGTAAAGGCCAGGGACAGCGTTCGGGGCGACGGGTTTGATCACTACATTTCCTTTGTGCGCGGTGATGAGTCTGAGTGCATGAACCGACAGGAAGCGGTGTCGCTCACACTGACCTGCACCAATCGTCAATTGCCCCACCAACTGGCCGTGGGGGAAATTTCCATGGCCACGGAAAGCACGCCGGCGTTCGCGTCGTTCAGCAATATTACGCGGCCAACCCACACCCTGCGGCCGACGCTGGACGGCAGCCTGCTGTGGACGCTGATTTCCAATCTGTCGCTGAACTACCTGTCGCTGCTGGACGTGGATGCGCTGCGTACGGTGTTGCGGGTGTATGACTTCCGTGCTCTGGTGGACCGCCAGGCAGAGCGCATTTCACAGAAGCGGCTGGCGGGCATTCTGGGTATTGAAACCAACCCTGTTGATCGAATGATCAAAGGCCTACCGGTGCGAGGGATTCGCTCGGTGATGCGGCTCGATCAGCAATCCTTCGCGTCGGAAGGCGATCTTTATCTGTTTGGCACGGTGCTCAGCCAGTTCTTTGCGCTCTATGCCAGTATCAATGCGTTTCACCACCTGGAAGTGGTGAATGAAGACAACCAGGAATGGTACACATGGACGTTACAGCAAGGGCAACAGCCGCTGATGTAGCCGAATTGCAGCCCGTTCTGGGCAACGCGCGGCGCTACAACTTTTTCCAGCTGGTGGATCTGATTCATCGGCACCACGGCGACGATCTGGAGCGGTCTCAGGACGAGCAGCCCCAGCAGGAGCGTATCCGGTTCTCGGCCTCCGCAGGCCTGGGTTTTCCGGGCAGTGATGTGGTGTCCGCCGCATCGCCGGAGCATGAGCATGCGCCTTATCAGCTGGAAGTGAGTTTTCTGGGCCTGCACGGTTCCCAGTCGCCGCTTCCCGGTTACTACCTGGAAGATCTGGCCTGGGAAGCTGGGCAGAACCTGGGTGTGCGCCGACATTTTCTGGACTTTTTCAATCATCGGCTGGTGACCCTGTTTCATCGGGCGTGGCGTAAATATCGCTACTACGTGCGCTTCCAGCCGGAGGCGTCGGACGGCTTTTCAGACCATATCTTTGCCCTGGTTGGTCTGGGTGATCCGCAGCTTCGCAAAGCAACGCCGGTGAACTGGTCGAAGATGCTGGCATACGCGGGCCTGATGGCCGGGCGTAGCCGGTCACCGGAGGTGGTCAGCGGCATCATTGGTCATTGTTTTGATCTGGACAGTGTAGAGATCGAACAGTGGGTGTTGCGTCAGGTGGATATTCCGGCCGATCAGCAGACCTGCCTGGGCCGAAATAACGCCACCCTGGGTAACGATACGCTGATAGGTGCAGGCATCCGCGACCGCAGCGGCAAGTTTATTCTGCGAATCAGGAATCTGGATCGTCATCGGTTTGCGGAATTTTTGCCAGACGGTGCCGAACATCAACGTCTGGTGAAGCTGGTGGAGTTTGTCACCCGGGAACAGCTGGCCTACGACCTGGAGCTGCAGATGCGCGAAAAGGATGTGCGGCCCATGGCGTTGGGAAAGGACGTCCGGCTCGGTTGGAATTCCTTTGTGACACCGGAAAAAGCGAGTGAACTGCCGGTGGTACGACTGCAGATTCGTCGCTAGTGGCAACACACAAGGACAGTGATATGGAACATCAAACGAAGCGACATCTGAAGCTGACCATCAGCAATCCCACCAAGGTTGCTGTCGGCGCGTCCCGTGAGCATGCGTTCGGTGTGAGTGGTGGGTCGATTGGCAGTGGCGAGAGTGATACCTGGCGATTGTCTTCCCATCGAACCGGTGCAGCTCCGGGTCATGCCGAGGTGCGGTTTGTAGACGGCGGTTTCTGCCTCATTGACCGTAGCGGTCGCACCTACATCAATAGCGGTACCCAGCCGGTCGGTCGCGGTCGCCGGGCCCGGCTCAAGAGCGGCGACGCCATTACCATTGGACGTTACCAGTTGACGGCCGAAGTGCTGGATGCCCGGCAACCTGCCGATGCCCTGGACGAACAGGCGGAGGACCTGTCGCTGGTCAATGTGGCTGAAGGTAACCTGGTCCGCGCTGCGGAAAGACAGGTCTACACCGCCGGAGACGAACCGCTGCATGAATTGAAAGAGGCTCCGGGCGAAGCCGTCAGCGATGACCCTATGCAGGCGTGGTCCGAGCCGACGGTCAGCCAACCGATGGCTTGTGAAGATACGGAGGGTTTGCTGGAGAGCCGGCCGGAATGGTTCTCTGCCCGCGGCGCGGTCGCTGATGAAACCCGAGAAAACCGGGACGTGGCAATGGGATTGCCGGTCCGCCAAGGAGGAAAGGACAGGATGTCTGACACCGAGACCAAAATTGGAGCCGGCGCGCCAGCCGACCACAGCCGTGAGCATATCAGCGGTGCGCCGCTGATGCGGGGCATGGATGCCAGCCTGGCCTTCGAAAACAGCGACGACATGCGACTGTTTCTGGAAGAAGCGGGCCAGACTCTGAAAGCCACCGTGGAAGGTCTTTTGGCGCTTCATGAGGGCGAGGACAGCCGCCACCAGGCACTTCGCACCCGGCTTCAGCCGATCGAAGACAACCCATTGCGCCTGGGCGATGACTACGACAACACGGTACAGACCCTGTTCGCCAGTCAGCGCAGCCCGGTGCATCTTTCTGCACCAGCCGCAGTGAGTGAAAGCCTGAGAAGCCTTCATCACCATCAGCTGGCGACCCAGAAAGCAATCCGGGAAGGATTGGACGCGATACTGCACGCGTTCTCGCCGCAGGCTTTGCTGCGACGTTTCCATGGTTACCGTCGCGGCCTCAAAACCGATGAGCCTGAGGGCAGTTGGGCCTGGGAAATGTACCAGCATTACTACGACGAACTGAGCTCCAGTCGTCAGCAGGGATTTGAGCGCCTGTTCCAGGAAGTATTTGAACAGGCTTACGACCAACAATTGCGCCAACTACAGAGGGAAGATCTGTCATGAAGTACGGCAAATGGAGTTTGCTGGTTGCAATCTTTTTAGTGATGGGCTGCAGCACGCCCTACAACGCGGTGACCAAAACCGCCAAGGTGATGTGGGACCCGGACATTCCCGTGGGTTACCCGGAAGATCTGCCCAGCCGGGTGGACCTGACCATGGTGGCCGAGCCGGATGTGAACCCCAACGAATCCCTGGCGCCAACGCCGATCGCCTTTCAGATCATCGAAATGCGAGACAGCTCGCGCCTGATGGCGGCCGATTTTGACCAGTTGCTGGGTGAGCTGGAGCCGTCACTGGGCCGCAACTACATCGATCACAGCGATTACACCCTGGTGCCCGGCCAGTTCAAGTTCATTGAACCGTTCGACATCGACGAGGATACCCGTTTCATCGGCGTGATTGCGTTCTATGCCTACCCCAACCTGTCTCAGTGGAAAAAGGTGGTGGAAGTGGATCCGGTGGGCGGCCGCTATCACCTGCTGGTGAACCTGCGTGGCCGAGAAGTTCAACTCAGAAGATCGGATGAATCCTGATGTCTGTAACGAATCGAGTGGTCTGGAGTGACGGCCTGTTCATCAAGCCGCAGCACTTTCAGCAACAACAACGGTATCTGGAACACCAGATTAACGAACGGGCCCTGGCGGTTTCCGATTTTCTATACGGCTTCAGCGACCTGCAACTGAACGCCGAATACCTGAGCTTTGGCCGGGTGGGCCTGGTGAGGGCCAGTGGTCTGTTTCCGGACGGTACCCGTTTCTGTTTGCCGGAAGACGATGTCATGCCGGAACCGATGGAAATCACCGATGCTTCGGTGGCCAATCAGGTGGTGTATCTGGCGCTGCCGCTGGGCAGTGATAGCCTGGCCGAAGTCGAATGGCCGGAAGCGGCGATTGCAGGCCGGTTTCGCGCCCAGAGCTCAGAAGTGCGGGATCTGCACTCGATTGACGGTGATTCTCATGCCATCGATGTAGCTCGGGTATCCCCGCGCCTGATGCTGGAACGTGAAGACCGCAGCGCCTATGCGGCGCTGGCCATCGGCCGCATTCTGGAGAAACGCCCGGACGGCAGTCTGGTAATGGACCCTAACTTCATGCCCACTATGCTGAGCGTCCGCGCCGCGCCACGTTTGCAGCGATTTGTTGGCGAAATGGCCGGCTTAATGCGTGAACGGGCCAAGAACATTGCCGAACGTGTAGGTGCTCCCGGGCAGGGCGGCGTAGCGGACGTCGCCGATTTTATGTTGTTGCAAATGCTCAACCGAGCCCATCCGCGTTTCATGCACATTGCCCGTTTGCGTCAACTGCATCCGGAACGGCTCTACGAGGCATTGCTGGAACTGTGCGGTGAACTGGTGACCTTTACCGATGAGAACCGGCTGCCGCAGGAATTCACCGCCTACGATCACGATCTGCCGGAAGACAGCTTTGCGCCGCTGATGCAGGTGCTGCGTCAATCCCTGAGTACGGTGCTTGAGCCGCGTGCGCTGGCGATCCAGCTGCAGGAACGACAGTACGGCCTGACAGTCGCGCCGATTCAGGACGCCCAGTTGATCGGCAACGCCGAATTCATTCTGGCGGTGAAAGCCGACATGCCGCTGGACGACCTGCGCAAGCAGTTCACCCAGCAGTGCAAGGTGGCGTCGGTGGAGAAGATCCGCGACCTCATAAGCCTGCAACTGCCAGGCGTGCCATTGTCGCCCTTGCCGGTGGCGCCGCGTCAGTTGCCCTACCATGCCGGGTTTGTGTACTTCCGCCTGGATGAGCAAAGCCAGGCTTGGCAGATGCTCGACAACGCCAGCGGCTTTGCCTTCCACGTGGCAGGCAGCTTCCCGGGCATGGAAATGCAGTTCTGGGCAATCAGAAGCTAACAGGAGTTAAATCATGGCCGATGCACCGGTGATGGATTCACCCAACAACGTCAAGGAAGGCGACAACGCATTTCATGATCTGCTGTTTTCCGACACTCAGGCGCAGGGCGGTATGGATGATTCGGGCCTTGGGGACGACCAGTTTCAGCTAAGAGGCCTGGAAGACAATCGTCTGATCGATGCGGCGACACCGCTACTTGGCCTGGTGATTCGCGTGCGTCGGCTGGCGGATTTTCAGGGCGTCGCGCGCCTGTACCAGCAAGTGGTGGACGAGGTGTCGGCCATTGATCGGGAGCTGGTAGAGCAAGGCTATGAACGTTCAACCGTGGTGGCCTATCGCTACGTGCTCTGTGCGTTCATTGATGAAGCGGTATTAGGGACAGATTGGGGCGCTCACAGCGTCTGGTCCCAGCATTCCCTGCTGTCCCGGTTCCACAACGAGACCTGGGGTGGCGAGAAGGTTTTTGCGATCACCTCCCGCATGGAGCAGGAGCCGGAACGCTATCGCGACATGCTGGAGTTCATCCATCTGTGCCTGTGCCTGGGGTTTGAAGGGCGCTACAAGGTGCTGGCCAATGGCCGGGACGAATACGAACAGATCATTCGCGGCCTGCACGAGCAGCTTCAGGCCTTACGCGGCGACCAGGAAAGGCCGCCGCTCACCAGCGCGTTGGACAATGTGACTCCGGCTCGCAATCGACTGAGAACCGGCCTTCCGTTATGGAGCATCGGGGGACTGTTTGTGCTGGCCATGGCCGGTGTGTACTCACTCTACAATACGGCGCTGAACGAACGCATCACGGATGTGCTCAGCGTACTGGAACAACTCCCGAAATAAGGAGATCACTGTGATTCGGGTAGAACTGCCGGCGCTGATCGGGCGCCTTAACGAGATTTGCCGTCAGGGAATGGAATCCTCTGCGGCACTGTGCATCAGCCGTCAGGGTGCGGAAATTACCCCGGCCCATCTGCTGTTCAAGTTGCTGGATACGCCGTTTTCGGACGTGCGCCAGATACTGGAAACCAACGACCTTGACCCGCTGACTCTGCAACCGGTGGTTGGGGAAAGCCTGAACGGCGAGCCGCAAACGGCTGAACAATACCCGTCATTTTCGCCGCTGTTGATCGAGTTGCTTCAGGACGCCTGGCTGATTGCGTCTACCGAGCTGGGTCACACGCAGCTTCGTTCCGGTGCGGTCATGCTGGCGCTTCTGATGAACGCCGATCGCTATCTGATGCCTCAGGTCAGCCAGAAACTGAAAGACATCAATCGTGAGCAGCTCCGCCGCCAGTTTGACCGCATGACCAAAGGTTCTGTTGAACAGTCGAAGGCCGAAGATGGCCCGTCCGCTGCTGCTCAGGCACACGTGGATATGGATCCACTGAAGCGTTACGCCACGGATTTTACTCAGCGTGCCCGTGATAAAGCCCTGGATCCGGTGATGTGCCGGGACGAGGAAATCGACCAGATGATCGATATCCTCTGCCGTCGCCGCAAGAACAACCCGATTGTCGTCGGTGATGCGGGTGTGGGTAAAAGCGCCGTGGTGGAGGGCCTGGCCCTGCGAATCGTGAATGGCGATGTGCCGGAGCGCCTGGCGAGTGTGGAACTATGGACTCTGGACATGGGCGCGCTTCAGGCCGGTGCGTCGGTGAAAGGTGAATTTGAAAAGCGCCTGAAGGGCGTGATCGAAGCGGTGAAAGATTCTCCCACTCCGATCATCCTGTTCATCGACGAAGCCCATACGCTGATCGGTGCCGGAAACAGCGAAGGTGGCTCAGACGCTGCCAATCTGCTCAAGCCGGCACTCGCACGAGGCGAGTTACGCACCATCGCCGCGACTACGTGGCGGGAATACAAGAAATACTTCGAGAAAGATCCGGCGCTCAGCCGCCGTTTTCAACCAGTGGCGCTGGACGAACCCAGCCCACAGCAGGCGATTCACATCCTGCGCGGCCTTCGCACGGTGTATGAGCAGTCCCATCAGGTGCTGATTGCCGACAGCGCCCTGAAGGCCGCCGCCGACATGTCGGCCCGCTACCTCGCCGGTCGTCAGCTACCGGACAAAGCCATCGATGTGCTGGATACCGCTTGCGCCCGCGTCAGCCTGAACCTGAGCACACCGCCACGCCGCCTGAGCCATGTCCGTAGCGAATTGCATCAGTTGGCGATGGAACAGGAGCTGCTGAACCGCGAACAGACCCTCGGCCAGAGCGTCGACCTGACTCGCGAAGCGGAACTGGTGGAAAAGCTGGAACATCTGCGTACCGAAGCCAGCAGCCTGGAACAACGCTGGGAGGATCAGCGCCAATTGGTGTCACGGTTGGTGGACATTCGTCAGCAACTGCTGGCAGGAGACGAAGTCGCCGAAGACCAAACGCCGGAAACCAATGAAGAAACCCCGGATCTGAAAAGCGAAGCGGGCGCCATCGAACAGGAACTGGCTGAGATGCAGGCGGACGAACCCCTGGTTCACGCCCGGGTCGATGCCCGCCAGATTGCCGAAGTCATTGCCGATTGGACCGGCATCCCGGTCAATCGCATGACTGCTGACGAACTGGAAAAAGTCACGCATCTGCCGGTGTACCTGCAAGCCCACATCAAGGGCCAGGACGCGGCGATCAAAGCTTTGCATCAGCACCTGCTCACCGCCCGCGCGGATCTGCGTCGTCCGGGCCGTCCCATGGGCGCCTTCCTGCTGGCAGGCCCAAGCGGTGTGGGCAAAACCGAAACCGTGGTCCAGCTGGCTGAACTTCTCTACGGCGGCCGCCAGTTCCTGACCACCATTAACATGTCCGAGTATCAGGAAAAGCACACCGTTTCGCGCCTGATCGGTTCGCCGCCCGGATACGTGGGCTTTGGCGAAGGAGGCATTCTCACCGAAGCCATCCGCCAGAAACCCTACTCGGTGGTGCTGCTGGACGAAGTGGAAAAAGCTCACCCGGAAGTGCTCAACCTGTTCTACCAGGCCTTCGACAAAGGCGAGTTGGCCGACGGCGAGGGCCGCCTGATCGACTGCAAGAATGTGGTGTTTTTCCTGACCTCGAACCTCGGCTACCAGACCATCGTCAAGCACGCCGATGAGCCGGAAAAGATCGAAGAAGCGCTGTATCCGGAACTCGCGGACTTCTTCAAACCGGCGCTATTGGCACGCATGGAAGTCGTGCCTTACCTGCCGCTCGGCGAAGACACGCTCAACCGAATCGTCGCCGACAAACTCGGCCGTCTGGCTACACAGATTGGTGAGCGCTACCAGACCGAAGTGGAACTGGCCGATGGACTGGTCGAAGCCATCCGCAGCCGGGCCACCCGCAGTGAAAACGGTGCTCGGATGCTGGAGTCGATCATTGAGGGTGAACTGTTGCCACCGGTGTCGCTGGCGTTGTTGCAAAAGCTGGCGGCGAAGGAGCCAGTGACCAAGGTCACGCTGGGTGTGGAAGACACTCAGTTCACGGGAACCGTTGCCTAAAGCCAACTCAAAAGGAGCGGGCCGTGCGGCTTCCTTTCTGGAAAACGTGCGGAGCCATGGATGGCGGAGCCCGAGCGTACACGGACGTATTCATAGCGTTTTTCCGGAAAGGAAGCCGCATGGACCGCGGTCCTAGGGAACAAGCAAAAGGGAACAAAAAGAATGGGACGGATGCAAACGGAGTTGCACACCGGCATAGACCTGGCGGTTGAACTGCTCCGGCAGGAAAGCCTGCCAGACCTGCTAAAAGTCGCCTCACGGCAACTGCAGAACACCTTTGGCTTGACCCGCTGCTGGTCGCTGGAGCTCGACCTCAGTGGTAGAAACCTGCAGTGTGCCGCACTGGGCGAGCAGGGCGAGTTCGACTGCGGGGACTTCAGCCACCCCTTTGCCCACCTGATTCAGCAAGGCAAGGCCAGGGAACTGTCCCGTGCGGCCAGCTACCGTTTGGACCACGCCGGTTTTCAGGCAATGGTAGACGCCAGCGGTCGCCCGCGTTCCTTCTGGCTCGAGCCGATCACGGGCGAAGACGGCCGTACCCTGGGCATCCTGGTGCTGTGTAATGAAGAACCGGACTGGAGCGGCATCACCGGCCAGCCTCTCTATCGCGGCCTGCTCACTCTCTTGGCTCATCAGTGGGTCAGCCAGCTCAGAAGCAGTGATCATGTCTGGCAGCGCCGGCTGCTGAAGCGCTCGCTGGACAATCTGCACGACGCGGAATCCATGCGTCAGCGTTGCCAGCAGCTGGCAGACACTCTGGTGGGCAGCTCCATGGCCATGACCGATCTTCGGTCCCAGATTGTCCGCGCCGCTGGCAGTCAGCTCGCGGTGCTGGTGCAGGGCGAAACTGGCTGCGGTAAAGACCTGGTGGCCAAAGGCATTCACCAGTTCTCGGATCGCGCGGAGGGTCCCATGGTGGTGGTTAACTGTGCAGCCATCCCCGATTCATTGCTGGAAAGCGAACTCTTTGGTCACACCAAAGGCGCTTTTTCCGGTGCCGACCGTGCCAAGGAGGGGCTATTGGCGCAGGCCAACGGCGGCACTTTGTTTCTCGACGAAATTGGCGACATGCCCATGGCCCTGCAGTCCAAATTGCTGCGGGTGCTGGAAAGCCGGCACTTCCGTCCGTTGGGTGCTCAACAGGAACAGCATTCCGATTTTCGCCTGGTCGCGGCGACCCACCAGCCGCTGAGCCAATGCATTGAAGATGGCCGTTTCAGACGAGACCTGTTTTTCCGTCTCAGTCAGTTTCCCCTGCGGGTACTTCCGCTCAGGGATCGCCCGGACGACCTGGAGCCCCTGTGTCGCCATTTCATTCGCGAATACACCGCACGTGAAGGTTCGGGCCCCATGGGCATCAGCAGCCATTCATTGAAATTGTTGTCCGGCTACCATTTTCCCGGAAACGCCCGGGAACTGCGCAACATTATTGAATTTGCCTGCCTGCAAACTCCGGTGGGAGATGATATTCAGCCGGAAGTCCTGCGCCTGGATGATCTGTTTCCGAGCCAGGAAAGCTGTTTTGGAGCTGAGGAATCCAACGGCAGTCTGGCGGGCATTCCCCCCGCCGATGAGATTTTTGATCTGCGAGCGGCCTCCCAGGCCTATGAGGCGGCCATCATCCGCGAGCGTTTGCGCCAGTACGGCGGCAATCGTGCGCAGGCGGCAGAAAGCCTCGGCCTGCCCAAGCGAACGCTGGCCCACAAATGTCTGAAGTATCAGGTAACAGAAGTATGAGAGTGATAACAAAGAACCAGTTTTTCATGGCTGTGGCAGCGGCCGTCTTTTGTTCTGTGATGATTCCGGGTGTGGCTCTGGGTGAAATCAGCAAACAGCTGGAAGCCGCCGAAAAATGCACTTCCGAAGTTCAGCGCCTGCAACGGCTGGCCTGCTTTGATGACGTGTTTGGCACGCCGATTATCATTGCCATGACCGAAGCGATGAGCGGCCAACAGCCAGAGCGCTGGCGCCAGGCATTTGCCCAGGAGCAGCGTCGCCAGCCGGGTGACGGCCCCATGTATCGGAACACCGGCCATATTTCAGGCCATCTGATGACACTCAGCGCACTTGGCTCGACACCGCCGAGGCCGTTGTTGACGATTCAGTGCCACAACAACATCACTGAGCTGTCTCTGATGCTGCCGGATGAGATCGACGACGAACGGCTCACCATGGATTTTGGCCAGGGCCAGCAAATGTGGCGGGTGCGGGATGAGGGTTACGTGGTCAGCGGCGGCCGCGGGCTGCCCGCGATTCGCACTATTCTGGATATGTCTGGCGAACAGAGCGTTACCCTTGCCTCGTCCAATAGCCGGGTCGACGGGCTGGTGTTCGATCTGAAGGACTTTGGTCACACCCTCAAGCCGCTGCGCGAAGCCTGCGGTTGGTAAGGAATTCGTCATGCAAGCAGTAGAACAGCACCCGTACGTTGAACAGGTTCTGGCGCCCTTACCGGGCGGTTCGCCAGCCGGTGAAAACCTGGCTGAAAACGACACGATGGAATTCCTGGACAACGAAATCATGAAAGTCGGCTCGCTGGCCCATACCGGCGTCGAGTGGGGCAAGGTAGAAAGCGAATCCCTGCGCCTGCTGACCGACACCAGCAAAGATCTGAAAGTCCTCGGTTTCCTGATGCTCACCCTGCAACGGGGCGGTGACGGAGAGAGGTTCGCGCTGTCCCTGTTGTTGCTGCATCGAGTGCTGGACAGCTGGTGGAAAGAGGCCTGGCCGTATCCGGGCGACAAGGGCAAACGTGCCCGCAAAATGCTGTTCACACAGATGCTTCAACGGGCACAGAAAGAAGTCTCGACCATCACTTTCGATCCGGGTGTCGGGGATGGCCGGGATTATTGTTTGACCCTGCTTTCGAAGCTGGAGGAACAGGCCAGCGAGCACGAATTGCCAGACGATGGCTTGTTTGACTTGCGCCGTGCGGTAGAGAAACTGCCGTCACCCGCTGAGGCGCCGGCCCCGTCGAAAGCCACGCCGTCGGAGTCGACGAGTTCAGCCGGTGCAAGTCGAGAGGACAGCCCGTCACAGACCAGTGGGTCCAGTTCGGCCTCACTGGGCAATCTGACGCTGGATTCGTCCAATGAGCGATCCATGCGTCAGAGCCTCTTGAAAGTGGCGGATCTTCTGACCGAGCTGAGTCCCTCGGAGCCGCTTGGTTACCAGCTCCGGCGTTACGCGCTTTGGCAGACGATTACGTCGGTTCCACCCACGAAAGATGGCGTAAAAACGGATCTGGCAGCGGTGAGTGCGGATCGGGTGTCCGACTACCGTGAAGCGCTGGGTAGTTCACCGGATCAGGCGCTTTGGCAACGCATTGAGCAAAGTCTGTCGGTCAGCCCTTTTTGGCTGGAAGGCCATTGGTTAAGCGCCCAGGTGGCGACTGCGTTGGGTTATCACGAGTGCGCCGAGGGCATTCGTCAGGCCGTCAAACGCTTTGTTGACCGGTTACCGGAATTGGCGGAGACCACGTTTAACGACGGTACTCCGTTTCTGCCAAAAGCCGCAGCCGACTGGCTGTTCAGCGGCCCGGCCAAAGGCAGCGGGGGCGGCAGTGCCAGCCCCTGGGAAAGTGCCTACGAAGACGCAAAAGGGACGCTGGATCAGAACGGTTTGGCGCCGGCCATGCAGTTGCTGGAAGAAGGTCTTGAAGGCGCTCGGGAACCCAGGGATCGGTTCTACTGGCGCCTGATGAGCAGCCAGCTGATGAAAGACAGTGGTATGAAAAGCCTGGCCAAACAGCAGGTTCAGGACCTGCGGGATCAGACCCGCGACATGACTCTCGGTGACTGGGAACCGGGCCTGCTGGCCCGCCTCGACCGGCTTGCATAACAGACACGATTGACGAAACAGGAATGGACACCATGTGGAGACAAGCCCTACTCATCGGACGAAGGATTCTGCCCTATCTGCGCAGCGCTATGCCCATCACACTGGCTCTGGGTGTTGTCGCCTTGCTGGTCGCCACTTGGTGGCTGGGGCCGCGCCTGGAGATTGACGGCGAGTACCCGCTGGCGGCCTGGCAGATGCGGGCACTGGTCACTCTGGGCGTGGTGCTTCTGATGGCCATGATCTGGGGCGTGGTGCTGGCTCGCAAACTGAAAAAGGTCAACGTGTCCAAGGCGGAGGAAAAGCGGGAAGAGGAAGACCCGATTTTGCCCCTGGAACGTCGCCAGCAGCGGATGTTGGACAAACGTCTGGCGGAGCTTAAACGCAACCTGCCGGGGCGCAAGGGCGTCTACAAACTGCCCTGGTATCTGGTGATGGGCCTGGAAGACGCGGGCAAAAGCAGCCTGATTCAACGTTCCGGCCAGACCTACACGCTGACCAATGTGACACGTAACGCGCACACCGAGCGCAATCCCTATGGCTTTGAGTGGTGGGTCGGCGACAACGGCGTACTGATCGACCCGGACGGCGAACTGCTGAGCCAGAACGCGGACCAGGGGCGTGCCGGTAGCGAACTTCAGCAACGACTGTGGAATCATTTCGTCAGCTGGTTGGAGCGTAACCGACCGCAACGCCCACTGAACGGCGTTGTGCTCACCGTCGATCTGGCCAGATTTTGCAAGGGCAGTGCATCGCAGCGCCAGGCTCAGGCAATCCTTCTGCGTACCCGTCTGCGGGAACTGATGGAACAGCTGGGGTCCCGGCTGCCCGTGTACATCACCTTCACCAAGCTGGATTTGATGTACGGTTTTGCGCCCTTCGCCAAGACCCTGAATAAAGACGAGAAAGCCCAGCCTCTGGGCTGCACCTTCTCCCTGGAAAGCCAGCGCGATCCTGACGATTGGCTTAACGAATTCGAGCAGAGCTTTTCCGCCATGGTTGAGCGCCTGAACGACCGCCTGCCAGACGTGCTGGCGAACACCAGGGATGCGGAAGAACGGGCGGCGGCCTATTCCTTCACTCGCCAGATGGCAGGCCTGAAACCGGCGCTGGAAAAATTCCTGGCCGATCTGTTGTCGGCCGATGCGTTTTCCACACCGGCACTGGTGCGCGGTGCCTATTTCACGTCTGTACTGCAGGAAGGCGTTCCGGAAGATGCGTTTGTGTCCGCGGCGGCAGACAACTATGGCCTGGCAGAACCCATCCAGCCGGCCCAGCGCAGCGGCCAATCGGCAAGCCTGTTCACCGAAACCCTGTTTCCAAGCGTTATCTATCGCGAGGCCGGGCTGGCGGGAGACAACCGGAAAGTCACGGCCCGCCGCCGGCGTGGCCTGGCGGTGGCTGCCGTGGTTGCGATTGCATCCGGCGTGGGAATGACGGCGGGTTGGCAACACTACTTCATTCAGAACGCCAATGCCGCGATGGCGGTAGAGAACGGCGTTGAAAGCTTTATCAACAACTGGCGCCCCGCGGGCTACGATCCCGATACGACCGGTCGAAGCCTGCTGGAGCCGCTGGATCAGCTTCGTGAGGCCACGCTGGCCTTCGGCGACTATCGCAGTGAGCCTGCAGTCGTGGCCGATATGGGACTTTACCAGGGCCATAAAGTGGGTCCGGAAGTGGAAAAGTCCTATCTGGATATTCTGGCCTATCAGTTCATGCCGGCTCTGATGATGGGTGTGATGGAAGAGATGAGCGACGCACCGGATTTGAGCTCTGAGCGCCTGGATCATCTTCGCGTCCTGCGCATGCTTTACGATGCCAGCGGCCGCCGCTCTGATATTGTCCGCCGCTATATGCGGGATTACTGGCAGCAGGCGTTTCCTGCTCAGCGGGACCTTCAGCAGCGGCTGGTGAGTCATCTGGATTATGCTCTGGAGCACACCGATTTGAACGCGCGAGTCAAAGAAGGTGATCAGACCGCTGATCTCGCCCTTGCGCCTTTCCGCAGCAGCGTAGAGTGGGCGCAGCACGAATTGGGCCGGATAGCCACGCCGGAACGGGTTTACCGGGATCTGGAAATTGAAGCGGCGCAGAATTTTCGCGCGCCCATGGACCTGGCTCGTGAGTCCGGTCCTGCGTTCAGTACGGTCTTTGTCCGCATGGACGAATACGGCGAGCCATTGAGCGAGGAGCAACTGGCCGAGCAGGATCCGACCCAGATTCCCTCCCTGCTAACTCGCGAGGGCATGGATTCCTGGTTCCTTCGTAAATCCGATTCCGTTACCGAGTTGGCCCTGATCGATGCCTGGGTACTGGGCCGCCGCAACGACGTGGACTTCAGCGAAGCCGACGAGGCCCGCCTGCGAACCGAGTTGCAACTCATATACGCAGAGAAGTACGCCCACCGCTGGCGTGAGGCCCTCAGCCGTCTGGACGTTCAGAGTTTTAGCGACCTGAACCACGGTGTCCGCGTACTGGAGAGCCTGACCAGTGGCCACGAACCGCTGAACCAGCTGCTGGCGAACGTGACGGCGAACACCCAACTGATCCCGGGTGGTTCGGAAGCCACGGATGCTGCACGGGAAGTGCTTGAGCAGTCCACCCATTTCCAGATGGTTCAAAACATCGAACGCCAGTTCACCGATCTCAATGAGCTACTGAAGCAGCAAGGGGACGAGCCTAGCGATCTCGATCAGGTGATGGAGGTGGTAGAAAGCCTGCATATTTACCTGCGCAACATTCAGGAGGCACCGGATCGAGGCAAGGCTGCCTTGTCTGCAGCCCGCGCCCGTATGGGGCTTCAGGGCGCCGATCCGATTTTCACACTGCAGCGTGTGGCTGCGAATCAGCCAGCGCCATTGGACCGAATGCTGGAAAAACTCGCATCCGAAAGCTGGCGAGTGGTTCTGGATCAGGCAGTCGCGCAACTGGAGCGGCAGTGGTATCAAGAAGTGTATCAACCCTTCCAGCAGAGTCTGGCGAGACACTATCCGTTCAATGCAGGTGCCGGACGTGACGCAGCGTTGCAGGACTTCGAGCGGTTCTTTGCGCCTGACGGAGTGCTGGACCGCTTCTACGCCGACAACCTCAAACTGTTCCTGGAAGATCACCCGGAACACATTGCAGGTTCCCAGCGTGCCAGCCTGGTCCGCAAGGACGTCATTCGCGCTCTCGAAAAAGCCGAGGAAATCCGTCGTGCGTTCTTTACCCGCAGTGGTTCGCTGGACGTGGAATTTGCCCTGGAACCCACACACCTGTCGTCGAACAAGCGCCGCAGCGTGATGAATGTGGACGGCCAACTGGTGGAATTCAGCCATGGACCGCGGCAGAGCATTCCGCTGGTCTGGCCCAATACCTTGCGGGACTCCGTGGAAAGCCGAATCACTCTGGTGCCAACAGAGGTAAACCGTTCGCCCCGGAGTATGTCAGAGAACGGCCCCTGGGCCCTGTTCCGGCTGCTGGACGAGGCAGATATCACTGGTGTGAGTAGCAGCTCCGTGGACGTGCGGTTTGCACTGGACGATGGTGAGATGCGCTATCGTTTGCACGCGGGCAGTAATACCAACCCGTTCACACAGGAGCTATTGGCGGGGTACCAGATACCGCGCAGTCTGTATTAAACTACCGAGCAGCGCCGGGCTGGCAACAGGAGGTTGTGAAGCCCGGTGGTTTTGCCACCCCGATCTTCAAGGACCGAAGACATGCCCCAGTCCCGTGGACTGCAGTTCTCCGCCCGTATTGGCGGACTCCCCCGTGACTTTTTCAGTGTGGTTGGTTTCGAACTGACCGAACGCCTGTCTGGCCTGTGCATGGGCCGGCTGGATCTGGCCAGTACCTTTTCCGACGTAGCCGCCTCCGACGTGCTGGAACAGCCGGTGGATCTGATCGTCTGGCAACAGGGCGAACCCCTGCGCCGCTTCACCGGCGTGGTCAACGAATTCGCCCGGGGCGACACCGGCCACCGCCGTACCCGCTACGAAGTCCTCTTCCAGCCGCCCTTATGGCGGCTGGGCCTGATGCACAACAGCCGCATCTTTCAGACGCAAACGACCGACACCATCGTGCGCACCCTGCTGGAAGAACGGGGCTTGATCGACACCGGCTTTGATCTGAAACGCACTCCCATCGAACGGGAATACTGCGTCCAGCACCGGGAAAGCGATCTGGCCTTTCTGGAACGACTGGCCGCCGAAGAAGGCTGGCACTACCGATACCACCACGGATCCGTGGATGGTGAAGACCAACCCCAACTGATCATCGCCGATCACCACGGTGATGCGCCCAGGCTTCCTGAGGCTGAATACAACACCAAAGCCGGTGGCAGTACCCAACAACCGGCCATCTTCCGGTTCCGCTATCAGGAGCGCGTCAGAGCCGCCTCCGTGGCCATGAAGGACTACACCTTCAAAAACCCCGCCTACGCCCTGATGCATGAACACCAAGCCGACAAGCTGGACGCCCAGCGGGCTGACTATCAGCACTACGACTACCCGGGCCGATTCAAAGCCGACGCCAGCGGCCAACCCTTTACCGAATCACGACTGGACGCCCTGAGAAACGACGCCAGCACCGCCACCGGCAAAAGCAACCGCGCAGACTTCACCGTGGGCGCCAAAGCAGAACTCACTGAACACGACAACGACGCCCTGAACCGGGAATGGCTGTTAACCAGCATCACCCACAAAGGCGAACAGCCCCAGGCGCTGGAAGAAGAGGGGGGTAGCGAACCCACGACCTACCACAACGACTTCGAGGCCATTCCGGCGGACCGCACCTGGCGGCCGAACCCAGACACCATCCACCGTCCCCTCATGGACGGCCCCCAGATCGCGCTGGTCACCGGCCCCGCAGGCGAAGAGATTCATTGCGATGAGCATGGAAGAGTAAAAGTCCGATTCCCCTGGGACCGCTACGCAAAGAACGACGAACACTCAAGCGCCTGGCTCAGAGTCAGTCAGGGCTGGGCAGGCGGCCAATATGGCTTCATGGCGTTACCCAGAATCGGTCACGAAGTCATCGTGTCTTTCCTGGACGGCGACCCGGATCAGCCGATCATCACCGGGCGAACCTACCACGCCACCAACACGCCGCCCTATGCGTTGCCCGAAAACAAAACAAGAACCACCTTAAAAACCCAGACCCACAAGGGCGAGGGCAGTAACGAACTGCGGTTCGAAGACGAAGCGGACAAAGAACAGATCTACGTTCACGCCCAGAAAGACCTGGACCTGCTGACGGAAAACAACCGCACCGAAGTCATCAGGAATGACAGCCACCGCACTGTCGAAAACAACGACTTCAGCCACATCAAAGCCAACCAGCACAGCACGGTGGACGGCGAAAAGCGAGAGTCCGTTGGCGGTGATTGCAGCCAAAGCATCGGCGGCACCTTCCACCAGAAATCCGGCAGTGGAACGTTAAGTGAAGCGGGCACTGAAGTGCATCACAAAGCCGGTACCAAAGTGGTGCTGGATGCGGGTGCCGAGCTGACTATCTCTGCCGGTGGCAGTTTGTTGAAGCTGGATCCCAGTGGAGTGACCTTGTCGGGACCTGGAGTGAAGATTAACTCTGGTGGGGCTCCGGGCTCTGGTAGTGGTGTTTCACCCCAATCTCCGGCCCAGCCGATGCAGCTGTCTGAGAAGGGCCAGCCGGAATCGGCCCCGGAGTCTCTGGCCGAAACCGGGCAGCGCCAAAATGGTGAGAGTGAAACGGGCCTGGCTGCGTTGGGTGGAACAGCACTCGTGAGTGCGGCGAAAGCTGGCCATACCCTGGTGGCTGAATGTGAATTGGATGAGCAGGGCCGGTGCGCGATCCATGACCATGCGTGAGCCAGGCTTTAACACTTCGTCGGAACCGGAAGAGGCCGATTTCGCTTTGCTGGATCTGGCCCAGAAAGATGAAAATCAGTTGCTCAGCTGGCTTTATCAGCACTTTGACCGTGGTGAGATCACCTGGGAATCGCTGTACCAGGGCACTGAGTTGGCTGACTTGTGGAAATCGGGCCCGATTCTAATTGACCTGCGCGATCAAACGGACTTCTGTGAATCGTTGATTCAGCGTTACCAGCGCGAGCCCCTTGGGATGCTGATAACCGCACCCTCCGTAATCTTGGCAGATCTTGCCGTCCATCTGCGCTCGTTGACGACTGTATCGGTCGATGGCAAACCCACACTGCTTCGGTACTATGATCCCCGCTCTACAGGCCCCCTCTTGAAGGTGCTTGAGCCGGGGCAAAAAGCAAGACTGATCGGCCCAGCGCGGCAATGGCACTGGTATCGATACGGCAAATGGTGGCAAAGCCTCGAAGTACAGGCCGAGCCAGCTCCAGAGCAATCCGCACCGTTTGCGATCACTGGAGCGCAGGTGAAAGAGATGGATGACGCTCGGGTGCGGCAGTTTGCGACGGTGCTTGCCGACAACTATCGCGTCCATATCCCGGCGGAAGACGCCGAACAGTTTGCGCTGAATGAGGTATTGAAGGCACAGCAGGCCGGCATCAATCTGCAAGCCGATCAGGATCGCTGGTTACGGATGGCGATACGTCTCAAGGGCCCGCTGCTGGATTCGCCGGATTGGAAGCAACTCGCCGAAAATTCAAATCGAACGGCTGCGCAGATACTCAGCCAATTGGAATGCGAACAAGGACTGTAGACCATGCTGACGGATCAGGCTGTGACTAAAACCGATGAAAACGATCTTCCCCCGCCAGTCGTCCAGGAAGACGATCTAACCTCTGGCGGATCCACTGCCCAACCTTGCCAGGATGCCCGATACGCCACGGCGATTTATGTCTTCGGTCAGCGAAGTTTCTGGCTGTTACCGGAGCAGCTACTGGAAAAAATTGAAACCAGCGCTGACCGACTCAAAGCTGCCGTATCCAAAGCAACGGCACAGGAGCGCTTTAAGGCTCTGGAGGCCGCCGGTCTGAAAGACATGTTCCTGCCCGCTAGTCCCTATAGTTTTTTGCCTCCCGAACAGCAAAAGGAATGGCAGAAGCTGAGCAAAGACATTGCTGAAGCAAGAGCCAGGCTAGAGGACCTGAGACGGGAATTTGATAAATATAAGGAAGAGCACTTAGAGAAAGTAGGGCAGATCCAGACCATCCCAGACGATGAGAAAAGAGCTAGCAAAGAACGGGAAGCCCTGACTCAGTTGGAAGAGGCGGTAGGGACTTTTGGGCGTAATAGAAATGAGTGCTTCGAAGCTATTCAAAGCAAAAAGTCTCGTCTAGAAGACCTTGAAGACGAAGGCTTTAGTGCTGCGGAAACTGCCGGTTATTTGGTAGAGAACGGCGAGCTTTTTTTGCCAGCAAAGAAAGACATCATGGCATTAATGGAAGAATACGTAGAGGCACGCGAAGACTTTGAAGACGACGAGTTCGACAGCCAGCAAAATCTGGAAGCGTTTGTCAGTCAGCTTCGCCTGAACGAAGAGCTGCTTGATTACGAGTTTTCTCAACCCAAAGTGAACTGGTCCAAACTGGAGCCCTATCTGGACGCGGCTGCCCAGCTCACTGGCAGAATGCGGAACTACCTTCTTAGCGTAGAGGGCTTGGCGCACGCCGGATTCGCCACCCCCGAATACTCGTTAGGTGCCAGCAAAGACAGCCTTCAAAAGGGGGTGCTGGCGCTGTCGGATTTCAAGAAACTCGAATACGAAAAGCAGTCGCTGAAAGAGCAGCAACAACAGCGCTTTGAAATCTGGTGGGACTCCATCGGCGGCAAAGGCCCCATTCCCAGCGGTGAACTGGAGCAGTTCCAGCGCGACATTAACACCTGCGAGACCAGGCAAAAGGCCGTGCACACGTCGGCCAAAGACGCGGCAGGAGCACTGGTGCCTCCTAAAATGTTTGTCTGGAACCCGGCCGAGTATGACTACCCGTCGGTCAGAGCCCTGGTGCGCCCGGGTATGCCGCTGCGGGAGTTTTGCCGCCCCGGGGCTGAGACCGTTCAGCACTTCTCGCTGCTTCATATTGCCGGCGCGAAAGACTACTTCGGAACCCCAGAAGAACCCGACAGCCCCTTTGATGTGGCCATGGCCATCAAAGCCGCCCAGGTACCGGGCAACGACAAAGCTCTGGAAAAACTCTTGATCGGCCTGGGTGCCAAGCCATACCCGCTCCAGAATGACTGGTTTGACGAAAATGGCGTGTTTCAACCGGAACACTTTTTTGAATCCATCGAACCGGATGCTGTGGCAGACCTTCAGAGCGAGGCCGACCGAGCCGCCTGGGGCGACTACCTGAAAAATCTGCTGTTCAACGCGAAGGTGGCACAATCCCTACCCCGGTTCAACGAGACCTACTCCGGCCAGTTTATGCGCCTGGTGCTCAGCGGTGTTGGCAACGGCGAGACCGACGGCATCAGCGTGGATGTGTTGCGGGTTGAAAGCAACGTCACCGGCCCGGACGAGAGGCCCCAACACAGCGCTGAAGAGCGCCTTAAAGACATCAATAAAGTCGAGCGTAAAACGCAGGTCCAGCGCCAAAAAACGCTGCACGACAACTCCGACCCCCAGAAAAAAACCGACGAAGACACAGACGCCATCAGTGGCACGCTGGGCAAGGTGGACCTGCAACTCAAAGCCACCTTCTGGGAAGGCCGCACCGACCTGTTTTCTATCCAGCTTCCCAAACCCGAGGATGCCAGAGACATCGTCATTCAGTACGACACCACCGAAGGCGATCAGGCGCTCAAACTCGGCAAGTTTTATTGCCAATTGGACGCCCAATGCTGGGGCACGGTCGGTGCCAACCTTCTGCTCAGCCGCGAACTGGAAGTCAGAGCCACCGACAAAGGCCAACTGCAAATCAGCGGCGTGGATTTTAAAACACGAGAAGCGGTGGGGGCCCAGTTTGAGGCCTCCGCAGCGGCGACCATGGGCGCGATGGTCAACGGGGAGCTGTACTGGTCCTTGCCTAAAGATTTCCGAGACGATGAAAACGCACGACAGCTGAATGGAAACCTCCCGGAATGGTTCAATCTGGGGCGGGTAAGCGCCGAAGCCGAGGGCGGTATCGGTCCCGCCGCGTCCTACGACTTTATGCTTGGGCTGCACAAGGGCCGACTGGTGGTGCGCCTCAAGGGCAAAGCGATCGCGGCCATCGGCATTGGCGGGGGCATCCAGTGCGAACTGGCCCTGAACGCCGTTCCCATTTTCATGCGCCTGCTGCAACAGGAGTTGCACAGAAACGGCTACCGTCACCTGGTCTGGATCGACACAGACGCCTTTGACTACATGAGCCTGCTCATACAGATTCACCTGTCCACAGCCCTGAGCTTCGCCTTCCTGACCGGCCTGGCTTATGACAAGCTGGAGGAAATGGGCCGGAATTGGGACCGCGGTGAACGGGCTGGTGAAATATCATTGAGAATCGTCAGAGCCGTTGATATCTATAACGGCGATGCGGAGGCAACTGATGACGAGCCCCTGGTCACTTACGACGAATACCAAGATTGGTTCCAGGGGCTGCAACCGGAGGCCATTGGTCCGATGCTGCATACATTGGTGGCGGAACCGGTTGCGATTGAGGGTGAGAAAGGAAGGGAGCCGAAGTCGAGAGTTCAGGTTCTCAAGCTCCAACAGCGTTCAATCCTTCAATGCCTGAAATGGATGACCGCCAGAGACTGGGAATGTGGGCCAGGGTGGACCTCCGAAGACTATGTCGCCCCGGAATCCTATCGCGGCGCGAGCCCCAACCGCATTCAACGGCAGTTTGAAGAAGCCCTGACGCGCATGAATACGCAGGGCGTCAAAGAAAAAGACGACGGCCTTGGCTGGGATGATTTCGAAGAGTGGGTGTCGCTGTCCGCGCCCTCAACGTCAGACTGCAAGCAGGCCGCGAAGGCGAATCTGAAACGCTTGGATGAGTTTATGGCGAGAAGTGTGATTACGCCAGAAGATGCCCGAATACATAAAGCCTATGAGTCGATCAGAAGAAAACTCAGCCGCCATTTATTGGATCAGGTGTAACGGATGAAGAACATGAATTTAGCCAGGTATTTCGTGTGGTTATTGGCTTGCCTTCTGGCTATGCCAGTGAGCGCAGAAACCGACTCTGAGCGAGCGGAGCGTTTGTTCGAGGAAGGGTACATTAACTACCAACAGCATTACACGCCACGTGCCCTGCCCAAGCTCAAGGAAGCCGCCTCTTTGGGACACGTAGAGGCGGCCTACTACGCCGGTGAGATTATCCGCCAACGGTCCGTGATGACCCAAACGGCGATTGACTTCTACCGACAGGCCGCCGAAGGCGGAGAGGTTTACGCCATGCTAAGGCTGACCCGAAAAGATGTGTTCTGTGGCACGACGCGAGAGTGCGACCCTGACGAACAGGAGCGCTGGTTGGAAAAGGCCGAAGAAGTCGCCTTGGCACGGGCTAAGGCAGGCGATACCGAAGCAATGATGGAGCTTTTCTCCGTGTACTGGAGTGAAGACAACAGTGAAGCCTTTGATTGGACAAAAAGGGCGGCGGAAAACGGCAACGCGTTTGCTCAGTACTGGTTGGCAGTTGGGCTTCTTGACGAAAGAGAGATGGGCTTCTATTGGACCGACGCAGGCCGCCGGGAAGACATAATCAGATGGCTGCGGGCATCGGCGGAGAATGGGTTTCCCAAGGCGATGGAAAAGCTCGCGATCATGCTAAAAGACCAGGGCGATTTTGAAGAGGCGCAATATTGGGTCGAGAAAATGGCGAAGACTGACTACTACCATGCTGTGCTTAACGCGGGAGCACTGATCATGATGGGGCCGGATATTGCCGAAGTTCTGATGCCAAGCCTTTCCTATGAGTTTGAGAAGCCTCGCCCGGTTGAGGGAGCTGCTCTTCTGATGGCCCTGCATCGCCAGACGGGAAAAGAAATGGCGCTGGGCTTTATTGACGATTACCGCGACTACATGACCCCCGAAATGCTGGAAGCAGCCAAGGAACGCTCAAAGAAGTTATTGGTGGACACCCCGATCCTGTATTACGAGCCGAAGTTCGGGTTGTAATCGGCTTCAGCAATTGGGATTACCGATGCCACTTCTGAAAACAGGATTTCGAGAGGATCAGATTCCAGCATTGCCGGAGTCTCCAAAGAAACGTGACCGACTGGGTGAGGACCTTCAACCCGTAGGCGACTACGCCGGTATCGAACCCTACTATCGCCTATGTGAAGACTTAGGTGCCGTTCAGCATCAAGACCAGACCGATCCAGATGGCTTTGAATCTGGGGAATGGTGGTGGGACCAGCATCAGATTCGCTTTCTGAGCGGCAAGGTATTTATAGGTCTTTCAGCATTGCTGCTGCTGATGCCTTATGTTTGGGGCAGTGTAGTTTTGGCGGGTGGAGCGGTGTTGTTCTACTACTATGTCTATCAACTGGTTGTAGATTCGCCCGATTTTATTTTTTTCTTGGTCATGTTATCCGCCGTTTTTGCTTGGATGCCGGTTTCACTCTACATCCTCATAAAGACCATGCCCTGGGTCATGGGCGGTTTCGCTCTGATATTGAGACCATTCGACAAGCTGCTAGGCAAACTCCTGGACCGCAGTTTGGAGTCGGGAGAAAGCGCCTTTAGTCGTGAAACGGGTGAAGTGAGCTTTGCTCTCCCGGCCGGCAAGAAACTGACCGCGCCCTTCGAGGAGTTTGATGCTTATGTGGAGCGTGTGGTTCAACAGGGCGGTATTTTCTATCGTCTGATCTTTGTTCACCGCTATACGGCCAAGCAGTTTACCCATACCTCCCTGAGTCGGATCGAGCCCTCGAAGGAGGAAGTTCTGGCCCTGTGGGACATGCTTCAGAGGTATATGGACGTGTCTCATCCGTTGCCGGATATGCCGAGGCTGGAGCCGTTCCGTCATTTGGATCCCGTAACGGCTGAACACGACCAGAAAACGGGACGGAATCCGCGCTTCTGGCGTGACCTGGACCTGGAAGCCTGGAAACAGGGCGAAGGCGCTGAATGGCTGAAGCGCCAGGTGGAATACCCGTGGAACAGGCGTGTCTGTCGGCTGACACCGCAGTTGGGAAAAGTCTCCACTCAAGGCTATCGGGAGTTGCGGCCACAGGATGCTTATCCGGTTTGAATAAAAGCCTACTGCCCGACGGGCAGGCCGGCGTTGGGCAATGAGCCCGCGCCCGATTGGACGGTAAAAGGAGTTGCCGTATGAGCGAGAATGGCCATGCCCATCGCAAAGAGAAAACCGGTTTTCGGGCGGATCAGATTCCGGCATTGCCGAAGTCACCAGAGAAACGCGACCGACTCGGTGAGGACCTTCAACCCGTAGGCGACTACGCCGGTATCGAACCTTACTACCGTTTATGTGAAGACGTAGGCGTTGTTCAGCATCAAGACCAGACTGATCCAGATGGCTTAGAATTTAGTGGGTGGTGGGACCAACGGCAGATTCGTTTTCTCAGTGGTAAGGCATTTATTGGTTTGTCAGCTTTACTAGTTCTAATCCCATATGCATGGGGCTCCGCGCTAGTGGTTGGGGGCGGGATGTTAATTTTGCATTACGCTGCAATGGTTGAGTTACCTCATTTGTTAAAGTCTATTTGGGGCCTTTTCGTGGTTCTTGGTTGGATAGTTTTATCGCTATACCTAGTCATTAAAACCATGCCCTGGGTAATGGGCGGTTTCGCTCTGTTGTTAAGACCGTTCGACAAAATGCTAGGCAAACTCCTGGACCGCAGTTTGGATTCGGGAGAAAGCGCCTTTAGTCGTGAAACGGGTGAAGTGAGCTTTGCTCTCCCGGGCGGCAAGAAACTGACCGCGCCCTTCGAGGAGTTTGATGCCTATGTGGAGCGAGTCGTCCAGCAGGGCGGCATCTTCTATCGCCTGATCTTTGTTCACCGCTATACGGCCAAGCAGTTTACCCAAACCTCCCTGAGCCGGATCGAGCCCTCGAAGGAGGAAGTTCTGGCCCTGTGGGACATGCTTCAGCGGTATATGGACGTGTCCCAGCCGTTGCCGGATATGCCGAGGCTGGAGCCCTTCCGCCATTTGGACCCCGTAACCGCTGAACACGACCAGAGAACGGGACGGAATCCGCGCTTCTGGCGTGATCTGGACCTGGAAGCCTGGAAACAGGGCGAAGGCGCTGAATGGCTGAAGCGTCAGCTGGAATACCCATGGAACAGGCGTGTCTGCCGGCTGACACCGCAATTGGGAAAGGTCTCTACTCAAGAGTATCGGGAGTTGCGTCCGCAAGACGCTTATCCGGTTTGACGAACAGTACTCAAGTGACGTTGCAGGACAATGCCGCCTTAAATATTTGGTAGCATAAAGCTTTAGTTAAGCCCAACGGAGCGAGCACCATGCAATACCTCCACACCATGATCCGCGTCAGCGACCTGGATGAAACTCTGCACTTTTTCTGCGATCTGCTGGGTATGGTGGAAATCAGCCGCAAAGACAGCGAAAAAGGCCGATTCACGCTGGTGTTTCTGGCGGCCCCGGAAGACGAAGCTCGGGCCAGAGAAGAGCGGGCGCCAATGATCGAGCTGACGTATAATTGGGACCCTGAGGAATATACCGGAGGCCGCAATTTCGGGCATCTGGCGTATCGCGTGGATGATATCTACGGCCTGTGCAGTCATCTTCAGAACAGCGGTGTCACTATAAACCGCCCGCCGCGGGATGGCCGCATGGCCTTTATCCGGTCACCGGATGGTATTTCCATCGAACTGCTTCAGAAGGGTGATCCTTTGCCAGCCAGGGAGCCCTGGGCAAGTATGGAAAATACTGGTACCTGGTGAGCCATAGGAATTACTCACCCACTACCCGAGCTTCGACCCGGTTCCGCCCACTCTGCTTGGCTGAATAAAGCGCCTGGTCTGCCAGTCTGAGGAATTCGGCCTGGCTATAGCCGTTCCTCGGGATTCCGGTTGCCACGCCAATGCTGATGGTGAACTGAATGTTCTGATCATCCCATGGAACGGTTTGCTCAGCGATGTCCTGGCGTAGCTGCTCAAATCGCTGTATGAGCTCTGCCTTGTCGTCGTAACTAGAAAATACGGCGAACTCTTCTCCGCCGAAGCGACTCAGGCGGTCTGTGTCGCGCCGGAAATGAGCACGCATTCGGTCTGCCAGCATCCTCAGACACTCGTCGCCGGCCTGATGGCCGAAGTTGTCATTAATGACTTTGAAGTGGTCAGCGTCGATCATGGCTACGGCAAACCCCGCCCGGTGGCGCTTGCACCATCGGAAGCTGGTGGTAAATTCCCTGTCGAAGTAGCTGCGGTTGCCCAGTTGGGTCAGGTCGTCCGTCACGCTGAGTCGAGCGAGAGTGGCATTGGCATCAGCCAGTTCGGCATTCAGTCTGCCAAGCTTGCGGTTCCAGTAGAACAGCAGTGTCAGCAGGACGATGGCCGCCAAGGCGATCTGAATCATCAGGGTGTAGTCCACGCTTTGCTTCAGCTCGACCCGGGACCATTTTTGTCGGATGGTTTTAAGTTCTTCATCCGTGAGGCTGTCGACCAGTTTCTGCATGATCTCCAACAGGATGGGCTCGTCATTTCGGGTGGCCACGCCCATAGACCAGTCAGCAGAGACCCGGCCAATCACTTTCAGGTCTGCCAGTCCGAGTTCTTCCATAGTTTTGTTCGCCGTATCCAGGGTCGTGATGTAGGCAGCCAGTTCCCGTTCCTGAACTTTTCGTAGACCATGGCTTTCATTTTCAACTTCCACCAGATTGATGCTCGGGTTTCTGCTCCTCAGGAGTTCCACGAAGGCGTAGTCACGCACAATGCCAATGGGTTGATTGCCAAGTTCGTCGGGCGAGGTGATGAAGGGGGTGTCGATACGGCCCACCATGACACTGGGAAGCTGGAGGTAAGGGTCGGTGAAGTTCAGAAACTTCTCCCGTTCCGGTGTTGGCATCGCCATGGGGAACAGGTCGCACTCTCGGTTCTTCGCGGCGATCATTGATTCAGACCAGCTTTCGGTTTCCAGCGGTTTGAATGCAATGTCGGATTTTTCCCGGAAAAGCTGGACGATGTCTGCGGAAATACCCACGTGCTCGCCCGTTGCGTTAATGCCTTCCAAAGGCATCCAATCCGGGTCCAGGCACAGTGTCAGGGCGTGGTTGTGTTTAGCGAGCCATCTCTGCTCCTGCGGTTCGAACGTAACCGTTCCAGAGGCCTGTGGTTCGGTCTTGGACGCGCCGAGCCAGCGATTCTTGATGGTGTTCATTTCCGTGGGTGAGATGGCATTCAGACCCTGATCGATGATTTGCGCAACCGGCGCAAGGTCGTCGCGCACACCAAACCGCAGATCTTCCCCCTGGGTGCCATCCACGGAGATCTCGCCGGCAATGGATACACTGGGAATGTTGAGCATGCGAATCCAGTGATTACCGTTTGGCAGTGCTGCTAGTGTTACGTCAACGGTACCATCGGCCAGCGCTTCAAACATGGCTCGCTGAGAGGTAAAAGAGAGTACCTGGTCCCCTAGCGCATCCCGTATCGCTTTTTCGTAATAGATGCCGGCGCCGATGGCAACGCGATACCCTCGAAGGTCTTCCCATCGGTCAAAACTCAGTGTGTTGTCCAGCGTGAACGCCACATTCGGGATCACATGGTAGGCCTTGGAGAAACGGGCAAACTTGTCGCGTTCTTCGGTTCTCGACATGTTCGCCATCACATCAATGTTTCCGTCCACAAGGGCGGGATAAAGCTCTGACCATTGCCCTGAAACCGGAATGATCCGAAGTCCGGTCAGGTCGGCTATCCGGTTCATTAAATCGACGCTCAGGCCTTGCAGTGTTCCTGCGTCCCGGAAACTGAACGGGGAGTAGTCCTGCATGAATCCGACTCTGACTGGGCCAAGGCGGCTGACGTATCGGCTCAGAGGTTCACTCAGCTGAAAGCCATTGCTCCCATTGACGCTTGCACCCCCATAATCTCGCCAGCGTTGCAGCAATTTGGCAATGTGCTCTTCTGGAATGGCCTCCAGAGCCTGCTGCAATCGATCCCTTAGCTTAACCCTGCCTTTGTGTACGCCAAGCCTGAAGTCCTCGATGGCCAGCTCGCCCAGTGGCGCCTGCCCCGCAATCTTGAGGAATGGAAAACCGGCCTGGTGCGCGTAGTACTGCAGAGTAAGTTTTGGCCCGACAATTCCGTCTACCCATCCAAAAGCCAGGGCTCGAATCAGCCCACCTGTGGACTCGTAGGTTTTCAGTGTGATGTCGGGCTGGGTGAGGGCATCCTTATAGAAAATTTCACTGAAAACGCCAATGCGCTTCCCCTCAAGATCGTCCAGAGAGTTGATGTCGCCGAGGGGGTTATCAGGGTGATGCATCAGGTACGTTTGCCGGATGTGGTAAGGCTCGGTAAACAGGATCTTCTCGGCCCGGCTTTGGCGATAGGAGATGCTGTCGATAACGTCGATATCGCCGTTCAGAAAGGCGCTGTAGATTTCGGACCAGTTCCCGGCCTGGAATTGAAGTTCCAGATCGGCGTTCTCCCCGATCTTGCGTAATACGTCGACGGAAAAGCCGGAAGCATTGCCGTCTTTAAAGCTCGAGTAGGGCATGTTGTTGTCAACGATGCCAACCGAAATACTGCTCGGAATGTCAGCGCGCGCAGACATCGTCGCGACCACGACAATCGTCGCCAGAAGCCAGCATATCGGCTGAAATCTGGAAAATGGCAGGGAGACGGGAATCGAGCGGGCGCGCATCAACGGGCAAAAATCCTTCTGGTGACGCTCTCAGTGTAGACGCTGATCAGTGATTTTGAAGTGGATTCGGGTTTTTCATCGGGTCGCGATGGTAGACTGCGCCAACAGTCGATTGGGGAAATCACCATGGGATTAATGTTTGAAGAAATCGACAGCCAGCCTTCTGCGCTGGGCGAAATCACCCTCAGGCGTCGACGCATACCGGCGCTGGGGGAGCGGGATATATTCGAAGTGAAGCTGGGCGATGAATTCCTGATGTCCAGCATGTTTGTGGATGCGGAAGTGGCCCTGGCGGATCTGGGCCTTACGATGGCCCATGGTGATTCTCTGGACGTCGTGGTAGGCGGCCTGGGTCTGGGCTATACCGCAGAGGCCGCCTTGCGACATGATCGGGTTAATGAACTGCTGGTGGTGGATGCTCTGGACACTGTTATCCAATGGCATCAGCAGGAAAAAGTGCCGTTGGGCAAAGTGTTGAATGACGATCCGCGGTGCCGCTATGTGTTAGGTAGCTTTTTTGACTTCGCGGTGTCCGACGCTGGATTTGATCCGGAATCCCCTGGACGGCTGTTTGATGCCATCCTGCTGGATATCGATCACTCGCCACGAGCGTTGCTGAACGAGTCCAACGCCAGTTTCTATACGGTCGAAAGTCTGGGAAAGATGGCGCGTTTCCTTCGGGCTGGCGGTGTCTTTGCCATGTGGTCCAACGATCCCCCTGATGAGCCATTTATGCAGACGCTTCGGGAGCTGTTTACCGATGTCGATGCCAGGGTTGTGTCTTTCTACAACCCGTTTCAGAATCGCGAATCCACCAACACCGTTTATCTGGCCAGAACCCCGGAGAGTTGATCTGATGAGCGTTACGCAAACGATTGACTGGACGACAACCCCGGCTGCGGTCTGGCGTCGGCATCGCTCGGGCCTGCGAGGTATCCGCCGACTGGATCCGGTGCAGTGGGAAAGCCTTAAGGGCATTGATCGTCAGCGTGACGCATTGGGCCGCAATACCGAGCGGTTTCTATCCGGGGAGCCCTCCAATAATGCGTTGTTGTGGGGGTCACGTGGTACCGGTAAGTCATCTCTGATCAAAGCGCTTCTGAACCGCTATCGGGATCAGGGCTTGCGTATGATTGAGGTGGATAAGGACGACCTGGTCAATCTGCCGGAGATCGTCGATGACCTGTGGGAGCTGCCGTACCGTTTTGTCATTTTCTGCGACGATCTGTCTTTTGATGTGGGCGAGTCTGGATACAAGGCGTTGAAAAGCGTTCTGGAAGGTTCGCTGGAATTGCCGCCGGAGAATGTCAGAGTCTACGCCACCTCCAACCGCAGACATCTGATGCCGGAATTCATGTCTGACAACGTGAAAAGCGAGGTTCGCGACGGAGAGCTTCATCCGGCCGAGGCCATCGAAGAACAGGTGTCGCTTGCGGATCGGTTCGGGCTTCAGTTGTCTTTCTATCCGTTTCCCCAGGATACCTATCTGGAGACCGTGGATTCCCTGTTTCCGGAGGTCAAGGACCGTGCCGCCCTGCATCAGGAAGCCATTCGTTTTGCCACTGCCAAGGGGGTACGAAACGGGCGTACGGCTCAGCAGTTCTATCGCCAGTTTGCGGGCACGTTTGACTGAGCTAATCAGCTCGTACCTTAACGCCTACTCCCTCTCTGCCATTTTCAGAAAGTGACGGCGGATAGCGCGTACGGTGAAATACACCAGTACGAGTATGGTTGGAATGGCGATGCCCAGAAGAAGCGGCTTGTTAAAGCTGACGCCGGATTCTTCCGCCACATCCATGGCCATCCGGAGCAGAGCGATCAGGTAATAGGAAATCACCACCACGGAAAAGCCTTCCACGGTGTGCTGCATCATCAGTTGAACCTTGGACCGCTGGTTCATCGCGGCAAGTAGTTCCTGGTTCTGGCGCTGCAATTCAAGCTCCACTCGGGCGCGCATCATGTCGGAAGCCCTGCCGATCCGGAGAGACAGATCGTCGAGACGGTTGTTGACGGATTCGCAGGTTTCGGCAGCTGGCGTCAGGCGCCGGTTCATGAACTCCCGGATGGTCAGGTGGCCGGACAGCTCGTCTTCGCGCAGTGCCTCCAGCCGCGCCAGGACCAGTTTGTGATAGGCGCGGGTGGCCGAAAACCGAAAAGTGGAATGGGCCCGAAAATCTTCAATTCGCGCTGCCATATCGGTCAATTCAGCCAGAACATGGGGTTCATCCACACCTGTGTCGTTGGTCAGGGATTCTGTGATCTCCGCCAGTGTCTGATCCATGTGGTTAAGATCAGACGTCATGTTTCGCGCCACTGGTAATGCCAGCAGGGACAGCAGCCGATAGGTTTCAGCCTCCATCAGCCGCTGGGTCAGTCGTCCCAGCTGGTTGTTCGGCAAGCCCATGTTGAGAACCATAAACCTGCCGAAGCCATCATCGTGCAGTTTGAAAGAGCTCCATACCCGGGCCTTGCCTTCCGCCGGTCTGCTGCCAATCAGCCGGTATCCGTCAAAATAATCCCGGATGACGGCCAGGTCTGGCTCTTCATTTTCTTCTGCTTTCTGCAGGTCCAGGTGGAAAGCCGCGACCACCGTGCCGGTCAGGCGCTCCAGCCATCCGTCGGGCAAACTGGTCAGGCCGGTATGTCGAAAGGGACGATGGTTTCCCGTTGGACCAAAGTGAATGAAGGTATACGCCGTGAACTCCATGTGCAGTTCACGGCGGATCTTGAAGTCACCAAAGGTCGATTCGAGGCAGCTCTTTTCTTCCGAGGGCGCAGGCTGGCCCAGTTCCTCGTGCAGTTCCTGCCAGTGCCGAAATTGCGCTTTGCGCTGCTCTGGCGTGGTCATTACCGCAAGATGAGACACCTGGGACGGGCAGGGCAGAACCTGAAACGGCTGGGTATGGAGCTCGTTATAGAGCGACTCCCGAAGGGGATGGAAATCGAGTTTCTGAAACGTCGGATCCACTATCCTGTCCTCGACCGGCGGCCTTGCTGGGCGATTCACAGCTTGTGACTATAACAGTAGCTGCTCTGCGCACTGCTGCAAGAAAGCAGGGGTTGCAGTGGCCTGCCGTATGCCAGATCAAGCGTCTGACTTCCCCGCTGCAAGCTTCAGGAATCTGCGTCGCATCGATCGCACCGTCACATACACCAGCCCAAGAGTGACAGGAATCGACAGCCCCACCAGCAGCGGTTTGTTGAAATCAAAACCGGCTTCCTGTGCCACGTCCATCGCCATTCTCATCAGCGCGATCAGGTAGTAGGCGATCACCACTACCGAGAATCCCTCTACCGTGTGTTGCATCATCAACTGTACTTTTGACCGGTCGTTCATCGAGGTCAGCAGTTGCTGATTCTGGCTCTGAATCGCCAGTTCCACCCGCATCCTCATCATGTCTGATGCCCGGCTGACTCTCTTGGAGAGGTCGTCCAGGCGCTCACTGACCGATTCACAGGTTTCAACCGCAGGCGTCAAACGACGGGTCATGAACTCCCCGATGGTCAGGTGTGGGGACAGCTCGTCTTCGCGCAGCACGGCCAGCCTTGCGAGCACAAGCTTGTGATACGCCCTGGTGGCCGCAAACCGGAACGTGGATTGTGCGCGGAATGCCTCAATCTGCGCCGCCATATCTGTCAGATTTTTCAGTACGTCAGGCTCATCGACTTCGCCGTTACCAGTGAGAGACTGGGTAATGTTGGCCAGGCCCTGGTCCATGTCATTCAGTGCCGGGGTCATGTCACGCGCTACCGGTAGCGCCAGCAAAGACATCAGGCGATAAGTCTCCAGTTCCATCAGCCTCTGGGTCAGGCGGCCCAGTTGGCTATCAGAAAGCCCGTTGTTGATGACAAGAAAACGCCCGAAGCCGTCGCCATGAAGCTTGAATGAGCTCCAAACGCGAGCCTTCCCTTCGGCCGCGCGACTGCCAATCAGCCGCTCGCCTTCGAAATAATGACGAACGGTTGCCAGGTCGGGCTCTTCCTCCGGTGGCCGAAGATCCATATGAAAGGCCGCAACGGTCGTCCCTGTCAGTTTGTCCAGCCAGCCGTCGGGGAGCTTGGCCAGTCCGGTGGTGGTGAACGGTTCTTCGTCTTCCGATTTGCCCAGGTTGATGAACGTATAGGACGTGAACTCCATATGGAGTTCACGTCGCACGCGAATATCGCCGAACGTGGATTCAAAGCAGCTTTCTTCATCATGGGGAATGACATGCCCCATGTGTGCGTGCAGATCCTGCCAGTGCCTGAATTGTTGTGCTCGCTGTTCGGGGGTGGTCAGTAGTGCAATGTGGGTAACTTGCGAAGGGCAAGGCAGCACCTGGAACGGACGGGCATGCAGTTCGTTGTAGAGAATTTCCCGGAGTGGATGAACCTCAAGGGTATTCACGGGCGGTTTCACGAGATTTTCCTGGGCGATTGAGCCGTTTGAGTGAGTGGACCCACACCCTAAACGCTTGGTTACTTCTTGAACACACGACCTGTGGCTTAAGACTCAGGTAGGGATACCGTGAAACGAACGCCGCCTGCCTCGTTCGCAGCCTGAATTCTGCCGCCGTGGTGTTCGGCAATCAGTCGCGCAATCAGCAGGCCCTGGCCAAGGTGGCCTTCCTGACTGGAACTTCTTACCGAAACAAAGGGGCTGAATATATCCCGGGCCAGTTCCTCGGGTAGTTCAGAGCCTTCGTTGAACACGCTCAGTAGCAGGTGACGGGGTCCCGACTCCAGTTGGATGTCGATGCGGCCTTTTTCGGGGGTGAAGTCCCGGGCGTTGTCGACCAATTTGTCCAGCAACTGCACCAGTAATTCCGGCGAGCCGTGGCAGGGAACATCCTGGGACGGGCCTTTGTAAGTGATTTCAAAGTCCGGGGCCAGCGCCTGATACGCCTGTGCGGTCTGGGCACAGACATCCGCCAGATCAAACCGTTCCTTTTCGGCGTGGTCCAGGCTCTGTTCCAGCCGGGCTGCTTCGCTCATACCATGGAGTATCTGGCTGAGGCGATCCGTTGCGCTTCTTGCCCGGGCCAGGTAATTTTCCCGGTCTTCATCGCTGCTGCTATGTGCCAGGTTCTCCAGAGAGGAACGTACTACGGCAATGGGTGTTTTCAGTTCGTGGGACAAGCGCCGGGAGAAGCTTTCCAGGTAGTGGGTATAGCCATGGAGTCGTTCGGTGAGGTGCGTGAACTGACGGGAGAGATCCCCCAGTTCGTCTTTGGCTTTGGCGGGCGGCAGGGTATGCAGCAAGCGGCCATCCTCATCAATGCTGCCGCTGACCGCCCTTTGCAAACGGGTAATACGCCAGGATAACCAACTGGCGTAACCCAACAGCACCAGCATGAGCCCCACCAGCAAGATCATACTGCGGGCGATAACCGACCCCAGCGTGCTGCCAGACAGTGTCAGCATCTGATCAAGAGACTCTTCAAGCACCAAGGTGTGGCCACCGGGTAGTGATTGGGTGGTGAGCAGATAAAGGTCGCCGTCATTGTGTCGTACCAGACCTTCGTCCGGCATGGTCGCGTCGTTGAACTGTCGCGAATGGTGATCGATCGGCTGGGGATCCGGCTGATAGGCCCTCACCAGGGCACGTAGACCATTCAGGCTGATGCGCTCGAGAATCTGGAACGGCGTCAGGCTTTCGAAATCCGGTGCGGACTGGGTTGCGGGTTGTGCCTGCCGGCCAATCACCCACCCCTGCGGCTCCAGAATCCATGCGTTCTGGCCCGGCGCAATCAGTTGGCTCAGCCGTTGTTCCAGCGCTGCCTGCCGGCTCAGAATGCGTGCGCTGGGCTGTTTGAAAAGTACCCGGGTTGCACTGTCTGATTCGGCGGCTGGGCCAACCAGTTGGAATCCGAAATTGCCACCCTGTTCGGGTCGCGGCATGCGCAGCTCCAGTTGGTGACCGTTATCCCCGGTAAATTCCCAGTAACCGCGAAACCGATAATCCAGTTCTGACTCATGGCCTGGGATCCGGCTGGTCACCTGGCCCCGCCCCAGACTGCGGATGCGTCGTTCGATCATGCCCCGTGGCTGCTCCAGAAACAGGCGAAGTTCGTCGAACGCCCGGTCCGGTTGCGATGGGTCGTAGAAGTAACGGTTGCGTTGTTTGATTCGAATCAGCAGATAAAGGTCCTCGCCGTGAACCGCTACCCGCCAGCTCAGCCGCGATCCGTCGGCAAGCTGATGGCTTTCCTGCCAGGGCTGCCGACCAAGTTCCTCGTCGTAATCTGGCCAGTCGGAACCAAAACCGTCCGGATTCAACGTGCGTTGGACGGTGGGTGCGTAAACCACAGGCTGAGTCTCTGTGGCTTCAACACCGTTGGACGAGGGCAGATGAATCAGTGCAGCCAGCCGGGTCGCCTGGTTTTGTAGCTGTGTGCTGGCTTGTTGGCGCAGTGCGCTATCGAGTTCCAGCACAAACTGAAGGCCGGCCCAGGGGATCAGCAGCATCAACAGGCTGGCGATGAACAATTGCCGTTTGAGGGTCACGACTTACGCCTCATGGGCATTCCAGCGATAGCCCATGCCGTAGGCGGTGTGAATGCCGTCGAACCCGCTATCGACGCCCAGAAATTTCCGGCGAATACGTTTGATGTGGGAGGTCACGGTGTTGTCGTCCAGTACCGTGCTGGCTGCTTCCATCAACTGGTCACGGCTGCGTACATGGCCCGGATGCTGAACCAGTGAATGCAGCATCCAGAATTCCGTGACGGTCAGCTCGATAGCCTGGCCATCCCAGTGGGCGGTCATGCGGTCCACGTTCAGGGACAGCCTGCCACGGTTCAGCACTTCATCTGGTTGTTTCAGTGCTTCCGACCAGGCATCGGCCCGTCGAAGCAGGGCCGTTACCCGAGCGAGCAGATGGTCCATGCTCATGTCTTTGGTGACGTAATCGTCAGCACCAAGGCGCAAACCATGCACCGAATCAATGTCGCTGTCCCGCGCGGTCAGGAAAATGATGGGCAGCGTGGCAGACAGCCCCCGCAAGTCCTGGCAAAGGGTAAAGCCGCCCTCAGGTTCATCGCCCAGGCCCACATCGATAATCGCCAGGTCCGGTAACGCTGTCCGCATCGCCTGAAAGGCGCTGGCCCGGTCGCCGTAGGTCGACACGCGGTAACCGCGACGCTCAAACGCATCGCGATAGTTCTCGCGGATGGCGGGCTCGTCTTCAATCAGCACAATATGACGCTTCATAACTCGAATCGGCTTCCTGTAAACACAGGGCCCATTTAACCACGGTGCGGTGTCAGAACAAGAGCGCAGAGCGCCTTCGCCACAATTCATCATTTTTTACCGGGCAGTTTGTCTTTTTCTGGCACCGGATCGTCTTTTCCGGTTGCTGAAATAGCCTGCAATCGCTCCCGATACGGAGCCGTTTCATCAGGCTGGAAAAGGAACCGAATTATGCTGCGAACCTACTCACTATCGATGCCCGCGCATCGCCAGAGCAAGCGAACAACCCTGCTTGATCGCCGTCGTGTTCGTCGAATCATGGAAGGTGTTTCTCTCTGGCTGGCAATGCTGCTGTTGCTGTTCGTTCAGCCCATATTTGCCGAAGCAAATGAGCGCGAACAGGGTGTGGGTCAGCTGCGATTTGTGGACAACCAGGGGCGAGCTACCGAATCGGCGACTTTGATTAATACCGATTATCAGGTGGACGTGACCGGCCTGATTGCCGATGTCCATCTGAAGCAGACCTTCCGCAACCCTAGTCAGAACTGGCGGGAGGCGGTTTTCGTGTTCCCGCTGTCAGAAGGAGCGAGTGTCTATGGCCTCACCATGACGGCGGGCGAACGCAGGATTGTGGGCGAAATCCGCGAAAAAGCGGTGGCCAAAAAGGAATACGCCAAAGCCAAGAGCGAGGGGCGGAAGGCCGCCAGGGTAGAGCAGCAGCGGCCGAACCTGTTCACCACGCATCTGGCGAACATACCGCCGGGCGAGGCCATTGTGGTGGAGTTGGATTACCAGCAGGCCGTTCGGTATCAGTCTGGCCTGTTCGAGCTGCGCCTGCCCACCACCATGACGCCTCGGTATATGCCGGGCAAGCCGCTGAATCAGAACCCGTTTGCTGGCCCCAGGCAGTGGCAGGGTGGTTGGGCGACTCCGACCGGAGAGGTGCCAGACGCAGACAAAATCAGCCCTTTTACTGTGCGGCGTTCCGATCTTCAGCCTGACAGCCATAACGCCACCGTAGTCATGAATATCAACGCCGGCCTGCCGGTAAGCCGTGTCAGTAGCCCCAGCCACAAGCTGAACTCAACCTGGAACGGTCATTCGGTGGAAGTCACGCCGGAGCAAACGACCATCCCAATGGATCGGGATATGGTGGTGCGTTGGGCGCCTGCAAGAGGCATGGCGCCATCGGCGGCCGTGTTTCAGGAGCAGTGGCAGGGCGAGGACTACCTGATGGCGATGATGATTCCCGGCCTGGAATCGGAACAGCGAATCGCCAGAGAACTGGTGTTCGTGATCGACACGTCCGGGTCGATGGCCGGAGAGTCCATACGTCAGGCCCGACAATCGCTGATGCGTGGTCTGGGCACCCTTGGCCCGGATGACACCTTCAACGTGATTCAATTTAACAGCCAGACGGCGTCCCTGTTCATGGGGTCGGTACCGGCCAACGGCAACAACCTGGCACGAGCACATCGCTATGTTCGCAATCTGACCGCTGACGGCGGCACGGAGATGGCACCGGCATTGGACGCGGCCCTTCAAGATCACCGCGTCGAGACGGTGGCCGGCAACCAGCGACTGCGACAGGTGGTTTTCATTACCGACGGATCTGTGGGCAATGAGGCCGCACTGTTTCGCCAGATTCGCCAGCAATTGGGTGATACCCGGCTGTTCACGGTGGGCATCGGTTCTGCCCCAAACATGCATTTCATGCGTGAGGCCGCCCGATACGGCCGTGGCACCTACACCGCCATCAGCAGCACATCGGATGTGAAACGCCCGCTCGATGAGCTGTTTGGCAAGATGGAATCGCCGGTGCTGACCGACATTCAGGTAGACTGGCCGCAAAGCGGCGCCAATCAGAATGCCCAGCCCAGAAGAATCGGTGACCTGTTCCTGGGCGAGCCGATGGTTCAGGTCGTACGTGGTCATCAGCCTAACGGTCGCCTGACGATGTCTGGCCGATTGCCAGACGGCAGTCAGTGGACCGAAACCCTGAATCTGGAAAACGCAGCCCTTGGATCGGGGCTGCATCGCGTCTGGGCCAGGGAGCAGATTGATGGACTGTTAGCGGCCCGAACGCTGGGGCAAAGCAAGGGCGAAGAATCAGAAACCACGGTGCAGGCGCAGGTAACCGCCCTGGGCCTGGAACACCAGTTGATCACTCCCTACACCAGTTTCCTGGCGGTGGACAAAACACCTGCCCGGCCTGCGGAATCGGCGCTTACCTCCGACAGTGTTCCGACGTTACTGCCCGCCGGCTCGAGCGCGGGCATGTTGCGATACCCCCAGACGGCCACTTGGGCCCCGCTAATGCAGGCGTTGGGTCTGCTCGGGCTGATGATCAGTGGCGCCATTGGTTTGCTCAGGCGGAGGGTCTTTGTATGAAATCCTTGCTGTGTCTTTTTACCGTGTCTTCTTTTGCTGCCCTGGCGTTCGGCTTGTGGATCCCGTTCAAGGCATTGATTGCTCAGGAATTACTGGAGCTGGCCTGGGCGGAAAGCCAGGCGCGACAACAACAGGTTCGGCCCTGGCCCTGGGCAGACACCTGGCCGGTTGCCCGGCTGAATTTTGCTGAGCCTCAGCAATCCATGATCGTTCTGGACGGTGCTCACGGCGAAAGCCTGGCCTTCGGGCCGGGACAGGTGTTTGGCGATGGTGGACGGGCCGGGCCAACGGTGATTGCCGGTCATCGGGACACTCATTTCAAAAGCCTCGAACACCTTAAGAGAGGCAGTAGACTGCGACTTCAGGATCGTGATGGTCAGTGGCGAAGCTTTCGGGTCAGCGCTACACGGGTGGTGGACAGTCGTCATCAATTGATCAACACCGATGCGCTACCGGAAGACGCGCTTTTGTTGGTGACCTGCTACCCGTTTGATGGCCTGGAAAGCCGAGGACCGCTACGCTATGTGGTAGAAGCCGTAGCAACGTCTAGTGGATATCCGTCAGTTGTCGAAAGCTGAAATTGGCGTACACTTGTGCGCCATATAACAGCCACAGAGTGTTTTAAATGGGATTGCTGAGAAAAGTGCTCGCCTGGTTGAGCGTACCGGTGATTTGCCTGTTCGCTCTGCTTTTCTATCTGGCGCGGCCTTTTAACCCGGATAACAACCGATATCTGGCCTGGGTGATCGCCAGGGTGGGAAGAGCCCTTCTGGGCATTCAGTGCACCGTAAGCGGCAAAGACAACATACCCACCGACCGCCCCACCGTGGTCATTGCCAATCATCAACACAACGACGACCTGTTCATTCTGGGTGACTTACTCCCCCGCCGCACGGTGACTGTTGGCAAGTCCTCTCTGGTGTGGGTGCCGTTTTTTGGGCAGGTGTTCTGGCTAGGTGGCAACGTGATAATCAATCGGGGACGATCCACCAAAGCCGTTGCGGTGATGCGGGCGACGGCCAATGCCATTCGGGAAGAGCGCAAAAGCCTGTGGGTGTTCCCTGAAGGCACTCGCAGCCGTGGTCGTGGCCTTCAGAGCTTCAAGAAAGGGGCGTTTCATTCTGCTGTTGCGGCCGGTGCGCCGATTACCATGATCTGTGTCAGCCCCTATCACGACAAGACATCGGGCTGGAGCGGGCGACGTGAGTCGGTCAGCATCCGCGTCCTGCCGCCGGTGGAAACGGACGGTCTGACATCGGACGATATCCCCAACCTCATGCGTGATTGCCATGAGGCCATGCAGAAGACCATAGAAACGCTGCCAACCAGTAGCTGATCCGTAGTGTGACGGCGGTCAGCGGAAGTGCTTGAAGCAAATCTGGAAAACGGGCAGTCTCCCGATAGGCTAGTTGGCAAGTCACTCGGCCTCATTGAATCGAAAGGTGGGTTATGAATCTGATTCTGTTTCTGATCATCGGTGGTATTGCAGGCTGGCTCGCGGGCCTGATCATGAAGGGGCGCGGGTTTGGCATCATGGCCAATATTGGCATTGGTATTGTCGGGTCCTTTCTCGGGGGCTTCGTGTTTCGTCTGCTTGGCCTGGCCGCACAGGGGGCTGTCGGGGAGCTGGTGACGGCGACCGTCGGTGCCGTGCTGCTGCTGGCGATCGTTAGCGCCATCAAGAAGGCCTGACGATGATCGTACCCGTTACCGCAGTATTTGCGGCCGTACTAGGTTTGCTTCTTCTGGTCCTGTCGTCCCTGGTGGTGCGCTACCGTCTCAAGTTCAAAAAGGGGCTGGGCGTTACTGAGGATAGAGGCTTCCAGGCCGCCGTAAGGGCACAGGCCAATCTGATCGAATACGCGCCTATGGCGTTGATTATGCTGGCCATTGCCGAACTTAACGGCGTGCCCAGCACATGGGTGTACTGGAGTGGCATGGGGCTGGTGGTAGGCCGGTTATTGCACGCCTTCGGCATGATCAATGGCAAGGGAGGTCCGCATGTGGCGCGTCTGGCGGGCACCGTTCTGACCTGGCTGGCCATTCTGGTGGTGGCCCTGCTGCTTATCTGGAACGTGGTTCAGGTTTACGGGTAGCCGCGCCGGCATTGGGTACCGGCCCTGGTTACAGGGCCCGGGCCATATCCACAATGGTGTATTCCAGCTCGAGGCGCCGGTTGGCCGCGTGATCTTCGGGCCTGGCCAGCGGTTTATCACTGCCCCATCCTGTCATGGATATCTGAGAGTCTCTCGCCCCCTGTCGAATCATCAGTTTGGCCGCGGTGCTTGCCCGCAATCGCGACAGAAACTGATTGTATTCACCCACCCCGAAGACATCCGAGTGGCCATGAATGTGCACACTGGCCCCAGGGTTGTGTTTTAGCCATAGAGCATGCTGGCGCAGCAATGCCTGGTCTTCCTCGTTGAGACGGTGCTGGTTGAAACCGAAGTGAAAACGCAGCCGATGCGGGCGCTTCGGAGTCTGATCCGTCGTTGCCACTTGCAGGGGCATCCCTGCGGCTAGAGAGACACTGGCAAGCAATGTCGGGTTGTCCAGTACAAGTACAGTCATGATGAATTCCTCGACGATGTTATCTGTTCTTTTTATTGTTCCGGCAACTATTCGTGTTGGCCGGAACAACCGCAATAGGCGAATGGTCTTACCCTTTCGCTTCAGGTTCATTACACCGCGAAAATAAGGCCACGCTGTGGTAAAAAGCAGGATCGTTAAGGCGAACTATGATGAATTATGACAACCCCCTGAATGACACTTGCTGATCTATGCTGATTCTCCCCGTCGAAAAATCCGTGAACTGGAAACGCCCACCCTGGATGACCCTGGGGTTGATGCTGACTTGTCTGCTGGTGTTCGTTTTTTATCAGGGCGATGACAATCGCCTGGCCAACGAAGCCATCGAGGCGTATCTGGAGTCCGATCTCCAGGCCCTGGAAGCGCCGGCGTATGAGGATTATCTGCAGCGCAAGATCCGCCTCGATGGGGAGCAGAGTCGTGTCGAGCAGTTGCAGAATTTTACCCAGTTAAGGGAGCAGGGCGAGGACTTCTGGATTGCGGCTTCTCTGGTGTTCGATGCAGAGTTCTACAATTATTTGCTGGCGAACCGGTCGGTCATTTGGGCACCCGAACAGCGCCGGACCTGGATGGAACAGCGCAGCGAGATCCAGACGCAATACGTGAACCGGATGAGTGCCCGGCAACTGGGACTGGTGCCTGCAGAGATGTCGCTGTATACGCTGATTACTCACCAGTTTCTGCACGGTGGCTGGGGCCACATCATCGGTAACCTGGTGTTTCTGTTCCTGCTGGGTTTCACCGTGGAAAAGGCGCTAGGGCCGGGCAAGTTCCTGATGGCCTACTTGCTCTGTGGTGCGTTCGCCGGCCTGGTGTTCTCGGCGTTTTCGGCCAGCAGCCCGGTGCCATTGGTCGGTGCTTCCGGCTCTATTTCGGGCTTGATGGGCATGTATGTGGCCATCTTCGGATTGCAGAAAATCCGGTTTTTCTACTTTGTGGGGGTGTATTTCAATTACGTCCGTGCACCCGCGCTGGCCATGTTACCGGTGTGGCTGGGCAAGGAAATCTATGATTACTGGTTCGCCGGGGCCACGGGTATTGCCTACATGGCTCACGCTGGCGGCCTGATCGCGGGTGCCGGTCTGGTCTGGTTGCTGGGTAAAAGCTGGCTTCAGGTGAAAGAAGAGTTTTTTGAACCGGAAGAAGAGGAACAGGACGAAAGGTTCACCACCGGTTACGCCCAGGCGATGGCCAGTCTCGGACGCATGGAATTTGATCTGGCAACCCGCCAGTTCCAGGCATTACGCGCTCATTATCCTGATCGCCTGGTGCTGCTGGAGCACTTGTATCAATTGGCCAAGTTGCGGCCGGATCAGCCGGCTTACCGTGAGTATGCGAAAGAACTGATGCACGAAACCCTGGCGCGCCGACAGCCCGAACGCACCATTGAAATCTGGGGAGAATACATGCGGCTTGGCGAGAGCCATGGGCCTCTGGACGCGGAAGATCACAACCGTGTGCTCTTTACGTCGCTGAAAAACGACGACCTGAAGTCCGCCGAGCGGGCGTTTGAGCGCCTGCGCAGTGCCGGGGACCAGAGCCTGGCCAGTGAGGCCTGTCGGTTGCTGGTTGAAGAGTTTGATAAACGCCAGATGTCCCCCAAGGCACGCCATTACCGCCAGTTGCTGTCTAACGGCGTTTGATGGCGCGGGTTACTCTACGTTAAATGACGCTTTGGGGCCCTTCAGTGGCTCGCGGTTTTGCGCCTGTTGCAGGTACACATCAATCTGCTCGTGCAATGGGTGGTTCACGCAGCGTTTTTTGATAAACGTCAGAAACGCCGTCGCTTTTTCCCATTGTCCCAGCCCGTTGGCCAGGGCTTGCGCCACGGTAAGATAGGCCGGTGGCAAGCATTCGCTGTCGGGAAAACGCTTGTGGAAATCCTGCAGCAGCTTTAGCGCTGGCTTGAACTGGCCCCGGTGATACAGGGTTTTTGCGCACTGCAGCGCCAGTTCCGGGTCATTCAGGCGAAAGCCAGGTTCAACACTCTCAATCTTTTCCAGCAAACTTGCCATGCTGTCGCCGTCGTTCTTGTCCGCCAACATGGTGAGCAGCCGTGGATGATAGCGGTAGATTTCCTGCCGGTCGTCACGGGCCACCAGCAGGGCGTACATCTGCGCCAAACGGTGCGCATTGTCCGGGTCACGCTTCAGGCTTTCTTTAAGCATCGACTGAACCCGATCGTAGTTGCCGTCTTTCAGGTTCATATCGATATCTGCCTCAAGCCGGTGGCTGCGGTCGCGGCCCTGCATTTCCGACAGACTTTCCTCGTCCTGATGGTCGCTGGCAAAGCCCAATTCTTCCTGATACTGGAACAGCAGATACCCCAGCATGTGGAACAGAATCAGGGTAAAGGTACTGTTGAGGAACCCCGCCACAATATTGGCCAGTTGAGGTGCAAAGTGGTTATAGGCGAATTCCTGGGCGGCGCCCGATGCCATGGAAATCAGGATGAGGTACAGATAAAGCAGGAAGTAAGAGCTGCCGATTCGTGAAATCAGCACCGCCAGATTCATCGGGTTGACTGCTGCGATGACCGAGTGCTCCATCGCCAGCACCATGACGCTGGCTGGCAGTGCAAGTAGAACCAGTGCCACAGCCACCATCATCAGGATTGGCCCGCCCACCATGCCGGCGGTGGTGACCAGCGCCCCCATCAGGATGAACACCAGCAACTGCAGTATCACAATGTCGAAACCGCTTCCGGTGAAGGCCACCGACAGGGGGGGCGGCTTCATGTGGCCCTCGGCCGTGTGTCTGACCACGGCATAGGTGTATTTCAGCAGAGCCAGCACCAGCACAAGGGTCACGATAAGACCGATCAGGTTGTTGCTGAGCAGCAAGGGCACCAGTGTGCAGATCGCGATAACTGCCAGTGGATCGGTACTGAAGGGGTAGCGAAAGAATGCTCCGATCCGGTTCCAGAACGGGACCACCTCAGTAGCGGCACCCAGATAGCGCATTGACCGGTTGCAGATAGGGCATAGGGCGTGCTGTTTGCGATGATCTGCGTCAGGCATGCAACGCGAGCAGAAGTGGACCTGGCATTCGCCGCAATGCCATTTGGCCGGGTCGCCCGGATGGTAGTGGCAGTCGTGTTTCACAGTGGTTCTGGCTCGGACAATCAGAGAGTATAGGTGTAATGATGGCAGATGGTGGCCTGGGTCACCAGTTGCCAGTCTGGTAAATCTGGCACACGACGGGAGACGTATGACACTGACCGCGCGCATTTTTCAGGAGGCTGTTTGGAACAGGTAGGGGAACGGCTGCAAGAGCGAAGCCGAGAGGACAGCCATTTTCAGGACGGTGAAGACACCACGCCGGAGCGGCCCTATACCTGGCGAGGTATTCTGTCTCTGGCGCTTAAGCATAAGCCGCGCCTGGTCCGGGCGAACCTGTTAGCGATATTGGCCACGGCCGTTAGTGTTCCGATCCCTCTGCTATTACCGGTACTGGTGGATGAAGTCCTGCTGGATGAGCAGGGCCCGGTTCTGCCTTTCATGCAGACCTTTTTGCCCGAGGCCTGGCACACACCGGTGGTCTACATCAGCCTGATGGTGGTGACGGCGTTCCTGCTGCGATTGCTGGCGCTCAGTTTCAATGTGGCCCAGTCCCGGGAGTTTTCGAAGATTTCCAAAGACGTGGTGTTCCGGATCCGGTCGCGCTTGTTAGGGCGGTTGCGTCGGGTCGCCATGTCTGAGTACGAGACCCGTGGTTCCGGCGGTATCACCAGCCATTTCATCACCGACCTGGACACCATCGACCAGTTTTTGGGCACCACCATCAGCCGCTTTCTGGTGGCCAGCCTGACAGTGACCGGCACGGCCTTTGTGCTGGTGTGGGTTCATTGGCAACTGGGCTTGCTGATTCTGCTGTTCAATCCGCTGGTGATTTTTCTCACCATGCTGATCAGCAAACGAGTCAAGGAACTCAAACGTCAGGAAAACAGCGCCTACGAGGATTTTCAGGGGGATCTCACGGAAACCCTGGACGCCATACACCAGCTGCGCGCCGCCAACCGTGAAGGCCATTACCTGCAGCATCTGGTGTCCCGAGCCCGCACGGTGCGTGATCACGCCATCCAGTTCGAGTGGCGCAGCGATGCGGCCAGTCGCGCCAGCTTTGCCCTGTTCCAGTTCGGCGTGGATACCTTCCGCGCCGCTGCCATGGTGACAGTGCTGTTGAGTGACCTGAGCATTGGCATGATGTTCGCCATCTTTGGCTATCTCTGGTTCATGCTCACGCCGGTTCAGGAAATGCTGAACATGCAGTACGCGTGGTTTGCCGCTAACGCAGCCCTGGGTCGAATTAACCGGTTATTGGCGCTGAAAGAGGAGCCCCGGTATCCCGCATTGGAAAACCCGTTCCGCGATCGTCACACGGTGGATATGACGCTGAAAAACATTCACTTCAGCTATGGCGACGAACCGGTACTACGGGGCATTGATCTACACGTCGCCGCCGGAGAAAAGGTTGCTGTGGTCGGGGCCAGTGGCGGCGGAAAATCTACGTTGGTTCAGGTCATTCTTGGTCTCTACACAGCGCAGGAGGGGGAGATCCTGTTCAATGGCGTGCCGGTTCAGAAAATCGGTTTACCGTGCCTGAGGGAAAACGTGGCGACGGTGCTCCAGCACCCGGCCCTGTTCAACGATACCGTGCGGCAAAATCTGACGCTGGGCCGCACCAAGAGCGACAATGAGCTCTGGCAGGCGCTGGCAATCGCCCAGCTGGATCATACGGTGGCCGATATGCCGGATGGCCTGGATACCATGATTGGTCGTCAGGGTGTCAGGCTGTCGGGTGGTCAACGGCAGCGCCTGGCCATTGCCCGAATGGTGTTGTCCGATCCGTCGGTGGTGATTCTGGATGAGGCCACGTCCGCTCTGGATGCGGAAACCGAATACCAGCTGCACAAGGACCTGGAAGCCTTCCTTAGGCAGCGAACGACGTTGATCATCGCTCATCGGTTGAGCGCCGTTAAACAGGCAGACCGCGTGTACGTTTTCGAGGATGGTTTTATTACCGAAGAAGGGCATCATGATGAATTGATCGCTCAGCAGGGGCTATACGCCCAGCTGTACGGTGATCGTCAGATGTAGGGCTTGCCGAACTTCAAGGTTACTTTAGATAACAATATTTATTGATCTGACGCATTTCGCGACCGTATTTCCTGACATCGCCGGACAACTTCTGCCATTTATCTGCATTATGCAACTATAATTGAGTCGTAGAGTGCCGGCAGGCGCGCTCTTATCTCTACAGAGAAAATATAAGTGAAGAAAAACACTGCGGCCGCGATGCTTTTAACCTCCGCGCTTTTGATAGCAGTATCCCTGCCTGTCATTCCGTCACGGATGAAGCGCTCGAACCGGATATTCGACGCTTACTTCAAGATATAAATAACGAGAAATCCACATGACGACAGCGGTGAACACCCAGTCTTACGAAAAAAATTTACGCGAGCGCACCGATCGCCAGGTGTTGTTCATTCTGCTGGCCCACATACCTGTGGTTGGCCTATTGGTGCCGATGAATTACGGGACCACGACGTTTGCTCTGGTCTCCTCGCTGCTGGTCGGTGGCCTGGCCGCAGCAGGCTATTTTACCCTTCGCGGCACCCGGGTATTGTCCTGCCTGTATGCGATCTGCCTGATGCTGTTCTCTGCGATCATGATCCAGGCCCAGCTGGGGCGGATTGAAATGCACTTTCATATCTTTGCCGCGCTCGCTCTGGTCATTATCTATCGTGACTGGCTTCCCGTGGTGGTCGCCGCCGGTGTGATTGCGGTTCACCATCTGGCACTGACGGGGCTTCAGCTGGGTGGAGCCTCACTCGACGATATGTCGTTGATGGTGTTCAACTACGACTGCAGCTGGTCGATTGCGTTTCTCCATGCTGCGTTTGTTGTGTTTGAAGCGGCGATCCTTGTGTTCTTTTCACTTCAAATGGGTGCAGAGCAGAAACAGTCAATCGAGATTATCGAGATTGTCCGCGGGTTCGACGGTAATAACGACCTGACGGTTCGTCTTGAAAACGCCGATAAGAGCGCAACGGCGACCTCGTTCAACAACATGCTCGACCGGATTGTGGAGTTGATTGCAAAGCTCAGAGAATTGTCGACGCAGCTGCGTTCGAACGCGGACGGAATGACCGCTGTGAGTGACACCACCAGGGAAATAGCCAACGAACAGCAGCTACAGACGGACCAGGCGGCGACGGCGACTAACGAAATGTCTGCCAGTATCCAGGAAGTTGCCAGCAACGCCCAACTGGCTTCCGAGGCTGCGACCAAGGCTTCTGAGGCCGCCACACGGGGTGGCGAGGCAATGAGTAACGCGTCGAACCTGACCGAGGCGACCAGTGAGGCTTTGGAAAGCAGCGCGAAAAGAGTGGACGAGCTGGGCGAAAAAATCGAATCCATTTCTTCCGTCGTCGGCTCAATAAATGCGATTTCGGAGCAAACCAACCTGCTGGCTCTGAATGCTGCCATCGAGGCGGCAAGAGCCGGTGAACATGGTCGCGGATTTTCGGTCGTAGCAGACGAGGTCAGGGCGCTTTCCCAGCGAACGCAGGAATTTACTGATCAGATTCGTGCGACGGTTGATGAATTGAGCGAGATTTCTGAAGCGACCAAAGCTTCGATGGAGATGGGGCGCACGCGATCTTTGGAGTCCACACGCGCAATGCGTGAAACCGAGGAGGCCATACGAGAGGTTGAGGTTGCCATCAACGAGGTTTCCGATATGAACCATCAAATTGCGTCGGCTTCTGAAGAGCAGGCAACCACGTCGCTACAGATCAACGAGAACATTCACTCCGTGGCCACTCGCAACAACGATGTCGTGTCTGAGGCCGAGCGTGTCAGGACGATGGCAAACGGACTTGAGTCGGTGACCGAAAAACTGGACGATCTGGTAAAACTTTATCGCATCTAATCTGCTCGAAACCTGAAACGGGTGAGTTTTCCGGCTCTACGACCTCTGTCTGGTATTCACAGCAGTGATGCCGAACATTCATCAGCCTTCGGTTGAACTCTTTCTAATTGCTGCAATAGTTTAGGATAAGTTCATACTAGGGAGTCTTTCCATCAGTCTGGGGTCGTCGGACATTGACGGTTGGGCGATTGATGAAAGGGCTTCGCAGAGCCTTCCGGAATCTTCGCATAACGACGGAAAAGGAGGCACCACATGTCGAAACAAAGTCTCAGTAAAGACAGTCTGAACACCCTTTCCAGCCTTGATGCTGGCGGCAAAACGTTTAATTACTACAGTCTTCCCAAAGCGTCCGAGACCCTGGGAGACCTGAATCGTCTTCCGTTTTCTCTGAAAGTGCTGATGGAAAATCTGCTGCGCAACGAAGACGATTCCACCGTGGATCGCTCCCACATTGATGCCATGGTGCAGTGGATGAAAGACCGTCGGTCTGACACCGAAATCCAGTTCCGCCCAGCCCGGGTGCTGATGCAGGATTTTACCGGGGTTCCCGGCGTGGTGGATCTGGCGGCCATGCGTGCCGCGGTCAAAGAGGCTGGCAAAGATCCGGCGATGATCAACCCGCTGTCGCCCGTCGACCTGGTCATCGATCACTCGGTGATGGTGGACAAGTTTGGTGATGCGTCGTCGTTCAAGGACAACGTGGCCATTGAAATGGAGCGCAATGAGGAACGCTACGAGTTCCTGCGCTGGGGCCAGCAGGCTTTCGATAACTTCCGTGTGGTGCCGCCAGGTACCGGCATCTGCCACCAGGTGAACCTTGAATACCTGGGCAAAACTGTATGGCAGAAAGAGATCGACGGCAAAACCGTGGCCTATCCCGACACGCTGGTTGGCACAGATTCTCACACCACGATGATCAACGGCCTGGGCATTCTGGGCTGGGGTGTTGGCGGTATCGAGGCGGAAGCTGCGATGCTGGGCCAGCCAGTGTCTATGCTGATTCCGGAAGTGGTTGGTTTCAAAATCACCGGCAAATTACGTGAAGGTATTACCGCCACCGATCTGGTGCTGACGGTTACCGAAATGCTGCGCAAGAGAGGCGTGGTGGGCAAGTTCGTCGAATTCTATGGCGACGGACTGAAGGATATGCCGGTGGCTGACCGGGCCACGATTGCCAATATGGCGCCAGAATACGGTGCCACGTGTGGCTTCTTCCCGGTGGACGAACAAACCATCAAGTACATGAAGTTAACCGGTCGTGACGAAGAGCAACTTGAACTGGTCGAAGCCTATGCCAAAGCTCAGGGTCTGTGGCGCGAACCCGGCCATGAGCCGGTCTATACCGACAAGCTCGAGCTGGACATGGGCGAAGTAGAGGCCAGCCTGGCTGGCCCGAAACGTCCTCAGGACCGTGTGGCCCTGAAGAACATGAAGTCGGCCTTCGAACTGATTATGGAAACCAGCGAAGGTCCGGCAGAGCCCAACGACCACAAACTGGAGTCTGAAGGCGGTCAAACCGCCGTGGGTATCGACAAGAGCTATGAGCACGCCGCCAGTCAGCCGCTGACCATGAACGGCGAAACGACCCGGCTGGATCCAGGCGCCGTAGTGATTGCGGCCATTACTTCCTGTACCAACACCTCGAACCCCAGCGTGATGATGGCCGCCGGCCTGATTGCGCAGAAAGCGGTTGAGAAGGGTCTGAATACCAAGCCCTGGGTCAAAACCTCCCTGGCGCCAGGTTCCAAGGTTGTGACCGACTACCTCCGGGTGGGCGGGTTCCAGGACGACCTGAACAAGCTTGGCTTTAACCTGGTGGGCTACGGCTGCACCACCTGCATCGGTAACTCCGGTCCGTTGCCGGACGCCGTGGAGAAGGCCATCAACGACGGTAACCTGACGGTGGCGTCTGTGCTGTCTGGCAACCGCAACTTCGAGGGCCGGGTGCATCCCAATGTGAAAACCAACTGGCTGGCGTCACCACCCCTGGTAGTGGCCTATGCGCTGGCCGGAAATGTACGGCTGGATCTGTCCAAGGACCCGCTTGGCGAGGATAAAGACGGCAACCCGGTCTACCTGAAAGATCTCTGGCCCAGCCAGCAGGAAATTGCCGAGGCCGTCGAGAAAGTCAAAACCGACATGTTCCATAAGGAATACGCCGAGGTTTTCGATGGCGACGCTACCTGGCAGGCCATCAAGGTGCCGGAAAGCAAGGTATACGAGTGGTCTGACAAGTCCACTTACATCCAGCATCCGCCGTTCTTCCAGGGATTGAAAGAAGAGCCGGACGCGATCGAAGACATCAAGGACGCCAACATACTGGCGATGCTCGGGGATTCTGTCACCACCGACCACATCTCACCGGCCGGTTCCTTCAAGCCGGATTCGCCCGCCGGAAAGTATCTGCAGGCGAACGGTGTCGAGCCCAAGGATTTCAACTCTTACGGTTCCCGTCGGGGTAACCATGAGGTAATGATGCGTGGCACCTTCGCCAACGTGCGCATCAGGAATGAGATGCTTGACGGCGTCGAAGGTGGCTTTACCAAGTTCGTGCCTACCGGCGAACAGATGGCCATCTACGATGCGGCCATGGAGTATCAGAAGAAGGATACGCCGCTGGTGGTCATTGCCGGTAAGGAATATGGCACCGGTTCCAGCCGCGACTGGGCGGCCAAGGGCACGCGCCTTCTCGGTGTGCGCGCTGTGGTCGCGGAATCCTATGAGCGGATTCACCGGTCTAACCTCATCGGTATGGGTGTTATGCCTCTGCAGTTCCCTGAGGGCACGGACCGCAAGAGCCTGAAACTGACGGGTGAGGAAACAATCAGCATCGAAGGGCTTTCCGGAGAGATCAAGCCTGGCCAGACCCTGACCATGACGGTGAAGTACAAGGACGGCTCGACTGAAAGCTGCGACCTGAAATCACGGATTGATACCGCCAATGAGGCGGTGTACTTCAAGCACGGTGGTATCTTGCACTATGTAGTGCGGGAGATGCTCAAATCAGCCTGAGGCTGACCGCCGCATGAAGAAACCCGGTGGGCTTGCTCACCGGGTTTTTTCGTCCAGCACGGACATCTCCAGCCAGAAAATGGCTCCCTCAGCCGGTTTTGACTCGAAGTCCACAGACCCGTTCATCTGCGTCATCAGTTCGCGGGTAATGGCCAGGCCCAAACCGGTGCCACCTTTCTGGCGTCGGCTGGATCCATCCGCCTGCGAAAACTTTTCAAAAATCTGCGGTCGGAATGCTTCCGGTATACCCTCGCCTTCATCACGAACACACAGCCGGACTCTGCCGTTACGCAACTGTGAGAACACCGTAACCGCGCCGTTGCTCGGTGAGAACTTAATGGCGTTGGATAACAGATTGTTCAGGGCCTGAGTCAGGCGCTGGCGGTCGGTGATGACCCTGACGTCGTGCAGGAATGAGAGCTCTAGCCGAACCTGGCGTTCGCGGGCGTAGTGTCCGATATTCTCCACAGATTCTTTGACCAGATCAGAAAGAATGAGGTTCTCCATCCGGAACTTCATTTTGCCCGCGACCAGTTTGTCGATATCCAGAAGGTCATTGATGATGTGGGTCAGTTGCAGGCTATTGCGGTGCGCAATACCGATCATTCGGGCCATGCTGTCCGGTAGTTGCCCCGTCGCCTGGCTTGTCAGCAGCCCAAGTGATCCGCTGATGGACGTTAGCGGTGTCCGCAGTTCGTGACTGATGGTAGAGATGAACTCGTTCTTCATCGTTTCCACTTTTTTCTGTTCTGATATGTCCTCGGCGATCAACCAGATAACAGGGTCCCTGCTTGTCTCCAGCAGTTTCAGGCCCCGCAAATTTACCGGGGCGACGGTGGTTTCGTCAGTCGGGTAATACACTTCTATATCGCTGATTCGTTGGGACGCACGAAGTCTCTTCTGGAGCGCGAGCGGCTTTTCCAACATAGTACCGTCTCTCTGGAAGCCCTGTTCAAAGAAATCGAGAGTGTCGGCCTTGTGTCCAAACCGCTTGCGGAACTGAGGGTTGGCACGGATAACCCGACCGTTTCTGGCGTTAAAAAGGCCAACGCCGAGGGGCGCAAGTTCAAACAGGCCCCAGAAGCGCAATTGCATTTCACGATCGCGTAACATCAGGTGGGTTAGCCAGAATAATGCGCTGATGATCAGCCCGGCAACCAGTATCAACGATCCTCTGAAAACCAGAGGGTTTTCGGGTGCGGTGGGCCAGCCGTTGGATGGTTCTGCAAAAATCGTCCAGGTGGTTCCGGGCATTCTCAGAGTGCTGGATACGGGGTCTGACCACTCAGTGCTGCGAGGGCCGAAAAAAATGGCTTTCGTATCGGATACGTCGCTGGACGATGCAAGCACGAATCGCAGGTCTCGCCGGTATTCGGCAAGGTTCACCGTGTCGTAGAGTTTATTCAGGTCCAGAATCACCGATACCACGCCCCAGAATTCATCGGTTTCTTTCGTAAAAATCGGAATTCGGCTAGCCAGCCCCTTGCCGCCTTGCACCAGATCGATGGGACCGTTGAAAATAGCTCGACGGCTTTCTTTCAGCGCCTTAACGTCCTCGGGCGGAAGACTCTGACGAGTCAGGTCGAGCCCGATGGCTGCCTCGTTGCCCCTCAGTGGATACACGTGTCGAATAGTCAGGTCAGGAGCCAGGCCGATGTTTTTCAATTCAGGAGCCAGCCGGAACAGTACCGGGGCCAGCTGATTAAATCGGTCGTCGTCTATGTCGGGCTCAATGGCCACGTTAGCGGCCAGCCCCCAGACAGTCTGAACGTTCTGCAAAATCTCGGCCTGCAGGTTCAGAGCTATCTCGTCTACCTGAGTTTGCCAGGCTTGTTTCAGACCATTTCGGTGCTGTTCTGTAATGGCGGCGTCCAGGCTTATCGCGGCAGCAATCACCAGGCCACTGACGCCCAACCGGGAGAGCCAAATTAGAAGGAAGAAGACCGGAGGATCGGATTTTACGCTCATTGACCTTCCTGCGAAGTGGTGTCAGGAGCAAGGTCAATCCAGAAATGCGCTCCGTGATCGTTATAGACGCCAATCTCTCCGCCCAGCAGTGTCGCCAATTCTCTGCAGATGGCCAGCCCCAGCCCGGTACCTTTCGAAGCCCTTTTGGTGCCAGTTTCTGCCTGAGCAAAACGTCGAAAGAGCTGGTGTTTGAATGATTCGGGTACGCCTTCACCCTGATCACTGACGGTCAGTCTGATCTTGCCCTCGTCGGTTCTGGAGGCTACAAGCCGAACCCGCCCACCCGTCGGGGAATACTTGATGGCGTTGCTGATGAAATTGTCGAGGATCTGTCGCAGCCGATGAGCGTCGGTATGGACAACCAGCCCGGGTTCGCAGTCACTCTCCAGCTTTACATTATGCTCCTGGGCCATTGCGTGATTGCCGTTGATGGCCTGAGAGACGATCGGAGCCAGTCTCTGGAATTCCAGCGCCAGTCGGACCTCGCCCGAGTTGAGTTTGTTGAAGTCCAGAAGGTCAGAAATCAGCCGTTGCAAACGCTCGCCATTACGAAGTGCCAGCTTGCTCATATCGGCCGCTTTCTCAGGGAGCTCGCCAAGGGTGCCAGACTCGATCAGTCGCAATGCCCCGTTAATCGAAGTGAGCGGTGTACGCAGCTCGTGGCTGACGTTGGAAATAAAATCCTCCTGCAGTTTGGCAATGGCATCCCGCTCGTCCTGGAGTCGGTTAAAGGCCCGGGCAAGGTTCCTGACCTCTGGCGGTCCGGTTTCTTCAACCCGGGTTGACGAACCGCCGGCAGCAGACATTCTGCCGATTCGACGGGTCATGTTGTTCAGCGGCGCCATGGCAGATCGTGTGACCAGGTAACCGATGGGTAGAACAATCAATACAATCAGAATACTGGCCCAGAGAAACTTGTTGAAGGATTCGGTCGCCGGTGCGTTCGCATACGCCTTCGGGACTGCGCGGATAAAAAGCCAGCCCAGGCGCTCCAGATGGCTGGTGGCGTAGATCATGATGTCGCCATTTTCAGTTTTTACCTCACCAAGCGTGAGCCCGGACAGCGCAGCGTCTATCAGCGGATTTTTCCCAGGGGCAGGCAGGGATTTGATGCCCTCCTCATCCTCTTTCGTTTCCACGTAGAGAAAGTTATCGGTATCAACCACCAGTAACTCAGCCTGCTGTCTCTTGCTGAGCCTGAGCGCGTCCGGAGGAATCAGGTTTGTTTTATTCAGGTTGATGCTGCCTGCCAGAAAACCAAGCAGATCGCCCTCGGCACTTTCGATGGGCGATACGAAGGACAGCAGGGGCACCCCCGTGGTTCGACCGATAATAGGGCGACTGATCGCCGACTGACGGGATTCGATGGCCCTTGCGAAATGGGATCTATCCGCGTAGTTCGTACCTATCCGGTTGGGAACAAAGGTGTCCTCGGCGATAGCGGTGGCATTTTCGTCCAACACCAGAAGGCCGTTGGAAAAGAGCGCTTGAAGCTTGTCTTGGCGTCCGAGGAAAGTTTCTATTTCTTGAATCGGTAACAGTTTTTCTCCGTCTGTCAGCGACGTGCCAAGCGCCTCCAGCAGCGCAATTCGCAGTTGTAGACTTCCACTCACCTGTTCAGAGACTCTTCTAGCCTCATAGGCCTGCCGTTCGGTGAGAATGCTTTCAAAATCTTCGTTGAGAGCACGATAGGCCGTCACCGCGACCGCAATAATGGCTGTCAGGCTGAAACAGACAATGATGACCGCAAGGCGGGAGCCGATCCCAAGAGAAAGCCGAGTCAAAAGAGCCAATCCTACTGGTGGTTACATAAAAAACTTGCTTTCATGGCAGGATAGCCGAAAGTAAAACGAAAGTTTGTTTCATTCAGTACAGTAGTTAAGACGTCATCATGCCCAAACCGGTTAGCAATGAAGTAAGCTCGAAGCTGGAGGCGTTGAAGCAAAAGTTTCTGGACAAGGCTGTTGTTGAATGTGACGCACTGGACGCAATTGCGCAATCCATCACTGACGCAGAAGCCTGCTATGAGCAGTTGGAGCAGGCTTATCGCATTCTGCATCGGCTCGCCGGATCCGCAGGAACCTTTGGGTTCTCTGCCCTGGGCGAGGAAGCAAGACGCCTCGAAGTACAGCTAAAGCCTTTTCTTGATGGGGATTCGCAGACGTCCCCGGTGTTGCCCTCGGACATTAGTCCGGAGCTTAGCCAGCGTTTGTCAGGGCTGAGGGGGTTGTTGCGTCTGGCCGATACGGCCGAACCACAAACAAAGAGCAATTTCCCAACGGCCAGGGTTGAACAGCTGATACTGGTCGTTGATCCAGATCCTGGCAGAGCCACTCAACTGACGTCTGGTCTTTCCCTCTATGGATACCGATTTTCCTGGTTGCCCAGTGTAAAGGAATGGCAACAGCGGCCTGAGAACGTGCCGTCTGCACTGATCATTCGAGATGATGTATTTCTGGCCAGTGGTGGCGAATGCGCAGAACTGTTTCCGGGGCTGCCGATTATTTGCTTGGGAGCCGCCGACTCATACCCGCGAAGATATGCCCTGGCCCGTGAAGGTGCTGAAGCCTTCTTTTGCGACCCTCTGAATCTGCCTTTACTGGCCGATCACCTGGAACGCCTGTTGACCGATCATGCCGATGCGGAGAGCGGTCGGGTCTTGATTGTCGATGACGATCCCGAATTGAGAGAGCATTACCGGCTTGTGCTGACCAATGGCGGGCTGGAAGTGGAAACCGTGACTGGCGACCCTGCCCGACTGTTGTCGGTGCTATCCGCGTTCCGCCCGGATATCGTATTGATGGACGTGCAAATGGGAGAGATCGCTGGCCCCGCGTTGGCTCGCATGCTTCGTTTCGAGCCAGAATGGCTGAGCCTCCCCATTGTCTATCTGTCTGCAGAGCAGGATCGCGAAATCCAGCTGGAGGCGCTGGCAAAGGGCGGCGATGATTTTCTCACCAAGCCTGTGTCAGATTCGTTTCTATTGCGAACCGCAAAGATTCGCTGCTATCGCGCCAAGCAACTCGACAAGCTGGTATCCCGGGATAGCCTGACGGGGCTGTTAAAGCATTCTCTTGTGAAAACCGAGATTTTGAAGGAACACGCCCGCTGCCAGCGACTGAAACATCAGTCAGCGGTCGCCATGCTGGATCTGGATCATTTCAAACAGGTCAATGACAATCAGGGCCATCGGGCGGGTGACCTTGTGATTAAGGGCCTGGCGAACCTGTTGCGTCATCGGCTGCGGAAAACCGACATTATTGGCCGTTACGGTGGGGAAGAATTCATCGTGGCCTTGCCTGAATGCTCTCTGAAACGGGCGGTGACTGTGCTTGAATCGGTCTGTGAAGATTTTGCCAAGATTACGTTCGAGGGCAATTCCGGAGAATTCCACGTCACACTCAGTGTGGGGCTGACGACATTGTCAGCCTACGCCAGTTCTGAAGAGGCTATTGAAGCCGCTGATCAGGCTCTTTATGGGCGTAAACGGGCCGGTAGAAACGGTGTAACGACGGCATCCTGAAGAAGAAGGAAAAGAACGCAATGGCACAGCCTGACACGTTGCAGCGCATACTGCTGGTCGAAGATGAGGAAGATATCCGTGCCGTGGCGGAAGTGGCACTGGAAACGGTCGGTGGTTTCACCTTGAAAACCTGCGCCAGTGGCCGGGATGCCATTGATGCTATAGATGAATTTGCACCCCAGCTCGTGATACTGGACGTGATGATGCCCGGCATGGATGGCCCGGAAACCTTGCAGGCCATTCGCCAGTTGCCGAATCATGAACAGACGCCTGCAGTGTTCATGACCGCCAAAGTTCAGTCCGACGAGGTGGCCAGCTATCTTGCGGAAGGGGCGGTGGCTGTGATCCCCAAACCGTTTGACCCTATGACACTGTCAGACAGGGTCAGGGAAATCTGGCAGAGTTGTTGATCCATCGGTTAAGCTAGCGCCCTTTTAAATTCCAGTACCAGAGGTTTTCCCCATGCCTTCTGACGATTCCCGGGACGAATTGCTCGCCAAGCTCAATCTCGAAACGTCGCAAATCAAGTGGCGCGACCTGCAAACCTACTTCGCCCGTGGCCACGTGGTGAGGGTTTCACCGAACCTGGATCTTCTGGCTGTGGCCGCTGAGCTGGCGGCAGACAACAAAGCAACGTTCGAGCACTGGATGGCCCAGGATCAGGTGGGGCAGGTGACCCCGGACCAGGCCCGTCATTGGTATGAAGAAGACGCCCAACTCTGGGCCGTGGTGATTGCTCCGTGGGTGCTGGTTCAGGATCGGAACAAGCATGTCCTGCACTGACCTGGCGCGCCACCTCCGATGCTGACCGGTGCCCTGCTGATACTGGCTCCCCTGTTTCTTGGATTTGCCATCAGGCTGGAAAACCGCCAGCTGATGACGCTGATCCATCATTCCGTGGAAGCCTTGATTTACCTGATTCTAGGCCTGCTGGGCCTGGGGCTGGGCCAGATGGACGGTCTTTCCCAGCAGTTGGCGGGTATGGCCTTTCAGGTGTCTGCGTTGGTTATTGGTCTGTTGGTGTTCAATCTGCTTGGTCTGTGGTTGTTACATCGTTACCAGCCCATGGTTATCGAAGAGCCCTCTGAATCGGTTTCCCATGGCTACCGGCGATTATTCCTTGCGGGATTGAAGCCCCTGTTGGCGGTGGTTGCTGGCGTTGTGGCTGGTTATTGGCTACTGCCAAAACTTCCCATGACGGAGGATCTGGCCACCGCCCTTCTGATGCTTCTGTTATTGCTGATTGGTCTGCAACTGCGCAATGCCGGCCTCTCACTGCGTCGCCTGTTCCTCAATCGTCACGGAGTCAGCATTGCGCTGGTGTTGGCTGCCAGCTCTCTGGTTGGTGGGCTGGCGTTGGTGCCGGTGCTGGATACGGGTTGGAGTCAGTCCCTGGCGCTGGCCTCCGGGTTCGGGTGGTATTCCTTGTCCGGTATCGTGATTGGCGATGCGCTGGGGCCAGCCTGGGGCGGTGTTGCCTTTCTGAACGATGTCATCCGCGAAATCATCGCATTGGCCATTATCCCGCTGCTGATTGGTCGGCGACCGGGCGTGGCCATCGGTTATGGCGGGGCTACCGCCATGGATTTCACCCTGCCGGTGATTCGAAGCAGTGGCGGCCTTGAATGTGTGCCAGTGGCCATTGCGTCGGGGTTTGTGCTGTCTTTCCTGTCACCCATCCTGATGGCTGTGTTTCTGTCGCTGTCTGCGTAGCAGCCTGAAGGGCAGGGATTCGTTAGGTCAGGAATTTTCTTACGTCGATTTTATACAGCTCAGGATCGACAGAGCGAATGATTCGATCCTGATTGTCTGGCCTGGAGAGGTCAAGCGTGTTGACCGTAATATAAGTCCGGAATTTGGTGTCGTACATGATGCGGACCACCGGCAGTCGCTGATCCTCATCATTGGTTTCAATCACCGCGCCCAGCCTGCCACTTTCCAGTAGCACCAGGGATCCGATGGGGTAGAGCCCGACGCAGCGAATGAACTCACGCACCAGCTTCGGATCCAGATGGTCGCCGCTCCACTCCAGCAGTTTTTTCAATGCCTGGGTGGGCATCATGCCTCTGTGGTAAACGCGGTCTGAGGTGATGGCGTCGTATACATCGGTTATGGCGACCATGCGACCGTATACTGAAATTTCCTCGCCTTTCAAACCTTCCGGATAGCCGGAACCGTCCAGGCGCTCGTGATGCTGGGCAGCGGTGGTAATGGAAAGCTCGCCAATGCCCTCGGTAGCGGCCAGTATGTCCCGAGAGTGTCGGGCGTGGGCTTTCATGACCTCAAATTCTTCCCGTGTCAGCCGGCCCGGCTTGTGAAGAATCTCATCGGGCGTCAGTACCTTGCCAATATCGTGAAGCAGTGCACCCACAATGGTCTGGTGTAATGCATCGGAAGACAGTTTGCGATAGCGGCCAAATAACGACATCAGAACACTCAGGTTAACCGAGTGTTCCAGCAGGTAGTTATCCTTCTCGCGAATGCGACCCAGACAGCTCAGGGCATTGGCGTTGCGGAGCACCGAACTTTGCAATTCGTCGGCGAGTTCGTGAATCGGGGTGACATCAATGGCGGTGCCCAGCTTTACGTCGTTAAGCAGGTTGCCGACCAGCCCCTGAGCCTGGCTATGAATCTGTTGGGCCCGGGCGAACTCTTCAGCGACGGGCACCAACTTCGTGGTACCAGGAGTCAGCTCCCCGGCCTTTTCCAGCTTTTCCTCGTTGCGGCGGTCTACTTCGTGGGCTGGCTCTGAATCCTGGGTGTCCAGACCCTTGGCGGTGTCGATGTAAACGTAGTGAACCCCCATCTGGCGGATTTTCTCGATGGTTTCCTCTTTTTTGATAATACCCCGCTTGCGACGGGTATTGTGAGGTATCCAGTCGTTGTTCAGGTCGGTGATGTACATGCCGACCTTCAGTGCCGATAGGGGAATGCGTTTGATCATGCGTTCGGGAAGAACGTCCTCAGGCTGTTGTTGTAGGTTGAAGTCAAAACCTGGTCCAACGGCAGCTCTTTCACTTCCGCTATTTTTTCCGCCACAAACGGGATATAGAAAGGCGCGTTTTCCTTGCCACGATAGGGAACCGGCGCCAGGAAGGGCGAGTCGGTTTCCAACAAAATCTGGCCGATCGGTGTCATTCGCACGATATCCCGAACGTTTTCAGCTTTGTTAAAGGTGGTGATGCCGTTAAAGCCAAGGCACCAGCCTTCACTCAGCGCATACTCGGCCAGTCCTGGTCCGGAAGTGAAGCTGTGAATCACTCCCCGGCGTTTCAGCGGGCCTTCGAATTCTTTCAATATCTGAATGGTGTCGTCGTCGGCATCACGGCTGTGAATCACCACTGGGCGGTCGCTGTCACTGGCAATCTGCAGCTGACGGCGGAAAACGTCTCGCTGCACGTCTCTGTCTGCGTTGTCGTAGAAATAGTCCAGGCCGATCTCGCCAACGGCAACAATCTTGTCATCCGTGGCATGGGCGCGGATTTCCTCTTCGGCCTCATCAGAATAGGATTCTGCATCGTGAGGGTGCACGCCCTGCGTGCCATAGACCCAGGGTGCTTTCTGGCTCAGTTCCCGCACCTTCCCGAGGTTATCCGGAGAGACTGCAATGGTGATCACCCGTTCGATGTTGACTCGTTGCATTTCTGCCAGGGTGTCCTCAAGCGGACGCTCCTTGAGATAATCAAGATGACAGTGAGTTTCGATAATCGGATGATCGAAGATCGGGATTTCACGACGCTTCTTGCTCATGGTCGGCGACTGCACTCCATCGCAACCAGTCAGTTGGCTGCTATCTTGAGAATTTAAGCTTAGAGTGTATCAGCTTGTTCAATGGTTGGCCTGCATGGCCATGATAGGGGGTCTGAATGGAATGGACTGACTTCGCCAGACGCTGGGTATTCGATCCGCAAAAGCCGAAGTTCAACAACTACCCGAGACAATTGGATAGCAAGGCAGAGCTGCCGGAGCTGGAGGCCAGTCTGGAGGATATTGGCGAGTTTCAGCGCAGGCTCTGGGCCAATCGTAAAAAGGCACTACTGATTCTGGTTCAGGGGCCTGACACCAGTGGCAAAGACAGCCTGATTCGGACGTTGGCGACGTATACGGACCCGGCTGGCTTCCATGCCTGGTCATTCGGGCGACCCCAGGGAGCGGAGGCACGGCACGACTTCCTTTGGCGAGTGACCCCTGTACTGCCGGGGTTTGGCGAGATGGTGGCTTTCAATCGAAGTCACCATGAGGCGGTCATTGCCGAGCGCGTTTGGCCTTTGCACGACCCCGCAAGCTATGACTGGAACAGTCGGTATCGTTCAATCCGGGAATTTGAACGCCATCTGGTCAGCGAGGGGACCGTGCTCATCAAAGTCTGGTTAAACCTTTCGGAAGAGGAGCACCGTCGGCGACTGCTGAAGCGCCTGGACAAACCCCGTAAACGGTGGAAGTTCGATGCAGCTGACATCGAAGGCTGGAAGCAGCGCAAACACTACGAGGCCTATGCCGAGGAAGCCGTTGCGGCTACTCACGAAAATCATGCACCCTGGTTGATCGTGCCCGGCGATAGCAAACCCCAGGCGCGCGCGGTGGTTGCCGGATTGGTGGCAGACACGCTCAAGCAATTGGCCCCGGATTACCCCGAGGAACAGCCAGAAATACTGGAGAAATACCGCCAGTTACTGGCAGAAAATGGCGTCGGCTAAGGAGTCGTTCATGCGCGTAGTCGTAATTGGTGGGGGAGTCGTCGGTGTCACGACCGCCTATGAGCTGAACCGTCGCGGTCATCAGGTCACCGTTGTGGAACGCCACGGCGAACCCGGGCGCGAGACCAGTATGGGCAATGCCGCACAGCGTTCCTATGCGGTGGTCTATCCCTGGGCCGATCCGGCCATGATTGCAAAGGCCATTCCCTGGTTGCTCAGCCCCGACGGCCCTCTGAAGATGAAAATGCCGCCGTCGCTGACCACTCTGAGATTCCTGATATCGACATTACGTTACGCCTGGTCGCCCGGCCTGTTTGGCCTGAACAAGCGGGCCATGGTGCGTCTTGGCATGCATAGCCGAACCCGGTTCGAGGCCCTGGAAGCCGATTGCTCCCTGAATTTTGATGGCGGCCATCGAGGGCTGTTGCACCTTGCCAGCACGCCAGAAGCCATGGAGGGTTATCGCAAAACCCAGTCGCTGTTGAACGAATTGGGCATCCCCTCGCGGCTGCTTGATTCCGTCGAGGCCAGGGAATCTGAACCCGCCCTGTCAGGCGCTAGCCCTTTGTTCGGCGCTCTGAGCTACGACACGGACGGTACAGGCGACTGCCATATGTTCAGTCAGTCGCTGGCGGCCGTCTGCAAGGAACGTGGGGTGGAATTCCGGTGTCATTCAGAAGCCCATCACTTGATTGGTGACGCCCAGCGAATTCACGCGGTTTCTGTGCGAGACCGTGATGGCAAGTCAGACACCCTCGAGGCGGATGCGTTTGTCATCAGCGCGGGCTGTTGGTCCGGCGAACTGGTGCGGCCCTTTGGAATGAAGCTGCCGATTTACCCGGTCAAAGGCTACTGCCTGACCGCGCCGTTGATTGACCCGAACCGGGCACCGGTCTCGACTGTTATGGACGACCAGCTCAAAGTGGTGTCTACCCGGCTGGGCAACCGGTTGCGGGCGTCAGGCTTTGTTGAGCTGTCGGGCTTTAACCGGGAGATTCCCGAGTCGCGATTGGCCACCATCCGAAAATCGGTGCAGTCCCGTTTTCCGGATTGCGCAGACCTTGATGCGGCTGAAACCTGGACGGGATTCCGCCCCATGACGCCAGACGGCCCGGCCGTGATCGGGCGGGGGCCCCGGCAGAACCTTTATCTGAACACGGCTCACGGGACCTTCGGCTGGACCATGTCGCTTGGCAGCGCCCATCTGATCGCCCAGGTGATGGAAGACGAGCAAATGGACATCTGTCTGGACCCGTTCAGGCCGACCCGGTTTCAGGAGTAAGCGTTGTCTGATTCCTGGTACGCCGGTCGATGGTGGCAACTGAACGACTGGCTGTTGGATCACAGGCCCCTATGGCAGCCGACCCCGTTCACTGACCCTGTCCCCGAATGGACTCGACAATGGCCGGATATGGCGGATCGCATTGCGCGCATGAGCGATGAAGACTGCCAGCGGTTTGAATCCGATCCCGTGGCTCTGTCCCGGGAATTGGCCGCTCTGATGCCTTCACTGGCAACCTTGCCAGAGCTGACGGATGTGCCGGTCTTTTCGGGTGATGAAGATGGCTGCACCTTGCCTGAAACCCGCGCCCACGATATGCCAGGCCGCAAGCGCCTGCAGTCCGGCGCTTTTGCCAGCGCCGTCCGCCCCCTGAACTCAACGGTTGTTGACTGGTGTTGCGGCAAAGGACATCTGGCGCGCACCTTGTTGCCTTTCAGCGACCATCCCGTGCAGGGATTGGAATGGAACCCCGCCCTGGTCAACGACGGCAACAGACTGGCACAGAAGTTCGGTGATTCGGTCACCTTGCGCTGTCAGGACGTGATGGCGAACGACCTCCATCTGCCGGGTGATGCCCATGCCGTTGCGCTGCATGCCTGTGGCGATCTGCATCGCCGGTTGCTCAGCAGAGCAGCCAACCAGCGATTACCTCGAGTGAGTATTGCGCCCTGTTGTTTTCACCTTTCTGCCAGTAACGACTACCGGCCGCTGTCTGAATTTGCACGCCACCAGTTGAAAGGCCTAGCGTTGACCAAAGCGGATTTGAAACTGGCAGTGGAAGAAACCGTGACTGCACCGGCAAGGGTTCGCGACCAGGTGAATACATTCAGTCAGTGGCGGCTGGGCTTCGATGGTTTGCAACGATCACTGCGGGGGGTGGACGAATATTTGCCAGTGCCTTCTCATCCCGGCTGGGTCGGTCGGGGAGACTTTCGCCAGTTCTGTTAATGGGCCGCGGGCAAGAAACATCTGACATTACCGGAGCGGGTGGATTTTGATACCTGGCTAGCGTTTGGCGCACAGCGATTGGAGCAGGTTCGGCGCCATGAGTTGGTTCGTCATCTGTTTCGACGACCTTTGGAGCTATGGCTGGTGCTGGATTATGCCGTGTTTCTGGAAGAGCAGGGCTTTCGAGTGCGACTGGGTACGTTTTGTGAGCGGGCCCTGACACCGAGAAATCTGCTGATTGACGCGGTGTATGTCGGTTAGTGGTAACAAACACAGGATCGCTGGGTTATTGGGAGGCAGTGCGTTGAGTTTGTAATCTGCAAGATCGGGTTTTAAACAAAAGCGGACATTCCTGGCCTGCTGTATCTCATTTGCATAAACGCGCACAAATAACACGCATGCACACATTTCACAGAACTGGGAACCCGAAAATCGCCCGAGATAGAGCGGTAAGGGTCTGAAAAATCGTGGTTATTCGGGTTGTGAATCAGGTTTGGACGGGATGGTGTCGTTGCGGTTTAATACGAACTCAAACTAATAAGCTGTTATACGATTAATACAAGGAGAGTGAAGTGGTTACCTGTTATTTGCGGTACGTGATTGATCCATACAAGCTCAAGGAATTTGAGCATTACTCGAAGTTGTGGATACCTTTGGTCAATAAGTTTGGTGGGCAACACCACGGTTATTTCCTGCCCTCGGAAGGCGCTAACGATGTTGCGCTGGCCTTGTTCACTTTCCCAAGCTTTGCAGAGTACGAGCAGTACAGGAAAGACTCCTTCAATGATCCTGACTGTATTGCGGCCTTCAAATATGCGGAAGAAACTCGCTGTATTCTCAACTACGAGCGCAGTTTTTTTCGGCCACTTTTCGAGTAATCGTATAACAAGTGCATTAAGCTTGTTCCGGCCCTAGGGCCTCCACCGGACGGCCTTTTCAGGCCGCCGCTTATGCAGGCGTTAAACACTTATGAGAACCATAGCGCTCCTAATCCTCCTGATCTCAGTTCTACCGGCATTTGCTGATAGTCCCTCAGAGCTGTGCGCGACTGTTGGGGACTGTAGAAAGAGAATTCATAGTACTGTCACTGACAATTGGAAGCTTTCGGAGGTTTTCTCGGTTGCTGGCATAGTAAAAGTTAAGGTCATTTTGAGCACCCAAATGACTGGTAGAATTGAAGGCATTAAAATCATGGAGAGTAGCGGGAGTGTGTTGTTCGACGAAACAGCGATAGATGCGGTTGAAGCAACAGGCCCGTTTGTCGCTCTAGGCGGACTCGAGAGCGAAGACTATCGAGAATCTTTTCGTGAATTCATCATCCAGTTTGAGGCTGATGGACCTTCCGTGCCGGATGAAGGTCTTAGCGACGAAGAATTCCTCAAGTTATTACCGTCGTATAGCGGCAATAGCGAGTAGCAACTCTGTTTAACATTGGCGTTATGCAATACGTTCGTCTTGACGTACGTACCTATAGGCGTACACTTGATTAAAAGTTAAACACGCAAGAGGTGCGTCATGACCGGAATCACAGCTACTGAGGCGCGCAGCAACCTTTATCGGTTGATTGACGAGACCGCCGAGTCCCACCAACCAATCGTCATCATGGGTAAGAGGAACAAAGCTGTTCTGGTATCCGAAGAAGACTGGTCTGCTATTCAGGAAACACTTTACCTGCTCTCCGTACCCGGTATGCGGGAGTCTATTCGGGAAGGGATGGATACCCCCGTGGGTGCATGCGATGAGGAACTGGACTGGTGACATGGAAGTTGGTTTACACCAAGCAGGCCCAGAAAGATGCAAAAAAGCTGGCCTCCAGCGGCCTCAAACAAAAAGCCCAGGAACTGTTAGCGCTAATAGCGGAAGATCCTTACCGCAAGCCGCCTCCGTTTGAGAAGCTAATTGGTGATCTTGTGGGGGCCTATTCGCGCCGCATTAATATTCAGCATCGCTTGGTCTACCAAGTACTGGAGGACGAGCAAGTGGTAAAAGTCCTCAGACTCTGGAGCCACTACGAATAATGCATAACCAGCCGCTGTTGCCGGACAATTTTTCCGCCGCTTCGCGGTTCCAAAATAGCTGCAAAGCTCCGCGTTAAGATGCAGAAAACCAGATGAAATTGATTGAATCCAATTCTGATTTTCTTGTTGTCTCTATCGGTCTCGTTGCGGTTGTTACTGTAGCTGGACTGTTTGCCATTGCACTACCGGATCTCGCCCATCATCTCCTCTTGATCATATCTGGCACCTTGATTCTTGCCGGAGGGCTAAAAGTAAAACATTACTCTGAAAAGAAAAACTGGATTCAATCGAAGGCCGTTTTGCGCTCGGTAGAGGAGAGTCAAAAGGGGATCATGGAATCTCAGTATGGGCCAAAAAGAAGGTATCTTTACCCGGAAGTAAAGTATGAATATAGCCACCATGGGCAGAACTATATGAACACCGTGGTGGCTGACTCTATCAAGGATGTTTGGGTTCCGGAGATCAACGCGTTTGGTGATAAAACGCCTGATGCCAAGAAAATATGGCAAGACTGGGTGTGTGGGTCAGAGGTGCCGGTCTATATCAATCCTCAAGATCCTCACCAATCGGTTTTGATCAGTCGCCCAAGTAAGAAGAGAAAATCACATTTATTCGCGCTTATCGTCTCCGGGCTTTTGGTCTTTTTGGTTTGGGCAGCGATAGTCGTGACAACTTAACCAGTGGGTGAAACTGACCGGTGCAACGCTGCGATCCGTCCCTGGTAGGCTTTCATCCGACTCCAGCTCCCCGCTATCAAGGCCTCCATAGATATATCTTTTCATGGGTCTGATGCCAACAGCAGCCTCCGCGATCAGATCTACCGCAACACCCGGCTGACCTACGTTTATCTCAAAATGCTGCGGCGTCACGACGTTTCTTGCGCTTTCAAACGGTGGTTAATGCAAGTTCGACAAGCTGGATAAATTTTATCCAATAAAGCTTGCTTATCGAAGGAAACGGTCAACACTCAGTGAGATCGTTCTGGAGTATGTGGCGATCTCTGAACGCGCCGGACAGAACCATGACCTGACATTTTGAAAGGAACACGGCGCGCTACAACCTGTATACAAGGAGAGTTCCAATGAAAATAAGATCGACTCTGCTAGTCGGTTCCCTGTGCCTGACGCTCGCAAGCGCCCTGGTCTGGGCTCACGACGACAGTTCCTCAGACGGCAGTAAAGCTGACAACAAACACCTCTTGCACGATACCCCCAACCCTGACGGTCACATACCGAGCAACGTGAATTACGGTTTCTCGGTGGTTGGTCATGATGCGCTGGGTGGTCTGGCAGATAGCAAGTACACCGATGTCTGGGCCTATGGTGGATATGCCTATGTCGGAACTTTTGAAGAGCCTACCTGTGACCGGTCTGGCGTTTATATTTCCGACATCAGAGACCCGGCGAATCCAACCACCATTGGCATGATCAAATCGCCACCCAACACCCGGATCAATGACGTCAAAGTCCATCAGGTTGGTGCTAAAACCGTGCTCATTCATTCCCTTGAACCCTGCGGTCCGCTGGTGGGCAATGGTCTGGCCGTGGGTGGCGGCAACGGCGGCAAGCAGCAGGGACAGGGCGGCATTTCGCTCTGGGACGTGACCGATCCAACCATGCCCCATGCACTGAAACAGAACTTTCTGGACACCCCCGTCCACAATACCTTTGCCTGGACAACCGCGACCGGCGAAACCTTCCTGATGATCGTCGACGATATCAACGTTGACGACGTCATCATTGCTGACATCACCAAGCCACAGGCCCCGAAAAAAATCGCTACCACCGGCATCGGAACCTGGCTCCAGACCAATCCTGAAGTGGCGGCCGATGGGCAGCTATTTACGGGGGTCTTCGCTGCACCCCTGCTGCACGACATCTGGGTCAACGATATGGACCCCGGTCCCGGCGAGGACTGGCATGCGGTGCTGTCATATTGGGACGCGGGATTTATCATTCTGGACGTGAATGATCCTGCCAATCCGATTTTCCTCGGAGACTCGACCTATCCGGACGTCGACCCGGTTCTGGGCATCAGCCCATCCGAGGGTAATGCGCACGCGGCTGTTTTCGGCGGCGTTGAATTCGACAAAATTTTCGGCGGCGATGAGGACTTCGACGCATTCTTCACAGCCGTCATTGTTGGCAGTAACGAATATCCGGCCTCCCAGGGCAGCGATGTACCTCAAGTGGGTCCAGGCGCGGCGATCGAGAGCGTCACCGGTGATACAGTTTATGTTGGTCTTGCCTGTGGTGACCCGATTCCAAGCGCTGCGGCTACCGGGGCAAGCATTGCTGTTATCGAGCGCGGCGTTTGCGCCTTTACGACCAAGGCTCAGACCGTCGAGGCCGCCGGGTACTCCGCCGGTATTGTGTTTAACGGGGTAGCACCAGACCGCTGTGAGGCGTCTGTTTCGATGCTGGTAGAAGCGGGCATTCCGATGGTGTTCGTGCCTCGCTCCTCGGGCTTCGGCATTCTTGGAATTGACGGCTATGACCCTGCCCAATGTGGGGCTGACGATGGCACCAATCCGGCTTTACCGGCCATCGGGACACCTGGCATTGCGAGCACCATCGGCGCGGCCTTCGATGGTTGGGGCTATCTGCATGTGCTGAACAACAGGCAGGAAAACGTCACCGTCCCGGTAGGTATGGGCGACGGCGCGCAGGATCCGGTCACCGTGGGCTATCTGGGCGAAATCGGCTACTACGCGCCGGCTGAGCTTGCTGATCCAGCACTGGCTACGGGCGCTGGCGATCTGACCATGCACAATCTGGAAATCGATCCTCAGCAACCAAACCGGGTATTCATATCCTGGTACTCACTGGGCATGAGAGCCGTCGAGTGGCGTCCTGGCCACTTCCATACCAACGCGCTGGGAGAAGGCGTAGTGTCGTGGAACATGCATGAGGTGGGACGCTTTATTGCCGGTGAGGACCTTGGCGAATTGGCGGGCTCCAACTTCTGGGGTGTAACGGTAACCGAAGTGAACGGTGAGCAGTTCATTCTGGGCTCTGACCGCAGCACTGGACTGTGGATATTCAAGTGGGAATGTGAAAACGCAACAAGCACGTTGTACTGCGACGCGCCCACACCCTAATCACGCAAAAGCAACCAGTGAAAAATAAAAGGGGGCGTAAGCCCCCTTTTGTTGCCTTGGACCGAATCCAGCAGGCCATCAAGGAGAACCATAGAGGTTTCCCTTGCCCCTTTAGCGGCCGCTTCGCGATCCAAGATATCCAGCATTGAGATCCACGATTGCCGCTCAAGGTTTGCGATAGACCACTTCTTCCACAAAGCCATCCTGAAAATAATCGTAGGTCAGTTCGTAAAGGGCGCGCTCGCTTCCTTCAATTCGTTCGCATTGGAGGCGGCTGATTCCGTTTCCGTCGGTGCTGGCAGGTTCTGGCCAAGATTGTTTTCATCCTTAAGCCTCCCCCTCTGTCAGCGTTTTTGTTGGCTGGAATGAAAAGAGGCGCCGTCTGGCGCCTCTTGTTTTACACAGCTTCAAGGGTTGGCAATTTACCTTGCCATCTGGAAGCGCGCTTCCACCCGGCGGTTTTCAGCGCGGCCCGCCGCCGTGTCGTTGCTGGCAACAGGTTCCGCTTCACCGTAGCCAACAGAGCTGACGCGGTCAGCGCTGATGCCCAGAGGCCCTGTCAGACGGGCCGCCACGGCGTCAGCGCGGCGCTGCGACAGGAACCGGTTGTAGTCGTCATCACCGCGGCTGTCGCTGTGACCGGCGATTTCCACGGAAGTTTCCGGGTTCTCGCGCATGAAATCCGCCACGCGCTGAATCTCGCTGTCGAAGCGGTTGCCGATCACCGAGCTGTTGGTCGGGAAAGTTACGTTCAGCTCAATCGTTCTGACGGTCTCGGTTTCACCGGTACAGCCAGTGGCGTCAACGGTCTCACCCGCCCCGGTGCCGGGGCATTGATCCTTGCTGTTCACCACGCCGTCATTGTCTTCATCCAGCTCACAGCCGCGGCTGTTCACACTGGCACCCGCCGGCGTAGAGGTGCACTGGTCGCGGCTGTCGGCAACACCGTCGTTGTCGCTGTCAGGTTCACAACCTGCGTTATTAACGTTCGTTCCGAACGGTGTTCCAGGGCACTGATCACGATTGTCCGGCACGCCATCCTTGTCAGAATCTGAAGGCTGGCTTGGTTCAGACGTTGGTGTTCTGTCCGCAACGGTACGGTTGAACGCGAAGCTGAGGCCCAGCGATACCTGGGTGTCAAAAGTGCTGTCTTCCGGGCCATGGAACTGGCGCAGGTCGCCACGAATGGAAATGCCTTCGCTCATGTTGTAACGGAAACCACCGCCGGCGTTGATCCGGGTTTCGTCGTGGGCAGAACCCAATGTTCCAAGATCGCGCTGGCCCTTACCAAAATCGGTCGTGCCAGCGCCCAGGGCGATATACGGATTCCAGGTTTCCTCCTGCGGCGCGAAGTAGTAGATCGCATCCAGATGGAAGTCTTCATATTCGCTGGAGCCGCCAACGTATTTCTGGCCAATGCTGTCGGAGGCGTATACACCTTCCAATGCCCAGTGAGGCGTAAAGCGATATTCAACGCCGGCACCGGTGATGCCGTCTTCTTTCAGGTCGCGCTGGTCATCAAACAGCTGATAGGCGATAAAAGGGTTGATGTAAACGGTTTGCCGTAACTCATCACCCACCGCCGGAGCGGCCAGGGTGGCAGCCAGGGCTGTCAGTGTCAGCGAGCGCATGACGTTCATGCGTGACCTCCTTATCTTGAAGGAAAATTTGGTTGTAGTAATGGGTGGTACGGTTATGAGCCACGCCGGATGAGTGGAATTTACGATATAGGTGGGCAAAACTCAAAATAAACACGCTTAATGTTCCGATTGAAAGTACAAGTGCGCGCTTTTTTTGCTGAAGTTCAGTGTGTCCCCGGAATCAAACCTCACTTCGAAAGAATCCCCGCTCTCACTCACGACGTCGCCGGCGCCCAGAACGGCGTGTTTTAATCGGGACATGGACCACACTGGCTTTGTTTGCTGGTTTTCTTGCTTTTCAGTCCCGGTAATAACCACCGATTCTCGTGCCGCGTAGCGCTCTGCCGTGTGGGTCAGCGTTGCGTCGAAGTGCTGTTCGGTGGCATCCGGGCTGCGCTGGTCCAGCCAGGCACCCAGTTTCGATGACACCTCGAAGCTCAGCTCTGCAATAAATCGGCTAGGTCCCTGATCACCATCCAGATGGGGGCGCTGGCTGGGTGCAGGTGTAATCAGGTGAAGATTTTCCCGAGTTCGGGTCATGGCAACGTACAGCAGGCGCCGCTCGCTTTCGATCAGCGCCTGAAGGTTGTCTTCTGCCCTGGGGCTGTAGGGAATGTATTTCTCCTGAAGTCCCGGCAAGATCACCGTATCCCACTCCAGACCTTTGGTCCGATGGATGGTGGATAGCAGGACACCGTTGCGCTTGTCCGCGCTTCGTTTTTCCCCGGCCTGCTGTTTCAATGTCTGCAGATGATCCAGGGCCGCCGACGCGTCTACGTTCAACGAGGACAGATAAGCACGAAAACCCTGTACGGTTTCAATTCGTTCCTCGGCGGATTCGTGGGTCAGTGCCAGGCTGCGGATGCCTTCGTTAAGCTCCGTGTCCTCCGCGTAAAGCCGGATAATCTCTGACACATTAGCCGTATGACCTGCCAACTGGGCCAGGGTGTCACCGAGTTTGCGTAGCTTGCGGGCTGCCATCGGGGCCAGAGCATCGAAATCCAGCGCTAACAGACGTTCGTGCCAGCTATCACGGAAGCCTGCGAGGAATCGGGCAAGCTGCTCCAGTTCCGGTTCCTTCAGCCCGACGTGGGGGAACCGCATCAACTGGCGGGCAACCTCCAGCCGGTCGTCATCCGGAAGGTTTTGCAGGCGTCCGGTAACCACCATCAGCAAACTGGTAATGGCCTGAACTTCACGGCTGAACAGTGCGCCTTTCCCGGCATCAATCCGATAGGGGATTTGCTGTGCCAGCAGCTTCAGTTCAATGGGAACGCTCTGGCTCCACACCCTGAACAGAATGGCGGTGTTGTCCTGGCGCGCCGAGTCGATTTTGTTCAATAGCTGGACGACAGCCTCGCTGTTGTCGCTTTGTTCGTGAAGTGCGATCGCAGTGTTGGGCGTGGTGGCATGGGAATGGCACTGAACATCCTTTCGCCCTTTATTATGGGAAATCAGGTGATTGGCCAGCAGCGACACCTGATGGCCGTAACGGAAGGTGTAGCTGAGTGTTTGTTCCAGCGGGCTGTCGAATTCCTCGCTGAACCGCCGCAGAATGAAATCCGGTTTGGCACCGCGAAACTCGTAGATGGTCTGGTCCGGATCCCCAACTACCGATACTCGGGCCCGCTCGCCCGCCACATAACGCAACAGCAGGTGCTGGATTTCGTTGGTGTCCTGGTATTCGTCAACCAGAACCATATCCATCTTGTTGCCCACCAGCCGTTGCAGCGGTGGGTTCTGGTGTATGGCCATCACCGGCTCGTAAAGCATGTCCGCATAGCTGATCCGGCTATTGGCCTTACGCCATTGTTCGAAGCCGTGGAACAGGTCAATCAGGTATCGGTGCTTGTCGGCATAGCCCAGTTCTTCAAACACAATCTCGGCGGGAGACAGCGTGGTTTTTACCAGGTCGATAAAATTCACAGCGGTCTCGACAAAGTCTTTCTTGTTGCGCTTGATCTCGTCTTCCAGATCCTCCGGCGCAAGCCGACGGGTTAGCTGCCAGGCCTGGTAGTTGATTTCCTGATCGGTCAGAATTTTTTCAGAGAACTGCGGCAGGTAGCCCTCTTTGATGAACCGCCGGTACAAACGCAGCCCCATGGCGTGATAGGTGCGAACTTCTGGCAAGCGCAGGCCGGTGTTACGGCTGACTTCCTGAAGTTTGCGCCCGAAATCCACGCGTGCGCTCCGGTTGAACATCAGCACCAGTAGCCGGTCCGGGTCATGCCCTTGTTCCAGCAGGTAGCGAATGCGCCAGGCCAGGGTAGAGGTTTTGCCGCTACCCGCCACGGCGGTGATAACAGCGTGTTCGAATCCTGCCGTGATGATGTCCCGCTGCTCGTCGGTCAGAAAATCCGGCAGGTCGATGGCGGGATCGGCAGGTGTAGATGTTAGGGTTTGGCTCGGCATGGCGTTATTGTACGGAGCAACTGGTCACGCAGATAGCAGTCGCGTGTAATTGCTGGCTCCCGGGTTTGCCAAAAACCGGGTTCAGCCCGAGAATCAGCTTCAGGAGGGTTCGGAGAAGGCTTTCCAAAACACGCTCAAGCACGTCCGTGTGACGCTTGGGCTCCGCCATCCATGGCTCCGCACAGTTTTGGAAAGCCTTCTCCAAACCCTCATTCTGACTAAGGAGATAGATGTTATGGCTACCACTGTTGAGCCTGTGAACGTATTGGGTGAAACCCTGGAAACGTGCGGCAAAGACCCGCTCACTGGTTTCTATCGGGACGGTTGCTGCAACACCGGGCCGGATGACCTTGGGGCGCATGTGGTGTGTGCCGTAGTCACCGATGATTTTCTGGAGTACTCGAAAGCCAAAGGAAATGATCTCAGCACGCCGCGGCCGGAATTTGGATTCGACGGCCTTAAAGAAGGTGATTCCTGGTGCCTGTGTGCCTCACGCTGGCAGGAAGCCTTTGAAGCCGGATGTGCGCCACGGGTAAAGCTGAAAGCCACGCATCGCTCTGCCTTGAAGTATTCCACTCTGGAAGATCTTAAGCGTCATTCCATGGATCTGAGCTGACACCGTGACCCATACCGTTGGCCTGACGGATGCCGCTAATTGGCGGCAATTCCAGGATCATTTACGGAACGCCGGCCATCGTCGGCTGATCGTGCTGGAAGGCGATCGTGACAGCGCGGTGGCCTGGCTGACAAGGGTGTTGCCGGGCCTGTCTATTTCCGCTGGCGTTTGGGTGGGCACCGAAGCTGCTCCCTCCCTGGCCAACATCGAGACGATACCGGCCAAACACGCCCGTCGCTTTCTGGGACAGGAGCTGGATTGCCTGATCTGGGATGGCTGGCAGGGCAATCCTCCGGACGGGCTGGCGGCCCTGGCAGGTACTCTGACCGCTGGCAGTCTGATGTTCTGGTTGATGCCGCCGGTGTCAGACTGGAGCAAGTTTGATGATCCGGATTATCGGCGGGTCGGGCTGGACGGTGGGCGGACACACCGTTTTCTGGGACGCATTTCAGAGGTGGTGGCTGAAGATGAATCGGTGATCCGATTGAATCCAGGCCAGAAAGAAAGAATTGATCTGCCGTCCGTGCCTGTCCCTGATATCCCGTTTCAGGTCGGCACCACAGAAGCGCAGGCGCGACTGGTTGAAGATATTGTGAAGACCGGTCTTGGACGCCGCCGCAGGCCGTTGGTGATCACCGCGGATCGCGGACGAGGTAAGTCCGCTGCGCTCGGCATGGCAGCTGCCCGCATGATCGCCGAGGGTCGCCGCCAGGTGTTGGTTACCGCCAGCGAAGCCGGCGCGGTAGACACACTGATGCGCCACGCAGATCCGGCTGTTGCCGCAGGCGGGGTGCAATTTCTGCCCGTGCCGGAGTTGCTGGAGCAGCGCCCGGAAGCCGAGGTGGTTCTGGTGGATGAGGCGGCATCCATACCTCCTTATCTGCTGAAGAAGATTTTGTTGGGTTGGCCGAGGGTCGTATTTGCGACCACCATTCACGGCTATGAAGGCGCCGGACGTGGCTTTTCGGTGCGGTTTCGACAGGTGCTGGACGCGGAAACGCCCCACTGGAAGCGGGCCAGCCTGAACCAGCCCATTCGTTGGAGCGACACCGATCCTCTCGAACCCCTCATCAGCCGACTGTTTCTGTTGAATGCGGAAGCCGCAGAGTTGCCCTCCGCACCGGACTTCAATCAATCGAATCTGACCATTGAACGCTGGGACCCGGCCGCTGCCGACGATGCTGAACTCGGCAAGGCCTTTGGCTTGTTGGTGGACGCTCACTACCGCACAACGCCAGGAGATCTGCGGCAATGGATGGACGACCCCGAAGCAGTAACCTGGTTGGCGAAGGTTCACGGCGTCATTGTTGGCGTGCTCTGGGCAACACGGGAGGGCGGCCTGGACGAGGTCCTGGCCAATGAGGTCATGCTGGGGCGCCGCCGGATTCGCGGTCATCTGTTGCCCCAGTCCCTGGCGTCTCACAGTGGCTTCGCCATGGCCGCCACTCAGCGCTTATTGCGGGTCGTGCGGGTGGCGGTTACCAGCGATGTGCGTCAGCAGGGCATCGGCAGCGCGCTGGTTCAGAAAGCGCTGGACTACGCCGGGGCAAACCAGCTGGATGCGGTGGGAACCAGTTTCGGCGGCACTGCTGAGCTGGTCAGTTTCTGGCAGCGGGCGGGCCTGGAACCAGTCAGGCTGGGCTTAACCCGAGAAGCATCCAGTGGCGAGGTGCCGCTCCAGATGTTGAGCGGCGTTTCAGAATCCGGCATTCAACTGACGCGGAATCTGCGACATCGTTTCGGCGAACACTGGCTGGTGTTGATTCCCCGCCTGTGGCCGGATCTCGATCCTGCGCTACTATTGAAGCTGACGGCGAGCCTGAACTGTGATCAGATGCTGAACGAAGACGATCTGCGGGATTTGAACAGCTTTGCCTTCGGATTCCGTGGTTTTGACCTGACTCTGCCAGTGCTGAAAAACCTGACGATGTCTCCGGGCGCTGTTCAATATCTGCTGGATGGCCCCGACCGAGCGCTATCCGCCCTTTGGGTTAAAGCGGTGCTTCAGGGATGGGATTGGCAGCAGCTTCGGCACGCGGAGGTTTGTCTTGGACGTGAGGAAGGCGAGCGCCAGTGTCGATTGATCGTCCAGAATCTTTTGCAGAACCGGCCGGACTTGTGAACGGCTCGATTTAAATCTGATTGGTCTGTGAACAGAATGACCCCTATTCAAGCCTTAACAGAGACAGACACCATGGCCCAGGGAACCGGCACCGTCCACCACGCTATCCTGCTGACTTTACTGACCAGCCTGCTACTCGCGGGGTGCGCCAGCAACAAGCCTTCAAACCTGACTCAAAAAGAAGCCGCGGCCGCCAATACGCCCATGATGCAAGCGGTCAGCACGGGTGATCTGGAGGCAGTGGAAGCTCAAGCCGCCGCAGGCGTTTCATTGAATACGCTGACCGAAAAAGGCACCCCGCTGGAAGCCGCCGTCAGGGCAGGAGAGGATCGAATCGCCTGGTTCCTGCTCAGTGAGGGCGCTGCACCGGACCTTGCCGGCGAGGATGGGCAGACCCCGTTGATGATTGCGGCGGCTGATGGTCAGCGGCGGCTGGTTCGGTTACTGCTATCAGCGGGCGCCGACGTAAATGCCCGGAATGAGGCGGGCAGTACTCCGGTCATGCAGGCGGCCCGAAATGGCCATCTGACGGTTGTGAAGGTTCTGCTTGCGGCCGGCGCCAACGTCAACGTCAGCCAGGACGGCCGCTCGCTGCTGATGCAGATTGTGGAGGGTGGCGATCTGTTGACTGCGGAGATGCTGCTCGCCGCTGGTGCCGATGTGAATTACAGCAACGATGACGGTCTGACGGCACTGGATGTGGCACGTGCCAACAATAACCGTGACCTGGAAATGTTGCTGATTCAGGCCGGCGCCAATATCTAGTACAGGTTGTTCTAATTCAGGCCCATCGGGTCATTTGAATCGTCCAGCTCTGGCTCGAAGTGGGATTCAATGACTTCTTCCGGTACGTCAGCGACTGAAGCAAATGACCACTGTGGTGACTGGTCACGATCGATGAGCCGAGCGCGAATGCCTTCTCTCAGGTCGGGGCGTTGGGTGCATCGGGTGGCCATGGTGAGTTCCATCCGGAAGATGTCCTTTAGCGACATCTGTTGCCCTTTCTTCAACTGGTGCCATACCAGCCAGGCTGTCACGGGGCAGCCGCCCCTCAGGTTGTCCATCGACGCTTTCCACCAGTCGGTATCGATATCCGCTTGCAGCAATTGGTCGACGATGTCGGGCAGGTGATCACCGCCACTCAGCCGGGCGATGGCCTGTTCGTGTTTCGCCAACTGGCTTTCCGGCAAGGCGCGGTAATCGGGGTGTTCCAGTTGTTTCACCAATCGGAACAGACGGTTGTCGTCAACGGCGGTCTCACCGGACCAGCTCTCTTCCTGCAAGCGGGCGACCAGGTCGTCGGCTTGCTCTGGCAGCAGCGCCATGTCTGCAAGCCCGACCCGCATCACGTCAGACACATTCAGGCGTGCCCCTGTCAGTCCCATGAACAGGCCTAGCCTGCCCGGCAGGCGATTGAGAAACCAGCTTGCGCCCACATCCGGAAACAGGCCGATGGTGATTTCCGGCATCGCCATGGTGATATCTGGCAGAACCAGGCGGTAGCGGCTGGCCGTCAGTAATCCGAGTCCGCCGCCCATCACGGCGCCGTGGGCAATGGTGATCACCGGCTTGGGAAACTGATGCACCGTGTAGTCCAGGCGGTACTCGCGTACAAAGAAATCGCCGGCTTCATCGGCTCGCCCTTCCTCAGACAATGAATCGTAAAGTTCGCGGATATCGCCACCGGCACAGAATGCCTTGTCTCCGGCGCCTTTCAGGATGACCAGGCAGATCTCCCGCGATTCGGCCCAGCCTTCCAGTGTGTTCTGCATTTCGTCGATCATCTCACCAGACAGCGAATTCAGGGTGGCTGGCGAGTTCAGGGTGATCTGGCCGATTTTGCCTTCCCGACAGGGGAGCTCTTTCACCTCGATGGGCATGATGGGATCTCCGTGGAGTTAAAGGTACTGTTCCGATGGTATGAATTTTAAAACCCGACGTACTGACTTAGGGTCTGTGACGCTTTTATCCAGATGTCACTCGCCCGGCCGCTGTGTTATAAATTCCGGCGGAGAGTTAACCATACGCAAAAGAGCGCAGCCTGGCGCCAGTAAAATGATGAGAGGGTAAAACCAATGAGTTTTAAACGCTACACCATCGCAGCATTGTTTGTTCTGGGTTCGACGGTGCCCGCGCTGTCTGTTGCTGCTGACGTCGAAGCAGGAGAGGCAAGAGCTGCCGTCTGTGCGGCCTGTCATGGTAAGAACGGTATTGCCCAGATTCCGGGGTATCCCAACCTGGCTGGCCAGAATGAACAATATCTGGTTTCTGCCCTCAAGGCTTACAAGAACAAGCAACGCAGCGGCGGCAATGCAACCATCATGCAGAGCCAGGCAACCGGCCTGAGCGAAGAAGACATCGCCAACCTCGCTGCGTTCTATGCCAGCCTGCCTGCCGGCGGAAAATGATGTTTCCAGTGTGCCCGGCGGTGCTGGCCGACAGTCAAGCGTGTCTGCGGCCAACAATTCGGTAGCTGGGCTCATACTCTCCGGAACCGGGTAGTTTCATCCGGTTCTGGGTAACAAACTCTTTCAGCATCTCTTCCAATGGCTCCAGAAGCGTCGGGTCGCCGGCGATTTCGAAGGGGCCATGTTGCTGTACCTGACTAATACCGGTTTCTTTCACGTTACCCGCCACGATGCCACTGAACGCTTTGCGAAGGTTGGCCGCAACCAGATGAGCTGGCTGATCCCGATGCAGCTCCAGATCCCGCATGCTTTCATGCGTCGGTTCAAAGGGCATCTGGAAGACCGGGTCGATCTTCAACATCCAGTTAAAATAATAGGCGTCCTGCATGGCCCGGCGGAAGGTTTCCACTTCGTGCATCCCGCGCTTCATGGTCTGGGCCACTTTCACCGAATCGTCGATGATGATTTCGTATTTGCTGGCTGCATCGTCGCCCAGGGCATTGCGGATGAACTGGTCGATCATGTCAAAGTATTCGGCGTTTTCTTTTTGGCCGGTAAACACCACCGGGAAGGGCAGGTCGGCGTTTTCCGGGTGCAGCAGAATGCCCAGTAGGTAAAGAATTTCCTCTGCGGTGCCGACGCCCCCTGGGAATACAATGACCCCGTGACCGGTTCGCACGAAGGCCTCCAGGCGCTTTTCGATGTCTGGCATAATGACCAGTTCATTGACGATTGGGTTGGGCGCTTCAGCGCCGATGATGCCCGGTTCGGTCACACCGATGTAGCGGCCATTCTTCACACGCTGTTTGGCGTGCCCGATGGTGGCGCCCTTCATCGGCCCCTTCATGGCACCGGGACCGCAACCGGTACAGATGCTCAGGCCCCGCAGCCCGAGTTGGTGGCCAACCTCTTTGCTGTACTGATATTCCCGTTCATTGATCGAGTGCCCGCCCCAGCACACCACCAGGTCCGGCCGGCGGCCCGCCTGAAGGACTCTGGCATTGCGCAGGATATGGAAAATCAGATTCGTGATTCCCTCTGGTTCATCCCTGCGAAATCCGGGTGCCGACTGGGGAATGGAATAGGAATAGATAATATCCCGCAGCACCGAGAACAGATGCTCCCGCATGGCCCGCAGCATGTCGCCATCCACAAACGCGTGGGCCGGGGCATTCACTAGTTCCAGTTTCAGTCCGCGTGGCTGGGGAACCAGGCGCACATCAAAGTCGGCGTGGGCCTCCATCAGGGATTTGCAGTCGTCGGTTTCTACCCCTGTATTGAGCACGGCCAGGGCACACTGACGAAAAAGTCGGTAGAGACCACCTTCGCTTTTGTCTTTGAGCCGGTTCACTTCGAACGTAGACAGGATTTCAAGGCTGCCTTCGGGCGATACCAGCGCGTTAATTTTGGAAGGGCTCATGGATGCAAAGGCTCCTGCTAATGCGGATCGTTGAGTTGAACAGATCAGATCGTTGTTTCGGCAATGCCCGATTTTGAGGCACAAATCGAAAACGGTACACTACTTAATTAACCAAATTTTCGCCAATGCTCCCGAACCAGACGTTATGAAACTGCTGATACGCCCTGCGCCCGAAATTGCCATCAAAGGCAAACCTGTACGCCGTCAACAAATGCGGCTTTTGCGACAGAACATTCGCAAGCTGCTTTCCCAGGTTGATGGGGCCGTGCAAGTGCAAGGCTCATGGGATCGGGTCACGGTAGACATGCCGGACGACGAAAATTTGCTGGCGGATTGCCTTGAGGTGCTTGGCCGAACGCCGGGCATTTCCACCATTCAGGAGATTAGCGAATTTCCGTGGGTTTCTCTGGAAAGTGTCGCTGATCAGGCCGTCGAGGTGTTCGGGGGCCGTCTGACAGGCCAAACCTTTGCAGTGCGCGTCCGCCGTAACGGCAATCAGCCTTTCCGTTCTGCCGAACTTGAGCGGATGGTGGGTTCCGCGTTGATGGGTCAGTGCGAGCCTTCAGGCGTTGACCTGAAGAATCCCGACGTCGAAGTCCGCATTGAAGTGCAGAATGACTACTACCACATTGCACACCGCAAGCACCGGGGCGTGGGTGGTTATCCCCTGGGGTCTGTGGAAACGGTAATGTCGCTGATGTCTGGCGGATACGATTCGTCTGTGGCGGCCTATCTGATGATGCGACGGGGCATCCGTTCCCACTTCCTGTTCTTTAATCTGGGTGGCGCGGCCCACGAGATAGGTGTGCGTCAGGTGGTGCACTACATCTGGGAACGCTATGGCGCGTCTCACAGTGCCAAATTCATCTCGGTGCCTTTTGAGGGGGTTGTCGGCGAGATCATGCGCTCGGTAAACCACCGTCATTGGGGTGTAGTGCTCAAGCGCCAGATGTTGAAGGCGGCGGCCGACATTGCCGGTACCAATAACGCCTCGGCGCTGGTCACCGGCGATGCGGTGGCCCAGGTGTCCAGCCAGACACTTTCAAACCTGAATGTGGTCGACCGAGCCTGTGATCAGGTGGTGCTGCGTCCTCTGGTGTCCATGGACAAGGAAGCAATCATCGAAATCGCGCGTGATATCGGCACGGAACCTTTCGCCAGAACCATGCCGGAATACTGCGGTGTGATTTCACGAAAACCCGCCACCCGAGCGAAACTTCATCGGGTGGAAGCGGATGAAGCGGAAATGGACCCCGCCGTGCTCGCTCAGGCCATTGAAAACCGGGAGGACACGCCGGTGGACCGCTTGCTGGAAACGATACGTACGCCGGAAGATGTTGAGCTGGTCAGAACGCCGGACGTCGAGGATGTGATTATCGATGTGCGCCATCCGGCCGAGGGCGAGGCGGCACCGCTGAACCTGACGAGCAATCCGGTGATGAGCATTCCGTTTTATGAACTGAACGAACGGATTCAAAGCCTGCCTGAAGACCAGCAATACCTGCTGTATTGCGACCGCGGCACCATGAGTCAGATGCAGGCGTGTAATCTGAAAGCCGAGGGGCACGACAATATCAAGGTCTATGCCCCTGTTGCTTGAGGGAAGTTTTTCGTGCTCAGCCTTCCAGGCCCTTGAAAAACTCCTTCACGTTGGTGCTGAGTGCTTCCAGGTCGTAACCGCCTTCCTGTACCACAAGGGTAGGCAGGCCGGTGGATCGAACATGAGTGCCCAGTCGGCAGAAACCTTCTGAGCTGACAGATACCTTGGCCTGTGGGTCGTTGTGATAGATGTCGAAGCCCAGGGCCAGGATCAGCACGTCAGGCTGGTAGAGCCGAATAGAAGCCAGTGCCTCGTCCAGCCTCGCAAAGAAATCGTCCTCGGATGAACCGTGAGGCATGGGCAGGTTGATGTTGTAGCCATAGCCTTCACCTTCCCCGCGCTCTTCTTCATAGCCTGCGACCACCGGATAGAAGTTGGTGGGGTCGCCGTGAATCGACACGTAGAGCACGTCGCTGCGATCGTAGAAAATTTCCTGAATGCCCTGGCCGTGGTGCATGTCGGTGTCCAGAATCGCGACCTTGCCGAAGCGGGATTTCAGTTTTTCTGCCGCAATGGCGGCATTGTTCAGATAGCAGAAACCACCGGCGGCATCTTTGCGGGCGTGATGTCCGGGCGGCCGACAGACGGCATAAGAGGTGCGGTCACCGGAAATCAGGGCGTCCGCTGCTCCCAGGGCACTCTGTGCAGACCAGTAGGCCGCCTCCCAGGTTTTCTCACCAATCGGGCAACTGCCGTCCGCCTGGTAACGCCCGGCCTCTGCCAGGATGCCTTTCATCGCGTTGGGCGAGCGAACCCAAACGTTGGAAATCACTTCGTCACCCCAGTCGCCCATTGCCGTCCAGCGACGATGCGCGGATTCAAGAAAACGAAGATAGCCCAGGTCGTGGACTTTCGAGATGGGGCCTGAGCCCTGATCAGCGGGTGTCAGTATATCGATGCCCATCTCTTTAAGGCCTTCCAGCATCTGGCCAGTTCGATCAGGCACCTCCTGAGGCTGGCGCATCTGGCCTCGGGTGAAGTAGGTCTTCGGAAGGTGCTGGTCTTGAGAGGGGTGAAAAAATGCCTTCATCTTCAGGCCTCCTGAGTGCATTGATAAATCGAGTATAGAGGCGCATGCGCGCGGGTCAAAACAGCTCTTCCTGACTTTACAGTGGCGGTTTCTGCATCCACTATGAGAGACATCTCACACTGACGCAAACGCAAATTAATTCATTCTGGATATAGTTGGAGAGAAGCCTAGATGATCGAGTCACCATTGCTTCCAAAGTTGACCGGCTACATTGGCGGTCGATGGTCCGATTCCCCTGCGGGTAACACCTTTGATGTGTTCAATCCTGCCACCGGTGAGTCGATTGCCCAGGTGGCGTCCATGTCTGAGGAAGAGGTACAGAGCGCCATCGCGGCAGGTAAATCTGCCCTTCGCCTGACCCAGCCTTATTCTATCGAAACCCGTCGCAAGTGGCTGGAGGATATCCGGGATGCACTCAAGGACAACAAGGAAGAAGTGGGTCGCATTCTGTGCATGGAACACGGCAAGCCGTTAAAAGAGGCGCAGGGTGAAGTCGACTACGCTGCCGGCTTTTTCGATTACTGCTCGACCCATATTCAGGCCCTGGATGCTCACACCATTGCCGAGAAACCCAAAGACTGCACCTGGACCGTTCATTACCGGCCGATCGGTGTGGCCGGGCTGATTACGCCATGGAATTTCCCGATTGGCATGATCGCCAAAAAGCTGTCTGCGGCCCTGGCTGCCGGGTGCCCTTCAGTGATCAAACCGGCCAGCGAAACTCCGCTGACGATGATTGCGCTGTTTGCCCTGATGGATAAATACGTGGATCTGCCGGATGGCATGGTGAATCTGGTGATGGGCAAGGCCAGTGTCATTGGCAAAGCCCTGTGCGAAAGCCCGGACGTTCCCATGCTGAGCTTTACCGGTTCCACCGAAGTGGGCCGTAAACTGATTCTGGATACGGCCGATCAGGTCAAGAAGCTGGCGCTGGAGTTGGGCGGCAATGCGCCGTTCATCGTGTTCGACGACGCCGATCTGGACGCCGCAGCGGACAACCTGATTGCCAACAAATTCCGCGGTGGCGGTCAGACCTGTGTCTGCGCCAACCGGATTTTCGTCCACGAGAAAGTGGTAGACGCCTTTGGTGAGAAGCTGGCGGAACGGGTCAACAAGATGACCGTTGGCAATGGCCTGACTGAAGACGTGTCCCTTGGTCCGCTGATCAACAAGGCCGGTTTCGACAAGGTGAAGCGCCACGTGCAGGACGCGCTGGAAAAAGGTGGCTCGCTGGTTGCCGGCAAACAGCCGCAGGATCTCGGGGAAGGGCATCTGTTCTTCCCACCAACAGTGATTTCTGGCGTGACCCGGGACATGGCCTGTTCCAGGGAAGAGACCTTCGGGCCGCTGGTGCCTATGGCCACCTTCCGCGGTGAAGAGGAAGTGATCGAAGCCGGCAACGACACCGAATTCGGCCTGGCCTCTTACGTGTTCACTGCCGATGCCGAACGCGCTCAGCGAGTGGCGGCCGGTCTGCGTTTCGGCCACGTCGGCTGGAACACCGGCACCGGCCCGACACCGGAAGCGCCGTTTGGCGGCATGAAAGCGTCCGGCATCGGTCGCGAAGGTGGTCTCGAAGGCCTGTTCGAATTCGTCGAGGCCCAGACGGTTCCGCGCGGGTTTTAATGCCCGCCGATCAGGTCGCCTTCCGGATAGTGGGCGACCTTCACACTGTCATCCACCAGGGTAGAATCCAGGTAGCCGATGGCGCCCAAGGTGGATGACACCACACTTTTCATGCCGCTGGCTGACGACATTTCGGTGGGCGGCTGCCCCTTTCCTGTGAGCACCTGACGCGACCAGAACGATTGCATCCACGCATCGGAACGTTCGGTGATCATTTCATTGAATTTGTCCCGAATGCTGTTTCCCGCAGGCAGTTCAAAGGGCACGGCCTGCTGGCCATCCGGCATCTGAGAACTGCGATTCAGATAGATATTTCGCACCTGCTGCTTGGTAATCGTGTCCGGACCACCGGGATGAACAATGATCACCAGTTCTGCATGGGCTATTGAACCGAAGCTCAGGGCGCCGATCAGCAACAATAAAGCCATCCTTGTCTTTCTCATGGTGCCTCTCCTAATCAAAACGCTGCGTCCAGCCGAACGGTGTAAACGTCGGTGCTTTCGAAATTGCCGCCCAACTGGTTGCCGATCAGGCCGCCAGTGGTATTGCTGAAGCCACGGGCATGGGTCCAGTCGAACTTCATGGCGACGGATGGAACCAGATCCCAGCGGAATCCAAGACTGTACGCCTGACGGCGAACGTCCAGCACAGACAGAGCCGTGCCTTCGCGTTTGAAGTTGTCTTTACTTTCGATCCAGGAGGCGGTGACGTATGGCATGACTTCCACAATGCGACGGCCAAACGTGATGTAGGCGGAGTCGGTGTTCTGGAATACGCCATCCACTTTCACTCGCGTCAACTCCGACATCAACAACCAGGCACCGTCGTCGTAGGACATTCCCAGGCCCATAAATTCGGCTTTCTCGTCCTGTCCAAGGTTCACCGGGCCGGCTGGATCCCCAACAAAGGCTTCTGTCCTGGCGTAGACGCCCCGGAAGGTCCACAGGTAGTTGGTCCAGTTGGTGGTCAGGCCAATCAGATTTCGAAGCTCAACGTCGACGGTCTGCCCCAGAGAATCTGCTTCGTCGTCAAGGTGTCCTGCAAACAGGCGGGTTCCGATGGACGAGCTATCCAGGTTGAAGGTATGTGACACATCCGCACCCAGGTAGCTGCGAACGGGGATCGGGTCGTAAACCGCTTCGGGTGGTCGCGCCCATGGCTGACCAAAGCCAATTTCCAGTGTTTCGGATTCCATGAACAGCGGCAAGCGCATCTTGCCCGCTCGCACCTCTGTACCGGTATGGAACTGGTGACGAACGTAACCCCATTCCAGTTCTGTGTCCCAGTCTTCACTGCCTCGTGACACTAGCTGCAAGACCGCATCGGTATTGCGGCCCAGGGCAAAGGTGCCTTGCAGGCCAAACAGGCTCAGGGTCTGAAGATCAGACTCTTCGGAAGAGTCATCGTATCCCGCGTCATTGGTGGCGCGCACATAACCGGTACTGAAAAAGCCATTGAACTTGGCTTTTTCCAGGCTGGATTCGGTTACCTGTTTCTGCAAGCTGTTCAGGCGTGCTTCCAGTTGATCCAGCCGCTGCTGATTTTCCTGGCTGAAGGCAGACGCCGGAAAGCCGCTCAGTAAAGTCGCTGTCAAAATAGCAGGGATAGAAAACAGGGAAAGGTTCCTGACACGGAACAGGGAGTACTTCATACATCAGCTCCTTTGATGTTTGATCGCAAATTTGCGCGCCATCCTGGCGTTTGTGGGGGCTATCTGAGCCCGTGTAATCGTGCTGGGCCGGAGTATACAGATCCTGCCGGGAATTTCCCAAGGCTGGAAGGCAAAAGTTGGCTCGAATGGGGTTTCTGGCAACGGGTTGCCAAGCAGTAAGTTTCAGGTTGGGGCCGTGCAGTCGGTCTTTGCCCTGTTATAATCCGGCGGCTATCGGTTCCAAAATTCACCCGGCCACAGCGGTTTTGCCCATGGATGTTTCCCCCATTATCGATCCTCTCAATGACGCTCAGCGCGAGGCAGTGACGGCCCAGAACGATCACCTTCTGGTTCTGGCTGGCGCGGGCAGTGGCAAAACCCGTGTGCTGGTGCATCGCATTGCCTGGCTGATGCAGGTGGACAGGGTGCCGGCCACTGGGATACTGGCGGTTACTTTCACCAACAAAGCTGCCAAAGAGATGCGGTTCCGCATCGAGCAGATGATGGAAATTCCGGCCAGGGGCCTCTGGTTCGGAACTTTTCACGGCATCGCCCATCGCTTGCTGCGGGCCCACCACAAAGACGCGGGACTGCCAGAAAACTTCCAGGTTCTGGACAGCGACGACCAGCTGCGCCTGATCAAACGGGTAATGAGAGAGCTGAAAATTGATGAAAGCCGCTGGCCGCCCAAACAGGCCCAATGGTTCATCAATTCCCAGAAAGACGAGGGGCTGCGGGCGGAACACATCCAGGAAAACCCCGGCGACCACTTCACCAGCACCATGCTGACCGTGTATCGCCAGTACGAAAAGCTGTGCAACCTCAGTGGTCTGGTGGATTTTGGTGAGCTGCTGCTGCGCTCCCACGAACTCTGGTTGCACAAGCCAGAACTGCTGCATCACTACCAGAGCCGGTTCCAGCAGATTCTGGTGGACGAGTTCCAGGACACCAACACCATTCAATACGCGTGGCTGCAGATACTCGCCAGCAATCGGGTGCCGCTGACGGTCGTGGGGGACGATGATCAGTCCATCTACGGCTGGCGCGGTGCCAAGATCGAAAATATCCAGCAGTACCAGCGGGACTTCCCGAACGCCCGACTGGTGCGGCTGGAGCAGAATTATCGTTCCACCCAGATGATCCTGAAGGCTGCCAACGCGGTGATTGCCAACAACCAGGGCCGACTCGGTAAAGAACTGTGGACCGACGGCAAGGACGGCGAACCCATCAGCCTGTACGCAGCATTCAACGAGCAGGACGAAGCCAACTATATTGCCGACACCATCAGCAGCTGGGTCAGCGAAGGCAACCTGCGCAGCGAATCCGCCATTCTCTATCGTTCCAACGCCCAGTCGCGAGTGCTGGAAGAGGCGTTGATGCGTCAGGGCATTCCCTACCGGGTCTACGGCGGCCTGCGGTTCTATGACCGCCAGGAAATCCGCAACGCCATCGCCTATCTGCGACTGGTGCATTATCGCCGGGACGACGCAGCCTTTGAGCGAGTGGTGAATATCCCCGCGCGCGGTATAGGCGCCAAGAGCCTGGCGGACATTCGCGCCTACGCCACTGAGCAGAGCATTTCCCTCTGGGAGTCCGCCGAGCGGTTGCTGGAGGCGGGGCAGGTGAAAGGCCGGGCAAAGACCGGTTTGCAGCAGTTCATGGACATTATCCTGCAGCTGACCGACATGGCACCCGACGCCTCTTTGCAGGGTCTGATGAAACAGGCCCTGGAACTCAGTGGACTCAAGGATTACCACGCCAACGAGAAGGGCGAGAAGGCCCAGGCACGGGTAGAGAACCTGGAGGAACTGGTCAGCGCACTGTCCGAATACGAGGTGGAAGAAGGCGTGGATCCGCTCTCCGAGTTCATTGCCCAGGCTGCGCTGGATGCAGGCGAAGCTCAGGCGGAGTCTCACGAGGACAGCGTTCAGTTGATGACACTGCATTCTGCCAAGGGGCTGGAATTTCCGCTGGTGTTTCTGGCCGGTGTGGAAGAGGGCCTGTTCCCCCACAGCATGTCGTTGGAAGAGCCGGGACGCATGGAAGAAGAGCGTCGGCTGGCCTACGTGGGTATCACCCGGGCGATGAAGCGGTTGGTTCTGACCTACGCGGAGTCACGGCGCCTTTACGGACAGGAAAAGTTCCACGCGCTGTCCCGTTTCGTGCGCGAAATTCCGGCAGACTGCCTGCAGGAAGTTCGCCTGCGCAATTCCATCAGCAGGCCGGCGATGGTGTCGCGGCCGAATGAGAGTCTGTTCAGCCAGGAGCCAGACGAAAGCACCGGCTTTAGCCTGGGGCAGCGTGTTCGCCATCCCAAGTTTGGCGAGGGCATCGTGATGAACTCGGAAGGCACGGGGCATCACACGCGGGTGCAGGTGAATTTTGATGAGGGTGCTAAATGGCTCGTGCTTGCCTATGCACCTCTTGAAGCCTGCTAAGGTTGGTGGCTGGCACCGAGGTGGGTAAGCTTTTCCGCAGGAAAAAGAACTCGCTTCGCTCAGACACCTTTGTCCCTGCGGAAAAGCTTACCCACCCCGGTGCCGAGCGGACCTGTCACTGGGCTGTCACATTGATGTCATAGAATTTCGCGTTTTGAGCTAAAAGGAGCCAGCCATGAGCAGCATCAAAGTAGGAATCAACGGTTTTGGCCGCATCGGTCGGCTCGCACTGCGGGCCGCTTGGGGTTGGCCGGAGATGGAGTTTGTGGCCATCAATGATCCCGGCGGCGACGTGGAGACCCTTGCGCACCTGCTGAATTTCGACAGCATTCACGGGCGTTGGGCTCACGAGGCCAAGCAAGACGGTGAAAACATGGTGATTGAGGGGCAGCGCATTCGCGTGACTCACAACAAGGCCATTGAAGATACCGACTGGTCTGGCTGCGATCTGGTGATTGAGGCCAGTGGTGTGAACAAAACCGTCAGTGTGCTTCAGGCCTATCTCGACCAGGGTGTGAAGCGGGTGGTGGTGACCGCACCGGTCAAGGAAGCGGGTGCCAAGAACATCGTGGTTGGGGTCAACGAGGACACCTTCGACCCGGCCAGCGACCGCATCGTAACGGCGGCGTCCTGCACCACCAACTGCCTGGCGCCGGTAGTGAAAGTGATTCACGAGAAGCTGGGTATCAAACACGGCTCCATCACCACCATTCACAGCCTGACCAACACCCAGACCATCATTGACGCACCCCATAAAGACCTGCGTCGGTCCCGGGCCTGTGGCAGTTCGTTGATTCCCACCACCACCGGGTCGGCGACGGCGATCATTGAAATTTTCCCGGAACTGAAGGGCCGGCTTGATGGCCACGCAGTGCGGGTGCCGTTAACCAATGCGTCACTCACCGACTGCGTGTTTGAGGTCGAGCAGCCAACGGATCGCGATTCGGTGAATCAACTCCTGAAAGCAGCGGCCGACGGGGAGCTGGACGGCATTCTGGGCTACGAAGAGCGACCGCTGGTGTCCATCGATTATAAGACCGATCCGCGATCCTCCATCATAGACGCCCTATCCACCATGGTGGTCAACGGCACCCAGGTGAAGCTTTACGCCTGGTACGACAACGAGTGGGGTTACGCCAACCGTACGGCGGAACTGGCGCGCAAGGTGGGTCTGGCCTGAGATGACGCCGGCGATTCGACAGTACTTGGTGATTACCGGCAACTACTGGGCGTTCACTCTGACGGACGGCGCCTTGCGAATGCTGGTGGTGCTGCATTTTCACCAGCTGGGTTATTCGCCGCTGGACATTGCGCTGCTGTTCATTTTCTACGAGTTTTTTGGCGTGGTGACCAACCTGGTGGGCGGCTATCTGGGCGCTCGCATGGGCCTGAACCGCACCATGAACATCGGGCTGTTTCTGCAGATTGCGGCCCTCGGTATGCTGGCAGTGCCGGCCGCGATGCTGACGGTGCCCTGGGTGATGGCGGCCCAGGCGCTGTCGGGCATTGCCAAGGATCTGAACAAGATGTCCGCCAAAAGCGGCATCAAACTTCTTGTGCCCGATGAGCAGCAAGGCACGCTGTACAAGTGGGTGGCGATTCTCACGGGCTCCAAGAACACCTTAAAGGGCGTCGGCTTCTTCCTGGGCGGCGTCTTGCTGATGGCCGTTGGATTCAAAGGCGCGGTGGTCAGCATGGCGGTGATACTCGGGCTGGTGTGGCTGGCAAGTCTGTCTCTGCTGGGTCAGGACCTGGGTAAGAGCAAGGCCAAGCCGAAGTTCCGGGAAATCCTGTCCAAAAGCCGCGCCATCAACGTGCTTTCGGCCGCCCGGATGTGTCTGTTTGGCGCCCGGGATGTCTGGTTTGTGGTAGCCCTGCCGGTGTATCTGCACACGGTGTTTGACTGGGATTTCTGGCAGGTGGGCGGTTTTATGGCCTCCTGGATCATTGGTTATGGCTTTATTCAGACTGTTGCTCCCCGCATTACCGGCCACCAGCAGGGCAGATCTTCGGCGGTGCTCTGGGCCTCATCTCTGGCACTCATGCCTGCCGCAATCGCGATCGGGTTGATGGTCGGTTGGCCGCCCAAAGTGGTCGTGATTGGCGGTCTGCTTTTGTTTGGCGTTCTGTTTGCCATCAACTCCTCCCTGCATAGTTACCTGATTGTCAGCTATGCCCGGGGCGATGGCGTGTCGCTGGATGTTGGATTCTATTACATGTCCAACGCAGCAGGCCGGCTTCTGGGAACCGTGCTCTCCGGGTGGATGTATCAATCCTACGGGCTGGAAGCCTGTCTCTGGGTTTCAGCGGCGCTGGTGGCCCTGGCAGCGATTTTATCTCTTCGACTGCCGGAGCGTTCGACTGTGACAGTCTGATCCGTCAGGGCAGCAGAGCCATGGACTTGATCAGCGCATACGCCGCTTTGCCCGGTTCAAGTTGAAGCTGGCGGACAGCCCGTGAGGTCACTTCGGCCAGAATCAGTTGACCGTCGCCGGTGCGGCAGGCCACTACGGCGCTATAGCCGCCGGATGAATCGATTCGCTCAATGGTGACCGGTAACTGGTTCTGGATGCTGATGTGCTGCTGTTCAACCAACGACAGGCTGACGTCCTTGGCCTGAATGCGCAGGCGGGTCGATGTCGAATGGTCGCTGGCGTCAAATAGTGGCACCCAGAGCCGGGCTTCCGGTGGGCCGAATGGCCGAAAGCCATCGATATTGGTTTGCCCCAGTTCGCCCTCCAGAATGAAGGCGGCACCGGCAAAATTGAACAGCGGCGAGTCGGGTTTGGCGAGTGAATCCCGCAGGCTGTCGATGCGGTTGATCCGCCCGTCTTCCATGAAGATCACCTGATCCGCCAGGCGCCCGACCTCAGTCGGCGAGTGGCTGACCATAATGATGGGAACTTTTGATTCCACGGCCATCCGCTCCAGAAATGGCATCAGATCCCGTTTGGTCTCCTTGTCCAGTGCGGCCATGGGTTCGTCCAGTAGCAACAGCTGCGGGCTGATGAGCAGCGCCCGGCCCAGGGACACTCTTTGACGCTGCCCGCCGGATAGCTGGTCGATTCGACGGTCCATCAGATCGTCAATGCCCAGCATCGCTGTCACTTCAGGTGGATGTAGACGTTTCAGGCCAGTCGGCGTGCGTTGATAGCCATAAAGCAGATTCTGGCGAACCGACAGGTGCGGAAGCAGGCTGTGCTCCTGGAACACCAGCCCGATCCGGCGTTTGTGAAGTGGCTGGAAATTCCCATCCTGTTGCCAGACCTGATCGCCAAAACGGATTTCCGCGTCCCGGACCCGTTCCAGACCGGCGATCAGCCTCAACAGCGAGGTCTTGCCGCAACCTGAACGGCCAAACAGTGCGGTCACGCCGGACACCGGCAATTCGTGATCCACGGCCAATTCGAAATCGCTGCCCAAGCGCAGGTTTGCCCGAATGCGAAGCGTTAGATCCTGTTCGCTCATACCCTGGAAACTCCGAAGCGCCGATTCATGCTGTACACCGCAAACAGGGTGAAGAAGGCAAAAACCAGAATCATCAGCGACAGGCTGTGGGCGGCCTCATAGTTCATGGCCTCGGCATGATCATAGATCAGTACTGAGAGCACGCGGGTTTCCCCCGGAATGCTGCCGCCCAGCATCAGAATCACGCCGAATTCACCGAGTGTGTGGGCAAAGGTCAGGGTTGCCGCGACGATGTAGCCGCCTCGGCTGAGAGGGAAGATGACGGTTCGGAACCGGTCGAGGGCGCCCGCGCCAAGGCTGCTGGCGACTTCAACGGGACGTCGCCCTATGTTCCGGAAAGCTTCTGTCAGAGGCTGCACCGCAAAAGGCAGGGAGTAGATCACCGAGGCAATCAGAATGCCTTCAAAGGAAAACGCCAGATGGTTCAGGCCGAGCTGTTCAAGAGAGCCGCCAATCAGGCCGCGGGGCCCCAGGGCGATCAGAAGATAAAACCCCAGCACGGTGGGCGGCAGCACGAGCGGTAGCGCAACCACAGACTGAACGACAACCTTGAACCGTGAGCGGCTGTGAGCCAGCCACCAGGCAATGGGCGTGGCCAACAGCATCAGAATCAGGGTCGTGTAAAGGCAAAGCCTGACGGTAACGTCGATGGCCTGCCATTCTGCGGGTCCAAGTGCGCCCATGAAGCTTCCTTATTCGGGCAATACGAATCCGTACCGGGTCATGATGTTTCGTGCCTGTTTCGTCCCCATGAAGTCTGCAAAGGCCTTGGCTTCGGGATTGTCAGCAGCATTGCGGGTCACGACAAAGCCCTGTGTCAGGGGTTGATGCAAGCTTCTATCAATCAGCTTGTGGTTGTGTTTGGCCATTTCCGGAAACAGCGCCAGGGACAGCGCAATGATGCCCACATCCGCAGCTCCGGATCGAGTCATCTGGGCAGTTTGCGCAATGTTCTCGCCAAACACCAGTTTCGGCTGAACCGTTTCCCACACATCGGCAGATTGGAGAGCCTCATGGGCCCTCATGCCATAAGGCGCATGGGCAGGCTGGGCGATGGCTACGCGTTCAATCTGGTCCGATGCCAGGTCGGCCAGGGTCAGATCGAGGGCGTTCAGGGTGTTGCTCCACAACACGATGCGGCCAATGGCATACACCGTAGGTTTGGTGACGGTAAGGCCTTCTCTGGCCAGTTGTTCCGGAAAGCTGATGTCCGCGGAAAAGAATACGTCGTAAGGGGCGCCGTTGATTATCTGGGTGGTCATTTTGCCCGAGGAGCCGTAAATCACATTGATCGCGGCCCCCGGATGGGCGATCCGGTAGGCCGCAACGATGTCATCCAGGGCGTAACGCAGATCTGAAGCCGCCGCAATGCGCAACGGCTGATCCGCCCATGTGAATGCCGACAGGACTGACAGAGCGATGGCCATAACAAGACGGTTCATGGCTGTGAAGAACATAATCGGTTCCGTCAGCTGTGAATGGTTTCCTCTGGCGGACCAAAGTAGCATGGGCGTTAGCCCGGATGCCGGTCTAGGCTTGCGGAGGACACTCAGGACGCGACCATCATAATGAATCTGTCTCTAAAGCGTTACCCCCTGGCGGTCATCGTATTGGCCCAGCTGTTCGGGACGTCTCTCTGGTTCAGTGTGAACGGCGTCTGGCTGAGCCTTTCCGGGCAGCTGGGCCTTAATGAAGCGGACCTGGGGCGCCTGACTCTGGCGGTTCAGGCCGGATTTATACTTGGCACACTTACCCTGGCGGTCACCGGGCTTGCAGACCGGTTCGGAGCCAGCCGCATTTTTGCGGTGGCCAGTCTGCTCGGGGCCCTGATAAATGCCGGGTTTGTGCTGGTGGCCGGCCAGGCACCGCTGGATTTCGTCCTGCGATTCGCCACCGGGCTCTGCCTGGCGGGTATCTATCCACTGGGGATGAAACTGGTCATCGCCTGGACACCAAAGCATTCTGGCGCCGCCCTGGCCTGGCTGGTGGGCATGCTCACCCTCGGAACCGCTCTGCCGCATCTGATGCGGGGCGCCACGTTCGGGCTACCCTGGGAGTGGCCGCTGCTGGGTGCCTCCATGCTGGCAATCGTTGGAGCCGCGCTGGTTTTTTTGCTGGGGGAGGGCCCGCACTTGCCGGCCAGTAAAGGGGGGATTCCTCTGCGTCAGGGTCTTGCAGCCCTCAAGGTGCCAGGATTCCGTGCTGCGGCCGGCGGGTATTTTGGCCACATGTGGGAGCTTTATGCCTTCTGGACACTGGTGCCCCTGTTCATCGGCCGCGAACTACAGCGATTGGGGGCGGGCAATGAGCTGATTCCCTGGCTGGCTTTTGCGGTGATCGGTATCGGCGCCGCCGGTTGCGTGGGCGGCGGCGCGCTCAGTCGGGTACTTGGCAGTGAATGGGTTGCCCGCCGCGCGTTGATGGTATCGGGCAGCCTTTGTCTCTTTTACCCGCTAATGAACGGTCTGCCGCCCGAGCTGTTGATCATTTTAATGCTGGTGTGGGGAATCGCCGTGATTGCAGATTCGCCACAGTTTTCCGCCCTTGCTGCGGCCTCTGCTCCGAAGGAGTCAGTGGGCTCCTCGCTGGCGGTGATGAACGCGGTCGGATTTAGCCTGACGCTGCCAGCGATCTGGTTGACGAGCGGACTGTGGCAATCCTGGGGTGTTTGGGTGGCACTTGTCCTCTTCCCCGGACCTGTTTATGGCCTTTGGTCCTTCACCAGAGCCCGTATTGCCGGACCTGACAGACAAAATGCGGGGTGATCAGCTCTGCTGATCCGGCACTTCGCGAATCCGTCCGTGTTCGTCAATGGCGACGTAAACGAACAGTCCTTCTGTCACTTTACGGGGTGACTTGGCGGTGCGATCCAGAGTCCAGACTTCAATGTTGATCTTCATGGAGCTGCGGCCGACTTCAATCAGTTCGCCGTAGCAGCCGACCTGGGAACCGACCCTCAGAGGCGAAAGAAATTCCATTCGATCCATGGCAACGGTGGCGTTTCTGCCCAATGAAATCCGCCCGGCGAGCGTTGCCGCTGCGATATCCATATGGCGAACCAGCCAGCCCGCGAATACATCGCCGTTGGGGTTCGTGTCCGAGGGAAGTGGGACGACCTGTGTCAATAATTCCCCGCGCGGCGCAGGTTTGTCGTCGTTGAGGTCGCTCATGAGTATTACCTTATTGGTCTGATTCTAATTGTAATGACCCGCATGGTAGCGGTCCTCCGACGCGCTGCAAGCAAAAAATGGCCAGATCGGCTAATATTTCAGCCGTTGTAATAAAGTTGTCACAGAGCGCCTTTAAGGTTCACTCATCGCTAAAACAAAGTCGATGAACTAAACCCGATGTAAAACGGAGATTCAACGTGACTAACTTGAAGACAGCGCTTACTTCCATCGCCGTTGCTGGCAGCCTCGCCGCTGTATCCAGCCCGGCCTTCGCCCGCGACACCATCAGCATTGTTGGTTCTTCCACGGTCTATCCGTTTGCAACTGTGGTCGCCGAGCGTTTCGGTACCAACACAGATTTCAACACGCCGAAGCTTGAATCTACCGGTTCCGGCGGGGGTATGAAGCTGTTTTGCCAGGGCCTGGGTACCCAGCACCCGGACATCACCAACGCCTCGCGCCGCATGAAGGCGTCCGAGTTCGACCTTTGCGTGGGTAACGGCGTCAAGGACATCACTGAATTCCGTATCGGTTCTGACGGTATTGTCGTCGCCAGCTCCAAGGACGCCGAGAATCTGGACATCACACTTGAGCAGCTGTTCCTGGCCCTGGGCAAAAAAGTACCGTCCAAGGACGATCCTTCCAAGCTGGTCAAGAACCCCAACAAGACCTGGAGCGATGTGGACGCCAGTCTGCCGAACGTCGCCATTCGCGTGATGGGTCCGCCCCCTACCTCTGGTACCCGCGACTCTTTTAACGAACTGGCTTTGCAGGCTGGTTGCGAGGACTTGCCGGCAGTTGCTGACATGAGCGAAGGCGACATGGAAAGTGTGTGCCAGAGCATTCGCGAAGATGGCGTCTTCATCGAAGCGGGTGAAAACGACAACCTGATCGTACAGAAATTGATCGACGACGACGGCATGTATGGCGTGTTCGGTTACAGCTTCTTTGAAGAGAACTCTGATCGTCTGCAAACGGCCACGCTGAACGGCATGGTGCCGACTGCGGACGCCATCGCAGCAGACGAGTATCCGGTTGCCCGTTCACTGTTCTTTTATGTGAAGAAGGCCCATGTGGGTGTGATTCCAGGCATCGCCGAGTACACCGAAACCTTCGTAAGCCCGCAGGCGATGGGTCCGAACGGTTACCTGAAAGATGTTGGCCTGATTGTTCCTCCCCGCGCTGCTCTGCGCGAGCTTCAGATGAAGGCAGCCAACATGCCTAACCTGACGAAAGAAGAACTGATGTAAATCAGGTAAAGCGTTTACTGACAGGGTGTTGGTAACAGGGTGCGGGCCAAGAACAGGCCCACACCCTTTATTGCGTTTGTAGCCTGCAAGAATGCAGGAATGTGACGAAATAATTACACTTTGTCCCCCAACTTTTGAGCCAACAGGAATTTTCATGCAACCGGCCAATCTGCTCCTCCTGACGATCGTGTGCGTACTGGTGGCCTACGGAGTGGGTTACGCCCGTTCCCGGTCGCTGGCTATGCCGCTTGGTGGCATACGACACCTGAAGTCGCTTCCCTTTTACTATGGTGCCAGGGCTGCACTCTGGTGTGGTTTACCTGCATTGTTCGTGCTGGGCTTGTGGGTCGCTTTCCAGGGCAAGGTTATCCAGACCCTGGTAATCGGTTCTTTGCCTCAGGAAATGATCCCCGGTAACGAAGGTGAAGCAAGCCTGTTGCTGAGCAAGATCAGCAACGTTGCCAGTGGCGCACTGCCGCCAAGTTTTGTGGAAGCACCCATCGTTGATGCTTCCGAGCGCTTACAGGCGTTGAGAGAACAGAGCCGGTTTTATATGTCTGCACTGGTGGTATCAGTCGCGGTGCTCGCCGGTTTTCTGGGTTGGGTACGAATTCGTCCAAAGGTAAATGCCCGTGTGCAGGTTGAATCGATCCTGAAATGGGTCTTTTTTGCCTGTGCGGCGCTGGCCATTCTGACGACTCTTGGCATTATCTTTTCGGTCGCGTTCGAAACGGTTCGCTTCTTCGACAAGATTCCAATAACGGAATTCATATTCGGTTCCCAGTGGAGTCCGCAGACGGCAATGAGGGCAGATCAGGTCGCCTCTCAAGGTGCCTTCGGCATGATTCCGTTGTTCACCGGTACGTTGTTGATTTCCGCGATCGCCATGTTTGTGGCGGTGCCGGTAGGCCTGCTGTCAGCCATCTATCTTTCAGAATATGCGAACAAGAAGGTTCGTGGTGTGGTCAAGCCGCTGTTGGAGATGTTGGCCGGTATTCCAACCGTGGTGTACGGCTTTTTCGCCGCGCTGACGGTTGCGCCATTTATCAGTGATCTCGCCGCCTCAATCGGCATTGAGGCATCTTCACAGAGCGCTCTGGCTGCTGGTGGCGTGATGGGCATCATGATCATTCCGTTCGTGTCTTCGCTGTCGGACGATGTCATTAACGCGGTGCCCCAGACCCTGCGTGATGGGTCGTTAGCTCTGGGCGCAACCCAGTCGGAAACCATGAAGAAGGTGATCTTCCCCGCCGCGTTGCCCGGCATTATGGGTGGCATATTGCTGGCGGTTTCACGGGCAATCGGCGAAACCATGATCGTGGTGATGGCCGCAGGCCTGGCGGCAAACCTGACCGCCAATCCACTGGAAACCGTCACCACGGTGACCGTGCAGATCGTGACGCTGCTGACCGGCGACCAGGAGTTTGACAGTGCCAAGACGCTGGCCGCCTTTGCGCTGGGCGCCATGCTTTTCCTATCGACGCTGCTGCTGAACGTAGTTGCCTTGAAAATTGTCCGCAAATATCGGGAACAGTATGACTGATCAAAAAACACAGGCGGAGCTTGTCCGCCGGTCACTGAAAGTTCGTTACCGTAAAGAGCGTCGTTTCCGCGCCTACGGCATTCTGGCCATCGGCATTGCTTTGTCGGCGTTGATCGTTCTGTTTGCGGACATCATTGGCAAGGGTTATACCGGCTTCACCAAAACCACCATCACCATGGACGTGGAGATGGACGGCGAGATGATGTTTCTGGACGATGCCACCGACGAGCAACAACTGAAAATGGCTGATTTCGTCGAGCCGCTGGTGCAGGCGATGATCAAACAGATTCCGGGCGCCGATGAGGATGACCGGGACAAGGTGCGTGGCCTGCTGAACCCCTACGCCTCAAACGAGCTTAAAAACCTACTCAAGGCGAACCCGGACTGGCTGGGCGAAACACACACAATCACCGTGCTGGCCCATACGGATGTCGATGTGTACGTCAAGCATGCCGGCGATGCCGCCTACTCCATCAAGTTGAGCGATGAGCAGCAGCGGTGGGTGGATGGCCTGTTGGAGTCCGGTGTGGTGGATACCTCGTTCAACGATGTGTTCTTCAGCAGCGGCGATTCCCGTGATCCGTCCCGAGCCGGCATTCTGGGCGCCATTGTGGGTTCCCTGCTGACGATGTTCGTGACGCTGGTTCTGTCATTTCCAATCGGGGTGGCCGCAGCCATTTACCTGGAAGAATTTGCGCCACAAAACAAGTTCACTGATTTTATTGAAGTGAACATCAACAACCTGGCGGCCGTGCCGTCGATCATTTTCGGTCTATTGGGCCTGGCCGTATTCATCAACCTGTTTGGCATGCCGCGTTCGGTTCCGGTGGTGGGTGGTCTTGTGCTGACACTTATGACGCTGCCCACCATCATTATTTCCAGCCGGGCCGCGATCAAGAGCGTACCACCGTCGATCCGCGAAGCAGCCGAAGGCATTGGGGCGTCGAAGATGCAGGTGGTGTTGCATCACGTCCTGCCGTTGGCCATGCCCGGCATGTTGACCGGCTCCATCATTGGTATGGCTCAGGCGTTAGGCGAAACCGCGCCACTGCTTCTGATCGGCATGGTGGCCTTTATTGTGGACGTGCCCGAGGGCTTCCTGGATTCCGCAACGGTGCTGCCGGTCCAGGTATTCCTGTGGGCGGGTAGTCCTGAGCTGGCCTTTATTGAGCGGGCGTCTGCCGCCATTATGGTGCTGCTGGCGTTCCTCATCAGTATGAATGCCCTGGCGGTCTGGCTGCGCAAGCGTCTTGAGCTCAGGTGGTAAGCCTTGAGCGCCGGTAGTAAGGAGAGTTAAATGAGCACGATGAACCCAGCAATGACCCGGGAGGGTGAGATGGCAGACGAGAACAGGGCGCAGGAGCAGGTGGAAGCGCCAGCGGAAACCATAATCGAAGAAGGCACCACCGTTGGTCGTCCGTTCTCTGATGATCCGAAATTCAAGCTGCGTAATGTGGAAGTGTTTTATGGCCAGGATCGCGCCATCAAGAACATCAGTCTTGATATCGGTCGCAACGAAGTAATCGCCTTCATCGGTCCGTCCGGTTGCGGTAAGTCGACGTTTCTTCGGTGCCTGAATCGTATGAACGACAGCATCGACATCTGCAAAGTGAAGGGATCTCTGGCACTCGATGACCAGAATATTTATGACTCGAAACGGGATGTGGTGGAGCTGCGTGCCCGTGTGGGCATGGTTTTCCAGAAACCCAATCCATTTCCGAAGTCTATCTATGACAACGTCGCCTATGGCCCGCGAATTCATGGCCTGGCCAACCGAAAGTCAGAACTGGATGACATCGTCGAAAACAGCCTTCGCAAGGCCGGTCTTTGGAACGAAGTGAAGGATCGTCTGGACGCGACCGCCACCGGTATGTCTGGTGGTCAGCAGCAGCGCCTGTGTATTGCCCGGGCCATTGCCGTCAGCCCGGAAGTGATCCTGATGGACGAGCCTTGTTCGGCACTGGATCCGATTGCGACTGCACGGGTGGAAGAGCTGATTTCCGAGATGTCTGAAAGCTACACCATCGTCATTGTTACACACTCCATGCAGCAGGCCGCCCGGGTGTCCAACCGCACGGCCTATTTCCATCTGGGGCATCTGGTGGAAGTGAATGAGACCAATAAGGTCTTCACGTCGCCTGAGCATGATCTGACTGAATCTTACATCACTGGCCGTTTTGGCTAAGGCCGGCGATAGCCGCACACTGGAGACACATGATATGCCTGATAGAAAGGACGATGTTTACGGCGATCATATATCGCACAAATTCAATGATGAGTTGATGGCGCTGAAAAGCGAATTCCTCGAGATGGGCGGTCTGGTGGAATCACAGGTGGATCGCGCCATCACAGCCCTTGTGGATAACGACGGGCATCTGGCCGATGAAGTCCGTGCGACGGATAAGAAAGTCGACAGGATGGAAGTGGATCTGGACGAAGAAGCCACTCTGATTATCGCCCGTCGCCAACCGACGGCCCGGGATCTGCGGCTGGTGATCTCGGTGATCAAGATGGTGGCCGATCTCGAGCGCGTGGGCGACGAAGCCAAGAAGATTGCCAAGTTTGCGATCAAGCTGTCGGAAGAAGGGCAGGCTCCACGGGGCTACGTGGAAGTCCGCCACATTGCCAATCACGTGCTCAGCATGCTGCGTGACGCGCTGGATGCGTTTGCCCGGCTGGATTCGGCCCAGGCCCTGCGCATCATGAAAGAAGACAAGCGTGTGGACGAGGAGTATCAGGCAGCGACCCGCACCCTGTTGACGTTTATGATGGAAGACACGCGCAACATCTCACGCTGCATGTCGGTGATGTGGATCCTGCGAGCGCTGGAACGTGTGGGTGACCACGCCTGCAACCTGGCAGAGAACGTCATCTTCATGGTGGAAGGCGAGGATGTTCGCCACACCCCGGTGGAAGAAGCCGAGCGGATTGTCGGCCCCTGATACGGGGCCGTTCCGGCGTTATTCAGGCCTTCTTCATGCGGTCTGTATAGGGCGGCCAGCCCAGCGGTTTTCCGGCGAGCAGGTGCAGGTGGATGTGAAACACCGTCTGCCCTGCATTCTCGCCGCAGTTCATGACCACCCGATAGCCGTCATCAGCGAATCCCATGTCTCTCGCCAGCTTGCCTGCGACCCAATAGAGATGTCCCACGAGTTCGCTATCCCCTTCCTCGATGTCATTGATGGTTGCGATCTCTTTCTTCGGAATGATCAGCAAGTGAACCGGCGCTTGGGGATTGATGTCCTTGAAAGCCAGGCTGACGTCGTCCTCATAGACGATGTCGGAAGGGATTTCCCGGTTGATGATCTTGGTAAAAATAGTCCCTGACATGGTAGTCCTCTTCTTTCAGAAAGCGAGTGATTACAGGTAGTTGAGCCCAGGCAGCCGGTGAACAATTTCGCGGGCCAAAGGCGGCAGATCTTCATCGATGCCCATAGCGTAACGGGCGACCTGATTGCGGGCAAAGGGCAGTGCCTTGGCGGCGCCAAGCCCCAGGTTCCGAATCAGATGCAGCGGCGGTGTTCGGTTACTGAACAGATGATAGAACAAATCCATCGCCAGCATCATGCGCCGGTTTGCCGGGCGACGCTGATCTTCATAGGTGGCAAGCGTTCGGGCATCAGCCAGGTTGTGGCCCGCTCTTCTGGCTTCTCTGAGCAGGCCCTGTAGGCAGCGTGCGTCCTGGAATCCAAGGTTGACGCCCTGGCCAGCCAGCGGATTGATGGTGTGGGCAGCGTCGCCCACCAGAACCACCCGCTGTTGGACGTAGCTTTTCGCGTGTTGGCGGGCAATCGGGAAGCTGGCTTTTGCTTCAATGTGGGTGATGGGCGGTAAATCTTCTGGAAATCGGCGCTGGATTTCATCGATGAGCGCCGCATCATCCAGGGCTTTCAGCCGGGCCAGTTCGTCGGGGCTGTCGTACCACACCAGCGATGCCCAGGATTCGCCGCCGCCGGCGCTGTGCAAGGGTAAAAAGGCTCGCGGTCCGGTTGGATAGAACCCCTGCCAGGTAATGTCTTCCACCGGTCCGTGATAACGAACCGACATCACCATTGCCTGCTGGTCGTATTGATTCCGTTGCACACCAATACCGGCCATCGAACGGAGAGCAGACTGCGCGCCATCGGCACCGACGACCAGCTCGCAGTTCAGGGTCTCGCCGTTATCCAGCGTCACGCTGGCGCCACTGGCGGTGTTCTCCAATGCCGAGACCCTGCGCCCCGCACAGGTAGTGACACTCTCCTGAGCGCTGGCGCTGTCCCAGAGTGCCCGCTGGGTCACGCTGTTCTCGACGATGTGACCGAGATGAGTGGCAGACAGCTGGCGGGCGTCAAAGGTCACGTCGGCCAGCTTCCGGGGCAGGATGCTGCTTAACGGGTGTTGGGTCTCGTCCCAGACCGCCAGCCGGGTGTAGACAGTAGAGCGCATGGTTTGAATGGCGGGCCAGACGCCCAATTCGCCAAGGTAACGTTCGCTGCCTGCACTGATCGCCGAGACGCGAATGTCTGGCACGGTTGAACGCTGGAATTCGGGAGGTGCCGCCTGGTCAATCAGGGCGACGGTAAAGCCGTTGCGGCCAAGGCCGGTGGCAAGTGCCGCGCCGACCATTCCCGCCCCGACAATCACCACTTCGTAGGTCTGGTTCATAGAGCAATCCTGTCTGAGAGGTTCAGTGTACGCAAAGAACCTCGACAGACAAGCATCAGGTGCCCACTCGTTGCAGCTCCTGTCAATCCGGCGATAACGCCGAAAGCATGCTGGCGCTCAGTAGCCTGCCATGGAGGCGCTTGCAGAATCCTGCAGTGCGTCTCCCGCCGCTCGCTTTCGGGCCAGCCAGGCCGGTTTTTGGGCGCCCGGTTTCACAAATCCCTGCTCCAGAACCATCGGATGAACCAGGTCCAGAAAGTCACTGGTTTTCATGTGAATGGATTCCGTGTGGCTACCTGCGGCAAAGGCCAGTTCGGGTTGCCGGGTCAGGGCTTCAGCGCAGTAGACCGGCATATCAAATAAACTGCCGAAGGGGGGCATGGCACCGACTTCACAGTCAGGGAAACGGTCCTGAAATTCCTGTTCATCAGCCAGATCCACGAAATCGGTGTCCAGAATCCGGGTCAGACGGTCCCAGCGAATACGCCAGGTGGCGGGCATGACCAGCATGGCCATCTTGCCATCCAGTTCGATGATGACGGTTTTAACAACCCGGTCACCGGCTATTTTCACGTGGTGGGCCAGTTCCTGAGCCGTAAAGGCCGGGGGGTGAGACAGGCACATGTATTCGATGCCTGCTTCGTCGAGGTGCTCCTTCAACTGCTGTACCGGCATAGTGACAACCTCCTACCAGCAATGACAGCGGTACCGAAGCCTGCGCTCTAAAGAGCCACAACGGCTGGCTTCAATGACCTGGCAACGACGCTTGAGCATTTGCCGTCGCCATCATTGGTCAGCTTAGTTGAGGCGTTCAGGAATGCGAGTAACAGATTGTGTAAATGAGATTCCTGTCACTCGCACTTGTACAGCTCGTTAATCGACTTTGCTGTTGTAGACATGCACATCGCGCTGAGGGAAAGGAATGGTGATGCCCTCTTCATCGAACGCTTTCTTGACCTTTTCGTGCATGTCCCAGTAGTAGGGCCAGAGATCGTCGGTGGCGACCCAGGCACGGAACATCAGGTTGACGGAATTGTCGCCCAGGCTGCCCACGCAGATCCGTGGCTCCGGATCTTTCAGCGAGCGTTCGTCTTCGTCGAACAAGCGCTTGAGGATGGCTTTGGCCTTGTCGATGTCGTCGTCATAGTGGATGCCAAAGGTCATGTCGCAGCGGCGCTTGTCGTAGATGCTCACGTTGACCAGCGTCGCGTTGGACAGGCTGCCGTTGGGGATCACGATCCGGCGGTTATCGAAGGTATTCACCACGGTGTACAGAATCTGGATCTCCGCAACTGCGCCGAGAAAGCCCTGGGCTTCGATGGTGTCGCCCACTTTGAAGGGCTTGAAGATCAGGATCAGCACGCCACCGGCAAAATTGGACAGACTGCCCTGAAGTGCCAGGCCAACTGCCAGGCCGGCCGCACCAATAACAGCGATAAAGGAGGTGGTCTCGATACCAATCATGGAGGCCACGGAGATCAGCAGCATGATCTTGAGAATGGCGCCGATCAGGCCGCAGAGGAACTTGTTCAGGGTGGGATCTTTGGCTCCCAGTTTTTTGTCCATTACGCCAATGACCCGATTGATCAGCCACAGACCGACAACGAGCGTGACAACGGCAAGGACGACTTTTGGCGCGTAGGCCATAATCAGGCTGATCGCCTGATCGTAGTATTCAGACACGTTTACATCGTTCATGAGATCTTCCATTTGTGGGCTCCTTTTTTCTTACGACGTCTTCGGCAGTCATGCCCGTACAAAAGGCCATTGGATTGGCGAGGATCGTCTGCAAAGGTTTATAGCAGACCATCGCGACAGAGGTACATCCCGATGACCAGGAAATTGGCAAGACAATGACGCTGGTTTCTACGAAGCCCAGTCAATAATGGTTTCAGGGCCGCCACGAACCAGGATGCGACCGGCTTTCTGTTCCAGCTGATAGTCGTACATCGGGTCGTAGTAGTTCTCGAGCAAGGAGCGAATCCAGCCGTCGTGGCCGGTCACATCGCCTGTGCTTGCCTGCCGTTGAAGGGCTTCCTGCATCAGTTTTCGAAGGGTTTGGTGACGCTCGCCGCCCAGACGCTTACGAATCCGGTCCAGAGCGCTCAAAAGGTACTCTTCGAACTGCTCCCAGCCAGCAACCTTCCCATCGCGTGCGGCATAGTCGGCGGACATATTGACAACATAGTCTTCACGAATGATCCGGATGCGTTCTTCAATCGGCTGTTCCAGTACCAACAGCGGTGCCGCGGCCATGCGTTCGCGCAGGCTGTGGGGCAGGGCGCAGCGGCCGACCAGCCGGCTTTCGTCTTCCAGATAGATGGGGCCGCCGACCCGATGATGGGCCTTGAGCATGGCTACGGCCAGCCGGTTCTCGAAATCGATCTGGGTGGGTTGTGGCGTGACATTGCGCCCGAAGCTGGAGCCACGGTGGTTCGCCAGCCCTTCCAGGTCCACCGGGTTAGGCAACTGGTTCAGCACCCGAGTCTTGCCGGTGCCGGTACGGCCACTGACTATCCGGAAATCTGCTGTGGCAATCAGTTCCTCAAGCTGGTCGATCAGAAACCGTCTCAGCGCTTTATAGCCACCTTTGACCAGCGGGTAGTCCAGGCCGTTATCTCGAATCCATTGCTGGGTCAGCCTGGATCTGAGCCCGCCGCGAAAGCAAAACAAATAACCTTCAGGGTGGTTCTGGGCAAACTGCTTCCAGGCGTCAATTCGGGCGCTTTTTGCCGAGCCTGAAACCAGCTCATGACCAAGTTCTATGGCGGCATTCTGTCCCTGCTCTTTATAACAAATTCCGACCTGGTGACGCTCTTCATCGTTCATCAGCGGCGCATTCACTGCCGTGGGAAAGCTGCCCTTCTGGAATTCGACTGGTGCCCGCACGTCCAGCAACGGCGTGTCGTTCAGAAACAGAGAAAGGTAGTCGTCTGTGTCGGGTCTTGAAGGCATGTTGGCAGATGGTTAGCGGGAGAGTGTGTCGCGCAGTATAACGGATGAGCCTCGACCTTGCCTGAAAGGATGCCGGGTAGGGCTCGTGGGGGGTACACTGTCGCCTCTATGCATGGCATCTGGAATTTGAAATGGCGTCGCAGAGCATTCTGAATGCGCATCTGGCCAAAACTCTCAGTAAAGGATCAGTCGCGGTTACCCAACCGGCAGGTTGCCCCGAGGTATCGCTGTACCTGTTTGATCCTGCCGCACTGGAAGGCCCGATCAGTCATGAGGAAGCTCAGGCGGTGGTCGCCGAGCCGGCGTACTGGTCGTTTTGCTGGGCCAGTGGCCAGGTACTTGCGGCCTACATTCTCGAGCATCCAGAACTGGTCAGGGGGAAAACCGTTCTGGATTTTGGCTCCGGGTCCGGTGTTGTCGCCATTGCAGCAGCCAGAGCCGGCGCGCGCGAGGCCATTGCCTGCGACATTGACCCTGCCGCATTGGATGCAGCAAACGCCAATGCCTCATTGAACGATGTTTCGATCACTCTGTGTGACGATTGGCAACAACCTCCGGGCGATATTGATCTGTTGACCGCTGCCGACGTGTTGTATGACCCGGAGAACCGGTCATTGCTGGCAGAGTTTCGTCAAGCGGTTCCTCGAGTGTTGCTGGCCGACTCGCGGCTGAAAACTCTGGGTGATGGGGCCTATCAGCATCGGTTGACGCGAGAGGCGCGCACCTGGCCGGATCTGCATGAGTTTGAAGAGTTCAATCGCGTAAGAATTTATCTGGCTGGGTAAGACGGTTCGAAAAATCCGGGCAATAAAAAAAGGGCAACCTCTCGGTTACCCTTTTCGGAACAGGTCTTGCCTTCCATGAGTCCTGCTAACCCGTCCCTGGTGTCGGCGTCCGAGCCGACCGTCCAATTAGTTATCCCTTAAGCGAGGCGTCCCTGTATCCTTGCCTCTCCCTGCGTCCAGTGCCGGGGTGCATCCAGTGCGTCGTCCTTTCCCTGTCATCCTTGATGTTGAAACTATACCAATCGTTTCGTGTCATTCGTGTGAACCAGATCGGGTTTTTCGGGGCGGACTACGACCAAAGTTTAATGGAGTGTTTAAAAACAATTAGTTGGGAAGTGTTTTTGCTCATCTTGCCATCGTGCGTACGAGATATCGCCGCATGATCTCACGTCAATGTAAGAGATATCGCACACGAAAAATGGCGTATATCTCAAATCTGACAGTTCAGGATCGGACCTCCGAAATACTTTACGTTTGGCGGGCTCGCTTTCCGGCGTCAAATAATGGCGCAAAGGGCAGGAGGCCGATGCCAGTGCCCACTGCATCCGCAGCCAGGTCCAGCAGTGAAAAATCGCGGTAGGGCAATTGTGACTGGGTGATTTCGATGCCCAGCCCAAAACTCATCACGCCCAGAGCTACCCAGTAACGGGAGAGTTCTGGCCAGGCCAGCCGTGTGACAATCGTCAATTGCAGGAAAGCGATGAAGTGATTGACCTTGTCACTGGCGGATGACGGAATCGGATGAGGCTCGCTGGTGGTTGCCAGATAGATGATCACTAGCGTCGACAGGCAAAGAATCCCCTGCCAGAGTGGTTTGCAACCCAATAAGGTTTGCAGGCTGTGTTTCAGAAAGCGCATTGATCTATCGGGCTGTGGTGAAGTTTGCAACATGATATGCTCTGCGCCCCGTCACTGTCATTGAAGCTGAGGTGCTGCGAGGTATGTTGAAAGGCAATTTTTTCCAAGGCCTGGGTTATCTCGGGGAGGGATTTCGGCTGATTCGGCAGCCTGGCCTGCGACTGTTCGTTATTATTCCTCTGATCATTAACATTTTGTTATTCGGCCTATTGTTCTATTTTCTGGCCGAACTCTTTGCCGCAATGATCGCCGCCGCCATGAGCTGGTTGCCGGATTGGGCGTGGCTCCAGGCTCTGGACTGGTTGTTCTGGCTGATCTACGGCGTGGTGATTCTGTTGATGCTGGCCTACGGCTTCGTGATTGTCGCCAACCTGATCGGTTCTCCCTTCTATGGCTACCTGGCGGAATTGACCGAGAAGCATCTCACTGGCCAGGAGATTAACACCGACGATAGTTGGGGCCAGATCATTCGTGATATCCCGCGAGCCCTGTGGCGTGAAGTCCAGAAAATTCTCTATTACCTGCCGCGAGCCATCGGGCTGTCCATTATTGGTTTGATTCCGGTGGTCAACCTGGCCGCTGCCGTACTCTGGTTTCTGTTCAATAGCTGGATGATGGCACTTCAGTACGTTGATTATCCCGCAGACAATCATCGGGTGAGTTTTCCTGAATTGCGCAGGACGCTTGCGGCTTCGCGCCTATCTGCCTTGGGCTTTGGGCTGCCAGTGGCCCTGGCAGCGATGGTGCCCGTACTTAACCTGATTGTCGTGCCTGCAGCCGTCTGTGGGGCGGCCGCTTTCTGGGTTCGAGAGAACCGCACATAATTTTACCGCAGTCTACGGAGGCTTCTTGGATACATCGGATTTCGTGATCGGCCAGCGTTGGGTCAGCCACAGTGACACTTCGTTGGGTCTGGGTATTGTCACAGATCTGTCTGGCCGCCGGGTGACTCTCGGGTTTCCGGCGGCTGATGAAGAGCGAACTTACGCGATTGATAACGCGCCCCTGTCGCGGATTATCTACCAGGTAGGCGAAGAGATCCGGACGTATGAAGGCGACCGGTTTATCGTTCGTGCGGTGGAAGACCTGGGCGGCGTTTACATGTATTACGCCGACGACGGCCGCGATGACCTGGCCCGAATTTCCGAGGTCAAATTAAGCAGTGCCGTGGATTTTTCCGCCCCGCACCAACGGCTGTTCGCCGGCCAGTTTGACCGCAACGGCGCTTTCCGCCTGCGAATGGCCACCGCGCAGCATCAGGACCGCCTGTGGGCTTCCAGTGCGCAGGGGCTGATCGGTGCTCGCACACAGCACCTTCCCCATCAGCTGTACATTGCCCACGAAGTCGCCACTCGCTATTCGCCACGGGTGTTGCTGGCGGACGAAGTGGGCCTGGGTAAAACCATCGAAGCAGGCCTGATTCTGCATTATCAGCTCCACACACAGCGTGCCCGTCGGGCACTGATTGTGGTCCCGGATTCGCTGGTGCATCAGTGGCTGGTTGAGATGCTGCGGCGGTTCAATCTGAAGTTTTCCATTATTGATCAGGGCCGGTATGACGCGGAGTCTGAGTTTGCAGAATTCGAAGAGGAAGAGCCCGAGTCCGACGCTGAACCGGTGACAGACAACCCGTTCGAATCCGAGCAGCTGGCGCTTTGTAGCCTGGATTTCCTGATGAGCAACGAACAGGCGCAGCAGGATGCCTTCGAGGCGGGTTGGGATTTGATGGTGGTAGATGAAGCCCATCATCTGGCCTGGAGCCCGGAATCAGCCAGTCCGGAATATCAGTTGGTCGAGCGACTGTCGGAGGCCAGTGGCGGCTTGTTGCTGTTGACCGCCACACCGGAACAGGTCGGCGTTGCCAGTCATTTTGCCCGGCTGCGTCTGCTGGATCCTGCTCGTTTTCACGACCTGGAAGCGTTCTGTCAGGAAGAGGCGCAGTACGAAGCCGTCAACAATGCAGTGAATCAGCTGCGTGAACAGGGTGAGAAGATTGACGAATCAGCCAGGGCGTCTTTGCGCCAGTGGTTGGGCGATGATTTTGACCGACTTATGGCGGGTGACGAGCCAATTCAGTCAGTGATCGACGCGCTGCTGGACCGTCACGGCACGGGCCGGGTGTTGTTCAGAAATACCCGTGCTGCCATTGAGGGTTTCCCGGAGCGTCGACCGAACCCGGTGCCGCTGCCCTGTCCGGAGCTTTACCAGGAGACCGCGCGCTACGGTACGGAGGCACTGACGCCAGAATTGTCGGCAGACGAGGAAAGCTGGCTGGCGGACGACCCGCGGGTGGCCTGGCTGGAAGAAACGCTGACCCGTATCAAGCCCCAAAAAGTGGTGGTGATCTGTGCTCAGGCCACAACTGCCGTCGCACTGGAACATTACCTTCAGCTGCGCGCTGGCATCCGCAGTGCAGCCTTTCACGAACATCTCAGCCTGATCGAGCGGGATCGCGCGGCGGCCTATTTTGCGGATTCGGAGCAGGGCGCCCATGCCCTGATCTGCTCGGAAATTGGCAGTGAAGGTCGCAATTTCCAGTTTGCCCATCATCTGGTGCTGTTTGACCTACCGGCTAACCCTGACCTGCTGGAACAGCGTATCGGTCGCCTGGACCGGATCGGGCAGACCGATGTGATCGATATCCACATTCCGTATCTGGAAAATACCGCCCAGGAAGTTCAGTTTCGATGGTTCCAGGATGGTCTGAACGCCTTTGCCGAAAGCTGTGCCGTTGGCGTAGCAGTGCAGGAACATGTGCAGGACCATTGGCAAAAGGCCATCGATGGTGATGCCAGCGAAGTAGTGGCGCTCATTGACGGTTCGAAAGCGGAGTCTGAACTCTTGAAGGAGCTGCTTCAGAAAGGCCGTGACGCCCTGATTGAACTGAATTCCTGCCGTCCTGAGGTGGCCGAGTCACTGATTGAGGCCATTGAGGACGAGGAAAGCGAAGACCAGGTCCGCCACTACATGCTGGAAGCCTGCGATATCCTTGGGGTGGATGTTGAGGATCACTCGGAACATGCAGATATTCTGCGCCCGGGTGAGCAGTATCGCGCCGGCCATGTGTCGGACCTGCCCGAAGAAGGCCTGACCGTCACCTGGGATCGCCAGCAGGCGCTTCAGCGGGAAGACATGGCCTTCATGAGTTGGGAGCACCCACTGGTTAGCGGCATCATGGAATCGGTGACCAGTTCCGGTCTGGGCAAAGCGGCGTTAGCCAGCATGTCGGTCAAAGCCTTGCCAGCGGGTACCTTGCTGCTTGAAGCGCTTTATACCGTACACTGTCCGGCGCCGGAGTCCCTGCAGCTTTCACGGTTCCTACCGGTTTCGCCATTGCGGCTGTTGGTGGACGTGAACGGTCGTGATCTGTCAGCCACCTTGCCCCATGACCGGCTCAACGACATGTGCTCCAACATTCGCCGCCGAACGGCCCAGTCGATCGTTCCACAGATCAGGCCCCAGGTGGAAACCATGGTGGATCACGCGGAACAGCTGTCCGCGCCGCATTTGGAGCCGCTCAAGGACAAAGCGTTGGCGGCGCTGCACCAGTTTCTGAAGCCAGAAATTCAGAGGCTGGAGTCGCTGAAGGCGGTCAATCCGGCGGTTCGGGAGGAAGAAATCGAATTCTTCCGGCAGCAGCTTGCCGCAGCGGAAACGGCGATAAACGAGGCAAGTCTGTCTCTGGAAGGCATTAGGGTGATTGTAACTGCCTGAAAGTGAACCGGTTGCTATTAAAGGATCATCCGTTGGTGTACTTTAGTCGTAGACGTTCCCAGATTTGTTCATTCAAGTTTGTTAAAAACAGAGAGTGCTCACAATGACGATAATCTTACTTGTGGTGGCGGTAGTTGGTCTGCTCGCGTTGTTGCGAAAAGAGGCTGGCGCCAAACCCGTAATTGGCCTTTTGGCAGTGACTGGTGTGTTGTCGCTGTTTTTCGCCTCTGGTGTGCTGGCGCTGGTTTTGCTTGCCGGCGCGGCGGCTACCGCAGCAGCGGGATTGCCTGGCTTTCGTCAAAGCTGGCTGACGCCGCGAATCTTCGCGATGTTCAAGAAAGTGGCGCCCAAGGTGTCTGACACTGAGAAAGTGGCGCTGGAAGCCGGCACCGTTGGCTGGGATGGCGAAATCTTCACCGGTCGTCCCGATTGGCACAACCTGCTGATCAACCGCAACACCGGCCTGACCGAGAAGGAACAGGCGTTTATTGATAATCAGTGCGTGAAAGCGGCCTCTATGTGTAACGCCTGGGACGTGGGCGTCGAGCGAGCTGATCTTCCGCCAGAGCTTTGGGAATTTCTGAAGAAGGAAGGCTTCTTCGGCATGATCATTCCGGAGGAGTATGGTGGCCTTCACTTCTCGGCCAAGGCACAGAGTGCTGTGCTTCAACGCCTCTCCTGCAACGAAAGTTTGATGGTCTCCGTCGGCGTTCCCAACTCCCTCGGCCCCGGCGAGCTGTTGGTGAAGTACGGTACCGAAGAGCAGAAGAACCACTATCTGCCGCGCCTTGCGGATGGCCGCGACATTCCCTGCTTCGGCCTGACCGGCCCCCGCGCTGGCTCTGACGCCACGTCGCTTCCAGACACCGGTATCGTGTGCAAGCAGAAGTTCAACGGCAAAGAAACCCTTGGCATCAAACTGAATTTTGAAAAGCGCTGGATTACTCTGGCGCCGATCGCCACCGTGGTAGGCTTGGCGTTCCGGATGTTTGACCCGGACGGCCTGTTGGGCGACACCAAGGACTATGGCATTACCTGCGCCCTGATTCCTCGCGATACCAAGGGCATGGAGATTGGCCGTCGTCATTGCCCGATCGGCAGCCCGTTCATGAACGGACCGATCAAAGGCAAGGATGTCTTCATCCCGTTGGATTACATCATCGGTGGTCAGGAAATGGCTGGCCAGGGCTGGCGCATGCTGGTTGAGTGTCTGTCTGTGGGTCGCTGTATCACGTTACCATCCGGTGCAGCCGGTACCGCTGCTTACGCCGCAGGCACCGCAGGTGGCTTTACCCGAATCCGTCGCCAGTTCAATACACCGGTGGCTGATATGGAAGGCGTGCAGGAGCCATTGGCTCGCATCGCCGCAAGCACCTACATTGCGCAGTCTGCGGTTAATCAGACGGCCAACATGATCGATAAGGGCGAGAAACCCGCCGTACCGTCGGCCATCCTGAAATACCATCTCACCGAGATGCAGCGCAGTGTACTCACGGACGCCATGGACGTTCATGGTGGCAAAACCGTCACTCTCGGCCCCCGCAACTATCTGGGCATTAGCTACAGTGGTGCAGCGGTGTCGATCACCGTTGAGGGTGCCAACATCATGACCCGCAGCCTTATGATCTTCGGGCAGGGCGCCATTCGCTGCCATCCTTACGTTCTTAAAGAGCTGGCGGCCAAAGATAATGACGATGTCAAAGCGTTCGACGAAGCCTTCTTTGGCCATGCCGGCCTGATCTTCGGCAACGCTGCTCGTGCACTGACTCTGGCCTTCGGTGTTGGCAAATCCGACGTGCCGTTTGACAGTGCCGCACGCAAGTACGCACAGGCCGTTGCCCGCTTCAGTGCCGCCTTTGGCCTATGCTCCGATGCGGCCATGACGACGCTGGGCTCTGAGCTAAAAATGCGCGAACTGATCTCTGCTCGCCTGGGCGACATCCTGGCCAATCTCTATCTGGCTTCGATGGTGCTGAAGAACTGGCATGAAAACCAGCCGGTGGAAGGCGAGCGTGATCTGATGGAGTACAGCCTGTCGCTGCTGCTGCATCGCGCCGAAAATGCGTTGGATGAATTCCTTCAGAACCTCCCGAATCGAGCAGTTGCCCTGGTGCTGCGTGGCGTGACCATGCCGCTGGGTCGTCGATGGGACAAGCCGCACGACGACATGGCCAGAAGCCTGGCCCGTGCGATCTCTACAGACAGCCCGGTTCGCACCAAACTGCTTGAGAGCGTTTGGAGCACAAACGAAGAGGGCACGGTGGAGAACCCGGTGGCCCAGTACAATGGCCTGTTGAAAGACTACGACAAGGCAGAGGCCCTGTACCGCAAGGTGACCAAGGCCTACGCCAAAGGCCAGCTGCCGATGACGGCTCTGCATCCGGAAGAGCGCTTTGAAGAGGCATTGAAAGCGGACATCTTCTCCAAGGAAGAAGCAGACTTCATGCGGCGCTACGAAGAAACCGTTCTTGAAATGCTGACCGTCGACGACTTCCCGTTCGATGCGTTTGCAGCCAACAAGGACACGCTGATCAACCACAACCCGTCCTGATTTGGTTGGGTTTGTGGATGAGAAAAGGGCGCCAAATGGCGCCCTTTTTTGTGAGATGCAGGAAACGGATTCTTCTTGCCGCCTTAACTTGTATTCCCATTGACGGCATACTCAAAGGACCCCGAACCGCGGAAAGCTCCAACTCAAGAGGTCCCGAACAGGATGTGGTTATCGATCGTAGCAGTCAGCGCCGGCGCCGTGATTGGCGCCAATCTCAGATGGGCACTCGGCCTGTGGCTCAACAGCAGCTATCACGCCGTCCCCTACGGCACCCTGGCCGCCAACCTTTCTGGCGGATGGCTCATCGGCCTGCTGATCGGTTATTTCGCCCAGGGCACCTCTTTGGCGCCTGAATGGCGCCTGTTCGCCATCACCGGCCTGTGTGGTGCACTGACGACCTTCTCAACATTTTCGCTGGAAATGCTCACCGCGATTCAGGAAGGAAAATGGGGCATGGCGGCCGCCGGTATCTCCGCCCACGTCATCGGTTCGCTGATAATGACTGCATTGGGTATTTATTCCTTCGGGCTACTGCGTGGCTGATGGGTATCACTACCTATTCGATAAATAAAAAATACCCTTGGCAATCAGAGTAACTAGGAGTAGAGTGATTTTCGTAGGAAAGATTAGTAAAGCACTTCATGAATAAGGCGTACCTCCGTAGTAAGTAGTGACCGTCCTGTTTTTGATTCCGCGAGTTCTGTTTTTCCGTAAACGCTGACCTGGCTTCGTGGTGAAGTCTGGCAGCAGATTAAATGATTGATTTCAGGAAGTTTAAGTATGTCTACTACTACCGGTACTGTTAAGTTCTTCAACGAAGCAAAAGGCTTCGGCTTTATCACTCGTGAAGGCGGCCCGGACGTATTTGTTCACTACAGCGCCATCACTGGCAGCGGTTTCAAGACTCTGGCTGAAGGCCAGCAGGTCGAGTTCACCGTCACTCAGGGCCAGAAAGGTCCTCAGGCGGAAAACGTTACTGCTATCTAATCGATCGCAGCGTTTGAAAAAGGCAGCCAAGGCTGCCTTTTTTTGTGCCCGTTAATTCCGGATCAATCCGCAAAAACATCGCTGTAAAGGCGCATAGTGCCTTCCCAGGAGCGCGTAGCCGCCTCTTCATCATAGGCGATGGGCAGACCGAATTCGTCTGCTATCTGATCTGCGCCAGGATTGGTAAATGAGTGGAGTACTTCGGGGAAGCTGACCAGCGTAAAGTCGGCTCCAGCATCCTGCATTTCCTTCGCCAGGCCCGACACTTGATCTGATGGCACCATCTGGTCAGCGCCGCCGGTGTATACATGGATTCTGGGCTGTACCTTGCCCGGTTCTGCAGTGATGGGGCTGCCAAGTGCACCGTGATAGCTGACCACAGCATCCAGATCCACACCCATTCGTGCCATGTTCAAAACAACCGCGCCGCCGAAGCAGTAACCCTGAGCTGCAATTTTGCTGCTGTCGACGCTGTCATGCTGTTGCAGCAGTTCCTTGGCGGCCAGAAACCGGGCTTTGACCTGGTCCATATCTTTGGTGGCTTCGTTCATGAACTTCTTGGCGTCTTCGGGATGATCGGCTTTTTTGCCTGATCCATACATGTCCAGTGCAAAGGCGGTATAGCCTGCAGCTGCCAGTTTCTCAGCCTGTTCCCTGGCGAATTCATTGTGGCCCCACCACTCGTGTACCACCAGCACGCCGGGCTGCTTGCCGTCTGCTTCATCATCGTAGGCCAGATAACCGGTGAAGCTGTCCTCGCCTACCTTGTAGGTGACTGTTTCTGTCCGCAGTTCTGCCACTGCCGCTCCGGACAAAAGAAGGGCCGCCATCGAGGTGGCGGCAACTGTGCTCAGTTTCTGTTTACCCATTGTAGTCTGCTCCGTGTTGTTAATTTTCTTGCCTGTTGTTCTACGAAGGTTCTGCTCTGGCCGATGCTCCTAATTGCCAATGTTGGTCTCGGACCTTTTTACTACACTTTAGCAACCGGGACATGGCATTCCCGATCGAGACCCAGGGGGCAGCAGATGAAGATCGGTGTACCGAAAGAAATCAAGAACCACGAATACCGTGTGGGAATGACGCCCGCTGCGGTACAGGAGCTTTGTAATCATGGCCATCAGGTCTTTGTTGAAACCAGTGCGGGCAGTGCCATTGGTTTCGCTGATGATCACTATACCGCGGCCGGTGCGACGATTGTCAGTGATGGCGAGTCGGTGTTCGAAGCTGCGGAAATGATCGTCAAGGTGAAAGAACCGCAGGCCAGCGAACGGAGCCTGCTCAAGCCGGGGCATACGCTGTTTACCTACCTGCATCTGGCGCCGGATCAGGCCCAGACGGATGATCTGGTCGCGTCTGGCGCAACCTGCATTGCCTATGAAACAGTGACGGATCAGCATAGTCGATTGCCGTTGCTGGCGCCCATGTCAGAAGTGGCGGGGCGCATGTCCATTCAGGCGGGCGCCCATTGTCTGGAGAAGTATCTGGGCGGTCGGGGCGTGCTTTTGGGCGGAGTGCCCGGAGTAAGCCCTGCCAAAGTTACCATCGTTGGCGGTGGCGTAGTGGGTCAGAATGCTCTGGCCATGGCAATTGGACTGGGCGCACAGGTCACGGTACTGGATCGCAATATGGATGTGCTCAGGCACCTTGATCATCTGTATGGCAATCGCGTCAGTACCCTGTTTTCGACTTCCGCAACGTTGGAAGAGGCTGTATGTGAGTCTGACCTGGTGATCGGTGGCGTGCTGATTCCAGGCGCATCGGCGCCCAAGCTGATCAGCCGCGAAATGATTCGTCGCATGCCGGAAGGCAGCGTGATTGTCGATGTGGCCATCGACCAGGGTGGGTGTGCAGAAACCTCGAAAGCAACCACCCACGATGCACCAACCTACGTGGTGGATGGCGTCGTCCATTATTGTGTTGCCAATATGCCGGGCGCGGTGGCCCGAACCTCAACAATGGCATTGAACAACGTCACTTTACCGTTCATTCTCGCCCTGGCTGACAAAGGAGCAGTGCAAGCCCTGAAAGACGACCCGCACCTGCTTGCGGGTCTGAATGTTATGGGTGGCAAAGTGACATACAAAGAAGTGGCGCAAGCCACCGGACATGAATATTCAGATCCCCATACCCTGATTGGAACCTGATCAACGGAAACGGAGCGTTTATGAAGCTATTGGGCTCGTCCACCTCGCCATACGTGAGGCGCATTCGACTATTGCTGGGCGACAATGACTATGAATTCGTCAATCTGGATATCTACGGTGAAAACCGTGACCAGCTGAGGCGCAGCAATCCGGCGCTGAAAATTCCGATGTTGGTAGACGGTGATCAGGAAATCTTCGATTCGCGGGTGATCGCCCGTTACCTGAGCGAGCAGCAAAATCTTCCGGCCCTGTCCTGGCATCAGGAAAACCAGCTGACAATAATCGACGCCGCCAATGATTCAGCGGTCATTCTGTTGCTGTCCAAGCGATCCGGCATCGATACCGAGTCTGGAGCCATGTTCTATGAACTTCAGAAAGAACGCATCATGACCACGTTCAGGACACTGGCGGCCATGGTGGACGCGGGTGAGTTTGAAGCCTGGAACTACCCCGCCATGTGCCTCTACTGCCTGGTCGACTGGGTCGATTTCCGGGATCTGGTGGATTTTGCCGGGGTGGAAAGCCTGATTTCCTTCCGCGATCGAATGCAATCGCAGCCTCATGTCGAAGCCACGGATCCCCGATAGGCCTCAAGCGCCGGGATTTTATTTATCTTTTATTGAACCCGGTGTTTACCGGGTTCATTTTCGTTATAGTTGATGTATAACAAAACAATACAACATCAGCTTAAGAGAGGATCCCGCGATGCTCCTGAATCACGCCTTTGGACTTTTTACTCATCCCGATAACGAATGGGATCAGATTCGGAAGGAACATGCGCCCCCGCGTCGGCTTTATGTGGCCTACGTGCTTGTTCTTGCGGCGATCGGTCCGATATGTGCCTATATCTCGACCGCGCATTTTGGCTGGACCGTTGGTAACGACCGTTTGATCAAATTTACCGAAATCAGTGCCATGCAGCTCAGCGTGCTGACTTATCTGGCCATGCTGGTTGGTGTATTTGCACTTGGGTATGCGGTTAACTGGATGGCAAGAACTTACGGAGCACGGGAAGAGCAGGTGCCTTCCAATGGCATCGCCCTGGCTTCCTATTCCTGCACTCCGCTGTTTCTCGCCGGTTTCGCGCTGCTGTACCCGAACCCATGGTTCAACGTCATCGTGTTCCTGATTGCCGCCTGCTACGGTGCCTGGCTGATGTTTGATGGCTTGCCTATCGTCATGGGCATTCCCAGGGATCAGGCGCTGATGTACTCAGGCGCCTTGCTGACCGTGGCGCTGGTAATTCTGGTGTCAACGCGTGTTGGCTCGGTGATCCTCTGGAACTACGGATTTGGGCCCGTATACGTCAACGGGTAGGTTTGTCCTGCCAATTCCCATGGGCTCTCTGATATAACAGAGCGGGCGGTCTGAAAAGGCCGCCCGCTTTTCATTAGGTATTGAACAGGAGACATCGTCATGACAGACGACAAACGCCGCCGTCATTCTGCGCCTGTCGTGGATGGACTGGGAAAGTCCGCAAGCCGCGCCATGCTCAGGGCCGTAGGCTTTACAGATGAAGATTTCCGCAAGCCGCAGATCGGTATTGCCTCCACCTGGAGCAACCTGACTCCGTGTAATATGCACATTGACGAGTTGGCCAAAGAATCGGCTGCCGGTGCAGATGACGCGGGTGGCAAAAGCCTGACCTTCAATACCATCACGGTGTCAGACGGCATTGCCAACGGTACCGAGGGTATGAAGTATTCCCTTGTCTCCCGGGAAGTGATTGCGGATTCCATTGAAACAGTGGCCGGTTGTGAGGGCTTTGATGGCCTGGTAGCCATCGGCGGCTGCGACAAGAACATGCCTGGCTGCATGATGGGCCTGGCTCGGCTGAACCGACCATCGGTGTTCGTTTATGGCGGTACCATTATGCCGGGCGAGAATCACACCGATATCATTTCGGTGTTTGAGGCGGTTGGCGCCCACGCTCGCGGCGACCTGGATCTGATCGAGGTCAAGCAGATCGAAGAGACGGCCATTCCCGGACCGGGCTCTTGCGGCGGTATGTATACGGCCAACACCATGGCTTCCGCCATTGAGGCCATGGGCATGAGCCTGCCTGGCAGCTCGGCCCAGAACGCGGTATCTGACAGCAAGGCTGCAGACTGCCGTGCAGCGGGTGCGGCGGTACTGAATCTGCTCGATAAAGACATCAAGCCGTCGGACGTCATGACCCGTGAGGCGTTTGAAAATGCCATCACCGTGGTGATTGCGCTGGGTGGCTCCACCAACGCGGTGCTGCATCTGATTGCAATGGCCAGCACCATTGGCGTGGAGTTGACGCTGGACGATTTTGTCACGATAGGTAAAAGGGTACCGGTTCTGGCGGATTTGCGCCCGAGCGGCCACTACATGATGTCCGAGTTGGTGGCCATCGGTGGTATTCAGCCTCTCATGAAGATGCTGCTGGATCGTGGCCTGTTGCATGGCGACTGCTTGACGGTTACCGGCAAGACGCTTGCAGAGAACCTGGCCAATGTGGATCCTTATCCGGAAGGCCAGGACATCATTCATGCCTTTGATAACCCGATCAAAGCCGACAGCCACCTGCGAATCCTGTACGGCAATCTCGCGCCTACCGGCGCAGTGGCTAAAATCACCGGTAAAGAGGGCACCCACTTCACCGGGCGCGCGCGTGTATTCCACTCGGAAGAAGAGGCCCAGGAGCGCATCATGGATGGCACTGTGGTCGCTGGGGATGTGCTGGTGATTCGGTATGAAGGGCCCAAAGGCGGCCCCGGCATGAGAGAAATGCTAACGCCGACCTCGGCAATCATGGGTAAAGGCCTTGGCAATGATGTGGCGTTGATTACGGACGGCCGGTTCTCCGGTGGCAGTCACGGATTTGTGGTCGGGCACATTACCCCGGAAGCGGCAGATGGCGGGCCGCTGGCCCTGGTGGAGAATGGCGATACCATCACCATCGATGCCGTGGCCAACCGGATTGAGCTGGACGTCTCCGAGCAGGAGCTGGAACGTCGGCGTCAGGCCTGGGTTGCGCCGCCGCCAAGATTCCCAAGAGGCGTGCTGGCCAAGTATGCCCGGACAGTAAGTTCGGCTTCCGAGGGTGCGGTGACAGACAAGCCCTGAGAATGCTGAAAAAGCGGTAACCTGAAGGGTACCCCTCTGCACGGGCGTGGGGTGCCTGGTGCTGCTATACTGTCAGTGAAAGTAGTGCTTGAAATCAGGGCCCCAGGCCCTTGTTTGGATCGAAATTTCAGGGTTTGCAGATGCTCCGGTTTGTTCTGTTTTTTTTGGCTTGTCTCTCGCTTCCGTTCACGGCCGTGCAGGCCCACGAGACGTCAACGGATGGCCTTCAGCTGGCATCGGTGAATGCAGCTGTCGCCTACGCCAACAGCGAAGAGCTGGTGTATGGCAAAAATGCGGAGCGACCGGTCCCGATTGCTTCGGTAACCAAACTGATGACGGCGCTGGTGGTTATGGAGTCCGGCCAGTCACTGAACGAGTACCTGGAATTCCAGGAGCGCCATATACCCGCACCAGCAAACGCCTACACCCGAATTCGCATAGGTTCAGAGCTTAAACGCGGCGATATGCTGCGTATTGCGTTAATGTCGTCGGAGAATTTTGCGGCTTACACCCTGGCACGACACTATCCTGGGGGTTACGACGCTTTCGTGGCTGCGATGAATACCAGGGCTCGCGAACTGGGTATGAAAAATACCACCTTTGTGGACCCAACCGGGTTGTCTGTTGAAAACACATCCACGGCGTCTGACCTGGTTAAACTTGTGGTGGCGGCCAATCAGTACCCGGAAATCAGTGAATACTCCACCACCCGATACTTCACGGCCCGTTTCCGTCAGCCTCGATATCGGCTGCCTTTTGGCAATACCAATGCGCTTGTCCATCGCAAAAGCTGGGGCGTGGACATCAGCAAGACCGGCTATCTGTCCGAAGCAGGACGGTGTCTGGTGATGTTGTTGGAGTTCGAGGGCAAACAGCTGGTCACCGTACTGCTGGACTCCCTCGGCACGCGTTCACCCATGGGGGACGCAGGGCGCATACGGCGTTGGCTCAGTACCGGCAGCAGCGGTAGCGTTGCGGCGGCTGCCAGGGACTATGCCCGACAGAAAAACCAGGCGTATTCAACCACCGAATCTTCGGCGTCGGCTCATTGATCTTCTATCACCGGAATCCATGCCCATGATCACCGTTCTTACCACTGGCGGAACCATCGACAAGGTATATTTTGACGCCAAAAGCGAGTTTGTAATTGGTGACTCTCTGCTACCGGAACTGCTTACGGAGGCCAACATCCATGGTGGCTACAGTTTGCGGGAGCTGATGCGCAAGGACAGCCTCGAGATCAATGAGGACGACCGTCTGGCCATCGTGAACGCCGTTCAACACACCAGCGCGACCCGCATACTGATCACCCACGGCACGGACACCATGACCCACACGGCAGAGGCTTTGAAAGGCATCACCGGCAAAACGATCGTGCTTTTTGGCGCCATGCAGCCCGCAAGAATGCGCCGTACCGATGCGGTGTTTAATCTGGGTTTCGCCTGGTCGGCGGTGAGTCTGCTGCCAGAGGGCGTGTATGTCGCGATGAACGGTGAGGTGTTCGAGGCAGGCGCCGTGCGCAAAAACCTCGACGCCAAGCGCTTTGAGAAAGCCTGACTACTGAACGCTGGCAACCTCGTCCGCTGTCAGTTCCCGGTATTCGCCCGGGGATAACGACCCATCCAGTGCGATATCGCCAATCCGTATCCGGTGCAAAGATATCACCCGATTTCCGACCGCCGCCAGCATCCGCTTCACCTGATGATAGCGGCCCTCACTGAGGGTAAGCTCGATCGTCATTTCTCCCACTGTTCTGACGGTGGCCGGAAGCGTGGGCTCTGGCTCGTCTTTCAGCATAACACCCGCTTCCAGTTCTTGAATGTCTCTGTCTGACAGAGGTTCCGCCAAAGTTGCGCGGTAGGTTTTTCCGCAGTTTGAGCGGGGTGCTGTGATTCGGTGAGACCACTGGCCATCGGTGGTCAGAAGTAGAAGGCCTGTGGTGTCTTTGTCCAGCCGGCCAACAATGTGCAGGCCATGTCTTTCCTCGGGTGGCAAAAGGTCCAGAACCGTCGGTTGCTGGCTGTCGGCAGTGGCGCTGATAACCCCCGGTGGTTTGTTCAACATCAGGTAGCGCTCGCCGGCCAGTGACAATGCTTGCCCATCGAGGGACACGTTGGCGGTGCTGCGAACTTTCGTGGCTGGTTGTCGGCAGCATTCACCTTCAAGCTGAACACGACCCTGACCAATCGCCCGCTTTGATTCTTTCCGGGAGAGTTCCGTCGCATTGGCGATGAAGAAATCCAGCCGCATGGTCAATAACACAGATCGCCGTTTTTGGGGATGGTCAGGTCGGCCAGGCAAAGTGGAAGTGCCTGGCCGGTGGTGCGTTGCCATAACATGCTGGCGACTTCTCCACGAAGCTCAGGCCGCTTGAGCCGACCGCTTGGTGACGGTTGCAGTGTCTGGCCCGAATAGTTTCCAAGGGTAAATACGAAGGGGTGGGCACCAGGAAGCCCCAAACGCAAGTCGGTGGCTGTCAGCGTATTTCCGCTCAGGTTATAGGCCACAAAGCCGTTGGTGAACCATTCCAGTCTTGCGGTTTCCGGGTGCGTTCTCGCAGCCGCCGCCAGTTCAGGATGGCGCGGGAAAAACTGGGGCAGCACCGGCGCGTCGCCGTCCAGAAAACCGGTGATGATCTCCACGCGCTGATCGCTGTTCTGAGCCGTTACACGCCAGAGCAAGGTGTTGAAAGGCATAGGTTGAACAAGCCGTGGGACACTATCCATATTCAGTTTTGCGAGCAAAGGCTCCACCCGATCACTGATCAGTTGCTGGGCCGCAAGTGTCCAGCCCAGATAGATCGTCGACACCGCCAGCGCCACACTCAGACCTCGGGTGCTCGGACCGCGAATCAGAAATGCCCCGATGCCAATCAGCAGCGGCACCGTGTATAGCGGGTCAATGATGAAAATACTGCTGATAGCAACCGGACCGCCAAACGGCCAGAAAATTTGCGTACCGTAGGTGGTAAAGGAATCCAGTATCGGGTGGGTCAATAACACAAGGGCTGTGAGAGCAAACCATCGCCCTAATCCAACAACCGGACGCCAACGGTAAAGGATCCAGGCGAGTGCCACGGAGAGGGGAAACAGGATCAGCAGGGAGTGGCTGAAGCCCCGGTGCTGGGAGAAATTCGCAATGGCGGTGCCGTAATCCAACACCACGTCCATGTCCGGCAGAGTGCCCAGGACCGCGCCAACAATCAGTGATGAGCGCCCCAGCGTTTTGCCGGCGACCGCACCGGCGATAGAAGCGCCCAGCGCGGCTTGGGTAATCGAATCCATGTCAGCTGTCGATCCCCGCTGCGCTTAATACCTGACTGCCGGGGAAACCATCGGCAATCAGATTGTTCGCTTTCTGAAACTCGCGGATGGCGCTACGGGTTCCGGACCCCAGAATGCCGTCGATGGGGCCGGGGTCGAAGCCTTTCTTTTCCAGCATCTGTTGAAGGGTGAGTATCTGCTGGCGAGACAGGGCCGGAACGTCCTCGGGCGGGGGAACCTGCAAACCACCAGCGCCTGCTATGCGGTCTGCCAGATGACCAACCGCAATGGCGTAGAACTCGGAGCGGTTCCAGCCCATGATGACCCCGAAGTTCTGATAAACCAGAAAAGCCGGTCCCCGGTGGCCGGCCGGTACAATGAGTGCTGCGTTGATGTCAGCCTGCGCCAGCGGCTTGCCGAATGCATCAGTGATACCCAGTTCGCGCCACTGCGACAGTGGTAGTCGACGGCCGTCGGACAGGCGGTAGTCGAAGTTGTCGGGCAGTATTACCTCGCGGCCCCATCGATACTCTCCATTCCAGCCCATGGACTCGAGAAAGCGTCCGGCAGACATCATGGCGTCTGGCAAGCTGTTCCAGAGATCCCTGCGGCCATCGCCGTCAGCATCCACCGCGTGTTTGAGGAAGACGGTGGGCATGAACTGAACGTGACCCATGGCGCCTGCCCAGGACCCTTCCATTTTCTCTGCCGGTATGGCCCCTTCGTCGATGATCTGCAAGGCGGCCACCCATTGTTTGGTGAAAAACTCGCTGCGGCGAGGGTCGCAAGCCAGGGTCGCCAGCGAATCCGGTACCGACATCTTTCCAAAATAGGAACCAAAGTTGGTTTCAAGCCCCCAGAAGGCCACCAGATAGGGCGCCGGAACACCGGTTTCTCGGGTGACCCGGTTCAGTAATGAGCGGTGAGTCTGCAACAGTTCACGGCCTTTCTGGACACGGTCATCGTTGACCCGGCGGTTCAGATAATCTGCGAAAGTGGTGGTGAATTCCGGTTGCCGCCGATCCAGCTCGATCACCCGGTCGCTGTAGGTGACCTTGGCCACCACGTCGCTGGCAGTCTGTTTGGAGACGCCGGTGTCAACGGCGGCTTGCTCCAGTCGTTGCAGGCATTCCTGGAAGTTGTCGCGACCCTCTGACTGGGCTGCATTTGCGGCGGTACCGGCCGCAATCAGGGTGGTCAGGAGCACGGTTTGACTGAGCCATTTCGCTGGGCGTTTCGGGAGTGCTTGAGCGAGCACGCTGAACCTCGGTCGTTAGGGTGGTTTCAGGTTCATGTTAGCCTGTTTTGGCACCTCTGAAACACCGTAAATGACCGCTTTGCGTGACAATTCTTTAACCCCGTAACAATCGGGAGGGTTGTGATGTCTTTTTGTGGCCGGGGCATGCCGTCCCACGGAGCATGTTCTATAGTTGGTTGAACGAAGAGATCAGAAAAGGCGTCATTATGGCAATGCTCAAGGCGCTGGTGGTAGATGACGCCAGCTTCGTAAGGGATCTGGTCAAGCGCACCATTCGCCAGCGCTTTCCGGTCATCGAAACAACCGATGCGCAAAACGGTCGTCGCGCCCAGTCGCTGATGTCACGAACCAGATTCGATTTGATCCTCTGTGACTGGGAAATGCCAGAGATGTCCGGCATCGAACTGCTCCAATGGATGCGGGATCAGCCCCAATACGCCAAAGTCCCCTTCATCATGATTACCAGTCGTGGCGACAAAGATCACGTGGTGGAGGCGGTCAAAGGCGGGGTATCCGAATACCTTGGCAAGCCTTTCAGCTCGGAAGGATTAAGCAATAAAATCATCAAGGTCATGGGGCGCCAGCTGAAAGAGGCCATGTCCATGGGTGGGAAATCCATGGCCGGGCCTGCTGAGGCCTTCCGTGAGTCCGCCGATCTGCTGACCCAGGGCCGCGAAAAACCGCCAGAGCCGCGCCCCTCTTCGTCTGCCGAGCCCGCCTCTCCTTTACTGGCACAACAGGCCGTCAGAAGCGAACCTGCACCTCAGAAAGCGCCTGCGAGCGTGGCCTCCGTGCGATTCGCGGATAGTGCGCTCAAGTCCGTGGTCCGGGATATCAACCTGAACGAGGTTCGGGTCATTGCGAAACGAGATCAGTCTTTCCCGGGCATTCTGGATCAAGCGGTGGTCGATATTGACGTAGGGGACGATAAGATTGCCCGTCTGAATGGCTACGTTCACCAGTTGCAGGCGGTCGATAAACGACAGGACACTGACTTTGTTAGTGTGACCATCCGGTTTGTCGATGAAGACCCGGCCAAGCTTGAAGATTTGTCCCGATTTATCGCCCGCTTCCGCGGTGGTCGTTAGACGCGTTTCGATTTTTAACCCACTTGCTGCTGTGCGGGTTTCTCGGCCAGGCGCTCGCGGGGAAAGTGGCAGATAAACTCGCTGCCTTCACCAATGTGGCTTTTGATGTCCAGCTTGCTGTCGTGGTTGATCAACACATGCTTGACGATGGCGAGTCCCAGCCCGGTACCACCGGTTTCCTGATGCCGACTTGGATCAGCCCGGTAGAATCGTTCCGTGAGTCTTGGAATATGAACCGGGTCAATGCCAATGCCCGTATCCCGGACCGAGAGGTGGCCGCCGTCGCGGTCGGTGTGCCAGTTCACGGAAATCGTGCCACCGGCCGGGGTGTATTTGACGGCGTTGAAGATCAGATTGGAAAAAGCGCTGCGCAGTTGGCCTTCATCCCCTTTGAGCCAGTGTCGCTCGCCGATGCTGACCTGGAAATCATGCCTCTGATCGCCGCTGAGCGCTTCGGCATCGTGGCAAATCTGCCGCAGCATGTTGTTCACATCGGTGATTGAGTCGTTAAGGGTCTGCTCGCCGGTTTCAATTTTGGATAACAGGATCAGGTCGGTGATCAACGCTTCCATGCGCGACGATTGCTGCGACATGGTGTTGATGGCGCGTCGCCATTTCGGCGGTAGTTCACTGGCATGGTCTACCAGGGTTTCAAGATATCCACTGATTACTGTCAACGGTGTTCGCATCTCGTGGGACACGTTGCCGACGAAGTCGCGACGCATTTGCTCAAGCTGATACAGACGGGTAACGTCTTTGGCAACGATCAGGCGATCGTTCTCGCCAAACAGGCTGAACTGCATCTGCAGGCGAATATGGGGTTTGGCGGGAGAATTGATTTCCAGTGGTTCGCGGTAATCACGCGCATCAAAGTAGGCTTTGAACATCGGGCTTCGAATCAGGTTCTGGATGAACTGCCCCTGGTCTGTACTCTGTCGGAACCCAAGCAGGCGTTCCGCAGAGCCATTCCACCATTCCATGGCCCCGCTGGAGTCGGTCATGATGACTCCGTCGTGCATCGCATTGGTGGATTCCTGCACCCGATTGATGCGAGCCATCAGCCGGTCCCTGACTTTCAGGTGATTCTGATGCAGGCGGTGCAGGGCGTCAAAAAGGTCACCCCACAGGCCAACGCTTTGGGGGGCTTCGTCATTCGCGCTGGGATTGTTGAGCCAGAGGTAGGCGCGTTTGGCCTGTGCGAGTGTCCATACCAGGTAGATCAGTAACCCGACCGTGAGGCCATAGACCGGATAGCCGAAAAACAGGCCGATCAGGGTGCAGCCCACAAGAAAGGTAATGATCCACCGCAGGTACTTCGACCAGTTATGCTGCATTCACAGGGTTCCCGGACCGGTTCTGGCAGTCTCTGCTACTGCGCGACTGTTGGTTTTCCCGTGGGCGGTCAGGCTGCGCGGGTTGAGAACCGGTAACCTGTTCCGCGTACGGTCTGGATCAAATGATCATATTGCGCACCGAGGGCTTTTCGCAAACGGCGGATGTGAACATCAACGGTGCGTTCTTCGACGTACACATTGCCACCCCAGACCTGATCCAATAACTGTGACCGAGTATAGACCCGCTCCTGATGGGTCATAAAGAACTGCAGCAGGCGATACTCCGTCGGACCAATATTCAGCGCACCGGACTCGGTTGTTACCCGATGACCTACAGGGTCCAGGGTCAGGCCTTCCACTTCCACCGGAGACTCAACTCCCGGCGGCGTGGCGCGACGCAAAACCGCTTTAAGCCGAGCCACCAGCTCTCTGGGCGAGAAGGGTTTGGTGATGTAATCATCAGCACCCACTTCCAGACCCTGAATCTTGTTGTCTTCCTCCACCTTGGCGGTGAGCATGATGATAGGAATTTCCGCCGTGGCCTCTTCTTTTTTGAGACGACGGGCCAGCTCCACACCGCTGGTTCCGGGCAGCATCCAGTCCAGCAGGACGAGATCGGGGTGCTTGTCCACGATCAGCGAGTGGGCTTCTTTTGCGTCCGCCGCTTCCAGGTAATCGTAGTCTGCCATTTCCAGAGCGACAGCAATCATTTCCCTGATCGAGGCCTCGTCGTCGACAATGAGGACAGTTTTTCCAGTCATGAGCTTTTACCTGTGTCAGACCATACCAAGTTGTCTGCCATTACACCGGTCCAGTGTTACAAGTATATGACATGAAAGGCCTTGGCCGTTAGGTCAGGTCAATTACCAGCCCCAGGAAAACGGCAAAGCCCGCCCAGTTATTATTGAGGAAGGCTTTAAAGCAGCCATCGCGTTCCCTGAATCGGGCCAGGTGCTGTTGGAAAATGAACAGACAGGCCATGGCAATGACGCCAACGTAGAAAAAATAGCCCAATTCGGCCTGCCGTCCGATCAGTAACAGAATCAGCACCACCAGCGATTGCAGCACGGCAATGATCGCGCGGTCGCCATCACCGAACAGAATGGCCGTGGATTTCACGCCGATTTTTAGATCGTCATCCCGGTCCACCATGGCATACAGCGTATCGTAGGCAACGGTCCACAAGACGTTGGCCGTGAACAGAAGCCAGGCCAGACGCGACACCTCTCCGGCTTCTGCCGCCCAGGCCATGGGGATGGCCCAGGAAAACGCCGCACCCAGGAACAATTGGGGCAGATGGGTATATCGCTTCATGAATGGATAGATAAATGCCAGCACCACACCGCCAAAAGACAGGTACAGCGTCAGCGAATTGGTGAAAAATACCACCATCAGGAAGGCGACAAGACAAAGCCACGCGAACAGCGCGACGGCTTCCCATGGATGTATGCGCCCAGTGGTCAGCGGTCGATCTTTGGTGCGCTTGACGTGCCGATCGACCTTGCGGTCGGCAAAATCGTTGATGGCACATCCGGCTGCTCGCATCAAAAAGACCCCCAGCGTAAACACCACCAGGTTGCTGATTGTCGGCATTCCGTCGGCGGCCAGCCACAGTGCCCAGTAGGTCGGCCACAGCAGCAACAGGGTGCCGATCGGGCGATTCAATCGCAGCAGCACTGCATAATCCATCAGGCGTGTCTTGAGCTGTGGCGGCACCGCAGTATTTGGCATAGCTAGGATCCGTCGGCAGGGAGTGGACAAGTACCTTCAATCAGCAGGGATTATAGCCAGCCGTCAGCGGCGCATGAAAGGGAGTGTGCGCCAACCGGTTTACGGTTCCGCCACCAGGCCGGGCAGGAAGTATTCGCCCACCAGCAGGGTTTTATCACCGCTGAAAAATTGTGAACGACGCGCTGCCGGCGGCTGTGCTGGCGAATCCCGGTGGCAAAGGCCCGTTTCGAACAGCCCGCGATGCCAGTCACTGTTGCTGAACAGGTAGGCTCCAAGAGGTTGTTTGCCCAGGTGTCGCAGGCGTCTGCCACGGCCCGTTAAGGTGGCGATCGGAATAATCGTGCGGGCCAGTACCCAGGGCGTGTTGTCTCCCCAGAGGCAGACCTCCCTGATCCAGGCGCGCTGCCGTGGCGCCAGCTCTAACGTCTGAGCTTCTTCCCGCGTCGGGCAGACAAAGCCTTCGGACTGAACTTCCACGCGAAAGCTGTCCCTCTGGCGGCATCGAAGTTGAAGCGCTCTGGTCAGCGACCCGTCCAGCCGTAGCCAGTGCCCAAGCTCACCATGTATAGATGGTTCCCGCAGCCCGGCAGCGGCGAATGACTGGTACCAGTCGGTCTGGGGGATGCGTATGGCGCGGGTGTCAGAGCCCTTTAACGGCATAAATCCCTGGGGCGTTTCGCCAGTATCCTTTGTAGTCCATTCCGAATCCGAACAGGAAACGATCTTCCACAAACAGACCGGTGAAGTCGGCTTTCAGGTCGGGCCTGGCTTTTCGATCGTGCTGCTTGTCTACCAGAACGGCCGTCACAACGTCATCGGCACCATGAGCTTTACAGTAATCCGCAATGGCACAGAGTGTCGTACCTTCGTCGAGGATATCGTCGACGATGATGATTTTGCGGCCTGTCATGTCTATGTCAGGACGAAGCTTCCACTCAAGGATGCCGCCGGTCGTTTCCTGACGGTAGCGGGTGGCGTGAAGGTACTCGGCCTGAATCGGAAACTTCAACAGTGGCAGCAATTGACCTGTGAGGATCAGTCCGCCATTCATCACGCACAGTAGCAGGGGGTTGGTGTCCTGTAGCTGTTCGGTGATTTCGTCAGCCATTCTATGAATGGCCGCATAAACTTGGGCTTCGTCTACCAGGCAGTCGGCTTCCGCCATCACCTGCTTCAGTTCGTCGACGGTGTCGTTCATTACTGTCGGGTCCTGTCTTCAAACGGCCAAGTATACCGGAGTAACGACGGTGACGGGAGGGGCGCGACGTTCGAGCAATTGGTCTATGACCTGCCGATGAGTATGATGTCCCATCATCAAGGGCGCCGGTTTCGATGGCGCTAAATAATTGCTATATTGTCCGACAATTTTGGGTCGGCAATGGCTGAACCAGCATCACCTTTGGAGGAACTATGAAGAAGTGGCAGTGCGTAGTATGCGGTTTTATTTACGACGAGGCAGAGGGTTGGCCGGAAGACGGTATTGAGCCGGGTACTCGGTGGGAAGACGTACCCGAAGACTGGGAGTGCCCGGACTGCGGCGTGGGCAAGGAAGATTTTGAGATGATTGAAATTGACTAAAGAGGTCAGGCCATGAACACACAAGCGCCCATCGTCATAGTGGGAACGGGTTTGTCGGGGTATACACTGGCCCGCGAGTTCCGCAAGCAGGATAAGGAAACCCCGATTGTCATGGTGACCGCAGATGACGGCGCCAGCTATTCCAAGCCGATGCTTTCTACAGGCTTTACCAAAGGTAAGGATCCCGACGAGCTGGTTCAGGCAGACGTCGACAAAATGGAAGATCAACTGGGTTTAACGGTGAAAACCTACACGACGGTCACCGGCGTGGATGTCGATGCGCACGAGCTGGTTCTGGGTGACGAGCGATTGGCGTACAGCAAGCTGGTGTTGGCGTGGGGTGCGGATGTGGTTCGTCTTTCGATTGCGGGAGATGGCCAGGAGCATGTGTTCTCGATCAATGATCTGATGGATTACCGGGCTTTCTGCAAAGCGCTGTCTGGCGGGCAGAAGGTCGCCATTATGGGCGCTGGCCTGATCGGGTGTGAATTTGCCAACGACCTTCGAAATGGCGGTTACGACGTTGACGTGATTGCCCCGGATGAGATGGTCATGCCAGGCCTGCTGCCAGAAGCCGCTGCAAAGGCGGTTCAAAAGGGGTTGACGGATCTGGGTGTTCGCTTTCATCTCGGTACCGTTGTGGAACACATCGCCTCGAAGGGCAATGGGGTTCGTTTGACGCTGAAAAATGGCGATGAACTTGAGGCGGATCTGGTGCTCTCGGCCGTGGGTCTGCGACCGCGTAAAGAACTGGCGGCAGAAGCCGGCCTGAAAACGGAGCGTGGCATTGTGGTAAACCGTGCCCTGGAATCCTCGGCGCCCGATGTATACTGCCTCGGCGATTGCGCCGAAGTTGATGGCATGGTGCTACCCTATGTCATGCCTCTTATGGCCTGTGCCCGCGCACTGGCCAAAACACTGGCTGGCGAGAGAACCGAAGTAGCCTACGGCACCATGCCGGTTATGGTTAAAACTCCCTGTTGCCCGACGGCCGTATGCCCGCCACCTGGAAGCGCTAAAGGTGAGTGGGCAATTGAGGCAGATGGGCAGAATGTTCGCGCGCTGTTCAAGGCAACCGACGGTGAAATTCTCGGGTTTGCGGTGACAGGTGACTACGCAGTCGAGAAACAGGCACTTTCCAAAGAAGTGCCGCCGATTCACGAATAGGCCGTTGAGCTGAACAGGAGAATCCATGCTCGAAGTAACCCGCAGACTGGTTGAGCTGCTCGACCTGTCCCCGATTGGTGACGATCATTTCCAGGGCGATAGTGAAGATCTGGGGTTTCCCAATGTGTTTGGAGGTCAGGTGTTGGGCCAGTCATTGATGGCTGCCAGTAGAACCATTGAAGGTCGAATGCCTCACTCCATGCATGCGTATTTTCTCAGGCCTGGCAATCATCAGCTGCCAATTGACTATGAAGTTCAGCGGGTTCGCGACGGGGGTACCTTTTCTGTGCGCCGGGTGATTGCCCGGCAGGATGGCAAAGAGATTCTGACTGGCTCCATGTCATTCCAGGTCGCCGAGGACGGTTTTGAGCACCAGTTTGATATGCCGGATGCGCCAGGCCCAGAGGGCTTGAAGAACGAGCAGCAATACGGCGAGATGCTGGCGCCCCATGTGTCAGAGCATCGGCGGGCAACGCTTACCAGGGATCGTCCGATCGAGATTCGTCCGATCGATCCGGTCAATCCCCTGGCACCTGAAGCCAGGCCACCGCACCGTCAAAGTTGGTTTAAGGCCCAGGGAGAGCTGCCAGACGATCCCATGCTCCACTGCTGTTTGCTGGCGTATTCGTCAGACTTTGCGTTTCTGGGAACTTCGCTGAATCCGCACGGTGTGACCTTTCTCAGCAAGGGAATGCAGGTAGCCAGTCTCGACCATTCAATCTGGTTTCATCGGCCGTTCCGTATGGATCAATGGCTGCTGTATGATAAAGACAGCCCCAGTGCGTCTGGTGGCCGGGGGCTCAATCGTGGAAGCTTCTATGACCAACAAGGTCGGTTGGTGGCGTCTACCACCCAGGAAGCCCTGATCCGCAAACGCGCATCATCCTAACTGCCGCGACGCCTCTTGCCCAATGAAGGTGTCCACCCATTGAATTAACTGGTCAAACGGCAGTGGCGGTGTCAGCACGAAACCCTGAATCATGTCGCAGCCCATTTCCTGCAGCAGATCCTGGGTTTGCCGGTCTTCTACGCCTTCGGCAACGACCACATATCCAAGGCTATGGCACATATCGATGGTGGTCCGCACGATCACCCGATCGTCGGTCTGTGAGAGCAGATCGGTGATCAGTGAGCGGTCTATTTTTATCTCCCGGGCGGGCAGCTGCTTGATGTAAGACAGCGAAGAATAGCCGGAGCCGAAATCATCGATGGACAGGGGAATGCCGGTGCTGTGCAGGGAGTTCAGTGCCCGCAGCGAGTTGGCAGGGTCCAGCATCATCGAAGTTTCAGTCACTTCCAGAGTGATGGCGCCGCGCAACGAGTGGTAACTGCTCATCAGTCGCTGAACGTAAATAGGGAAATCCGGCTCCCGAAGATTGTTGGGTGAGATATTCACCGACATATCCAGATCAAACCCACGCTCTTTCAGGCGCGCACGCAATTTGAGCGCGTTCTCCAGTACCCATCGAGTCAGGGGTTTGATCATGCCTGTCTGTTCGGCAATGGCGATGATCTCGTCTGGTTTGATCGGCGTTTTTCGGTTGGGCCAGCGAATCAATGCTTCCAGTCCAACAATTGTGTGGGTTACCAGTGACAGTTTTGGCTGCAGGAAGAGCTCGAGTTCGTCTTTCTGCAAGGCGGCACGGAGTTCGGAAACCAGCGTCAGGCGGTCTGCACTGTAGGAATCCCTGGATGGCTGATAAAAGGCCAGGCCGCGGTCTCTGGCGTCTTCCGATCCCTGTGCGATGTAGGCGCGACGGATCAGCGTTGTCACGTCCGAGGCGTGATCCGGATAGATGGCGGTGCCAGTGCGTGGATCCAGAGGCAACTGCATGCCCAGATAATCCAGTGGCTCTCGGATTTCTTCCAGCGCGTCCATCATGGCTCTGGGCGTCTGTACCACCTCGTCTGTTTCGACCACGAATCCGAAGGTGTCGGTCTCCAGAGAGGCAACGTAGAAGGTTCCACTGCCAGAAGACTCCAGCACGCAACTACCCGGCAAATCACGTACCGTGGCGTTGAAGCGCTTGGCTGCCAGCTCAATCAGCCTGTCGGCGTTCCGATGGCCCAGGGTTTTGGTGATGGCTTGCAGGTTGGTCAGATGGATAACGGCAATCGAATAGCGGGTAGAGCTATTCCTGCTGATCAGTTCGTTAATGGCCATTTCCAGGCTGGTGCGATTGGGCAGGCCGGTCAGCGGATGGTGAAGTGCTTGATCAATCAGGCGTACTTCCGCATGTCGCCGCGCCGCCATGGCGGATATTTCGGCTTCGCGGGCCTGCACCTTGTCCTCGCGTTCCTGATACAGGCGGGCCGCAAGGGCGATGGTCAGCAGGATGGCTTCCATGGCCGAGCCAATCTCGATGCCGTAGGCGGTAACGAAATTGTTGGGAAGCAAGCCATACTTGTTGGCTGCGGCAACCGCACTGCCCAGCGTCAGCATGCCCCATGCGATGGTGTAATAGCTGGCTTGGGGGTTGCCGCGTATCCATTGCACCGGCCCGATCACCGTCAGCAGCAGGCAGCTTGGAATGGCCAGGGCAACGGTAACCTGGCTGGCGATGCTGTAGCTTGTCACAAAAGAGATGACGAAGGCCGCCACATTCAGCGCGATGGCCCCTTTGATAAACCGATCGATGAGAGGGCCGGTTTTTCTGAGATTGAGAAATTCCCGCGAGAAAAGCAGGGTGAAGATGACGGCAGTGGGAACCGTAATCATCATGGCCTGATTCTGCAATGCCGGAAACTGGGGCCATAGAAGTTGGAACGCCGTGCCGTTCAGCGTGCCGATCAGCAGCAGGTAGGCCGACGTAGACAGCACATATAGCAAGTACATGCGCTCTCGTAACGCGAGGAACACGAACAGGTTGAAAAAGATCACGGACAGCAAAATGCCGTAATAAACCGAGTGCAGTTGATCCTCGACGGAGACCTGCTCGAAGAAAGCGCCCGGAACCCAGAGCCGCATGGGAATCTGCATGGCCCCTTGGGTTGTGATCCGCAATACTATTTCGTGCTGCTTGCCGTCTGTGGCTTCAAATGGAAACAGGAAATGCCGGTGAGCAATTGGGCGTTGATCAAAGGGATACCGGTCGCCAGTGACCACGCGCTCTTTCAGTCGACCATCTTCCAGCAGATGGAACACCACTTCATCGAGCTGGGAATAGCGAACCTCAAGTAGTTCACGTTGTCCGGGAAGATTGGGTACGGGAAAACGCAGCCACACGGTGTCTGTGATGTAGCCGAAATTAGGACTTTCTTCCTCCAGAGACTGCCATTGATCAGAAGCCAATGCTTCTCCCAGGTCCATCTGCTCTGAAGGCGCCACCCGGATGTACTCCACCTCCGGGACTGCGAAACCCTGTTCCAAGGGGTTCGCCTGGATGTTGAAAGCCATGATGATCAATGCGCCCATCAGGGCGAAATACTGAACAATATGGCGCACGGGTTTCCGTTTCTTGTTGTTGGGTTTTGGATCAGTATGGCGCGAAGCGTCTGGTCCCTCAAGGTCTAGTTGACAAGACGACTGTTTCTGTATTTTGGTTCCGTGGGTCAGGACACTTTTGTGAGCCAGTTCTCTACCCAGGTGACGGCCACCTTTTCCGGTTCCGTGGTTTCCAGCGCGTCTATTTTCAGAGTCTCGCCAACTTTACGGGCACTGGTTTCCAGAAACGCTTCTTCCATCAGATCGCCAGCCCCGCAGTAGGTATCACCGTACGAGCTGTCGCCCAGCACAATCACACCGAAGGGGCGCCCTGGTTGTTGTGGCAGGGTGTCCCGCAGTTCCAGATAGAACGGCAGCAGGTTGGGCGGCACTTCCCCCTGGCCCGTGGTGGATGTGCAGATAAGTATCGGATCATCATTGTCGGTGATGTCAGACAATGTTGGTTGCTCACAGACCACCACACCGTGGCCTTCAGGCTCAAGCACCTTTTTCAGTTCTCTTGCTGTAAGAAGAGCGCCACCGAAGACACTGCCCACAAGTACTCGGATCGAAGACATAATGCACCTTGAACAACGGTTGGGTTGAAAGCCCCGGATCATAGCGGCCAGGGCCAGGGCGCTCAAGAGGGCTGGTGAGTGTCCGGATCCGCTTCGGCTTCGTGGGTACGTACCCGTGGCGCGATTCGGTTTCGGCCATTTTCTTTGGCGCTGTATAGATGCAGATCCGCGTGTTTGAGCAGTTCATTGACTGAGCCGGTTTTGGCGATGGAGCAGACGCCGGCACTGATGGTCACCGGCATAGAATCCCCGGCAAAGCTGAATTCGTGTTTTGCGACCTTTTGTCGCAGTCGTTCGGCCAATGTCAGTGCCTGCAACAACGCCGTGTCTGGCAACAGGATCAGGAACTCTTCACCACCCCATCGTGAAGCCACATCGGCTTTGCGAATAACAGCGTTCATCAGCGTTGCGAAGTCCTTGAGAACCTGGTCTCCGGCGTCGTGACCGTATTCGTCATTGATGTGCTTGAACAGGTCGAGGTCGATCAACACGATAGAAAAGTGGTGCCCGGAACGTTGGTGACGGGAAAACTCCTCGTTCAGCCGGTGTTGCATATCGCGACGGTTTGACAGACCGGTTAATTCGTCCGTCTGTGCCGCCTGCTTGTGAGCCTGCGCAAGGTCCATCAGTTCCTTGCGGGCATTGAGTCTTGAGGCTTCCAGCACAAAACAGAAGATAGACTCGAAGGCGAGCGCGGCAAAGAAACGGATCTTGAAGTCACTGCTGTATTCAGCGGTAACGATGGGCAGATCTGGAAACTGGAACACCACAATGGCCACAAAGGCACAGAAAAGGAGGACGGCGGTGCCGGTCTTGAGGTCAGTGAGATAGAACAGCAAAGGCGGGAACACATAAAACCAGAGCGGGCCGGTGTTGCTTTCTCCGCCCGTAACGATCAGGTAGCCGAACAACAACCCGACAATGGATATCAGCCCGCCTTTCTGTTGCGCGCGGCTGCCGGTGTGGGCGAAGATCAGCATATTGGCGACGACCAATCCGCCGAAAGCCCAGAGCACCCAGGCATGGACGTGATGCTCAGAAAACCAGGCCTTGCCGCCAATCCCCAACAGGAAGAGCACGGCCATGACTGACAGGGCGTTCAGCAGGCGTGATACGCGCGCCTCTTCGCTCTCTATCGCAAACTGATGGCTGGGTTGTTGGGAGCTGGCCATGGAGATTTTTATTCGTCTTTTGGTCACTCGGGTAATTGAGGGCACAAGTTAGCGCACTCGGCCAGTTTTTGCAGCGACTTTGATCAAAGCTATGCGGTATTACCGTTTAGTTTCAATTTTATGTCAGAAAATTTATAGTTCGTCCGCGTCCTAGTTGGAAAAACTCAATCCCTCAGCTGCGAGACTGATGTGCCATGGCCAGCAATTCCGGTTTTCTCGATACCCTCTTGACCAGCCCCTCCACCGAACGCTATCGCGTTGGCTTCAGCCTCCTTTTTCTGCTGGGGGTGTTTATCGTGGTTGGCCAGATCTCGGAAGGGCTTCCCAATAGTATGCTGCTGATGGCAGCGGCGGTCATTGGTGGCTACATGGCCATCAATATCGGCGCCAATGATGTTGCCAATAACGTCGGGCCGGCGGTGGGATCCGGCGCATTGACGCTGGGCAGCGCTGTAGTGATTGCTGCGATTTTTGAGGCCGGTGGCGCGTTGATTGCCGGCGGTGACGTTGTGTCGACCATCAAGGGCGGCATCATTGCGGCGGATAGGCTGGACGATGCCCAGACCTTTGTGTGGCTAATGACTGCGGCGCTTCTGGCTGGGGCACTCTGGTTAAACCTGGCGACCTGGATGGGCGCGCCAGTGTCAACGACGCATTCGATCGTTGGCGGTGTCCTCGGTGCGGGGATTGCGGCCGGAGGCTGGGCCATTGCTGACTGGGCAGTGATGGGCAAAATTGTTGCGAGCTGGGTGATATCACCAGTGATGGGTGGCGTGTTGGCCGCTCTGTTTCTTTATGCACTGAAGCGAACGGTGCTTTACCGCGATAATCTGGTGGCCTCGGCACGAACCTTTGTGCCCTGGCTGGTAGCAATCATGGCGTGGGCGTTCGGCACTTATCTGATGGTGAAAGGTGTCAAGAAAGTCATCAAAGTCGACTTTATGGAAGCCACTCTGGTCGGCCTGGGCCTGGCAGCCGTGATCTTTGTAGCCATGCGTGCGTTGGTCAGTCGGCGGGCTGCAACCATGGAGAATAGCTCGGCCGGGGTGAATGAGCTGTTCACCTGGCCCATGATTTTCGCGGCGGCCTTGTTGAGTTTTGCCCACGGTGCCAACGATGTGGCGAACGCCATTGGTCCGCTGGCGGCTATCAACGACGCGTTGTCGGCCGGTGCGGTGGTCACGTCGGCAGCGATTCCACTCTGGGTCATGCTGGTGGGTGCGCTGGGCCTGGCGGTTGGCCTGATGCTGTTCGGGCCAAGGCTGATCAAGACAGTGGGCAGTGAAATTACCGAGCTGGATAAGACCAGAGCGTTCTGCGTGGCCTTGTCAGCAGCACTGACGGTCATCATTGCCTCCCAACTCGGGTTGCCCGTCAGCTCGACTCACATTGCTGTTGGCGGCGTGTTTGGTGTCGGATTCCTGCGTGAATACCTCAAGAGCAATTATGCGACTCAGCTACACGGCATCATGGACAGCCACGACGACGCGGAGCGCGAGCGCCTTAGGCCATTCCTGGATGATTTCCGCAATGCCTCTGTTGAGGAAATGGAGCGTTTGCTGCAGAGAGCCAAGAAGAAAAAACAGGTGCCCTTGTCCAAGAAAGAGCGCAAGCGCCTGAAGAAAATTTACCGTGAGGAAATGGTCAAACGTTCGCACCTGACGCGCATCGTCGCTGCCTGGATTATTACGGTGCCTGCCTCTGCATTGATGGCCGCCACGCTTTTCTTCACTATTCGTGGCCTGCTGATCTAGTGGATATCCGAGTCTGGCGAAGATCAGGCTCGATAGCCCATACTAGAGAAACAGCCACTGGGGCGTAGTCGCCCTGAAATGTTTGTATCGCCGGGGAAAAACGAATGAGTTCAGCTGCAGAAAGCCGTCAGGCAAAGGTGATTGACGAGCTCAGAGTGTTTATCAAGAAGGTTCTCAGTGATCCCACCATCGCGGTGAAATCGGTTGAGATCGCGCGCAAATATCGTGACCAGCCCAACGCGAGTGAAGCCATCGCCCGGGAGATCAGCGCCAACACGACCATTCGCATTCCCGAGTCATGGAGCGATGCCGACCGCATGTTCCTGGACATCCTGGACGAAGTGCTGGACGACGAAGAAGCGCTTTACTGAGGCTATGCTGTTATGGAGCGCGCCGGGTCAGGCGCGTTTCTCGTCCAACTGGTCGTTATCAAGAATGGCGTTTGCCATCTGATGAAGAATGGCCAGTTCATCCTGAATGGCTTCTTCCCCTGCCAGTGCCCGCTGTTCAATCAGGATGTCCGCCAGTATTTCCCGGGTCGTGAGTGGGTTGGCCAGCACCACCCTGAAAACGATACAGGGGAAGTGATGGTGTCTGGCTGGCTCCAGACGCGTCCGGGACACAAACGCCTTGCCCCGCTCACGCTGGGTTTTCTGGATGAACTTGGTGACGCGGTTCAGAGAGGTGTTCAACTTCTCTGACTGCTCTGTTGTGGCAATAGCCAGCGCATCCTGTACCGACTTCGGGCAATAGCGATAGGTCAGAATGTTCAGTTCCGGGCAGGTGACCAGCTCGAAATCCGGCTCATCGCCAATCATGGTGGCAAATGTTCGTGCTTTCTCGATGCCCTGATCGATCAGAATTTCGTAACCTTCCCGAGCCAGTATTTTAAGGCCTGACTGAATCAGCATCGACATGCCAGGCCGGGAGCCTTCCAGCGTGGTGCTGCCCAGATCCCGCGAACCTTTACGAATAACGTATTGGGCATGGTGTTCGACAGCGCTGGCAAGCGCCGGGTCGCGAAAGACCACCAGGCCTGCGCCCATCGGCACGTAGAGTTGCTTGTGGGCATCAAACGTGACCGAGTCTGCTTGCTCGATGCCTCGCAACAGATGTTTATGGGTACGTGAAAACAGGGTGGGGCCACCCCAGGCTGCGTCAACATGAAAATGGGCGCCAAATTCCCTCGCAATGTCGGCCATGGCATCCAGCGGATCCACATTGCCGGTTTCCGTCGTGCCGGCAATCCCGCAGATGGCCATCACCCGAATCTTTTGGGCTTGCAGTTCCAGGCACTTTTCGCGCAGGGCATCGGTGTCGATCCGGTTGGTGTCGTCGGTGTCCACGGGCACCAGGAATTCCCGGCCCAGCCCCAGCACGTCGGCCGCCTTGCGCAGTGAATAGTGTCCACGCCGGGAGACCAGTATCGCCGCGCCCTCGCAGCCGTAGTATCTCAAGGCCCGGAAAAGCCCTTCCTGATGAATGCCGCGGAAGTTGCCCTCGGGCGGAAAGGCGTTGTTTCTCGCTACCCAGAGTGCAGTCAGGTTGGCAATGGTGCCGCCCGAGCACATGGCGCCCAGCGCATGGCCGGGGTCGTGCATCCATTTGCGGTAAAAGTCGCCATCCTCGTTGTACACCAGCCGGTGAATCATGCCCAGTACCTGGCGCTCCATCGGCGTGAATGCCTTGGAAGTTTCGGTTTTCACCAGATTCTGGTTCAGGGCAATCATGATTTTGGACAGCGGCAACATGAAATAGGGCAGCGCCGACGTCATATGTCCGATGAAGCTTGGAGAGGCAGTGTGAACCGAGTTGGCGACCAGCTTTTCCAGAAGGAACTGGGCTTGCTCGGACACGAATATGGGCTTTTCGGGTATGGCGTAGTCAGAAAAGTCTTTTTCAACTTCCGACAGGTCACGTTCAACCGCGACGATATGTTCCTGCAGGAACCCGGCCAGGTTGCTGGATATGTTCTGATCAATCCGGCTCAGTGTGGATTCCGGAGCCTCGGGCACCGTAAATACACGGTGCATGGCTTCGACGGAGGCCTGGGCCGACTTTTTCTTTCCAGTCATAGGTGCCACACGCTTTCAGTGGTCCACCACAGGCCCTTCCCGGGTGCCTTGTGGCAATAAACGGTTGTGTGCCCGAAGGGCATGGGCGCTGCCTCCCTGAGGGCACGTAGTATACGGGGCCATGCAGCCATACGCTACAGCCAGCTGAATTGGGTCATTGCTCAAAGAATTTCCCGATGCACGTCCAGAATGGCGGCATCTACCCGGTCTTCAATGGCTTTCTCGACCTGATCAAGGCGTTCCGTAATCTGTCTTGACGATCCGCCGAGGGCGGCGATGGTCCAGGTGGCGCAGTCGAGTGCCTCCTGATCGGAGGTCTCCGCCACGGCCAGGTCTGGTTCTCTGCCCCAAACGGCCTTCAACGCTGTAAACACCTTGCGCTTGGCTTTCAGGTCTTCACAACCATAAAGCTGAAAATGCAGGGTGAGAACCCCGACGTGTGGGGTAATCACCGGGTGAGGCGCTTCTGCGTTCAGAAGCTTTTTCAGAGCATCGGACATGAGCGTTTACTGCATTAAAGCTGACGATAGCTCTCAGTCTACTACAGGTGTCGCTCTGTCGATAATGCGGGCAACGTCCAGGCCTGACGGCAGGTTACCGAAATTCAGGCCGCCACTGTGTTCCAGGCGGGAAGCACAGAATGCATCAGCGACGGCCGGGTCAGAATGGCGCAGCAACAGCGACGCCTGCATCAGCAGTGCCAGCCGGTCGACCAGGTTACGTGCCCGGTACTGGAAGTCACTGACGTCGGTAAAATCGTTCTGAAGTTGCGTCATGAAACGGTCAAAACGAACGTCTGAACCTTTGGCCACTTCGGCTTCGCTGAAAAACGCCTCCAGTGCCTGAGGCTCTTTTTGCAAAGCACGCAGGGTGTCCAGGCACTGAACATTACCGCTGCCTTCCCATATAGCGTTCACCGGGGACTCGCGTAACAGACGAGGCATGATGCAGTCTTCCATCACGCCGCTGCCGCCGATGCACTCCATGGCTTCGTAGGCATGGTTCGGTGTGCGTTTGCAGATCCAGTACTTGCCAACCGGGGTTGCCAGTCGAGCCAGCAAACGCTCCTGTTCCAGGTGTTGATTGTCCAGGGCGCGGGCAACTCGCATGGTGAAGGTCAGCGCGGCCTCACTTTCCAGGGCCAGATCGGCCAGTACGTTCTGCATCAACGGTTGCTGGTTCAGACGCTGACCAAAGGCGCTGCGATGTCTGCAGTGGTGGGTGGCCTGGGCAACGGCCTGGCGCATGCCGGCAGAGCTGCCGATCATGCAATCGAATCGGGTCATGGCGACCATTTCAATAATCGTTGGCACGCCCCGGCCTTCCTCGCCGACCATCCAGGCGAGGGCGCCCCGCAATTCCGCTTCGCTGGACGCATTGGCCACGTTCCCCATTTTGTTTTTCAGGCGCTGGACCTGCCAGGGGTTCTTGGTGCCGTCCGGGCGCCAGCGAGGCATCAGGAAGCACGACAGCCCATTGTCGGTTTGGGCCAGTACCAGGAAGGCGTCGCACATGGGGGCGGAAACAAACCACTTGTGCCCTACCAACTCGTAGGCCTGTCCGGGGCCGGTCTGTCCCACCGGGTAGGCGCGGGTGGAATTGGCGCGAACGTCGCTGCCACCCTGTTTTTCAGTCATGGCCATGCCAATGGTCACGGATTGCTTTTCGCCGTCAGGGCGGTTATCCGGATCGTACTCGTTGGCCAGGATTTTCTGCTCCCAGAGGGCGGCCAGCTCTGGTTGTTTCCGGATCGAGGGAACGGCTGCGAATGTCATGGTGATCGGGCAGCAATGGGCAGCCTCCACCTGAGAGTGGAGATAATATTTGGCGGCTCTGATCGCATGGGCACCCTGGCCGGGATTGGACCAGGGGCTGCTGTGCAGGCCTTCGGCCATCGCGGCCTTCATCAACTGGTGATAGGCCGGGTGGAAATTCACCTGGTCAATCCGGTGTCCGAACCGGTCGTGGGTATCAAACATCGGCTTGTTGGCGTTGGCCTGAAAGCCAAGCTCGATGGTGCTCGCCATTCCCGTCCATTCACCAAATCGTTTCAGGTCGGTGACGGCCGATGCGGCGCCCTCTCGGGCGACTGCTTCCTGCAGCGCCGTGTCCTGGGTAAACGGGTTATAGTTTTCCAGTGCGGGGGGCTGGTTGAACACCTCGTGCGTGTTGGCATAGTCAGACACGCCGTCGTGGCGAGGGTTGGCAGAATCTGGCACTGGCTGGCGGGCGTTCATGTTTACCTCCGGTTGCCAGTCAGCCCCTGCATGCAAAAATCAATGATGGAGTCGACCAGCGGATGACTGTCGTTATTTTCTCCCGGGTTGGCCGCTTCCACCATGGATGGTGACAATGGGCCTACCAGGCTTTCGGCAATGGCGCCTACCAGGCAGGTGCCACTCTGTGCCGCTTGTTGTGTGGGCAAACTTCCCTCTGCCATGCCTTGCTCAATCGCCTGTTCGAACAGTTCGGCATAGGCTCGGCGGAATTTAAGGCGCTCTTCCTCCACTTTCGGGTCAACCGGCTCGGCAATCAGCGACCATGCCATTGTCGGTGCCCGCAGTGCCCGTTCGGCGAACTGGCGCAGTGCCCGTTCCAGTCGGACAACCGCATTGCCTTCAGTGCCCAGTGCTTCGGTTACTTTGTCTACTTCCCGCTGTGTGGCGATGCGGAAGATTTCAGCAAACAGCTCTTCTTTGGAGTCAAAATGCCGATAGATGGTGCCCGTTGCGACGCCAGCGCACTCGGCAACGGCAGTGACTCGTGCATTGCGAAAGCCGCCTTCCGCGACCCGTTGCTGGGTGCATTCCACGATGCGCTTTCTGGCGTGGGCCTTACGGTTGCGCATTTTTTCTGTTTCGCGGTAAGCCATCCGGCATCCTTATAAGTAGTGAACCACGATTCATTTCTTCAGTCAACGATCAAGTGTTCCGTAGCCTTTCCAGTTTATCCTTTTAAAACAACTATATGGAATTAGTTACAAAAAATTACAAAAAAGGCTTTTCAGGGAAATAGCGCAGTCATCAAAACCGCATTATAAAGACGCCAAGACGCTTGCCACAGTGGCGGGCGCGTTTTCGTTGCAGGAGAAATTCCATGAGTGAATTCGACGAAAGCAATCTGGAGCAATCCGGAACCTGGACAGCAGACAGTGACGATAACCATTCCGTTGCCGGCCGGGCGCGCATTCGCGCGCAATTGCAGCGGGACATTGAAGCCTTCCTGAATCAGGGCGGCCAGATTGAAGAAGTGGACACTACTTTCAGAAATGACGCGCCGAAAAAGGTGGAAGTCGGGTTTAATAACCGGACGTTCTGAGTCTGTGGCTCATGGGGTTTGCGGTCAGGTTTGGAAGATACCTCATCTTTTGAGGTTGATCGCAGCGTAGCCTGAAAGACTGGCCTATCCTGTGGTTTCGGTTGTCTGATCCTTCAAGGCTGCAAGTACCCATGAACCGCACTCTGACCCTGGCAACGGTGGCACTCATCGGGCTGGCCGTTGCCCTGGCGTTTACCATTACCCTCCATTCTTCGGATCAGGGCAGCGCTCGCCCGTCTGTTGGCGCGCCAGAGACTGATGTCAGCCCTGTGGCTTCAGGGGAGGTAGCCGCGCAGCAGCCTTCTGAATTGATTACCTCCGATCCTGCCCAGCTTCCGGATACTCTGCCAGCGTCATTGGAAGGCACCAATGTTCCGTCCGGCTGGGCCAGAATCGATGCCAATGGAGCGCTGATCCCGACTCCAGAGCTTCGCGAGCTGTTCGAGTACTACCTCGCTGCGCTGGGAGAGGAAACGCTGGAGCAGCTGGTGGCCAGAATCCAGAACGCGTTGGCCAACCTGCCAGAGCCCGCGCGCTCTGAGGCCGGGAAAATATTGGGCGCCTACCTCGACTACAAGCTGGCGTTGGGAGAAATAGAGGGCTCGATGTCTGATGCTGCCACCATGGATCCGGATGCCATGGCGCGTCAGTTGGCGGATATTAGGGCCTTGCGCCGACAGTGGCTGGACGCTGAAACCGCAGAGGCTTTCTTTGCTCTCGAGGAGGCCGTTGATCAGTTTCAGGTGGCGCAGATGCGAATTCGCGCCGATGACTCCCTGACTGATCAGGAGCGACAGGTGCAATTGCTGAAAGCGGAGGAATCGCTGCCGGCACCGATCCGTGAATCCCGCCAACAGACGCGAAAATTTTCTGAGTATCAACAGGTTCGGCAGCAGCTGGCGGACGACCCCCAAGCGTTGCAGGCGTGGCGCGAAGACGCTTTCGGGGCTGAGGCTGCGGAGCGTCTGGCTCAGGTTGAAGCGGAACAGCAGGACTGGGAACGCCGTTGGCGGGCTTATCAGCAGGACAAGGCAGAACTTGAGGGGTTGGCCGGCCCTGAGAAAGAGGCCGCCGTCGAACGTTTGAGAGCGCAGTACTTTGAAGGGCCGGAAAGACATCGTGCCCAGGCTCTGGATTCCCTGCAGTAACGGAACCGTCACAATCCCCTGTCAGGCTGGGTTCCAATCCGCTTGCTGGGCCTGCCCCAGCTCCTTTTGGCGTGTATGATGGTGGACGAGTGTTCCATCCCGGCAGAGGAGAAGTTTTGTGAGTTCACCGGTCAACCGCCTGTATCCTGGTACCCGCCTTCGTCGAAATCGGGCGGATGATTTTTCCCGTCGCATGGTGCGTGAAAGCCGGTTGAGCGTGGACAATCTGATCTTCCCGGTGTTCGTGCTGGAAGGCGAGGAGCAGCGCGAAGCTGTGCCATCCATGCCCGGCGTCGAGCGCATGAGCATTGACCTGCTGTTGGCAAAGGCCGGCGAACTGGTGGCGCTGGGTATCCCTGCCATCGCGTTGTTTCCGGTGGTGCCGGCAGAGCGGAAAGACCTGTCCGGTTCCGGCGCCTGGGATCCTGAGGGGCTTGCTCAACGCGCTGTGCGGGCGCTCAAGAAGGCGTTTCCAGACTTGGGTGTGATTACCGACGTGGCTCTGGATCCGTTCACGACCCACGGCCAGGACGGCATCATTGATGATCAGGGGTACGTGCTGAATGATACCACCATCGAAGCGTTGGTCAGACAGGCAACCTCGCATGCGGCAGCTGGGGCCGATGTGGTCGCGCCGTCCGATATGATGGACGGTCGGGTCAGAGCCATTCGCGAGGCGCTGGAAAATTCGGGTTATGTAAATACCCGGATACTGGCCTATTCCGCCAAATACGCCTCGAGTTACTACGGCCCGTTTCGCGATGCGGTAGGCTCCGCCGGCAATCTGGGCAAGGGTGACAAACGCACATATCAGATGGATCCGGCCAACAGCGATGAGGCCATTCACGAGGTGGCCATGGACATCGCCGAGGGGGCCGATATGGTCATGATCAAACCCGGTATGCCGTATCTGGATATTGTTCGCCGGGTGAAGCAGGAGCTTCAGGTGCCCACATTTGTGTATCAGGTCAGCGGCGAGTACGCCATGCACATGGCCGCGGCTGAAAACGGTTGGCTGGATGGCGATGCGGTAATGATGGAAAGCTTGACCGCGATGCGTCGCGCTGGCGCCGACGCCATACTGACGTATTTTGCAGTGCGGGCAGCAAAACTTTTACGGGGAAAAGAAGCGCAATGACCACGGAATCTGCGAACCAAGACAAAACGGCAGAGCTGCACAGCGTACCGGCACCGGTGGAAGTGCCGGACCCAGCGGGCGATATCAGACTGTCGTCCCCGGAAAACTATTTCAATCGGGAGCTTAGCCAGCTTCAGTTTAACTATCGGGTCCTCAAACAGGCGCTGGATACGACACATCCGTTGCTCAACCGCCTGATGTTCTGCTGCATCTTCAGCAGCAATATGGATGAGTTTTTCGAGATTCGTGTGGCAGGTCTGCGTCAGCAGATCAAATACGGTCGGGAGTCTCTGGGTTCTGACGGCATGATGCCGGAAGAAGTGCTGGGCGAGATCAGCAAAGTGGCCCATGAGTACATCCGGGAGCAGTATGAAATTCTGAACAACGTGCTGATCCCGGAAATGGAGCGGGAGAACATCCACTTTGTTCGTCGCCGGGAGTGGACGGCAGAGCAGGCAGATTGGGTGCGGCAATATTTTGAAGATGAGATTCTCCCGGTGGTTAGCCCCATCGGGCTGGACCCGTCTCACCCGTTTCCGCGGCTTGTGAACAAGAGTCTGAATTTCATCGTTGAACTGGACGGAAAGGACGCCTTTGGCCGGGAAACCGGTATGGCTATCGTGCCGGCTCCGCGTTCGTTACCGCGCCTGGTCCGCCTGCCTGATGACGTCTGTGATGGCGGCGAAAACCTGGTGTTCCTCTCGTCCATGATCCACGCCCACGCCGAAGAGCTCTTCCCGGGCATGGAAGTGAAAGGCTGCTATCAATTTCGTCTGACCCGTAACGCTGACCTGGAACTGGAAGACGATCTGGAAGATCTGGCGTCTGCACTGCGTGGTGAACTGTTAAGCCGTCGCTTCGGTGATGGTGTGCGGCTGGAGGTGGCGGACAACTGTCCGGAAGAGCTGGTTCACTTCCTGCTGCGCGAATTCGGCCTGACCGAGCGGGACCTGTATCAGGTTCATGGCCCGGTTAACCTGACGCGTCTGATGGCGGTCAGCGGCCTGGTGAATCGACCGGATCTGACCTATTCGGGCTTCTCGCCATCCATTCCGCGATTGATTCGCAGTAAAGACTCGATGTTTGATGCGATTCGCAAGCGACCACTGTTATTGCTGCATCCCTTCGAAAACTTCAGTCCTGTGGTGGATTTGCTACGCCAGGCAGCCAAAGATCCCCAGGTGCTGGCGATCCGTCAGACGTTGTACCGCACCGGTGCCGATTCGGAAATCGTTGAGGCATTGATGGACGCTGCGCGTCGGGGCAAGGAAGTCACCGCCGTCATTGAGCTGCGTGCGCGCTTCAGCGAGGCCGAAAATCTGGAACTGGCCAGTCGACTCCAGGAGGCGGGCGTTATTGTCGTATATGGGGTTGTGGGTTATAAAACCCACGCCAAGATGATCCTGATCGTGCGCCGGGAAGAAGGGCGTCTGCGTCGCTACGTCCACCTGGGTACCGGCAACTATCACGCGGGCAATGCCAGGTTGTATACCGACTACAGCTTCATGACTTGCGACGAATCCATCAGCGATGACGTGAACAAGTTATTCCAGCAGCTCACTGGTATGGGCAAGGCGCTCAAAATCAAAAAACTGTTTCATTCTCCGTTCACCCTGCACAGTCGGCTTCTGGCTCTGGTGGATCGCGAGGCGCAGCTGGGCGAAAAAGGCCGGATTATTATCAAATTCAATGCGCTGACCGAGCGCGAATTGATCAAAGCCCTGTACCGGGCCTCCCAGGCGGGCGTGAAGGTTGACCTCATCGTTCGCGGGGTCTGCTGCCTGCGCCCCGAGGTGCCGGGTCTCTCGGACAACATTCGCGTCCGGTCCATTATCGGGCGTTTTCTGGAACACACCCGCGTTTATTACTTTGGCAACAATGGCCGCCCGGATGTCTATTGTTCCAGCGCCGACGGTATGGAGCGCAATCTGCTCAATCGCGTGGAAACCGCTTTTCCGGTGGAAGACCCGTCACTGGTGGCGAGGCTGCGTGAAGATCTGGATACCTACCTGGCCGACAACTGTCAGTCGTGGATCTTGCAGTCTGACGGCAGTTACGTTCAAAATCAGCCCGCCGAGGGCGAAGAGCGGCTGGCCTCCCAGTTAGTCCTGCTTGAGCGCCTGACCGGAACACAAACATAACTGATAAACGACAGCCACGCGCTGCAGGGAGAACAGGATTTGAAAACACAATGGATGGTAGCTGGCGTCGTTGTGCTGGCATTGGGTGCGGCTGCGCCTTGGGGTGTAGGTTATTACACCGAGCATCAGTGGCAATCAGTGGCAGCGGGCATTAACGATTCTCAGACCGCCTTTCGCGTAGAAACCCGTGATTACGATCGGGGCTATATGAACGCCAGCATCCGTGGCTCGGTCACGGTGGTGATGCCCGAAACCGGTGAACAGCAAAGCTTTGATTACCAGGCCAGAGTCAGTCATGGCATCACCGGCAGCCTTATGGACTTCTCCACTCCCGAGGATCTGAGCGCTGAGGTCAAAAAGTACTTTCCCGATGAGAGGCCAAGGCTGACTTTAGAGACCCGCATCTGGGGGGCAGGCATTGTTGAGCTAACCATCCCCGAAGTAAATGTGACTGACGAGCAAACCGGCGAAACGATGGTATTCTCCCGCGCCTATGGTCGCGCCGACATCGGTTCTGCAGGTACCACGGCGGATATCATTCTGGAATGGCCGGGGATGACGGTGACCGGTCCGGACGCTGATTTCAGCGTTTCGGACCTGAAGATGGAGCAATCTGTCGAGCATCTCACCGGCGAACTCTGGCTCGGTGATGTGGACATGTCCCTGGCAAGCCTTCAGATAAGCGCGCCGCAGCAGCCTAAGGTTGCATTCAGTGGGCTGTCGATCATCAGCACCAGTGATGCGACAGAAAACGGGGCACGCCTGAACGCTGACGCCAGCTTCAAACTGGATGAAGTTCAGGCCAATGGCGAGGTCTTCGGCCCCCACGAAATCCAGATGCGCCTGGATGGTCTGGATGTTGCGAGCATGGAGGCGCTGTCAGCGGCGATGAACGATATGCAGCACGCTGCGTTGAACATGCCTGCAGATGCAGGTCCACAGGCGCAAATGCAGCAACAGATGGCGATGGTTCAGAAGATCAGCGAGGCGTTCAGTTCCCTGGCGTCTGAAGGCTTCACTTTTGGTTTCCCGAAGATTGACCTGAGCACCCCGGAGGGCCCGGTCACCGGAGAGATTCAGTTGAGTCACCCGGAGCTGTCTGATGAGGAAAAACAACAGACCCTGTTGGTCATGCAAGGGCTAACCGGCAACCTGGACCTGAGCATGCCGGCGGCACTGGTTGACAATAATCCGGGGTTGGCAATGCAGGTGGCTCCACTGATCCAGCAGGGCATGGTCGTTCAGGAGGGTGACCGTCTGCACATGGTGGGTACGCTCGAGGACATGGCCCTGACCATCAACGGTAACGTGATTCCGCTGCCGCCCATTTTCTGATTAGCCAGTTGGCCCACGGCACCCCTCGGCAGGGTGCCCGTATTGCCGCCGAGTCGGGCTTCGCATCAGCCTGATGTGTGCGTAAATTTGTCTTTCAGAGCTTTTTCTACCGCCGGGTCAACAAACTCGGACACATCCCCGCCCAGCGAGGCAATCTCGCGGATCAGCGTCGAGGAAATGTAAGACAGGTGGTTTGCCGGGGTCAGGAACACGCTTTCTACTTCCGGAGCCAGCCGCCGATTCATGTCCGCAAGCTGGAATTCGTATTCGAAATCGGAGACCGCCCTCAAACCTCGGAGAATCACGGTGCCGCCCTGGTCGCGAACAAAATCCGCAAGCAGATTGCTGAACCCGGTGACCGTCACGTTTGGCAAATGAGCTGTCGCTGCTGAGACCAGCTCGCAGCGCTCGTCCAGATCCAGTAATGGCGATTTTTTCGGGTTGTAGGCAATGGCAACCACTACTTCGTCAAATAGCCGGCCCGCGCGTTCGATAAGATCCGTATGGCCGTTGGTGATGGGGTCAAACGTGCCGGGGTAGATGACTCGTGCCATTGAATGCTCCTTGTTGTCTGATGATGAAAGCATACCAGCCTTGCCCGCCAACCAAAACGACGGGCAGCGCTGGTGTCGCTCAACTCAGGAGCTTGCTGGCCAAGCGGGAACTGTTGCGGGCCGACAGGGCGTACACAGACAGCTGCGGGTTGGCGCCAATGCTGGTCGGGAAAATGGACGCATCGTGAATGCTGAGGTTGGCCACCTGATGATGCTCACCAAAGCCGTTGACCACCGATTCGCGAGGGTTGCTGCCCATGCCGCAGCCACCCATCTGATGGGCAGTGAAGAGACGGGTACGATGAATTTCCATAGGCATTTCATCAATGGCTTTGCGAGCTTCCCCCCAGGTCGCAAACCAGGGTGAATCCAGATGCATCAGGCGAACCTTTTTGGCGCCCGCCGCAAACTGGATTTCCGCCATTTTGTAGAAGGCATCTCTCAGACCCTGCCAGAGATAGTTCGTCACCGGATAATCCAGTACCGGGCTGCCATCGTCACGCAGGCTCACCGTACCGCCCGGGCTTTCAGGGTGAAAACCGTCCCGCAACAGCGCCAGAACGGAATTGAGCCTGGGTAGTTTGGTCAGATCCGCTTTCAGTTGCTCGCCATGACCGGGAACGACGCCAGCTGACATGGCAGGGTGGAGCGGGGGAACTTCCAGTTTGTAACCGGCCGGGCCGTCGACGCCACGACTGAAATTGAACTCGTCCGAGTAGATGGACTGGGGGGCGCCGTAGTAGGGATCGACGGCTTCCGGCATTTCGGCGACCGTCGCGTTAACGGGATGCAGGAAGGTGCGCTTTCCAATGCGTTCGTACGGGTCAGGAATGTCGGACCGCAGTAACAGGCCTGGCGACCCGATGGCGCTGGCGGCCACGACAAAGTGCTTCGCCTTCAGTTCTACCTCCACGCCTGATGGCGTGACGCCGTCCGCTGACATGGCAGAGGCTTTGAGACGATCGATCCGATCCTGGTTCATGATCAATCTGTCAGCCCGCAAACCGTGGAACAGGGTCGCGTTGTTGTCCAGTGCGCCGGGAATGGTGGTCGTCAGGGCGCCCTGTTTGGCATTGGTGGGGCAGCCGACGCCGCAGTAGCCCAGGTTCCAGCAACCTTTGACGTTGCGGGGAATGATTTGCCATGACCAGCCCAGCTTCTCGCATCCCTGACGCAGGACGTCGTTATTGGGGTTTGGATCTACCTGCCAGGGTGAAATCGTGTGACGTTCTTCCCGGCCGTTGAACCAGGGTTTCATGGCGTCGGGGGTCAGGCCGTCGAGGCCGAACTGGCTGGCCCAGTGATTCAGCGTGGGCTCCGGTGTGCGAAAACTGGACGTCCAGTTCACCGTTGTTGACCCGCCAACGCAACGACCCTGCAGGATGGCAATGGCGCCATCCCTGGTGACCCGGCTCATGCCCTCTTGATAAAGAGATGCGTAGGCATCCAGCTCATTCATTTTAAAGTCTTTCTGATGATACAGCCGGCCTTCCTCCACCAGAATCACAGACAGCCCGGATTTCGCCAGTATCTCTGCGGTGGTCCCGCCACCAGCACCCGTCCCGATGACGACCACATCCGCTTCGTGGGTCTGGCTGGCGGTCAGTGTGGCGCCATCGATGACTTTCCAGCCGGATTCCAGGCCACGGGCGATTCGATCCGTTATTGACATTAAAAGGCTCCAGTTAGCAGGAAGTGACGGCTCAGGCGCTGGCCTTGAACTGCGGCAATGCATCAACGGCCCACTGGGGTGGTCCCGGATAGCCAGAGGCCGCCCAGTGATCTTCATGACCGTAAAAGGCCACGTTGCTGACCTTGGTCAACGCAATATACCCGTTGTTGAATAGCCCGATGCTGCTGGTTTGCCAGCGCTTGAGGAACGCATCGGCATCCGCTGTGCTGGCGTTTTCCCAGCTTGACCAGACCCGTGCAACGGTGACCCGTGTCAGGCCGAAGTTCAGCAGGTCGAACAGGCCCCTGAGTTCCTTCTGGTTGGCCGGGCCAAACTGGTGAATGCCTGCATCGACACGCTCGATGGTCTCTCTAATCTTGATGCGTCGCCGTTCGGGGTCCTCTGTCAGAGAGGGGCCTACGATGGCTGGCAACAGGGCCTCAAAGAGCACGATGTCGTCTTTGGTTAGAAATCGAAACTGGTAGTTGCTGGCTCTGGCATCAGATAGCGCTGTGTAGCCATCACCTGCGGGCGATGTGGCGCAGCCGGACAGCCCTGCTGTGACGCTGACCGTGCCCAGAAACAAGGCACCGCCCATACCGGTGCGCAGGAAACTGCGACGGTCCATGGTGTCCGGCTTGGAAGAAGATTCAGGCATGCTTATCCCGCTCTTGTCGTTTTTATGCTTCCTTTTGAAGCCGGCCCGAAGGCCGGCTGTCAGAAAGATCAGCGAATGAAGAGCTTGTATATCATTTTATGAGCGGCCGTTCCGTGCGGTGCGTACACAAATTTGCCACTGTTGAAGCGCTGCTTGCTGAAAATGGCGCGCTGATGGGAGAAGGTCAGGAAGCCTTCCTTGCCGTGATAGTGGCCCATGCCGGAATCGCCCACGCCGCCAAAGGGAAGGTCGTCCTGAGCAACGTGCATGAGTGCGTCATTGATGCACATGCCACCGGAATGGGTGTTGTTGGTGACGTAATCCTGATGGGCCTTGTCGTAACCAAAGTAGTAAAGCGCCAGTGGCCGCGGACGGTCATTGATGTAGTGAATGGCTTCGTCCAGATTGCCGTAACTGACCACCGGAAGAATGGGCCCGAAGATCTCATCCTGCATCAGCTTCATGTCCGGTGTGGTGTTCAGTACCAGAGTAATCGGCATTTTCCGGGTGCCATCTTTCATGTTTTCCTGCGCAGGATTGACCTCGATCAGATCAGCGCCCTTTTGCCTGGCGTCATCCAGGTAACCTTGTAGGCGATTGTATTGGCGCTCGTTGATGATCGCTGTGTAGTCGTCGTTGTCCCGCAGTGTGGGATACATGGTGGACATCTGTTTGCGGAATTCATCCACGAAGGCCTGAATGCGATCGGCAGGGCAGAGCACGTAGTCCGGTGCTACGCAGGTCTGGCCAGCGTTAAGTGCCTTGCCAAAGCCGATACGCTGAGCGGCGTCTTCCATCGGCACATCCGCCGCCACGATCGCCGGAGATTTTCCGCCAAGCTCCAGGGTAACCGGTGTCAGGTTTTCCGCAGCGGCTTTCATCACCAGCTTGCCCACAGTCGTGGAGCCGGTGAACAGCAGGTGGTCGAAAGGCAGTGATGAAAAGTCGGCCGCCACGTCAGCTTCGCCGTTGATCACGCTGACCAGATCCTCCGGGAACGTGGACTCAATCAATTCCCTGAAAAGCGCCGAGGTGTGAGGCGTATATTCGGACATTTTGATCATCGTGCGGTTACCCGCAGACAGCGCGGCGACCAGTGGCCCCACCGCCAGGTAAAGCGGGTAGTTCCAGGGCACGATGACGCCCACCACGCCCTTCGGCTGATAGTGAACCTGATTGCTGGCAGGTTGGAACAGCAAGGACACGTGACGTTTGGACGGCTTCATCCAGCCACCGAGGTTTTTCAGGGTGTAATTGATACCCTGAATCGACGGCATTACCTCGGCAATCAACGACTCATCTTTGGATCGGCAGCTGAAGTCACGATCCATGGCGTCCAGCAGACGATCCTGATTGGCCAGCAGTACTCGCTTCAGGCGCTTCAGGTTTTCCTGCCGTTCCGTCAGGGATGGCATGGGGTTGTTGCGAAAGGCCTTCTTTTGATCGTCGAAGGTACGATGATTGTGCTGAATCTGTTTTTTGCTTTCGGTCAGCTGTACAACGGTGGCACCCATAGCGAGTTCTCTCCTTGCGATGGATGGCTGCGGTTGGAGCCCTCCATCCTGTGTTGATCGAGCCTTTCAGTGAGGCTTTCTATTAACGTTAAATGCCGAGCAGAAGTGGTGAAAAATTGCTCAGTTTGCACTCTGGGCTATTATTAGAGTATATACTCTAGTGAGTCAAGCCGACCGGTTGGCGAATCAGGCCATACGAATTCACAGCGCTGTTCTTCGCAGTCAATACAACACCCAACGTTGAGCCTATGAAAACCAGAGACAAGATTCTGCTCTCAAGCCTGGAGCTTTTTAATGAGCGTGGTGAGCGGAACGTGACCACCAATCACATCGCGGCACATCTGGCGATTTCGCCGGGCAACCTGTATTACCACTTCCGCAACAAGTCCGACATCATCTACGAGATCTTTCTGGAGTATGAAAAGCTCGTGGATTTCTATCTGGATATTCCCGAAAACCGCCCGATGACTCTGGATGATCTGACCTTTTACCTGGAATCGGTGTTCGATGGCCTGTGGAGTTACCGCTTCTTCCATCGGGATCTGGAATACCTCCTCGACAGTGACCAACGGCTTCGGGAAGACTATCGTCAATTCACCGAGCGTTGCCTTGCAGCGATCAGACGGATTTTTGAAAAACTGGCGGAGGCGGACATCATCCATCCTCAGCCAGAGGATCTACGGTCCGCCATGTCACTGAACGTCTGGCTGGTGATTACCAATTGGATGGCCTATCTGAAAACCGCTCATGGCTGTGAAGGGGAGGGGGAGCTGACTCTGACCCATCTCAAGCAGGGCATTTATCAGGTACTGACAATGGAAATTCCCTATCTGACTCCGGATTATCGGGAACGGGTGATGGCGTTACGTGAAAAGTACCGTCCTGACATTCCGGATGCGAACGGGCGCGTTGCCCTGGCCGCTAACGACGGGCGCTAGAGTGAGACCTGGCCTATTGCGGAAGCTACTTACAAATTAGAAGGAGCCGGCGAAGGAACTTCCTGATGGCGATGTGGTCAACTGTACAGGTGCCAGTAATTCGGACGTTGCAGGTGCCTTCCTGATAGCGCTCGTTGAGAGCACTCAGGTTTTAGTACGTCGCAAACCCTGACGTTTTCCGGCCTGTTACCTTCGCAGGCCGGTTTTTTTATGCTTCCAGCCATTGAGTCAATGCTTCCCTGGCTTCATCCACGCCCCGTTTGGACGTTGCTGAGAACATAATCAGGTGTTCCAGACACTGGACCTTTTCCAGCTTCCGGGCAATGCCCATCATCGCGGTTTTCGCCTGTCCAAACTTCAGCTTGTCGGCTTTTGTGCAAAGAATCATCAGCGGCAGGTTGTTATGGTCGCACCATTCCACCATCATTTGATCAAAATCGGTTAGTGGATGACGGATGTCCATGACCAGCACCAGACCGCGAAGGCATTGCCGATCGTTCAGGTAGTGGCCAAGGTGCTTTTGCCAGTCGTCTTTCATGTCACGGGAGACCTTGGCATAGCCGTAACCGGGCAGATCGACCAGACGAGTGTTCTCCCGGTTCAGTGAAAAAAAGTTGATCAGTCGCGTACGACCGGGCGTTTTACTGGTGCGCGCCAGCTTGCCGTTGGTGGTGATGGTGTTGATGGCGCTGGATTTACCGGCATTGGAGCGGCCGGCGAAGGCAACCTCTGCACCATGATCCGTTGGGCATTCCTCCAATCGGGAGGCGCTGATGAGGAATCGGGCGCTGTTGAATGAAAGGCTTTTTGCGGTCGCGTCAGACGTCACGGAGATCGGATTTCCTATTGGATTTCAGTTATCAGGGATTAATGTATAATGCTACACCAATTTCCGGCGGAACGCCTTGGGTAGCCGCCACCAGCCCCGGTTTGTGGCGTATGCGTTCGACAATGGATAGCGCCTGCCGGCTGCATAATGAAGAACACGTTTAGATGAGAGAAGCGGAGCGAGCATGAAGAAACTGATCGCAGGAGTGGTTCTCGGTGTTGGCCTTACGGCAATGGCGCACGGGGCTGGAGATCCTGAAGCAGGCGAAGCGAATGCGCAGGTATGTGCGGGCTGTCATGGGGCTGGCGGTGCCAAGCCGATTGCAGCGAACTACCCGAAACTGTCGGGGCTGGGTGAAAAATACCTACACCAGCAGTTGAGTCTGATCAAAAGCGGTGATCGCGAGATTGCTTCCATGACCGGTCTTTTGGATAACCATTCTGACCAGGACCTGCAAGACCTGGCGGCTTACTTTGATAGTCAGTCGATGCCAATTGGCCAGGCCGATCCGGATCTGGTGGATCAGGGCCAGGCACTGTATCGCGGTGGTAATATGGCCAGCGGTGTGCCGGCCTGTTCAGGGTGTCACTCGCCTTCGGGCAAAGGCATTGAGGCCGCCGGTTATCCGCGTCTGAGCGGCCAGAATGCGGACTATGTCGCGGCACAGTTGAAAGCCTACCGGGATGGTGAGCGCGACTCTGGCCAGAACTCGTCCATCATGATGGATGTGGCTGCCAAGCTGACTGATCAGGAAATCGAGGCGGTTGCCAGCTATGTGTCAGGGCTGGACTGATTCGTCAGTTTGGTAATGTCAGGAAACCCCGCTTTGGCGGGGTTTTTTGTTTTTGGCAGGCGCGACATCTCTGCTTTACAGACCTTTAATTGTCTGACGGTGGAACTTTTCGCCGGCACTGGGTCATAATCCTCTTAAACACTCTTATAAAAACCGGAGAATCTGCATGTTCCGTAACATCGCCCTGTCGCTGTTTGCTTTGATGTTTGTGGCACAGGCCCACGCCCAGTCCTTTGAAGAAGGGCGCCATTACGTTGCTCTGGATACCCCGGTCAGAACCGCCACAGAGTCCGGTGTCGAAGTGGCCGAGGTGTTCTGGTACGGCTGCCCCCACTGCTATTCCTTCAAGCCACTGATTGAAAGCTGGGCCGAGGATATCCCTGATTACGTGAATTATGTGAAGATTCCGGCGGCTCTGGGAGCATCCTGGGAGCCGCACGCAAAAGCCTTCTATGCCCTGGAAGCCATGGGCGAGCTGGATAAGGTGCACGATGCGCTTTTCGACGCGCTTGCCGGAGAGCGTCGCCAGCTTAATTCCGGGGAGGCACTGGCTGATTTCGTGTCCGAGTACGGTGTGGATGGTGAAGCCTTCCTGAAGAATTACAACAGTTTCGGTGTGAATGCCCGGATGCAGCAGGCTCAAGCCAAAGTCCGTGGTGCTCGTGTAACGGGCACTCCGACCGTTCTGGTTAATGGCAAATACCGCGTTACGGCCAGCATGGCGGGTAGCCAGGAAGCGGTTCTGGAAGTGGTGGATTACCTGATCGAAAAGGAAAGCGCTGAGCCGTCCGAATAGGGCGGTCTATACGTCTGACTGACCAGAGCTGCCATTTATGTACGAACGCATCAGGAAGCAGCTGGAAAGCCTTCTCCGTCCTTCAGAGGTAACGGCCAGGGGAACCTGTTCCGGAGACGAGCATGTGCCGGAGTTCGAGCCGCACCGGCACATTCGTCTTCTGACCTTCAATATTCAGGTGGGTATTAACACCGCCTCTTATCGTCATTATCTCACGCGCAGCTGGCAGCATCTGCTGCCCAACCGCAAGCGCATTGAGAACCTGGACCGGATTGCCGCTCTGCTGCGCAATTACGATGTGGTGGCCCTGCAGGAGTGTGATGGTGGCAGCCTTCGCAGTGGGTACATCAATCAGGTGCAGTACCTGGCGGAAGCGGCTGGTATTCCCTACTGGTACCAGCAACTGAATCGAAATCTCGGTCAGCTTGCCCAGCACAGCAACGGGCTGCTTAGCCGTTACAAGGCCATCAGCGTAGAAGAGCACAAGTTGCCGGGGCTGATCCCGGGGCGTGGCGCCATTGTGGCTCGATATGGGGCAGCAGAAGACCCGCTGGTGCTGGTAATGATGCATCTGTCCCTGAGTAAGGCTGCGCAGCAACGACAGCTCGGGTTTATTCAGGAGTTGATTTCCGATTACGAGCACGTGGTGCTGATGGGTGATCTGAATAATCATGCGGATCAGTTGCTGACCAATACGCCGCTGAAGCATGCCAACCTGATCCCGTTGCCTGATACGGCACACAGTTTTCCGAGCTGGAGGCCTGAGCGGGCGCTTGACCACATACTGGTCAGCCCCAGCCTGGAAATCCGCCGATCGGAAGTGGTGAGCTTCCCGGTTTCAGACCATTTACCGGTCGCCATGGACATCAAGCTGCCCAGTGGTTATCTGCAGACCTTTTAATCAAAACCTTCCATAAAGACAAAAAAATACCCCGGGGATAAGGCCGGGGTATCTGTCGGAGCGCCTGAGATCTTATTTGATCTTGGCTTCCTTGTACTCAACGTGCTTACGGACAACCGGATCGTACTTTTTCATAGCGATCTTTTCCGGAGTGTTCCGCTTGTTCTTTTTGGTCGTGTAGAAGTGACCAGTGCCTGCTGATGATACCAGCTTGATTTTCTCGCGCATGATGCGGCTCCTTAAAATTTCTCGCCGCGGGCACGAAGATCGGCCAGCACAGCGTCAATGCCTTTCTTATCGATAACACGCATACCCTTGGTGGATACGCGCAGCTTTACAAAGCGCTTCTCTGACTCAACCCAGAAGCGATGATTCTGCAGGTTGGGCAGAAAACGACGACGTGAGTGGTTCATCGCGTGAGAAACGTTGTTACCGGCTACCGGTCGCTTACCGGTGACCTGACAGACTCTGGACATACTTGCCTCCGACCTGAGCTTGGTCCTGAAAATGCATTTTAAATTCGTTCAATTGCGTCTCTGGTCGCTACCTGCGCCTAACCTTTTAATAAGAGATAGTGCACGCTACTCGCCAGACGCCGCCAGAAAGGGACGCTTTTATACCAGAAGTGCCCGCCCAACGCAAAAAATTGTTGGGATTTTGGCCAGCGTTTCGGTGCATTCTTGCCGAGCTTGCTGGCAAAATCACATCAGGCCTCTTTCAGCCAGGGATATTACCTCACCGTGGCCGACCACCATATGGTCAAGAACCCTGATATCCACCAGCTCAAGTGCGTCTTTCAGGCGCCGGGTCAATGACACATCAGCCTGGCTGGGTTCCGCCACACCCGACGGGTGATTATGGGCGAAGATCACCGCAGCTGCGTTCAGCTCCAGGGCCTGGCGAACCACTTCTCTGGGGTACACTGCGGCGCCGTCAATGGTGCCGCGGAACAGTTCCTGATAGCGAATCACCCGGTGCCGGTTGTCCAGGAACAGCCCTGAGAAGACTTCATGAGGAAACGTCGCCAGGCGACTGCTGAGGAATCGCCGGGTGTCTGCCGGTGATTTGAGCGGGTCGCCCTGGCGCAGCGGCTCGTCCATTACCCGTCGGGCCATTTCCATGGCGGCCTGCACCTGCGCGTATTTGGCGTTTCCCAGGCCCTTCACCCCACAAAACTGGCGTTGGGAGGCGGTCATCAACCCTCGCAGGCCACCAAAACTGTCGGTCAAATGCCTGGCCAGTTCCATGACCGGCATACCCGCGGTACCAGTGCGCAGGAAAATAGCCAGGAGTTCGGCGTCGGACAGGCTGGCGGGCCCGTGGCTTAGCAGCCGCTCACGCGGGCGCTCGTCCTCCGGCCAGAGAGTGGCAGACATAATTCGATTCCTTTCGTAGTCAGTGCGCGTCCTGCGCACCGTTGAACTTGCTATCGTGGCGTGATTTTACCATGGCTGCGGGCTGCCCGCAGCGAATTGACGTGCTATCTTATAAGCCTTTCATTTTTATGACGTACACCGTAACTCGCTCAGGCAGTTACCGTCTCGGAGTCACAATGACCGCACATCGCATTCTGCTGGGAATCACCGGCGGTATCGCCGCCTACAAAAGCGCGGAACTCGTTCGTCTGTTAAAGAAGTCAGGGCGCGAGGTGCGCGTGGTCATGACCCGCGGTGCGGAAGCCTTCGTTGCACCGCTGACCTTTCAGGCGTTGAGTGGTGAGCCGGTCAGAACGTCTTTGCTGGATCCAGACGCAGAGGCCGGTATGGGCCACATAGAACTGGCCAAGTGGGCGGATCAGATCGTGGTGGCGCCGGCATCGGCCGATTTTCTGGCCCGTCTGGCCAATGGCATGGCGGACGACTTGCTGACCACCCTGTGCTGCGCTACCGAGGCACCGATCGCTCTGGCCCCTGCCATGAATCAGGCCATGTGGAGCAACCAACGTACCCGCCGGAATATCGATTTGCTGGCGAACGACCCCCAGGTCCAGCTTTGGGGCCCCGATCAGGGCTCCCAGGCCTGTGGCGACGTGGGACCGGGCCGGATGCTGGAGCCCGCTGCCCTGTTTGAACTGATTGCAGGTGCTAATGTCGGCGCTCTGAGTGGCAAGCGCGTGGTGATTACCGCAGGCCCCACCCGTGAGCCCATTGATCCGGTGCGTTATATCAGCAATCACAGTTCCGGAAAAATGGGTTACGCCCTGGCTCAGGCGGCTCGAAATGCCGGTGCCAGTGTGGTGCTGATCAGTGGGCCGGTCGCGCTGGATGCCCCGGCGGGGGTGGATCGCCGCTTTGTGACGACGGCGGAAGATATGCTCAAGGCGTCCGGGCAGGCCGTAGATGAGGGTTGTGATCTGTTTATCGCCACGGCTGCCGTGGCGGATTATCGGCCGGATTCCATCGCCAGCGATAAAATCAAGAAAACCAATGACGCCATGAACGTGGCCATGGTGCGTAATCCGGATACGCTGGCCACCATTGCCGCCCGTCCTGACGCGCCCTTCACCGTCGGCTTTGCGGCAGAAACCCGGGATGTAGAGCGATACGCTCTCGATAAAATGTCACGCAAAGGGCTGAACATGATCGTGGCTAATGACGTCTCGGTTCAGGGACTCGGATTCAATAGCGACCGTAACGCTGTCACCGTGTTCTGGGAGGGCGGCCGTGAGACCCTCGGGCCAGACACGAAAGCCGATATTGCTCGCCTGCTGATTACGAAAATTGCCGATCAACTGACTCACAAGGAAACCTCATGACTCGACAGACCTTTCAGGTACGCATTCTGGATGACCGGATTGGGCAAAGTGTGCCGTTTCCTGAATATGCCACTGAAGGTTCTGCGGGCCTGGATCTGCGGGCTTGCCTTGACGGCCCTCTGACCCTGAAGCCGGGACAGACCGAGCTGATCAAAACCGGGTTGTCCGTCCATATTGCGGACCCTTCGCTGGCAGCCATGATTCTTCCGCGCAGTGGGTTGGGTCACAAGCATGGCATTGTGCTTGGCAATCTCGTCGGCTTGATTGATTCGGATTATCAGGGTGAACTGATGGTGTCGTGTTGGAACCGCGGAGATACCGAGTTCACCATTGAGGTCGGTGAGCGAATTGCTCAACTGGTATTGGTCCCAGTCGTGCAGGCAAATTTCGAGGTGGTATCGGAGTTTGACCAGAGCCTGCGAGGCGAAGGCGGGTTTGGCTCAACCGGCACCCGGTGAGTCTGCCTCCGACGGATTGGTCATGAGAGTCTATACTTCTTCGAATAGTGAATAAAACCGGACGCTTGTATCTGCAGGATGGACTATGAAGCTTGGCAAAAAGAAGAATTCTGACGAGGAAGTCACCGACTCCGCAAAGGAGTCCAAACCGGCGAAAAATCAGGTCAAGAGTAAAAAAACCGGTGGCAATCCCAAGCACAAGCAGCTGAATTCCGTAGCGTTTCAGCAGGCAGTTCTGGTTTTGTTGGCTGGCGTCGCCTCAGCGGCGCTGGTTTATTTGCTTCTGGTGGTTCCCGCCGAAAACAAACGCTATGAATTGCAGACGGCGCTGGCAGCCGATACCGCTGCGGCAAGGGTGAACCAGCAACTGGAGTTGATGCAGTCTGTGGTTGCTGGCGTTGGCAGCCAGAGCTACGTGCGTCAGGCGCTTGATGGTAATGGGTCCATGACCACGGCGTCGGCGGCGTTGGCAGCTGCCCTGCCGAACGCTCAGGCTGTTTACCTGTTTCCCTATGGCGAAATTCCCCGGACATCCAGCCAGCCAACTCTTGGTTTTGCCGGGCTCGATCTGGCCAGGCGCGCAGAAACCGGGCGTCCGGTCTATCCTGATGCCTTCCCGCGTGATGGGCAGTGGTACCTCCAAATGGCGACTCCGGTACGCCGTGATACCGGCAACGCTGTGATTGGCAGCGTATTGGTGGTTTTCGATGTGGCTCAGCTCAAACCTTTGTTAACAGGTTTGAACGCCGAGCTTGACGGGCAATTCTCAATCATTCAGTCCGTCAGCGGTTCAGATCGCGCCATTGCCAGCTCGGGCAGCGGCAGCGGCCAGGCCGTTGAGCGCAATCTGATCAATCCGGACTGGACGCTGAGGTATCAGGCAGCGTCATCGCCTGCTCCACTCATCGGTATGGTGGCGGTGGCCATTCTGGTCATCGGGCCCATGTTGATTGCCGCAATACTGGTATGGGTGATGCTCAATGGTGCTCTGCGCCGGGTGCGCCAGGAAGTGGCTGTTATGAATCAGTGGGCCCAGAAAGTCTTCGGTGGCGAGAAGGTTAAACCGCCGGCGTTCAAGTGGGATATGGTCGCTTCGACGGCAGAAGTCTTGGCCAGGCTTGCCCAGATGGTCGAAAAGCGGATAGCCAAAGTGGCTGAAACCGCGAAACCGAAGAGAAAGGCCGCTTCCGGTAAACAGAGTGGCGGTGCTGCCGAAGAACCGTTGTTTGAAGAAAAAGACATGCTCGATATCGACATGCTGGATGGTGACGACGATGTTCTTGGTTTTGGCGCCTCGGATGCGCCTGATGACGCGCCCGGGGTGGAGGAAGTGGCGCTTCCCAATGTCAATATCTCGGAGACGATCTTCCGCGCTTACGATATTCGCGGCATCGTTGGAGACACGCTGACCGCTGACATTGTGCAAGTGATCGGCCGCTCCATCGGCAGCGAGGCCGTTGAGCGGGGAGTGAAAAGCATCTGTATTGGCTTTGATGGCCGCCACTCCAGCCCGGAGCTGGCGGATGCACTGGGTCGTGGCATTATGGCTGCTGGCCTTGATGTCATAAACATCGGGGCGGTGCCGACACCGGTGCTTTATTTTGCCACCCACGAGCTGGGCAACGGGTCGGGTGTGATGGTTACGGGCAGCCATAACCCGTCCAACTACAACGGCCTGAAGATCATGCTAGGGGGCGAGACGCTCTCCGGCGAGGCCATTCAGAGACTGTTGCAGCGGATTCAGACCGGCGACTTTGTTAGTGGCCAGGGCAGCCAGTCGTCCGAAGATGTTCGACGGGCTTATCTGGACAGGATTGTCGGTGATATTGCAGTGGCGGCGCCATTGAAAGTGGTGCTGGACGCAGGTAACGGCATTGCGGGTGAGCTCGCTCCGGTGCTGATCGAGGAACTGGGTTGCGAAGTGGTGCCTTTGTACTGCGAGGTAGACGGAAACTTCCCCAATCACCACCCGGACCCCGGTAAACCGGAAAATCTGCAGGACCTGATTGCTACTGTTAAATCCGAAAAAGCGGACCTTGGCCTGGCTTTCGATGGTGACGGTGATCGCCTGGGTGTGGTGACCAACACCGGCAAGATCATCTGGCCCGACCGTCTGATGATGCTGTTTGCCCGGGACGTGGTCTCCCGTAACCCTGGCGCCGATGTGCTGTACGATGTGAAATGCAGCCGTCGCCTGGCCGGGGTTATCTCAGAAGCCGGTGGTCGGCCCATTATGTGGAAAACCGGACACTCGCTGATGAAGGCGAAAATGAAAGAAACCGGTGCCCTGCTGGCCGGCGAAATGAGTGGCCACATATTCTTCGGCGAGCGCTGGCTCGGTTTTGACGATGGGCTTTATTCCGCAGCGCGTCTGCTGGAGATACTGGGCATTGAAGATCGTCACAGTGATGAAGTGTTTGACGAGTTCCCGGATGACATCAGCACGCCGGAACTGAACGTGGAAGTCACTGAAGAGAACAAGTTCCAGATCGTCGAACAGCTGGCCCAGAAAGGCGATTTCGGCGATGCCAGCGTGAGCGATATTGACGGCATTCGCGTTGAGTTCAGCGACGGTTGGGGGCTGTGTCGTGCTTCCAACACCACCCCGGTGCTGGTGTTGCGCTTTGAAGCCGAAACCGAAGAAGCACTGGAGCGGATCAAGACGGTCTTCAGAGAGCAGCTCAGCCGTGCGGCACCGGATCTGGTCGCGGATTTCTGAACCCGTTTTTCGGAACGTTTAATCAGGGTGGCCGGCCAGTTTTGAAACTGGTTGTTCCACCCTTTCATGTTAGGGCAATGTGAATGGCTTTGGATCGTGAAACTGCAATGCAGGTCGCTTCTGTACTCAGCAAGGGCTTGCCATACATACAGCGCTTTACCGGCAAAACCGTAGTCATCAAGTACGGCGGCAATGCCATGGAAAACGACGAGCTGAAAAGCAGCTTTGCCCGGGATGTGGTGTTGATGAAGCTGGTGGGGATTAACCCAATTGTCGTCCACGGCGGTGGCCCCCAGATTGGCGAGCTGCTGGAGCGGTTGAACATTCAGTCCCGTTTCGTGAATGGCATGCGGGTGACTGACAGCGAGACCATGGACGTTGTGGAAATGGTACTCGGTGGTCAGGTTAACAAGCAGATTGTGTCATTGATTAACCGTCATGGCGGCACAGCCGTGGGTCTGACGGGTAAAGATGCCAACCTGATTCGCGCCAAACAGCTGGAAGTGGTAAACCGCTCACCCGAGCTGGAGCGGCCGGAAATCATCGACATTGGCCACGTGGGCGAAGTGGCCAGCGTGAATGTAGAGGTGATTGAAATGCTAACCCGCAGCAATGTGATTCCGGTGATAGCGCCGATCGGTGTCGGGCCGGACGGCGCTTCCTACAACATCAATGCGGATCTCGTGGCAGGCAAAGTAGCCGAGGCCATGAAGGCCGAGAAGCTGATTCTGCTGACCAATGTGTCTGGTCTCAAAAGCAAGGAAGGCAAGGTCATGACCGGCCTGACTGCGGCGCAAGTCAACGACCTGATCGAGGATGGCACCATTCACGGCGGCATGCTGCCGAAAATCCGCTGTGCGTTAAGTGCTGTCGAAAACGGGGTTCGTACCTCTCACATCATTGACGGGCGCGTGGCACACGCCACCCTGTTGGAAATCTTCACCGACGAGGGCGTTGGTACTCTGATTTCCAGAAACTGATGCTCCATTCACGCCTGACCCTCATCGGCGGCAAGAGGACTGAATCATGAAGCGCCTGTTGACCCTGTTGATCATTCTGGCTCTGGTTGGCTACCTGACCTTCAAAGGTGGTGTCTGGTGGCTGGCGGATCAGCAGTTTGCAGCGGCCGACGAGGCTGTTGACGAGGTTGGCGTGATTGACCACGGCAGCATCCGTTCGGGCATCTCCGGCACCCTGACCCTGATGGACGGGGGATACGAGGACTTCAGACTGTCCCAGCCTCTGAAATTCGGCCGACTCAGTTTTGATGCCGGATCGCCGATCGCCCTGGTGAATGTCCTGTTGGATCCATCGGCCTTGCCAATGCAATGGTCACTGGATGGCGAGCAGCTATCCATGGCTCTGGATGAAGCTCTGCTTCGGGATTGGGTAACCGCAACCAATGAGGTGCAGGATCCCACCCTGTTTGCCCCTGTTTGTGGGCCCGACCACCGTCAGCAACTGGGCAGCGGTGATCTTCTGCGTCTGGGCATTACCGGCCTGACCGGTGAGGCCCTGATTCGCCAGAATGCGTCGGAGCTCTACGCCGAGGTGACCACGGTGGAAACAGGTAGTATCGAGGTGCTCTGGCCGGGCGCCCGCTTTGACCTCATGAACCCGACTGACGTGTTTAGTTCCAGCACCCAGCCAGTCACCCTGAATATCCGGGATGGTGGCCTGATGCGGCGTATCTCGGCGTATTGCGCGCGGGAAGCCGGCTTAGAAGCCGGGGAGTGGACGAGGGTTGTCATGAAATCCTTCCGCCAGGCGCTGGCCACGAGAGGTTACCGGCCCAGTGACCAACTGATCGCCCTCTACCGCCAATGGTTGGCAGAGGGGGGGGAGCTGAGCATTGAGCTTGCGCCGGGGCAGCCACTATGGGGTGTGCCGCTTTTGGCCGCGGAAGCCGGTGAGAATCGAACGGTGGAGCCCTTCATTACCTACAACGGTGCTGGCGTGCCGGACGTGTTCCTGACGCCCATAGCGCCTGAGCCAGAGGAGGTGCCAGCCGAAGCCATGGAGCCTGTCGTTGACGAATCTGATCCCGCCGAACCGGGCTGGCAACTGGCAGCCACCGATGATGCTTCTGCGTTGATCGGTCAGACCGTGAGAGTCACTCTGGAGAATGGTAATGTGGTGGAAGGCCGCCTTGGCAGCGTGAATGACAAGCGAATGGAAGTGGTCCGTTTGGTGGATGGTGGCGAAGTTGCCTATCCTATCGCCATTCGTCTGATCACCAGATTTGAAATCTGGCGTCGCGGCCAGAACCCATAGCCCTGACGGCAGGGCTTTCTAAAAGGCACGGAGATCTCCCTGATGTCAGGATCCACTGAACACTTGCCGGGCGTGCAGGAGATGCTGTCGCGGCTGATTGCTCAGCCGTCAATCAGCAGTGCAGCGGCTGAATGGGATCACAGTAACGAGCCGGTGGTTCGCACCCTGGCGGAGTGGCTGGAACCCATGGGTTTCGAGGTTGAAATCCTTGACGTTCCGGGCATGCCAGGCAAGGTTAATATGATTGCCACACTGGGGCGAGGCCCCGGTGGCCTGGTGCTGTCTGGCCACACCGACACGGTGCCCTTTGATGACAAACGCTGGCAGAGTGACCCTTTCCGACTGACCGAGCGCGACGATCGCTGGTACGGACTGGGCACCTGCGATATGAAGGGTTTCTTCCCGTTGGCGATTGAGGCGGCCAAGACGTTTGTCGACCAGAACCTCCAGCAGCCGTTGATTATTCTGGCCACTGCTGACGAGGAAAGCTCAATGAACGGTGCGCGTGCGCTGGCAGAGGCGGGCAAGCCCAAAGCCCGCTATGCGGTGATCGGTGAGCCCACCGGATTGAAACCGGTGCGGATGCACAAAGGCATCATGATGGAACGGCTGGTGTTTGAAGGCCAGTCTGGCCATTCTTCTGATCCTGGTCTGGGTCGCAATGCGCTGGAAGGCATGCATGACGCACTGGGCCATCTACTGGCCTTGCGAGCCGGGTGGCAGGAACAATACAGCAATTCCAATTTCCGGGTTCAGGTACCTACCATGAATCTGGGCTGCATCCACGGTGGCGACAACCCGAACCGCATCTGTGCCCGCTGCGAATTGCATTTCGATTTGCGGCCATTGCCGGGTATGGATATGGACGCGCTGCGACAGTCGATACTGAACACACTCAAACCGGTGGCCGACAGTCGCGGTCTGACGATGGAATTCGAGCCCTTGTTTGATGGTGTGCCGCCGTTCGAGACTGCTGAAGACGCCGCCCTGGTGCAGGCTTGCGAAAAGCTGACAGGCCATAAAGCGGAGGCGGTGGCATTTGCCACAGAAGCGCCCTGGTTGCAGAAACTGGGCCTGGAAACTCTGGTGATGGGGCCAGGGTCGATTGATCAGGCCCATCAGCCTGACGAGTTTCTGGAACTGTCACAACTTGATCCGGCGATCAGAATCTTGCGGGGTCTTATCCAGAAGTTTTGCCTTTAGGCGGGAGTAAAGAGGTTTGAAATCCAACGACTGGTTGCACGGGTTCCGCCACTCATCACCCTATATAAATGCGCACCGCGGCCGAACTGTGGTGCTCACTCTGAGTGGTGATGCGATTGCTCACAACAACCTGATCAACATCATTCACGACATTGCCTTGTTGAGCAGCCTGGGTGTGCGCCTGGTGGTGGCATTCGGCGCGAGGCCGCAGATTCAGTCACGTCTGGATACCATGGGTCTGGAATCCGTCTTTCATCAGGGGTTGCGGGTCACGCCCCAGGAGCAGTTGCTACCGGCGTTGGAAGCGATTGGCGCGCTGCGTGCCCACCTGGAAAGCCAGCTTTCCATGGGGTTGGTGAATTCGCCGATGCACAATGCCCGTATCCGCGTCAGTAGTGGCAATTACGTCACTGCCAAGCCTGTTGGTGTTCTTGATGGCATTGATTTTCACCACACCGGTAAAGTGCGCCGTGTCGATGTCGCAGGCATTGAGAAACTGCTGGAGCTGGGTCACATCGTACTGTTGCCGCCTTTGGGCTACTCGCCGACAGGCGACGTGTTCAATCTCTCCTACGAGGATGTCGGCAGTCAGGTCGCTGCCGCCCTGAAGGCTGAAAAACTGATTATGTTTACCGACAATCAGGGTTTGCCAGACGACAGCGGTGAACTGATTCGTGAGCTGACAGCGCGCCAGGCTTCCCAGCTCATGGCCGCCGGGAAGGTCAAAGGTCATGATGGAGATTTACTCAGCGCCGCTTGTGATGCCTGTGTAAAAGGGGTGCGTCGCGCCCACATCATCAGCCATGCTCAGGATGGCGCCTTGTTAGAGGAGCTGTTCACCCGAGATGGGGCAGGTACTCTGGTCAGTGGCGATCACTATGAACAGATACGGCAGGCCCGCGTAGAGGATATTGGCGGCATTCTCAGCCTGATTCAGCCATTGGAGGAGAAGGGCATACTGGTGCGCCGTTCCCGGGAGATGCTGGAAACGGAAATCGGTTGCTACGTCGTGGCTGAACGAGACGGCACCGTTGTTGGTTGTGCCGCTCTGCATCATTACCCGGAGGAAGGTGCGGGTGAGTTGTCCTGCTTTGCCGTGGATCAGGCCTATCGCCGGGCCGGTCGTGGCGATGAAATCCTGGCGATGGTGGAAAAACTGGCTCGGAGCCAGGGAATCAGGCGTCTGTTCGCACTGACGACCCAGACCGAACATTGGTTTCGAGAGCGGGGCTTTCAGACGTCCTCGGTGTCGGAACTGCCGGGACCCAAACTGGCCTCATACAACGTAGAGCGTCGATCAAAGGTTTTCGTGAAACCGCTGGGTCAGTGAGTTCAGCCGAGCTGCCCGGTCTTCTGCATCCAGCTCGCCCAATTGATGCACTGCCTCATAGAACCGATCGAAATGCTCACCGGATTCTCGAAACAGCTGGCGGAACGCAGGCACGTACTGGTTGTATTGGCGGAAAAGAGCCAGGTTGGCGTTGTTGAGTTCGCCGGGGTCGCTGCCAAAGGGGCCTGGTTGGTTCCAGTTCGCCGCCAGAGCCAGGTAGGCCTGACGCAGCCCGGCGAGAATTCTGCGCTTCTGCTCGCGCAGGCTGGAGTCGCTCAGGGTTGCCTGCTGGTCGTAAAGCTGTCTTAAACGGGCGGTGGCATCCTCAACCAGTTCCAGCGTCTGTTCTCTTTGGCGCAGTCGCTCCAGGGCCGTATCAAAACCGCTGGTGTCTCCCTGTTGCTCAAGCCAGGCTCTCAGTCCCTCAAGTTCCACGGCCGTTGCGAAGCTCTCATTAAATGCCGTGTCCTCATTGATGTAGATCACCTGATGGGCCAGTTCGTGAAACATCAGCGCCACCATTCGTGAATCGGACAGTCGTGTAAAACCGGTGTGCAGGGGGTCGTCAAACCAGCCCAGGGTCGAGTAGGCTGTCACGCCGCCGATAAAGGTGTCGTAGTTCAGTTGCTTGAATTCCCGGGCCTCGGCGCGAGCGTCTTCAAGGTCGTAGTAGCCACGGTAGGCCTGACACCCAATAAACGGATAACACCACTGGTGGGCGTCCAGCGAAAACTCGGGCACCGCCACCAGATTGACCAGAACCCAGGGGCGGTCCAGCTCAACGTATTCGGAAAACGCATCACCTACCGGTAGATGCAGCCGATCCTGGGCAAACTGGCGTGCTTTCTGTGCAAGTTGGAGTTTTTTCTTAAGGTGATCCGGGGTGTCGCCGGCTGCAAGCCACTCCTCCACCGGTTCCGTCGACATCATCAGCGAAAGGTGGCCGCTTACCGCCTGATGATAGTAACTAACCGAAGAGCAGCCGTTAAGAAATGTGAAACAGATCACTATAAGTAGCGTTAAAGTATAGATCTGGCTAAGCTGTTTATACATTTGGCTGCACAGTGTTGTGAGGTGGTTGGGCGCTTGCGTCCGATCTATGGTACACGCCGACGCAGTCAGTTTAACGCCTATGATATATCAGTACTCAGGGAGACCGGCCGCTGACTGGAAACCAGAGTTTTCCGGAGTCAGAGGTTTGACCAATATCAGGTAGTTCATGGATCCGAAAGAACGTCGTTCTAGCCCTCGAAAGCCTATAAAACTCGCGGCGCAGCTGGATATGGGTAACGGCCAGGCCTTGCCGTGCCAGATCTCAGATTTCTGTGCCGAGGGTCTGTTCGTCCGCTATTCAGGAGACACGTCAAAACGTCTGGATCAGCTGTTCTCAAACGGCAAGTCCAGTGATTTGGTAGTGCGCTTCCGGAGTCTCGATGGACGCAAGCGGCACGAGCTTCATGTGGATGTCCGGCGGCGGATTGATGGCGCTATGGGGGTCAGTTTTACCCGTTCGAACCCGGAAGCCATCGATGCCATGCTGTCCCAGGTTGGTGGAAGCCGCGATCAGGGGCGGGTATCGCTGAAGGCACCCAGTGACCGGGTGCAGTTCGTATTGCATCAGACCGCCAGGGCCGTCATTCAATACATCGAACCGTTGATGGATGCGTCTCTGGTAGAAATGGTGAAGGCGCTCAAGGAATCCGCCCAGAAGGCGGGTAACGACCAGCAGGCAAACGAATTCATGGACGCATCGGGGCAATTGGCGGCCAGACAGCGGGTTATCTGGCACCAAATGGCCAAGAATCTTGAGTCGCCGTTGAAGCCTGCCCAGAAGGGTGCGCCAGGTTCTGAACTGTCGGTTGTCGACAAAGGTGAGTTTGAAGACTGGCTGACACTCCGGGTCATGGTGACGAAAGCCGATACCCAGTACCGTGGTGACTTGCTGCAATTGAAGCTCAGACTGGACAAACTGGGAGTCTCCAATGCCACCGGTCACCACAACCCGCTGGGACCTGCGCTGATTTGTGAATCCTTTCATGCCGGCCTGAGCCAGCTCAAGTCCTCCAGAGATGTCGAAAAAGTATGCCTTCGCGTCTTTGACAAAACCGTGCTGAAAAACCTTGAACCCATGTACCAGGAGTTGAATAACATACTGGTGCGTCACGGCGTATTGCCTGATCTTGATCTCAGCAAGTACCTCAGTGAGCAGACGCCCAAGCCTGAACAGGAAAAAAAGACACCGCAACAGCCGGCCAAACCCGATCTGCAGGAAAAAGCGGAGCAGGAGACCAGCGCGAGCACGCCAGTCGAAAAGCCAAAGTCTGAGAAGCAGGGGGGCACGGAACCCGCCAGTCGACGACGTTTCGGCGCCAGGAGCATGCGGTCAACCTCGGAATTTCGTGGTTATTCCACCGCTGCTCAAACGGCTTTCGCCACGGTTCGCAGCCTGCTGGGAACGCTCAGTGCCAGTCGTGTCGCCCGGGGCGATCCAGAACCTGTTCTTTTCTCACCGGGTGCTCGTGAACTGTCAGCCGGAGAACTGCACAAGCAACTGCAGCAGCTGCAGGTTGAGGCGGCGCCTGTCGACGAAGATGCAACCCTACGGGACCGGGTGGTCGAGCAGGTGAAATCAAGCGGGGATCACGCCCTCGGTGAGGAACAACAGGCAACGCTGGACGTGGTCGATAGGTTCTTCAACAGCGTCTCTGAAAGCCCCAAGCTCAGCGAGTACGCCCGTGAACGCATGCGTCAGCTGGAAGTGCCGGTGTTGAAAGTGGTTATGCGAGATCCGGAGTTCTTTGAGGATCGTGACAGTTCCGTGCGAGGTGTCATGGATCGCCTCGCGCAGCTGGGCGTCAAAGGAGGGCGGCTGAACCCGGTGGTTCAACGCCGCATCGATGAGCTGATTCAGCGCATAAACAACGATTTTGAACAGGACACCGGGGTGTTCGATTCGGCCGTCACTGAACTGGATACTCTGATCGATCGCCAGAATCTGGTGTATCGGCGCAATGTCGAGCGAGTAACCGCCGCAGCCGAAGGTGCGCAGAAAGTCGCGGAATCGAAAACGGCGGTCGCCCGGGTTCTTGAAGCCAAGTTGGGTGGCCGGAAGGTGCCCCGTGCCGTGAAGAGCCTGCTGGACGGTGGTTGGAGAGACCTGCTTTCGCTGACCTGGATTCGACAGGGCGAAGACAGTCCGCTTTGGCAGGATTACCTGTCGGTGATCGACTCATTAATGACCTTTGCCGACGACCCGCAGAGCAACATCAATCTTCCGGAGCTGCTGAGGGTCATCCAGGATGGCCTGGCGTCCATCTCCAGCAATCACATGCCGTCATCACAGATTCGCGATGAGCTGAAACAGTTCCTGGTGCGCAGTCCCGAGGAGCCGCCAGAAATGGTGGAGATGCCGGTTTCAAAGCCGGAAGAGAAAAGCGAGAAGACGCTCTCCGAGCGAGAACAGCGTAGCCTGCAGCGCTGGATCAATCGTGCCCAACAGCTGCGCACCGGCGACTGGATGCGGGATCAGGACAAGCCGGACGAACCGCAGTACATCCGCTTGGTGTGGGTGGCTCGTGGCTTCAGCCGGTTCGTGTTTGTGAACCATCAGGGCATGCGAGTAGTGGAGCTGGAACTGGAAGCGCTGGCCAAACAAATGCGCAAGGGCGTGATCGTTCCGGATAGCCAGTATGACCGGCCACTGGTGGACGAAAGCATCGACCGCATGGTGAAGAAGGTGTACGACCAGCTGTCCTGGGCGTCCACCCACGATGAGCTCACGGGCCTGCTGGGACGTCGGGAATTCGAGCGCATGCTGGAGCAGCAACTAGCCATTCGTGAAGACGAGCGTGCTTTGTTGCGGCTGGATCTCAGGCAGTTCCGGTTGTTGAACGATACTGCCGGTTATCATGCCGGGGACGATGCCCTGAAGCAGGTTGCCGACATTCTCCGCGAACTGGTGGGCGATGGTATGCCTCTGGCACGGCTGGCCGGAAACGAATTTGCGGTGCTCCTGCCAGCAGAAAATGCGATGGAGTCGGCCAGGAACATCGTCGGGACCATCGAGAAGACCGAATTCAAGTTCGACAGTGGTACCTACCATCTGTCGGCGAGCGCTGGCCTGGCGCCAGAGTTCCCGGGGCTGGCGGACGCCGAGCGCTGGCTGAAAGCCTCGGAAGAAGCCATGAAAAGCGCCAAGAAGCGAGGCCATGGCAAGGTGATTGAATACTCTCTGGATGCCCATGACCAGGCCCGCCAGGAGCAGATCGCGGCCAAGGTCGCCAGCCTGGGCGACCTGAACGAAGAGCGCATGCTGTTGCGATGCCAGAAGATGATTCCGCTCCACGCAGACACCAAGATGTCGCCGCAATACGAAATTCTGATCAGCATGTATGACGATACCGGCAACCTGATCACCGGCAAGGATTTCGTGCGGATGGCCGAGCGTTATGATCGGATGCAGGCGGTGGACCGCTGGGTGGTGGGTTACGTGCTGGACTGGCTGCGTGATAAGGCGCCAGATCCTGACCACATGGGCGGTATCTGCATCAATCTGTCCGGTCACTCGTTGAATGACCAGTCACTGATGGAGTTCATCTACGACAAGCTCAGCCAGAAAGACGCCCCCATTGAGAGACTGTGGTTCGAGATCACCGAAGCCTCTGCTATCAATGATCTGCAGAGCATTTCCGAGTTTGTCGAAGAAATGAAGGAACTGGGCTGCCGGTTCTGTCTGGGGGACTTTGGCACCGGCCCAACGTCTTTCCAGTTCCTGAGAAGCCTGCCAGTAGATCTGATCAAGCTCGACAGCGCCTTTACCCGGGAGCTCGACAAGAGTGAAACCGACCGTGCGATGGTCAAGTCCATGATTGATATGGCGCACTACATGAAACGTGAAGTGATTGCGTCTCAGGTTGAAACCCGCTCAGTTCTCGATATGCTGACGAATCTGGGAGCTGATTACGCACAGGGGTTTGTCATCGAGAAGCCCAGATTGCTCAGCAGCCTCGACTGATTCCTTTTTGATAACCCGATTGAGCAACCGGACGCCCTCGCACCATGTCAAAACGCCATCCGATCATTGCGGTTACCGGCTCTTCGGGCGCGGGAACAACCACCACGGGCCGCATCTTCCGCCGATTGTTTGCCAGTGAGGATCTGAACGCCGCCATGGTTGGTGGCGACAGTTTTCATCGCTACAACCGGGCGCAAATGGCACGGCTTGCGGCCAAAGGCCAGTTTGGCGAGCGCAACCACTTTGCACTGGCCGCCAATCACATCGACAAGCTGGAAGCCCTGTTTTACGACTACGGCCATACCGGTAATGGCCAGTATCGCCAGTATGTGCACGACGAAGATCGAGAGCTGATTGAGGCCGGTTACAAGCCCGGTACATTCACGCCTTGGGGACCACTGGCGCCAGACACCGACCTGCTGTTTTACGAAGGCCTTCATGGCGGCGTGATCAGCGACACCTATAACATTGCCCAGTATGTGGACTTGCTGGTGGGTGTGGTTCCAATCGTCAATCTCGAGTGGATCCAGAAAATCCATCGGGACACGCACAAGCGAGGCTATTCAAAGGATGCCGTGGTAGAGACCATCATTAACCGAATGGACGACTACGTTCACGACATCGTGCCCCAGTTTGCTCACACCCATGTCAATTTCCAGCGCATTCCCCTGGTGGATACCTCCAATCCCTTTGTGGTTCGGGACGTACCCACGGAAGACGAGAGCATGGTCGTTATTCGTTTCTGGGATTCTTCCGAGGTGGACTTTCCGTATCTGTTGCAAATGATTGCGGGTAGCCATTTGTCCCGATACGACACGCTGGTCATACCCGGTACCAAGCTTTCCCTGGCCATGGATCTGATCATGCGTCCGATGGTTCTGGAGATTATGGCTCACAAGCCGTTTGCCTGACGACACTTACCAATGCACCCGCCGTTTACCCCTTGTTAGGTATCGGTTGTGGTCGGCCCTGCTGCAACAATGGTCTTATCAGATTTTGTGAAACAGGACTCCTATGGTATCTGCTATTCGGCCGCTGAAGGATCGATTCGGCCGCACCATCAACTATGTGCGGTTATCTGTTACCGACCGCTGTGATTTTCGCTGTGTGTACTGCATGGACGAAGACATGACCTTCCTACCACGACAGCTAGTTCTCACCCTGGAAGAGATCGCCCGGCTCGCCCGGAATTTCACTGCGCTAGGAACAGAAAAGATCCGCCTGACCGGGGGAGAACCGCTGGTGCGCAGGGATATCCTTGATCTGGTTAAGGAAATAGGAACTCTGGGGCTGCGGGATTTCGCCATGACGACCAACGGCAGCCAACTGGTCGACATGGCAGAACCATTGCGCAAAGCTGGCCTGCACCGTCTGAACATTAGCCTCGATTCTTTGGATGCCCGGAAATTTGCGGATATTACCCGTACTGGAAATCTGAGTAAGGTATTGGACGGAATTGACGCTGCGCGCGATGCCGGCTTTCCGGGTATAAAGCTCAATACGGTGGTCATGAAAGGCCGCAACGATGAGGAAATCCCCGCACTGATCGAGTTTGCCCGCCAGAAACGAGTGGACATCAGCTTTATCGAAGAAATGCCGCTGGGCGAGATTTCTGAGCACGATCGCGGTCTTGCATTGTTCACCAGTGATGAGGTCAAGAAGGTTGTCCGCAGGCATCATGTGTTGTTGCCAGCCACGGAAGATTCGGGTGGCCCTGCCCGGTATTATCGAATGCCAGACAGTTCGATCCGCGTCGGATTTATTTCACCCCACTCCCATAATTTCTGCGCTACGTGCAATCGCGTGCGAGTCACTGCGGACGGTAGGCTGTTGCTCTGTTTGGGCAATGAACATTCGGTAGATCTGCGTCGTGTCTTGCGGGGCAATCCTGATACGGAAAATAGGCTCAGGAAGACCATCATTGAGGCTATGGAGTTAAAACCAGAGCGCCACTATTTTTCGACCAATGGTGACGTTCAGATTTTGCGATTCATGAATATGACCGGCGGTTAATCGCCGGTCGTGAACGCCCGGCTCATTTAAGAGAAATTGCCTCGCCCTTGGTGTTTAGCGGCAAAAAATTGCTGATGTGTCCCAGTCGAATGGACTCCACCATCATGTTTAACGGTTGTTGCGCCTGATCAGACGATGGCTCAAAGCCTCCGTGACCGGACATGGTAGCGACGAAAACGATATCCCAGGATTGACCGGTCGCTTTGGATTCTTCTACCAGCACTGAAAACTCAGCTGCTTCATCGGGGGTCTTGTCGACACAGACCACCGGTGTCAGGGCGCCGCCTTCGCCGCGCTCGAATGAGGCTCGTTCTTCCGGGGAAGCCTGATCCGGCAATTCCGCTCGGCAGAATACGAAAAGCAGGCGCTGGAGCTCCTGCTGGGTTCTGGACACTTGAATAAGGTCACTGTAACTGCTGATCATTTTTAACAATCCTTGCGGTTAACGGCCCGCTGAAATTTACGGCTGGCGGGCGATGAGCCGGGCTGACTTTTTTGCTTCTACTGACCGATCTCTTTCAGTCGCTGGGGGTCCGAGACATAGAGCTTGCTTCGATTCACCCTTATCAATCCGTTGGCCTTCAATTCAGCCAGTATTCTGGAGAAGGTTTCGGGCTGCATTGCCAGCCTTGACGCGATCAGGCATTTGGGTAGTGGCAATTCAATCTCACCATCAGGTTTAGTATCCGCTGGCAGCAGATTCAGCAGATATCGGATCAGACGATCCCGCGCGCTCTGAATGGTCATTATTTCCAGATCATGGAATCGTGACACCGCCCGGGACGCATAATGGGTCAGCGCAATTTCGGTATAGGTTGGATTGGACTGAATCAAGAGGCGGTAGGCCCGAATGGGAATACTCAACACCCTGGTGCGTTTGAGCGATTCGGCGTAGCAGGCGTAACGTGCAGGCATGGCATAAATCATGACCTCTGCCAGGCAATCACCGGGACCGATGCTGTCCAGGGTGCGTTCATAGCCGGAGTAATCCAGCCGGTAAAGTCGCAACCGCCCGTCAACGACGAAATAAAAATGACTGGCATCGGTGTCCTGACGATACAGCAGTTCATGCCGGTCCATGTCAATCACCCGGATTCGTGTCGCCAGGTTGTTGAAGTCGCTGTCGGTCAGGTGTTGGAACAGCGGATGCCGGCGTAGCTCTGTCAGGCTTGTCTGGACATCGCAGATGACCGGCGGAATGTCCTGAAGGCCAGGGTTATTGATAGAAGTTGTCGCGGTAGACAAAGTCATAATGCTCTCCTTCATTAACCGGGGTCTGAGGGGGAATAATGAAATACCCGTCTGCTTTGCTGGCAACTGACAACACGCCGGAGCTCTGCGAGCCTGCGGGAATAGCTGTGGGCACCCCTGAGGTTTGATCCAGAAAGACGCGAAGGTACTCCTGTCGGACAGTGGTTTTGCGTCGGTTGAAACCGGCAGGCAGCGAGGTTGCGCGAGCCTTCGTAGGCTTCGTACCCATCAGACGTCGCAGGAGTGGTATGGCCATGACTTCGAAAGTGACCAGCGCAGCCGTGGGGTTACCTGGCAAGCAGACCACCGGTGTAGTGCCAATCTGACCAAAGGCAAAAGGTTTACCGGGTTTCATGGCTATGCCCCATAGATGCAGGTACCCAAGTGATTCCAGCGCTGGTCTGACATAGTCTTCGTCGCCCACAGATACTCCGCCGGTGGTGATGACCAGATCGTGTTCACTGGCAGACTTCGCGAGCGCATCTCTTGTGGCTTGCCCACTATCCGCGAGGGTTGGAAAACGTGTGACCTCGCAGCCCAGGCGTTGAAGAGCGGCGCCTATAGTGACGCTGTTGCTGTTATAGATCTGGCCCGCCTTTAGGGGTTGCCCGGGGGTGATCAGCTCGTTCCCGGTAGTTACAACGGCAACCCGCAGGCGCCGGTAGACTGGAATATCCGAGATGCCCTGACTTGCCAGAACGCCAAGCTCGGCTGCCTCCAGCCGGGTTCCAGCGGCCAGCAATCTGGCGCCCGCCTGTACATCTTCCCCTGCACGTCGAATATTTTGGCCTCTGGTCGGTGTGGCGGTTATTTCGATACGAGTTCCTTCAAGCTGGCGCACCTGTTCCTGAGGAACCACCGTGTCGACACCGGTAGGAACGGGGGCCCCGGTGAAGATGCGGATAGCCGTGCCACTTTGAAGTGACGATGGCGACGTACCTGCAGGCACGCGCTGAGTTACCTGTAACTGATGGTTTTGCGGCAGGTCATCAATGTTCAGCCCATAGCCGTCCATAGCGCTGTTGTCATAGGGTGGTACGGACAGGGTCGCGAACACGTCGCTGGCAAGGATTCGTCCCTGGGCGAGTTCCAGCGGGACTTCCTCGATGCCTACCTGGCAGCGGGCAAGTCGGGCCATCTCCGCTTGCGCTTTTTCGACGGTTATCAGGTTGGGTTTCTGAGAATCGTTCTGACGATGTTGCTCAAGATCGCATAGACATTCAGTCATCAGGCTGCTCCAGCAATAGACCGCGAGCCGCAGGTCGAGCGGGGGTGTTGTTGAAGCAGGTCAACGAAATTGCAAGGCCGGTGGCGTAAGTCCAGTTGGGGACCGATGATTTCGTCCCAGGCAAGGGCGCAGGCTCTCGGCGCGCCGGGCATGGCGGAAATCAGTGTTCGGTTTGCCAGTCCAGCAACCGCGCGGGACTGAATGGTTGAGGTGCCGATGCTGGCCAGCGAGAGATGGCGAAAAAGCTCGCCATAGCCTTCAACAGTCTTGTCGAACAGCGGCATCAGCGCCTCGGGAGTATTGTCGCGGCTAGAAAAACCTGTGCCTCCAGTCACCAGGATCACTGCAACCTGATCGCTGGCAATCCAGCGGGAAACCACCTCACGAATGGCGTAAACATCGTCTTTCACCAAAACCCGTTCGCTTAACAGGTGCCCAGCATTACAAAGGCGCTGCTCAAGCGTATCGCCCGACTGATCGTTGTCTAGTGATCGAGTGTCGGATACGGTCAGTACGGCTATATCCAGGGGTTGAAAGGGCGCGTCGGCCGAGGCGTGAGACATGGGTAAATCCTCGCAGAAAACAGGTTTTTACTGATGTCGATTTTACGCGGAGGGGGGAGCCTTGATCGCTCCCCCAGAGGGAGTAGTTTGGTGGTTGTTATGGGGTATACCGTGGGGCGGGGGCAGGCTAGAAAGGTTTATAAATCGCCAGATGAAAAATCGCCATGATCTGGACCAGCGCCAGAACTGTGGCAATCAGCCTTACCTGAAGACCTCGGGTTTCCTTCATGGCGAATGCTCCGGCCACAATGTAGCCAACCAGCAGTAGAATCTTGGCGGTTAACCAACCATGCACAAAGGGCATCCAGGGTGTCACGAAAAGCAGGCTTATAGCCGCGACCAACAAGACTGTGTCATTGGCATGGGGAATCCAGCGCAGCGGTGTTTTGCGCCAGTCGGGTTTGCCCACTGCATCCAGCAACAGCCGCAGGGAAAACAGAACCACCGTCAAGTAGGCGGCTGTCATGTGCATACTTTTCAGGAGCAGGTAGATGCTCATAGACGAATCCTCGAGACTGTTACCTGTCGACATCATCCAGTTTGTCGTGAGTGCTAGTGAGGGCCCTCCTGATCCACATGGTCTAAGGACTGAAGCGCCTGGCGAATGATCGGACCTTAGTTGAGTGCGAGTCGGTCACTGCATTAACGGCGAATCCGGCAGCTCCAGATCGACCCCTTTCACTCCCGTGTCCGCCGCCAATATCTGCAAGTATTGGCGGCAGGCCCGGCGGGTCACGCTCTCACGCAGATATTGCTGTACCTGAGGTTTGACGTGTTCGTAAGGAAGCTGTTGACCATCGATTCGCTGGTCGATACGAACGATGTGCCAGCCGTAGCGGGTTTCAATCAGTTCCGGGTTGAGACCTTCCTCGAGAGACAAAACAGGGCGCTCGAATTCGTCAACAGTCTGACCTTTGCTGATCTGGCCGAGGCTCCCGCCCTGGTGGCGCGATTCGCAGGCGGAGTATTGTTTGGCCAGTTCGGCAAACCGGGAACGGCCTTCGATCAGGGATGACAGCAATTGTTGCCCGGCTTCCTCCTGGCGCAGGCGTTCCTGGACATCATCCGGAGCGGCGGCGAGCAGGATGTGGCTGACGGCCATGAGAGTCGGACTGCGGAAGCGCGCCGGGTTGGCGTTATAGAAGCGTTCGCAGTCGTCCTCTGTGGGGTCCGGGACGTTAAGCTCGAGTTCGAGAACCCGGGCGATGCGTTCCTCTTCGTCGGCGATGGCGTCGAGTTTTAGGCGGCTGGCCTGTTGCAAAAGCAGTTCGCGGATGACTAGGCTTCTGGCAGCTTCGTGCCAGGCTTCGGCGACTTCTTCGGCCGGGTGGTGCTGCATTTCCCGGGCGATGTCGTCTTCGCCGATGAGGGTGTCTCCTACGGTCACCGGCGGAAACTGGTTTCTGGGCTTTTCGGCGTCGCCGACGGGGATGAGTTGCATGATCGCTCTCCTTATGCGCGCTTACGCACAACCTGGTATTTGCGCCCGAAATATTCCACCGGCACGCTGAGCATGTGAACCAGCCGGGTAAACGGGAAGAGTAGGAAAATGGTCAGGCCCAGGAAGATGTGGGTTTTGTAAATCCAGTGAACATCCGCGATGTGACCAGCGACACCACCCTGGAGAGTCAAAATGCCCTGGGCCCAGGCAGAGAATTTAAGCATTGTGCTGCCGTCCAAATGGCCCAGGGTGGGCAAAATGGTGGCCAGTCCAAGACCGAGTTGTGCAACCAGAATGAGAATCACAAGGTTGTCAGCAATGGTGCTGCTGGCTCGCACACGCGGATCGTTCAACCGGCGCCAGGCCAGCATGATGCCGCCAATCAACGCCATGATTCCGGCGATACCGCCAACCACGATCGCCATGACCTGTTTCTGCCCCGGTGTCATCAACCATTCGTAAGCCCAGTGAGGCGTTAGCAGCCCCACCAAATGTCCGAAAAATATCACCAGCACACCCACGTGGAACAGCACGCTGGCAATGACCATGTTTTTCTTGCGGAGCATCTGGCTTGAGTGCGCTTTCCAGGTGAACTGGCCGTGGTCATAACGAGCCCAGGTTCCAATCACCATCACAGCAATGGCGATGTACGGGTAAACGCCAAACAGAAGTGTGTTGAGATAAGACATTGTGTTTTCCTCCAGCGCCCTCAGGCGTTCTTCGCCGAACGAGGGGTAGCGTCCGTCATAAGTTGATCACTCAGGTGAATGGTCTGGGTCTGCTCCAGTTCGCGGCGGCGCTGACCAACAACGCTGCTACTGCTGCAGGAACTGCCCTGATCATCAACAAACTTCACCATTTCCTCTTCCCAGACCTTGTCCAGAGCCTCCGGTGTGTCGTCGCGCTCTTCCGAGGCGACGATCTGCGCCAGCTCCTGACGGTTCACATTGCGGCCCGACAGGTTCAGCAGGGAATCCATCACGACGTGATAGAAACTCTCCCGCTGATACAGCCGCTCACCCAGCAAGCCCAGGATATGGTGGATGTCCTCCAGCCAGCTCCGGATCTCCTCCCATGGACGGGTGGAGAGGTATTCCAGGAACAGCGGCAGGTAGTCCGGCAGTTCCCGGGCGTCGATTTCCAGACCATTGGTGCGGTACTCCTCCATCAGGTCCACCATGGCCTGGCCACGGTCGCGGGATTCCCCGTGCACATGTTCGAACAGCAGCAGGGACGTGGACCTGCCCTTGTCGAACATGCCGACGTAGTTTTCCTGCATATCCAGAAGGTCGCCATCGCAGACTATTTCCAGGCAGCGCAGCAGTTGACCCTTATTCTCCCGGGGCAGCCGGCTGTCCTCGAGGACAGCGGCAATCAGGGCGTCTTTGGAGGCCTGAAGTTCTTCGGTCGGGTACTCAAGTATCCGAGCCAGTACTTTTAAAAGTTGCATGTCGGCCTCCTTATTCCTGCAGTTGTTTCGGGTCAACCTGCTTCACGGTCGACAGCTTCTGGACCATGCTGGTGGTCTGCTTGCGGCCACCGAACATGCTGAATTTGCTGTCACCGTTGCAGCCGTCGCCGAAGCTGAATCCGCAACCGTTGCGCTCGCCATAGGCGGTCGCATCGGGGAAGGCTTCCTTCGCCAGCTCGCGGTGGCTGGTGGGAATCACGAAGCGGTCTTCATAGTTGGCAATGGCCAGGTAGCGATACATTTCATCCGCCTGAGCCTTGGTCAGGCCAGCTTCCTCCAGGGCGCGCAGGTCTTCCTTGCCTTCCACGGTTTCGGCGCGCTTGTAAAGGCGCATGGCCATGATGCGCTTGAGGGCACGGACAATCGGCTTCTCGTCACCTGCGGTGAGCAGGTTGGCCAGATACTTCACCGGAATCCGCAGGCTTTCGATCTTCGGCAGTACGCCGTCGAACTCGACCTTGCCGGCTTCCGCCGCTGACTGGATCGGGCTCAGGGGCGGCACATACCAGACCATGGGCAAGGTGCGGTATTCCGGGTGCAGCGGCAGGGCCAGTTTCCAGTCCACTGCCATCTTGTACACCGGGCTCTGCTGGGCGGCTTCGATAACGTTCATCGGGATGCCGTCTTTCTTGGCCTGCTCGATCACTTTCGGGTCGAACGGATCCAGGAAGATTTCCAACTGCTTTTCGTAAAGCTCCTGCTCACCCGGGGCGCTGGCCACTTCCTCGATGCGATCTGCGTCATACAGAAGAACACCGAGATAGCGAATACGGCCGACACAGGTCTCGGAGCAAACGGTGGGCATCCCGGCTTCGATCCGTGGGTAGCAGAAAATGCATTTCTCGGATTTGCCGGTTTTCCAGTTGAAGTAGATTTTCTTGTACGGGCAGCCGGAGACACACATGCGCCAGCCGCGACACTTGTCCTGGTCGATCAGGACGATGCCGTCTTCCTCACGCTTATAGATGGCACCGCTCGGGCAGCTGGCGACACAGGCCGGATTCAGGCAGTGCTCGCACAGGCGCGGCAGGTACATCATGAAGGTGTTCTCAAACTGGCCGTAGATGTCCGCCTGCACCTGGTCGAAGTTCTTGTCTTTGCGGCGCTTGGCGAACTCGGTGCCGAGAATTTCTTCCCAGTTCGGGCCCCATTCGATCTTCTGCATGCGCTGGCCGGAGATCAGCGAGCGTGGCCGGGCGACCGGCTGGTGTTTGCTGTCGCCCGCGGTGTGCAGGTGCTGGTAGTCGAAATCAAACGGCTCGTAGTAGTCGTCGATTTCCGGCAGGGTCGGGTTGGCGAAGATATTCGCCAGGACGCGGAAGCGGCCACCGATTTTCGGGCGGATCTTGCCGGAGCTGTCGCGCATCCAGCCGCCTTTCCACTTGTCCTGGTTCTCCCACTCTTTCGGGTAGCCGATACCGGGCTTGGTTTCGACGTTGTTAAACCAGGCGTATTCCATGCCTTCGCGGCTGGTCCACACGTTTTTGCAGGTCACTGAACAGGTGTGGCAACCAATGCACTTGTCCAGGTTCAGTACCATGCCGACTTGGGAACGGATTTTCATTTTACAGCCTCCTGAACAGTGTCATTGCCTTCGCCATCGAGCCAGTCGACGTTGTGCATCTTGCGCACCACCACGAATTCGTCGCGGTTGGAGCCGACGGTGCCGTAGTAGTTGAACCCGTAGGAATACTGGGCATAACCGCCGATCATGTGGGTGGGCTTCGGGCAAACCCGGGTGACCGAGTTGTGAATGCCGCCGCGGGTGCCGGTGATCTCCGAACCGGGCACGTTCACGATCCGCTCCTGAGCGTGGTACATCATCACCATGCCGGGCATCACGCGCTGGCTTACAACCGCCCGGGCCGCAATGGCGCCGTTGGCGTTGAACAGCTCGATCCAGTCGTTGTCCTCGATGCCCATGTCTTTGGCGTCGTCCTCGCTCATCCAGACGATGGGGCCTCCGCGGGACAGGGTCAGCATCAGCAGGTTGTCGCTGTAGGTGCTGTGGATGCCCCACTTCTGGTGTGGCGTGATCCAGTTCAGCGCTTTTTCCGGGTTACCGTTGCTGCGCTGGTTCAGCATGCTGCTCACCGCCTTGGTGTTGATCGGCGGACGATACACCAGCAGGCTTTCGCCAAAGGCGCGCATCCACTGGTGGTCTTGATAGAACTGCTGACGACCAGTCAGGGTGCGCCAGGGAATCAGCTCATGAACGTTGGTATAACCGGCGTTATAAGACACGTGCTCGTCTTCCAGGCCAGACCAGGTCGGGCTGGAAATGATCTTGCGTGGCTGGGCCACGATGTCCCGGAAGCGAATCTTTTCCTCTTCCTTGTTGGTCGCCAGATGGGTGTGGTCCAGACCGGTCATCTCGGACAGCGCGGCCCAGGCTTTTACCGCCACCTGACCATTGGTTTCCGGTGCCAGTGTCAGAATCACTTCCGCCGCATCAATGGCGGACTCGATCTTCGGGCGACCGGCATTAGCACCGTCGATGTGGGTGTAGTTCAGCTCCTTGAGGAAGTTCACTTCCTTCTCGGTGTTCCAGCTGATGCCCTTGCCACCGTTCCCCAGTTTGTCCATCAGCGGGCCAAGCGAGGTGAAACGGGCGTAGGTGTTCGGGTAGTCCCGCTCAACCGTCATGAAGTTGGGTGCGGTCTTGCCTGGGATCAGGTCGCACTCGCCGCGCTTCCAATCCTTCACGTCAAACGGCTGGCCCAACTCGGCGGGGGCGTCGTGCAACAGTGGTAGGGTGACCACGTCTTTCTCGACACCAAGGTGGCCCTCGGCGGCTTTCGAGAAGGACTTGGCGATTCCCTTGTAGATCTCCCAGTCGCTGCGTGCTTCCCAGGCCGGATCGGTGGCGGCGGTCAACGGGTGAATAAACGGATGCATGTCAGAGGTATTCAGGTCGTTCTTCTCATACCAGGTGGCCGTCGGGAGAACGATGTCTGAATACAGGCAGGTGGTAGACATGCGGAAGTCCAGGGTTACCAGCAGGTCGAGCTTGCCTTCCGGCGCCTCGTCATGCCATTTCACCTCTTCCGGCTTGGCGCCACCCTCATGGCCAAGATCCTTGCCCTGCAGGCCGTTCTTGGTGCCCAGCAGATACTTGAGCATGTATTCATGACCCTTGCCGGAAGAGCCCAGCAAGTTGGAGCGCCAGATGAACAGGTTGCGCGGGCAGTTCTGTGGCGCTTCCGGATCTTCGCTCGCAAAGGCCAGGGAGCCATCTTTCAGGGATTGAGCGACATAATCGGCCACTTCCATACCCGCCTTCTCGGCTTCCGCCGCAATAGTCAGCGGGTTCCGGTTCAGCTGCGGCGCGGAGGGCAGCCAGCCCATACGCTCGGCACGCACGTTGTAATCGATCAGGCTGCCACTGAATTTGGATTTGTCCGCCAATGGCGACAGGATTTCGTCCACACCCAGTTTCTCGTAGCGCCACTGACCGGAGTGGGCGTAGAAGAAGGAGGTGGAGTTCATGTGCCGCGGTGGACGCTGCCAGTCCAGGCCGAACGCCAGCGGCTGCCAGCCGGTCTGCGGGCGCAGTTTTTCCTGGCCAACATAGTGAGCCCAGCCACCACCGCTCTGGCCAATGCAGCCACACAGGATCAGCATGTTGATCAGGCCGCGGTAGTTCATGTCCATGTGGTACCAGTGGTTCATACCGGCACCAACGATGACCATGGAGCGGCCCTTGGTTTTATCGGCGTTATCGGCGAACTCACGGGCAATGCGGATTACTTTCTCGGCCGGAACGCCGGTGATCTTTTCCTGCCAGGCCGGGGTGTAAGGCTTCACTTCGTCATAGGAGGTGGCGCCGTCATCGTCACCCAGTCCGCGGCTGATGCCGTAGTTGGCGACCATCAGGTCGTAGACGGTGACCACGCGACCTTCGGAGCCGTCGGCCAGCTTTACTTTGCGGGTACCCAGCTTGTGCTTGAGGACGTCCTTGATTTCAACATGCTGGTAGTGATCGTGCTCAATGCCGCCGAAGTAGGGGAAGGCAACGTCCACAACGTCGTCGTGCTTTTCAACCATTGAAAGCTGAAGGTTCACGTCGGAGCCTTTGGCGGTCTGCTTCAGGTTCCACTTGCCCTTCTCGCCCCAGCGGTAGCCGATGGAGCCATTGGGCGCGGTGAGCTCGCCGGACGCTTCATCAATGGCGATGGTTTTCCACTCGGGATTGTTCTCTTCCCCCAGACCATCCACCAGGTCACTGGCGCGCAGGAAGCGGCCTGGCACGAAGCTGCCGTCGTCCTTTTCTTCCAGCATGACCAGGTAAGGCATGTCGGTGTAGCGACGCACGTAGTCGGTGAAGTATTCGCTGGGGTTGTCGACGTGGAACTCTTTCAGAATCACGTGCCCCATGGCCATGCCCAGCGCGGCATCTGTGCCTTGTTTGGGGTTCATCCACTCGTCGGACAGTTTGGAAACTTCGGCGTAGTCGGGAGTGATGGCAACGGTCTTGGTGCCCTTGTAGCGCACTTCGGTGAAGAAGTGAGCGTCCGGAGTCCTGGTCTGGGGCACGTTGGAGCCCCAGGCAATGATGTAGCCGGAGTTGTACCAGTCGGCGGATTCTGGCACGTCGGTCTGCTCACCCCAGGTCTGGGGAGAGGCCGGCGGCAGGTCGCAGTACCAGTCGTAGAAGCTCATGCACACACCACCGATCAGCGACAGGTAACGGCTACCGGCGGCGTAGGAAACCATCGACATGGCGGGAATCGGAGAGAAGCCGATGATGCGGTCCGGGCCGTACTTGCTGGCGGTATAGACGTTGGAGGCGGCGATCAGCTCGTTGACCTCGTCCCAGCTGGAACGGACAAAACCACCCATGCCACGGCGCGGCTTGTACTCGGCGGTCTTTTTGGGATCTTCAACTATCGAGGCCCAGGCCTCGACTGGATCGCTGTGCTGGGCTTTCGCAGCGCGCCAAAGCTTCATCAGATGCTTGCGCATGAGCGGGTATTTCAGGCGGTTGGCGCTGTACATGTACCAGGAGTAGCTGGCACCACGGGGGCAGCCACGGGGTTCATGGTTGGGCAGATCCGGACGGGTACGGGGATAGTCGGTTTGCTGGGTTTCCCAGGTAACCAGGCCGTTCTTGACGTAAATTTTCCAGCTGCAGGAGCCGGTGCAGTTTACGCCGTGGGTGGAACGCACGACTTTGTCGTGCTGCCAGCGCTGACGGTAGCTGTCTTCCCATTCGCGGGAGACATCGTGGGTTTCACCGTGCCCGTTGGCGAACGGTTCGCGCTTCTTCCTGAAGTAATTCAGCTTGTCGATCAAATGACTCATGGTCTCTCCCCATCTTATCCGGATGCCGGATCGCTGTTTTGGTACAGCTCCGAGTTGAGACCATTGTGTGTGAGAAAAACCGCGAAATCTGCGTGGTTACTACCTCATAACCCACCTCTACCACCCAGGGGGTAGAGGCCTCATACACCCTTCAGCAACAAGGCCTGACGTTCTTCATTGCGGTGGTCACGGGCATACATCAGCCCGCTTCCGGCCAACAGCAGAAACAGAATCATGAACATCGCCGTACGAACGCCTGTCCAGTCAATCAAGGCGCCAAATAGCACGGGCAAGAGGAATGCAATCAGGCAGGCACTTGATAACAGCATTCCGGCAAACAGAGCGACAGATCCAGGCCTGGCCGTTATCACCATTCGCTGAAGACCGCCCATTGCCGAGCCCAACCCCATACCTAGCAAAACGATAAAGAAGCCCTCTGCCACCAGAGGAAGGGCAAGCTCAAGCTCGATCACCGACGTCACTCCCTGAATTGCCAGTGTCATCGGTGGGTAGGAAAGAACAAACAACGCAAACAGACTGACTGCGAGCGAGCGAAGAATCACCGGGCTGTCGCCGTAGCGGTCAGAAAGCGCTCCGCCGGAAATCTGGGCGAGTGCGCCCGGAATCACGAACCACATGGCAAGACGCGCCCCGGTCTCCATCGTCAATACAAAATGCAAAGAGATAAAATCCGGCAACCAGAGTGCCAGAGAGAAGAAACTGCCGGCGACAACGCCGAAGTAAAAACACAGTCGCCAGGTTTTCCGAAGCCCCAGAGTGCCGGAAACCTGCGGTAAGCCGGGGCTTGTTGTTGGGGCAGCAACGGTCGGGTTATCCGTCAGCAAAACCAACAATGCCGCAACCAGCAGCAGAACAATCAGATAGGCCGTCGGCACGGCATCCCAGGAAAACGCCTGCAGAATCAGAGGGACAAGATAGTAGTTAAAGCCCGCGCCGGTGACACCGGCACCAAACAGGCCGAGGACAAGCCCTGCATGTCGGCGCGGCGTATGAGAGGTCACAAACTGAAGGCCCGCGCCGTAGAATCCACCGGCAAGACCGAGGCCGGCCGCTGCCAGCAAATACCCACTCCAGGATTTCGCCAGCAAAAGAACCACCATCGAAACGGCTAGCCCTAACAGACAACCCACCATGACACGTCTCGCACCCAGCCGATCGGCAATGAGTCCGGCAGGGACCGCCAGGAGCGCGCCAAACGCCATGGGCATGGCGAGCAAAAAACCCAGCTCAAGGCTACTCAGGCCCAATGAACTGCGCAGGTGGGGGCCGGCCGCCGCAAATATGGTCCAGCAACCAGACACAATCACAAAGGAGACAAGCGCCAATGGCAAAACCAGTGCCAGCGACGCCAGCCTCTCGGTTTCGTTATCGTCATCCGTGAAAATGGACGGCATGGCATCACCCCGGGAAGCAGGCTTTCAGTTTCCTGTTTTGCCCCGAAATCCGTCAAAGACTATGATGGGGGATCTCCTGTAGGGGTAATTCGGAGTCGTGTATTAACCTGAAAGAGGTAAACTACAGAGCCTTTGCAGGCCGAAACCCCGGCTCACCTACAGTTTCCATAAAGGCACCGGATGACATCTGAAAGCCCTCTTGTAAAACGTATTGCCATTGTGGTCGGCGCAATCGTGCTGACAGCGGTTGTGAGCATGGCAACGACTCTGGCGGTATCCCGCAGCATTGAGGGCAATGCCACGGCGATCAATATTGCCGGTTCGTTGCGGATGGGGGCCTATGAACTTCTTGCGCGTTCAGGGTCCGTCCCGAACGATGATCAACGCAGCCAGTTCATGGATCGACTTAACGCCTACGAAGCCCGGATGGCCCATCCGGAATTTATGCGGTCGATTCCTGAGGACGGGGAACACCCGCTCGCCCAGCAGTACAGCTCCATGGACGCACTCTGGCGAGAGGCCCTGCGCCCGGCACTGAGCGCTCGGGCCGGCGCTCCGGCGACCGACGACCTCGTCGAACTTACCGAGAAGTACGTCGCCGGGGTAGATCAACTGGTCGGCATGCTGGAAAACCGAACGGAAGCCCGGATTGATCTTCTGCACCTGATACAGATCGTCAGTCTTTTGCTGTCCATCATTATTATCTGCGGGCTGTTTCTGGACCTGAAGAACCGGGTACTGCGACCACTTCGCAAACTGTTAAAAATCGCCGTTGCAGTCGGCGAACAGGATTTCTCGCGCAAGGCAGACCTCAAGGGAACAGATGAGCTCTCGCAGCTGGGTGTCGCGTTTGATCAGATGACCAGCCAGCTTGCACTGAGCTACCAGGAACTCAGAGAAGAGGCCCAAAGCAAGACCCGAGAACTGGAACGCAGCCACGCGGCACTCGAACTGCTTCATTCAGCCAGCCGTAGTTTGTTTTCCAGCCATGACCTTTGCGACGGCGCAATACCGATGCTGCAGGAGCTTGAACAGTTGCTGGGTATTGGCCCGATCCGGCTATTCCTCCACGACAAGAATTCCAGCGAACCTGTCGAGGCCGTCACCACGTCGACAAAAGAACGTCCCTTCTATTGCAAGGATCATCACTGCAATGCCTGCCTGGTGACTCCCGAGGTGTTTGACGAACTGCCGTCGGAAGACAATGACGGTCGCCGGCTGCTACTGCCAATTCGTACTCCCTCACAACTGTTGGGAACCCTTGAGGTTTGGTATCCGGCTTGTGGGGAACTGCCTGAAACCTCCCGTCGGCTGCTCGAGACTCTCAGCGACCAGTTGGCCACGGCAATCCTGCTTGAGCGCCAGATCACCGAGGAACAACAACTTACCCTGGCCGAGGAACGCGCGGTGATTGCGCGGGAACTGCACGATTCTCTCGCCCAGTCGCTCTCTTATCTGAAAATGCAGGTAGCACGCCTGCGTCGCCTGGAGATAGCTGGAGAGCATGAAAAGACCCACCGGAACATCCTCGAAGAATTAAGTACCGGCCTGAATAGCGCTTACCGTCAACTAAGGGAACTGCTGACCACATTCCGCCTGAAACTGGACACGCCGGATCTTGCCACGGCGTTGGGGCAGACAGCAGACGAGTTTTCAGAGCGGCTTGGCAGTCCGGTCAGAATGGAATACCGTTTGCCGCCAAACACCCTGTCGCCTAACGAGGAAATCCATACCTTACAGATTGTCCGTGAAGGGCTGGCCAACGCCGTCAAACACTCTGAAGCAACGGAAGTGCTGGTGGAAGTGCTGTTCGAGTCCCCGCGTGTCCGAGTACGAATACTGGATAATGGCAAGGGGCTTCCCCAGAACGATCAGCCCGCTCAACACTACGGCATGATTATAATGCAGGACCGTGCCCGTACGTTGGGCGGAAAAGTCAGCATACAGAATCGTGAAAGCGGCGGCGTCGAGGTTGCCCTGAGCTTCATTCCGAAGAGCAGGCATATGATCACCTCCGAGCCGGCAACCGGTCAGTCTCTAAAACAACCCGCTAAACAATGAGAGGAATCATGTCTGAATCACCTGCGTCTATTCTGTTGATCGATGATCACCCGCTGCTACGCCAGGGCATCAAGCAACTGATTGATATGGAAGACGATATGCAGGTCGTTGGTGAAGCCAGCAACGCCGCGGACGGCATTCGCCTGGCCCAGGAGCTTGAACCTGACCTGATTCTGATGGACCTGAATATGCCGGAAATGAACGGCATCGAGGCCCTCAAAAAACTGCGGGAGGAAAGCGTCAGTTCACGGATCATAATGTTCACCGTTTCAGACCACGAAGACGATGTTGTTGCCGCACTTCGCGCCGGCGCTGACGGCTATTTGCTGAAGGATATGGAACCGGAGGACATGATCGAACAGTTGCATCAGGCAGCCGTCGGCAAACTGGTGATCAGCGACCGCCTGACCACCCTTCTCGCGCAGGCGCTGCGGTCACAGAAGCCTCAGCAATCTTCACGCCCGGATTTCGACAGCCTCACTCCACGGGAAAAGGATATCCTTCGCCTGATTGCAGAGGGTCTGTCCAACAAGATGATTGGCCGCAAACTGGACATCAGTGATGGCACCGTGAAAGTTCACGTCAAACACCTGCTCAAAAAACTGAGCCTGCGCTCACGGGTGGAAGTTGCCGTTTGGGCGGTGGAGGAAGGCCTTCATAAAGGCTGAGTTATATCAAATCGTTGTAGAGAGCTTTGCTTTATTCTGTGCCGGTCACTGACTGCCCGGAGTAAAGCATGGCTTTTCCCTTACCTTCCATCGGCTCACTGAACTACCCCCTTATGGACCAAACGCTTTCGGTCCTTCAGGAATGCCTGCCATCCCCCGTGCCCGTGCTGCGCGCTTTCGATCGCAGAATCCCAATGCCACTGAAGCAGCTGGCTGCAGAAGCACCCCTGAACCGCCTGTTTGCCCGGGCAATCGATGACGGAGAATTCGATGATTTCGAGGGGCGCCGTATTCGTCTGGAGGTGAACGGCGGACAACCCGGTATCACGATTGGCTTCTGGGCCGGCCGGCTCCGGGTGATCGATGGTCCCGGCGAGACAACCATCCGGGGCTCGCTGGCGGCCTTCAAAACCCTGGCGGAGCGCCGACAGGACCCGGACCAGCTGTTCTTCCAGCGCAGGCTGGTTATCGAGGGTGACACCGAGCTGGGGCTTGGACTGAAAAACCTGCTGGACAGCCTGGAGTGGAATTTTAAAGCCTTGCTTTGAACTTCTAGTCGGCGACCAGATCCATCCCCGGCTTGCCGTACCAGTACCCGTTGCAGGGTGGTGCTTCCACCAGCTGCAGCGGGTCGGTGGCCGGCACGCCTCCCCGGCGTACCTGGTCGAAGCGGCGTACAACTTCTTCCATGCCCTGATGCTCCGGGCTCAGGCGCACCGTACCCACGCCCATCCGATCCATCGCCGGAAGTTCCCGCATCAGGTCATAGCGGGAACCCGACAGCGTGGAAATACCATTCAGACGAAACAGTTCCTGACTCTCCCGGGAGCGCAGTTCCATGCCGTCTGGGTGCTCCAGACAACGGAACTCGCAGTTGTCCTTGGGCAGGTTGTAGTGTCGGGCGGTAAAACAGCGGGATGACCAGGCCAGTGGCAGGAACCCCCAGGCAAACACCTCGGCGGGCAGTTCCAGGCCTTCCTGTTTCAGGCCATTGATTAGTTGCTCCAGAGTGTCTTTGCCCAACTCCACCGGCAGATTCCAGCCTTTCAGTCCCTGCTTCGCCAGAACCTTGAGGGTGGCAACATTGTAGATGTTCATGGAAGGGCCGGTAATAAACGGAATGTGATGACGAATGGCCACCTGCACCGCGCTCTGGTCGTTCGCTTCTATCAGAAACTCGTTCTGATCACAGATCCGGCGCAGGCGACGCAGATCCGCTTCCGACTCGATCAGAGTCTGGGTAGAAAGCACCACCTCCTTGCCGCAGGCTTTCAGGTCACGGGCCAGATCGAACCAGTCATCCGGTTTCAGTTCGCGGCGGCGAGAGCACACCGCCTCGCCAAGGTAGATGGTGTCCACTGGCCACTCGGCGGCCTTGGCATAGAAATCAAACACCGTCTGCTTGGACCAGAACCAAAGGATAGGCCCGAGAGAAAGTTTCATCATAATCGACAGAACCTTATTTCCATTTGCGGTGATAGGCGCCCAAGGTTGTCAGGCCGCCTTCGGAGAGCCCGGACAAAGTGCTGCGCCAGTCATTCTCCACGGTGAACATCCCAGGCGTTCTCTCCACGCTGTCCAGGGCCTGGCGCCAGGTGCGGGCCACATCAGCGATGTAGGCCGGACTGCGTTGACGACCCTCGATCTTGACGGCGCTGATGCCCAATTCCTGTAACTCCGGCAGCAGGTCCAGGGTGTTCAGGCTGACCGGCTCTTCGATTGCGTGATAGACACTGCCTTCTACCTCGAACCGGCCCTTGCAGAGGGTTGGGTATCCAGCGGATTCGCCCTGGCCGTAGCGGTCGATAAGCACGTCATTTAACCGCGATTCCAGACCCCGGGGCGTTTCCTGCCAGCGCACGGCCTTGGCCGGTGAGCAGGCACCGCGGGTATTGGGGGATTCGTCCGTCAGGTAGGAAGACAGGTAGCAGCGGCCCTCAGCCATAATGCACAGACTGCCGAATGCGAAGACCTCAAGTTCCACCGGGCTGTGTTTGGCCACACCACGCACCTGGTCCAGAGAGAGAACCCGGGGCAGCACGGCCCGCCGGATATCGAAGTTGTCCTTGTAGAAAGAAAGCGCCTCATAGCTGGTGGCAGAGCCCTGAACTGACAGATGCCGGGGGATATCCGGATAACGATTGGCGGCGTAATCCAGTAGGCCCATATCGGCCAGGATAATGGCATCCACGCTCAGATTGGCAGCTCGGTCCACCGCTCCCTTCCAATGCTCCCAACCATCCGGTTGCGGGTAGGTGTTGATGGCGCAGAAAACCCTGGCTCCGCGAAGGTGGGCGTATTCAATTCCTTCGGCGGCCCGTTTGTCGTTGAAGTTCAGGCCGGCAAACTGGCGGGCATTGGTGCTGTCCCGGAAGCCGAAATACACGGCGTTGGCGCCGTTATCAATGGCGGTTTTCAAAGCCGGGAGGCTGCCGGCCGGGCAGACAAGTTCCATCATACGCTCCACTGAAGTCGTTTGACGCCATAGTAAATGGCGACAAACGGCAATGCCTTGATCATTGTCAGTGGGGCATATCGCAACCCGCGGTCAGATGATCCGGGAGAACCGTTGGCTGGCGCCCTCTTTGCGATACAGGTCGAAGATCTGGCAAATGGCCCGGATCAGCAGGCGACCTGCGGGCTGAACCTGAAGAGCGTTACCGTCATCGGCAATCAGTTCATCCTGGACCATTGGCTTCAAACGGCTGAGTTCATCGGCGAAGTATCGGTTCAGGTCTTCGTTCCAGACATCGGCGAACTGCTGGCGATCCAACCGGAACTGGCAGATCAGCTGGCCGATCACCCAACGACGGATCCGGTCGTCCCGAGTAAGGTTTACGCCCTTGGTGATGGCCAGTTGGCCTGCATCAATGGCCGCCTCCCAGGACGGCAAATCGTGATTGTTCTGGAAGTAGGCATCATCGGTCTGGCCAATGGCAGAGACGCCCAGAGACACCAGGTCGCATTCGGAGTGGGTGGTGTAGCCCTGGAAATTCCGGTGCAGCCGGCCCGCCCGTTGCGCCACGGCCAGGCTGTCGTCCGGCTTGGCGAAGTGGTCCATACCAATGTACTCGTACCCGGCATCCAGCAGGCGGTTGATGGTGTTGTGCAGTATGGTCAGCTTCTGCTGCGGACTGGGCAAGGTATCGCCCTGAATCCGGGTCTGCGGATAGAAACGGTCTGGAAGATGGGCGTAGCTGAACACAGAGAGCCGGTCCGGCGACATTTCAATCACCGCTTCCAGGGTTTCGGCAAAACTTTCCGGTGTCTGGTAAGGCAGGCCGTAGATCAGGTCCAGGTTGATGGACCGAAAACCAATGCGCCGCGCCTCGTTGAGCACGGCTTCGGTCATGTCCCGGGGCTGGAGGCGGTTGACCGCTTTCTGGACCTCCGGGTTCACATCCTGCACACCCAGGCTGATCCGGTTAAACCCGAGTTTCCAGAGGGTTGGCAGGGTATCCTGGTCCACTTCCCGCGGGTCAATCTCCACGCTGTAATCCCGCTCACCGCCAGTTTGCAGGTTGAACAGTTCCCCGTACCCCGCCATCAGGTGCTCCATCACATCTTTTGGCAGAAATGTGGGGGTACCACCGCCCCAGTGCAGCTGGGTCACCGGCCGGTCGGCTCCGAAGAGCTTTGACTGGATAGCCGCCTCTTTCAGCACCCGCTCCACGTAGGGCATGGCCTTGTCACGTTTCTTGGTGATCACCTTGTTGCAGGCGCAGTAGTAGCAAAGGTGCGCGCAGAAGGGCAGATGCGTGTACAGAGACAGCGGTCGGCCACTGGCCTTGCTTCGGGCCGCAGCTTTGACCATGTCTTCAATCGGGTAGTTCTGGTTGAACTCGACAGCCGTGGGATAGGAGGTGTACCTCGGGCCGCTAAGGTCGTAACGGCGAATCAATGCCTCGTCCCAGAGAAACTGCGGCAGTGACGTGGTAGTAGAAACCGGTTGCAAAATAGAAGTCATGGTGAAAACTCTGGGCTCGAAAACTGCGGTTGAATGATCATTTTGACTTTATCAGGAACCGGCACCGAAATGACCGAATATGATTGGCTACCTCCACTGCGCCAGGAGGCTGTATCGACTACTCCATCAGTTGTATAACCCGTATAACTAATTGTTTTAAAAGAATTTAAAAAGGATTTTTCTGGCTTTTGAAATGACACGAAAACCGGCTGGGAACCAACCGATCCGGTTCTTGATATATATCATGCTTGCTGGACGCCCCACGTTTGCAGAATGGCTCCTAAAGCCGAGGCGTCACTATTCAGGTGATGCCGGGTCAGCAACTTGAGGAGCAGTCACTATGGCCAAAACCAATGCCGACATCGAAAAATGGGACATTGAGAACGAGGATTTCTGGGAAAAAGAGGGCAAGCGTGTTGCCTCCCGCAATCTCTGGATTTCTATCCCCAGCCTGCTGATAGGCTTTGCGGTCTGGCTGATGTGGGGAATGATCACCACACAGATGAAGAACCTGGGTTTTCCATTCACTATTGACCAGCTTTTCACGCTCAGCGCCATCGCCGGTCTTTCCGGCGCGACCTTGCGAATTCCGGCATCGTTCATGATCAAGATTGCCGGTGGCCGCAACACCATCTTCCTGACCACAGCGCTGCTGATGATCCCTGCCCTGGGAACGGGTATCGCCCTGATGAACCCAGGAACGCCGTTTATCGTCTTTCAGGCGCTGGCGTTACTGTCTGGCATTGGCGGCGGTAATTTCGCCTGCTCCATGAGCAACATCAGCGCCTTCTACCCCAAGAGCAAACAGGGTTACGGTCTGGGCATGAACGCCGGACTGGGTAACTTCGGTGTGACTACCATGCAGGTTGTGATTCCGCTGGTGATGACCGTCGGTATCTTTGGCGCCCTTGCAGGTGCACCGATGGAACTGGAAAACCCCAGCGGTACGCTGATCGGAAAAATCGAGGCAGGTACCGACACCTGGATTCAGAACGCGGGCTTTATCTGGCTTGTTTTCCTGATCCCCCTCGCTTTTGCGGGCTGGTTCGGCATGAACAACTTGCGCACCATTACCCCGAATCCGGGCAACCCTGCGTCAGCCTTCAGCAAGATTATCGGCCTGTATGTGGTTGGCCTTGGCACCTCACTGGTGGGTGTTTATGCACTGGAAATACTGAACATGTGGGTGGCGCTGCCGCTCACCATCATCCTGACACTGGTGCTCCTGCGCCTGATTCCCGGCGACATTAAACCGAACATCGAGAAACAGTTCGCCATTTTCAATAATAAGCACACCTGGTCCATGACGGTGCTGTACATTCTGACCTTCGGTTCGTTCATCGGCTTTTCGGCTGCTCTACCACTATCCATCAGCGTTATCTTTGGCAACATGATGGAAACGGCGGCGGATGGCTCCATTACCCGGGTTACCAATCCGGACGCCCCCAGCGCACTCACTTGGGCCTGGATGGGACCATTCGTGGGTGCTCTGATTCGCCCGGTGGGTGGCTGGATTTCCGACAAGGTGGGTGGATCCATCGTGACCCAGATCATCTCGGTCGTTATGGTCATCGCCTCCGTGGCAACCGGCTATGTGATGATGCTGGCCTACAACTCAACCGACCCCAACAGCTACTTCGCGGTGTTCCTGATTCTGTTCATTGTCATGTTCGCCGCCAGTGGCATTGGCAACGGCTCTACCTTCCGCAGCATCGGTGTGATCTTTGATCAGCAACAGAAAGGCCCGGTGCTTGGCTGGACCTCTGCCGTCGCCGCTTATGGCGCATTCATCGCACCCCGGGTGATGGGGCAGGAAATTCAGGCTGGCACACCGGAGGTGGCCATGTACGGCTTCGCGGTGTTCTATGCGCTGTGCCTGGTGGTGAACTGGTGGTTCTACCTGCGCAAGAACGCTTACATCAAAAACCCGTGAATCAGATAATATGCGAAAGAGCCGGCTGCATTCCTATGTAGCCGGCTCTTTTATTCATGGGCAAAAAAAGTCAGTCTCTGAAAAGATAATCAAGTCTGTTTCCGGAGCTCTTCATGTCTTTCGATAACATCTTTGATGCAAGCTATGAACGAGTCCAGTCAGCACGAGTCAATGGCCTGGAATTCTTTGATGCTTTCTATAGGCGTTTTTTGCTCTCTTCACAGGAAGTAAGAATGCTTTTCCGCAACACGGACATGGCAGTGCAAAAACGAATGCTCAAGAAATCGTTCTTTAGTCTGGTTTCGTTTTATGCCAGCGGCGCCATTGATGACGTTCTCCGGAAAACGGCATACCTGCACAGCGCGGAGCAACTCAATATCAAACCTCATCTCTACGACTTGTGGCTGGAATGCCTGATCGATACCGTAAGTGACTTCGACCCCGAGTTCGAAGACGATGTTGAACTGGCCTGGAGGCTCATTCTCAGTCCTGGCATTACCTACATGAAGTTCGGGTACGACCACTTCTGACGGTGGCCAATAGTGGCCTCGGGACAATTCTTGCTTGAACGCCGCAGATTTAAGTTGGGCAGAATTTCGGAAGCTCTGGACCAGTCAGGAGACCGGGCAATCACCCGGCCACCCATATCTGATGAACTGACTCTGCGTCGTTAAACGTAGAAATCCAGGTCTTCCATGGACTTCAGCAAATCCCGCATCTTGATGGGATCGTCACCGAAGAAGAACACCAGCCCCCAGTGGGTACCGAAGGCATTCCGATCCGGCACGGTCTCTTCAGTCGGTGCAACCAGTTCGTGGAAATCGAAGTAGGGGTGCTCAATGCACTCTTTCGGCATCTCCAGCTTGCTGACCACGCGACGGCGGGGATAGACACCGAAGCAGCCCGCATAACCTTGTGCTCCCTCGACTTCCTTGGGGAAGAACGCAGCCACTTCCTCTTTCGTGCTCTTCGGATCGAAAACCAGCATGGAAGCCTGGTAAGCGCTGAATCCGTAGGCTCTTTCAATCAGTTCGAAAGCCTTGAAGCCCGGTGGGCGATAGGCGATCTCACCAAAGTACATCTCGCCGTCAGCGGTCACAAAGTACTCGGGGTGAATCAGGCCGAACTTGATATCGAAGGTTTTGATCAGCAGTTCGATCTGCTTGGTAATCGCGTTGCGCCAGCTCTCAAGTTCTTTTGTAGCGGGCACGAACACAGAGTAGCCCAGCGTCACATACTCAGAAATGTTGAGGAACTGGATCTTGCCATCGTGAATCCAGGCTTCAACCGCAAATTCCCAACCACTCAGGTGGCTTTCCATCAGCAGCGGATATTCCTCGGCAGGAATATGATCAATTTCCTCTAACGTCCGGATCATCCGATGGCCAAGGCAGCCGGCCTTGTCGAAAGCCTTGACGTGAATCGGGTCATCCGGGTCGCCATCCAGCTTGAGCAGTGTCTGGTTAACACGCTTCATGAAACGGATGATGTCGTCTTTCTCGTGAGCTTCCTCGAAGATGCCGACACGAATGCCGCCAAGCTGGGCACGGCGCTTCATCAGGGCCTTGTCACGGAACAGGATCGACTGCCCGTACATGCGCGGGCTGTCCATCAGCACCGAGTTGATCGCACCAGACCACTCAACGGTCTCTTCAAACAGCGGGACGGCAACATCCACGCCCTCTTCTTTCAGCCTTGTGGCGATCTCCATAGACCGGTCATTAAGGCGGATAAAATCCCATGCTATGAAAGGGATGTGGTTAGCTTTACAGAAATCCGTGGCCCACTCAGGCGCAACGACAATGTAGCGACGGTCAAAGTTCTGTGCCGCCTTGATGGCGTTGACGCTCCAACCGAGCAGGGCAATATAGCCCTTGTTTGGATCTTTCGGCTTTTCGGTGCCCTTGACTGAGGGCATTTCCGGGTCGCGCCATGCAAGGACTTCCGGTGACATTTCTGATTCAGGTGTAGTCGCCATGCTATAACTCCTTTTTATTTGCGATACGGCATCGGAAATGTTGCCGTTTCTCTTGGCTAATCACGATCCCGGTCTTCTCACCATATATGCGCAACTGTTGCATTGGCAAACTATATTCGAAGGTGAATTGTGCTTAAGGTCTTTCATTTATCGTCTACTCAAAGCCCTTGGGCTTCGCGGCTACATGAACTAACGTTCTGAGTACGGATCAATGAAAGCTGGTGTATATACCTGTCTGCACCGGTAAACCAACTATCGTTTTAGCTATATTTTCAGCCCCCAAAGGAGCTTCAAAAATGAAGCCAGAATTCCCCGGATTATCGCCATTGTCGGTCCAGAAAGACCAACCGATTCCCGCTGCCTGGGATTTCAAGCCCGGATCAGGCGTGGTCCTCCTTGTGCCTGATGCGGATCGGAAAGTGATCGATAATACGCCCTGGTCCGACGCCCTGGGAGAGCGTCTATCAGCCCATCCGAAAACGGCCAACCCGGTGTTTCTATCCATGCCCGGAGGTGAAAGAGCGGCGGTTGTGTTCGTGGCGGATCAACTTCAGACATTCAAGGCACTCACCCTGGCGCGTAAAACCATTGGGCCTCTGATTGCTGACCGGGTGGAGGAAATAAACGTCCTTTGCCTGCTTGATGATGAGGTGGCCGCAGGGGCGATGGCTGAAGCCCTCCTGGCTGCGGCCCATGCAGCGCTTTTCCAGTTGCCTAGAATTACGGGCAAAGTCTCCGAGCCAAATAGCCTCAAAACCATGAGCTATTTCGGGGGCCTTGGTAACGCTGATTTTGGATACGCTGAGGCAACGGCTGAAGGCAATAACCTGGCTCGCTGGTTAACCCATTTGCCGGGCAATTACCTGAATCCGGGCATCTACCGTGATTTCGCCGAATCGCTTGCCCGCCAGGAAGGCTGGAAATCAGAGTTCTATGACCGGGATAAACTGGAAGAGCTGGGCGCCGGCGCCTTTCTTTCCGTTGTTGAGGCCAGCCCGGTTAGGGATGCAGGCATACTGCATCTGGAATACCGCCCGCCGGGGGCTGAGGGCAAACCGCTCGCACTTGTCGGTAAAGGCATCTGTTTCGACACCGGTGGCAGCAACCTGAAAGTGGGCGGCAGTATGTTGGGCATGCATGGCGATATGCAGGGCAGTGCCGTGGCGCTGGGTGCTTTCCTCGCCTTAACCCGTATGAACTTTGATCAGCCGGTGGATTGCTGGCTGGCACTGGCGGAGAACCATATCGGTTCGCGCGCAGTGAAGTGTAACGATGTTGTTACTGCCATGGACGGTACCACGATCGAGCTCATCAATACCGACGCTGAGGGCCGGATGGTTCTATCGGATACCCTGGCACTCGTATCCCGGGGAAAGCCACGCGCGATTATTGATTACGCAACCCTGACGGGTGCGGTCGTCGCTGCTCTGGGGCAACGAATGGCAGGAGCAATAACCAATCGCCGTGACTGGGTCGGGTCTCTGATTCAGGCGGGTGAACGTTGTGGTGAGAGAGTTTGGCCGTTTCCCTACGAAGATGATTACGATGAAGATTTAGAGTCGAAAGTGGCCGACACGCTGCAATGCAGAACCAAAGGCCCCGGTGATCATATATACGCCGCACGGTTACTTGGCCGTTTTGTGGACAAAGAAATCGGCTGGGTGCACGTTGACATGGCTTCTTCCGGCACTCATCCAGGCGGACTGGCGCAGATATCGACAGACTTGCAGGGTTTTGGCGTGCGTTTTGGCGTGGAATGGCTCAAAAAGGTGGCCAATGAGTAGTTGCCGAGTGCGAGGCGAATGTTCGCTTTTGTTTATAAGCCTCCAAAAGCCGCAGGGCATTACCCTGCGGCTTTTTTAGTCCAGCGACCAGGCTATCGGGCGATAGCTTCCTGACGGCGGCGGTTTTCTTCTTCGATTTGCAGGTCCACGGATGAAACCTGATATTCGTCGGCGAAGCCTGACTCCGGTTCTTTCAGCCACATCAGGCACAGCAACCAGCTAACAAATGCACCGCAGGCGATGATGTAGAAGAACTGGGTGGGTGTAACAAAGGTAAAAATCGTCAGATAGACCACCGCGCCTACGTTACCGTACGCACCGGCCATTCCTGATATCTGACCAGTAAGACGACGCTTGATGGAAGGAATTATCCCGAAGGTCGCACCCTCCGCTCCTTGTACAAAGAAGGATGTGAACACGGTAATACACACTGCAATGATGAGGGGCCAGGTGGAATTCATCAGCCCCATCAGGCCAAAGCCTATCGAGATACCGAACATATAGCTGAGCATCACGAACCGACGGTTACCCATACGATCTGACACAAGCCCGCCCATGGGGCGCGCGACCAGATTCACGAAAGCAAAGGAAGCAGCAATCAAGCCGGCTGCTGTTGCGCTCAAGCTCCAGGTTTGCTCAAAAAACATGGGCAGCATTGATACCACCGCCAGCTCGGCGCCAAAGTTGGCAAAGTAGGTGCTATTGAGCGCTGCAACGCTATTGAACGGATACTTGTCATCTTCCGGCACGCCCCTCTTCAGGATCGGCACGTTCACTCTAAGAATCTGAATGATTTGATAGCCGACGATGGCAACAATCACGGCGTAGCAGATCATGGCACCTGTGAAGCTCAGGTAACCCATGTTTTCGATACGCCAGACCAGAATGCCCAACACGCCGACCAGAGGAATGGTCCACAGGATGAGTTTGATCATGTCACCCCAGCTGCTGACCTCCATAGCCACTGCCTTGCGCGGTTTCCGGTGAACCGTGCCGACAGGGCCATCAGTAATCGCAAACCAGTAGTAAACGCCGTAAGCCGCCATAACAAAGGCACTCTGGGCGATCGCCCAGCGCCAGCCATCCTCACCACCGTACATATTCAACGCTATGGTCGGCAGCGTGATTGCGGCTGCGGCAGAACCGAAATTGCCCCAGCCGGCATAGAAGCCCTCTGCGAAACCGATGTCTCTGGGCTTAAACCACATCGCCGTCATGTGAATGCCGACCACGAAGCTGGCCCCAATAGAGCTAAGAATCAGTCGGCTGACCAACAGTTGGGTCATGGTATTGCCGAAGGCGAAAACCAGGGCCGGTATAGACATCAGCACCATGAGCACAGAGAACACCCGACGAGGTCCAAAGCGGTCCAGAGCCATGCCCACGATAATGCGGGCAGGAATGGTTAGCGCCACGTTACAGATGGCGAAAAGACGAAGGTCATCGGCGGTTAGCCAGTTGACGCTTTTCAACATGCTCGAGGCCAGTGGCGCCATGTTGAACCAAACGTAAAAGGTGATGAAGAATGCAATCCAGGTCAGGTGCAGGGCCCTGATCTCGGGATTTTTGACGTGGAAAACGTCTGCGACTTTCATGTCAGCCTCCTTGGCTGTCGGATTCAGAAGGGTAGAGCGCCGGCCTTAGTGGCTCGGCAGAATAAGAAGCGGGCACTGGATGCGACGAGCCAGGAAGGAGCTGACGCTGCCGAATGTCATGTAATCCAGCTCATCGACGAAATGAGTCAGCGAGCGCGCAATGAATCCGCCATCGGGCTCGTGACTGTGTCGGGCAATCACCAGCATGTCGGGATGGACTTTGTTTTCCGCTGCGTAAAGCAGCATTTTCCTGGCATCCCCCTCAAGCAGCAGCGTTTCGTGAACGATATTTTCTTGATTGCACGCCTCGCTTGCCTCCAGGAGATGACGTTTGAGGTCTTCGACTTCCTCATTGAAAAGGGATTCGTTGCTGGCGGTGATATCCCGAGGATTCTCTGCAACGGCGACAAGGGTGAGGGTGGGTTCGAGGTTTCGGAACATGGTAATGGTTCGCACCAGCGCTAATTTCGCGTTTCGGGAACCGTCGTAAGCGATCATGATTTTCATTGTGAAGTTCTCCCAGAATGGATCTTTGGGAGCATTAGCCCACACTCGGCGTCAGCCAATAATTGATGAAAATCAAAAATCGCCTTTCCTACCCCGCCAGAGCATCGCCGCGGCTTTGGCCTCTCCTGCAAGAGGTACCTCCAATGCCCCGCAATGCAAAAGCCGGTTTCTGATACCGTTTAATAAGCACGCTCATCAGGCGCTTTTTCATCGACGGGGGGCAAGACCATGGCTTCCAGCACAACAAAATCCCAACAATACCGGGCACTCGGCTTATCAACGTTTTCCTTCACGTTGTGCTTTGCCGTGTGGACGATTTTCTCGATCATTGGCCTCAAAATCGCGGAGGACCTGGACCTTTCAAACACTCAGCTCGGCTTGTTGATGGCGACGCCAATTCTAACCGGCTCGATCAGTCGATTGTTTCTGGGTATCTGGACGGACCGCTACGGGGGTCGCTGGGTTTTTGGTGTGCTGATGCTGACGACGTCTGCCTGTGTTTACCTGCTCACGCTGGCCACGACCTACCCCATGCTGTTGGTCGGTGCTCTTGGGGTGGGTCTGGCCGGTGGGTCTTTTATTGTTGGTGTTGCCTACACCTCAGCCTGGTTTGACGCAAAGCAACAGGGAACTGCGTTGGGCATCTTTGGTGCGGGCAATGTCGGCGCGGCGGTCACGAATTTTGGCGCACCGTTTTTGCTGGTGGCGTTTGGCTGGGAAGACACGGCCAGAATCTACGCGATGGTGTTGGCGTCGATGGGTGTGTTTTTCGTTCTGTTTGCGAAAGATGATCCGTTAACAGCGGCCCGGCGTGGTGGAGATCAGCAGTCTTTTCTGGAGCAGATGGCCCCACTACGAGAGCTCCGGGTATGGCGTTTTGCGCTTTATTATTTCTTTGTTTTTGGGGCCTTCGTTGCGCTTGCGCTATGGCTACCTCATTTCCTCATGGGTGTTTACGGACTCGACATTAAAACTGCGGGTATCATTGCTGCTTTGTACACCATTCCCGCTTCTCTGTTCCGCATTCTGGGTGGCTGGATGTCTGACCGATTTGGTGCGCGTAGAGTCATGTACTGGACATTTATTGCCTCCGTCATATGTACTTTCCTGCTGAGCTACCCTCCAACTGATTATGTGGTGCAAGGAATCGACGGCGACATTCGGTTTTCCATCGCAATGAGCCTGCCGGTGTTTGTCGCGCTGATATTTGTACTTGGCTTCTTCATGTCGTTGGGGAAAGCGGCCGTTTACAAGCATGTGCCGGTTTATTATCCGGAGCATGTGGGTGCCGTTGGTGGCGTTGTCGGCATGATCGGTGGGCTGGGTGGTTTTGCGCTGCCGCTCGCTTTTGGTGTGCTGAATGACCTTACTGGCATCTGGCAAAGCTGCTTTATGCTGATGTTCGGTATTGTTGCCGCGGCATTGATGTGGATGCACTACGCTGTCCGCAGTGCAGAACGCGAAGAATGGGCGGCTGACCAGGAACAGACAGATCTGCCTGAGCTGGCCTCGCCGCAGCTGTTTTATCCGCTTAACAGAAAACTGCCGTCGCGGAAATCTTGAAGCGTCTGCTCAATTTCCGCCCGCGTGTTCATTACGAACGGGCCGTATTGTGCCACTGGCTCGCCGATGGGTTTGCCGGCAATCAGCAGTATCCGGGCATCTTTCTTGCCCGCTCGCAGCCGAAGGGTGTCGCCGTCGTCAAGAATGTGGGCGGTGGACAGGTCCAGGGATTCTGCCGCCGATTCTGACTGTAGCGAAGCGTCTCCTTCGTACAGATACACCAACGCGGAGAGTTCTTTGCCGACCGGTATCTGGGTTTCACCACCTGCAGGCAACAGAATGTCGGCATACACCGGTAGGGTTGATCCACCGTGGACAGCGCCGAGGTGTTGACGGCCATCGATGGACAGCTCACCGGCGACCAGCTTGACTGCGGCATCGCCGACGCTCAGGTCCGGAATGTCTTCTGGCTGAATGTCCCGATAGCCGGCTGGTTTCATTTTTTCGGCCGCAGGCAGATTAAGCCATAGCTGAAACCCCCGCATCCGCCCCGATTCCTGCTGAGGCATTTCCGAGTGAACAATCCCTCGTCCGGCGGTCATCCACTGCACACCGCCGTTTTTCAGATTGCCCCGGTTGCCCAGGTGGTCTTCGTGAAGCATGTGGCCATCAATCATGTAGGTCACTGTCTCAAACCCTCGATGAGGATGGGACGGGAAACCGGCAATGTAGTCTGCTGCGTCTTCCGAGCCAAATTCATCCAGCATCAGATAGGGATCCATGCGCACATGGGGGCTTTGACCGAGCGAACGCTTGATGCGAACGCCGGCGCCGTCCGATGTTTCCATGGCGGGTACGCGGCGTTTAACGGAACGGTATGTCATAGCAGCCTCCTTAAGCCTGTTACTAGCTCCATTAGAGGCCAGGAGACGAGAATAATAAACCGGAGAATTCTGGAGGGCGCATTCAAAAAAACTGAAGGTTCCGCCGGCGTATGTCCGGAACAGAACCTTCAGCTTTCGAGATTACTCTACGTTGCGGGAATAAAAGATCTCGAGCATCTCGCGACGCAGACGGTCTTCAATGGATTGGGCTTCTTCTGACCCCAGGTCTTCCGCGTTGACGCCGAACACGTAGTTATCCAGATTGAAATTTTTGAGCATCATCTTGGTGTGGAACAGGTTCTCCTGGTACACGTTGACGTCAATCATCTGGTAGGCGTTCTGGGTGTCCTCGGTCAGGTAGTTCTGAATCGAGTTGATGTCGTGATCGATGTAATGCTTCCGACCGTCCACATCACGGGTGAATCCGCGTACGCGGTAGTCAACTGTCACCACATCCGAATCAAAGCTGTGGATCAGATAGTTCAGCACCTTCAGGGGTGAAATCAGGCCGCAGGTTGAAACGTCAATGTCGGCGCGGAATGTGCTGATACCCTCGTAGGGATGGCTTTCCGGATAGGTGTGAACCGTCACGTGGCTCTTGTCGAGGTGCGCCAAAATGGTGTCTGGCAGCGGACCCGGTGATTCTTCGTTATCCGCCTCGCCGTCGCTGATCTCGTGTTCTGCGATCAGCATGGTCACCGAAGCACCATGGGGATCGTAATCCTGACGGGCGATGTTCAACACGTTGGCGCCGATGATCTTGACGACGTCAGACAGGATCTGGGTCAGACGCTCGGCATTGTACATTTCATCGATGTAGTCGATGTAGGCCTTGCGTTGCTCTTCCGTCCGCGCGTAGCAGATGTCGTAGATGTTGAAGCTCAACGATTTGGTCAGGTTGTTGAAACCATGTAGCTGCAATTTGGTTTCCATGCTCAGCCTCCCTCCAGGCAGGGGTTCGGACAGGATATCGGCGGATAAAGCCGCGTATTATGCACACTGGTTGCACGGTTGGGTAGGGTTGGAAGCCCTCGCTTTATCCGTAATTTCCCAAGCGGTTGTGGCCAATCGACCATGTGTCAGGAAGCGTCCCGAATTTCATAGCTGTGGGTGATCTCCACACCGGCTTTCTCCAGCATGATAGACGCTGAGCAATATTTTTCAGCCGACAGGCTGACAGCCCGCTTGACCAGGTTCTCTTTGAGACTGTTGCCGGTCACCACAAAGTGCAGGTGAATTTTGGTAAACACTGACGGAACGCTGTCTGCTCGCTCGGCTTCCAGTTCGGTATGGCAGTCGGTGACGTCCTGGCGGCTTTTCTGCAAAATGCTCATGACGTCAAAGGAAGAGCATCCGCCCAGCCCCATCAAAACCAGCTCCATTGGGCGTGGCCCCTGATTCTTGCCGCCGTGGTCGGGTGGGCCGTCCATCTGGACTTCATGACCGCTGCCACTGGCAGCTTTGAAGCCGGCGTCTCCGGTCCAGTCAATGGTTGCTTTCATGGGTGCTTGCTCCAGCCCGTTCGGGCGTTGAAAGAGTGTCTGTAAACGATTTCAGTGGATCGGGATGCTAGCATATAGACCTGCTCCCAGGCACCGTTGCGGCGCGCAGGATTGTGTATCTGGGCTATACTGTTTTCAGTTGCCGATGCCGGGCCTTCTTGTTATAAGGTCGGCTGATTAAAAACAAACCCGCACGGAAAGCAGGGTGAATAACAACAAATCTGATTTCCCGCCAGTATTAAGGAGGCATGTCTCGCACTATGGCTACTATCGTCAAGCCGGTTGAGCAGAAAACCAAACACCTGGATTACTTCCTGTCGCAGTGTCACCGGCGACGCTACCCTGGTAAAAGCACCATCATTTATGCAGGTGACAAGAGCGACTCACTGTTTTACATCGTCAAAGGCTCGGTGACCGTCATTATTGAAGACGACGACGGGCGCGAGATGATCATGGCTTACCTTAACGCCGGGGATTTCTTTGGCGAAATGGGGCTGTTCGACAACATGGATTCCCGTAGCGCCTGGGTCAAAGCCAAGAGCGAATGCGAAGTGGCTGAAATCAGCTACACCAAATTTCGTGAGATTGCCCAGCAGGATCCACGGGTTCTGTATTTTATCGGCGAACAGATGGCGTCCCGTTTGCGCCAGACCACTCGAAAGGTAGGCGATCTGGCGTTCCTGGACGTGACAGGCCGGGTGGCACGCACGTTATTGGATCTGTGTAAGGAGCCGGACGCCATGACGCATCCGGACGGCATGCAGATCAAGATTACCCGTCAGGAAATCGGCCGTATCGTGGGCTGCTCTCGGGAAATGGTGGGGCGGGTTCTGAAGACCCTGGAAGACCAGGGATTGGTGAGAGTCAAAGGTAAAACCATGGTGGTTTACGGCACTCGTTGAGCCCGCAGAACTGCCTCGGTTTCCCTTCAAAGGCCGCTTGGATCAGCGGCCTTTTTCATTTCAAGCTTTCTTCAGGCAACCCAGTAGATCAGGGACAGGACCATTTCGGTTGGCTGTCGCCTGCCGGGGTGCTGCCGCAGGCACCCGCCAACCCGGATTGCAGGAACAGCGCTGCGTCACGCACCGTATCCTTGGGCAACTCTTCCATAGGAATGTGTCCAACGGTGGGGTAAATCACCAGGCCAGCATCGGGAACATCCTGTCGCCAGCGTTCGGCCAGCTCCGGCGGTACCCAGGTGTCTTCTTCGCCCCACATCAGCAGCGTCTCTGCTTTAATGCTGCGAAAGTCCGGCGGCACGGTGCTATCCGCCCGGGCCTCGATCAATTCCAGGGTTTTCATGTAAACGGGTTTGGCGCCCGCTCGCTGATTCATGTGGACGTAACGGCTGTAGGACTTTGGCGTGATTCTGTCGGAGTCCCCATACACCCAGGCGACGCCAAGCGTCACCGCCCAGGCTGGCTGTATATAGCTGCCCATGAAAGACACCGGCGCCGAGGTGCCTACATCCAGCAGCCAGGGCGTGTCCTGGGGGTAGCCAAACGGGTCGAGCAATACCAGGCGTTTTACCCGGTCGGGGTGTTTGGCGGCGTAGTGTGCGGCCAGAAAACCGCCCAGTGAATTGCCCGCCAGAGACACCCGGCCCAGCCCAAGCGCGTCCACAAAGCCTTCGAACGCAGCCACAACCTCTTGTTCGTTGAAGCGTTCCAGGTCTTCCGGGGCGCCGGTCAAGCCGAATCCGGGCATGTCCAGAGCGATCACGCGATGGGTTTTCGACAGCTCCTCGGCCCAGTCATCCCAGGTCTGCAGCGCAGAGAAAATGCCGTGCATCAGGATGATGGGTTCACCCTGGCCGCGATCCTGATAGTGGATGTTGTAGCCGTTAACGCGAATAAATCGGGAGTGCTCGTTGGTGTAGCGGGACTTCAGGTCGTCCTCTTCCATGCTGATCAGCCCACCCCAATGACTCATGGTTGGCGTGGCCTCCATAGAGGCGCTGATGGCAGAGCAGCCTGAAACCGCAGCCAGTGCCGTAATTAACAGGAGCAGGCGGGCGAACGGAAGCAGCGTCCATGGCTTCGTCGGGGTCATGATGGTCATTCCGGTTTAACGAGTGTGGCGGCAAATATTGCAGTAATCGCAAACCGGATCATTGACTGTGTTGCCTGCCAGGCGCGGTGCTTGTGGTCAGTTCCGCTTCTTTACCAGCTTGAACATGAACTCCGGAGCTACCCGCTTAACCCACAGTGCCGCCATTTCCTTGCCTTTACCGACCGGTATTTCGCGCTTGCCGTTCTCCAGACCCTGAATGATGATTTCTGCGCACTCCGTCACATCCATGCCCCCGGCAATGTCGTCATCTTCCTTTCCGAAAGCCGAGCCGTCTGCCGAAAGTGCGTTGTGTGAAATCTCGGTGCGAATGAAACCCGGCGTGATGGTCGACACCTGAATGCCTTCGTCTTCGACCTCGGCCCGCAGGGCATCAAAGAATCCCATGACGGCGTGTTTTGCCGCGCAATAACCGGTGCGCATCGGAACGCCCACTTTGCCCGCGACACTGGCCGTGACAGCAAGGTGGCCTGAACGGCGTTCCAACATGTGGGGGAGCACCGCTTTGGTCAGGGCGATCTGGCCCATTACATCCACGTCCAGCAGCTTCTGGTACACCGATAGCTCGGTATCCTTGCACAGGGAGCGCTGGGAAAGCCCAGCATTGTTGATCAGCATATCGATCTGGCCAAACTGATCCAGCACCGCAGAAACCTTGCCGGGCAGGGCGTCCAGTTCGGTGACATCCAGGGGCAACACCATCAGATTGGATTCTGCGGCACCTTCTTCTCTGACGCAGCGTTGTTTGACTCTTTCAAGCTCGGATTCGCGACGGGCTGACAGCACCAGGCGGGCATTGTCACGGGACAGGCGTAATGCCAGCGCTTCGCCAATGCCGGAGGAAGCGCCGGTGATCCAGACCACTCGATTGGTGTACATGGGTTGCTCCTGAAGTTTGTGGGCTGGCAGTGATCATAGCGCCCCGGAGCGGTTTTCGTCAGGTTTTCCTCACCGTCAGGCACTGCAACAGGTGGTCGCGAACCTGATCCGCCACGGTTTCATTGACCAGCTCATGGCGAGCGCCTTCGAACAATCGCTCGGAAGCGACCTGTACGCCCGCCTTCCTGAGATTGGCCACGTGGCGCCTGAATCCCTTACCCATTTCCCCAACCGGGTCCTGGTCGCCGGCCATTAAGTGCACCGGTAGATTTCGCCGCCACCGTTTGGGATTGAGGGCCATCATGCCGCCTATAAAGTCGGCCCAGAGGCCCACAGAGCAGTGAAAGCCGCAAAACGGGTCCTGTAAATAGAGGTCCACTTGCGCATCATCGCGGCTGAGCCAGTCGTGGCTGGTTCTGTTGGGGGCAAACAGCTTGTTGAAGGCCCCGAATGACAGGGCGTCGATCAGCGGGCTGCGATGGCGCTTACCGCGGGTCATTCCAATCAGTTTTACCAGCCCCAGATAGGGCCCCAGTTTCAAGCGGTCTATCCGGTTGGTGGCGCACAGCAGCAAATTGTCGATCTGATCCCCGTACTGCTGAACATAGGCCTGCGCAATGAACGAACCCATGCTGTGACCGAAGAGGCTCAAAGGTAGATCCGGATGCTGGGATCTTACCCAGTGAACAACGTTCGACAGGTCATTGATCACTTTTTGCCAACCCTGACGGTCGGCGTAGTGCCCCCGGTCGCCCTCCGGACAGTAAGGCCCGTGCCCCCGATGCTCAAGCGCATAAACCGCCACGCCCTTCTTGTTCAGCCAGCGGGCCAGAGGTTCATATCGAGCGGCATGTTCTGCCATTCCGTGGGCAATCACCAATGCCTGTTCCGGCTTTTCCGGTACCCAACTGAGCACCGGTATGCGGTGGCTATCGGTGCTGCTGATGAAATGCTCCTGCGCGTCCATGTTGGTTTTTCCGTCCGCTGGTTATTGTTAACTGATTATTCTGGAAAAGAAGTCTACCGGGAACCGGCTTCGCGTTGCCACTCTGGCGGCTTCCACAAGTGCCGCAGACGTTCCTTCCAGGGGCCAGGCCTGGCCATATCCCGGAACATGTCCCGGTATTCATGGGTCCATAGCACCAGCAGGTTGTTCGACGGCACTGGCGTTGTGATGCCGTATTCGGGCGGTGCCTGCTCGTCTTCCGCCACGAAGGTACCGAACAACCGGTCCCAGATGATCAGCACCCCGCCGTAGTTGCGATCAATATAGCCGGGGTTGCGACCGTGATGAACCCGATGGTGGCTCGGGGTGTTGAAAATCCATTCGATGGGGCGGGGCAGTTTGTCCACCAGCGTTGTGTGAATAAAGAATTGATAAACCAGTGACAGCGCATAGGCAACGCCGATCCACACCGGGTTAAAACCAATCAGTGCCAATGGCAGGTAGAAAATCCACATGCCATTGAAAATGTTCGTGGCGTTCTGGCGCATGGCGGTCGAGAAATTCATCCGTTCTGACGAATGGTGTACCACGTGGGCAGACCAGAACCAGCGCACCCGGTGGCCGGCGCGATGCTGCCAATAGAAGCAGAATTCAACGCCAATAAAAGTGAGCAAGCCCGTCAGCCAGGTCAGTTCCAGGTCAAACAACCGGAAGTGATAACAAAGGGCATAGACCGGAAACGCGATCAGCCCTGCGAACAGCAGTTCCGTGGTCTGGTAGCCAGCGCCCAGTGCAAAGTTGCGAACGGCCTCTGAGACATTCATGCGACTGGGGTCATGGCGGATGCGTCGGTACTCCCAGACTGTGACTGCGATGAATACCGGGGTCGCAAAAACAAAAATCAACTGACGCTCATCCAGCGCCAGCCAGGGTGACAGGCCTTCCCAGAGTGCCAGCAGGCCGCTCTGTTCCAGCGTATTGATCATCATGTCGTACAAAGTCATGACGAAGCGATCTCTTGGTTATTGACACAGTGACAGTGTCGCGCGAAGTTAAGATTGTAAATTGACAATACACGTCACAAAATTGACGATCTATGCCATATTTGGCGGTGGCAAACGGAGGCTGGTGGCTTGGCAAGTGTGATTCGAGTAACGGGGGCCTGGACCGGGCTGTTGGCAGACTGGCTGGATCAGCAACAACTGGAGGCGGAATCTCTGCGTCTGGAACTGGATCGTTGGTCCGACCAGGACAACGTGCCGGTTGAAGTGTGGCGCAGACTGCTGGCCCAGGGTCTTGCGTTGCGTCCTGAACAACCGGCGCCGGAGCTGGCCGTGGGTGCCTGTGTGACGCCCAGTCACGTCGGCGTATTGGGGTATCTGGTGCTGGCCACCGACACCCTGGGCGAAGCGATGCTGGCGTATCAGCGTTACGAAACGCTTTTCTACGGCACCAGCCTGGCCCAGATCGACGTGGGTGAGGAAGACGCGGAAATTCGCTGGCCGCCGTCAGACAACGAGCTGGGGCAACAGGCCGACGGGGTAGCCATCGCGGCACTGGTGACCTTTCTGCGTCGGCAGATCGATGAACCACCCCCACCATCGGCCATCAGCTTCCTGCACTCAGTGGATGCCGACAGCGCCGAAGCCTATGAGGCGTTCTTTGGCTGCCCCGTTACCTGGCAGGACAGCCATGTGAGGGTCCGGTTTCCACTGCGATATCTTGATCTGCCCATGCCGAGACGAGACCCCACGCTTCGTCGTCTGCTGGATCGTCAGGCCCGGGCCATGCTTCAGGCCTTGCCCCAAAGCTCTGAAGCCGACCGTCGAATGCAACGGGTGGTACTGCGAATGCTGTCCGATGGCGAACCAACACTGGCAAAGGTCGCTCGGGCCATGCACATGTCGCCCCGAACGCTTCAGCGACGGCTGTCACGTCATGGTTTGAGTTGGCAGCAGTGGCTGGATCGTAGTCGTGAACAGCTGGCCCATCAGTACCTTGAGGATCCGTCACTGACACTGGCCGATGTTGCTCTGCTGCTGGGTTATTCAGAGCAGAGCGCTTTCAACCGCGCATACAAGCGTTGGACCGGACGGTCACCGGGTCGTGACCGTCGGCAGTCACTTATCGGTTAGCAGTGTAGATGGCTTCGATTTTCTGAAGCTGTGGCTTCCACTCGTCCAGCCAGTTGCGAACCGGCTCGGGGATTCGTTTTGCGTCTGGCCAGGGCACCGGGTACTGGGGTGGCTGGAACAGCGGCGCAAAGAAGGCCGCCGCGGTCAAGTCGGCCCGGCTGAAGCTGTCCCCCGCCAGCCAGGGTGACGCTTCGTAGGCTTGCGTCAGTTCGGTCAGATAGCGCTCCATGGTCTGACGCGCCGCGTCTGCGGTTTTGTCGTTGATTTTCATCCATTTGCGCATAATCTCATCCACCCGGCTGAAGGCAAGGCGAACCAGGAAGCGGTTATAGAAAGGTGTGCCAGCCGTCAGCAACGGCGTCACCAGCTTCGGACGCTGGAGAAAATAGTGATAGGCATAGCAGCGTACGGCCGGCCCCAGCTCCTCATCCATGCGACGTTCCCAGTCGATGGCCTTTTCCCGGGCGGTGGGGTCTGATGGCGTCAGTGGGCGCTCCGGAAAGGTTTCATCCAGGTAGTCCAGAATGCGGGCGCTTCCCTGAATGCCTTGCCCATCGTGCACCAGCACAGGCACAGACGACTTGTCTGCCCCGAGTTTTTTCATGGTGCCCACATGCTGGCCGGGTAGCAGCATGATCGACTGGTAATTGAGGCCCTTGAAATCCAGCGCCCAGCGGGCCTTTTCACAAAAGTGGGAAATCGCAAACTGATAGAGTTTCAGAGCCATTGGTGAGTGTCCTTTTTCTCCAGAATGGCCCAAGCGTAATGGTTTCAGCGTTGAAATGGTATGGAATCCCTGGCTGCATTCAGTAGACTCAAGGCTGTTCGGTAAGCTCGGGCGTGCCGTGGATCAGGTTCGAAGGGAGACAAGCGATGAGAGGGCTGCAGACACTGGCCGTTACAGGGATTTTGGCAGGTCTTGGGCTCGCCGGGTGCGCGTCCACACCGGACATGCCCGAGCACCAGCCCGAACCTGCCATGCAATGTGGCCAGGCCGAGATCAAGCTGGAACTGAACGAAGATGGCGACTGGCTGCAGTTGACCCACCTGGATCAGGTGACCGAGCTGGAACGTGTCGTCAGTGCGTCCGGAGCCCGGTACGAGTCCATCAGAAATGATGACACCTGGTTCTGGAGCAAAGGCGATACGGCAACCCTGACTCTGGAGGGGATGAGCTATCCCACTTGTGTGGCTTCCGGAGCCGTCCCCAAACCTTTCACCGCCACGGGAAATGAACCTTTCTGGAAGGTTACCCTCGAATCGGGACAACTGACCCTGGAGCGTCCGAACCAGCCGACGGCAACCATGGACTATCAAACGGTAGCCCGTCTGACATCGGGACGAACCTATCGTGCAAAGGCGCCAGGCCTGTCTGTCGAGGTAATAACAGCGTCGCAGATGTGCCGTGACTCCATGTCCGGAATGCTTCACCCGTATCAGGTGAGGGTTTCAATCAATGGCAAGACGATGTCTGGCTGTGGGGGCAATCCTTCCAGACTGCTGATGGGCGATGCCTGGGTGGTCGAGGATATTGGCGGCCGGGGAATCATTGATCGTTCGCAAGCGACGGTTCAGTTTCTGCCAGAGGGCAGGGTCATTGGCACGAGCTCCTGTAATCGTTACACCGGCCGCTGGAATCTCAATGGTGAGGCCATCGGTGTATCGGGTCTGGCCGTCACTCGCAGAGCCTGTCCGCCGGCATTAATGAATCAGGAAGACCGTTTACTGAAACTGCTTGAGTCCGTAAGCCGGTTTGACATTAACCCCCAAGGCGCACTGTTGCTGATTTCCGATACTGGCGAGAAAATCAGGGCGTTTCAGGCAACTCCGTAAGACCGTAAGTATTGAGAATGGCTTCCATGCGACCGCTGTCGATCAGTTTTTGGGTGCCCTCGGAGAGCAGTTGAGCCAACTCGACAGAATTATCCAGTGCTGGTGAGAAGGCGACGTATGATTGCGTGTCGCTGATCCGCCCCGCGTGGCGAGGACTGAGCATGTCCGGTTCGTTTTTGATCGCCCAGTTCATCACGTATTCATCTTCGGCAAATACATCTGTGCGGTCTCTGTCCAATAACTTGAGGGCCCGCTTTAGTGGAGAACCACCCGACAGAATCCAGATCCGCTCACGGTTTTCAAGATTCTGCTCAATGTAATTGTCCAGCTCCGCGGTGTAGGAATAGCCATTGATTGCCAGCAGTCTCTGATTTTGGAGGGACGGCAGCCCATCGTACGTCCAGTCGTTGTCGGGGTGGGTGAACAGAGCGATGGCTGCACGACCCTGGGAGATGTCGGGGAAAATAAAATCGGGTGCGTCGGATCTGAATGCTCCAACCACCCCGTTAAATGCACCCTTCCGGGTCATCCTTAGGGCTCTGGCCCAACTGAAGTTCCGATACTCCAGTGTATAGCCTGCCGATTCAAACACCTCCCTGGCTATATCGATCATGTAGCCTTCTTTCGCAGCGCCGGCTTTGCAGTTGTGGGGGCACCAGGGGTCTGCAACCAGAACCACGCGTTTGTCGGCCACATTTCCGGCGGCAACAGAAGCACTGTCAGGTTCCGCCGCTTGGGAGCCTGGCATCGAGGTTACTTGTGATGAAGTCGTATCCGCATCAGAGCAACCCACAAGAAGAGTCGCTGCAAAGACAAGCGAGACGAGTTTGAGCATGGCATTTGTCAGTTAGGTAGGCCCCCGGATACGGGGACTGAACCTCTATTGTAGTTTCATCTCGCGGACTTCGCCCGCCGATCAGAGAGACGCGCGATCTTCCGTTGCTGCTTCGGTCGGCACCAGAGCCCTGAACAGGACTTTCATGTCCAGAACGCCAATCTGCTTGCCTTTGCGGGTCACCCGATAAACAAGGTCCGTATTGCCGTCTGACTTTGCAATAACGGATTCCAGATTGTCGTGTTCAGAGACATCCCCGGCGCTTTCTTCCGGAGGCTCAGTGGTCTTCTCCATAATGGAGCGAACCCGCAGTACGCGGGCGCGGTTAATATCGCTAATGAAGTCAATAATGTACGGGTCGTTCGGATTCATCAGGATTTCCTGGGGCTCGCCCTGCTGCACGACGTGACCATCCTTCAAAATGACCAGATGGTCTGCCAGCTTCAGAGCCTCATCCAGATCGTGGGTAATGAACACGATGGTCTTGTGCAGTTCTTCCTGCAGTTCCAGCAGCAGGTCCTGCATGTCCGAGCGGATCAGCGGATCGAGCGCGGAAAATGCCTCGTCCATCAGCATAATCGGCGAGTTGGATGCCAGCGCTCTGGCAATGCCCACCCGCTGCTGCATGCCGCCAGACAATTCGTGGGGGTATTGATCGCCGTTGCCTTCGAGCCCCACTCGGGCAAGCCATTTTCTCGCCTCGGATTCAAATTCTTCGGTTTTGAAACCACGCACCGAAAGCGCCATGCCCGCGTTCTCCAGCACCGTGCGGTGCGGCAGCAGGGCGAACTTCTGAAAAACCATCGACATGCCTTCCCGGCGCAGTTTGCGCAGGCGTTCTTCATCGAAATCCAGCACGTTTTCTCCGTCGATGGTGATTTCACCGGAGGTGGGCTCGATCAGGCGATTGAGGTGCCGGATCAGGGTGGATTTCCCCGAACCTGACAGACCCATAATCACCGTGATCTCGCCTTCCTGCATATCAACGTTGATGTCTTCCAGGCCAAGCACGTGTTTGTGCTTTTCCAGCAATTCAGGCTTGCCCATTCCCTTCTTGACGTATTCCAGCGCTATGTCCGGAGTCGGGCCAAAAATCTTGTACAGATTGCGGATGGAAATCTTGATGTCCTGGTCCACGGTAGATTCGCTCCCTTATTGTTTCTGCGAGGTGTCAATGCGAGCCAGTGACGTCTTGGTAACACGGTCCAGAATCACGGCGAGGATAACAATGCCAAGACCCGCGACCAGGCCAACGCCCAGTTCCAGATTCCGGATGCCTTGCAGTACCAGGACCCCGAGGCCCGGAGCGGATACCAGCGACGCGATAACCACCATCGCCAGGCTCATCATGATGGTCTGGTTAACGCCAGCCATGATGTTGGGCAATGCGAGAGGTATCTGAACCTGGAACAGCTTCTGACGGCTCGTCATGCCAAAGGCATTGGCAGCCTCGATGACGTCTTTGTCCACCAGGCGGATACCAAGGTTGGTCAGTCGAATGACCGGCACAATGGCATACAGAATGATTGCGATGCCGTAGAGTTTGGATTCGGTGACGCTGAACAGGAAGATCAGCGGAATCAGGTACACGAACGGCGGCAGGGTCTGCAGCATGTCGAGTACCGGAATAGTCAGTCTCTGCATGGTGTCGCTTCGTGACATGGCAATGCCAATGGGTACCCCGAAAAGCACACACAGGAACGCGCAGACAAAGATGATGGCCAGTGTCTGAATTGCGTATTCGTAATAATCAATAAAGGCCAGCAGGCACAAACTGCCCGCAACAAATCCCACCAGCTTCCAGGATTTGGTGACTAACAGAACAATCCCCAACAGAACCGGAATGACGATCCACCACGGGGTATTCAGCATGCCGTACAGCGCGCCGTCCAGAAACCAACTAAGCGGCTGCGTCAGGGGATCCAGAACCACGCTCAGGCTGTCTTTGATGGCTAGAAAACCCTCTTCGAGGCCTTTGGTGAGCTCTCTTGATTTGGGGAAAGCGGCGCAGGATTCATTGAGCGCGTCCATCGACGGGAAGGGTAGCTCCCAAATCGAGGTTTCCTCTGTTTCCGTGCCTTTCGATTTATTGAGAAGCGCCCCCATGGTCATGGGCGCGTCGCTCTTACCCTCGGAGCACCACTCTTCAAGCCCGAGCGATGAAAATAGAAAGTCGTAGGTAGCCATGAGCGTTCAATGTCCCTTGCGCATTCGGAATGATGGGTATTGTGAAAAAATAAACCTCAGACAGAAACAGAGCCGGCAAGCCGGCTCTGTTTCTGATTACTGCTTACTCGCCAAGAACGGCAGAGAGGTTGTTTCTCGCTGCGTCGTTTATCCAGGCACCCCACTCATCGGTGTTGTTGCTCAGGAAGTAAACGGCAGTTTCCTCTGCGGAGGCGTCGTTCTCATCCTTCCATGCGAGCAGGCCGCTCATGGTGGACGTTTTGAACGACATATTACCCAGCATTTCTGCAACATCTGGCTCGCGATCACTGAAGTTCGTGGTGACGGCAGTCAGGATGGTTGCAGCCGGGAAATCAGACACCTGAGGATTCTCGGCGTCCGGGCTCTGGTTCTTGGTGTGAACCTCTGGCTTGTACTCGCCCAGATCGACCTTGGTCATGTCGTACTTACCGAGCGGTACGGTCGGGCCCCAATAGTAGCCGAACCAGGGCTCGTTGCTCTCGACAGCAGACGCCATGGAGGTCGTCAGAGTCTCACCAGAACCGTGGTTGAACACTTCAATACCCGATTCTTCGAGGTCCAGCGCGCGGATCAGGTTGTCACTGACAACCCGACAGCCCCAGCCACTCGGGCAGTTGTTGAACTGGCTATCGACCAGCTCAGGATTGGCCATAATGCCTTCGATGGTTTTCAGCTCCGGATGCTCCTCGGCGAGGTAGGTCGGAATCCACCAACCTTCAACACCGCCCGGTTCGAATACGTCAGCAACTCGCTCGATCTTGCCTTGCTCTTCCAGCTTGAGGTAAGCCTCACCCGCTGAGTTGAGCCAGAGCTCGGTTACGATGTCCGGCTCACCATTTTCGGCAACCGAGGTTACGGCCGGTACGGTGTCCGACGGAACCACGGTAACGTCACAGCCATAGCCCTGCTCCATAAGGAACTTGGCCACACTGGTGACCACGGAGGCTGAGGTCCAGCTCATTTCGGTAATGGACACTTCACCACATTCGGCGGAAGCGAGCGAGGGTACGGATAATGCGCACAGTAGCGCCACTGGCGTTAACTTTCGCATAAGGGTACTCCTATCGATTGGGACTTTGGGATTTGCGGCGACTGGCCGCGAGAGGGTGTCAGTCCTTTGAGCGGACGATATGAAATGATGGATTTTCTGATTGCAGAAGATTTCAAATCGTTCAATTCCGGTTATGGTGAATCTTTTAGATTAATGATCCTGACGTGAGTTACAAGCCATTCATGTAAATCGTTACTACAGACGAGATCCTTATTCCAGTTGACTTGACGCGCTAGTGATACGCCGTCAGTCTTCAGTACAGATCAGTTAAATGCGTGATTTGCGGAGCTTACAATAATGATAATTCTTGAAACGAGTACCGCCCCAAATCCCCGTCGTGTTCGCATGTTCATGGCCGAAAAGGGATTACTGGACAAAGCACAGTTTGTTCAGATCGACATCCAGAAAGGGGAAAACCTGACGCCCGAATACGCGGCAAAAAACCCCATGAAGAAGGTTCCGGTCCTGGAGCTGGATGACGGCACCTGCATTTCTGAAACCATGGCAATCTGCAGGTATTTTGAAGAAAGCTACCCCGAGACGCCGACCTTGTTGGGCGACACGCCGCTGGAAAAAGCACAGATTGAGCAGTGGGTGCGCTGGATCGAATTCTCGTTTTTCCTGCCCACCGGGATGTGTTTTCAGCACACCTCCGGCTATTTCAAGGACCGCATGAACCCGATCAAGGAATGGGGTGAAGAGTGCGGCAAAACCGTCAGGAATTTCATGGCGTTTCTGGACGAGCATCTTGAAGGCAAAGAGTACATCTGCTGTGACCGATTGACCGCCGCAGACATCAATGCCTTTACCACGCTGGCATTCGCACGGGTGGTGGACATCCGCGTTCAGCCCGAACAACAGAATCTCAAGGCCTGGTTCGATCGCATCAAGCAACGGCCCTCTGCACAGGTGTAACCATGACTTCCGAGCCACCCCTTGTTTGCGCGCTGAACGCCATTGATGAGGCCAACAAAGCAGATCCAAATCGGGAAACGGTTGAGGGCGAGGCGCTGCCGAAGGAATACGCCTATAGCCTGCACATGACTCGCTGGCTGTTTGAGCTTGAGCCGCAGCCGTCACCGAGGATGCAGGTTGCCTGTCGCGCCCAGCATATCGAGCGATGGACCATTCCTCGCAGTGATTATCCAGAGGGCCGGAAAGCCTACTATCAGTGGCGTCAGGCCTGTGGCCGAATGCACGGTCGTCGTGCTTCTGAAATTATGGCGGCGTGCGGTTTTCCTGTGTCTGAATGCGATCGGGTTGAGACAATTCTGACCAAGCGGGAACTACGGCAGGACGATGACACCCAGCTGCTGGAGGATGTGGCCTGTATGGTGTTTCTCGAGCGGTACTTTGCCGATTTCTATGATGAAAAGGCGGATTACGACAAAGACAAATGGCTGCGGATCATCCGCCGGACCTGGAGCAAGATGTCGCATCGGGGACATGAAGCTGCATTGAAGCTGGCGGAGGGTATGCCTGCGCACTTGCTGGGTCTGCTTCAGGAAGCGCTGGAACAACCGGACGGCTAGGTCGAGAAGAAAAACTCGCGCAATCGTTTGCCAGGCTCGTCCGCCCGCATAAACGACTCGCCCACCAGAAAACCATAGATGCCCCGTTCGGTCATGGCGTTCACGTCTTCAATTGTCATGATGCCGCTTTCGGTCACGGTTAACCGATCGTCCGAAATCCGGTGGTGTAGGTCGAACGTGGTGTCGAGGGTGACATCAAAGGTGTGCAGGTTGCGGTTGTTGATGCCCACCAGTGGGGTGGTCAGTGTCAGCGCATCATCCAGCTCGCCGCCATCGTGCACCTCCACCAGAACATCCAGCCCGATCTCATGGGCAATGCCTTCGAGTTCCTGCATCTGATCTCTGGTCAGACAGGCGGCGATCAGTAGAATGCAATCAGCACCAATAGCCCGGCTCTCAAACACCTGGTAGGGCGATACCATGAAATCCTTGCGAATCACCGGCAGGCTGCAGGCATTGCGGGCGGCTTTCAGATAGTCCTCATGGCCCTGGAAAAAGTCCTGGTCAGTAAGCACTGACAAGCAGGCGGCGCCACCTTCCTCGTAGCTTTCGGCAATTTTTGCTGGCTCAAATGGATCGCGAAGGACGCCTTTGCTCGGCGAGGCTTTTTTGATCTCGGCGATGACTGCCGGCGTTTTAGCGTTGATCCGCGAACGCATGGCATCGGCGAAGCCGCGCGACGGAGGTTGATCACCCGCCATCGCTTTCAGGTCATCAATCGAAGAACGACGCTTCCGCTCATCAATTTCTTCCCATTTCCGGTCAACGATTTTGCGGAGAATGGTTGGCGTTTTGTCCAGGTGTCGGTCAGTCATGATCGCGTCGCATTAAAAACACTGAGAGAAGTCGGCCAGCTCTGACAGCTTGCCCGCCGCCAGACCGGAGCCCATGGCGTCCAGCGCCATTTCAACGCCCTCCGGAGGCGTCTTCGCAAGGCCGCAAACGTAGATGGCCGCACCGGCGTTCAGCGCAATCAGATCCCGTGCCTTCTCGGCCATTTCATCATGGCCGCGACCAAAAGCGGCTTTAATGAGGTTGAGCGAATCGTCCGCAGTGTTCACCGTCAGGCCAACCAGCGACTGGCTCTTGATGCCCCAGTCTTCTGGCGTGATTTCGTATTCCGTGACCTGGCCGTCCTTGAGTTCGGCCACATGAGTCGCAGCCGCAAGGCTGATTTCGTCCAGACCATCCTTGGAACACACCACCATGATGTGCTCGGCGCCGAGGCGATGCAGCACCTCGGCCATCGGGCGGCACAGCGCCGGATTAAAGACGCCGACCAACTGGCGCTTCACGCCGGCCGGGTTGGTCATCGGGCCGAGAATGTTGAAGATGGTTCGGCAGCCCAGTTCCTTGCGGGGTCCGATGGCGTGCTTCATGGCGCCGTGGTGGGCCGGGGCGAACATAAAGCCCACACCGATCTGCTCCACGCAGCGGGCCACTTCCTCCGGCGCCATCTGCAGGTTGATGCCGAGCTTTTCCAGCAAGTCTGCGCTACCACTTTTTGACGACACGGCACGATTGCCGTGCTTGGCCACAAAGCCGCCTGCCGCCGCCACCACAAATGAGGCTGCCGTGGATACGTTAAACAGGTTGGCACCGTCGCCGCCGGTACCGACAATGTCCACCAGCGGGTCCGCGTTCACGGTCACTTTGGTTGCCAGTTCGCGCATCACCTCGGTGGCGCCCGTGATTTCGTCAATGGTTTCACTCTTCAGGCGCAACCCCATCAGAAAGGCGCCGATCTGTGCGTCGGTCGCTTCGCCTTTCATCACAATCCGCATCACGTCCTTCATTTCCTCTGTGGACAGGTCCAGGTTGGAGGCAATGCGGTTGAGTGCTTCTTTCATGTCCATGAGTTGGCCTCTTATTGTGTCTTCAGAAAGTTGCGCAGCAGCTCGTGGCCCTGTTCCGTCATAATCGATTCCGGGTGGAACTGGACGCCCTCAATGGCCAGGGTTTTGTGGCGCACGCCCATGATCTCTTCCACCGAGCCATCTTCGTTGCGTGTCCAGGCGGTGACTTCCAGGCAATCCGGCAGTGAATCCTGTTCAATCACCAGGCTGTGATAACGGGTGGCCTGCAGCGGGTTGTTCAAACCACGGAATACGCCCTCGTCGTGATGGAACACCGGGGATACCTTGCCGTGCATCACACGCCCGGCGCGTATCACATTGCCGCCGAACACCTGGCCGATGGCCTGGTGCCCCAGGCAAACGCCCAGAATCGGGAGTTTTCCGGCAAAATGCTCGATGGCTGCCATCGAAATGCCCGCTTCGTTGGGCGTGCAGGGGCCAGGTGAAATGACCAGGCGTTCCGGGGACAACTCTTCGATCTTTTCGATGGTGATTTCATCGTTCCGATACACCTGAACATGGGCACCCAGTTCAGCCAGATACTGCACCACGTTGTAGGTGAAGGAATCATAGTTATCGATCATCAGCAGCATAGCGACTCTTACCGCCCGTTTTCTCGTTGAATTTCATTGCCGTTCAGGCGGTGCCGCCTGCCATTAAATCTTCAGGTAATTTGACTGGCTGTGACGGCTTGTCAGGTGGGCAATTATCGCAGTGGGCGCTGCAGCATACAATGCCGGCGTCATATGGCAGCGCCGCGACGGGTTGGTGACTGGATCACGTCTTGAAGTGGCTGACCTGGTCTTGTAACTCGTTGGCCATTTGCTGTAATCGTTCGCTTGCAGTTTCCGTTTCAGCAGTATCGTGCGCCGCCTCTTCGGCAATTTCCACAATTCGTCCGAGGCTTTGATTAATGTCCGCGGTAACGGCGGTCTGCTCTTCGGCAGCACTTGCGATCTGGGTATTCATTTCGTTGATCGTATTCAGGGCTGTAGCGACTTCAGTCAGGGCAACTTCGGCTTCGTTAGCCTGGGTGACGGTTGTTTCACCATTGGACTTGCTTGTTTCCATGGTGGTAACTGCCCGGTGGGTACCCTGTTGCAACCGCTCAATCATGTTGTGAATCTCTTCCGTGCTGCTTTGGGTGCGACTGGCCAGCGTTCGGACCTCATCAGCCACCACAGCGAAGCCCCGCCCGGCCTCACCGGCACGAGCTGCCTCGATAGCGGCATTCAGCGCGAGCAGGTTGGTTTGCTCGGCAATACCCCGAATCACGTCGAGCACGGATGTGATTTCTCCTACATCCTTTTCCAGCTCATTAATGACCCCGGCACCACTGTCAATTTCAGACGCCAGGTTCCGAATGGCATCGATGGCCCGGTTGACGATAGCCTGTGCTTCCTTGCCGCGGTCATCGGCCCTCTGGGCCGCATCCGCAGCATTGTTGGCACTCTCGGTGACTTCTTGCGCTGCGCTGCTCATTTCGTTCATGGCTGTCGCCACCTGGTCAGTCTCAGCACGTTGATTGTTGACACCACTGCTGGTTCGGGCTGCCAGTTTCTGCATGCCCTCAATGGCATTGGTGATGTCCTCAACGGAGGAAATGACCTTGCGCACAAGGATCTGAATCTTCTCGACGAACTGGTTGAAATTATTTGCAAGCTCACCTATTTCGTCTTTGCGGCGGGCAGACAAACGCTTGGTCAGGTCACCCTCGCCCTTTGCGATATCATTGAGGGCCTCTGTGACCTGGCGAATAGGTTTTGTCACCAGGCTGCGCAAGAGCATGTTGATCGCTGCGACCAGAATAATGACAAGAATGATGGTCTGTAACACCTGGCGCCAGAGACTCTTGGCCTGCAGCGCTTCAATGGCGGAGTTGTCGGCGACTACCAGAACGCGGCCTACCTTTTTTTCCTCACCGTTATTGTCGTAGGTCAGCGGTTTGTCACGGGTGGGTGCGGTTGTCTCCGGGGGAGCGGTGATGTCGTTCAACTTGCCATCGGCAGCCTGTGCCTGCCCTGTTAGCAGTTCGTCCTTGTCGTCGTAGACGAATATCGCAGCGATGCCATCCGCCACGACCTCAGATGCAACAATTCGCTTCATCTGACTGACTTCGTAGTTCCAGAGGGTGCTGGGAACGCTGCTTTGCAACCGTTCGACAACGGCCCCGGTCTGTTTTACCAGCTGGTTATTCAGTGCCTGTTGTGTTTCGTTATGGTTGTACCAGCCAAACGCTACCAGCAGAATAACGACAACTGCAGTGGTAACGGCGGTAAAGCGGAGACTGATGGTATTTTTCATGGCTCGCCTTTGGATGTTCACTGTGCAGGACTGCGCTTTAAGTCCCTCGGTTGATTACTTCCAGTCTTCCAGGCCATATCGGTCAAGAAGAGCCTTCATTTTGCCGCTTTTCCTGAGCTCTCGAGTGCCACTGTCGACCAGGTCCGCATAGGCTTTACTGCGGTCGTTCGCGGGAGAGCAGGCGATGTACATGGGGACAGCCTCGGCCAGGGCTCCTGCTGAAGTCAGTTTGCCCTGCATTCCCATATCTTTGAGTTTAGCGCGCATCACCGAGGGGCTTTCAGCGGTGGCATCTATCCGACCGCCGACCACTTTTTTAATGTTCTGCTCCAGGGCGTTGTTGGCATAGACGAACTGTGCCTGTTCAGGGTTGGCCTCAAAGTAGGCATCGAAATCACCTGCGTAGGCGTATCCGCCGATCATGCCTACAGTGACGCCGTCAAGGCTTTGAACACCGTTATAGCGCCAATCGTTGGAGGGAGTGACCCAAAGATGAGTCTCATCGTGCCCCCAGCTCTCTTCAGGGAAAATGAAGTCCGGGGCATCCTCCTTGTAGGCCCCTACCACGCAGTCAAACTCACCGGACCTGACCGATCTAACCGCCCGTTCCCATGGCATCACTCCGTAATCAACCTCATGCCCTGCCGGTTCAAAGACGGCACGGGCGAGTTCAATCATATAACCGGGTTTCTCACTGCCCGGGTCACCGTTCATCGGATACCACGAATCCGCTCGGATGGTTATGGTGTCGGCCTGCACGACAGTTGTCAGCAGGCAAGTTACTAACGTGAAAGACAATGCGTAAGGTTTCACGGGCGTGTCCTCGGTGTTGTCAGAATATTGGCTGATGATCTGCCATCACTTGAGGCCATTTTCTTCAAGGATGCGATCAAAAGTGCCATTTGCCTGGATGGTCTTGAGTCCCTTATTGAAAGCTTCAATCACCATAGTGTGACGTGGGTTGGCAAGGCCGCTGGTTACATGCAGATCCTCACTCGATAGGGCGCTATCGGTGAACTCGATCTTGTCCATTAAGGCCGGGTCTTCTTTGTTTATCAGCGAGCGGGCCACCAGTTCATCCTCCAGGCTGAGGTCCAGGCGTTCATGGATGACTTTGCGAACATTGGTGATCAGGCGCGGTGCGGGTGACCGAGTGAAAAATTCGGCATTGGCGAAGTCATCTCCGTAGCCATAGCCCCTTACGGTACCTACGGTTTTGCCCTCAAGGCTCTTCAGTCCATCAAACTCGAACGGGTCTCCCTTGCGCTTGATGAATTTGATCTGGTTGGTCAGGTAGGGCTCGCTATACATCAGGAAGTTGGTCCGCTCCTGAGTCCACCAGGTGCCGATCAACGCATCGTAGTCGCCGGCTTTTACGCCATCGAGCGCCCGCGCCCAGGGCACAAAAGAAAACTCAAGTTCATGCCCCTGACTTTCCAGCGCTTCCCGCGCAATCGCTATGGCAACACCCTGCTGTGGGTGGTCGGGATCAAGAAAGGGTGGCCACGGATCGCCGGCAGCAGTAATGGTGTCCGCGTGAGAGGCCATTGAAAGCATGGCCAGCAGAATGACTGTGAAGAGCCGGGGCATATACGCACCTCTCGAGTTTGGCTTTGCAGCTGCGAGAATAAGAAGAGCGTCCATGCCGGTAAGCAAGCGATCGATGTGTAGGTTGGCTGTGTGAAGAACGCACCAGCCCTGCTCCGTTTACTGTTCCCTGGAGGATCACTTACTCAATAAGATTTAGATCACAATGATTGCAATTGCAAACCAACGGTCGAAATTCACGACTCAGGAAGGGTCAGTCAGGAAGGTCACGGACTGTATTGTTTCCGGGCAATGCCTCAATGATCGAAATCGTTGTAGGTCATTGCAACCGCACGGAAAATCGCGCGGCCCTTATTCATGGTTTCTTTCCACTCGAGGCGAGGCACCGAATCGGCCACCACGCCGGCCCCTGCCTGAATGTGCAGGGTCTTGTCCTTGATCACGGCGGTTCGAATGGCAATGGCCGTGTCCATGTTGCCGTTGAACGACAGATAGCCCACAGCGCCGCCATACACCCCCCGCTTCACCGGCTCCAGTTCGTCGATGATTTCCATCGCGCGGATTTTCGGGGCGCCGCTCAGCGTGCCGGCCGGCAGTGTGGCCCGCAGTACGTCCAGGCAACTGGTGTTGTCTTTCAGTCGGCCGGTCACGTTGGAGACGATGTGCATCACATGGGAATAACGCTCCACAATCATCTTGTCGGTTAGCTTCACGGTGCCTGTTTCTGACACACGCCCGGCGTCATTCCGGCCCAGGTCGATCAGCATCAGGTGCTCGGCGATTTCCTTCGGGTCGGCCAGCAGTTCCTTCTCCAGCGCCTTGTCTTCGGAATCCGTGGCGCCGCGCTTGCGGGTGCCGGCGATCGGTCGAACCGTCACCTCGTCGTCTTCCACCCGCGCCAGAATTTCCGGCGATGACCCCACGATGTGGAAGTCCTCCAGGTTCAGGAAATACATGTAGGGCGAGGGATTCAGCACCCGCAGGGAGCGATACAGATTCAGCGGCGGTGCCTCGAACGGAATCGACATTCGCTGGGAGATCACTGTCTGCATGACGTCACCATCCAGCACGTACTCTTTGATCTTGCCGACCGCGGCCTCGAATTTGTCCTGGCTGAAACCGGACACGAAGTCGGTTTCGTCCACGGTTTTGCCGGACAGGTGCGACGGCGTTTGAGGTGCGTCGGAGGTCTGACGATGCAGCTTGGATTCCAGTTCATCGATGCGCTGTTGTGCCTTTTCGAACGCGCCCTCCCGGCTAGGGTCTGCGTGAACGATCAGGTGCAGCTTGCCTCGCAGGTTGTCGAATACCACGATCTCGTCTGACATCATCAGAAGAATGTCCGGCGTGCCGATCTTGTCCGGCGGGCAGGTGGGTTTTAGCCGTGGCTCGATGTAGCGAACCGTGTCATAGCCAAAGTAGCCCACCAGGCCGCCATTAAAACGGGGCAGCTCGTCCAGATCCGGTGCGTGGAACCGCGCCTGGTAGTCCTCAATGAACGAGAGTGGGTCATCGGCGGTGGTTTCCTCAACCACTTTGCCACCTCGGCTGATGGTGATTTTCTCGCCAAACACTTTCAGAACTTCAACGCTGGGCAAGCCGATGATGGAATACCGGCCCCACTTCTCGCCGCCCTGGACAGACTCAAACAGGTAGGAGTAGGGCCCGCTGGCAAGCTTGAGGTAAGTGCTCAGAGGTGTATCAAGGTCCGCCAGTACTTCGCGGTATACGGGGATGCGGTTAAAGCCGGCCTGTGCAAGCTCGGCGAATTGCTCGGGTGTCATGAAGCATTTTCCTGAAATCTGTTCTGCAAATTGGCATCGAAACGCGCCAAGGCGTCAGATGCCGTGATAGGGCGAGCTCAAGTGGTGCGCCATCGCCACCAGCGGGTCGCGCGGCTTGTAAGTACTCTGGAAAGTACCCCGCGGTCTGCAGTCAGATTCAGTCCCTGCATGGCAGGAATCTCCCGAATGAAAAGAATCAAAATCAACGTCCTGTGAGATTACAAAAGCTGTGTCAGCGAATCAACCGTGGCATCGGCTCGCAACGCATCGGCTGGTGCCCCGAAATTATAGCCGTACCTAACGGCCACGCAGGGGATGCTGGCGGCACGGGCGGCGGTGATATCCGCCGCAGAGTCTCCCACCATCACGGTGGTGCCTCGAGTGCCCCCAAGCGTCTCCATGGCGTGAATCAGCGGTGCCGGATCCGGTTTCTTGACGGGCAGGGTGTCGCCACCAACGCTGATCCGGAAATAGTGAGCAATGCCCATCTGTTCCATCAAGGGCGCGACGAATTGCTCCGGTTTGTTGGTCACCACGCCCAGCCGACAACCGTATTCAGTCAAGCGTTTCAGGCAGGGTTCGACACCCTCATAAAGCTTGGCGTGTTGACCATTCGCCTTTTCGTACGCGTAAAAAAAGAGGGACAGGGCATCATGGAACAGGGCGTCGTCCTTCGGGTTAACGGGGTCCCAGTCGGCTCTGCCAGCCAGTGCCCGCCGAACCAACACCGAGGCGCCGTTGCCGACCCAGTTCCGCACCTTGTCGACTCCGACTTTGCGGCGGCCAAGCTGCTCGAGCATGGTGTCGATGGCGGCCGCCAGGTCCGGCGCGCTGTCTACCAGGGTGCCGTCCAGATCGAACAGCGCGACCCCCGGCCAGCGAGGGTTAAACAGGCCTGCCAGACTCACTGAACGATGCTCTGACGCGCCAGTTCCAGTTCCGCCCGCATGCCGTCGATGGTGGCCTTGTAATCGTCCGTCTTGAAGATGGCAGACCCTGCTACAAAGGTGTCGGCGCCGGCTTCGGCAATCTCACGAATGTTGTCGGTTTTCACACCACCGTCAATTTCCAGCCGGATGTTGTAATTGCTGGCGTCGATGCGTTTGCGGGCTTCGCGCAGTTTGTCCAGAGTGCCGGGAATGAACTTCTGGCCGCCAAAGCCCGGGTTCACCGACATCAGCAGAATCATATCCAGCTTGTCCATCACGTGGTCCATGTGGTGCAGAGGTGTGGCCGGATTGAACACCAGCCCGGCCTTGCACCCACCGTCGCGAATCAGCTGCAGCGAGCGGTCGATGTGATTGGTGGCCTCAGGATGGAACGTAATGTAAGTGGCGCCGGCATCAATGAACATGCGGATCAGGTCGTCCACCGGCGACACCATCAGGTGTACGTCGATGGGTGCCGTGACACCATGCTTGCGCAGGGCTTCGCAAACCATGGGGCCAATGGTGAGGTTGGGCACGTAGTGATTGTCCATGACATCGAAATGAACCGTATCTGCACCGGCGGCCAGAACGTTGTCGACTTCCTCGCCAAGGCGGGCGAAGTCGGCGGACAGGATAGAGGGGGCAATCAGGTACGGATTCATGAACGGCTCTCTGTGCTCTCGGTTGCTATCGATGCGGGTGCTCGCTGGAAAGCTGCTAGTCTAACAGCTTGAGGGTCATTTTTCGCACATCAGCAAGAGAGATTCCGGTGAATTCATTGAACCCCATTGCGCCTCCTCCAACCGCCGCGCGGGTAGCAAAACAGGTGCTGACCTGCATTAGCCTGATGGCGCTGTTTATGAGCCAGCCCGTGTGGTCTCAGGAAGAGCAGAGCGAGAAACGCCTGATGGTCAGGACGGGAATGGACGCAGAAACCATTGCCGGTAACCGACCAGACAGCGCGGTATGGCTCAGCCGGGGTGATCAGGGTCGGGTCCTTGCCCTGTTTCAGCCAGAGCAGGACCCGCCTGCCAAAGGGGCGCTGGTCGTGCTGGCTGACGAGGGCGTTTCCGCTGCCTCCGGTCTGGCCGAGGCAATCAGGGCACCGCTGAGTAAGGCTGGTTGGGCAGTGATGACCCTGGGGCTGGAACCGCCGCCTTTCCCGGTGCAGCAGTGGCTGAACGGGCGGATGACGAAAGCATCGAAAGGCGAATCGGCGGATGCGTCTGATACGGAAGAGGAATCGTCAGTCATGATTGATGTCATGGATGAAGAATCGCCGGATCAATCACTGGCCGACTATCGTGACAGGGTGGAGTCGTCGATTACGGCCGCTGTCGATGCATTGGAAGAGCGGGAATATGACCGTATCGTGCTGGCGGGCATTGGCAGGGCGGCTGGCCCCGTCACTCGTCAGGCCAGGGCCGATGGTCGCCCGTCAGATCTGGTCTGGATCGCGCCCCAGTTCTACTCTGATGAATCAGAAGGTTTGGTTGAGCTGCTTCGTTCGGCGACAAATCCATCGGTGCTGGAGCTCTACAGCACGTTTCCCGGTGACAAAACCCTGGATCGTTCTGCTAATGAGCGGGCGGCGGCTTTAAAGCGGGCGGGCATTGATGGATATCAGCGTCAGCCTGTTGCCATGTCCCGGCGCCCGCAAGCACGTGAAGCCCATGCCATATCCAATCGGATTTCCGCCTGGCTGGGTTCCCGTCAGAGCGAATGACGCCGTTCGATCAACTCCCAGGCCTGCTGAATTTTCAGCAGCGTATCCTTGGCCCTGGTTAATTCTGTCGGGCTCAGATTTCTCTGGGCGAGTTTATCAGGATGGCACTCGGACACCCGTTTTCGATACGCCCGCTTCATGTCGGTGAGTGAATCCCTTCGAGTCACCCCGAGTATCTGCAGTGCCTGCTCGTAGGTGGTTGGTTTTGGATGGGACTCCGGTTGGGTAATCCATATTTTGCTGGCATAGCTATCGAGGATGTCATCGCTGATGCTAATGGGCAGCCCCATTTGGTCGATGGCATCTTCGCAACGGTAGCGGCGCTTTTTTGCGGGTCGGCCGAACAGCTGGGCCGCATGGCAGAGGCAAATGGCCACCCGCAGTGATGGCGACGGCCAGATCCGGTGCGACAGCTTAAGGCGAAGGGCTTTGGCGACGGGGATGGTCTCGGCGTTTTTGCCATTCTGAAAATGCTTGATGGCGACACGACGTTGCCGCTTGGACAGGTGCAACGCCTTCATCAGGGTTTCCGCAAACCCGATGTCTTTCTCTGTCACCCGGCCTTCGGATTTGGCAATGTAGCCCAGGAAGTAAAACAGGCTGCGGCGGCACCAACCCGGCAGGCGGGTACGAACCATGAGTTCACTGGCCTGATGGCCGCACGCGGACAGTTCCCCCAGCAGGCTGGCGAATTCGGCTTCCATGCGCCCGGGCAGGGCGGTATCTGGCGCGCTATCGGACATGGTCAGGCTTGTTCCCCGGTCAGCAAGGTATCAAGTTGTCTCAGTCTTTCCGGCGTGCCAATGTCCATCCACCGGCCGCTGAAATGAAGCCCGCGCACCCGCTGATCCGCAATCGCCGTTTTCAGAATCGGTGCCAGTTTCATGGAGCCAGGAGGCAGCGAGTCGAACAGGCGTCGGTGCAGCAGGCTGATGCCGCTGAACGTCAGTGGGTTCTCGCCCGTTAGGGCAACCTGCCCGTCTGGCTCAAGGCAGAAATCGCCGCTGGGATTGTGTCCGGGGTTATCCGTGAGCACCAGCAGGGCGTCTGCATCCTGCGGAGGTGCGAGCGTTGCCAGATCCAGGTCGCACCAGATATCGCCATTGATCACCAGAAACCAGTCGTCGGCGTCTTCGGTCAGCAAGGGCAGGGCCTTCTGGATGCCACCGGCGGTCTCCAGAGGCTCGCCTTCCGGTGAATAGTCGATGGACACACCGAAACGGCGGCCATTCCCCAGGGCCTCTTCGATCTGTTTTCCCAGCCATGCGTGATTAATCACGATGTCGTGATAGCCCGCCTGCTTCAGCCGCTCAAGGTGGTGTTCGATCAGTGGACGACCACCGGCGGACAGTAACGGTTTTGGGGTTGTCAGAGTCAGCGGCCGCATGCGTTCGCCTTTGCCTGCCGCAAGAATCATGGCCTTCACGGCTGACGAGTCTCCACTGTGCCTATGGTGGTCTCGATCGCCGGCAGTACCCGGTCTGTCAGCCATTCATGGAAATGCCGGAGCGCGGGTTGCCGGGCGCTGGCACGCACCAGATAGCAGACGGTGCGGGGGATGTCTTTCAGATACCCCGGCTTGCCGTCGCGAATGTCGAGGCGGGCGAAAATGCCAGCTGCTTTCAGATGACGTTGCATGCCCATCAGTTCGAACCACTGATGGAAGGTGTCCGGATCCGAGTTGTGCAGGCCGGCCTTCTGACTTTGCAGGCGGAAGGTCTCTTTCCACTGGGCGATCGTCTCGGGGGGCCACTTGATGTAGCAATCCTTGAGCAGGGATACCAGGTCGTAGGTGATCGGGCCAGTGACCGCGTCCTGGAAATCAATCACGCCGGGGCGATTCGTGCCGTCGCGTACCAGCAGATTGCGGGAATGGTAATCCCGGTGAACAGTCACCGTCGGCTGAGCAAGCGCGCTCTCCCGGAGAAAGGCAAAAGTGGTTTCCAGCAGCGCCCGTTCGCTGTTGTCCAGGTTCAACCCCAGCTTTTGGGTGAGCAGCCAGTCTGGAAACAGTGCCATTTCGCGATCCAGCAGTGCCTGATCGTAGGGTGGTAAAGGGTAATCAGTCGGCGGGCTGGTTCGCTGAATGGCCACCAGTTCTTCCAGGGCGCCAGTGTAAAGTGACTCGGCGTTCGACGCATCCAGCGCACCCAGCATCAGGTTGTCGCCGAAGTCTTCCAGCAACAGAAACCCCTGTTCAAGGTCCTCATGGACAATCTCCGGCACGGCAATGCCCTGGTTGCGCCAATGGTGGGCAATGGCGACAAACGGTTTGCAGTTTTCATGCTCCGGCGGCGCATCCATGACAATAAAGGGCTGATGTTCTGCCGATGGCTCTGCAGAACCCATCACCCGGAAGTAACGCCGAAAACTGGCGTCGCCGGACACAGGCACGGGGTCGGCGTGTGCAAAACCGGGGAACTGTCTCACCCAGTCGGTGAGTATGCGAAGGCGATTGTCCATGGGTTTGGCAAAGTTCTTGGAAAGTTCCTGGAATGGAACCAAAAGTTAGCAGATTTGAAGTCAGAGGGTACAACGGTTTCCGTTAACAAGGCCATAGCCGCCGTGTAAACTAGCGGCCTATCGAAAACTCCATTCAGCACAGGACCTCCGTATCGTGCCAGTCCGGTCAAGGAAGCTGCACAGTCTGACACCTCGCAGTCGCACTGAATGGTTGTCGGCAGCAATGCCCCCCCGAGTCTGGGTTATGGGTGTCGTACTGGTGGTTGCGCCGGTTGTGCAGTCTCAGGCATCGGAAGAACCTTCCTCCACCGATGCGCCCACAGCTGCTGAAATGGATTGGCGACCAAAATCCGAGCTGCCGGATGACGTAGCGCAATCCCTGCCGGATTTCTGTCGCGGCGGTTATCTCCCCTCGGATCTTGATGCTGGGGCAGCAAGCCAGGCCGGCCCCGATGGCCAGTTGCCATTGAACGCCAGTGCTCTGGAAGCCCGTTACCAGATGAACGCCGAACTTTACCTGCGCGGCGACGTACGGATTCAGCAAGGCCCCTTTGCGTTGACGGGATCCGAAGCCCGCTACAACCAGGCATCCGGGCAGGTGGCCATCGAAGGCCCGTTTACCAGCCGGGGCGACGGGTTTTTGTTGACCGGTGAGCAGGCTGACTACAACGCCGGTACCGGCGACCTGGATATACGGACCGCTTCCTTTTTGCTGCACAGCGCCGAGATGCGAGGTACCGCCGGTACCCTGGCCAAAAACTCGGATAACCAGGTGTTCATTGGCCAGGGCAGGTTGACCACCTGTGCGCCCAACCAGAACGACTGGTCAATTGTGGCGTCGGACATCGAGCTGGATCAGGCCGAGGGCGTGGGTACAGCGAAGCACGTGCGCTTGCAGGTGAAAGATGTGCCAGTGTTCTACTGGCCCTATGCCAGTTTCCCGATTGACGAGCGTCGTAAAACCGGTTTCCTCTACCCGTCTTTTGGTTCCTCCAGTGCGGGCAGCGGTGGCTTTCTGGCGGTGCCTTACTATTTCAACCTGGCACCTGAATACGATGCCACACTGACACCCCAGTTCATCTATGGGCGCGGTCTGTTCACCGAAGTAGAGGGCCGGTATCTGAGTGAGCTGGGTCAGTCTGATCTACAGATTGGTTATGCCGGCAACGATCGTGACTATGCCGACAATGAACCCGGCGAAGACGGTGAACGCTGGGGGCTGGACTTCACCACCCGCGCCACCTTCACTGAACGCTGGTATGGGTATGGGGATTTTTCGGCGGTCAGTGACAACGACTACTTGAGCGACCTGAATCGCAGCCTGGACATCAATCAGGCAACCCATCTGCGTCGCCGCGGCGGCGTTCGCTACCAGGACGATGCCCAGTATTTCGAGGTCTATGCCAGCGGTTACCAGACCATCAGCGATTTTATCGCTGAGGAAGACCGACCTTACGGCCAATTGCCCACCGTGCTCTATTCGGGCGAGACAGGCGTGGGCCCGGTGACTCTGGGGCTGGAAAGCCAGTACACCTTCTTCTACCGCGATAACCCTGACCTCACCGGGCTGGATCAGGCCAATGGCCATCGGGCGCGGGCAATACCGGAATTGGCACTGCCGCTGCGTTCGCTCTGGGGGTACCTGCGGCCCTCGGTAGCGCTGGATTACACCCGCTATAACCTGGATGACTTTGGCCTGGGCGATTCAAGAATCGAGCGCACCGTGCCTGTGGCAGAACTCGACACCGGGCTGTATTTTGACCGCCGGTCCGAGCTGTTTGAGGTGCCCTATAACCAGACGCTCGAGCCGCGCCTGTATTACGCCTGGGCTGACGCCGACGCCGATCAGCAACTGATACCCGATTTCGACACTGCACTGCGTTCTTTCAGTTTCGACGACCTGTTCCGCCGAAACCGGTTTTCCGGTGGCGACCGTGTCGGCGATGCCAATCGATTGACCATCGCTCTGACTAGCCGTTTCAACGACCTGCTGACCGGCCAGGAGCGGGCAAGGTTCAGCCTGGGTCAGGTGCATCACTTCGACGAACGGGAAGTGTCTCTAGAGGGGCAGGGCGCATCGGACGAACGTAATTCACCGCTGGCCGGTGAAGTGGTGCTGCGGCCGGTGGCGGGGCTGGAGATTCGAAGCTCCGGCCTATGGGAACCGGACACCAGAAAAACTGAAGAAGGCCGCAGCCAATTGCTGTTTCACTCCGAGGATTACCAGTACCTGGCCAGCATCGGCCACACCTATCGACGAAACGAATTCGAACAGTCGGATATAAGCGGCGTTGTGCCTGTCACAGACCGTGTTAGTCTGATCGGCCGCTGGGCCTATGACTCGCAGCTCGACCGCACGGTAGGGTCGCTGGCAGGATTGGAATACAATAACTGCTGCTGGAGCGTGCAGCTGGTACACCAGAATTATCTGACCGACGAGGAAGAACTGGAGCCCCGGGTGTTGTTCCAGATCGAGCTGAAAGGCCTGGGTGGCAGTGGTGGTTCTTCACGGCAGATTTCAGAGGCCATTGTTGGCTTCGACGAGCGGGAACGGCGCCGTTTTGGTGGGCGCTGAAATCCGTTTCAGATTCTCAAGGCGAGGCACCTGAAGCCCGCCGGATTTCCAGACAGAGGTGACTATGAGGGCGAACTTTCGCCAGTGTGCAAAAGCCATTGTGGTTTTGATGGCAGTGATAATGTCGGGCGCCGCCCAGGCGGAACGGAAACTGCTGGATCAGGTTGTGGCCGTGGTCAACGAATCGGTGATTCTGCAATCTGAACTGGATGCCCGGATCAATACCATCATTGGTCGGTTGCAGTCCCAGGGTACCAATCTACCGCCCCGGTCGGTGTTGGAAGAACGGGTTCTGGACCAGCTGATTACCGAATCCATCCAGCTGCAGATGGCAGACCGTGCCGGTATGCGGATCAGTGATAACGAACTGAACGAAACCATTGCCAACATCGCCAGCCGCAACAACATGACCCTGGCTCAGTTTGAAAACCAGCTGGCGGCAGAGGGCGTGAGCTACGCCGAGGCGCGTGAGCAGATCCGCAACGAAATGCTGACCGGCCGTGTACAGCAGCGCCAGGTTGGCCAGCGGGTTCGGGTAACCGAACGTGAGGTGGACAACTACCTGCAAGCCACAGAAGGCCAGGGCCGCACCAATGCCGAATACGAACTGGCCCATATTCTGATCCAGGTGGACAACCCCAACGACAATGAAGAGGCCGAGCTGGCCCGTGCACGCATCGAAGACCTGCGCCAACAGATTGTTGACGGACGGGACTTCCGGTCTGTCGCAGTGGCCGAATCCGATGCCAGCAACGCTCTGGACGGTGGCAACATGGGCTGGCGCTCTGAAGGCCAGTTACCCTCACTGGTCGCAGATGTGGTGCCGGAACTTGCCGTGGGAGAAGTATCTCCGGTGCTGGAAAATAGCAGCGGTTTCCATCTGGTTACTGTTCTGGACAAGCGCGGTGGTGAAGCCAGTCAGGTGATCGAGCAGAACAAGGTTCGCCACATTCTGGTTCGCCCCACAGAAGCGGTGTCAGACGCGGGAGCTGAAACCAAGATCCGGGCGCTTTACAAGCGGCTCAAGGAAGGTGCGTCTTTCGCGGCCCTGGCAAAAGGCGAGTCCGACGACCCGGTATCCGGTTCCGACGGCGGCAACCTGGGCTGGGTCAGCCCCGGTCAGATGGTGCCAGAGTTTGAGGACGCGATGATGAACGCCAGCGTTGGCGAATTGGTCGGCCCTTTCCGCTCACAGTTTGGTTGGCACATCCTGCAGGTTCAGGATCGTCGTCAGCAGGACATCAGCGCCGAAGTGGAGCGTGGCGAAGCCCGTCAGGCTATTTTCCGCCGCAAGTTCGATATCGAGCTGCAAAACTGGTTGCGTGAAATCCGTGACGAAGCCTTCGTTGAATTCAAGACCGAAGACGCCAGCACGTCATGAACGAGCCGGTGACCCTAGCACTGACCGCCGGCGAGCCGGCCGGCATCGGTCCGGAGCTGTGTCTTCAGCTTGCCACCGAAGACCGTCGTGCGGGCCTCGTGGTGGTCGCCAGCAAACCTCTGCTGGAAGCCCGCAACCAGCAGTTGGCTTTGGGCATCACGTTGGCGGACTGGTCCCCTGGGAACAAGGCGCTGACCGAGGCCGGAAGCCTGTCGGTGTATCACGTTGACGGCCTGGCCTCGACGGATGCTGGCAAGCTCGACACGGCGAACAGCGCCTATGTTCTCGACACCCTGCGGGTTGCGACCCAGGGCTGCCTGGACGGCCTGTTTGACGGCATGGTGACGGCCCCTGTTCACAAGGGCGTGATCAACGACGCGGGTATTGAGTTCAGCGGCCATACGGAATTCCTCCAGGCCATGTGTGGCGTTGAGCGAGTGGTCATGATGCTGGCCACCGAAGAGCTTCGGGTGGCGCTGGTGACCACGCATCTGCCTCTCAAAGACGTATCAGCGGCCATCACTCCCGAGCGCCTGACACAGGTCACCCGTATTCTGCACAAGGATCTGCAACAGTTCTTCGGCATCGAACAACCGCGCATCCTGGTCGCCGGGCTAAACCCCCATGCCGGCGAAGGCGGCCACCTGGGGCGTGAAGAGCTGGACGTGATCGAACCCACTCTGGAGCGGTTGCGCAACGAAGGCATGACCCTGACCGGGCCATTGCCGGCGGATACCCTGTTTACCCCTCATTGGCTGGATAACGCCGACGCTGCACTGGCCATGTACCATGATCAGGGGTTGCCGGTGCTGAAATTTCAGGGCTTCGGTCGCGCGGTCAACATTACGCTGGGCCTGCCCATTGTCAGAACGTCAGTGGATCATGGCACGGCACTGGATCTTGCCGGAACCGGCACCGCCGATGTGGGCAGCTTGAGGCAGGCAGTTATTGAAGGCGAGCGTATGGCCGCCACCCGTAAAAAGCGAGTCGCAAGTGAGTAATAAACCCGGCCACCAGGCCAGAAAACGATTTGGCCAGAATTTCCTTCACGATCCCGGCGTTATTGAGCGGATCGTTCGCGCCATCAACCCCGGGCCCGACGATGCGCTGGTGGAAATTGGCCCCGGGCTGGGCGCGCTGACGGAAGAAATGCTGGCCGTGAATGATCACCTGCAGGTGGTGGAACTGGACCGGGATCTGATCCCCGTGCTGCGAACCAAGTTCTTCAACTATCCGGATTTTCGCATTCACGAAGCGGATGCCCTTAAGTTCGACTTTGGCCAACTGGTCGAGAACGGCAAGCGACTTCGTATTATCGGCAATTTGCCCTACAACATTTCCACGCCGCTGATCTTTCATCTTCTGGGCCATTCGGGCGTGGTGAAAGACATGCACTTCATGCTGCAGAAAGAGGTGGTGCAAAGGCTGGCCGCCGTGCCCGGCGACAACAACTACGGGCGGCTGGGAATCATGGCCCAGTATTTCTGCAAAGTGCAGCCATTGTTTGAAGTGGGCCCCGGTGCTTTCAAGCCGGCACCGAAAGTGGATTCTGCCATTGTGCGGATGGTGCCGCACGAAACGCTGCCGCACCCGGCGAAAGACTATAAACTGTTGCAGGCAGTGGTTCGTACAGCCTTCAGCGCCCGTCGAAAAACCCTGCGCAAAGCGCTGGCCAGCCTGGTGACGGTGGAACAGCTTAACAGCGTGGGCATCAACGATGGATTGCGCCCGGAAAACCTGAGCCTTGCAGATTACGTTGCCATTGCAGATTTGCTGGCAGACGCAACGAACGAGGAAAGTAATGACTGACTACGCCATTGGAGACATTCAGGGCTGCTATGACCGGCTTCAGGGTGTCCTTGCCAAGGCGGATTTCTCGCCCTCCCGAGACCGGCTCTGGGTGGCCGGAGACCTCATCAATCGAGGGCCGGAATCGCTGAAGTCGCTGCGCTATATTGAAAGCCTGGGCAGTTCTTCCGTGGTGGTACTGGGTAATCACGATCTGCACCTGCTGGCGGTGGCCAGAGGCGGTCATGCCCTGAAAAAGAAAGATACTCTGCGCGACATCCTGGACGCGCCGGATCATCAACACCTGCTCGACTGGCTGTGCCAGCAGAATCTGATGGTGCACGACGCGGATCGCAATTTTGTGATGGTGCATGCCGGGCTGCCCCATATCTGGGGGGTGGAGCAGGCAATGGGATACGCGCGGGAAGTAGAATCTGCGCTGCGCGGTCCGGACGCCACCCGCTATTTCGAAGCCATGTATGGCAACAAGCCGGAACGTTGGAACGAAAGCCTTGATGGCATGGACCGACTTCGGGTGATCACCAACTACTTAACCCGCATGCGGTTTATCGCGGAAGATGGAACGTTGGAATTTGATTCCAAGGAATCGGCAGAGGACTCCCCGGAAGGGTTTGCTCCCTGGTTCCGTTACCATCGTGATGACGATATTCGCGTGTTGTTTGGCCATTGGGCCGCGCTGGAAGGCAAAACCGACAGTGAGCGATACATCGGCCTGGATACCGGCTGCGTGTGGGGCGGCAAACTGACCATGATGAACCTGGACACCGAAGAGACCATTCACTGTGACTGCGCCTGAGCGAATCCGATTGTCTTTCCCGCAAGTTCAGCGCTGGCCGCTGGTGTCCGGCGCGGTGTTTGCGTTGGCAGCGGTAATGGCAGGGGCCTTTGGGGCTCACGGTCTTCGCGGTGTTGTCAGTGAGCGGGGTCTTGAAGTTTTCCAGACTGCCGTCACCTATCAAATGTATCACTCACTTGCGTTGATTCTGGTGTCTCTACTGTCCGGGACCGCCCTGAATGTCAGGTTGCTGAACATCAGCGCCGGTTTTTTTACCGCAGGTATTCTGCTGTTCAGCGGCAGCCTCTACCTGCTGGTGCTAACATCCATGACCTGGCCCGGCCCGGTAACGCCTCTTGGCGGCGTCTGCCTGATGGTGGGTTGGGCACTGGTGATTGCGGCTGGAGTTAAGCGCGCTCACCGATCTTGAGTATATTTTGATAGGAACCGACATGCAGATTCAGGTAAACGGCGAACCGATGGAGCTGAACGACGGTGCCACCGTGTCTGATCTGATTCAGCGGATGGCACTGGAAGGCAAGCGCCTGGCGGTGGAAGTGAACGAGGACATCGTGCCGCGCAGTGAGCATCCGCAATTCACATTCAGCGAGGGCGACCGGGTAGAGGTCGTTCACGCGATTGGCGGCGGTTGAAGACCCCCCCACCGTCGACTTTTCAAAGACTGGCAAGGTAAAAGCATGAGCGAACATCCTGAGCGAGCGCTTCCGGAAGACAAGCCCCTGACAATTGCAGGGACAACCTATCAGTCACGACTGCTGGTGGGCACCGGTAAGTACCGTGATCTTTCGGAAACCGGCCACGCGATAGAAGCCAGTGGCGCTGAAATCGTCACCTTTGCCGTACGCCGGACCAATCTCGGCCAGAATCCGGACGAACCCAGCCTGCTGGACGTGGTGTCACCAGCCAAATACACCATGTTGCCCAATACGGCCGGGTGCTACACCGCCAAAGACGCCATCCGTACCTGTAAACTGGCGCGGGAACTGTTGGACGGCCACAACCTGGTGAAGCTGGAAGTGCTTGGTGAGGAGAAAACCCTCTACCCGAACATGACGGAAACCCTGGTGGCCGCGGAAGCGCTGATCAAAGACGGTTTCGACGTCATGGTGTACTGCTCTGACGACCCATTGTTGGCGAAACGTCTGGAAGAAATGGGTTGCCTGGCCATCATGCCGCTGGGCGCGCCCATTGGTTCCGGCCTTGGTATCCAGAACCGCTACAACATCCGTCTGATTGTGGAAAACGCCAACGTGCCGGTGCTGGTCGATGCCGGGGTTGGCACTGCGTCTGATGCCACTCTGGCGATGGAGCTAGGCTGTGACGGCGTATTGATGAATACCGCCATTGCCCAGGCCCAGGACCCTATCCGGATGGCAAAAGCCATGCGCCTGGCAATCGAGTCGGGCCGCGATGCTTACCTGGCGGGTCGGATGCCGAAGAAGCTATACGCCAGTGCGTCATCGCCCATCGATGGCACCTTCTTCTAAAGGTTACCTCTGACCATGAGCGAGCAAGCCCCAAGTCGTCGCGAAGCCATCCTTCATGCTCTGCTGGAAATGCTGGAGCAGGATCCGGGTGCGCGTATCACGACGGCAGGGCTGGCGAAATCGGTTGGGGTGACAGAAGCGGCGCTATACCGGCATTTTCCCAGCAAACGGAAGATGTTCGAAGCGTTGATCGAGTTTGCCGAAGAAGCCGTGTTTACCCGTTGCCAGACCATCCTGCAGGAACAGGACGACGCCCAGGTTCGGCTGCGGCAGGTGGCGCATCTGGTACTGATCTTTGCCGAGCGCAATCCGGGCCTTTGCACCGTGCTGACTGGCGATGCCCTGATGGGTGAGAACGACGCCCTGCGCCAGCGGGCGTCTCACTTTTTTGAGCGCCTGGAAACCGAGATCCGCCAGATCATCAAGGAAGGCGAATTGCGCCAGGGCCTGAAATTCCAGAGCACCGCCATTCGCGGGGCAGACTGGGTGATGGTATGCATCGAAGGGCGCATCCAGCGTTTTGTTCGCTCTTCCTTTCAGCGCAAACCATCGAACGATTTTGAAGACGTCTGGTCTGTCATCGCCCAGGGCGTCTGGGCCTGAGTTCTCTGGTGCGGTATTCACGCCGAACTTGTAGTTTCCACGTCTTAAGCGGTTCTGAGTAACCTCTGTTAGCTGTTTAAGATGTCCGGATTTCAACTGAAGCAGGTTTGGACGGGGTCGCGTCGTTGCGGTTTAATAAGAATTCTCGCTAATAAGCCGTTAGCACTCAGGAAAGAAGTGGATGTTTATCGTAGTGTATGAGTTTGAAATAAAGGACGGTACCGAGGCTTCGTTTCGTGAAGCCTGGCTTGGAGTCACCAAAGCCATTTATGAGCATTGCGGTAGTCTTGGTTCAAGGCTTCATACCTCGGACAGGCCAAATATCTTGGTTGGCTATGCTCAGTGGCCCAATCGAGAGCAATGGGAAAAAGATCATCAATTAGCCGATGAAAGGTACCAAAAAGCACGCAATGAAATGCGGAGTTGCCTAGTCCGGTCAACAACAATTTATAAACTGGAAGTCAGCGACGATTATCTGCAGCCAAATTTGGCTTCGAACTGCTAACAAGTCACGGAAGGCGGACACGTGAGACGCGCTGCTTTGCTCAGCGTTCCGTGGAAGCAAAAGCTCTTCGCCACCGGTCTGCATAGGGTTCCCACGGCATGAAATTTTCGGAGTTTAGCGAGTCTGATCGACAGGAAATCGAGGTCTTGTTTACCCGCTCGTTCTCTGATTCAGAGGGTGAGTCCGAGGGAAAGCTGATCGGGCATTTGGTGCATGAGCTGATTAGCAGCACCGAAACCGATGGCATGCGCGGGTTCATCGCTACCGAGCAAGGACAGATAGCCGGCTGTATCTTTTTCACCTATGGTGATCCGAACTACTATTCAAAAGTCGGTTTCGAATACGTATCTCAAGAGATTGCGGAAGCGCCGTTCAAACTAGCCCATCCAGAGGGCTGGCTGGGACAGTCGTTTGATGGAGGTTCTCTTGAGCTCCCACTGGGACGGGCTTGTTGCGTTGAGGCATTCAATGATCCTCAGTATTGGTAGACCTGTTTATCGGACCGGGAACCACGTAACAAGGCAATTGAATTCGTTCCGGCCTTCGGCCTTCACTGGACGCCCTTGTCAGGGCGTCCCTGTTGGCAACGTTATGCGTCAAGGTGACGACGAATGCTCGAATTAGCACTGTTTGCTGCTCTGTTCTTCATCTTGTTAGCTGTCATAGCGTCGTATCTGCTAAAGGCGGCCATCAATAAGCATGGCATTGCTGAATCGAGCGTTGAAAGGACAACATTAATCGCAATCGGAATGCCGCCCATCTCATCTGTCAAAGCTAAATTCATACTCCCAGGTGCGGTTCTGCCTGGACAAGAGAAGCTGGGAACTGCCGGCAAGGCCTACCTAGCGGTGATCAGGGTGTCCTTTTTCCTCGCGGTGTTATCTATCGTTGTCGGTACCGTATTTGAGTTTGGAGTGAATGCATAACAGTCTGTTTAAGTCGTTCGCTATCGCTCACTGGGATGCTTCGCCGCATTGCGGTTTGCGCCCTTTAACAAGGCGTTTTGCCTTACATGGATGATGAGATGTGAAGAAAATTTGGTTATTGCCTCTAGCGTGCGCTCTGGTTGCGGGGTGCGGCAGCAAAGCTGTTTATGACAACATGCAGCGAAACAATCGCCAAGAATGCGCTAGTGTTCCTCCTGCCCAATATGAGGAGTGCATCGAGCATTCCAGTAAGTCCTATGAAGAGTACGAGAAGGATCGAAAAGCCTTGCTTGAGGCTGATTAATGGGTCGCACTATGCAATTCACTGTAGTCAGGTGCCCGAAGTTTAGTGCGGCTGGCATAGCAGGGCCAGACATGGCGATGGCTTCTCCTAATCCCTTGTCGCTTCGCCTACACTCCGCACCTGCGCATGCTGGCTGGCGTTAGGCAAAAATTCGATAGACGAGAGAATCATTCTAGAATGAGTGGAAGTTGGGATGAATACGCAGCTGGGTGGGATAGCAATGAAGCCGTCATTGCTTATGCCGATAATGCATACTTTGCCTTGAAAAATACTGTAGAGATAGAGGGGTGTCGCATTTTTGATTTTGGTTGCGGCACAGGCTTACTTACCGAAAGGTTGTCCAGCGCAGCAAGCTCAGTGGTGGCTCTTGACCCTTCGCAAAAGATGATTTCAGTACTCGAAAATAAGCGCCTGGAAAATGTTGCGGTAATCGCATCAGAGCTAGACCAAAACCTGATCGATGATAATAGTCTATTGTCACCAAAATTTGATCTTGTCGTGGCTTCCTCAGCACTGGCCTTTGTGCCCGATTACGCAAAAGCGTTAAAGCTTTTGAAACAACTGCTTACCAAAGGTGGTTGCTTGGTGCAGTGGGATTGGCTCAAAGAAGAGGGCGATGAAGGATATGGATTCACAGAGAAACAGATAAAAGCGGCACTGATGGACGCTGGGTTTGCAGAGTGTTCCACATCGGTTCCCTTTGCTCTACGAAGTGACGGTAGCGCGCTGGATGTACTAATGGGTGTTGCCAGAAATGCCTAACCAATGCAGGCATAGCGATGCCCATTACATTGCGCCTTCGGCTCCATTCCATGGGCGCGGATGCTGCAGGCGTTAGGCTGCTTTATTTTCTGTCATTATTTCTTAGTAGATTTTACATGAATAGGATTTCTATTTTCTTATTTAGCTTTTTCTTTGCCTTACCGATTAGCTATGCGGAAGAAATAGTTTTCCGACACAATCAAAATAGTTTATCTGGCCATTACCTCGGAGCAACTAACGGCAAACCAGCAAAAGCGGTATTGCTATTTGTGCATGGGGATGGTGCTACGTCTTACGACGCGAAAGGGTACTACAGCCATATCTGGGAGCCTTTAAGGAAACATGGTTATGCCATTTTCAGCTGGGATAAACCCAATGTTGGCAATTCCACAGGAAACTGGTTGGAGCAGTCTATGGCTGATCGCCAATCTGAGGTTCTAACAGCAATCAATTATATTCAAAACAAATACAACTTTGCGTCTGAAAACACAGGGCTTTTTGGCTTTAGTCAAGCTGGGTGGGCATTACCTGCTCTGGCAAATAAAAATTCGAAAGTAGGTTTTGTTATAGGCATAGGCTTTTCTAAAAATTGGGTTGAACAAGGCCGGTATTATACAAAGATTCGCCACGAACTAGCCGGAAAAAATCAAAAGCAAATTTCCTCAGAATTAAATAAATATGCTAAGGAAGTTTCATTTTTTAAAAGTGCTCCATCATATAATGAGTATTTGCAATATTCTGGGGAAGTTGCCATGATAAAAGAGCGCTATCAATTCGTGTTGAAGAACTTCATGTCTGATGCAACTCATGACTACGGAAAAATCAACGTACCTAGTCTATTTTTGTGGGGTGAGAAAGATCTAAGTGTAAATGCCAAGAACGAATTTAAATGGTGGCAAGTTCATGGTAGTAAATTGGTGACGCCAAAATTGATATCCAATGCCAGTCACTCAATGCTAAATGCTGATTCATTTTCAGAGCAAGACTTCGGCTATAAAGAATGGATTAAACTTATGTGGCTAGAGCAGGATGCTTTTGCAAAAGACTTTTTACCAACCATTTTAACTTGGTTGGAAAAACGAAAGTTATAAATTGTTAACCAGCAGCCTGAAAAGTTGCTTAAACGGACGCAAAAAGTTGGCTTGCGCTCGTTCTTCAATAATTTTAGTCAACCATTTGACGCCGCTTAGCAAGGCGTTACATATTAGGGGCCAAATATGAGGTTTTTTATTTTTTTGATGTTTTTCCCCATGCTCGCTTATTCAGAGGCGGGGGATAAGAATAGCTTTTTAGCTGCCTGGGAGAATCATCAAAGAGATAGTGAATCAGTTAAAGAGTTTCGGAAATTATCTAACAATAAATACCATATAAATTTCGAAAACCTTCCATATGAGGGTGATTTGATCCTTCTCACCTATGATGTGGATGAAATCCCTTATGGCCCTAAAGGCTCAAGGTTCACCAAGACGGGGTATGTTGAGGTTGATATTCCAGATGCCATGGATGAGTTAATGCAGAAATATAGCAGGACTTATTACAAGTGGGCACAAAACAACACTCTCTATTTCGATTCCAATTCTAAGACCTGGGTAGATGCTCAGGAGTATGCATCATCCCTCGGGGAGGATAGTACCTCCATCGGTGATAAGCTATTCGTGACGATATACGAATATTGGAGTTACGCTCTAATAGCAATAATCTTGTATTTTTTATGGTCTACAATAATTAACAATAAACGTTCCAAAGAGGCTATTGAGAAGCAGGAGAAGGCTTTAGAAGAGTCTCTAAAACTGAGTGAAGAGTCGATAAGGCAGCAAAAACAGTCGGTTGCGGAAAGCATTGAGCTCCATAAAGAAACAAACCGAGTTTTATCAAAGATTCTGGAACACGTTGAGAAGAAGTCAATGTAACTTAGGCGTTATGTGGTTTTTGATTGGGAGTTAGGATGACTGACCAATTTGATCGAGCAAAACAGAAGCTTTTGAGCACGGATTATCCTCAGTGGCGGAATCTTCTATCGTGCGGAGCTCTCCTCTTAATTGTCACGGGAACGGCTTCTTCTTGGTTTTACACCTACTACACATCTCCCGGCGCTGCATGTCACAAGGGGGTTCTTTATCTCTCGTACGCGTGGTTGTTTGTGCAATGGGTGGTAATTGGCTATCTCTACAAGTCTAGAAATACTCCCGCCTTTGCCCGTGATGGGATTAAGGTTCTGATATTATTGGCCAATGTCTGGTTTGGGCTGTTCCTGTTTTCGCTGCAGCCTTGTGCCTAGTTGGGCTGGCACATAACCGGTTCATTAAAGTCGTGACGGCCCAATGGGCTTACATCGGAAGCCCTAATCGGGCGCCGTGTATGCAGACGTTAAGGCGCTAGGGCGTTGGGTCTGGCAATTTCGGAGAAAACATTTGCTGTCCTTGGCCGTCTGGATCAATGTGTACCATTGATCGGGGAGACGAGGGATTCAAATGGCTGATCTCGAGATTGCCTGTGTATGTGGGCAGGTGAAGGGGGTCTTTCGCAACACCGGGCCAGGGTATGGATCGAGGGTTATCTGTTATTGCCGCGACTGCCAAGCAGCGGCACACCACTTGGGGCATCCTGAAGCGCTGGACGAATGTGGCGGAACCGATCTATTCATAACGACACCGGAGCGCATGGCGCTTCAATCAGGCGCCGATAAATTGGGATGTTTCCGTTTTAGCCCGAACGGCCCGAGGCGCTGGTATACAACCTGTTGTAACACTCACATTGGCAATAGCCCGCAGGACGCAGCTACGCCATTTATCTCACTCAACCTGGCCTGTGCTACTCCGGGTACTCGAGCAGTTGTAGGTCATTCTACTCGTGGCATGATGGTTCGCGATGCGCGTAACGAGCCGAACGTGCCTCGGAGGATCGCGGGTATGTCCCGGAAGTTGTTGTTTGAGGTCGTGCTACGCACTTTACTTGCTACGCTGCGCGGTAAACGCGGTACTACACCATTTGTTCGAGACGGAGAGCCCGTGGCAGAAGCAGTAATGCTTAGCCGCGAGGTCCGCGCCGAGGCGTTAGCAAGTGCTGGTTTCAAATGAATTTGAATGCCAGAGTTGGTTCATTGGGTTCATGTCTTCAATGCTTTCCGTCAAAGTATGCGCAGGTTTTTTGGAGGCAGTGCAATTGACGCCCAACAAATCACTGCAGGTGATTCAGGCGTTATGCATAGAGGAATATGAGAGCACTTGTCGAGATCGTTATCAAAGTATTTGCTGCTTACCTGGTCTTTAGCACTGTGGGAGACTATGTCCCTCTCGCTTTTGTTGCGGAGGCGTGGAGTGGGCCAAATTCACCACACATTGGATATTTGGCAGCAGGCCTCTTGGTGCCTATGGGTATTGGCATTATTTTATGGTTTAGTGCTTCGAAAATTTCCAAGAACGCTTTTTCTAACGAAACATCAGGACCGGTAATTCCTGAGAGTGGAATTGTAGCCGCAGGAGTGTTTTTGATCGGTGTTTATTGGCTCGTCCGCTCTATCAGTGTTTTGGTCACTCAGCTTAGTGCTCAGACGCAGATAGATTATGGCTGGTGTGTGGTTTTGGCGTTCTCTGTCGGCCTGATTCTCGGTAACAACATATTAGCCAAGGTGTTCCGAAAACTTCGCACTATGGGAACCAATGCATAACCAACCGCGTAAGTACGTTCCCGGCCCGAAGGCCGTCCACCGGAACAGTTATCTGGCGTGGTGCGCCTCCAAAACGGCCGCGTAATATTGGCGTTATACCTCAAAACAGACTCACCTACTGACATCAACTGTAAGCAAATAGGGGAATTATGGAATTCGTCGAAAGGAACTTTAAGTGGGTCATGCTGGTATCTGGTTTCCTAACAGCCACCATGTTTTATGGCCTCATCGCACCTCAAGCTGCGCTTGAATCAATGTTCGGCGCTTCATTTGATGGCGGCCTAGAGTCCATAATTGTGCGCAGTTGGTCAGCCCTCGTTGGCCTTGTGGGTATAATCTTAATATACGGCGCACTAGTCGAACGGCACAGAGTGTTTTCCGCTGCAATGGGTGCACTGAGTAAAGCGATATTCGTGTCACTGGTCATGATCTATGGCCAGGAATTTTTAGGCCACGCAGCGCCGGCAATCATTATGGATGTGGTGGTTGTCCTGGCCACACTGGTTTTCTTTGCGGCGATCAGGGTTAAGCGTTCGGCGGCGTAACCAGGCAGTCAACCCGACGCCAGAATCGTACCGCTTTTGCTCCCCTTCGCTGACGCTCCGTCGCAGCTTACGTCAGCGTTAAAACCATGCTTACCGTCGAATATTCGAGCCACATTTTTCGTCCTTGCCATGTCAGAGTTAATAGAATTTGAGACCCAACGGCTGCATTTGCGGCAGTGGAAAGAAAGCGATTCCGTACCGTTCGCGGCTCTAAACGCCGACCCTCAGGTGATCAAACAATCATGACGAGAAAGACATTAGGCTTAACCGGAAAACGCAATAAAGTCGCTGAACCAGTGGCTGAGAAAGCCGAAGCTGTGGCTGAGGTTGAAGCTGATCCACAAAAACATTTTCTAAACGCTGTGGCAATCAATCCATCGCCGCGGATTCGCCTGGAGTCCGGCTCGGAACAGCTCACGGTGCGCGCGATGGATTTAATTACGCCGATTGGCATGGGGCAGCGAGGTTTGATCGTTGCACCGCCGGGGTCGGGCAAATCCACGATTCTGAAACACATTTGCCAGGCTGTGGGTAAGGCGTATCCGGAGATCAAGCTCTACGCGCTATTGATCGATGAGCGGCCCGAAGAGGTCACCGATTTCAGGCGCAGCGTGCCGGCGGAGGTACACGCGTCGTCTTCGGATGAAAGCTATGCGCATCACGTTCGCGTTGCCGATGAGCTTCTTGATCGCGCCCGCCAGGAAGCGGGCGAGGGTGAGAACGTGATGATTGTGATCGACTCTCTCACCCGGCTTTCGCGGGTGCATAATTCGGAGCGCAAGAGCAGCGGTCGGACCATGTCGGGCGGGATGGATGCCCGGGCGATGGAGATTCCGCGGCGGTTGTTTGGCGCGGCACGCAACCTTGAGAACGGCGGCTCGCTGACTATTCTGGCGACTGTTTTGGTGGATACCGGCAGCCGGATGGACCAGGTGATCTTTGAGGAATTTAAGGGCACGGGGAACATGGAGCTGGTGTTATCGAGAGAGGTGGCGAACCAGCGCATCTTCCCCGCGCTGGACATCGCCAAGAGCAGTACGCGCCGCGAAGAGCTGTTGCTGGATCCAAAGGATCTGGACAAGATAAGAACACTGCGCCGGGCGCTTAGCGGTCTCAAACCGCTAACAGGCACTAAGAAGCTGGTGGAGATGCTGGAGCAGTACCCCACCAATGCCGAGCTGCTATGCTTGGCCAGTCTATAATAACGCGACCCAACTCGTTTACGGGAATGAAAGGCAGCTCAATGATCAAGCTACACGGATTCGCTTCCAGCAATTATTACAACGTCCCCAAGCTCGCGCTACTCGAGAAGAACATCGAGTTTGAAGAAGTTCTGTCTTACACCGGGGTCGGCCCGAAGTATAAACCCGAATATCTCGACAAAAGCCCTCTGGGTAAGGTGCCGGCACTCGAAACAGACGAAGGATTCATCAGCGAATCCCGGGCCATTCTGGAGTATATCGAGCGGACCTACCCGGAGCCGGCGCTCCTGCCAGCCACCCCCTATGACATCGCGAAAGTGCAGGAGTTGTCCCAGTTCATAGAGCTCTACTTTGAGCTTGTCGCCCGACAACTGATTCCCAACCTGCTGGGCGGTACCCAACCGGATCCTGCGGTTTTGAAAAACGTCGAGAGCGGAATCAATAAGGCCGTAGCCGCGCTGCCAAAGCTGTCAGGCTTTGAGCAGTTTGCCTATGGTGACCAGTTTACCCTGGCGGATATCGCGGCGATTCTGAACTTGCCGATCGTGCGTCACGTTGGCAAGGCGTTCCTGGGCAGGGACCCACTGTCGGAAGTGCCCGGCCTGGATGCTTACTCCAAGCGTATGGAAGAGCGTCCCCAGGTGAAACGAATTCGCGCCGACGCAGCCGCCGACCGCCCAGGTTTCATGGCGCACCTGAAGGCGATGTACGGCGTTAAATAGGGCGCGACGCTTCCCGCAGAATCTCGCGTACCGGCTGCCACACTTCTGGGGCCGAAATCAGAATGTCCTTGCCCCATAGATCGGCTGGCATGCCGTCTGGCACCTCGCTGAAATGGCCGGCCGTGGCACCCGCTTCGATGGCGATCAGCCGTGCGGCTGCAAAATCCCAGGGGCTCACGTTCTCGTAGTAGATGTCCAAACGTCCGCAGGCCACCCAGCAGATATCCAGCGCCGCTGATCCTATTCGGCGCAGGTCCCGGCACTGGTGAATCATGGCATTCAGCCGGTTTACCAGGGGTTCCAGCGCGTCCTTGGTGTAAGGGAATCCGGTGGCGAACAGCGATTGCCGGGGCACGGTGGCACCACTGTGGCGAATCGGATTGCCATTGAGTGTTGCGCCCTGTTCTCGAACTGCCCGAAAGGTTTCCTCCGAAAACGGCGCGTGCACCACACCCACCTGAACCCGGCCTTTTTCGGCGTAAGCGATGGACACGGCCACTTGCGGATGGCCGTAAGCGTAATTCACCGTTCCGTCAATGGGGTCCACTATCCACAGCGGTGTATCCAGCTCATCTGCCTGGCTCAGGTCCGGCATGGTTTCTTCGGACAGAATTCGGTGGTCCGGAAACGCTTCGCGGATGGCGCCGGTGATCATTTCATCGGCCATGACATCCGCGTGGGTCACCAGTTCTGTCTGATCTTTGTAATCGGTTTTCAGGGTATTCTGCTCGCGCTCACGGCGAATCAGTTCTCCGGCCTTCAGCGCCAGGTTTTCGGCGAAATCGGCAATGATGGTGAGCTCTGCCATTACAGCGCCTCCAGCCAGCCGGCCATCCTGTCCATGGCCAGAACCAGCCGGGGGCAGGCCAGCTCTACAAAGGCATCGTTCAGGTCTTCAGAGGCGTATTGATTACCCGCCAGTTCCAAAGCGGCGGCGCCGTCGAAATCCACGAAAGCCAGGCGGGCCCCCAGGTGATCCGGCACAAAGCCGAAGTCACTGGCCGGCAGAATCGCCACTCCGGTCTTCTCCAGCAGTGATTCACACATGGCCTGACTGGTTTTGATGTCGCGATTGGCCAGGGCATCCCGGAACGCGGAGAAGTCAGGGAACAGATAGAATGCGCCCTGGGGTTTTTGCACCACCGCTCCCATGTCGGTCAGCCGGCGGTGGAGGTATTCACCCACCACTTTAAGCACCCGCCGGGATTGCTTCAGGTATTCGTCCAGATCCGGACCGCCGTCGAAGGCCGCAATGGCTGCGTGCTGAATTGGTGCGCTTGTGGCGGTGTAGGTTTCGCTGGCAATGATCGCCATCGCGTCCTGCAAGGGGCGCAGCTCCGCCGGGAAAATGAACGCACCCAGGCGCCAGCCACCGGCACCCGCCCACTTGCTCAGGCCGGTGCTGACAATGGTGCCCTCCGGATAATAACGGGCAATGGATTTGTGCCGGCCGTCAAACTGAACTTCGCCATAGATCTCGTCAGACAGCAGGATAATCCCGTACTTGCGTGCGACGTGGGCAATGGCCAGCAACTGGTCCTCGGTGTAAGTGCAGCCCGTTGGGTTGGACGGGTAGTTCAGAATCAGGATGCGTGGGCGCGAAGGGTCGTCGCGGCACACAATGTCCAGCTCTTCGGCGGTCAGCTGCCAGTTGTTCTCTGCGTGGGTAGGCAACCAGTGGACAGAACGACCGATAATTCGCGCCTGAGGCGCGTAGGACACCCAGCTTGGCCTGGGAATCAGCAGGTCACCGTAATAGGCCAGTTGCAGCATGAACAGCAGCTCTTTCGAGCCGGGCCCGATCAGTACATCTTCCCAGGTTGAACGCATGCGCTCACTGCGGTTGAGGTAATTGGAAATGGCCTCACGCAGCGGCTTCAGACCCTTCACAGGCAGGTAGTCTTTTTGATGGGCGTGATCTCTCAGGGCTTGCACCACCCTTTCCGGTACCGGAAAGGGTGATTGGCCAAGGCCAAGCTTGATGATGTCACGGCCTTCTGCCCGAAGCTGGTTGCTGGTTTCATTGATGCGAAGGGTCGCCGAGGGCTGAATTCCTCGTACATTGAGATTGATGGCGTACCGATGATCTTTGTGGATATCCATGGTGCTGGTGTTAATCCAAGTCAGTGGATGTCTTTGCTGCTGACCGATGCCAGAGCGTCATTGAATTCGTCCCGCAATTTCTTTCCATTGGGCAGTTTACGGCTGAATGCGGCGCGGAAGCTGCGAACGGGCCCGACGATGCCGGGCATCTGATCCACCTGTGACAGTTCTGGATAACGGCTGGAGTTTTCCTCAAGCAGGTATTCGCACACCGATTTTTCGCAGATAAACAGGTCAATCCGCCCCAGGCTGACCAGTCTCAGGCCTGTCAGTTCTGGCTGTTCCTGGGTGATTCTGGTAACTCTGGCATTGCCGTTGAGCAGCCAGTCCATGAATTCCGGGGCATAACTGTAAGAAGCGGTCAGGCCAAAACTCAAGCCTTCCAGGTCTTCCAGGGTTTGCCATTGCAGGTCGCGGGATGTCTGTTTGAAGAATACGTCTTCGGCTTCACTGATCGGGTCGGTGAAATAATAATGGCGGTTTCGCTCGTCCGAATAGGTCAGTGAGAAAAGCATATCGGCTTCGCCAGCACGCACCAGCGATTCTGCCCGAGCCCAGGGCAGAACGCGAATGTTGGCCGTGTACCCCATTTCGTCCAACACTTCACGGATCACCCGGGTATCGGTCCCGACCACTTTATCGCCTTTCATATACTCGTAGGGCGGGTACTCGGAGGTCACCACGTCGATGACTTTCTCGTTGCCAGATGCGGCAACCGGCAACAGCAAAGTCAGGGTCAGAAGGGCCTTGCGAAAGGTCATAACACCACCGTGTCAGCGACAGAAAAAGTGCTTGCTCACAGTATAGTCATGCTGCGTCCTTTCTACGAATCAACGCCTTAGCTGTACCAGGCGCAGAACCAGTGTTGCAAAATGTTAAACAGACATGATTCCTGGGGCTCGCAGATCCGTATAGTGGTTGTTACCGCAGTTACAAAAAACACAATTCGTGCGGAGACAGCGATGACTTCCGTGATAGAGGGCAAGGCGGCGACGGCTGCCCTGTCACCCGAGGGCTCCGAGCAAAAAGGACCTTTGCCCCGGATATTGATCGTGGATGATCACCCGTTTTTTCTGTTCGGCCTGACCGCCATTCTTGAAGAAGAGGCGCTGGCGGAAACCGTGGCCAGTGTTGGTAGCATTACCGAGGCCATTGATGACCTGCGTCAGGCGCCGGAGACCTCACTGGTCTTGTTGGACCTGACCCTGCAAGGCGAAGCCGGGCTGTCCCTGTTTGCCGAAATGGAGCAACTCGGATTGCCCGTGCCGGTGGTGGTGATTTCCAGCCGCGAGGATGAAACGTCGGTCAGGGCCGCCAAATCGGCTGGTGCTGTCGGGTTTCTGCCAAAATCCGCTGATCGTCGATCTCTGATCCGAATGATCCGGCGGGTGAGCCAGGGGGATCTTTTCTACCCATCCCTACAGGTGCCCGCCTCTCAGCCGGAGGGGCTGACGCGGCGTCAGTTGGAAGTGCTTGGGCTGCTGGCGGAAGGATTGCCGAATAAACGCATCTGTCAGGTGTTGAACCTGACCGAGCACACCGTCAAAACCCATCTCAAAGCCATCTTCGCCCACCTGGGCGTTCACAACCGGACCGAGTGCGTGGCCCAGGCGCGGGCGCTCGGGCTGATCTCGCGTTAGGCCTGCAACCTACTGCAGGCCCAGTTGCAATTCGGTCTGATAGCTGTCTTCGGTGCGGGTGATGACCGCCCGATTATCGCCGCTGGCCTGCATGCCCTGTTGGTCGGCGATGACGTGCAGCTGCTGCCAGGCCCGATTGCTGTCCGCGCCAGCTTCCAGAGTCACCGAGAGGCAGGCCAGTGCGTCTTTGCGAGATTGCTCGAATTGGGGAACCAGTTGGCCGGAGCCACTCACCGGAAAACCGACCCCGATGGTGACCTGGTCGCCGGTTTGTTCCCGCCAATCCGGCAGAAACAGCGTCAGCGGGCCCACGATGTCCAGCTTCGCTTTCTTGACGGCGGCAATGCCCACTTTTTCAGCCAATGGCTTGGTCTGAGAGCGGATCTGCTCCGGCGGCAGGTCATAGTTGCCGACGAAGTAGGTCGCTCTGGGTACGGTTTTGTAGAGCACCGGTTTGCCGTCCAACTGGGTGACCTGCCGGGTCTCGATCTGTGCAGAGGGACTGCTGGGCCCACTGGCGCACCCGGCCAGGCTCAGCAGAAGGGTCAGGGCCATCGCAAAACGGCCCGGGGTTTTCAATGCAAAAACGATGGCGTCGGGTGTCCCTGCAGTCCGGGTCATGAATCAGTTCCTTGGTGAGTTCGGATCGTTGTCCAACCATAAGTGGATTGTTTGGGCCAAACAAGAGGTTGGTTGGGTTGGCGATGAGGGCGCCTTTTCAGGCCTGTTCAGCGACGCATTAACTGTTGCAGCGCAGCACGCAGTCGCATGGGTTGCAAAGGTTTGTGCAGCGTCCACAGGCGTAATGAGGGGTTATAGCCCTCGGCCATGGACGTGTCTGCTGTCACCATCACGCCTCCGCTGATGGCCTGCTTTTGGCTCAGGTGATCGAACAGCTGGTCGCCCCGCTTTTCCGGCAGATGCAGGTCCGTGACCAGTATGGCATTGGAGAGTGTCTCGCTGTGTGTCAGAGCCTGCTCAGCATCGGCAAAGGCGTGCACATTGTAGCCCCAGCCGCTGAGCGTTCGTTGCAGCCAATGACGAGACTCGTCGTGGTCTTCCACGACCAACAGGCCCGGATGTGGGCTGTCGGGTGAAAACGAGAGCGCTTTCTCCGGCGCTTCTTCACCAGGGCAAGAGGGCAGTGTCACGCGGAATCGGGCGCCGGTGCCACTGTCGCCCGCCAGTGTGCAGCGGCCGTCCATCAGTTCCGACAGTTCTTTAACGATGGCCAGGCCTAGTCCGAGGCCAGGATCGTCGGCTTTGCGCGAGCGCACAAAGGGGTCAAAGATTTTAGATCGGGTCGTTTGATCGATCCCTCGGCCATCGTCTTCAACGGTAAACACCAACCGTCCTTTATCGGCGCCGGCCCTGACGGTTATCCGGCTGGCACCGCTGTGATCCAGCGCGTTGAAGACCAGGTTTTGCAGAATCCGGTGCAGCAACTGCGGGTCGGCCAGCACGGACTGATCGCCGCTGTGGTCGCTGAACGCCAGTTCGACCCCCAGGTTGTCTGCGCGCTCACCGCAGGTTTCATGCAGTTGGGCCAACACACGAGCAGGGCGCAGTGGCTCCGGTTCCGGTTTCACCATGCCTTCCTGCAATCGTGAAATGTCCAACACAGACGCCAACAGGCCGTTGAAATGGGTGACGGAGGACTTGAGTCGCGTCACCAGCCCCAACTGCTCGTCCGGCAGGCCGTCGGCCTTCAGATTTTCCAGAATCAGGCTGATGATGTTCAGCGGCTGTCGCAGATCGTGGCTGGCCACGGTAATCAGATTGCTCTTGCGCTTGCTCTCGACCTCCGCCTGATCGCGCAGAGCTTCCAGCATCTGTCGATCGAGAAAGTGTGCCCGCTGGCGGTGTTCGCTTAGCCAGCTGCCGACCATGCCGACGATGTTGGCGGTCATGATGAAGAACCCGTTCACCGCCAGTTCCGGTGCCGTCATGCCGGTGGCCGCTTCCATCACCAGATACGCCGCCACGATGATCAACGACAGAGCCGACACCAGCCGGAATGGAATGCCCATGGCGAAATAGCCAAACATCAGCATCAGCAGAATGCCCTCGTAGGGCAGCGGGAAATTATTCAGGCGGGCGATGCCAATGATGCCGACCACGCTCAGCCCTCCCACCAGGTAAGCCATGCCGTAAACCCGCAGGAAAACGCCGGACGGCATTGGGCGCCAGGACAGCCACCACACCAGAGAAATGGTCGGGCAGGTAATCAGCAAGCGGACAAAGATGGTCTGCCGGGCCAGGCTGTCTGGCAGCATGACCCAATCCAGCAGGGCATACACCAGAAACAGTACCAGGGCGCTGGCACAGACGGGCCGGGCCCGTTCGCGAATGCCTTCGTCGCGAATAGCCTGGTAGCGGGATTCCAGTTCCGGCTGAAAGCGCAACCACCGGAATCCGGTGGTCTGCTGCTGCCTGAGCTGATCGATGTTGATGGGTGCGGTCATGGTTGCCAGTCTAACCCCGCCGGGGCATCAGAACTGGCAATGGTGCACAGTCTTGCTATGCCAGCCTCAGGGCGAGGTCGTGGCAACCGAAGAGTCTCCAGACCTATCCAGTGATTTCAGCTTCGCCCAGGTACGGGTCTGCTCGCTTTCGAAATGCCGTTCCAGAAGCTGTGTTTGCTGGGCTTCAAAGTCGTCCTGGCTGATACCGGCATTCTGCAGGCTGGCCAGTTCCTGTTGATACTGTTGGAATTGTTGATCGAACTGCTCGCGCTCCTGCAGATAGCGAACAACCTCATTCGCCTGTGTGGCTGTAACGCCCAGATCCCTCAGGTTTTCTCCGGCTTCTTCCGGCGAGCTGGCGTCGGCAATGGCGGCCTGTCGTTGCTTGGCCATGTCGGTTTCCTGAATCATCCGGGTTTCGGTTTTACGAATCTGCTCGGGCAGCTGTTCCCTGTGGTACTTCAGCAACGTCTGTTTGCTTTGGGCAGAGAGATCATCCCGCTGCTGAATCTCGATGCTGGCCAGGGTGTAATCACCGTAGGCTTCTTCCAGCCCGAAGAAGGCGTCATGGGTGGCCGGTTCAAAGGTATTGCGGCGCAGTTGTTTCAGGTCAGACAGTGCCGTTTTCAACATTTGAAGCTGATAGGCCGGGTCCTGCTGGCGGGTCGGGTCCAGGGACCGGTTGCCCATGTCCAGCGCTTGCTGTTTGTAGTCCAGGTACTGATCCAGAATGGCCAGTGCCTGCTCTGCGGCCGCAGGTGGCAGGTTGTCCCTCGCCAGGGATTCAATTTTGCCAAGCGCGGTTTCAGGTGACACCTCGCCGACCGTGTTGAGGAAATAATCGAAAAAATCTTTGGTCGACAGATCAACCACCAGGTTGCCGTTCTGGTCAGCCTTCAGACTGCCATCAATGTCTGTGCCAGACAGTGACGACGCAAAGGGATCGTCACCCAGTGATTCTGGGGTTTGATAGGCAATGTCGCCGTCTGCTTGTTCAACGAGGGCCGGTGGTGCGGTGACTGAATTCGATTTGGTTGCGTCAACCGGCTGGGAGGTTGTCTTTGGTTGTAACTGGGTTTGCGGCGTGATGCCGGGCTCTTCAGTGACCATCCAGATGGTGGCAGCGACAAGTGGAACCAGCGCAATGAGTGGAAAAATAGCGCGTTTGAAAGTCGATGGTTGTTCAGGCATGGCAGGCACCGTGTTCTTTTTTGATGGCATCGGTTAGGCGGATGATGCAGAAAGCCACCGGGCCCGGATTGGTGCCCGGTGGCTTGCCGAAGGAAAAACAACAGGCTGAATTACAGGCCGCGGTTCTTCAGACGGTTGGCCTGGCTGCGATAAAGCGAGACCGGGTTGGTCCACCAGGAGCGCGCACCAAACAGATGGTTGACGGCGTCCGCGTGGTTCATGTCGTAGTGGGTACCAATCACGTTGCCGAGTTTGGTTGCACAGACACCCACCAGGCCATCGTTCTGCTCATTGCCGAAGGCCAGTGCCGTGATGCCCAGGAAGGGATCGGTTATGTCGGTCCAGTTGGTGAATACTGACTTACCCGTCCAGGAGAACATCTTAACGCGATTGCCGTTGATCCATTGATCTTCAGCCGCGCCTGAACAGGACCAGCGGTTAACGCCTTTCCAGCCCAGAGCGTTGTTCAGCTCGGTGGTGCCACGGGTGGTCAGGGTTTCCAGTGCCGCAACGCCGTCCTGCGGGTTGTCGGAACCAGACAGTGCGTTCACCAGATCGCCCAATGCGCTGGCGATGGCCTGTGCGCCACCTTCAACGTAACTGCCGGGCGGGATGATACCGCGAACCACGTCTGCCACCTTGGAGCCCTTGTTCACGCCGTTGATCGAAGTGATCGACGCAATCTTGTGAGGGATCAGGGAAGCGGTAACGCGGGAAGTGGGTGAACCCTGGCTGTGAGCCATCAGGTTGACCTTGGAGTGACCAAGACCATTGACGTAGTTGGCCAGTTGCTGACCACGCTGCTCACTGCTGTTCACGAAAGAAACGCTGGCGGAATACACGCGTGCACCGCTGCGTTCCAGGTTCCACGGGATGTTGTGGAAGTAGTTGATCAGGCCACCGATGGTGTTAAACCCGGTGACACCGTGTACCAGAACAATGGGATGCTTTGTCTGGGTGTAGCCTGCATGGGTGATGGACGGTGCCGCAAGCACCATACAGCCCATAATCACTGCAAAAGTGATGAGTTTGCGCATGGTTGACTCCTATTGTTTTTGTGGTCGGCCATCCGGATTTGGTGGCCTTTGTCTCCAATGCACGGTCGATTGTTTGATATTCAGGCAGAAGAAAGAATCGCCCATTTGGGTGAGGGCAAAGGCAGGCTGTTCAGTTACGGGTATCGATCAGTGACAGGTCTTGATCAATGAAAGGTGTCGAACCGGTGGGGTTCCAGCTCGCTATGAATGACACGCTGGCCCAGCATGATGATGCGACCGGCGTAGCGTTCTTCGCCGGTCACGGTGAAGTCGAACATGAAGCGCCGCCACACCCGCAGGCTTCCGTTGTTATCCCGCTTGAACCACAGGCCGCGCAGGTACACGGCGTCGTCCAGTAGCATCACGTCCATGCGCTTGCAGTAGTCGCGGGCGGCTTGCAGTACGAAGTCCTTGATGGCCTTGCCTCGCCACCAGTACCAGGTGGCGAAGCCGGCCACGAACAACCAGAAAAGGGTTCCGAGAGTCACAGTAGGTTCTGCTGTTCAGATGAATAGGCATCAGGGAGCCTACACTATCACGTTCGGCGTGGGAATCAGGCCCCCTTGCCTGAGGTGGCAGTGGTTCTCGGCTGCAACTTGTCGCATAGCATATGCAGGAAATGGCTGGTCAGCAGGTGGGCCTGATCGACGTTATTGCCAAGGTGTTCGGATTCCGTCCGTGCACTCTCCCCACTCTGGACGGACGCATTCCCCAGTTCGAGCAATCGATTGGTCTGGCGCTCCACCTGCATACTGAGTGCGGATTGTTGTTCCGTAGCGCCGGCCACTTCATGTGAACATGACGCGATCACATCAATGTCGCCCAGCGTGGATGCAAGAGAATTGCTGGCTTCGGACGCCAGCGCCGCGGTGGCGCGACAGGATTCCGCACCACGACTGATGACATCGACCACGGCGTGGGTTTCCGATTGCAGCGATCCGATAATATCACCAATCTCTTTGGTCGAATCATGGGTGCGTCGGGCCAGGCCGCGCACTTCATCGGCGACCACCGCGAACCCACGACCTGCCTCGCCAGCCCTGGCGGCTTCGATAGCTGCGTTGAGGGCCAGCAGGTTTGTTTGCTCGGCAATACTGCTTATCACTTCCAGCACTACTCCAATGTCATCGCTGCGTGATGACAGACTGGCGATCCGCTCATTGGCCGTTGCCAGATCGTCAGACAGTGTTTCGAGTGCCTCATTCATGCTGGTCATGTGCTGATGACAATCGCCGGAGGATTTGCGGGCATCCACTGTCGCATCGTGGGTTCGGGTGGTCAGTTCACTGACTCTGGTAACACTCTGTGCAAGTTCCTCGAACGCCCGCGTAATGCTATTGATATCGCTTTGCTGGTTTTCGATGCTACTGACAGAATGGGATACCCATTCCACCGTGCGTTCCTTGCGATTGTGGAGCTCTCCTATATTGCTGTGCATACGCGCGGAGATAGCCCTGAGGATGGAATCCTGTTTCTGACGATCAAACATAATCCAGCCTGCCTCATCGCGGCGACCGGTATAGATATAAACCATGGCTGGATGGGCAGAACTTTGAGTGGTTCGCGCCAGCCGGAGCAATGGACGCGTAAGCAGAATTAATCCCGCAAAAACGCATGCCAGAACAGCCTCGGCGGCCAACAGAAAGCCCATGGATAGTTGGGCCGGAGCCAGTGCTGCCAAGCTGAGCGCCAGCACACCGTAAAGGGCACCAATTCTTGTGGTGATTGAGGCGCCGCGGGCAAGAAAGCGACGCGGTACCTGGCCCGTTTTCCATGCGCTGTAGACTTTTTCGGCCCGTTCGATCTGCTCACGGGAGGGTCGAGTGCGGACCGATTGGTACTCAACCACTTTTCCATTCTTGCGAATGGGGGTCACAAAGGCATCAACCCAGTAGTGGTCACCGTTTTTGCAGCGATTCTTGACCAGCCCTTTCCAGGACTCGCCGCTTTGGATCGTGGACCACATGTTCTCGAAGGCTGCCGGGGGCATGTCTGGGTGACGGATCACATTGTGTGGCTGCCCAATAAGCTCCTCTTCGGCATAGCCGGCCACTTCTGAAAACTCCCGATTGACCGCTGTGATCCGGCTGTCCAGTGAGGTGGTCGTGATCAGATGGTAGTGATCCGGGTATTCATATTCGCGCTGAGTTACAGGTTCGTTCCGCCGCATTTGTGGTCCTACTGACGCCTAATTCATTGTTTTTGCACTAATGACTATTGGCCGGATTTGGCGTGCTGGGTATCCAGATATTGCACAATTAAGACGTTTCCCTGCTTTTATCCGTTTTTCGCGACAGATTTTGGCTATTTTGCAATATATGGCTAGGTTGGCGACATTTCCTGCCTATTCTGGAAAAGGGCTGACCTGGGTTGGTTAGGGACAGAGCAATGGGGGTTGGATGCAGGCTTTACAACAAAATGAATTCCAAGAATTGGTCCATCGCTATCCGCGCGCCATCATGCTTACAACCACCGATGCCAGAATTGCTTACGTAAACCGTATGTTCAGCTCCATCACAGGGTACGACCCGCAGGAGGTGGTTGGGCGCGCTCCTTCCGTGCTGAGCTCCGGGGTGCATTCCAAGAAATTTTACCAGGCAATGTGGGAAAGTTTGTTGAACGAAGGTCATTGGGAAGGGGTGATCTGGAACCGGCGCAAGAACGGCGAAACCTATCCCCAATGGCTGTCAATTTCCAAAGTAGAAATCGATCGCAGACGTTTGTTTGCAAGTATGTTCATTGACGTAGGCGACCTCGCCGCTGGAGACGAACGACTTGCCTCTCTCGCTTACTACGACCCGCTGACAGAGTTGCCCAATCGTGCACTGTTCCAGGAATTTCTAAAAGCACGAGTATCTATCCGGCGTGAAGCCCATAAGTGCTGCGCAATATTGTTCATTGACCTGGACTTTTTCAAATCGATTAACGACCTCCATGGTCACGAATGTGGTGATCGAGTTCTGCAGCAGGCGGCCGTTTGCATCCAGAGCGCGCTGAGAACGGGCGACATGGTGGCGCGGCTGTCTGGCGACGAATTTGCGGCCATCGTGGAGTTAGATTCGTCAGAAGAGGTTGATGTTATTTGTCAAAGAATGACGCAGGCCTTTCAGGTGCCGCTCATGTGCGATCGAAAGGAGTACTTCCTGTCTGCGTCGATTGGTGTTGCCCTGTACCCAAAGCACGGCGAGACTGGCAGTACGTTGCTCCAGAATGCCGACCACGCCATGTATACGGCGAAGCTTTCCGGCAGGGGCTGTTACCGAATGTACAACGCCGAAGACACGGAACAGGGGCGTTTCAAGCAACGGTTGTCGGAGGCGCTCATTGCCTCCCTTAAAAGTGCCCCGGAAGAGTTCAGTGTGGTGTATCAGCCGCAATACCAGTTGGCAACGGGCCAGATCGTAGGTCTTGAAGCGCTCTTTCGGTGGAATCACCCTCATTTCGGCGCCGTGTCGCCAGACGACTTCGTGCCGATTGCCGAGCAGCGCGGTTACATTCAGGAACTGACAGAGGGGCTTGTTCGTTGCATTCTGGCAGACTTGCCAGTGGCTGCCGACGATGTTCCTTCCGGACTGAAACTGGCAATCAATATTTCCGCCCGACAGATTAATGATTCGCGTCTGGAAGGAACGCTTGCTCCACTGTTTGCGCGCCTCCGTCAGATTGGCTGGTTGCCGGAGATTGAAATTACGGAAACCCACCTTATGCATCTTTCTTCAGCCTGCCTGGCCTGGTTGCATGAATTCGGTCAGCAAGGGGTGACGGTGGCGCTTGATGATTTTGGAACCGGGTATTCTTCGCTGGCTTACCTCCATAAGCTGCCAGTGCAGGTCCTAAAAATTGACCGTCAGTTCATCAAGCGGCTTGGAGGGGAGGGCAACGATACGCGTATCGTGTCGGCGATTCTGGCGATGGCAGAGGCGCTCGACCTGGACGTTGTGGCCGAAGGCATCGAAAACGAAGACCAATACAGACAATTGTGTGAGTTGAACTGCCACCGGGGTCAGGGCTATCTGATGTCAAAGCCCGTGCCCTGGCACACGTTACACGCTGATCTTGCATGTCGATATCAATGATTATCTAAAAACGGTGGGCTGTGAGTAATTGTGCAACATCTGGCTAGGTTAAGCGCCGCGACTGCACTCAAACTGGCCCCCCGAATCCGTTTACCTGGAATTTATGACAAACACAGCAACACATTTGAACCTGGAGCTTGCCGATTATCTGCGGGTCAATCGGGCCTCCCTGAGTGAATGGCTTGCCGCCATCCGTGAGATCTCTGGTTGTGATGACATAGAGTGTCGACTGCATCGCGGTGGTGGCCCGGTCGGTAATTTGTCGTCTCTTGAGACCGATTATGGTCGGGTGGTCTGTATCCATGTCAGCCAGGGGGTAGATGTCACTGGTTGTCGCACGGCGGACCCGGTTTTCTTGCTGCCGTTGGCCGGAGACCCGGAAGTCGTTCTGCAGAGCGGGAAGTGGCAGCCTCTGAAACGGTTGGTGATTGCCCGCCCTGAGGACAGGTTTAATTTGAGGTTACCTGAGAACAGTCGGGTTATGATTCTCCGGCAGAAAGCCGGGACTTTAGATGGCTTTAGCGAAGGTGGCAGCGAGTGGCAGCTTTCTGCCTGCCAGGAGGTCATAGAGTGCTATCTGCATCACTCGCCATTTTTCAGGGATGATGCCCATGCCAGGGCGGTGACTGGTGACCTATTTCTTCAGCTGGCGGGGATCGCAAGCAATGAAGAAACGCCGCCTTGCGAATGTCCTGAGCTTGATCGCCGGTTGTTCAAGGTGATCGAAAAGATCCGACAGGAACCCGACTGGGAGTTCAATTTGCGGGAGCTGGCCAACCATTCCGGCGTGAGTGAGCGAAACCTTTACTACCTGATGGAGCGGGAAACCGGGATAACCCCCTATCGGTTTTACCAGCGCGACCGGTTGATAAGGGTCCGGCATCGTATTGTGGATTGCCAGTGCGAGATACCTCATATTTCCCGGTATGCATCCGATGAAGGCTTTTCTCACCTTGGCCGATTTGCGGCGCTCTATCGGGAGCATTTCGGGGAGCTCCCCAGTGAGACGGTGCAATGGCGCCGCCGACTGCAAGAGATTCCAGCTTAGATGAGCCTTTAAACGAATTTCCGGCCCTTTCCTGAATTACAGACATGAAAAAGCCCGGCTCACTCTGTGTGGCCGGGCTTCCAGGGCTTGCCCTCAGTGAGTCGGTTGCGGCTCGTCGCTACTCCTCGTTTTGTCAGAGTCATCGTCGGCGCCTGCAGCGTGATGATCACGGCCGAGCAGGATATAGAATGCCGGCAGTACGAACACCGTGAACAGGGTGCCGATGCCGAGCCCGGCACTGATGGTCAGGCCGATGGCAAAGCGGCTCTCGGCACCAGGGCCGATCGCAATCAACAGCGGCACCATTGCAAAGATCAGTGCCACCGAGGTCATGATGATCGGCCGCAGACGTATCGCCGCCGCCTCGATCACCGCGTCCCGTTTGTTCAGGTTACGCTCGGTCTGAAGCTGGTTCGCGAACTCCACGATCAGGATGCCGTTCTTGGCGACCACACCAATCAGCGTTATCAGGCCCACCTGGGTGTAGATGTTCATCGTCGCAAAACCAAGCACGATGAACGCCATGGCACCGGCCACGGACATGGGCACCGACACCAGGATGATGAACGGGTCGCGCCAGCTTTCGAACTGGGCCGCCAGTACCAGATAGATCACCAGCAGTGACAGGAAGAAAGTCACGATCAGCGCGCTGCCCTGGTTGGCGAACTGGCGGGTCTCGCCGGTGTAATCGAAGGTGAAGCCTTGCGGGAAGGTCTCATCCGCGGCCTGCTCAATAAACGCCATTGCGTCGCCCACGGTCACGCCCGGTTGCACGACGCCTTCCAACGTCAGCGAGTTCAGCTGGTTGAACTGGGTGCGCTGGGACGGCTCGACGTCCTTCTGGAAGCTGATTACGCTGGACAATGGCACCAGTTCGCCGTTGTCCGCGCGGATGTAGTAATCCTTCAACGCCTGCTCGTCCAGGCGGAATTCCTGGTCCACCTGCGGAATCACCTGGTAGGAGCGGCCCTGCATGTTAAAGCGGTTTATGTAGCCACCGCCCAGCATGCTCGACATGGCCCGACCCACGTCCTGCATGGACAGACCCAGGTCGGCGACGCGGTCGCGGTCCACGTCGATGCGGATGACCGGCCGGTCGAATTCGATGGACTTCTTGAGGAACATGAAGTTGCCGCTCTGCATGGCTTTGCCCAGCAGTTCATTGGCCACGTCGTTCAGACGATCGTAGCCTTCACCGGTGGTGATCACGAACTGGAAGGGCAGGCCGCCGCCGGAGCCCGGCAGGGATGGCCGCGGGAACACGGCGGTTTGCAGGCCGGTGACGTTTTTCAGTTCGGCATCCAGCTGTGGCTGCACCTCAAATTGGCTGATATCCCGTTGGCTCCATGGCGCCATCTTGAAGCCGCCAAACACCGCATTGGGGCCGGTGATGCCCAGGATCATGAAGTCTTCTTCGTAGCCCGGCACGGTTTCCATCCGCTTCTGAACTTCGTCACCGTGCTGCTGCAGGTACTCCAGGGTGGAGGTCTGCGGGCCCAGGCCCTGATAAAACAGAATGCCCTGATCTTCCGTGGGGGCCAGCTCGCTCTGGCTCATGGACACCATGAAGTAAATCGAACCCAGCACCACCAGGGCAAAGAAAATCACCACGGACTTGGTTTCCATCAGCGAGCTGAGCGCGCGCTTGTAGCCGTTGGCCAGGCCATCGAAGAACTTCTCAACGCCCTTTTCGAATCGGCCGGAATCGCCGTGCGGCTTGAGGATTTTGCCGGACAGCATGGGCGAAAGGGTCAGTGCCACGATGCCGGAAATCACCACGGTGCCGGCCAGGGTGAAGGCGAATTCGGTGAACAACGAGCCAACCAGGCCGCCCATAAACCCGATGGGCGCGTACACTGCCACCAGCGTGGTGGTCATGGCGATAATGGGCGTTGCCATTTCCCGGGCGCCATTCAGCGCCGCTTCGAACCGGCCTTCGCCAGCCTCGATGTGCCGGTGCACGTTCTCCACCATGATGATAGCGTCGTCCACCACAAGACCGATGGCTAAAACCATAGAAAGCAGCGTTAGCAGGTTCAGCGAGAACCCGAGCATCAGCATTACAAACGCGCCACCGACCAGTGACAGCGGCACCGCCACCGACGGTACAACGGCCGCGCGCAGGGAACCCAGGCACAGGAACACCACCACCAGCACGATCACCAGGGCTTCCAGCAGGGTCTTGATCACCTCGTCGATGGAGTCGTCGATGAACTCGGAGGCGTCGTAGGCCAGACGAACGTCCAGGCCTTCCGGCAGCTGGGATTCAATGCCCGGCAGCTCGTCTTTGACCAGGCCGGCCACGGTCAGCGGGTTGGCGCCCGGTGACAGTTCAATGGCCACGTAGGTTGCCGGTTGGCCCTTGTACAGTGCCAGTTGATCGTAGGTTTCAGAGCCCAGCTCCACGCGTGAGATGTCCCGCAGGCGAATCAACGAGCCGTCGGATTCCTTCACCACCAGATCCCGGAAATCGTCCGGGTTGCCGATGTCGGTGTTGCTGGTCATGCTGATCTTGGTGTATTCGCCCTTGGTGTTACCAACGGCCGCCTGATAGTTGTTTTCCAGCAGCACGTTGACCACTTCCTGCGGCGTCATATCCACGGCAGACAACCGCTCCGGGTCCAGCCACACACGCAGGGCAAACTGGCGGCCCAGCAGTTCCGCTTTACCTACGCCTGACAGCGCCTGCAGTTTGGGCTGCACCACGCGGTTCAGGTAGTCGGTGATCTGCGGTACCTGAAGCTCTTCGCTGTAAAAGGCGATGTACATCAGTGCCGTGGAATCGCCGGTGGTGGAGGTGATCACCGGGTCCTGGGCTGCTTCGGGTAGCACATTGCGCTGACTGGCGACCTTGGCCTGTATCTCGGCCAGCGCCGCGTTGGCGTCGTAATTCAACACCATCTTGGCTTCGATGGTGGAGACACCCTGGGCACTGGTCGAAGACAGGTAATCGATGCCACTGGCTTCGGCGATGGCCTGTTGCAGCGGCGTGGTGATAAAGCCTTTGACCAGGTCAGAGCTGGCGCCGGGGTAGGCGGTGGTCACCGTTACCGTGGTGCTTTCCAGCTCTGGATACTGCCGGATTTCCATTTCCAGAGCCGCACGGGCACCCAGAAGCAGAATCAGCAGGCTGACGACCGTCGCTAATACCGGTCGCTGAACAAATATGTCAGTGAACCGCATTATTCAGACGCCTCCGCTGATTCGCTGGCTTGTTCGGATGATTGCTCATCCAGAATCTCTACTGTCTGGCCGGCCCGCAGCCTCAACAGGCCTTTGGAGACCACCTGCTCGCCGGTTTCCAGGCCGTTCAGTACGGCAACGCGGCCGTCACGGGTATTGCCGGTCTGAACCGTGCGGCGCTTGACGATTAGCTGGCCGTCTTCGTTTTCCGTGACCACAAACACGAAATCGCCATAGGTGTTATAGGAAATGGCCGTGCGTGGAACGGTGACCACGGTCTGATCCTGCGGCTGGCGGGTGTTGATGGTGGCGAACATGCCCGGGCGCAGCAGTTTCTCGCTGTTATCGAGGGTGGCGCGAACGCGCACCGTGCGGCTTTCCGGGTTCACCGAGGTGTTGATGGCGCTGACTTCACCTTCAAAGGTTTGCTGCGGAACCGCGGCCACCGTGGCAACCACGGAATGGCCTTTGGCTACCATCGGCAGGTCTTTTTCAGACAGGGTGTAGTCCACGTAAATGGGGTCCAGCATATTGATTTCGACAATCGGCGTGCCGGTGGCAATGTATTCGCCCTGATCCACCAAACGCAGGCCCAGGTTGCCGTCGAACGGGGCGCGAATTACCTTCTTGCTCAGCTGGGCTTCCGCTTCGTTCACCCGTGCCTGAGCCGCATCAAAGTTGGCCTTCGCTTCGTCGTACTGGGACTGGGACACCGCCCGCTTGGGCAACAGGTCCGATACGCGCTGGAATTCCTGCTTTGCCAGTTGCGCTTCGGCCCGGCGAGTGCGCACGGCCGCCTGATCGATTGCTGCGTCCAGGCGAATCAGCACGTCGCCTTTCTTGACCGCGTCGCCGGATTCGAAGTTAATGGTTTCCACCACACCCGGTACTTCGTTGGCCACCGCAATGCCGTTGATGGCCTCCACGCTACCCACGGCCTTGATCTGCGGCGTCCAGCTTTCCGTCTGAGCCTTTACAGCTGAAATCTTTGCCGGCGGCTGGGGCTGGGAGAACTGCTCCTGCATCTGGCCAAACTGGTAGAACTTGTAGCCAAAGATGCCGCCTAGGACAGCACCCAGAATGATGATGACGATCAGGAAGCGGGAAGCGGTGCGCATAATGGAAATCCTGGTAAAAAACAGTTAAGCCGCAAAGGATAGCATCCTATACAAAGTCCGGAAACGCTGTCGCTGACTTGTCAGGGGAATTGCGTACAATTACGGCGAAAGCACCTCAACTACGCGACAGAGTGACTACAGGATCAGCCCATGCAGTGGATACTTGGCATCGCCCTGGCGGCCGCCGTCTTTATTATTCTCAAGCAGTGGGGCGCATTAAGCCCTGAAAAGAAAAAGGCCGCTGCCTGGAAAATCGCGCTGGTCGTCGGTGCCGCCATGCTGCTGTTTTTGGTGCTGACCGGGCGGGTACATGTTATTACGGCGGGTATTGCGGCATTGTTACCGCTGTTGCGCAAACTTCCCGCTTTGCTGAAGGTTTTGCCATTCATCCGCCGCATGGGCCAGTCCGGCCAGCAGCAAGGCCAGAACAACGGCAACGAATCCGCCGGGCGCTCTGCCAGCAGCGGCGGCATGGACCTGAACGAAGCCTGCGATACCCTGGGAGTATCGGCCAGCGCCAGCCGTGAAGAGATCATCGACGCCCACCGGCGGTTGATCCAGAAGCTGCATCCGGACCGTGGCGGCAACGATTACCTGGCCGCCAAGATCAACGAGGCCAAAAGCGTGCTGCTAAAGCATTGCGACCCGAATCAGTAATCCACCTTCCTTAAAGCAGATCCACCCGAACTTCCCAGGACGTGGACTGATTACCGGACTGGCCGGTTTGATACACGATGCCTGCCTGGGAGCCGGACCGGCTTTCCTGAACGCTGCCCAGCGACACCCACTGGCCCGGCTCTACCCGGCGAAGGGTCATCAGGGCTTCGGTTTCATAACCGGGCACGCCGCTGTCCGGGTCCTCCTCGAAAGACACAATGTTCAACTCAATGGCCTGATCGGAAATTACCTGGGGGCTGACGATAAAGCCGCTGCGGGTTTCCACCTGTTCCAGAAACGCCGCCGGGTTGCGGCCGCCGCGAATCGCGATCGGCAGGGTTCGCACCTGGCCTGAGGAAATCTGGGCAGACTGGCCTTCCTGCACAATCAGCGATCGTTGGCGACTGCTCTGGGTGGTGGTGACCTTTCGTTCGGCCTGAACCGTCACATTGTTGTTGGTAATGGTCACGCCGCCACCGCCTTGCTTGCCCATTCCGGAATTGGACGAACGCACGGTGACTTTCATCTGCACAGGCGCCACATCCATGGTGGTGACCAGCTGGCCGATCTCGTCCAGCACGGACGGCTCCGCCCGCACAATTACCTGCTGGCCCTGGCTGGTCACAGTGACTTCATCGCTGGGGTACAGGTCCCGAATCTGCTGGGCCACATCGGCGGCGGGGCGTTGGCTGAGCTGATACTGCCGGGCTTCCGGAGCAGCCATGGCCAGGTTTGAGATCAGCATCACTATCAACAGGAATGAAGAGAGGGCAGGTTTCAGACGCATATCTGGCTCCGGCTCAGACGATCGGTTACGCAAAAACCCGCACCGCGGGTTGCAATCCCGGAAATACGGGGGGTATATTGAAAAGCATGAAGACGACACACGCGATCTGTCAATTTAACGTTCAGTCAGTTTTCGGCGCCAAGCCGATGGCTGCGGTCGCTGCTGTGTTTTTTTGGTGGTTTGGTTATGGCTATTTTAGCCAGAGCCGCGGCCGCCCTCAGGGTTAGTAAACAAGTAACCCACTGAACAAAGAGGAAGGCAGCCCGGCTCAAAACCCAGGCTGCCACCGGACTCAGAAGAAGCCCCGACTGGTAGCCCAGCCGGGGCTTTTTGATTCTGACGAAGGGAAAACAGGAACCATAACAATGAACATGCCAATGACCGCTGACACGGCCAATGCCGATAATCTGACCGAACAGCCCGCGCGGCAGCACACCGCGTTGCCCACGCCAAACCAGCTGCGGGCGGATTTTCCGGTTCCGGCCCAGGTGCAGGCGCAGATTCTGGAGCACCGCCAGGCCGTACGGCGGGTGCTCAACCAGGAAGATGCCCGCACCCTGATCGTGGTAGGCCCCTGTTCCATCCACGACGAAGCCGCGGCGATGGAATACGGCGTAAAGCTCAAACAGCTGGCGGAGGATGTCAGCGACCGCTTCCTGATCGTGATGCGAGCCTACCTGGAAAAACCCCGCACCACCGTTGGTTGGAAAGGCATGCTCTACGACCCGGACCGCACCGGTCAGGGTGATTTGAACGAAGGCCTGATGCGTTCCCGCCGCCTGTTACTGAACCTGGCCGAACTGGGCCTGCCATTGGCCACCGAAGCCCTGAGCCCCTTCGCCATGGATTACCTGGGCGACCTGATCAGCTGGACTGCCATTGGCGCCCGCACCACCGAATCCCAGGTGCATCGTGAAATGGTCAGCGGCCTGCCCATGCCAGTGGGTTTCAAGAATGGCACCGACGGTGGCGTGGCGGTGGCGGTCAACGCCATGAAATCCGCCGCGCATTCCCATCAGCATTTCGGGGTGAGTGGTGCTGGTATGCCGTCGATGATTACCACCGACGGCAATCCCGACACCCATCTGGTGTTGCGAGGTGGCCGTGGCCTGACCAATTACGACGACCAGAGCATTGGCGCCGCGATGGAAGCCCTGGAGGCTGCCGGTGTGTCCACATCCGTGATGGTGGATTGCAGCCACGACAACGCCCGCAAGCAGGCACTGCGGCAAATCGACATCGCCAGGGAGGTGATGGCGCAAAAGCAGAAGGGCAATCAAAGCATCGTGGGCCTGATGCTGGAAAGCTTCCTGCAAGAAGGTAGGCAGAGCGACGACGGCGAGCTGGTATTTGGCTGTTCCATCACCGATCCCTGCCTGAGCTGGAGCCAGACGGATACGCTGATCCGCGGCCTTTGAATCAGGGCGCGTCTTTGGTGGGTGCGTCCCCGGTTGCGGTCGACAGCAGCAGCTGGCCGGCCAGTAACAGCAGCGCGCCGCCCATCAGGCGGTCCAGCCAGTGGCCAAAGCGGTTAAAGCCCCGGCGAATCTGCGGCAGCGTAAAAAACACCGCCACCAGCATGAACCACAGGCCAGTCGCTACCGCCATATACAGGCCGTAAGCCCCCTGAACCAGCGCCGGTGTGCCCGGGCTGATCACCACGGAAAACAGCGACACAAAAAACAGCGTGGCTTTCGGGTTCAACGTGTTGGTCAGAAAACCCAGCCGATAGGCCGCCGCGCCGGTTTGCGGTTTGGCATTGCGGGTGTCCACATGCACACCACCGGCTTTGGCCCGCAAACACTGCACGGCAATCCATGTCAGATACAACGCGCCGATCACCTTCAGAATGTTGAACAGCACCAACGACTGCTGAATGATCAGCCCGATCCCCAACAGCGAATAGCTCACGTGCACCAGAATGCCCGTGCCCACCCCGGTGGCTGTCAGCAGGGCATTGCGACGGCTCTGGCACAGTGCCTGGCGCAGCATCACCGCAAAATCCGGCCCCGGGCTGGCGACGGCCAGAAAATGAATCAGCGCAACGGTCAGGAACTCTGCCCAGTAGGTTTGCATTGGTGGCTATCCGGTTGATGGTTTTAAAACACAGGCTCGGAGAATAGATTCCTCCGGCCGAAAAATCACCCCTATACTCATGACACGAAGATTCATCAGGCAAGGAGTATCGCAGTGGAGAAGCGCAAGGTAGAGGTTGCCATTATTGGCGCAGGCACGGCCGGCATGGTGGCGTACCAGCGGGTGCGCAAAGTCACCGACAACGTGGTGCTGATCGAAGGCGGCCCCTATGGTACCACCTGCGCGCGCGTGGGCTGCATGCCCAGCAAACTGCTGATCGCCGCCGCAGAAAGCGCCCACAACATGCGCCACGGCGACCTGTTTGGCGTGTCCGCCGGCAAAGTAAACATCGACGGCAAGCGGGTGATGGAACGGGTGCGGTCAGAACGCGACCGGTTCGTAGGCGGTGTGATCCGTTCCGTTGAGAATTTCCCGGAAGCGCATCGCCTGAAAGGCCACGCCCGGTTCGTTAGCCCCCATCGGTTGATGGTGGGTGAAGACGTTGAAGTAGAAGCCGAGCGCATCATCCTTGCCACCGGCTCTCGCTCCACGGTTCCGGGTGTTCTGAAAGACGCCAAAGACCGGCTGGTACTGAACGACAACATTTTCGAATGGCAGGACCTGCCCGAATCCGTCGCCGTGTTCGGGCCCGGTGTGATTGGGCTTGAACTGGGCCAGGCGCTGGCGCGGCTGGGGGTGCGGGTACGCATGTTCGGCAGGGGCGGCTCGGTGGGCCCGATACAGGATGACGCCATCCGGCAACTGGCGCTGGAGGCCTTCAACGAGGAATTCCCCCTGCACCCGAATGCCGACGTCAAAAAGGTCGCCCGGGTAGACGACGGCGTGGCCGTGACGTTCGTGGATGATGGCCGGGAAACCACCGAAACCTTCGACTACCTGTTGGCCGCCACCGGGCGTATCCCGAACGTGGACGATCTGGACCTGCAAAACGCCGACATCGAACTGGATGACCGTGGCACACCCCTGTTCGACGCCTATACCCTACGCTGCGGCGACAGCCACATCTTTATTGCGGGCGACGCCAATAACAGCCTGCCTCTACTGCACGAAGCCGCCGACGAAGGCCGAATCGCTGGCGACAATGCCGCTGCCTATCCACAGGTGCGAACCGGGTTGCGCAAAACACCCCTGGCGGTGGTGTTCACCGACCCGCAGATAGCCACCGTCGGCCTGACCAAGCAGCAGGTAAACGAGCGGTGTCGTGGTTGCTTTGCGGTGGGGGAAGTGTCGTTTGAGAACCAGGGCCGAAGCCGAGTGATTGGCAAGAACAAAGGGCTGCTACGCGTCTATGGCGAGCACGGCACCGGCCTGTTCATGGGGGCAGAAATGTTCGGCCCGGCGGCGGAGCACATCGGCCACCTGCTGGCCTGGTCTGCCCAGCAGCGAATGACGGTCAGCGACATGCTGGAAATGCCTTATTACCACCCCGTGATCGAAGAAGGGCTGCGGTCAGCGCTGAAAGACCTCAATAAAAACCTGAGCATTGGCCCGGCGCCGGAAGAGGGCTGCCTGGATTGCGGCCCCGGGGTGTGATCACCCGTTTAATAATTAGGCAGTAGCTATTAGCTCTAAAAAGATTGATAACTGAATGCTATTGAGGATATTGGAGATCTAAACTGTACGAAAAGCTGCATTCACCATACCTTGAACGTAAATAATTCACTCGCGTTCAAGGAGACACGCATGAGTACTAACTTCATTGGATTGGATACTGAAAAAACAGCCAAGCTAGCCGACCACCTGAACGATCTGCTGTCCAACTACCAGATCTTCTACATGAACGTGCGCGGCTACCATTGGAACATCAAGGGCGACAACTTCTTTGAACTTCACGTGAAGTTTGAGGAACTGTACGACGACCTGCTTCTGAAAATCGACGAGATTGCAGAGCGGGTACTGACTCTGGGCCATCGCCCCGCCCACGCTTACAGCACCTATATCGAGAAGTCCGAGGTGCAGGAGCGTAAAGACGTGTCTGATGGTAAAGAAGCGATGGAAAACATCGTGGAAAGCTTTGCCAAACTGATTGGCAAACAGCGCGAACTGCTGAACTTGGCAGGCGAAGCCAACGACGAAGGCACGGTGGCGCTGATGAGCGATTACATCTCCCAGCAAGAGAAGACGGTGTGGATGTACCGCAGCTACCTCGGGCACTGATCCCGTGGCATATAAGAGAGCGCTGAAAAGCGTGATGAGAGCAGGCGGCCCTTTCCATCGGAAGGGCCGCTTTTTTATGCCTTTGATTTGGGTTTTGTGTGGCTGGCAAGTGGTGCGTCTACTAAGTTGGCAAGAGTGTGTGAAAAAAAAGAATTCTCCATTAATGCGAAGAGCGTTCTTTTATATTAGAGCAAAAAAAATTGTAGGTTATTGATTATGTGTGATTAATTTTGATCGAGTTCAGTGTTTTTGCGGAATAATGCCGCGCACAAATGTAGAAGTCAGATTTGTGCATTAACGAAGAATTCGGTCTATTTGCTGTTAGGTGTCTTAATTAGTGAGAAAAAATAATGAACTCTGCAGCTGCCCACATAGCGTCTGAAGAAGAGCGATATAAGGTACTCAGCGCAATTACGGCTGCATTTATTCACGACCCTATATTTAGATGGGTCTGGCCTGAGCCTCACAGTTATTTAAGCAACATGCCCGCATTTGCAGAGGCTTTCGGTGGTGGCGCGATCGTGAATGGCAGTGCTCAATGTACAACGGGATATTTCGGAGCTGCCCTATGGCTTGAGCCCGGATCCTACCCCGATGAAGACAGAATCGCAGACATCATTCAACGTACTGTTTCCCCGGAAAAGCTAGAAGATGTTTTTAGTGTGCTCAAATTGATGGGCGAACATCATCCAGATGAGCCAGTTTGGCACTTGGCGATGATAGGGGTTGATCCTACAAAGTATGGCTGCGGACACGGGGCAACAATGATGCATGCATTCCTCGAGCGTGTAGATTCTGCGGGAATGCCCGCATATCTTGAATCAACGAACCCGGCAAATATAACGCTCTACCAACGACACGGTTTCGAGGCAACTGGAACCATACAAGCAGGCGAATCTCCAAAAATATACCTCATGTATCGAGAAGCTCGAAAGTGACACCTAACAAGGCGCTTAAGTTTTTTCGGCCTTCGGCCTCCATCGGACGGCCTTGTCAGGCCGCCGCTTAGCTTGGCGTTAGGTAAATTGTGGATATTATTAATCAACTAATTCGTTATGTATTATCGATAAGTCTGATGGTTCCTATGCTGGGAGCCGCGGTAGTTGTCGCCCCAATTTCCTTAGATCGCAGTTGGCGAATTATTCGTAGCTGGAGTCAAACAACGATGAAGATATTTGGGGTCGTAGTCGAAGTTAAATTTGAGAACGGTCAGTCTCAGCTCGAGGAAGGTGGAGTTATAGTTGTCCTCAATCAACAAAGCTTAATTGTCCCAACGGCTATTTCCTCAAGATGTGATAAGCGGCTGATGAGTATTTGGAATATCGAATACGCGCTTATTCCATTCTTAGGTTGGGCGCCAAGCTTGATGGGGTGGGTCATTGTTCGGCAATGGCCCAAACAATCAAAGAGACAATTACGCAAGGCTGCTCTTTACGCAAAAAACGGTGGTTTAATTCTGATATCGGCAGAGGGAATGCGGAGTATTGATGGAGAACTGATGCCTTATAAAAAAGGTGCGGCGGTTCTGCCTATTGAGTCGCAGGCTCTTATTCATCCTCTTTACATTGCTGGCGCTAGGCATTGCCTTCCGGTAGGTGAATGGAGGATTCGGCCTGGAACAATTGTTCTTCATTACTTAGAGCCTATTCCAACGAAGGGGCTCACCTATGACGATCGAAATTCTTTGCTAGAGAAGCTTCGAGTGGTAGCAGAGGTTGAACATGCTCAATGTAAACAAGCCAATTAATCGTCCACCTAACAAGGCCAGTCATGCTCGCCCACAAAGAAACGTGGGCTGGACTCGTTTCACTCGCCCATGCTGGCACCGTTAGGTGACAATCATGGATACGGCCTCACAAATTGCTCGGTACGCACTGGTACTTGCGCTGATGGCGCCTCTTTTGGGAGGCGCATTGGTTATTGCCCCTTTTTCCGACCGTCTAGGCAGGCGCATGGTGCGGGCTTGGAACCAGGCGTTTCTGTCCACATTTGGCATATCGTTCGAAGTGCAGTACGACATCGGGCCCGAGCAACTGGAACAGGGCGGGATAATCGTCGGGCTGACACAACAGAGCATTATTGACCCCACGGTAGGGTTCGCGGCCTGGGACAAGCCGGTCAATGCAATCTGGAACATCGAGTACGCGCTAATTCCATTTTTCGGCTGGGTCTCGTTTATTCTCGGCTGGGTCATTGTTCGCCAGAATCCTTCTCAATCAAAACGCCAGATTGAGAAGGCGGCGAAGTACGCTGCAAATGGCGGCCTAGTCTACTTGTCTGCTGAAGGAAAACGCAGTGTCGACGGCAGCCTGAGCCCCTACAAGAAAGGGCCAGTTGTCATGGCAATCAGTGCCCAGGTCCCGATATTCCCAGTTTATATGGCGGGCAGCCGACAATGTATGCCGCCCGGAGCCTGGAAAATCCGCCCGGGAAAAATCATCATGAGGTATTTGGCCCCGATACCAACCACTGGCATGACATACGAGGATCGACATTCACTGCTTGAGCGCCTACGGATAGTGGGTGAGAAGGAGCATTCACGATGGGTCATCGATCGTGAGTCTGTCACCTAACAAACGGTTCAAGCCGACCGTCCCGCCGCGCTTCGCGCGCCAGTCCGGCTGCTTAACCTAGGCGTTAACAGGTTCCAATAGTGATGAGTATAGAAAGAAAGTGGTGGGTTTCAGGGATCACCTCCCTGCCGCTCTATTTCGTTGTCGCGGTCATCGCGTCTCGTTTGGACCCATTGATGTGGTTGCTGGCGGTCGTTGTTGGTCTGTTCGTTACCGGTGTGCTCTACCAGGTTTTCGTGTATCGGTTGGTCGACAAGGGCACGACCCCTTTTTTCGCACTGGCATCCTGGGTGGCGGTTCAGCTTATTGGAATTGCAGCAATCCTTTGGGCGGCAAGTGCAATGAAATCTGCAGGTATGTTTTAACTCGTCCGAGTGATCTTCCATGAAAAGACAGCCATCTCGCTGTTAGTCATTCTCGCCATTCTGATTTGTGGGAAATGGATAACGGGTGTGTCTGGGCTTGGATGTCCAAGATCGAAAACGGCGAAACGCCAAAGCTGTGTAGGTGCAGGTGTTAGTCAAAAAATGAATCAACCCAAACTCGGGCTTGGTATTTTGAGTCGATCACGGCGGTGAATTCGGCTATCGTGCGTTTCACATCCGTATTTGTCAGTGAAAAAGAGCAAATAATCCATCCAGGGAAAGGGGATAAGCATGAAAAAGAAGTATCTATTATTGGTTTCTCTCATAGCCGTTTTCGCATACTTAGGAGAGAAAAATAATATTTACTATCATGCTAAGAACATGCTCTTGGGCCCGTCCGAGACGAGTGGTCAGAGCTACTACTATACAGGAGAGTTAAAGTTCTCTGACCCAGAAATCATTGAGTCTAATTACTGGGGATCAACCATAGCATTTACATATTTCCAACCAACAAAAAAGAAATATGAGAAGCTGGGCATCACTCTGGAAGAGGGTCTTTCATTACCCAAAAAGCATTGGGTTTTCCTGAGTAAGACAGCCAAGGAAGGGCGACGTGTAACCGTTTATATTCCGAGAACGATTTATCCGAAATCAGGGTTTTCAACCAATGTTATAGATTTTGAAGTTTGGGATATGGATGGCCGAGAGGTTCTCAACTCAGTCGCGAGGTATGAAGTAAGAATCGACTGGCCATCGCTTTCGTCTGCAGAGAACGACCACAAAAAAAATGGACATGGTTTTGAGGTTTTGAAATCAGTAACGATCAGCGAGCGAGTGCCTCATAGGGTCGAGCTAATCAACTGGTTAGTTGAGAAAGGAATGTCGCCTGACGATATATCGGTTAAGAACGTAATTGGGTCAGGGCAAAACGTCCACTTAGTATTGAATGACAGAATTCCGGTTGCAGATTTACGTCCGTTGACCACTAAGTTAATGGCCTTCGACTCAGCCATTGAATTTTTCGACGTCGGCGACGAAGCGATCAGTGGGCACCTTGAGATCGGCACAGGCCTATCGACTGGAGACTCTATATCGAACACAACGCTAGATAGATTGGCGACTGAAGAGTTAAGCACTGAGGAGTTTTACCGGATTGCCGGCATCCCCTGGCTGGATAAAGAGGAAAAAGCGGAGCAACTGGTCGCCAAAGCAAAAACCCTGCTGGACACTGGCCAAAGAATGGAGTTGGCGAAAGGTTATATTGATGAGGCGATGAACTTAGATCCGAATCAGCCGAAAGCCTATGTTGAGCTTGCCCGCTATTTAATGAAAACCCGAGAAGACTTCAGTGAGCGTGCACCGTCGGCAACCGGGAAGTATGTTTCTGATGTCCTCTTGAAAGCTCTGGAGATTGCGCCAGACAATATCGATGTCATGGTGCTCCTGGGTTATGTTTTTACAGTTCAAGAGCGGTTCGACGACGCTGAAGCTCTGCACCGTAAAATTGCATCGTTAGGTACCGACAATTGGTGGGTTTGGCACAATTGGGCGCTACAAAAAGATAAACAAGGCCTCACTGAAGAGGCAATACGCTTACTGGAAAAAGTAAGAGGGCAAAGGCGCGTCCCTGACGTTAATCGGTATGCGTACAGAAACTCGATTCTGGATTTGTCCAACCTTTACCTGAGAGCCAACCGGGTGTCTGAGGCTGATGAGACACTGGAAACGCACCATCAAGTATTGAGCAATGATCCATTTTATTGTTTGTATCGTCAGCATGCTCGTGTGTTGGTGCGCTATACCAATGATTACGACAGAGCGATTCGCTACTCGGTGAAGGCAAACAATGGAGGTTGCTCGGCCAACCTGATTTTGTCAGAGGCACGGTTTCACCAATGGGCAGCGATGGGTAATCAGGCAAGTCAGTCATCTCTGTTGCAAGCAAAGGCGACAACGCCCAATTTGGCGAGAGTTTATTACGCTCTCTCGTCTTATTCGGCAGGCGTCGGCGTTCTGAATCGTCTGGATCAAAAAGGTGTGAGTCTGGATGCTGAAGCGCCTGATGGAATGAATGCACTGATTTATGCTGTTTACGATCGAAATTTTGACGCAGCTGCGGCGTTGATTGGCAACGGTGCAAATCCGAATGGCTTTGCAATCAATGGCAATCTGTCGCCATTATTTGTAGCCATTTCACGTGATGACGAACAGTTCGTTCGTTTCTTGTTGGAGAATGGTGCGGACCCATTTCTAAAGAATTCATCAGGAGAAAGTGCCATCGACCTCGCAAATAGACTCGGTAACCAGCGCTTGTCGAACCTACTATCTGCTAAAAGCACATAGCGAGCTTTGCGACACCGTGGGCCAACGTCGGAGGCGTTCAACTTCCTCGGCGTTGTGCTCGTTTCCTGCGACCTCTGGGGCATTGTCTTCCAGGAATATAGCGGCGAAGGCAATCAGTTTCGGGGCGGGCGTGGATGGCGGTCAGCGCGTATTCGACAGTGGCAGCGAGTTTGAACGCATCACCGCCAGCCTGATCCCGGACAACTTCAACGGCAACAACGACGAAAACAGCTTCGACAACCGCTCCGACCACAAAGGCCCGGAACCCGAAGCCATCACCACCGGCACCAGCTCCGGTTTTTTTGTGTGCCTTAAATTCGGGTTTTGGGTGGCTGGGAGGTGCCTACTAGGTTGGCAGGAGTGTGTGAAAAGCAGAATTCTTCGTTAATGCGAAGTGCGTTCTGTTGTATTCCAGTGATCTTGGGCGGAGTTATCGCTTTAGCATGTTGTGTGGTGATATTGCTGTATGCGGTTTCGAATATTTGACATCTTCACTAACCATAACAAGCGGCATCATGGCGACCGCTTTTACGCCGCTTCGCGGCTCCAAACCGGCGCGTGAGCCGGGCGTTATGGTGCAAGTGAGAGTCCGCCATCGACTCAAGATAGACTTCGCTATCTCGCATCAAGAACCTCCCTGCGTTTGACTTGAATGCCCGCGATCAAAAGACCAAGAATAGCGGATGTCAACAATACTGGGCTAGTCCCAAACATCAATATGAGGCTAGTTGCCCAGAAAAAACACCCTGACCCGACTGCGAAACGATAGTCAATATTTAGAGAAACAAGAAGCATTGTCAGGAAAAGAAAACAGGTCTTTGACCAATAGACGTAGTTTGCATCGACGACCAAAGGTGCAGCAGAAACTGCGCTGCTATAGCTCGCAAAGACGTTTATTCCATCCCCTAACCACAGTGCAAAAGTCATTCTGCCGATTAAGATTGCATAAGCGAAAACCAGCAGATAGAAAAGCCAGTTTCGCGTAAAAGGATACCTTAATTGAATCATATCTATTCCCGTTTCATTGATGATTGGCATACCCTATGCCTAGTCTGTATTGTCCGCAATAACGAAAAAGGAAAATAATTATGTCCATTAAGGACGCAATAATTGGTGTTCGACTTAATGGATTACGTACTTTGGCCGTGGTTATTGAGCGCGGATCAATTACAGGGGCCGCAGAGCATATAGGGATCACAGCCTCGGCGATAAGCAAGCAGATCAATCGCTTGGAAGAGGATATAGGCGTTCGCTTACTTCAACGAAGCACCCGGAGTGTTCGCCCGACTGAGGCCGGGACGAAAATATATGAACTTGCGCGGCCACTTCTTGATGAACTTGCTGCCGCTATCAGTTCGATATCTGATGAGACAGCTCAGGTAGAAGGAACCGTTCGGATTTCTGCCACTCCCGCGTTTGGTCGAATTCATGTTGTACCAATCTTGGCGCAGCTAAGCCGAAAACACCCAAAGTTGCGATTTGATCTTAAGTTGAGCGACAAGATTCACGATTTTGTCGAAGACGAAATCGACATCGCTATTCGAGAAGGTAAATTGGAGGATTCCAGTGCATACTCTGTCTTGCTGCGCGAAGGATCGGTGAGGCTATATGCATCACCTGCATATATTAGCGAACGTAGTCCTCTTGTGACAATTGATGACCTCTCGCAGCATGAGATTATACTTGTATCGAAACCGGGGTTGCTTCGGCCAACTGAACAGGCGCAAAGGCTTAGTTCAAATGTACGATTTGCTCTGAACGATGTGTTTTCAGTTCTGGATTTAGCACTTGCAGGATTGGGTGTTGCTGGGTTACCCGAATATGTTGCGGAAAAATATGTTGCCTCAGGTGAACTGATCCTGTGTATACCTGAATTTAGCCCGATGCTACTTCCTGTGCATGCTTTGTATCCGAGTAAGAGATTCGTCCCCAAGCGTGTGCAGGTAGTGCTGGATGCACTTATTGAAGTGAGAGAAAAAGGACTGCTCCCAGTTTAATTGAGGCGCGTTCAATTCAGAAATTTACGGTTCAGATAAGCCAAGTTTCGGACGAATTGACCTATATGTATCTTGCTTAATTATATTGTTTTTGATTTTTGATCCATTAAATTCAAACATGCTTTTGCAACCATTCGGGTGGTTGCTATTTCTAATATTGGTTCTGGTACTATTTGCATATGCGAAAAAGCCGCTCCGCGCTGGCCTCTGGTCATGAAGGCGTTAAATGGAAATGGCTTCATGTTGAGCTGGCAAGAATTACGAAAGGAATTTCAAGCTTGCGAGGAGGCACTGAGGTTCGTTCGTATCGATTATCAATGGGGCGCTGCCGGCACTATTACGGACTTGCCGGTGTTCCAGTTACTCCAGAATTGAGAGAGTTTGAAACGTTGTGCTCATTCGAGTCTGGCGCAGTGAGAGGCAACCGGAATTACCTGAAAACGAAACGTGACCAAGCCATGCCGCGGTTAGGGTGTTAGTATCAATTCGGCTAAACGATTTTTCTAATTGGTTTCGATGGGACAGGTCACTATCCATGAACACACTTCGATGGGCCGTTATAGCAATTGTATTGTTGGGTGCCGTTTCGAAGTCCGGTTTGGCTTTCGCCAAGGAAGTGATTCACTGGGTTGACGTTACAATTCCGCCGTATCACCACATTGAAGCCGAGGATCAAAACCCTTCCCCGGAAGCCCAAGAGGCCCAGACAGGCATAACCGACCGCTTACTGGATCTCCTTACCGAGGCCCTTCCCGAATACACCCACAAACGCACCATCGTGCCAACATCACGGGTCCTGCGTTCTTTGGAAGAGGGGCAGAATGTTTGTAATCCAGCGATGAAAATCACCCCGGAGCGCCAGGAGTACATTGTTTTTTCCCGGCGCCCCAGCATTATCGCGCCCTCCAACGGCATCGCCATCCGCGTCAAGGATAGGAATCGTTTCGGGGAACCGCCGGTAGCCCTGGAAAGACTGATGAGTAATCCGGACCTGGTTTTGGGTGTTGAGTTTGGTCGTGCTTATGGGCGAGACATCGACCAATTGCTGGCATTACACAAGGGCTCTGACTCTGTGTATCAGCGATTTTCAAGCCCGGCCTATTCCGGGCTGATCCGAATGCTCACGCACAAGCGAGTCGACTATGTGCTGGGTTTTCCGATGGAATTCAGTTATGTGGAAGCGACACGAGAACTCGGGCGTGATATCGCGTTTCTCCCCATCAGGGAATCCAGTGAATTCTCCTACTCCTATATCGGCTGCTCAAAGACCGCCACCGGACGCCAACTGATTGTCGAAATCGACAAGGCGTTGGCTCGAATTCGCAAGACCGAGGCCTATCGGGAAGCGATTGAGCGCTGGCTGCCGACGGTCGTCCATGAGTCGTTCCGGCGGCATTACCGTGAAGATTTTCTGACCCAGCAAAGACCGATTGAGAGAGACGATTCCCTCCAATAGAGCTTCCCGATGCGTCAATGATCATTGACGCTATGAACCTTCGTTACTCGAAGAAGTACGACGCTTTCGCCCTGGTTTCAAGCGATAGCGATTTTACGAAGCTTGCATCACGTCTGTGTGAATCTGCCTCTGCCTTAACGGTGGCACCCCAAACACCCGTTTGTACGCCCGCGAAAACGCTGCTTCCGACTGATACCCCAGCTCCTCGGCCAGTTCGGTCAGCGTGACCGGTGACTGCCCGATTCGCAGCCTTGCCAGATTCATGCGCCATTCGGTCAGGTAGTGTTTCACGGAGGTGCCGATCACCTCGGTAAAGCGGGCGGAGAAGCCGGAGCGGGACATGCCGGCGTGGGCGGCCAGGCGGTCGACGGTCCAGTCGGTTTCGGGGCGGGCGTGGATGGCGGCCAGGGCCTTGCCCAGTTTCGGGTCTTTCAGGGCGCCCAGCCAGCCGGTGCGGGCTTCCGGGCTGTGGGTAATCCAGTGTCGGATGGCCTGAATCACCACGATGTCGGCCAGGTGCGCCATCACCGTCACGCCGCCGGGGGATAGCGCGCGGGCTTCCTGTTCCATCAGCTGAATCATGGGTTGTAGCTGGGCGGGCAGGGCGCCTTCGCTGGCTTTGATGTGGATGATCTGCGGCAGTTCGCGAATCAGCTTTTGCGCCGCAACCTGGTCGAACCCCAGCACACCGCAGGTCAGGCGGGTTTCCTCGCCGTTGCTCTCTTCTCCGTCTGTCTGGTTACCGCCGTAGCGCATGGTTTCAAAACGCTCCGTCAGCCGGGTCACAGGGATGTCGAAAAACGGCTCGCAGGGCTGGTCTTCACTGTGGGCAATGCAGTGGCCTTCGCCTTTGGGTACCAGCGCCAGGTCGCCGGTTTGCAGGTACAGGCTTTCCTGATTGTGGAAGCGCAGCCAGCAACTGCCCTGGGTGACGATGTGGAACATCATCTTGCCGCCCATCGGTGGCATCTCCATACCCCAGGGAGCAATCAGTTCGGCGGTGGCGTACACCGAGCCGTCCATGCGCAGCGAGCACAGAGTCTCGCCGAGCGGGTCGGACGTGGTGGGAATGTCTCGCTGTAAGTCGGTGGTCATAGGTTGTGTCCGCGGTGGCCATGTTTGGACGTTCTGCAAAATAGTATGGATTGAGAAGCATTAATCATCAAGAAAAGCCCTCGTAAACTGGTGTTCATCGGGTGACTTAACGCCCGCATCAACCAAACCATTGTTATGAGGATACAGAGCATGAAAACCGAATTGATCGCCGTTGTTGGCTCCACCGGAAAAACCGGTGCGCGGGTATTGGCGCAGCTGAATTCTATGGGCATTGGTGCGCGCGGGCTGTCCCGAAATTCGCAGGTGCCGTTCGATTGGGAAAACCGCGTCACCTGGCCAGCGGCGCTGGAAGGCGTGCGCGCCGTCTACGTGACCTACTACCCGGACCTGGCCGTGCCGCAGGCGGAAGCGGATATTCGCGAGTTTGTCGCGGTGGCCAAGCAGCAGGGCGTGGAGCATCTGGTGCTGATGTCAGGCCGTGGCGAGGAAGGCGCCCGGCGGGCGGAGCAGGTGGTGGAAACCAGCGGCCTGGCCTGGAACGTGGTGCGTGCCAGTTGGTTTATGCAGAACTTCAGCGAGAGTTTCATGCTGGACGGCCTGCAGGCAGGCGAGCTGGTGCTGCCGCAGCCCAACGCCAGTGAACCGTTCATCGATGTGGACGACATCGCCAGTGTGGCCGTGGCAGCGCTGACCAACCCCGCGTTGCGCAACCAGTTACTGGAAGTCACCGGGCCGGAATTGCTCACCTTTGACCAGTGCGTGCAGGCCATCGCCAACGCCAGCGGCCGCGAGATCGGCTTCACCCCGGTGCCGGTGGATGCGTATCTTGAAGGCGCCAAAGCCGAGGGCTTACCGGACGACATCGCCTGGCTGATCAACGAGCTGTTCGTGAACGTGCTGGATGGCCGCAATGAACACACCACGAACACGGTCCAGAAGGTTCTGGGGCGGCCGGCGCGGAGTTTTGCGGACTATGTGGCCCGGGTGTCGCCTGAGGTTTGGGGCGGCAGCGACGTGTCCGATCCTAAAAACGAGCCGCCAGGAAATCGATAAACACCCTTAGTTTGTGGGGCATGAAGTCGGTTTCCTGGAATAGGGCGAACACTTCGTGCGGTGGCTTTGCCTGATTCGGGAACAGCTCTTCCAGAGCGTGATTGGCCAGGTCTTTGTGGATCAGGTAGTCCGGTAACAGGGTAATCCCCATCCCCAACTTGGCCGCCTGGTATATGGACAATACGTCGTTCACCACCAGCACTTTGTGGGATTCAGGCAGCGCCAGGCCTGGCAGGCTGTTCCGATGGCGTTTTTCGATGTCGGGCAAATGGCTGCTGTAGATGATTCGGTGCCGGCCCAGTTCCTCCAGCGATTGCGGGTATCCGCGTTCCCGCAGGTAATTCGGCGCGGCGCACATCACCATTCGGGAAGCGAGTAGCCGTCGTGATTTCAGGCGCGAATCCTTCAGATCTCCGATGCGTATGGCGAGATCCAGATCGGATTCGACCAGATCTTCGTGTCGGTCGCTGACGGTCAGGTCGAATTGGATGTCGGGGTAGTCTTGCGAGAAGTCGGCCAATGCGGGCAACAGCTGGGCGTGCGCAAACGTGGGCGTTGCGGTAATGCGCAGTCGTCCGACCGGTTTGGCGGTCAGGTTTTGCAGCATGCGTTGGGTGGTTCGCCTTTCTTCTTCAATCCGTCGGCAGGAGTCGAGGTATACCCGGCCAGCCTGGGTCAGCGACAGGCTGCGGGTGGTGCGATTCAGCAGCCGAACGCCCAGGGCCTGTTCGGTCTGCTTCAGTTGGCGGCTGACCACCGACGTACTCATTTTCAGTTGATCGGCGGCGCCTTTGAAACTCCCAGCCTCCACAAGGGCCAGAAACAACGCCTGCTCTGTCACGGCTGACATGAAATCCCTAATTGTTGCTGATTTAACAACAGTATATTACCTGAATGGCTCTTTATTGCCATTTAGGGGATTTCTATACTGCCCGCTCATCGTCCGAGTTCGCTCGGCCCCGAAGAGCCAGACGGAGGCAGGCCCCATGGAACTGATCAATGCCTTGAATCATCGCCGTAGCATCCGGCACTACCACAATATTCCGATCCCTTCAGGCGTGATGAGCCGGTTGCTGAAGCAGGCCCTGAAAGCGCCCAGTAGCTCCAATGTGCAGCCCTATCGCCTGGCCGTGGCCAGCGGCGACGTGCGCCGGGCCATCAGCGACGAACTGTGCGAACGCTATGACCGGGCGAGCAGTGTCAGCCGCATGCCTTTGCCCCTGAAACTGTGGCATGGCGTGACCGGTAAAGTGTTACCGGACGGTGACTACAATCCGAACGTGAAGTATCCGAAGGAGCTGCACCAACGCAAATTCGAGTGCGGCATGGGCCTGTATGAAACCCTTGGCATCGACCGGGAGGACTATGCAGCGCGGGACCGTCAGATGCGGCGTAACTTTGAGTTCTTCGGCGCGCCCACGGTGATTTTTGTCTACGTGCACGACAAGCTGGGCCGGTACAGCGCCCTGGATGCGGGGATTTTCCTGCAGTCGTTGATGCTGGCGGCCGTGGACGAAGGCCTGGGTACCTGTACCCAGGCTGCGCTCGCCATCTGGGGCGGCCCCGTTCGCGAACGGTTTGAGATAGAGGCAGACTACAAATTGCTGTGCGGTGTCTCCATCGGTTACCCGGCGGCGCATCCGGTCAACGAATACCAACCGGCAAGGCGCGACGTGGCCGACATCCAGTTGAGGTTGCGCGACCAGGCAAACCGGGCATCGGCCTAATCGTCAGTACAGACACTCGCACGGCTCGCGATTTCATCATGAGGGCGTTGCACCTGGTTGCAGCGGCTCTTCTGTACTCCCGGGTCGCCCCGGTTTCAGAGATCCTGCTGGTCAAGCAGCCGCTCAATGCGCTCCCTCATGATGGCCTCGTGCAGTTCAATCTGGCGCTTTTCGTTGCGCAGAGATCGCAGCAGCGCCCCGGCCATGAACAGCATCAGTACAATGAAAGGGAAGGCAGCCACGATGGACAGTGTCTGCAATGCCGACAGGCCACCGGAAAACAGCAACACACCCGCGACAAACACAGGGACGACGCCCCAGATAACGCGAATGAGGCGGCTGGGGTTCAGCACGCCTCTGCTGGTAAACATGCCGAGCACAAAGGTGGCCGAGTTGGCGGAGGTAATCACGAACAGAACAATGAGCAACAGCATCAACCAGCCAAGGCTTTCAGCGGAGGTGAGGTGTTCCAATGTCACGAACAGCGCTGAGCTGACTTCCTGCACAACCGCATCACCAATACCGCCTGCGCCAAACAGCTCGATGTGCAAAGCGGTTCCGCCGAAGGTGGTAATCCAGATGGTGCTCAGCAATACAGGCACGCCCATCACGCCCAGCACGAACTCCCGAATGGTACGCCCCCGTGATATCCGTGCAATGAAACTACCGACAAACGGGGCCCAGGAGACGCCCCAGGCCCAGTAGAATATCGTCCAGCGTTCCACCCAGTCTTCCGTGCCACTGTAGGGCGTCATCAGCAGGCTCATGCCGATCACGTTATCGAAATAGTCGCCCACAGCGGTGGTCATCACCGAGGTAATGAAATCGGTGGGGCCGACAAAGAACACGAACAGCAGCAGGATGGCAGCCAGCCACATATTCAGGTCACTGACGTATCGAACGCCTTTTTCCAATGGCGTCAGGGCGCACAGCAGGAAGACGATCGCAACACCGGCGAGGATGGCCATCTGCGGTTGCAGGCCAAAGGGTAAGCCAGCAACCGTTGTCAGGCCGCTGTTTATTTGAATGATGCCCAGGCCCAGTGTGGTAGCGACACCGAAGACCGTCGACACCACGGCCAGTATGTTGATGGCGTGGCCGATGCCGCCGTCAACGCGATCTCCGAGGGTAATGCGAAACGTCTCGCTGATCAGGCCTGGCCGTTCCTGGCGGAACCGAACGTAGGCGATGGCCAGCCCCACGACCGCGAAGTTGCCCCATTGGTGGAACCCCCAGTGAAAGAGGGAATAACGCATGGCCAGTCCTGCAGCCTCAGGCGTGCGAGCTTCAGCCAGACCAAGAGGCGGCGCAACGTAGTGGCTCATGGGCTCGGCCACGCCCCAGAAGACCAAGCCAACACCCATGCCGGCAGAGAAGATCATCCCCAGCCATGTCGGGTAGGCGAATTCCGGGGTTTCCCCATCGGCCCCGAGTCGGATGCTGCCGTAATTGCTCAGGGCAACGCTCAGGCAAAACACCAGGAAACCCGTTGTCGCAAACAGATAGAGCCAACCGAAATGTTCGGTGGTAAATATCAGGGCCTGTTGTGTCCAGGCCTCCAGACTTGCGGGTAGCATTACCCCAAGGCCCACGAAAGCGGTTAGTAAAAGTAGCGAGATATAAAAGACCCAGCCCGGGCGATTTTCCATAAACGTCCTGTTTTAGAAGCTGAAAATTATGGCAGTGCCGCACCAGCAACCACTTGATTGCGTCCTTTGTGCTTTGCCTGATAAAGCCGGTGATCGGCCGCCTCCAGCAGTTCCCGAATGGTTTGCCCATCCTGCGGAAATTGCGCGCTGCCAATGCTCGTGGTTATCTGAACCCTGCTTTCGCCTGCTTTCACCTCCAGCGAGTCGACCGCCTGTCGGATGTTTTCGGCCACCTTCTCGGATCCCGGTTTGTCGGTTTCCGGAAGCAGAATCAGGAATTCTTCCCCGCCCCAGCGCGCCGGTGTGTCAGCGGCTCTTAACCGTTGCTGCATCACATCGGCCACGGCGATCAGTACCTGGTCGCCGACATCGTGTCCGTATTGGTCGTTAATGGTTTTGAAGTGGTCCAGGTCCAGGGTCAGAAGGCTGAAACCGGTGCCGGCGTATTTGGCGTGCGCAAGGGTGTCGTCCAGCAGCTCGCGCAGATGTTTTCGATTGGACAGGCCCGTCAGTGAGTCGGTCGAGGCAATACGATGCAGACGTTCTGCGGCATTCTCTCGAACGGTTTCGTAAGCGTAGACGCCGCCTGTCAAAACCAGGCTGCAGGCCACGACATTCGTCATGCCCACCATATCCATGAGCCCGGGCGTATTGAAGTGGTATCGATAGTAAAGAAACCAGGCGATCGTCAGCAGTATCAGAGACAGCGGCATTCCTAACTGGCGACCGTGAAGAAAATGGGCGATCACGGGGATCAGGAAAAACCAGACGAACACCTTGTCGGAAAGGCCTGGGGTCAGCAATGCCGCAATCAGCATCGAATACAGCAAAAGAACGTAAATCAGGCTCCAGGGCTGAATGTTTCGGCTGCGCGGAAGAATGACGATCAGCACCACCGCGAAAACCGATACGGCCAGTTCAAACGCGGCGAGGTGGTAGACGCCCCGTGTAAGATTCAGCACGGCGAAGCCGAAACAGAAGATGGCCGTCAGCATCAGCAGCCAGTGCAGCAAAGCCCGGCGCTGGACGTCGATCGCAGAGCGCCGGCTATGCTTTAGAGATGTCTCTGAAAGATCGCTCACTTGGCCCCGGTGTCCCGTGCGGTGAAGGCATGAATTGATTGAGAGATGCCTAGTCTATCAGCTTAGCATTGATCCGGAATTCTTGGCGTTCGCCAATATGGTAATGGCAAGCTGTTCGTTGGTTCTGGGCTACGCTTGGTGGAACCTTTCTGGGGTTTGAGGGAAGTTTATGGGGTATGAGATTCTTATCACTGGAGGCAGGCGCATTGTGGCGGTTGTTTGTATGCTTTTTTCGCTTTCGGCCCTTGGAGCGGATATGGACAAACTGAGCGATTACCAGTGGAAACATCGGCTGATTCTGGTGCAGGCAGCGCCAGAGACCAAAGATGCCGTTGAAACACTTTGGGGCTCGAACGTCGGTATCGAGGATCGTGACATTCTCTGGTTCGTGAACGCTGAGTCTGGCTTGTTGTCTAACCAGTCAATCGTGCCCATTGGTGTTGAACGAGACGTCAAAACGCTGCTTGAGAATGCCCGCCCGGATGAGCGCGTGCTGCTCATCGGGAAAGACGGCGGCATCAAAAGCCGCGAAGCCAGTCTCAACCTTGAGGCAATTTTCCAGCGCATCGACGCCATGCCCATGCGACAGCGTGAGATGCGCGAGGATTAATGAGAGCCCGAATATGAAACTTATCCTGTTATTGGCCGCTCTGGCGGTTATCGGCCTGTTGGTGACTCAGCAACTGAACAAGGGTGAGGGCACCACTGCTCAGCAAGCCTCCGAAATGGGCGTGGGCGAGGTGCCAAAGGTGCCCCAGAATCCTGAAGACGTGCCGCAGTTCGAGGATGACATGAACAAGTTCATGGAAGACGAAGCGGCCCGCCAGCAGGAGCGGATTGATCAGGCTACCCAGTGACTGGGCGCTAGGGGTAGTGACGCCGAAAGCACTCTAGCGGCCGGTGACACGGCCGCTAGAGTGCTTGTTGTACAGCGCACAGTTCAGAGGGATGCGTCAGTCAAAGCTGTTCGACAACAGATCGAAGATGCCGTTGCCCTGCCGCTGATGCCACACCGTCATGGCCTCGCCTTTGCTGTTCATGCCCAGTGATGGCTGGTTCAGGTTGTTTTCTTCGGTGTCATCACTCTCGAGGGTGATGACACCGCTCCAGCCAATGCCCGCCACATAGCGGTTGGCAAAGGTGCTGGACAAGCCCAGGCCGTCGTTCTGGAACCAGACCGCAAGGCCGTGGCCGGTGGCATCCATGGCAACCTGTGGTGCGTTGGCCGCGCCCGCCAGATTGTCGAGAATCTCCGGGGTGGTGCCCCAGCTGGTTCCCGAAGCGCTGTAGCGATTGCTCCAGACGTCGTTGCCGTTGTCCTGTATCCAGACCGCCAGGGCGTTGCCATTCTCGTCCACAGCCACCTTGGGTACGCGGCCATTGCCATTGCCATCGGCAATCGCCACCGCGCCGCCCCAGGTGCCGGCGCCACTGTCGTAGCGGTTGGCCCAGATGTTGAAGGTGCCGCTGTCGTCCGCCTGTCCCCACACGGCGATGGCGTTGCCACTGTTGTCCATGGCCACATGAGCATCGAATCCGATGTCGGTGCTGGCGCGGGCTTCCAGATCGACGGGCGTGGTATTCCAGGACCCATCGCTGAAACGGGTCGCCTTGACATCACCCGTTAAGAAACCGTCGCCCAGAATCCAGACCACGGTGGCGTTGCCAGCGGTATCCATGGCGATGGACGGGAAGAGGGCCTCGTTGCCGTCCTCGTTCTCGATCAGCTCAGCAGTGCTCCAGGTGTCGGCTGAATAGCGGCTGGCCCAGAGGTTGTTGCGGGTGCCGTCAAACTGATTCCACACCGCGATGGCGTTACCGCTGCCGTCCACGGCGATCTGAGCTTCTCCGGAACTGTTGGTCCCGTCGTCGAGCTGTACGGCCGAGTCCCAGGATTCTGCAACGGCGTTATAGCGGGCCGCCCAGATATGATAAGGATCCGCAAAAGGATCGACACCGGCGAGCTCCTGCCACACCGCGAAGACATTGCCGTCGCCATCCACCGCGAGCTCGACAGCCGCGGCATCGTTGCTGCCGGTCTGAAGTTCAACCGGGGAGTTCCCCCAACCGACACCGGGCACGTAGCGATTGCTCACAACCTTATTGGTGGAGCCGTCAAACTCCAGCCAAACCGCGGTTGCCACGCCTTGCTCGTCGACCACCACCCGGCCGCTGTTGTTGTCTGCCGCGCTGGTGTCAGCGGTGTCTGGCGTCGTCTGCCAGGCGCCATCGGCGGTGGTGAAGGTCCAGGTCTGGTTGGCCGCCAGCGGGTTGCCCGCCAGGTCGGTGATGCCGGTGGTCAGGGTGGCGGTGTGGTCGGTCAACACCGCCAGTTTGCTGTCCGGGGTCAGGGTGGCAACGTTGGTATTGCCATCAAAGGTCACGGTGCTGCTGACCGCGCCATTGCCCTCAAGGGTAAAGCTGTTGGCGTCGACCGTGGTGGCAAAGATGTCCTCGTCGAAGCCTGCGGACACATCGGTATCGCGCGCGACGCCGGTGGTGCCATCCGCCGGGCTGAGGCTGCCGCTGTCGACGGTCGGTGCCGTGGTGTCCGGGGTGTCCGGTACGGCACTGACTTGACTGGAGGCAGAACTTTCGCCCGAGGCGTTTTCGGCGGTGACGATGAAGTAGTAGGTCTGCCCGTCAACTAGCCCGGTAATCGCATCGCCGCTGGTTACAGCCTCAACCTTGGTGCCCGTCTCTGTGGTGACGTCACTGCTGGTGCTGTAATAGGCGTTGTAGCTTGTGGCGCCGGTGACGGCGGACCAGGTCAGGCTCACCTGATTGCTGCCGGCTGTTGCTGACACGCCCGTCGGTGCTACGGGCAGCGAGAGCGTGTAGGTTTCAGTGCCAACCGCAGACTGGTTACTCGCGCCATCCAACGCCAGGAACTTCACGGTGGTTGTACTGCTGAGGGTAATCGGTGCGCTGTAGGTGGTGGACCCGGTGGTGGGGGCCGAACCGTCCAGCGTGTAGAAGATACCCGCGCAGCCAGAGCCGCCGGTATCGCTGCACGACAGAGTGACGTCTTGAGTGGTCACAAAACTGGTGCCCGTCGGAGAGGCCGAGACCGTCGGTGCCCGCTGATCCACCGGCGTGGCACTGACCTCGCTGGAGGCCGGGCCTTCACCGGCAGAGTTTGCCGCCGTGACGATGAAGTAGTAAATCGTGCCGTTGGTCAATCCGGTAACCGCATCGCCACTGGTTGCCCCGGTAATCTGGGTGTTTGCCGTGGTGACGTCAGGGCTGGTGCCGTAGTAAATGTTGTAGCTGGTGGCGCCGTCCACCGCCGACCAGCTCAACGCCACCTGCGTGTCACCGGCCAGCGTCGAGACGCCGGTGGGTGCAACTGAGGGGGCAGCAGCCGTTACGACAAGCTCACCGCTGGTGCTGTCGGTGGCGCTGTTTGTCGCCCTGTCCTGGGCCGTGGCCGCAACCTCGTAAGTCCCCACGCTCAATGCGTCGGAAATGGCCAGGTTCCAGATGTCGCCGGATGCCGTCAGGGCGGCGTCGGTGCCGAGGGTATAGGTCATGCCATTGACCGACACGGTCAGCACATTGGTATCGGAGGCATCGAAGCTGCCGGTAATGGTGGGCGTGTAATCGGTTGTGGTCTGCGACGTGACCGTCGGCGCCGTCGGTGCGGTGAAGTCGACCACCAGTTTGGCAGCAGCGGCCGCCTGGTCGCCGAGCTCCCCAGAACGACTGATTGGGTGGTCTATGACCCGCAAAAGGTACTCTCCTTCGACAAACCCATCGGTCGGTTGGAAGTCAAACCCAACACTGAGGGTCAGCTGCCACTCGCCGGTCGACCGATCAAAGCTGCCTTCGGCTTCTTGAGTAAGGTCGTCGACCAAAATATTGCCTTGCGTCGGATCGTTTTTTGTCACGGCAAACGTCCAGTACGATATAATTACGGACCCATTATCATCAATCAGATATTCCTTGAGGGGTCCAACCGAGAATCCGGTTGCATCGGTCGGGAACGTCCCTCGAACGGTGGGCGTAGGGTCGTTGGTGTAGACGTCCTCAAGTGACCAGTTGGAGGGGCCGGTGGCGCTGGCGATTTCCAGTTCGTTGCTGGTGGCGTCCGATGTATTGTTACTCAAGCTATCGGTTGCCGTCACGGCAACGTCGTATGTGCCAACGGACAACGCATTGGCGTCCGGAATGGTCAGATACCACGAATTGCCATTGGTGCGAAGCGCACTGTCGGTGCCTCGGGTGTAGGTCACCCCGTCCACCTGAACGGTAAAATCCGTTGTGTTGGCGTCATCAAAGGTACCGGAGAGTGTTGGGGTTGTGTCTTTGGTGATGACGGATGCCACTGTCGGAACCGCAGGTGCTGGCACAACAAACAATCCGCCAGCCGCCGTGCTGGTATTGCCGGCGGCATCGGACGCCACGGCTCTGATTTCATAGTTGTTGATAGCAAGCTCAGTCGGGATGTTGAGGGTCCAGTCATCACCGGCGTTACTCAGCTCGTCGTGCCTGCCCAGCGTGAAGGTCTGCCCGTTTACCGTCACGAAGAACTCGCCCCCGACTTCTCCGGAATCGTAGGTGCCAGTTAGCGTCGGCTGCTGATTCGTGGTGGTGAGGTCGGTGATGGTCGGCGTTTCTGGTGGGGTCGGGTCGCTCGGCGGCGTGGCGCTGGCCTCACAGCTCACAGCCACGTTCTCAACGCTCGAGTTGGCGGTGCCACTGCCGTTGGTCACGGTGCAGACCTGCCCGTTAGGCTGGGTTTTTACGGTCACGTTGTAGCTGTTGCCGGAATCGACGGTGAATTTGAATGTATTGCCGCCGAAGACGGTGTTCTCGGCGCTGCCGTTCTGCAGTACCAATTTAGCCTTCAGGTTAGTGACGCTCCCACCAACGGAAACCTGCTGGGATAACTGGCTTTCGCAGCCCCCAGTGCTCGTGCTGTAGGTGATCTTATTGATGCGGTCATACTCTGAATTGGTCGTAAAGATATCAACCCCATCAGCGTTTTTCGCTGAGCCCAACTTGGTAATTCCGTCAACGCGCTGTCCCTTTTCCTTTCCCCCCTCGAACTTGACCAGCGTCTTCACCTCACCGGTATCAATGTTAACGTGCCGAATTCGGTAGTAATTCGTACTTTGGCCACCGCCAGAATATCCGTCGGTGACATACAGCGCTCGCCCGTCTCGCACAAGCTTGCTTGGACTAGAAAAACTTGGCTCAGTGTTTTTGCTGTCGTTGAGTCCGTCCTCCCCGGTTCCAGCCAGGGTCGTCACCTCACCGGTAGAAATCACGAGCTTTCTGATGCGGTGATTGTTGTTGTCGGTCAAGAAGAGGTTGCCATCGTAGAACTCGATACCTTGCACATTATTGAATTGGGCCTGCGCCCCTACACCGTTTGCAAATCCAATCTGTCCCCCTGCAAGAGTGGTTACCTCTTCTGTCGCAATATTTACTTGCTTGATAAATTCTTGTGTCGCTAGCTTCGCATTCGAGTCACTCAGGTAGAGGTGGGTGCCGTCTGTCGACATCGCACTAATGTTTTTCAATGGGGCTGATAAGCCCAACCACATCGTTCTAGTCACCCCGGTGGCAATCCTAATCTGGAGGATGCTAGCGCCCGCTGATGGCTCGTCTCTGGCCACGTAGAGATAGGTTCCATCGCTCGCCATCGCTGTTGGCTGGACTTCGAAGTCGTAGACGGTGGTCACCTCTTGGGTGGCAGCGTCAATCTTTCGGACGGCGAGGTTTTCCCCGTCGAGAACATAGAGGTCGGTTCCATCGGTAACGATCTCCCATGGCTCGTCGAACCGTGCTTCCGTGCCAATGGCATCGGCTCTCCCCGATGTCGTTCCCCAGCCAGAGCCATCGGTTATACCGGTCGTGCTGCCGGCAAAAGTTATAAATTTTTTGTCTTCACAGATGACGTCATCATCGGATTCAGGCAAACAGCCGCTAAGAAGAATGGCCACGAGTATGGCCGCCAGAGACTTTATGAAACTCATTGATAACACTCCACTGGGATTGCGGCCTGTGACTGACGTCAGACTCGCAGATTTTCTTGGTTTTGGATGTCTTTGGCCGAAAGGCCGAAAGGCCGAAAGGCCGAAATGACGGCACCTGGTACGTAAAGTTATTGCATTCCCTTAAAGAATCAAGCAAATAGCATAAACGGACACTTAAACTACACAAAAAGCATCAATAAACTGGTCTAGTCGGGTTGTTTTTAACCACCGAACCGGCCCTGGCTGTTTTAACAGGCCAGGTGCTTGGTCTTCCCCGTCTCCACATCCACGTAATCCACTTTCACCGTTTTAAAGTTCAGGTCCACGAACAGGTGGCAGTAATACTCGCCGTGGCGCCAGGCCATGGCGACGCTGGAGCTGTTGGAGTAGTTCAGCTCGAAATGGCCGTCGAAAGCCGGGTAGTTGCTGCGGAATTCCATCAGGCTTAGCAAGCGCTGTACCACCGGTTTCTGAATGTCCTGCTCCACTTCGTCCAGCGTGTAGTAGTGCCGGTTGATGTCCCGCAGCTCGCCGCTTTCTTCCATCAGTTCGTGATCGTTGCAGCCGGCCAGCAGGCCCACGTAGTACACCTGTGGTATGCCCGGCGTGAAGAACTGGATGGCGCGGGCGGCGATGTAGGCGTCGTCGTTCTGCATCAGCGCGTCGTAGAAGGTGCAGGTGAGCTGGTAGATGGCCCCCACGCTGTGAATGTTGGCGGCCGAGCGCCGCATGATGGGGTCGGCGCTGCGGGCGTCGATGTTGTCGATCAGCACCCGGATCTTGTCGTCCGGCAGCACGCCTTCCACATCCGGTATGCAGATGCCGTCGTGGGTATCCAGCACGGTCACCATGTTGCGCGGGCACATGCGCAGCCAGTTCTTCAGATAGGTGCTGTTGGCGTCGAGCAACGAATACAGCAGCAGCGGCGGCAGGGCGAAGCCGTAGGGGTGCATGTTCCGGCGGCTGATGGCGTACTGGTAGCTGGAGTGGTCGTGCACTTCCGGCAGGCATTCCGCGCCGTGTTTCAGGGCGACTTCGTTGATCCAGTCGAGGATCTGGTACACCTCTGGCTCCACCAGGAAGCAGCTGGTGCCGATCCGTTTGGTGGTGTAGCCGAAGGCGTCCAGCCGAAGCAGATTGACCCCTTTCGAGGTCAGGAATCCGATGTAGCTTTCCATCAATTGGTAGGCCTGGTCGGATTCGTAGTTCAGGTCGATCTGCTGTTCGGTGAAGGTACACCACACCCGGGTTTTGGTGCCGTCGGACAGGGTTACTTCGCGGAAGGGTTCTTTCTCCTTGCGGATGTGAATCTTGGCCATGTCATCCGGTGTGATCTCGCCGAATTTGTCCACGTGCACGAATAGGTCCGCGTAGTCCGAATCGAAGCCGTTGGCGATGAAATCGCGGAACTCGGGGGATTCGTCCGAGATGTGGTTCACGGTCAGGTCCACGCACAGATCGTACTTGGCTGTGAAGGCTTCGATGTCGTCCCAGGTGCCGAAGGCCGGGTCCACTTCCTTGTGGGTTAGCGGCGAAAAGCCCCCGTCCGCGTTGGAGGGGAAGAACGGCAGAATGTGTAGCCCGCCGATGGCTTCCGACAGGTGGGTGTCGACGACTTTGTAAAGGTCTTTCAGGTCTTTGCCGATCCGGTCCGGGTAGCAGATCAGCTGCACCGCGTTTTTAAGCAGCATGGTATGGCTTCCTCCGTTCAGGCGCAGTGGCCGATGGGCAGAATGGCGTCCAGCTTGGTGGCGCGGCGCTGCTCGGCGGTGTCGATGAATTCCCGTCCCCAGTAGTCAATGTCGTAACGGCTGACCACTTCGAAGGCTTCGCTGAGCCGGTTCTGCGCTTCGCTGCGGCTCATGGCCAGGGCGTAGTAGCAGGTGTCGGCGAGGTCTTGCGGGTGGTGGGGGTTGGCCAGGATGGCCCCGCGCAGTTCAGCGGCGGCCCCGGCGAACTCCGACAGCACCAGCCGGCCGCTGCCCTGGGTCAGGCCCTGGGTGGCGATGTATTCCTTGGCCACCAGGTTCAGGCCGTCCCGCAGCGGGGTAATCCACATCACGTCCGCCATGGTGTAGTAACTCACCAGTTCCTCGAACGGCAGCGCGCGGAAGAAGAACTGCACCGGGGTCCAGCCCACCTGGGCGAACTGGCCGTTGATGCGGCCGACGGTCTGCTCGATTTGCGACAGCAGTTCCTCGTAGATGGTCATGCCTGCGGCGGCGGGGACGCACACCATCATCAGGGTGACTTTTTTGGCCAGCTCCGGGTGTTCGTTGAGCATGCGCTCGTAGGCATCCAGTTTTTCGATGATGCCCTTGGTGAAGTCCAGGCGCTCGACGGACAGGATCAGCCTTACGTCCATTAGCTCTTCCCGCAGGGTTTCCATTCGGTCGATGACGTTCTGATCCGCCAGGGCGTTGCGAACCCGGTTGAGGTCCAGGCCCACCGGATGCGCGCCCAGGCCAATCTTGCGATCGTTCACTTTGATTTCGGTGCTCATTTCGTCCAGCCCCACGGCGCAGCCATAGGTCAGGAACCGGGGCGCGCAGCCGGCCTTCCGGGTGACTTCCAGTGGTGTGACACCGCGGGCCACGTCCACAAAGTTTTCGGCCTGTTTGGGAATGTGGAAGCCGATGTGGTCGCATTGCAACAGGCTGCCGATGATCTCACGGCGCCAGGGCAGCACGTTGAACACGTCTGCCGATGGAAAATAGGTGTGGTGGAAAAACGCGATGGTCAGGTCCGGGCGCATCTCGCGCAGGTAGGCGGGCACCATCCAGAGATTGTAATCGTGGATCCACACCACGGCGTTTTCGGCGGCTTCCTCGGCGGTGCGCTCTGCAAATCGCTTGTTCACGTCCAGGTACACCTGCCAGTGATCGTCGTGGAAAGTGGCCCGTTCCCAGAAGGTGTGCAGGGTGGGCCAGAAGGCCTCCTTGGAGAACCGCTTGTAGAAGATCTCGACGTCGTCTTTGCTCAAGGGCACGCGCGCCGCCACCAGTTTTTCGTATCGTTCGGTGTCCACGTCGGTGTGGGTCTGGAAGGGGCCGAGATCCGGATCATCAACAGACCACGCCACCCAGGAGCCGGCCTTGCCGTCGGCAAAGAAGCTCAGCAGGGTGGGGATGATGCCGTTGGGGGATTTCGGGCGGCGGCGGATCAGCTCGCCGTTTTCCACCACTTCTTCATAAGGCAGGCGGTGGTAAACAATCACCAGGTCGGACTTGCCTCGATTCAGGTAATCCGGCGCTTCAGCTTCAATGCCCAGATGGCCGAGGAAACCGAAATGCTCGAAGGCTTCCAGAATGCCACCACAACCGGCCGCCCCGGCGTGAAGAACGCGGGCCTTGTGCATGGTCGCTTCCAGCAAACCGGGCTCGGACTCACCCACGCACACGCCCTTGAAGCCGTGTTCATACATCGACAGGTCGTTCAGCGTGTCGCCTGCCACCAGCACAGATTCCGGGTCCACCTCCAGATGCGCCACCAGCCGTGACAAGGTACGGCCTTTGTTCACGCCCTGGGGCAGGATGTCGAGGTATTTGTGGTTGGAGAAGAGTGCATGGCAGGACAGCGCCTCGATGCGGGTGACCATCTCATCGGTGACCACGTCGCCTTCGCAGAAATAGGACACGCGGCGTTCCTGCGGTACTTCCTGGCGTTGAAGACCTTCAAACGATGCCAGCGCATCTTCAATCATCTGTTCGCCCGGCCAGAGATCGTCGATTTCTCCCTGCAGGGGCTGAATGGCCTGCTGCGAGCTCCCGTGGACCACCGTGCAGCCGACGTCGCAGATGATGTAGTCCGGTTGTGGAATCGTGGGGTCGGACAATAAGGGTAGGACGGATTCCAGTCCGCGACCGGTCACAAACACCAGATCAATTTCGGGATGGGCCGCAATAAGCCGGTAGAGTTTGAGGCGGTTGTCGGGATCACCTGCGAGAAAAGTACCATCGAGATCGGTGGCCAGTAACATAGTCTGCTCCTATCGAAACTTTTGCTCGGATAACTCTTGCTTTGCAGCATTCGTACCGGAATCCGCCAAAAAGCCGATCTCTATGGCGCAGCGATTGCAGGGCAGTGGGTATCGGCCCTTTTGAATTGGGGCAAGGAGGTGGGTATCTGGACTTTAGTGCGCCCTATTGGTGCAATTCTTGGCAGTGTCGCGCTATTACAGCTCGGTAGCGGGTTACTGAATACGCTGTTGTCCGTGACGGCCAATGAGGAAGGTTTCTCCACGGCGCGGATCGGCCTCATCATGTCCGGCTTTTTCATCGGGTTTGCCTGCGGCATCTTTATCAGCGGTCGGTTGATCCGCCGCATGGGACACATCCGCACCTTTGCCTTCTGTGCTGCCGTATGCGCCTCCATCGCGTTGTTGCATTCGCTGTGGGTCAATCCGTGGGCGTGGATGCTGCTGCGCTTCCTGTACGGGCTGGCATTGGTCACCCTGATGACGGTTACCGAAAGCTGGCTGAATACCCGCGCTGAGAAGCACGAACGGGGGCGGGTGTTTGCGACTTATATGGTGGTGAACCTGGGCGGCATCGCGTTGGCCCAGCAGCTGCTGCACCTGAGCCCGGATGAATTGTTTCTGCTGTTTTCTATTTCCGCGATCCTGAGCTGTTGGGCGTTGCTGCCCATCACTATTTCCAGCCGCAGCCAGCCGCACATTCCTGAGCGGGCCAAAAGCAGCCTGAAAAAAATCATCGGGTTTGCGCCGCTGGCGGTGGCGACCTCGCTGCTGTCAGGCCTGGCGATGGGCGCTTTCTGGGGCATGGCGCCTTTGTATGCGACCCGGCTTGGGTTTGATTTATCGGACGTCGGCCTGCTGATGAGCCTGACCATTGTCGGTGGTGCCCTGCTGCAGATTCCGATCGGGCGTTTCTCGGACACTCAGGATCGTCGCAAAGTATTGATTGTGGTAGCCGCACTGGCTGCCGGGCTTTGCGTGGTGATGCCTTTCGCCTGGAGCAATGGTTCGTTGATGGCGGTGTTCTTCCTGTGGGGCGGTCTGGCGTTTTCGCTCTATCCGCTGGGCGTGGCGCAATTGCTGGATCAGCTGCATCCGGACGAAGTGGTTTCTGGTTCTACAGACATGCTGGTGCTTCACGGGGCAGGGGCTGCAGTCGCGCCGCTGCTGGTGGGCGCGATCATGAATCTGGTGGGGCTCCAGGGCATGCCATTTTATATGGCGACGGTACTGGCAGTGTTGGCAGTGTACGCCATTTACCAGGTTCGGCATGTCTCTGTACTCACCGCTGGCGAGCAGGCGCACTTTGAGCCAATGGCCCAGAGCTCCCACGAGATTGTTGAGATGATTGAGCGGTAGGCAGTCGACGGAATGCGCCGATACTCTGAATACCCAACCGTACCGCGCCGTAACACAGGCTGCTGATGCCGTCGTGCGATCGTTTGACGACCCTTGCCCAGGGCCGGGTGACCACAAAGGCATCCAGTGCCTGAAACGATTCGTCGGCGATGGCCAGGTGAATCCGTTGAATTTTTTCGACTCCGTGGCCGGAACCCGTGGCCAGCAAATCGGCGACCCCAAGCCACCAGTCCCGCTGATCGTGCCAGTCTCTGTTTTCCGGATTGTTCTGCTCGTTCATGCCAGCCATTCCTCAAGTTGTTTCGCTACGCCCGCATGGTGTGCCAGTGTCAGATGATCGACGCCGGGAAAGGTTGCCATGCCGGCCAGGCACCAGCCCGACTTCTGCTCACCCCGTGCGCTGGACTCGTGGACCAGTGCATCACCAAACAGCGCGTTCAGCGGGTTTTGCCGCGCGCGGGCCAACAAGCCGCATACCGCAAAGTGTTTGACGCCGGGCAACAACGGCGGCGACGACTCGCTTTCGGCCACAATTTCACCGCGAGACAGGTTGCGAATACCTTCGCTTCGCAGGTCCACCACTTCACCGATGACTCGCAGATAATCCCGGGGCATGTCGCTCATCAATTCTGCGACGGCATGGGCGCCCCGCGCTAGCCAGGAGCCATCGTGGGGCGAGCCGACGTAAACGCAGTCTGTGAGCGCATTGACCCATGCCTGGCCACGATCCTGGCCAACATGGCAGGCGCTTCGAACCAACAACCCGCCCATACTATGGCCCATCAGAATCAGCCGGGTGACCGGCACTGGCCAGCTTGCCACCAAACGTTCCAGCAGGTCTGCCAGGTCTTCGCCGTTGCGATAGATCGGGCGGCCAGTGTTATATCGAAGCGTCAGATTGGACACACCGCCATGAATACGATCTGACAGCCGCGACCCGTAGGTGTCACCATCCGAGCCGGGAATGTGCCAGACGCTCTCCAGCTCCATCAGCCCATGAATCGACAGGCAAAGTGTGGCGCAGGGTCGTGTCGGTTGCGGCGCGTTCGCATCCAGCAGGTCGCCGTTGTCGAGCACCTGCATGGACACCGCCAGCGGGTTCTTACGGGATTCTAGCCAGTCTCCGAAAAAGCCACTGACAATGGCACTGGTATGTCTCTGCCAGGCAGGCAGTTGACCAGAGGGCATGAGCATCATCCTTTTGCTTGAATTCTGATCAGCTTACCACCGATCGGCTCACGGTTGCTCCTGATCAGTACTAGACTGGGTACCATATTGAGTATGGACAGACAGGAGCCTCATGCCTTACGACCTCTCGGATACCCTTGTTGTTGGCATTTCTGCCACCGCTCTGTTTGATTTGAGCGAGGCGGATGCTGTGTTCCGAAAGCAATTGGAAACGGACCGTGAAGCGGCGATTGAAGAATACCGCGACTACATGGCGGCAAGGGAATCCGAACCGTTGAAGCCGGGCACCGGTTTTCATCTGGTCAAGGCGTTGCTGTCACTGAATCAGTTTCAGCCCAGCGATCAGGCCCCACTGGTGGAAGTTGTGGTGATGTCCCGCAACAGCCCGGAGACCGGGGTTCGTGTGTTTCATAACATTCGCGAGTACGGGCTGAACATTACGCGGTCTGCGTTTACTGGTGGCGAATCAGTGGTGGACTATCTGGACGCTTTTGATGTGGACCTGTTTCTGACCACTAACACCACAGACGCTCAGCGGGTGATCGACAGCGACAGTTCAGCGGTGGCGTTGGTTAAAGAGCCACCTGCCAATATGGAGACCATTCCCGATGGCCAGGTACGTATCGCCTTTGATGGGGATGCAGTGCTGTTCAGTGAGGACAGCGAACTTGTTTTCAAAACCCGGGGGCTGGAAGACTTCCACACGGTGGAGAATTCAGAACAGGATAATCCCCTGAACGACGGCCCCTATGCGACCCTTCTGCGCAAACTCTCCCGGCTTCAGGACAGGCTCCCCCATAAGGTAGATTTTTCCCCTGTGCGAATCGCCATCATCACCGCCCGCAATAGCCCCGCCGAGATGCGTGTGATCAAAACCCTCCGCCACTGGGGGGTGTATGTGGATGAAATTTTTTTCCTGGGGGGGCTGGATAAGTCGAAGATCATCAAGGCGTTCAAGGCGCATATTTTTTTCGACGATCAGGACGTGCATCTGGAATCCGCAGCGAAGTACACTCCGTCGGGAAAGGTGCCCTACCGGTCAGGTTCGCCGTTAAAGGACAACAAGTAACGCCGGTAACGGTCAGTTTGAAGGAGAGTGAGTGATGGAAGTCAGGGAAGGTTTCGTTGAGTCATCAGGTCACCAGCTGGCTTATCTGGCCGTTAACGAACACCTGGCCAGTGGTGAAGAGCCAGCGATTGTATTTATCCACGGCGTGCTGGCGTCGGTCAACTTCTGGCGCGATTGTGTTCCGCCGGAATTCAAAGAGGGCAGGGCCTGGTACTCGCTGAGCCTGCCTGCCCATCATCCATCCACCGTTCCAGAGAATTTCTCGACCGGTGATGTCGACGAAGCATGGTTTTTCGACATCGTGAACGGGGCATTGCAGCAACTCCTGGGCGAGCGGAAAGCGATTGTGGTGGGGCATTCCACGGGCGGATTCTGTGTTCTGAATCTTGCCATTCATCAGGCGCCGAACCTGCTGGGTATTATCAGCATCGCGGGCTTTCACCGTGGTGAATGGGGTGGTGCGGAAGGCATGCTTTTGCGGCTGGCAGGGTTCGGCAAATGGGCCAAGGCGTTATTCGTGTCCAATATTGTAGTCTCGCAGTGGAGTGGTTTCGTGCGGCGCACGTTCGCCAGTCTGCTGGCCCACGATCGTCAGGCGTATAGGGCGAATCCGTTAAGCCAGCGGATGCTCGAAAATATCGAGCAGGACACGCTGGTGCAAGATCCGACAGCGCTATTTAAGCTGTTTAACGGGATCGCGCGCTTGGAAATCGCCGATCAGTTGCACCGGATCGACATGCCTTGCTACGTCTTTTCCGGTACGCATGACCCGGTGGTTCCCACGGAACAATCACGTGTGTTGGCGAGTGAAATTCCGGGAGCGCGATGGGTGGAGTTTCAGCAAGTCGGGCACATGCCGTTCATAGAGGATTCCGACGCCTGTTTCGATGCACTCAGGCAGGCGTTGAAAGACATAGCCGGGAGCAGCCCATGACGTATCCTGAATACAAAAGCGATTTGCAGCACATCCATGAATCGGAAGTTTACGGGTATGCGGTGTTTGATACCGCAGCCCAGCTGACACGCAATAAAGAGCGCAAGCAGAAATGGCTGGCGTTAAAGGCGCTGGAAGAACAGACCCTGAATCGCTACCTGGATTACATGCAGGCATCGGGACAAACCGTTAAAGATCCCAAAGGCTGGGCCCTGAAAGGTCGTGGTGAGGGTGCCGCGCTGGGTTTAATGCCCTGGCGAATGGCGATGAAGTTTGTACGCGATGCCACCCAGCCGTTCCAGGAAAAGTTTTTGCGATTGAAGAAAAATGCGAGCGAAGCGGATAAGACGTTTTTTTCCTACGTTTACGCCCATGAAAAGGCGATCGAAGCGTTTGCGACAAAAGAGCTTTCCAAGGATCAGAACAGTTTGAAGGCGGTGAATGACTTGTTGGGCTGGTAAACTGATTTCTGATGCATGAACTGGTTCAACTACTCGGATTAACCCTGATCGCCGGGCTGGCCATGCCGGTCGGCGCCTCGTTTGCCGCCATTGAGAATATCGGTCCACGCTGGTTGGAAACCGAGGTGCGTCACAGTGTGATTGCTTTTGGCGGCGGCGCACTGTTATCAGCTGTTGCTCTGGTGCTCGTTCCTGAGGGCGTGAGTAATTTAGCCTGGTATTGGGTGATTGCCTGTTTCGCTGGCGGTGGCGTAATGTTCATGGCGCTCGATATACGTTTGGCCGCCAACAACACACCGTTCAGCCAGCTGACCGCGATGTTATCCGACTTTGTTCCGGAAGCGCTGGCGCTCGGGGCTACGTTCACTGCGTCAAAAGAGGCCGGGCTGCTTCTGGCAGGCATCATTGCACTGCAGAATATGCCGGAAGGCTTTAACTCTTATCGGGAAATTCGTTTAACCAGGGAATACAGCCGCCAGCGAATCATTTGTGCGTTCCTTTTTATGGCGCTTCTGGGGCCGATAGCCGGGGCAATAGGCCATTTTTTTCTGGCTGAATCGCCGCAGGTTGTGTCTGGCATCATGCTGTTTGCCGCTGGCGGTATCTTGTATATCGTATTTCAGGACATTGCCCCGCAGGCAATCCTGAAGAATCACTGGGCGCCGCCGCTCGGTGCTGTTGCTGGTTTCCTGCTGGGTATGCTGGGCCACATGGCGGTCGGGGGATAATCCTTCACAGGTCTTGCTCTCGTCCACTGACACTCGAACAATTGGTACCGTATGCGAACACAAAATATCTTCTTCATCATTTTCGGGTTGCTGGCAGCCTGCTTCAGCGCTCTGGGGCTGATTGGTGCTTCGGTACCTGTTGAGGATGCATCGGCAGCGATGCTGGAACACCAGTCTATGAGTATCAATCTCTGGTGGTTTGCGATTCTTGGCAGCTTTGTTCTGGTTGGCGTCGGCATTCGGGGACTTTGGAAGTCGCGCCGTTAGAAGCTCTGTTCCGACAGTAAGAGGCTGATTCACCGCAAGCTGCTAAGCTGTCAGGGATGAATTCGCCCTGGAGCAGATCAGATGGACCCGTCCGAGAAGAGTGTTGCCCTCGCAATCTTCAATTTTATTGAGCGGTTGTTGCTGATCATTGTCGTGCTGATGACGTTGGGTGGTGTGGTATTCGAGCTTCATTCGCTTTACGTTGCACGATCGATCAGCTTGGCGGACATCCTGCTGATGTTCCTTTACCTCGAAGTGATCGGCATGGTCGCGGTGTTCTATACCGACAAGCAAACCGCCTTTGTCTTCCCCATTTTCATTGCGATCACCGCCCTGGCCCGTTTGATCATTCTGCAGGGCAAGGACATGGCGCCCGAAAACATTCTGTTCGAAGCCATCGCCATACTGATTCTGGCCATTTCGGCTATGGTTATTATTCGCCTGAACCAGCAACGTTCATAGCGATCACACGTGTTTGTTGGACGGGTGAGTCTGCGTACTTTTATTTTTCTTCGTGGAGAACGCTTCACGAACTTCCGGTATGGATGGCATGCTGTCCGGGTATGTCACAGATCAAAGGAGGCATGTTTATGGGCATTTCCAAGCACGAGCTGCACGAGGAATTTCCGCAGTTTAACCAGCTGATTGATCAACTGAGAAAGGACGACCCTGCCTTCCGGGAACGGTTTGCACATTACGCCAAGCTCGACCAGGAAATTGAAGGGCTGGAACTGCGGGACTCGCCCATTGGTGACGACAGCCTTCATCAGCTCAAGCAGGAGCGGCTTGAGCTGAAAGACGATATCTACAAAGAGCTGGTGCGCAAGTCTGGCAGCGCTGGCTAGACACTTTTCGATTGACGAATCAACAGGCCTGGTCCTCCAGGACCAGGCCAACAAAACTTGTATTCACTTTGGGAAGAGCAGAGTAACGACAGCTCTGAGTCCGACGTCTTCCGGACCACCATCACTGGCTTTGGCCCAGTAACGGATGCCCCCACCGAAACTGATGAGTTGAGTTCCAAGCTGGGTGACGGCGGAGACATTCGCATTCAGCGGAACATTCCATTGATTGCCTTTCCAGTCGTAGGTGCTCTCGGTATTTAGCGAGTAGGTGACGGCGCTGGGGGTTGTAAAGGAGATGAAAGGCTGAACAAAACTGGTGCTGATGTCGGCGCGGTCGTCGTCTCCGGCTACGGACCAGATGTGATTGATCAAGCCGCCGTAGGTCCATCCGCTGTCCTGTTTCAGGGCCACCGCAGTTGGTCCGCCACCCCATTTGTCGGCTGTTAGCGCCTTGTCGCTGCCGGTGGGCAGCAATGCGGCCGGCCCGACGCCCCAGATCCAACCGGATGCCGTGGGGTCCTTTGGTGAGAAAAAGAAGCTTTGTACGATGTCACCGATACCAGACTGGCTCTCACCGGGAATTACGTCATCTTGTGCGGTGAGCGGCAGGATGGTCCGCGAGATGAGATTCCACTCTGGCGAAAGATCGACAGGAATCACTGGTTGCACATTCATTGTCCAGCGCTTGCCCTTATCACCGGGGCCAATGTTCTCGTCGTAATTGAGCTGCAAAGGTACGCTCACCAGAGCGGCCACGGGGTTGGCGAGCTGTTTGGCAAGGTCGGCGCTGCCCTCCTGGGCATCGGCGTTCATGGCGATGTTGGACAGACACAACAGACAGGCGATCTGGATTCTCGATGCGCATTTCCTGTTCATGCTGTTTTCCCTTTTCGACGGGTGATTGTCGCTAACGCTTTTGGTGAGGAATTGTCTTCTTCAATGCCTGAGACAGCACCTGTCCAAAATCCTTGGCCGCTTCGCTCAGGGAGTCCGGGTTTACCGTTTTGGAATATAACTGCCAGACAGGTTGGCTCGATTCTGTGTCAAACAACGTGGTTTTGACGACATAGTTAATAGAGGTTTGGTAGTAGTCTGGAGTTGAGGTTGTTTGCATGTAGGTGGCTGAAGCCGTGGCGCCCAATGAGACAGAGACAGGCTGCTGCATGACCTGGCCAGGAATATGGGTCGATGCACTCTGCTTCTTGATCAGTGAGGTTACCAATACCCCATCAAACTGACCTTCTCTGGCGGCATCGGCTATCATCGCATGCAGGCTGGTCGGGTCACCCCAGGGCAGGGATTTATTGGGGCGGTCGAAGTGCCTGGCAACAAATCCCTGATCATTCAGGGAGCTGACCAGCTGGGCCTCTAAAGCCTCGCGAATGTCGGTATTGTCGGTGGCAGCGAAGACCATGATAGATCGATATTCCCGCGGAGCCTCGGGCACCGCAGATATCTGTTCAACGTTCGTGGTTTGTGAGACGCATCCCAGACTGGCGGCCAGTATCAGTACCGCGGCAATAATCCTTGTCATTGTGTTCCCCTGATGTCCTTAAATACTTGCTTATTGTTAGTTCGCCGTATTTCCCCGCTCGGCGGTGCCAATGAATAAATAATTGCTGTGAATGGTCCGGTAGGCGTTTGGCGCAATGAGCTTCTGCACCGAAACAACGAGGCCCGGGTTGGCGTTTGAAGTAAACCTTGTAGCCACGCCCGTTGGTTCTCCGTTTTTGGATTTGCCGACCGCAGTCTGCTCCCAACCATCACTCAGGCATTGCTGAAGGAATGAGAGGCTCTTGTCGTACCGGACCTGAGCGACCTCGGCACTGGGTGCGTTAGCCGAACAGACATAGGCATGGTCGCCTTGCGCCCAGGCCCAGATTTCGCAGTGGCCACGCACCAGTTCGGTTTTGGCGCGATAGACAGCGATGGCGCGATAGTTACTGCCTGCACCGCGATAGGCTTCGAATCCGGAGTCGTAATCGGCGACGATTGATTTCAAGCTGCCACAGGTATCCTCAACTCCGAGGCTCAGCGATGAATCGGTGGCGCACGCGCTGAGGGTAAAGGCCAAAGCTCCGCAGAGTAATGTTGGCAGGCAGGATTTCATGTTCTTTCCTCGTCTTTGAGATAGCCGGGATGCGTCCTTTTCGAACTTATACTGGTCTGAAAAGTAGGATTTGTCGAGATAGCAAAAATGTCCTGATCTGATTTTCTGTGCCATTATTGACGGAAATTGCAAGGGATTGCCTATGATCCGAGTCCTGTGTCTCAGTTTCCTGTTTGCCGCTGGAATGGCAACTGGCGCTGAGGAAGACGAATTTGCGTCCTCCGCCGCTGACGGGTATCTGGGGGCGTCAGTCTGCGCCGATTGTCACCAGTCTGAGCATGCGCTTTGGCAAAACTCCCACCATGACAAGGCCATGCAGCCTGCCACCCCAGAGACTGTGCTAGGCTATTTTGACAACGCAACCTTCAGCTATTTCGGCGTTAAAACAGTATTTTACACCAAATCTGGCAAATACTACGTTCGAACCGACGGGCCAGACGGCACACTGGCTGATTACCCCGTTTCCTACACCTTTGGCGTTTATCCACTTCAGCAATATCTGATCGAGATGCCCGATGGCCGCCTTCAGGCGCTTAGCATTGTCTGGGATACCCGTCCCGCAGCTGAGGGAGGGCAGCGCTGGTATCACCTTTACCCGGACGAACCCATTCTCGCAGGAGATGAGTTGCACTGGACGGGCCCGAACCAGAACTGGAATTTCATGTGCGCCGATTGCCATTCCACCAACCTGCACAAGGATTACGATCTTCGGAGCAACCGTTACAACACGACCTGGAGCGAGTTGGATGTGGGCTGCGAGGCCTGCCACGGTCCGGGGGATCGCCACGTGAGGGCGATGAAGAAGGGCGAGCGTGACATGCCGTTCGCGGGCTTTGCCCTGAGTCTCGCGCGCGCTGAACCGAAGGACTGGTTTGCCAATCCCGAAACCGGAAGCCCGACGCCGGGCAAGCCCGGCCTTGCGTCCCAGCCTGAATTCGAAGTCTGTGCACAATGCCATTCCCGCAGGGTGACGCAATTTCACGGCGCCCGCCCACAGGACGGCCTGTTTGATCATTTTATGCCGGCGTTGCTTGATGAGGGTCTGTACCACGTGGACGGTCAGATCGACGGCGAAGTCTTTGTTTATGGGTCATTCGTGCAGAGCGCGATGTACCACGCTGGCGTGACCTGTTCCGATTGCCACAACCCCCACAGTCTTGAACTGAAAGCGCCGGGCAACGCTATGTGTGGACAGTGTCATTTGCCAACGACATTCGACGTCACGGAACATCACGGCCATCCGCAAGACAGTGCCGGTGCCCAGTGCGTGAACTGCCATATGCCGGACAAGGTCTACATGGGTGTGGATGCAAGGCGGGACCACAGTTTTCGGATACCCCGGCCTGACCTTAGCGCGTCGCTGGGTACCCCAAACGCCTGCCAGCAATGTCATACCGACAAATCCTCAGAGTGGGCGGCGGATGCACTGAAAACCCTGCATGGTGCGCCGGAGGAAGATCATTTCGCGACGGCTCTTTATGCGGGACGTTACGGCAGCCCGCAGGCCGAGTCGCTGCTGACGAAGCTGATTCTGGATACCAGTCAACCATCCATTGCCAGGGCCACCGCCGTCACTTTGTTGCCAAGATATTTTTCGCGGCAATCCGCGCCAGTGCTTCAGCAGGCGAGTCGTTCAGAAGACCCTTTGATTGCATTGGGAGCAGCGCGAGCACTGAGTTCGGTGCCAGGCCAGTTGCGCCCTATGTTCGGTATTCCGGCTCTTTATGATGAGCATCGCGTGATCAGCAGTCTTGCCGCCAGCCATTTGTCGGAAGCAGAGTTGCCGAAGCGGCCGCCAGAGCTACGCGAGATGCACAAGCGGGCAAAGGCGGATTATGTGGAGTCACAGCTCAATAACGCCGACCGACCAGAATCACTGCTCAACCTGGCGGAGCATTTGCGTAGTGCGGGCAAGCCTGAAAAAGCAGAAACCTACTATCGAAGAGCCATTGAGCAGGCGCCGTATTACACGCCCGCCTACGTGAATCTTGCTGATTTTTTGCGTGCCGTTGGCAGGGACAGTGAGGGCCGCCTGGTTCTCGAAGAAGGGCTTGAGGTGGTCAGGGAACCCGGGCCCATTGAGCATTCACTCGGGCTGTTGCTGGTCCGTGACGGCAGGCTTGGCGAGGCTTTACCGTACCTGCAAAGTGCTGCAGAGGCTGATGATGCGACTGATCGTTACATTTATGTCTACGCTGTTGCTCTTGAAAGCCATGGTAATGCCTTGGAAGCCATCTCTGTTCTGGAGCGCGGGCTGGAGCAATTTCCGGGGCACCGCGACATGTTGTCTGCATTGGTGAAATTTCAAAAAAAAGAAGAGTGACCCGTTTTTGATCGACTATCGTAGATCAAGTGGGTTGCAAAATTGCGCTCAAGCATTAGAGCCAAGTATTGCGAACAAACACTGTTGATGCAGAGGGAATTGCAGGGGGAGATGGACGACGAGTCGTTCATGCGTTGGGAGTAGGCCTCAAGGGGACGCCTTCCAAGCAAGTAACAGCCGCCACTCATCGAGACCTGTAGGGCTGGACGATTTCTGTCCGGATCCATGTTCTGAGCTGGTTGTACAGAGCAAGTCCTTCCGTTGTTTCAGAGCGTCAGCATTGCTGGCGTTGTTACGGCATAAAAAAAACAGAAAAGGGAGATTTGCTATGAAAACTTCTCGATGGAAGCTGTCCCTGAGCAGCTTTGTCTTGCTGCTTGTTGCAGCAGTAGGAAGTTCGTCAGCCCATTCGGCGAAACCGAATGTGCTTGCCATTATGGTGGATGATGTTGCCCCCAATTCCTTGGGTGCCTACAGCCACGGAATGCAGTATCCAACGCCCAATATCGATCGAATTGCCCACGAAGGGGCATTGTTCACCGACCATTACGCCCAGCCCAGTTGTACCGCCGGGCGCGCCGCTTTCCTGATGGGGCAGTTGCCGATCCGTACGGGATTAACCACGGTCGGCCAGCCGGGCAATCCGTTGGGTATTCGTGAAGAGGACCCGACCCTTGCCGAGATTCTGAAAGAAGAGGGCTACATGACGGCCCAGTTTGGCAAGAACCATCTGGGCGATCTCGACCAGCATCTGCCGACCCTTCACGGCTTCGACGAGTTCCTCGGCAATCTGTATCACCTGAATGTTTCCGAGGAGCCTGAGCAGGCGGATTATCCCAAGAGCGAGAAGTTTCGCGAAAAATTCTTTCCACGGGGTGTGATCGAGTCCTACGCCACCGGCCCTGGAAAGCAGAAGATCACAGATACAGGCCAACTCACCATTGAGCGCATGAAAACCTTCGATGAGGAGATCCTGGATCGCAGTATTGATTTCATGAAACGAGCAAACGAAGCGGGTAAGCCGTTTTTTGTCTGGCATGCAACCAGCCGTATGCACGTGTACACGCACCTGAAGGAAGAGAGCCGGAACCTGGCTACGCCAATCAGTTCCGCGGAAGATGTCTTCGGCTCGGGTCTGATGGAGCACGATGGGCACGTGGGCAAGCTGCTGGATACTCTTGATGACTTGGGTATCGCAGATAACACTATCGTGATTTACACCACTGACAACGGACCCGAATCCAGCTCTTGGCCAGATGCAGGGACAACCTGGTTCCGTGGCGAAAAGATGACCACCTGGGAAGGGGGTGTCAGGTCACCGTTCCTTGTTCGCTGGCCGGAAAAAATCCCTGCCGGGCTTAAGTTGAATGGTATTTCGGCTCACGAAGACGTCTTGCCAACCATCGCGGCAGCGGTAGGCCGGCCAAACATCGCCGAAGAACTGAAGAAATCAGACAAGGTTTATATCGATGGCGTAAACAACCTCGATTACTGGACCGGGAAAGCGGAGAAATCAGCCCGAAATCATTTCTTCTACTACTACGAGTCGAGCCTGACCGCGGTGCGTGTTGGTCCCTGGAAGATGCATTTCGCAACCAAGCCTGGTGGGCGTTACTACGAGGATCTGATTTTCCACACGATGCCCAAATTGTTCAATCTGCGTAAGGACCCGACCGAGCACTATGACGGTGTTACTGGATTCCACCAGATTATGCGCAAAAGCTGGGTGGTTCAGCCGATCATTGCGATGCTGACCAAGCATGTCGAGACGTTCAAGGAATTCCCGCCTAGGCAGGAAGCTGCTTCACTTAACATCAATGAAGCGATCGAGCGCGCCAGATCGACGGTGTATCGCCAATAATCGACTGTGATATTGGCACTGATCGGGCGCTTGATGCGACGGGGAGGGAAAGCGCCTCCCCGTCGCATCAAACCGGTTTCAGTTCTGCATCGGAATGCCTTCCTTCCAGCGAAAACCGATTCCCCCAAATTGCCAGACACCATCCTGGTTGAATGGATTCGGGCTATAGATCTGCATATGCTGCGGTATGCCGAAATGAGGCGCCAGGTTCCGCGGTGATTTAATGGTCACCCGGTCCATGATCCTCAGCCCTTGCAGGTGTGGCGGCTTGTGGGCCTCTGGCGATGCCCGATGGGCCAGAGCCCAGTTATCGATGAACAGCAGATCACCGGTGTTGTATTCGTACCGGATGCCAAAGCCCATCTCGAAAGAGCCATTGAGCAGATCGTTGTAATCGTTGAACAGTTCCCTCATTTCATCAGGAGTGAGCAACCGAAGCTGGTTTCGGGTGGCATCCTGTTTTTGCAGCTCTTCAATGGGTACGCCGTCTTCCGGCAACCGTTCGATTACCGCGCCCGTCATACCCAGATGAAGCCAGACACTTTTTCGGCCAGAGATCGGGTGCGTGTGCACCAGCGGATGGGTGACACCCGTAGTGGCATTTACTGACACAAGGCGTTGCCAGTATTCCTGTTTCTCTTTGGGTAGGACATCAAAGGCAGCGCCCTGATGGGCGAAATGGGTGCCGCCCCCGCCCTCCGGTGCTCGCGCCATGTAGTAAGCGCTGTGGGAGAAAGTGGCGGCCTCAAAACTGCCATCGTTATGCCATTGAGGGCCGACGCCCAGGATACCTTGCTGTCCGTCGTTCGAGCAGCGGAAGATGTGCCGGTTCATGTCAGGCGTTGCCGGATGCACGCCGTGGGTCGAGTGAACTTCGCGCGCGCCCCACCATTCACTGGCCTTGACCAGCTCTGATGACGACAGGTCAGTCTGCTGCTTGAAGACCAGAAATCCCCGGTTGGCCATTTCCACCGACAGTGCCTCTATGACGGGTTCGGGGAGCTTTTTGCGAACATCGGCTCCATAAACCTCAAAGCCCAGCGGTTCCAGTTGCTTCACTTCCAGGCCTTCGCTTTCGATCAGCGCGACCCGTTCCGGATCCAGCGAGGGAATGTTGGGGGTTGTGTCGCGAAACTTCTCTAATGCCTGTCCCATATCAAACCTCCAATGGGTGAATTATGACCAGCCTAACGCAGTGTGTTTGTGTGACAAGGGGGGGCGCAGAGGGTGCCGGATCGATGTTTGGCAATTTCTGGCATGTCTGTATCCTCAATAGGAAATCGCCAAGCGAAAAGGAAACGGTTATGTCTGACCTCGGTTACCTTCGACAGAATCATCCACATCGATTCCAGCTTTCTGATGACAAGCCCACCATGAAAGCGGTACTTACGGTTGGTAATGGGGGCTACGACAAGCTTCAGTATACGGAGGTTCCCGTACCCACCCCGGGGCCAGGAGAGGTGTTGCTCAAAGTGTTGGCCGCCGGGGTGAACAACACGGAAATCAATACCCGTATTGGCTGGTATTCCTCGTCGGTTGAGGATGGTACCGAGCAATCGTCTGACGCCTCCGATGGTGGAGACAGGGAAGATGGTGGCTGGAATGGCGCAACGCCGTTTCCGTTTATTCAGGGCACGGATTGCTGCGGCGAAGTGGTTGAGAAAGGAGAGGGTGTATCGCTTCCCGAAACCGGGAAGCGTGTGCTGGTTCGGGCCTGCATGCGGGTTGAGGGCTTTGGTTCGATGGACAACATCTGGATGGCCTCGGATTTTGACGGCGCCTTCGCACAGTACGTAAAGGTCCCGGCCAGTGAGGTCTTCGAGGTTGACTGTGACTGGACCAATGAAGAGCTGGCCACCATTCCCTGCGCCTACGGCACGGCTGAAAACATGCTACATCGGGCAGGGGTTGTTGCCGGTGATCGGGTGCTGGTACCCGGAGCCTCTGGCGGCGTGGGCTCTGCGGTGGTGCAGCTGGCCAAACGTCGTGGTGCTCATGTGACGGCGATTTGTGGTGCTGCAAAGATGGAGGCGGTTCGGGATCTGGGTGCAGACGTGGTATTGCCGCGTAGTGACAATCTGTTGGACGACATCCCTGAGCAGTCGGTGAACGTGGTCATTGATAACGTGGCGGGCGAGCAGTTTCCGCAATTGTTGAAGTTGCTGGCGCCGGGTGGTCGCTATGCGTCCTCGGGAGCCATTGCCGGCCCGATCACCAGGCTCGATATGCGGGATTTATACCTGAAGGATCTCACCCTGTTTGGCAGCACAGCCTGGGATGAGCCGGTCTTCCCGAATTTGATTCGATACATTGAGCGTGGCGAAATACGGCCGTTGGTAGCCCGGACGTTTGAACTGAAAGACATTGCCCACGCCCAGGCGGAATTCTTGAAGAAAGGTCACGTAGGGAATTTTGTGCTGATTCCGCCTCAGTAGGCGGCCTAACGACACGCGGGTCCCGCCGGACCCGCGTTTGAATGCAAGGAAGCGTTACCGCTCTCGCTGTGCAATAAAGCTATTCGCTGACAACGGTCACCGGATTGCTGGCGTGCCGAACAACTTTCTCGCAAATACTGCCCAGAGTCAGGCTTTTGACCAGTGAGTGACCACGTCGTCCCATGACCAGGTGAGCGGCCGGGTGCTCATCGAGGTATTCAATGATTTCGTGGGCAGGTTCACCCTGCAGCAGAATTTTCTCGTCAGGTTGTGTCTGCCCCTTCAGAGCTTTACTGGCGGCTTCAAAGGCACTTTCGCCAAATTCCTTCTTTTCTTCCTCCAGGTCGCTTGGCCAAACGCCACTGATGATCAGCCTTTCTGCTCTTGAGCCGGGAAAGACAGTCAACAACTTGAGTGGTAAATCCAGAGCCTTGGCCAGAGTGGCCGCTGTTTTGGCAACGTTTTCTGAATGCCCTGAACCGTCACAGGCGATAATTACGGAAGCTTGTTTCTTAGACATGAAAAACTCCTTTTTCGATGCGCACTCCCTAACTATAGCAGCCATGAAGGGTTTCCCTATTAGGGAAACTAATCAAAAAAGTGTATTTCATTTGAATTATTTTGATGCTCGACCACTTTTTCAGTGGGGAGCAGGCCGAGGAATACCCCTCCAGGGTGTTCCATTGCACGTTGCAAAATTGGGACAATCCTTCATGCAGCCCCGGCAGGGAAGGCGATGAGAGGAATCGGCGGTAGTCGTCGGTTTCGGCTGTGACATGTGTTGGCCTTTCAATCGATGTGAGTGCTATACAATACGCCTTTCCATACGGTTTGGACGTTGATTTCATGGTTGTTGCATCGAATGCCCCGAGAATACGAACCCTGACGCTTCTGCTGATCAGCTTTTTGGGGTTGGTGGGTTGCGACGCGGCCACGCTGCTGCCTCCTGATGCCCGCCTTCCTGATGGCAGCACCTACTCCGGCGAAACCAAAGAGGGTTACTTCCACGGGGAGGGCGTCCAGGAATTTGTTGACGGAATGGTTTATCGAGGTCGTTTTAGCGAAGGCTACTGGCACGGTGAAGGTGTATTGGTGTTGCCAGACAGCTGGCGTTACGAGGGCGATTTCCAAAAGGGGGCATTTCACGGTGAAGGCCGCTTCGAGACGGATTCAGACGTATACATCGGCACGTTTGAAAAGGGTAAACCGTTGGAGGGCCGCCACATAACCGATTACGGCACTTACCAGGGCGAATTTAAGAACTGGCTGTACCACGGTGAAGGCACCTTTGCTTACATCAATGAATACGAAGGCATAGGCCGGATGTCTGGGATCTGGGAACAAGGTGAGCTGGTTGAAGGGGACGATACCGGACGGCAAGAACCGACCGAACCAGAGCCTCTCACTGAACGAATCCTGGCGGAGGACCGCAACCGTCTGGACGCCCAGATTTCCGACCTGGTGGCTGAAAGGGCCGGTCAAGTTGATGTGTACTTCCTCGCCGTCGGTGGTGACGGCACTGAGTCGGTGTTTAAACGGGACATCCAGGTGGCCCGCCGGGGGCTTCAGCAAGCATTTGATATTCAGAATCGCGCCATTACGCTGCTGAACCACCGGGATTATGACTCGTTTCCACTGGCAACCCGACCTTCAATCAACACCGCGCTGAAAGCACTGGACCAGAGGATGAATCCGACGGAGGATCTGCTGGTCGTACATCTGGTCAGCCATGGCCACAGAAACGGAAATCTTCTGCTGCAACAACCGGGCATGGAACTGCCTGATTTATCGCCGTCGGATTTTGCACAGATGCTGGAGCCCCTGAAGGCAAGGCGCAAATTGCTGGTGGTCTCGGCCTGTTTTTCGGGGCAGTGGATCGATGCGCTGAAAGACAGCGGCAGCTGGATTCTGACGTCTGCCCGCAAAGATCGAACGTCTTTCGGCTGTGGCGATGATTCAGAAATGACCTGGTTTACCAAAGCGCTCTATCAAGAAGTGGGGCTGGCGTTTGATAACCCGAATGAGACCTTTGAGGCGGTTAAAAGCCAGATCCGTGCCTGGGAAGAAGAGATTGGTATGGACGAAGAGGCCTATTCCTATCCGCAGGTATTTCTGGGTGAGGACATGAAGCACTGGTTGAAGCAAAGGTAGTGGTTGAAACAAAGATAGTAGGGTAGTTTGTCCAGTATCATCGTTTCATTCAGGAGTTACCGATTTTGAAATTACACACGCTGTTATTGATGCTGGCGGCTTCCGTTCTGACCGGTTGCCAGACGTCCTCTTTCATGTCCTCCGCTGCGACCGATGGCGATGGCATTACCTGCAATGAGGTCTATCAGGCGTTTAATGCCTTCAGCCAGGATCGTCAGTCCGCCCAGGCGTGGGCGCAACTGAGCGAGGTGCTCAGTCCCGCCGCCGCGGAATACGCCAATATGGGCGTGAAAACGGCCGCAGATTACTATCCGCAGGTAAAAGGCGCGACCAACCTGACTCTGGCCGTTCGGGGGTGTCAGCCGATTCAGTAAGGACGAATCAGCTGCCAGTTAACCTTTTACCCGCGAAGCGACCTTTGGCTTCAACTCATTTCGCTCGGCCAACCAGTCGATCGCACCCTTCAAGGCCTCATCTGCCTTGCGTGGCTGAAGACCAAAGGTCGTGTTGGTTTCGTCGGTATTGAAGTAGGCATAACGCTCGGCAACCTCGTATACCAGGTCATAGGTGAACGGCGGCTTTACGCCAATCAGCTTGCAAAGGCGTTCAACCCATTTGGCGGTCCAAAGGGTCAGGCCACGGCCGGTTGGCAGGTGCATCGGCTTTATGCCGGTCATGGCCTTCAGGCGGCGACCGATCTCGCCCACTTCGATGTTTTCACCACCGATGATGTATCGGCGCCCGTTCTCGCCGTGGGTCAGTGCGGCAACATGGGCGGCGGCCACGTCCCTGACGTCGACAAGATTCAGTCCGCCTTTGTAGGTCTGGCCTATGCCGTTCAGCCAGTCTTTCACCAACTGATTGGACGGCGTTATGCGGTAGTCCAGTGGCCCCAGTACGATGGCCGGGCAGATTACCACCAGGTGAATGCCATGTTCTTTGGCCAGTGCCTGTGCCGTTTTTTCGCTCTGAGTCTTTGCCACGTAATAGGGGTTGTGGGCGTCGTTGTTCCAGTCGTCCCCGGTGCGTAACTCGTTGGGGTCGTATGAGAACCCGACCGAGGCGACGGAACTGGTATACACCACCCGTTTGATGCCATTGGCTGCCGCCGCTGCGAAGACGTTTTTGGCGCCTTGTACGGCTGGCTCTACGATCTCTTCGGCGGTCTTGGCGATGGTCTTATACACTGCCGCCAGGTGAATGATGGCTTCGTTGCCTTTGGCCGCTGCCATCACGTCCTGCGGATTCATTACGTCGCCGCGGCAGAGCGTGACGCCCACACCTTCCAGGCCTTGCAGATCGGCGTTGGGGCGCACCATGGCATTCACAGTGTGGCCCTGTTCCAACAGTTGACGACAAACGTGGGCGCCAATATGGCCGTTAGCGCCGGTGACGAGCACCTTCATATCCAGATTCCCTTTATCGAGGTTGCTTCCTGAAAGCGTAACTCTTTTAACTCTTTTAACTCTTTTAACTTTTTAACACCGTCACTTTACGAGGAAACGGTGCTTGATTCGACTTTTTGGTGGGGTAGCATCTTTTTACATCTGAAGGAATCACGGTAATTGGAGTAGAGCAGAGGAGGCTCAAAGACTTGATTGAGTATTCGTTGGCTCTGGCCGCAGTGCTGTTTGTGTTCGAGCGGCTCAAGCCGGGCAGCCAGGTTGAGAGCAGCGTTGGATGGTACGTTCGTGCGCTCCTGATCAATCTGCTTCAGTTGGCGGTTCTGGTTGTTGGTGTGTTCACCTGGAATCGCTGGTTTGAAAGCGCCTCGATATTTGCGCTGAAAGACTCTGTTCCGGCCTGGATAGGCGGTTTTCTGGCCTACTTCGTTTTCACCTTCCTATTCTATTGGTGGCATCGCTGGAAACACAGCAGCAACCTGTTGTGGCGACTCTTCCACCAGCTCCACCACAGTCCTCGCAGAATAGAAGTGTTGGCCGCTAACTACCTTCACCCGCTGGACACTGCCAGCGGGCTGATTTTGGGCTCTTTTATCTGTAGTGCGTTGCTCGGCCTGGGGGTTGAGGGTGTCGCCTGGTACAGCCTTTACCTGAGCTGCATGAGTTATTTTATCCACGCCAATATTCGCGTCCCCCACTGGATCGGGTACGTGATTCAGACCCCTCAAATGCACCGGCGACATCATAAATTTGGTAAGCACGATACCAACTACAGCGATATTGTCTGGTGGGACATGTTGTTTGGCACGTACGAGAACCCAAAGACACCATGCGAGCAGTGCGGTTTTACGAAAGACAGGGAAGAGCAGGTTCTGGGCATGCTGGCTTTCAGGGATGTCCATAGCCGATGACCACTCACGTGGGTTAAGGTTGAAAGCAGTGTGCGTTTTTCACTAAGGAGTATTACTTGACCATCGAGTTTCTGCTGGATACCTGGAAGTTTTTCCGCACTCATATTTTAGTCTTCGCGTGGATCATCCTGCCGTTTTCCATTCCACTTGAGATTTTGTCGACGGTTTATCACCAGACTTTTGATTACGGCGACTCCTTTCTACTGGCGGCATTGCCGGAGTTTCTGTACATCGCGATCTACCCGGTCTTTGGCGCGGCAGTGGTGTTTTACATGGCCTCTGTTCTCAAGGGGCAGCGATTGTCAGTGAACGAGGCGTGGAATCTGGGTGTGCAGAATTGGGGGTCCTACCTGATGCTGACACTGATTCTGGTCGTTGTTGTGGGTATTGGGTTTGCGTTTTTGATTCTGCCCGGCATTCTGCTGATGGCAAAGCTGGCATTCTCGGAATTCGAGTTGCTGTTGCAACGCAAAAACCCGCTCGACAGCTTGCAAGCCAGTTGGCAGGACACAACCGAGTATTTCTGGATGTTGCTGACAGGTGGTCTGGTGATCACCGGCATCATCTATCTGCCAATATGGTCTATCAACCATCTGGTCAGTGAAAGTGGCTTCTATCCAAGCCTGGTTGGGTCGCTGCTGCGGGTTGCAGAATCCGTGGTGATGGTGGCCTACACGATATTTGCTTTCCGGGTGTACGACTACGCGTCAGAGAAGGTATAGACGCTAAGTACTTCGAATCAGTACGGCCCAAAGGTTATATCTGGGCCATCTCCAGCGGTGGCACTTCCTGATGCAGGAACCACTTTTCGGTGACCACTTTGCGGGTGAACCAGTGGGATTTCATCAAGGTGCTCGCCAATGGGGCTTTCACCCAGTCTGGTATCTGTAGCCCGGACTGCTGGTTCTCGCTGCGGTTGCCAAAACGCTTGGCAATGGCTTCACCGTAGGGTTGCAGCGCCTGTGCCGAGAAGTCTTCCAGGTCCCAGATCAAGTCAGCGGCCATCAGTGCGGATTCGATGGCCGGACGAATGCCTTCGCCGCTCTGCGTGTAAGCCAGGCCGGCGGCATCTCCAATCAGAATCAGACCGTCGTCTACCAGCGGGCGTTCGGCGTGGTCGTACAGCAGGTAGGCATGGCCTTTAAAACGCCCCGGTACGTCTTCTGGAATTCGGCCGGTGGCTTTCATGTCGTCCACAAACGCGTTCAGGTGTTCGGTAAGCTTGTGGTTATCCTCGCGGCCGAGCCCAATGTTCAGGTAGTTACCTTTGCGGAACACCCAGGCGTAGCCTTTCAGGTCTTTGCAGAACCAGAGCTCGGGAGTATCGCCCCTGGCTTGGCAGCGTTCCGCCTGCTCCGGTGTCATTTCAAATTCGATTTCCTTGGCGGCAACCACGGTTTCATGGCTGCCGGGGCCGTTCCCGAGCAGTTTGGCTACTGGGCAGAAGTGACCCCCGGCGCCCACAACCAGCGGCGCCTGCCAGGTGTTGTTGACCACCCAGTTGCCTCCCTCCTGCGTCAGGCTTTTAACCGGCGTACCCAATTCCTTGGGTGAGGTCACCCGATCCAGAAGGTAATTATCAAATTCGCAACGCCGGATGCCGTAGCTGACCACCTCGCCGTGGTCGTTCTCGACGGCTTTTTGCCCCATCATGCCGATGCGGAACTGGCTGATGGGTTGAAGGGTGTGGCTGCTGCCGTACTCTTCGAGATCGATGCCCAGGCTGTCCATCACGGCGGGTGTGACCCAGCCAGCGCAGGTTTTATCTCGTGGAAAGGTTTGCTTGTCCAGTACCAGAATGCGTTTGCCACTGTTGCGCAGGGCATTGGCCAGTGTTGATCCGGAAGGGCCGGCGCCAACGATGATGACGTCGTAGTATTCCATTAACGGGCCTCCGGCGCTGCCGGGCTTTCATAAAGATCCCGGCGATTCTGTGGCAAATCGTTATTGGCGCCGTGAGTGAACACCACCTGGAACAACTGAAGAGATCCGGCCCGGAAGGCCGCCGTGGAGCCGGCCAGATACATTTCCCAGGCGCGGGCAAAGTGCTCATCGTACATGTCGATGACCTGCTGGCGGTGATCCTGGAAACGTTCCATCCAGTGGGTGAGGGTCTGCGCATAGTGCAGGCGCAGATTTTCCACATCCAGCACAGAGAATTCGCCGTTTTCACAAATACTCATGAACTCGGAAATGCTCGGTGGATAGGCGCCGGGGAAAATGCGCTTCTCGATCCAGGCGTTCATCAGCATGGGGCGGTTCCTGCCGATGCTGTGTAGCAGGGCCAGGCCGTTGGGTTTGAGGACCCTGCGAATCAGCTCAGACATCGCCGGGAAGTTTTCCTTGCCCACATGTTCCAGCATACCGATGGATACGAACGCGTCGTACCGGCCGGCGATGTTGCGGTAATCGTCCTCTATGTATTCGACGAGGTGGTCGAGGTTCTGCCGCTTGGCTTCCGCCCGCGCATAAGCTAGTTGTTCTTTGGAGATGTTGTAGGCGTGGACTTTGACGCCGTATTCGCGCGCCATGTAGCGGCCCAGGCCGCCCCAACCGCAGCCAGCCTCGGCCACGGTCATGCCGGGTTTCAGACGCAGCTTGCGGCAGACGTGCTCCAGTTTGGCCAGTTGGGCCTGCTCCAGGGTGATGTCGGGCGATTCGTAGTAGGCGCAGGTATACTGCATTTCGGCGTTATCCAGCCAGAGCTGGTAAAACTCGTTGCCCAGGTCGTAGTGGTGATGGATGTTTTCTTTAGCCTCGGACTCCCCGGTGGAGCGTGGCGCGTGGTTGCGCCACAGGGCCTCCAGCCATCTGGGCCATCGCTGGCGGGCGTTATGGACATGCCGATAGAGGGTTGCCATCAGTTCTGCCAGGTCACCGTCCACCTGCAACCGACCCGAACTGAACAGGTCGCCAAAGGCGAGATTGGGGTTGGTGACCAGGCTGAGCAGGGCCTTATGATCGTTCAGGCGAATCGTGAATTCCGCCTGGACCCGTTCAGGCTCCACAAACTCGCCGTTCCAGAGTTGAAAGCGAACTGGCGGCGAGCCGGCCATTCGCAGCAGTTTACTGATCAGCCAGCGTTCGTAGCTGTGGGGCTCCCGGTCTGCCTGGGCTGCCTCCATGGGTAGCGTGAGCAGGTGAGACTGCTGTTTGCCGTCCTGGTCTTGGTATTGGATTGTCTCGCGCGCCGTGCTGTCACTCATAGAGCCGTGTCCCCCTCTGGCTGTATCCCTCTAGACTTTAGTATAGAGAACGTTCGGCATTTGTCAGGCCGAACAGAGGGGGGATTTTGGCGATCAGAAACCGGAGCTCATTCCAAACCATTCAGGCACGATAAAGATCATAATCAAAACAAGTACCTGAAGTGCTATAAATGGCATGACGCCCCGATAAATGTCGGTGGTTTTTATTTCCGGGGGCGACACGCCTTTCAAGTAGAACAGACTGAACCCGAACGGGGGCGTCAGGAAGCTGGTTTGCAGGTTCATCGCAATCAGGATCGCGAACCAGAGCATATCAATGCCCATAGCCTGCGCCACCGGCGCCAGAATCGGCACGATGATGAACGAAATCTCGACGAAGTCGATGAAGAAGCCCAGCACCAGAATCACCAGCATGGACAGAATCAGGAAGCCCCATTTCTCGCCCGGTAGCTGCATCATCCAGTCTTCGAGCAGGTAATCGCCGCCGGTGTAGCTGAACACCATAGAGAAGGCCGTCGCGCCGATCAGAATCGCGAAGACCATCGCGGTGACCTTCACGGTGTCTCGCGAGGCCTCCCACATCATCTTGAAGGAAAACTGACGGTAGATGATGGCCAGTATCAGTGCGCCCATGCCGCCCAGTGCCGAGGATTCGGTGGGGGTGGCGATACCGGCAAAAATGGAGCCCAGCACGATCACGATCAACGCCAGCGGCGGGATGATGGCCAACAGCGCATTCAGGATTTCTTTCTTGCGGCTGACGCCTTCTTCCGACGGCATGGCCGGTGCTGTTTCCGGCTTCAATTTGGTGAGAATCAGAATGTAGGCGATGTACAGGCCGACCAGGACAACGCCCGGTATCACGGCGGCCTTGAACAGGTCACCCACGGGGATGCCAATCACATCCCCCAGAATGATCAGAATGATGGAGGGCGGTACGATCTGTCCCAGGGTGCCGGAGGCGCAAATGGTGCCGCAGCTCAGGCGCTTGTCGTATTTGTGTGCCAGCATGACCGGCAGGGAAATCAAGCCCATGGCTACCACGCTGGCGCCGACCACGCCGGTGGAGGCCGCCAATAGCGCGCCGACCAGAATGGTAGAGATCGCGATGCCGCCCGGCAGACCACCAAACAGCCGACCCATGGACGTCAACAGTTGCTCAGCCAGTCGAGTACGCTGAAGCACCACGCCCATGAAGATAAACAACGGAATGGCCATCAACACGGTGTTCTGCATCACGCTCATGATGCGGAACGGCATAAAGGCAAACAGATCCATGCCCTCGGCATAAATACCAAAAAACAGCGCCACACCGCCGAAGGTAAAGGCTACCGGAAAGCCCCACATCAGCATCAGCAGGGCCACTCCGAACATGATCATACCAATCATGCGAGACCCTCCTTGCTGTTGGTTTCTTCGTAGGTGCTTTCACCTTTGAGTACCCGGATGGCAAACGTTGCCATGCCCAAGCCGCTGGTGGCGGTGAAAATAGCCGAGAAGGGGATGAGCGATTTTACGATCCAGCGGTGGGGAAGACCGCCCGGGTCGCCGCTGCCTTCGCCCATGCTGTAGGCCTCGACGGCATAGTCGTGGCCGTAATGCCAGATCAGGTAGGAAAAGGGGATGACGAAGATGATCGCGCCAACCAGATTGATCCAGGCTTGTTTCTTCTTGCTCAGTGCCGCGTAGATGACGTCAACCCGAACGTGGCCGTCTGTGCGCAATGCGAAGGGAATGCCTAACAGAAAAACGGCCGAATACAGATGCCATTCCAATTCCTGCATGCCGATGGAGACGTTATTGAACGCGTAGCGGGCAACCACGTCGTAGAACACGTTGAACAGCATGAGAATGAGTGCCAGGCAGGCGATCCACCCGCAGAAGTAGGACAGTTTGGCCAGGCCGTTGTCCAGTTTTATTAGCCAGCGCATTATGTTTCCCCGGTCGGCTTTGAAACAGCTTTTTCAATAGTTATAAACGACAAAACCGGGGCCGCCCAGTGAACGACCCCGGTTCATGGGTTCAATCGATTACTCGATTTCGCCCATGGTGTTCAGATAAGCGCGGTCAGCAATGTCTGTGTAGGCACGCGCCTTTCTGAGGTACTCGGCCTGGGAGTCGACAATCTTCTTGGCGAGGTCATCCCGCTGAGCCGCTTCCTTGAGAAGCTTCTTGTTGGCGTCGTACATCGCCTGCAGAACGTCCTCGGGGAAGTTCTTGATTTCGATGTTCGGGTGCTTGTCCCGAATGGTGTCCCAGGCTTCTGCGTTCGCATGCATGGAGTGAATCAGCATGTCGTAGGCGGCTGTGCGCATTGCCACACGCAGGATTTCCTGCAGATCTTCTGGCAGTTCGTCCCAGGTTTCCTGATTCACCAGGAACTGCAGTTCGGTCGCCGGCTCATGCCAACCGGTGTAGTAGTAATCGGCGATTTGCTGGAAGCCAAGGCGCAGGTCCAGTGCCGGGCCAACCCACTCGACCGCGTCGATGGTGTTGCGTTCCAGCGCGGTGTACAACTCGCCGGGCGGGATGTTGGTGGGGTTTACGCCCACTTCAGCAAAGACTTCACCGGCAAAACCGGGGATGCGCATTTTCAGACCCTGCAGATCTTCCAGGGATTTGATTTCCTTGCGGAACCAGCCGCCCATCTGAATACCGGTGTTACCGCCGGGGAAGGAGAGCATGTTGTGTGGCTCATACACTTCCTGCATCAGGTCCATGCCTTCGCCATAGTAGAACCAGGCGTATTGTTCCTGAGCGGTCATACCAAAGGGCATGCTGGTGAAGAACAGCGTGTTGGGAACCTTGCCTTTCCAGTAGTAGGAGGCGGAGTGGCCCATATCGTATTGGCCGGCCTTGACCATATCAAAGACGCCAAACGGAGCTTTGTGCTTATTGGAGGAGTCGATGCGGATTCTCAGGCGGCCGTCGGACATTTCTTCGGCCATGCGGGCCATGTCTTTGGTGGCGTCACCGAAAATTGGGAAGTTGGGGCCCCAGGTTTCCGCCAGACGCAGGGTGAAGGTTTCTTGCGCGAGGGCTGAGGTGGTTGCGAAGGTGGTTGCAACCGTCAGTACCGCCGCGGACAGAACAGAACGAATCTTCATTGCTCTTCTAGCCTCTTTGTCGTTGTTGTGTTGTTCGTTTTACTTACTCTAGGCCAAGGTACCAATATCCGGTAGCGGACGAAATGAAAAACCGGTGTCTTTAAGACCTAGGTCTTACGCCAGATGCCGCTGGAGCCGCCGGAACAATTGGGCCTGGAAATCAGGAGACAGGGGGTAGAGATGCCCGTAATCGGGCATCAGCGTCAGAGTAGGAGACGGCAGCTTGTCCGCCAGGTGCTGCGCGTAGTCGATGGGGATAAACGCGTCTTCTTCACCCTGATAGATCCAGATTGGCACCTGCACATCGGCTAGCTGAAACTGCCAATGCCCCAGTTCTGTCAGCAGGTCGGTCGCAATGGCCTTGCCGCCGCTGTTCAGGCAGGCGACCTGATCGTTTCGGAATGCGTTCTGTTTGTTGAGCTCGAGCAGCAGTTGCCGGTCGCCTTCATGGACCAGGTGACGGGCTTCTCGCAGGTAAAGCCCCGGATACCTCTGGGACAGCCAGGTCACCAGATGCACAACCAGCCGAACAAGGGCGGGGCTGTACCAGGCCAGTCTGGGACCTGGCCAACGGGTGCCTTCGATCAGGTAGTGGGTGCCCTGATATTCGGCAAAGTGGGTATAACCAGACAGGCATACCCCCAGGTCCATGCGATCGCTCAGCCGATAGCCACAGGCCAGGGTGCGGGAAGCGCCACTGGACCAGCCAATGTGCGTAAACCGGTTTAACTCGAGCCTATCCAGCAGCTGGCGGATGTCCTCGGGATAGTCCAGAAGTGTGCGCCCCGGCTGATAGTCAGAATTCCCGATTCCCGGTCGATCCGGCGTGATCAGTCGGAAACCGTGATGCGCCGCCTGCTCGTGGAGGAACCGTCCCTCAAGACGGCTGCCGGGCATTCCATGACCGAAGATCAGTGGGTATCCGTCCGGGGCTCCGTGATCCGTGAAAGCCAGCGTTCGTCCATCCTGCAGTGTCAGCTGCTGGTCATTGATTGCTATGGCTGTGCTGATAGAAACGCCCTCCGTGGAAGTCCCTGTTTTCTGGCGACCATTTCTTCCGCCGGAATCGGTGTTTAAAACAGGCTGATCTGCTCGCCGCCCGGTCGACGGAACTGGTCGGTGCGCAGTGGTTCGGCTTCATGCAGTCCCAGGCCGAGCTGTTTGGCTCGTCGGGTGAATCGCTGGCGGATCAGGTCTGAATAAGGGCCGGTGCCGGTCATTCTGCGCCCGAAGGCGGCATCGTAACTCTTGCCGCCCCGCAAATCACGAATACGGCTCATGACCCTGTCCGCGCGATCCGGGTAATGGCGTTTCAGCCAGTCGTTAAACAGTTCGTCCAGTTCCAGAGGCAACCGCAGCATGATCCAGCTGGCGCGGGTGGCGCCGGCCTCTGTGGCGGCTTCCAGAATGCGTTCCAGCTCGTGGTCGTTAATGAAAGGGATCACTGGCCCCAGGATGATGCCCGTAGGAACGCCCGCGGAGGATAACTCGCGGATGATTTTCAGCCGTGTGGCCGGGGCGGCCGTGCGGGGTTCCATCTGGCCTTTCAGGGTGTTGTCCAGCGTCGTGAGGCTGACCCGCACCGAGCACAGCCCCTGTTGCGCGAGGTCTTTCAGCAGATCCAGGTCCCGCAGAATCAGTGCGCCTTTGGTGATGATAGACACCGGATGCCGGTACTCGGCCAGTACCTCTAGAATCTCCCGGGTAATGCGGCGCTGCTTTTCCACCGGCTGATAGGCATCGGTATTGACGCCCAGTGCGATGGGTTTGGGCTGGTAGCCGGGTTTGTCCAGTTCCTCGCGAAGCTTCTGGGCGGCGTTTGGTTTGGCGATCAGCCGGGTCTCGAAGTCCAGCCCCGGCGACATATCCCAGTAGGCGTGTGTCGGCCTGGCGAAACAGTACACACACGCGTGCTCGCAGCCGCGATAGGGATTGATGGACTGATCAAACGGTACATCCGGCGACTGGTTCCGGCTGATAATCGTCTTGACCCGTTCGTCCGTCACTTCCGTTGCCACTGAATCCGGGCAGACTTGATCCGCTGGGTCCTGATACCAACCATCGTCGCACTGTCGGTCACTGACGATGGTCTGGAAACGATTGTGAGGGTTAAGCGGCGTCGCGCGAGTTTTCATACGGGTGTCCGAAATACTGTTTATGCATACAGTATCTTGGATGCCGCCAGATTGCCAGAGCCGTTTCAGCGTTACTGTGAAAGACAACAGACATCCGTAACCCGGGCATTCGGTGGTTTGTCCGGTGACCCGAAGCATTGGATGGGATAACCTCGGTCTGAATCGAGCCAGTAGCAAGCGTCATAGGCAGAGTGAATTTTCTTATGTCAGATCAACCCCCGCTGGGAATTATCGAAGGTTTCTACGGCCCGCTCTGGAGCTGGGAAGAGCGCCGACAAGTCGTCCAATCACTGGCCCCTAGTGGGTATCGGAATTACTGGTACGCGCCCAAAGGTGACGCTTTCCTGCGTCGTAAATGGAGCGAACCCCATCCGGCGGAATTGGCGGATGAACTGGCAGGTTTTGCGCGCTTCTGCGCAGAACATGGGGTCAGTTTCGGGATTGGCCTGAGCCCCTTCGAAGTCTTCAACAACTTCGATGACTCGGCGAAAACGGCGCTGGCGAGCAAGCTGGCAGCGTTTGACGAGCTGGGTGTGTCCAACCTGGCCATTCTGTTTGACGATATGACCAGCGACACGCCCGATTTGGCGGCGCGCCAGGCAGACATTCTTCACTGGGTGGCTGACAGAAGCCGTGCGGATACATTGACGGTTTGCCCCAGCTACTATTCCGATGATCCGGTGCTTGATCGCGTATTTGGCCAGCGACCGGATCATTATCTTGAGGACCTGGGCCGGCGGCTGGATTCTTCGGTGCAGGTGTTCTGGACCGGCGAGGAAGTCTGCTCCCGGGAAGTGTCGCCGGGTCATTTGCAGCGGGTATCCGAGTCATTGCAGCGCAAACCGGTGCTGTGGGACAACTACCCGGTGAACGACGGAGACCGGATGTCCCAACACCTGCACCTGCGCGCGTTCACGGGCAGGCCAGCGGCCAACGCCGCGCATTTGTCGGGGCACGCCATCAATCCGGCTCTTCAACCGGTACTGACCACCATTCCCGCCATGACGCTGTCGATGAGCTACGCGCAGGGCCCGAGTTATCAATACGGTCAGGCCTTCAGGCAGGCGGCCGAGCAGGTGTTGGGGCAGGAGCTGGCCGGGCAGTTGAGCGCCGACCTGCTAGTGTTACAGGATGCAGGGCTCAACAGAATCAGTGCCGAACGTCGGGAGTCACTCACCCGGTGCTATTCCGGCTTTGACCATCCAGCGGCCCGGGAAATCGTGAAATGGCTGTCCGGCGTTTATCAGGTCACTGACGAGATGGTCCAAACTCAGTGAGGACAGATTGAGGAGACCGTTATGGCCAAGGTCGAACTCAAAGGCAAATGGTTGGAGTGTGTTCAGGGCGACATTGCCCGTCAGGATGACATGGCGGCTGTGGTAAATGCGGCTAATGCCCAACTTCGCACCGGCGGTGGCGTTGCAGGTGCGCTGCATGCAGCTGCCGGCCCCGGGCTTGCGGAAGAATGCGAGCCTATGGCCCCGATCAGGCCTGGTGAGGCCGTCATCTCCGGCGCTCACAACCTGCCGAATCAATACGTGATTCATTGTCTGGGGCCGGTTTACGGCGTTGATGAGCCATCCGATCGGCTGCTGGCTGACTGCTATCGCAATGCGCTGGAGCTGGCGGACAGCAAAGGGATCGAGTCGATCGCATTCCCTGCGATATCGGCCGGTGCGTTCGGTTTTCCCCTGGAGACCGCGGCGGCAGTGGCGATGAATACCGTGGGGCGGATATTGCCTCAGCTAACAAATGTCGAGAGAGTGCGGTTTGTGCTGTTTTCCGCCGCGGATGAGAAGGTATTCAGCAGCCACCTGCCCCGAAGCTAGGAGTTAGATCCGGTTCACTGGCAGGTCTTTTTGCCTGCAGCTTCGAACCTCGCCATCATCGACTCGCGCTGCCTTTCCTGATCCTTGAATTCAGTGGGTAAGGGCTGGATCAGGTACAGGTAGTCGCCTTTGTCGCGGTTGTTTTCGAACACGGTTGCGAAAGATTTATCGGTGTCCCACAGCACGGGGCTGACCAGTGCCACGGACAGGTCTGGTCGCTTTTGCTCCAGCACGGCGACAGTGCCCAGCCGGTTTTCAGCATGGAAGGTGCCCGTGGTGTGGAGGATCTGGTGCTCAGGATAGGCTCGTGAGGCCTCGATGATCCGCTGTGCCATGGTATTGTCCCGCAGCAACTGGGCCTGGTAGCTGTTTTTCATTCTCTGGCTGATGTCGGAATCCTCGCTTGCCTGGCCATGCCCGTGTCCGAGCGCCGCGAAGAATTTTTCGCGGTAGGCAGGTGGCTCGGTTAAAGGAGGCTCTGGCAGTTCCGCCCGTTGTTCATCGCTGACAGACTCCAGATAGTCGATTCCCTGTCGGCCGACACAACGAACCACGTCGGCTGGGGCGTTGGCTGCGATAACGGGTAAGGAGCGGGCCCTGGCAAATTCAATCAGCGGCCGGTAAGACGCCGTGTAATTGGACCAGGCACCGGCGTCTTTCCGCATCTCGGTTTCCCCGGTTTCTCCATTAAGGTAACGGTTCAGTTCTGCTTGATGATCGATTTCGAACTGTTCCATCGACAAGACCTGTTGTTGGTTCTGTTGATACAAGGCCGTTTGCAGAAGCGATTGGAGGAGATGTGAGGCATGATGGCAGTGGTATTCGCCGATCACCACAATCGTATCGTCTTTCAGTTCTCCGGCGAGCTGATTGATTGACAGCAGTTTGCCCGCGCTGTCGACCAGGATGGCGTCATACTGGGTTTTGGGTGGCAGCGGTTGTTGCGATGAAGGCATCGGAGCAGGACTGGCGCAGCCGGCCAGTATTGCGAACAAACAAATCAGCAGCGGTAACGTTGAATAGCTCATAAACTGATATACGATCACGAAATGTGTTTCGTGTCACCTGCATAGAGGAAAACCATGCTGCCGTTTCGGCTTATTGATCGCGTTAAATTTGTCGTAGAGCGCCAGCTCGTAAAAGGTGCCGGGTTCCAGCTGCTCGTGGTGGGCGTCTTTATCGGGTTGATCTCTCTGATCGGCGGCTTGCTGGTCGTGCCCCTGGGTGACTCTTTCAGCGACGTGGGCGATGCCATCTGGTGGGCGTTCCTGCGACTGACAGACCCCGGTTATCTCGGCGATGACGTGGGCAACTGGCAGCGGTTGGTGTCCACCATCCTGACCATCAGCGGCTATGTGGTTTTCATGGGCACACTGGTTGCCATCCTGACTCGCTGGTTGATCGCCAAGATGACCGATCTTGAGCGCGGACTGACTCCGGTAACCCTGAGAAACCACATTGTGGTGCTGGGTTGGACCAACCAGACTTTGCCCTTGCTGGGGGAGCTCTTGAGCTCATCAGGCCGTATGCGGCGATTCCTGGAGAAACACGACGCCAGTAAGTTGCGGCTGGTGGTTCTGTCTGAGTCAGCGTCTGCGCAGCAGGTGCATGAACTGAAAACCGAACCGGGGATTGGCAACAAAGCCAGGCAGATCATCCTGCGCTCGGGCGTTGCGATTCAGCCAGAGGCGCTTGAACGGGTGGCCTGCCTGGATGCTTCGGCGGTTATTGTGCCGAGCGCGGTCCACGAGGCGGGCAGTCTGGTGCCGTCCGACGTAGGCACTGTGAAGGCCTTGCTGACGATTGCCGCTCGGGCACGGAGCCTGGGAGCCCCGTTACCGTTCGTCGTGGCGGAGATTCAGGACATTCGCAAATACCCGGTGTTCGAGCGAGCCTACCCAGGCGCGCTGGAGGTGGTGGCTGGTGATGCCACCATCAGCCGATTGATGGTTCAGAATATCCTGCACCCGGGTCTGTCTGGCATCTACAACGAACTGTTTTCATCGGGCAACGGCAACGAGGTCTACATTCGCGGAGGCGAAAACATGGTGGGCCAGACCCTGGCTCAGGTGGCCAGCCAACGCCCGAAAGCGATTGTGATGGGGATACTGAAATCGTCCGGAAACAGCTGGGCGGTTCAGATGCCTGCGCCGACGGATATCAAAGTTGCGGCTGAAGATCGGGTGGTGATGCTGGCTCGTGATTACACGGAAACCGACGCCGACCTCAAGGCCCCGGCCGCACCATTGATCGAACGCGTCGCCAGTGTTCCGAGAAGGCCCTCGGCGTCGACAGAGGTGTATCGCGTCCTGTTACTTGGCTGGAACCGCAGGGTGCCAGGCCTGATCCATGAACTGGTCAGCTACAGCCAGCGGCGTTTTGAAGTCGATGTGGTGTCTGTGGTGCCTGCGTCTGAACGCCAGCGTGAAATCGATCGTTATCTGGGAGATCAGAGAAGCGTCATCTGCCGTCATGTAGAAGCGGACTACATGGTCGAGGGTGAGCTCAGGCAAGTGGGCCCGTTGAATTATGACGCCATCCTGTTGTTAAGCAGTGACCGTCTCGCTACCGGAGAAGAGGCCGATGCTCGAACCATGGTGGGTTATCTGCAACTTGAAGATTTACTCAGTGAGGGCACTCGCACACCGCAAATGCTGATGGAGCTCAGTGACCCGGACAACCGCAATTTGCTGATGGCCTACCAGAGCGAAGTGATGATCAGCCCGATGATTGTCAGTCACGTGTTGGCTCAGGTAGCTCTGCGACGAGAGCTGAGGGTGGTGCTGGATGAGCTGTTCACAGTAGGGGGCTCTGAAATTCAGTTTCGTGATCCGCAGGATTACCCGTTACCTGCCAGCACCTCTTTTCAGGTACTGGAAAAGGTCCTGGCGGCAAGCGGCGAGCTGGCTCTGGGTGTCTGGCGAGCCAGGCCTGACGAGACCGGCAGGCAGTGTTTTTTGAACCCGCAAAAAGGCGATTTTCTGGACCTGAAACCCGGCGATCGGTTGATTGTGCTTTGTAATACCTAAGTATTAGCAGGCCATTCACCAGAAAAATGCTGAAAATAATTTATATAAATTTCAATTATAAAATCAAAATCATTAGAGTGGTCGTCAACGTCAGAAAGCTGGTTGTTTTTTGATCGGCTGCTGACTCACGGAAGTCGCTTTTTAGCTTCACTCAAAGAGCACCTCAAACCTTAGAAGACAGGACTGAGACCATGCCATACGCACAAGACGTAGACCACATTGCTTCCCTTCTGAAGCAGAACCCTACCTGGAACGCCATCAAGCCTGAGCACGCGGCTCGCATGCGCGCCCAGAACAAATTCAAGACCGGTCTGGACATCGCCAAGTACACCGCCAAGATCATGCGCGAAGACATGGCGAACTACGACAACGATACCTCTCAGTACACCCAGTCTCTGGGTTGCTGGCACGGCTTCATCGGTCAGCAGAAGCTGCTGTCGATCAAGAAGCATTTCGGTACTACCAAGCGTCGTTACCTGTACCTGTCTGGCTGGATGGTTGCTGCTCTGCGTTCTGAGTTTGGCCCGCTGCCTGACCAGTCCATGCACGAGAAGACTGCCGTTTCTGGCCTGATCGAAGAGCTGTACACCTTCCTGCGTCAGGCGGATGCCTGGGAACTGAACCATCTGTTCCGCGCACTGGAAGAAGCTGAGAACGCTGGCGACAACGCCAAGGCTCAGGAACTGATCAAGCAGATCGACAACCACGAAACTCACGTTGTGCCGATCATTGCCGACATCGACGCTGGTTTCGGTAACGCCGAAGCGACTTACCTGCTGGCCAAGCAGATGATCGAAGCCGGTGCTTGCTGCATCCAGTTGGAAAACCAGGTGTCTGACGAGAAGCAGTGTGGCCACCAGGACGGTAAAGTAACCGTTCCGCACGCTGACTTCCTGTCCAAGATCAACGCAGTTCGTCTGGCCTTCCTTGAGCTGGGTATCGACGACGGCGTTATCGTTGCGCGTACTGACTCCCTGGGCGCTGGCCTGACCCAGAAGATTGCCGTGACCAACGAGCCGGGCGATCTGGGTGACCAGTACAACAGCTTCATCGACGGTGAAGTGATCGAGAAAGCCGAAGACATCAACAACGGCGACGTTGTGATCAAGCAGAAAGGTCAGCTGGTTCGTCCTAAGCGTCTGGCTTCTGGCCTGTTCCAGTTCAAGCCTGGCACTGGCGAAGATCGTGTTGTTCTGGACTGTATCACCAGCCTGCAGAACGGCGCCGACCTGCTGTGGATCGAGACCGAGAAGCCGCACGTTGGTCAGATCGCCTCCATGGTTAACCGCATCAAGGAAGTGGTTCCAGATGCCAAGCTGGTTTACAACAACAGCCCGTCTTTCAACTGGACTCTGAACTTCCGTCAGCAGGTATTCGACGCGTGGCAGGAAGAAGGCAAGGACGTATCTGCCTACGAGCGTGCAGACCTGATGAACGCCAAGTACGACGACACCGAACTCGGCAAGCTGGCCGACGAGTGGACAGCGGACTTCCAGCGTAAGGGCTCTGCCGAAGCTGGTATCTTCCACCACCTGATCACTCTGCCGACTTACCACACGGCCGCTCTGTCTACCGACAACCTGGCCAAAGGTTACTTCGGTGACGAAGGCATGCTGGCCTACGTTGCAGGCGTTCAGCGTAAGGAAATCCGTCAGGGTATCGCGACTGTGAAGCACCAGGACATGGCCGGTTCTAACATCGGCGATGACCACAAAGAGTTCTTTGCAGGTGATGCGGCTCTGAAGGCAGGCGGTAAAGACAACACCATGAACCAGTTCTAAGACCCGGTCTTGAACGAGGTTTAGAAAACAGTTGTCGCTCCCGGTTCGCCGGGAGTCGCCTACAAAAAAGCCCCGCTCGGGAAACCGGCGGGGCTTTTTTGTGGGTTATTCCACGAACACAACGTGATCACTGAAGCTGTCGCGGATCGACAGGCCATGGCGTTCCAGTTCGTGTTTACTGACCACAAGTTGGCCATGGTCATAGTGGATGATCGGAACTTTTCGGGTGTCCATATCCTGTTCTATCAACGCGCTGATCTGATTGCCGGTTTCTCTGCCCATCATAGACCCGAGCAGCGTGAGGCCGCCAATCAAACGGTTTTTTCCGATCGAATTCAGGTGAACCGTAAAAGCTGGCAGTGGAGAGTGGCGTGAGATCCATTCGTTCACCTCATCCAGAGACATGGCTCTGCCGCTCTGGTCCCTTAAGGCCTGATGGCCCGCTACCAGAAGAAAATCGAACCCTGCATCCTTGCTGCTGCGAACTTCGTCCTGAAAACTGGCCAGATTATCCACCACTCTGACCTCGGCGCGCAGATTCTCCCAAATAAGAGACTTTCTTTCACCGCCCATGTCGTGTTTCAGAAATGCTCTGGCGGTGGTGCTACTCCCCAGCAGAATCAGAGCATTTCGGGCATTGAGGTCAAGCGTTTTGCTGATCATGAAGGCCGCCCGACGAATGACGGGGCGTTCGATGACTCCGGTGACAGCGCGGCCATCAAGAGCCCATGGGTAGTCGTCGCGAAGGCCACCGTTAACGCCACAGAATACCGTTGGCACGTGTTCCGAGACCCGCTCACCAAGCAGATGCATGGCATTGTCATCGCAGATCAGAACCAGGTCCGGCTGTTGCGCCTGAAAGTCCTCCCAGACTCTTTCCGCAGCTTCTGCGTGATGTGCGGCTGGCAGTCTCTTGGTATTCAGGTAGGCGTAATGCACCTCAAGCCCGACAGGGAGAGTTTCTGCCAGACCTTCCTCAATGCCCTGTACCCAGATGGAATCCGGGCCATAGCTGTGAATGACCAGCATCTGGAGTTTGTCAGATGTTGCTGCTTCACCGGCTCTTGCGAGGCAGGTTGCAGCCAGAGTCAGGCCCAGAACCAGGCGAATGATTGCAGACACCGCGGCTCCCGATCAGAAGAATGTCTTAGATCATTCTAGTTGAGTTTGAGGGCTAATTCTTCCGTGCTTTAAGCCGGTCACGGCTTTCGAGCCGGATCTGGCGTCGGATTTCTGCGTTTTCGTACCGGCGTTGCTGATCTTCGTTCTGGGGCTCGACGGCGGGAACGTCAATTGGCTTGTCGTTTTCGTCCAGAGCCACAAAGGTAAAAAATGCAGACAGGATGTGTCGGCAGTCACCGGTGTAGCTGTTTTCCGCTTCTACGCGAGCGCCAATTTCCATGGAGGAGCCCCAGCTTCGGTTCAAAGACAGGCTGAAGATCAGAGTATCGTTGCCTTTGGCGGGTGCCCGGAAATAGATGGAGTCCACCGCTGCTGTTACGCAGACGCAGCCGGAATGACGTTCTGCCACGACGAGCGCCAGCCGGTCGCATTTCGACATGATCATGCCGCCAAAGACAGTCTGGTGGGAGTTCATGTCATTTGGAAAGACTTTGTAGACGTGCCCTTCAACGGCAGATGCACTTACGGGGCGCTTGCGTGCGGTCATTCTGGCTTCCTTTCGTCGTGTCGTGAGGTTTGCGATCTAGAGCATCGCTTTTCGCCGAAAGTCCAAGCTTACCAGACATGGCCGGTTTATCTGACCTGGATCCGATCTCCATCCTCCAGTTCCCGGCTGGGATGCCGGACGACTTTTTCGCCTTCTTCGAGGCCACTCAGGATGACCGTGCGCAAGCCGTTGCTCCTGCCCGTTTCAACGGATGAAACGCTTGCTGTGTCGTCTTCCACAACGAAAACATACGATGCGCCGTCTTTAACAAATAGTGACGAGGCAGGAATTTGCAGGCTGTCCTCGGATGACCAGAGAAGGAACTCGGCATCGACCGCATAACCATCGCCCAGGTTGGCCCAGTCGGCTCGTGGACTGGTCAGGTCGAGAATGACCTGCACTCTCTGTTCTTTCACGCCAAGGGCAGAGACGTCCTCGAAGCCCACCGGCTCGATTCGACGAACCACGGCATTTAAAGGATTTCCGCCCCATCCGTGGAGTCTTGCCGCTGTCCCGGGTGTCAGCCTGACCGCGTCGGAACTCAATACATCCACGACCACCTCGAGGGCACCGGCATCGCCCAGCTCCAGAATGGCTTCGCCGGCCTGTATGACGCCCTCGCTTTTGCGCATGATGCCCAGCACCGCGCCGTTGACCGGGGAACGCAGGGCGACCTGTTCGGCGGGTTTCTCTCCGGCTGCCCGTGCCGCCGATACCTCAAGATGCGTGCGGGCCCCGGCCAGCTCGTGAGTGGCTACCTCCTCTTCAAATACCGCTGAACGAAGAATCGCTCTGGCTCGGGTCAGGGCCGCTTTGATTTTGTCCAGCTGTTCTTTGGACACAAACTGTGAGCTTTCCAGGCTTCGAAGCCTCTGGTATTCGCTGTCTGCAAATTCCGCATCGGCGCGGGCGGCGCTGACGTTCTGGCGGGCCGAATTGAGGGCTGACTGGGCGGCGGCAACCCGAGCCTGGGCTTCGGCGCGACTGCGGGCATCAAGCATTTCGGACGGCATGGGGTTCACGTGGGTCAGAAGCTCTCCAGGGATAACCTCGTCTCCGACCTGAAATTCCAGCCGGTGCAGGAAACCGGTGACGGGAGAGGAAACCACGAACCGGTCTTTCACCCGGGTCGTGCCCTGTTCAGCAATCGTGACCTCGATAGGACCGCGTTTGGCCTCTGCCACGTCGACCCAGATAGGCTCAGGACGAAGCACACCGATAACCAGGATGATGGCGAGAACCGCGAACAGTAACCAGAACAGCCATTTGCCCATTGACCGTTTGCCGACTGACGATTTGCTTGGTGACATATTCAGGGTCTCCTGAGGCTATCCGTTTTACTCTCGAGTTTTGAGCACCGACACCAGGTCCAGCTTTCGGATTTTCCGCCAGCTAATGAACCCGGACACCAGAGCAGATGCAATGACCACGGTGGCTGACAGCGCCAGCGTGTGGTTTGAAACCACCAGTGGCACACGGTAAAGCTCGGTTTGCATGGCCGTCACAATGGCCGTTGCGATGACGTGACCAATGCCCCATCCCAGCGGGATGCCAATCATAAGCAGCAGGGCGAGTTCCCCCAGCAGTACATGGGACACTTCATTGTGGCCGTAGCCCAGCACCCGAAGGCTGGCCAGATCACGTCCCCGTTCGGACAGGGAAATCCGGGCCGTATTGTAAATCACGCCAAAGGCGATAACGCCGCCGAGCAAACTGATGATGAACGTGTAGGTCAGGAACGTCTTCGCCAGCGTCTCGTAGAAGCTGTCCAGCATGGCTTGCCGACGATTGATGGCCATGACGCCGGGGATGTCATACAGGTACTCGTAGACCTCCTGCAGCTGCGCGGGATCGAGGGTCATCAGAATCCGGTTGATCAATGGGCCTTCACCCATGGCCCGGTTCATTGCTGCCAGATTCAGGTAGGCACCGACGCCCAGGAACTCACTGGTCACACCGGCAACTGGCAGGGTCAGTGTGGCTCGCTGGCCATCCAGAATACGCACCGTGACCTCGTCGCCCGCGCGAATATCGAGACTGGTCGCCAGAAAGTCGGTGAGCAGCAGGCCTGCCGGAGGAATGGGAACGTCGTTTAACCGTTCATTCACCACAGACTGAAGCTTCGCGGCTTCGGGAATGCCGCTCAGCGCGGTACGCTGGCGTCGATGGCCGTTAATCAATTCAACCGGAACAACCCGGCTACCCTCCACAAACCGTATACCAGGCTGTTGCTTGAGCGAATACAGCTCCCGATAACCCACCGGCTCGTACAAAGCGGCGCTGATATCGTGCTTCTGGGCCACGGAGAACTGGGTGTGAACCATCATAGAGACAGAGCTGAGCTGGAAGTTGCCGATCAGCACCACGGCGGTGGCCATGGCAACTCCAAGGGCGGACGACAGGGTTCGACCGGGCCGGTGGGACAGCTGGCGGACGATCATTCTTGAGGTTTGTGTCAGCCGACCGGTCGACAACCAGGTTTCCAACATCGATACCCGAAATCGAGCCGGGCCTTCGGGGCGCATGGCTTCCGCAGGTGGCAAGCGCGTAGCCTGAACGATGGACTTCCAGCCGCCGAGCCAGGCGACGCAGAGCGTGATGACGGCGAGAATGGCGATCCATGCCGGGCTGATCTGGAACAGCAACTCAGGAAACCGGTAATAATCCATGTACAGTTCGCCCAGTTCGCGGCCCAGCCAGACCCCGGCGACACAGCCAATGACGAATCCCATCAGGGCGACGATCAGCACCAACTGACTGTAATGCCAGCCAATTTCGCGATTGGAATAGCCAAAGGCCTTGAGCACCGCAATGACGTCCCGCTGGGTGCTGACCAGCCGACTGATCACCACGTTAAGCAGAAACATTGCCACGCCCAGAAAAATCGCCGGAAAAATGGACGCCATGGTTTTCAACTGGTTGAGCTCGTCGGACAGAAAACGATGAGAGAACTGATCTTCCCGGCCGATCGCGCCGACACCGCCGTAAGCGGTGAACAGGCGATCAATGCGGTCGATCATGTCGGCGATGGTTGTGTCGGGGTTGATTTCCATCGCCAGGCTATTGAATGCGCCGGTCATGTCCATGGCGGAGGCGAGGGCTTTCTCGGTCATCCAGAGCACACCAAATCGCTCAAAATCCGGGAGCATTCCGCCCGGTGGAATGACGTAAATGAATTCCGGCGATTCCACAATGCCAACAATGCGGAGAGATTGCTGGCGGCCGTTGATGATGGCACCCAGTTCGTCGCCGAGCGTCAGCCCATGGGCTTCGGCAAAACTGCCGATCACGGCGGTTTCATCATTCCTCTGAGGGGAGGGCAAGCGACCGTGGCGAAGGTAAAGGCGATTGACTGACGGTTGTCCTGTGGTGGGCAACGAGACCAGTCGGGCCGACACCGGGTCGGAAAATCCGGAGACGGCGAGCCTTGCGGTACCCTCAATGCGGGCACTGATCCGCCCAGCGCCTGGAATCTCTGACACTTGCTGGACCAGGTATCGGGGCGCCCGTTTCAGGGACAGGAACAGGTCTGCGAAATGGTAATTACGGTAATACTGTTCGCGGGTCGCGCTAAGAGAGTCGTAATTCACCAGCGAAAGCAGACACACCGCAATGCCACCGGCAATCACCAGGGCAATGGCAAGCATCTGCCCGCGCATCTGCCAGAGTTCGCGGCGAAGTTTGGTGCGAAGAACGTTGGAGCCAAAGAAATTCATGGCGTTACCAGCTCAGGCTCATTGGGTCCTGACGCTTCGCGTTGCGGTGTTCCCCGCTGATCGCACCGTCGGAGAGGGTAATGACTCGGTCAGCCATCCGGGCGATGGACGCGTTATGAGTGATAATCACCGTAGTTGTGCCGGTTTCGCGATTGGCCCTTTCAAGTGCCGCCAACACCAGCACACCGGTGGTGGAATCAAGAGCGCCTGTCGGCTCATCGCACAGCAACACCCGGGGGCGCTTGGCAATGGCCCGGGCAATCGCGACCCGCTGTTGTTCTCCGCCGGAGAGTTGCGCAGGAAAATGGTCCATGCGCTCCTCGAGGCCAACCATGGCCAAAGCGTCTTCCGGGGACATCGGGTCTTGCGCAATCTCGGTGACGGCAACGACGTTTTCGCGGGCGGTCAGGCTGGGTATCAGATTGTAGAACTGAAAAACGAAGCCCACGAAGTCGCGGCGGTAGCGAGTGAGTTCTCTGTCTCCGGCGTGGCTGAGGTTGATGTCCAGATAGCGGGCTTCTCCGCCGGAGGGCACGTCAAGGCCGCCCAGAATATTCAGCAGGGTCGATTTGCCGGAGCCCGAGGCGCCCAGCATAACCACCAGCTCGGCCTCGAAAAGGTCAAGGTTGATGCCTCTCAGGGCGGCAATTTCCACTTCGCCCTGCTGGTAGATTTTGGTGAGGTTGCGGGTCTGAAAAACAGCCTGCTCCGGACGACGGGCTTCCATATCGACGGCATTCCTTCGCAATGTCCGTTGCTGATCTCTTCAATATAGCAGGCCTTCGTTTGCCCGGAAGCCCGCATCAGGGCGCTAGGGTTGTTGTCGGAAGCGTTCAATCCGCTCCGCGGTACCGGGATGGCTCGACAGCAAATCACCGATCTGATGCCAGCCATCGCTGTCGTTGTCTTCGTCTGACTCGGGTTCACCATGGGTGGCCATCAAGCGTTCCATAATGTTGGCGAAATGCCTGGCAGGAATCTGATTGGCTTTCAGGGTTTCCAGTGCATAGCCGTCGGCTTCCCTTTCCAGATCACGGGAATAGGCGAGGCTCATCAGTATCGCAGGAAGGGCGACGGTGGTGTCAGAAAAGGCCGACAGGTCGCCGGTCATCAAGACGATTAACCAGGTGGTCAAAGAGGATTGAACCACACCTTTCATACCGTGGCGGTGGGCCACGTGACCGATTTCATGGGCGAGAATCGCCACCAGCTCGTTGTCATCTTCGGCAAGATTGACGAGGTCATCGGTGAATATCAACGTGCCATTTGGCAACGCCATGGCGTTCGCTCCGATGGCATCCGAGGATCGGAACACTACCTCCAGATCCTGTCCATCGACCGGGGTCAGGAAGGGCGCAAACCTGGATTGCAGCGTTTTCTGGCGCTCGGGTGGCAGATTGGTTGGCTCGAACCAGAGCTTGTCCAGCGTCTCCAGACTGGAGTCGCCGACGTGTTCTACCAGTTCGTCTGGCAGGGCGTTGGCAATGGCCTGTGAAGTCCAGGGCACCCCATAAACAAACACAAAGGCAACCGTGGCCAGGGTAAAGACTGAAGCCAGCAGAATCAGCCCCAGATGGTTTTCCAGCCGGTGAATCCATCGGCTGGCGCCCGCTCCGATCTGTTTGCTGAGCCGGTCTACACCGTCGTTATCCGTGGTTTCGAATACCTGATCGTCTGGCAGGTAGAGGTAGCGTGGTGTATTGCCGATGCGAGGTGAAATGTCGATATCATCGGGTTCCAACCTGAGTTTTCCCCCAGGCCATTCAATCACCGCCAGCTCGTCGACAGAGCGCAGCGTGGCGCCCTGTCGATGTGAGTTCCGGCCGGAAAACAATGAGCCTTCAATGGCGACTTCAGATGGCTGCGAAGTCGACATCAAAAGCATCCCCCAATTCCTGTCCCAACGCGCTTGTGCGGTTCTCTTCCGCGGCGACGAACTGGTCCAGGTCTCCGTCCACGAGCATGGAGGTACGGCTGGCACGATACTTCGCGATGCGGCACTTGGCCCAGGGGGTGTACAAACCAAGGGTCAGGCCCACCAGGAGGCTGTTGGAGAAGTAGATCCACACCATCTGCATGGGCTCCAGTTCCGATTCAAAACCGTGATCTGACAGTTGCACAGAGTTGAGGAACAGGTTGGCGATACCGGCGATAAAGTAACCGAACACCGCAATGTAGCCGATGATACCGATCACCATGCCAACGACCTGCATGTTCGAACGCAGGGCGAGAAATGCCGCAACGCCAAAGCCAAGCGCAATCAGCAGGCCTTTGCCAAAGAAACGATAGTAATGGCCATTGGTGGCGTGAAAGGTAAATTCGGAGGTGCCATAGCGGCTGCCATTGGCGATGAACTCATGGGTCTTTTTGATGACCACTGGCGTCAGTAGCAGAAGAGTCAGCATATTCAGCAGAGGCCAGACGAAGGTCACCATAAAGGCCTGGCCGTATTGGCCCTGAAAATCAAAGCGAATGTTCCGGTAAGCGCTGTTCACAGCTTTGAATCGCAGGGATTTAATCATGATCCAGGGCACAGCCGGAATCAGAAGAACGGCGAAGACCAAGCCCGCTTCAACGTACAGATTTGATAGCACGACGTAGGCTGCGAACACCGCCAGGGCGATCAGGCGGCCTTTCAGAATGGTCAGGGGCTTGGCAAGGTACTGGAAGCTGGCGTCGTCCAGTTTGGTGTTGCCGTAGAAATACTGGTTGTTCCGTACCGTGGCCCAGGCCGAGTAGATGCCCAGGGTGACAATGGTCAGCAGAATGTTGACGATCCAGATACCAAAATATTCTTTGCCATTGCCCGTGAACTGGAACCCGGCCTGTCGAATACTGTCGGCAGAGGCTTCCGGCGCTTCCGGCGCTTCCGTTGTCAGTGGCTCCGCAGTCGGTGGTTCCGACTCACTGGTTTTCACGGTCAGAGGCTCAGGTTCGCGCTCCTCGAGGGATGCCAGCTCAGTCTCTGCACCGATTCTTGCGAGGCGTTCCTGGTAGGTGATGGCCTGCTCGTGGGTCAGCCCCGATTTTAGAATTTTTGGCTTGCCCGAAAATAATCGATCGGTTTTCTCGTCTGACAGGTTGAACATTGACTGGACCGCGGACCTGACGGTTTCTGTATCAAATCCGGGAAGCGGCTTGCCGTCAAAAACGACCCTATAATTCGGTTTAGTCATAGCATTTCCTTTGCATTTCAGGCCCGTGGCAAGCCCGTTTGCGGAAAAAAATACCAGATATTTATCTCGAATGCATGATTAAAGCCTCAATTTTCTGCTGGTTTAAAGACGACATTATGTCGCCGGTGGGGCATTCATCCGTGTGTGGCTCTGATAACGTACAAACAGAGAGTGAATGACAGGAGAAAAGCACGTGGATAAAACAACTCTGCTTGCCGAGCTTGAGACGGCACGAAAGCGGACTCGGGCCTTGATTACTTCGTTGCCCGAAGAAGCCCTGGACGTCCCCTACCATCCGGGTGTGAATCCCCCGCTTTGGGAGATGGGGCACGCGGCTTTTTTCTACGAAGTGTTCGTGTTCAATCTGCTCGACGGAACGCCAAGCTATGACCCTTCCATGGATGACCTGTGGGATTCCTTCCACGTCGAACATAAAGACCGTTGGGCACGGGAACTGTTTCCCGGCAGAGACGCCACCCTGGCTTACTTTGATACGATTTATGATCGGGTGGCGTCGCGGATTGAAAGCCGGCCGCTGACGGATCGCGAGCTGTACCTCTACCGCTACTCGATTTTCCACCAGAACATGCACATTGAATCCATTATCTGGTGTCGGCAAACCTCGGCCTATCCGGCGATTCCCGATTTCCAGCCTGAACGCGTGGCGCCGGGTGAACCTTTGGCCGGCGATGCACAGATACCCGCCGGTCGCTGGCTCATCGGCATGCCCGGCGAGTCTGACGCCTTCGCCCATGAGGACTTTGCGTTCGACAATGAGAAACCACGATTTGAGGTAGAGCTTCCGGCTTTTACGATTTCCAAAACGCCGGTCAGCAATCGTGAATTCCTGGCGTTTGTGGAGGACGGTGGTTACCAGCGGCCAGAGCTCTGGTCGTTTGGTGGTCGAAAGTGGTTGGAATCGCAGGAGCAGGCACATCCGACATACTGGCGCCAGCAGGATGGGCAATGGCAGGAGCGGCTGTTTGATCAATGGCAGGCCCTGAATCTGGATGCTCCGGTTGTACACGTCAATTTCTGGGAGGCCGAGGCATGGTGCCAGTGGGCCGGGCGGCGCCTGCCAACCGAATACGAATGGGAAGTGGCGGCCCTGGGTAACCGCCCCGGTGAGCCATTCCGGCGATTCCCCTGGGGCAACCAGCAGCCAACGCCGGTGCTGGCTGATCTTGATGGTCGCAACATGGCTCAGAACCAGGTCTGGGACTATCCGGAATCCGACAGCCCGTTTGGCTGTCGCCAGATGATTGGCAGTGTCTGGGAATGGACCAGCGACCAGTTTTTCCCCTACGACGGATTCAAGATTGACGTCTACCCCTTCATGTCGACCCTGCAGTTCGGTGATCACAAGGTAACCCGGGGCGGCGGCTGCGCCACCTCATCGAACCTTATCCGTGGCACCTATCGGCAGGCTTACCTGGCACAGCGCAACGACGTATTCACCGGGTTCCGCACCTGTGCCGTATCCGATGCCTGATGACCGACCAGTGAGGACACATAATGAACGTGTATGAAACGGATGAGTTACTGAGCCAGTATCTGGACTTTCATTTCGGGGATAGTTATTTCGGGGTCGGCAATTATCCAGCTCATTGTGCTCGTATCTGCCAGGAACTAATGATGGGTCGCGACAAAGCCAAAGCTCTGGATCTGGGCTGTGCTGTGGGTCGCACCGCGCTGGAGCTTGGTAGAGTCTTTGAGAGCGTGGAAGGCGTCGATTTATCGCGAAGGTTTGTCGATGCCGCAAACACGATGCGCAAAGACGGCGCCATTGATTTCTTTCGCCGGGATGAAGGGGATTTGGGTCGTCGCGTAACCGTCAGTCTGGCTGACCTGGATCTTTCCCGAGCGGCGGACAAGGTGGCATTCTCAACCGGAGATGCCTGTCAGCTTTCTGAAAACCATACAGGCTACGATCTGATTTTTGCCGGTAATCTGATTGATCGCCTGCAGGATCCAGGAGCCTTTCTTCGGGATATTCATCGCAGACTCACCGACACTGGGACCCTGGTGATCAGTTCACCTTATACGTTGCTGGAAGAGTTCACGCCACGGGCAAACTGGATTGGGGGGTTCGAACGCGGCGGCCAGCCCCGAACGGTTCTCGAGGGAATGCGGGAGATTCTGTCACACCACTTCGAAGAAATTCAGGAACCCCAGGATGTGCCGTTTGTGATTCGAGAAACCCGACGCAAATTCCAGCACACAGTGGCAGAGCTCACCGCCTGGCGTCGTCGCCAATAAGTTTTTGGGCGTCTGCCAGCGAAAACAGGGCGGTTTGGGTCGGTTGGCCCAGACCGGCGGCGTATTCGCCGATGCCCCCGAAGGTGACGGTGTAACCGTTTCGCTGAGCCACGCCACGGGCCCATTTCTGAAACCGTTGGCGATCCCATTCAAACTTATGATCGGGCTCACGGAATTCGCCTGGGGCGAGGTCATACAGTGGGTTGTACTCTTTGTTGGGTGTTGTCATAAGCAGGAATCCTGGGCGGTACTCGCCAAAGACGGTGCGCTCGACCTGCGACAACTGCTCCGGATTCACATGTTCGATGGTTTCGATCATTGCCGCGGCTTCGAATCCGCTCAGAGCGGGGTTGGCCTGGGTGTATGAGCCGCGAATGAGCTGAAGGCGATGAGGCGCATTCCGCAAATGGTTTCCGAGAATCTGTCTGGCCTGCTGTAACGATTGGCCAGACTGTTCCAGGCCGACAATGTGGGTGAAATGTGGATCGGCGAGTAACCTGTGAATCAATGAGCCAGAGCCGCAGCCAAGGTCCAGAACCCGCGTTGCCCCGGTGGATTTCAGCATGCTGGCTGCCCGGTCCAGTCGCTCCTCATGCAGGGAGGTCATCTGGGTCATGGAGCTGTTGTTGCCGAAGGTCCTTTTTTGCATCAGGTCGTGCCGTGTTCGGGGGGTACAGGGTGATCAGGCCTCTTGCGCCTGAGTATCTGGCTTGCCAGCGCCACCCCGGTTTCGCTCATGGTCAGGTAGGCCTCGTCGGCGCCGGCGTCGCGGATCTGCTTGGCTTCATCTTCGTATAACGTGTGTGAGGCAATGAATCCGGTGAATCCATTTTTACGAAGGTTGCGCACGGCAATCAGTTTGCCTTCGATGTCGCCGCCCAAGGCGAGAATAACCGATTCCACTTGGGGCATCTGAAGGCCCTGCCAGAACGACGTATCCTCGGCGTCACCAAAGACGACGTTGCGTCCCAGAGCCTGCTGCTGTGCAGTCTTTGTGGGGTCCGAATCCAGGCCCATGATTCGCGGTTCTTCTCCTGCAATTTCGTCATAGGCGGCGGTTCCGGTTCGCCCCATGCCCATCACCAGAACGCGGGTGTCGCCAAGGGAAATGGGCTGCTCATCCGGATGGCGCCGTTTGCTTTCAAACGGAATCAGGCGGTGGCTGAAGCGTTCGTAGATGGTGTGAGTGAAGCGATTGACGGGGGCTGAGATCACGAATGAGAGCGCCACGGTAATGGCGAGAGGCACCAGCCATTGTGGCAGCGCGACGCTGGCAACGATCAAGCCGAACTCGCTGTAGTTGGTCAACGAAAGCGTACTCAGAAAGCTGCTGCGAGCCTTCAGACGGAAGGCCAGTAGCAGGAAGAAAAAGAGCACGCCCTTCAATGGCAGGACCAGGGCGGCAACCACCGCGAACAGAAGCGCGTCAGATCCCGGCAGGCCGCCGATGCCGATCTGAAGGAAGAAGCCCACCAGAAACATTTCCTTAACGCTCCAGAGGGATTTGGCCAGCTCCTGTGACCTGGGATGGCTGGCCAGCATGGCACCAAAGACAAGCGCGCCGAGCTCTGAGCTCAACCCCACGGCCTCGAACCCGGCACCCCCAAGTACCAGGGCCAGTACCAACCCCAGCAGCACCAGCAGTTCATCGTGGCCACTGGCATCCAGCAAACGGAACAGAGCCGGGCGTAGCAAGGGTAAGCCGAAGATCACCAATGCCCATTCCGACGGCGTCTGGCCGGCTGTGATACTCATCACCACCAGCGCAATCAGGTCCTGCATAATCAGGATGCCGATGGCAACGCGGCCATGAAATGCCCGCAGTTCACGCTTGGCTTCAAGCACTTTGGCGGCCAGAACGGTGCTTGAGAACGACAGGGCGATGGCCAGCAGCAGCGATGTCTGCCAGTCCAGATCCATGATCAGGTAAAGGCCCGGGGTGAAAATGCCGCAGGTAATGGCGAAGTGCAGCAGGCTGCCGCCGATGACTTCAGGGCTGATGATAGAGCGCAGTTTCAGCTTCAGCCCGACGGTAAACAGCAGCAGAAGCACGCCAATATGCGCGATATGGTTCAGGACTTCGGTAGAGCCCACGTCGATGGGAGTGACCGAAGACAGGCCACTGAGAAGGAATCCTGCGCACAGGTAGCCGACGAGGGGCGGGAGGCCAATGGCCTTGACCAGAAGGCCAAGGCCGAATGCAAAAGAAATCCAGACGGCTTCAGACATGGGTGACGCTAGGTTAGTGGCTTGGACTTGGCCTAGGCTAGCGTGTTTTCACCGACTCGGCCAGAAACAGGCGGAACAGTTCGGCGGATTCTTCCGGTGCTTCGATCATCGGAGCGTGGCCGATGCCATCGAGCATGACTTTGCGAGCATCCGGTATTTGCTGAACAAACACGTCCGCATTCCGTGGGTCTGTGATGCGATCTTCTTTGCCCCAGATAATCAGTACCGGTGCTTCGATAGCGGTGATGCTCTCTTGAAACTGTGCCGCCATGGTGCTGTCACGGATGTCGTTGAAGATCACCGTGTTGACTTCCTTGTTCGCAATGGCTTTTTCTTCCATCACGCTGTAGACCGGCCAGGGCACGAAGGGCTTTTCCTCCAGCGCAAAATCGATCAGCTTTTCAAGGTCGCCTTCTTTGGTCGGGATCAGGGGATTGTCCCCCGCCACCATTTGTTCGGATAGATCAGACTCGTAAGCCCAGATGCCGGCTGGATCAAACAGGACGGCTGACTGGATCTGATCGGGATACCTGGCGGCATAGAGTGCCGTGATGGCGCCACCCATGGAATTGCCCATCATGTGAAACCGGCCCAGGTTCAGTTGCGACAGAATTCTTTCCAGTCGCACGGCTTGTTCATCAAAGTGGTAACCGATGTCCAGCGGCTTACTGCTGTCGCCATGGCCAGGCAGATCGACGGCGTAGACATTGAACTCGTCCGTCAGTTGCCTCGCCAGGCGAGTCCAGTTGTCTTTGTTGGCGCCGAAGCCGTGGATCATCACGATGGTGTCGCCATCCACGGGCTCTTCATTTTTCAGGTAGGCAATGTCGAGACCGTCCACCGTCAGAGAAGCCGTCTGCAGGCCAGCCCCAGAGCGTTCCCAGGCGATGGCTTTGTCATAGAGCGTTTGCCTGGAGCAGGCGCTGATCAGCAATGCGGAGATCAGAATTGCGATCAGAGATAAAGCAGACCTGGATATCATGAATTTTCCCTTTCAATGGCGCGAAAGCCGATATCCGAGCGACAGAATACATCGTCCCACTGGATAGCCCGTGCCAGGTTGTACGCCCTCTGCTGGGCTTCAGTGACGGTGTTGCCGAGTGCGGTGGCGCAGAGTACGCGGCCGCCGTTGGTGACCACCTGATCGCCGTTCAGGCGGGTACCCGCGTGGAATACCTTTTCGCCGTCGGTTTCGCTTTCCGGAAGACCAGAAATGACATCGCCTTTACGGTAGGAGCCTGGGTAGCCACCGGCTGCCAACACGATGCCTACAGAGGCGCGGTCATCCCACTGGGAGTCACACTGATTCAGCTTGCCATCAATGGCCGCATTGCAGAGTTCGACCAGATCCGACTTCATGCGCAGCATGATTGGCTGGGTTTCCGGGTCGCCGAAGCGGCAGTTGAATTCGATAACTTTGGGTGCGCCGCTGGTATCGATCATCAGACCGGCGTAAAGAAACCCTTTGTAAGGGTGACCTTCGGCCGCCATGCCCCGGACTGTGGGGTAAATCACTTCATCCATGATGCGTTGGTGTACCTCGTCGGTGACCACCGGTGCTGGCGAATAGGCACCCATGCCGCCGGTGTTGGGGCCGGTATCACCGTTACCGACGCGCTTGTGATCCTGAGAGGTGGCCATAGGCAGTACGTTCTGACCATCCACCATCACGATGAAGCTTGCTTCTTCGCCGTCGAGGAATTCTTCAACAACCACACGGCTGCCCGCCTCACCAAAGGCGTTCCCGGCCAGCATGTCACGCACGGCGTCTTCAGCTTCCTGAAGGGTCATGGCCACGATCACGCCTTTGCCAGCGGCCAGGCCGTCCGCCTTTATCACGATCGGCGCTCCTTGCTGGCGAACATAGGCCAGGGCGTCGTCTACGTCAGTGAAGTTAGCGTAGGCGGCGGTCGGAATCTTCTGGCGGTCCAGAAAGTCCTTGGTGAAGGCTTTGGAGCCTTCCAGTTGCGCGGCGCCAGCGGTGGGGCCGAAGACGCGCAGACCGCGCTCTTCAAACAGGTCAACAATGCCTTCGACCAGCGGGGCTTCCGGGCCAACAATGGTCAGGCCAACGCCGTTTGCAGCCGCAAAGTCTGCGAGGCCTTTCAGGTCGAGCACGTCAATGTTGATGTTTTCCAGGCCCGGCTCGCGGGCGGTACCCGCATTGCCGGGCGCCACGAACACGCGGTCAGCCTGAGGAGATCGGGCCGCTTTCCACGCCAGTGCGTGTTCACGACCGCCAGAACCTATGACCAGAACATTCATCGCAATTCTCCCTCTGGGCTTAGTGGCGGAAATGGCGCATGCCGGTGAAGACCATGGCGATGCCATGCTCGTTGGCGGCGTCGATCACTTCCTGGTCGCGCATGGAGCCGCCCGGCTGAATCACTGCGGTGATGCCTGCGGCAGCCGCTGCGTCGATACCGTCCCGGAATGGGAAGAAAGCGTCGGAAGCCATCACCGAGCCTTTTACTTCCAGATTCTCGTCCGCCGCTTTGATACCGGCGATTTTGGCGCTGTAGACGCGACTCATCTGTCCGGCGCCAACGCCGATGGTGCGACCGGCGCGGGCGTAGACGATGGCGTTGGATTTCACGTACTTGGCCACTTCCCAGGCGAACAGCAGGTCGTTCAGTTCCTGTTCGGTGGGCTGGCGCTCGGTGACCATCTTGACGTCTTCCATGGCCACCATGCCCAGATCCCGATCCTGAACCAGCAGGCCACCAGTGACACGTTTGAAGTCCATGGTTTGGGCGCGGTTGCCATCGAACTCGCCGCACGCCAGCAGGCGAACGTTCTTCTTGGCGGCCACCAGTTCCACCGCTTCCGGCGCGATGGTGGGTGCGATGATCACTTCCACAAACTGCCGATCCACAATGGCCCTGGCGGTGGCCGCATCCAGTTCACGGTTGAAGGCAATGATGCCGCCAAACGCCGAGGTGGGGTCAGTGGCAAACGCCAGGTCATATGCCTGGGCGATATCGGTGCCAATGGCAACGCCACAGGGGTTGGCGTGCTTGACGATGACACAGGCCGGATCGGCAAAGGGCTTGACGCATTCCAGCGCGGCGTCGGTGTCGGCGACGTTGTTGTAGGACAGTTCTTTGCCCTGCAATTGTTTGGCGGTCGCGACGCAGGCTTCTTTCGGATACTTCTCAGCGTAGAAAGCAGCGCGCTGATGAGGGTTCTCGCCATAACGCATGTCCTGAACCTTCACATACTGACTGTTGAAGGTGCGTGGGAAGTCGGCGTTATCGTTATCAGCGGTGCGACCGCCAAGGTAGTTGGCAATGGCGCCATCGTAACCGGCGGTGTGTTCGAAGGCCTTCACGGCCAGGTCAAACCGGGTGGCGTGTGTCAGTTCGCCGTCATGGGCTTCCAGCTCTTTCAGTACCCGACCGTAATCCGACGCATTGACCACAATGGCGACGTCGGCGTGGTTTTTGGCGGCGGCACGCACCATCGTTGGCCCGCCGATATCAATGTTCTCAATGGCGGTGGCCAGATCGCAGTCCGGTTTTGCCACGGTTTCCTCGAAGGGGTAAAGGTTGACCACAACCATGTCGATGGGCTGAATGTCATGTTCCTTCATCACCGCGTCGTCAGTGCCGCGACGGCCCAGAATGCCACCGTGAATCTTGGGATGCAGGGTCTTAACCCGGCCGTCCATCATCTCTGGAAAGCCGGTGTGGTCACTGACTTCGGTAACCGGTACCTGGTTGTCTTTCAGCAATCGGAAGGTGCCGCCGGTAGACAGCAATTCAATGCCTCGCTCGGTGAGGGCGCGGCCGAACTCGACAATGCCGGTTTTATCGGAAACGCTGATCAAGGCGCGACGAACGGGGGTATTAGCCTGATTTGCCATGGTTCACTTTTCTGCCGGGTATGAACGAATGAAGGCCTCGCGAATGGTTCCGGGAGGCCCTCCTAAAAACTGGGTTGCTCGATTATAGCAAACCGTACTGCTTGAGCTTCTTGCGCAACGTCCCGCGGTTTAGCCCAAGCATGGTAGACGCGCGGGTCTGGTTATTGCGGGTATACTTCATGACCTGCTCCAGCAGAGGCGCTTCTACCTCTGAGAGCACCAGCTGATAAACCTCGGTGACCGGGGCGCCATCCAGCTGGGCGAAGTAGTTTTTCAGTGCAACTTCAACGCTGTCGCGCAGGGTTACCGAGTTGCCGCTGCTGTTCATCGTCTGCAACTGATGAATGTCATCGTTGGCGGGTTGGGCGGTGTTGTCTTTGGCCAAAGTGTCAGCGGTCATGCTGCGAATACCTCTCCATTTCGAATGCTTGCAAAGTACTGTTGAATGCTTTCTGCCTGCTCTAACGGGTCATCAATGGCGTTAAAGCGTTTTCGGAATAGCTTGTCTTCGTCGTGGGACTGCAGGTACCAGCCCACGTGTTTTCTGGCGATACGCACACCCATGGGCATGCCGTAGAAATCGTGCAGGGCATCCAGATGCTCTAGCAGGATGGCCTCTACCTCTTCCACTGGCGGTTCCGCCAGGTGTTCTCCGGTTTCCAGAAAATGCTGGATCTCCCGGAATATCCAGGGGCGGCCCTGGGCGCCGCGGCCAATCAGCAAGCCATCAGCGCCGGTATGGCGGAGTACCTGATGGGCTTTTTCAGCGCTGCAGATGTCGCCGTTGGCGAACACCGGAATGCTGACCTGCTCCTTCACGGCGGCGATGGTGTCGTACTCGGCCTCGCCCTTGTACGCATCCGCCCGGGTGCGGCCATGTACCGCAAGAGCCTTAATGCCCGCATCTTCTGCCATTCTGGCAATCAGCGGAGCGTTACGGTGATCCCGGTCCCAGCCCGTACGCATTTTTAGCGTGACCGGAATGTCCACCGACGCGACGACCGCTTCCAGGATATCCCTGACCAGCGCTTCGTCTTTCATCAATGCAGAGCCCGCTGCCTTGTTGCAGACTTTTTTCGCCGGGCAACCCATATTGATGTCGATGATCTGGGCACCGGATTCGGCATTCAGTCTGGCAGCGTTGGCCAGCATATCTGGATCACCGCCGGCGATCTGCACCGACCGGGGTTCTGGCTCGCCGTCATGATTCATGCGTGTCCGCGACTTGCGGGTATGCCAGAGCTTGCTGTCTGCGATCACCATTTCGGACACGGCCAGCCCCGCACCCATGCGCCTGCACAGCAGGCGAAAGGGGCGATCAGTCACTCCGGCCATGGGCGCGACGATCAACGAGTTCGGCAATGTGTACGGCCCGATGGTTGCCGTTGGCAGCATAGTCTCAGTCCGTGTTGATACAGAATCAGCGAGAACGGATGACAAGGATTGCTCAATAAGTAACCGATTGCCATCCGAAAGGCGGTAATGATACCGCCGCACAGGATGGTATTGAAGGGGAGAGCCCCTGAAAAAATTGATTATTTTTCGCTCTTTCTGGTTGACTTTTGTCCGACCCAGTGGCGAAGGCAGTTGAAGAAACCGGCGTATGCCGGATCAGGGCGAGTGGGCCCGGAAGGCAATGTTGTAGTTCACCGCGTCTTTGCCGGGATCACGAATGTTGATCACGATCCGCACCGGGGTGTCGATGGGCATGGCTTCCAGATCTTTGCCATCGCCCGCCAGATATTCTTCCGGCGTAAACACGCTTTGCGCGACCACGTCGTTATTCAGGTTGGCAAACGTCAGGGCAATGGCCGGGAAAGGCTGCTCGAAAGAGGCCCGGTTGATAATGACCGCATCCACGATCAGCTGGCTGCGGTTTTCCGGATTGGTCTTGACCACCAGTTTGCGGCTCTGAATGGACTGGACATCAATGAGCGGTTTGAGTTCGCAGTCAAACATCTCGCAGCCTTTTTCATAAAAAGGGCGCAGCTGAGGGATGGCTGACAGGCGATCAAACTGAAACCAGACCACCTGGGAAACCAGTGCACCAATCAGTGCCACCACAACCAGGAACCAGAGGACGCCTCGTAACCGACCGCTGCCGCCACCGGACACACCAATGGGTTCGCGGCGCAGGTTTTGATAAGGCGATTCGCTGACGCGCGGGCCGTTGTCCGGCTCGGGCTCGTCCAGATCGTAGTCAAAATCGGAAGATTCGGGCTCGTCGATAAAAAAGCCGTCGTAATCGTCTGTCCGCGGCTCTGGCTCTGGTTCGGGCTCTGGCTTGGGTGCCGGTTCAGGCGCTTTTGGTGGCGCTGACTCCTCTTTTGCTTTGGTTTGAGGTTCCGGATCGGGTTTGGAGTTTGGCTGAGGCTTTGGTTCTGGTTTGGACGGCGCGGTCGGTTCCGGCTCTGAAGCCGGCGCGTCGTCGTCAGACAGAATGTCTTCGGCCCAGCTTTCATCCACCGTGTTTTCTGAATCGTCTTCGTCTTCTGCTCCAAACGCTGAGGTTTTTCCAGGTTCGTCCACAGAGCGGAAGCTGTCACTCAATTCATCGTCAGAGAAGGTCAGCTTGGTTCCCGTGTAAGTGCTTTCTGCGGCGTCTTCTTCCGGGTTGTCGGCGAATACGAAATCTTCTTCGGAGCTGGTTGTTTCACTATCTTGATCTTGGGGGGCTGCTTCCGGCTGTTTCTCCGGTGCAGGGGATGTCGACTCGTCGATTCTGTGCTCGAGGGCATTGAACACCGACATGCAATTTCCACAGCGAACCTTGCCGTTCGCCACGCCCAGTTGCGCGTCTGTCACCCGGAACCGGGTGTCACATTTTGGGCACTGAGTCTGTAAGCTGCTCTGGGTCATGCCGGGGTCCTGTCAGCAATATCGCTACGAGTCACGGAGTTTAGTCGGTTCACGCAGGTTCGTCATCCGTCGTTACGCCGTCCTGTGAGCCGGATCCATTCTTCACGCTGCTCGGGTTCGTCCATGGTAAACCAGGGCTCATAGGCTTCCATCACCTCTCGCGCCTGATAGGACAGAATGCCCGAAAGCACCAGCTGGCCGCCCGGTTTGACCTTGCGGGCCAGGTGGTGGGCCAGGCCAATCAGCGGCTGCGCCAGTATGTTGGCCAGCATGACGTCTGCAATGGCGTCCGGTTCGTCCTCTGGCAGGTACAGATCCAGTTTCTGATCCTCCACCTTGTTGCGGCGGGCATTTTCACGGCTGGCTTCCAGTGCCTGAGGGTCGGTATCGACACCAATCACGTGGTCCGCGCCCAGTAACAGGGCTGCCAAGCCAAGAATACCGGAGCCGCAGCCGTAGTCTATTACCTGGGTGCCCGAGACATCCTGACTGTCAAGCCATTCCAGGCACAATGCGGTGGTTGGATGCGTACCGGTGCCGAAGGCCAGGCCGGGATCCAGGGCCAGATTGGCCGCATCTGGGTCCGGTGCTTCGTGCCAGCTGGGGACAATCCAGAGTCGTTCACCGAATTGCAGTGGCTTGAAGTTGTCCATCCATTCCCGCTCCCAGTCTTTGTCCTCCACCAGGGTGACCTCAACGTCAGGCAGCGATTGCTGGGTCTGCTGATGCCAGGCATCTTTGATGGCGGCGCAAAGCTGATCGATATCCCGTTGGGAGTCAAACAGGCCGGTTACGCTGGTCTGGTGCCAGAGTGGGGTGGTGCCGGGGTCGGGTTCGTAAAGCGGTTGATCAGCGGCGTCTTCCATGGAAACGGCCTCGGCGCCCATTTCCATGAGCAGATCCTCCAGCTGATCCGCATTGTCTGGATCAGCCGGGATCTGTAGTTGTATCCAGGGCATGATTAGTCCCGTATCAGTTTTTCCAGGTAGTGAATGGTGAATTCTACCTGTTTAAAGCCACCGTCGCGTACCAGCATTCGATGCAAGGGCTGGTTGGTTTTGATGCCTTCCACCACCAGCTCGTCAAGCGCGTTCTTCATTCGCTTGCGCGCAATCTCACGGTCGTCGCCCCAGGTGATCAGTTTCGCCACCATGGAATCGTAGTACGGGGGCACTGAATAGCCGCTGTAAAGGTGCGAATCGACGCGAATACCATTGCCGCCGGGAGCGTGGTAGTGCTTGACCTTGCCAGGGCTGGGGACGAAGGTTTTCGGGTCCTCCGCATTGATCCGGCATTCCATGGCGTGGCCGGAAATCTTGATGTCGTCCTGGGTGTACTGCAGGGGCAGGCCGCTGGCAATGCGTAGCTGTTCACGAACGATGTCCACCCCGGTGACCATTTCGGAAACCGGGTGCTCAACCTGAACACGGGTGTTCATCTCGATGAAGTAAAAGGCGCCATCCTGGTACAGAAACTCGAAGGTTCCCGCGCCAACGTAGCCGATTTCCTTACAGGCATCGACACAGGCTTTCAGGGTTTTCTCGCGGGCAGCCGGATCAATATTCGGCGCCGGGGCTTCCTCGATAACCTTCTGGTGACGGCGTTGCATGGAACAGTCGCGGTCGCCCAGGTGAATGACGTTACCGTGGGTGTCGGCCAGAACCTGCACTTCAACGTGGCGCGGCCGTTCCAGGTATTTCTCCAGATAAACGGTGGCGTCGCCAAAGGTGTTGCTGGCCTCGCTCTGGGTAATCTGGATGCTTTTCAACAATGCGGCTTCTGAGTGCACCACTTGCATGCCACGGCCACCGCCGCCGGAAGCCGCCTTGATGATCACCGGATAGCCAATGCGTCTGGCGATCTTCAGGGTTCGTTCGTCGTCATCCGTAATGGGGCCGTCAGAACCGGGCACGGTCGGCACGCCGGCCTTGATCATGGAGTTGATGGCCGAGACCTTATTGCCCATCAGGCGAATGGTTTCGGCTTTCGGACCGATAAAACGGAATCCGCTTTTCTCTACCTGTTCTGCGAAATCGGCGTTTTCAGCCAGGAAACCGTAGCCCGGGTGTATACCAACGGAATCGGTTACTTCGGCTGCGCTGATGATCGTTGGGATATTCAGGTAGCTGTCGGTTGCGTTGTTGGGGCCGATGCAGACCGACTCGTCGGCCAGGCGCACGTGCATGAGATCCCGGTCGATCTGGGAGTGAACAGCCACCGTCTTTATGTCCAGCTCTTTGCAGGCCCGCAATATGCGCAGCGCGATCTCGCCACGGTTAGCGATCAGAACTTTTTCTAACATAGCCATGAGGATGTCACCGGGTTCAGGAAATGATGATCAGGGGTTGATCAAACTCAACCGGCTGTCCGTTCTCTACCAGGATCTCGGACACCGTACCGCTCTTATCGGCTTCGATCTGGTTCATCATTTTCATCGCCTCGACGATGCAGACCACGTCGCCGGCTTTCACTTCCTGCCCGACTTCCACGAAGGCCTTGGAGGTGGGCGAAGGTGAACGATAGAAGGTACCCACCATCGGCGATTTTAGCTGGTGGCCTTTAGGCTCTGCTGCAGGTGCTGGCTCAGAGCTGCCGCTTGAGGAGGACGCTGAGTGTTCAGCCTGTGGTGCAGGCGCAGGTGACGGGTAATGTGCCATGTACTGGGGCGCTGGGGCCTGTTCGCGACGGCGGGAAATTCGAACCGAATCGTCCCCTTCGTGAATCTCCAGCTCTTCGACGTCGGATTCTTCCAGCAGCTCAATCAGTTTTTTGATCTTGCGAATGTCCATAGTCAGTCCGGTTCCGTTGGTCAGGTCTAGCGGTGAATTCGTTGCAGGGCAGCTGTGAGTGCCAGATCGTACCCGTGGCTGCCGAGCCCGCAGATAACGCCTTCAGCGATATCTGAAAAATAAGAGTGATGGCGGAACGCTTCCCGCGCATGCACGTTTGAAAGATGCACTTCAATGAACGGAATGCCTGAAGCAAGGATGGCGTCCCTGAGGGCCACGCTGGTGTGTGTGAACGCTGCCGGGTTAAAAAGAATGAAATCGACCCCTTCCCCGCGCGCATCGTGTATCCGTTCGATCAGTTCGTATTCGGCATTTGACTGTAAATGTAGCAGGTGATGGCCAGCTTCGGCGGCCAGGTTGTGCAACCGTTCGTTGATATCGGCGAGCGTTTCATGGCCATAGACCGCTGGCTCGCGGGTTCCGAGCATATTCAGGTTGGGGCCATGAAGTACCAATATCGTAGACATGTCTGTCTCTGCGTTGCTGACTTTCCTACAGGATCGCCGAATATCTCGACATTTTCCAGCAAATGGATGGATTTTAACGGAACGATGGTGATGGTTGGGCCATGAGCCCGGATCGTATCCGTTGTCACAGCACTATTGTCGTGAAGGGTCGAAGAGACTTCTATAAGACGTTGGTTTCATAAACCAGCCCCGGACGGGGCTGGTCGCGCGGGGTTCAGTCGCTGTAGGCCGTGACGCAGTTGCGCCCCTGTTCCTTGGAGCGGTAGAGCGCCCGGTCAGCCCGTTCGCACAATGACTGGGAGCTTTCGCCGGGTTTCAATGTGGCGACACCGCAACTGAAAGTGACGTTAAATTCCCTGTCGCCCGCAGGCTGCAGAAGTTCGGAAAAGCGCTCGCGGATCTCGTTCAGCACATTGCGGGCGTCACTTTCGCTGGTTTCCGGCAGGATGATGGCAAACTCTTCGCCGCCATAACGGCCAATGTGATCGGATTTACGCAGACGCTGCTTGAGGAACATGGACAGGCTGCGAAGAACCCGGTCACCAATGGGATGACCAAAGGTGTCGTTGACCTTCTTGAAGTAGTCGATGTCGATCATGGCAAAGCACAGTGCCTGATCTTTTTGCTGTGCCCGCACGATCTCCTGGTCCAGCAAATACAGTGTGTGAGTGTGGTTATACAGCCCCGTCAGGCTGTCGCGAATCATCAGTGCCAGCAGTGAGCGGGCCCGACGGCCGCGATTGTGGATGGTTGAAATCAGATGTTTGGGATCAATAGGCTTGGTCAGGAAGTCGTCACCGCCCAAGCTCATGGCGTGCAATTGTTTTGATACATCGTCTTCTGCTGACAGATAGATGATGGGCACGCTGTGGAATCGGTCCTGCTGTCGGATGACCCGGGCGATTTCCATGCCGGTACAGCCAGGCATGTACATGTCCAGGATGATGATTTCCGGCAGGAAGCTCTCCAGCGCCGTGATGATCTGCATCGGGTCGGTGATGATGTGGGCGTTCATGCCCGCCTTTTTTAACACCGTTTCCATGTATTTTGCCTGAGCGCGGGAGTCGTCCAGTACCAGGACTTTATAGGGCTCGACCGTGTTGCCGTGGGTGTAGGTCTCGATTTTCTCGATCAATTGCCCCGGGTCCACGGCGGGGTAGAAAAATTCCTCGCCGCCGCAGCGGGAAGCGCGCAGGCGAGTCTCAATGGTGCCATCCTCATCGCTCATGAAAATGATGGGGATAGGGGTGTCGTGCCGTTCCTGCAGTCTCTCGATGGTGGCAATACCGGCCAGTGGCTCGTTGCCGTAGTTGACGTCCATCAGAATGGTTTCGGGTTTGTGCAGGCCGCAGGCTTCAATCAGGTCGTCGGCGTTGGGAAAGGCTGAGGCGCGAAATCCGAAAAACTCCAGCTGGCGGATCAGGCGGCTGGCCATCTCTTCGTTAGCCAGCGCGATATAAACAGGTGTGCGACGATATTGCTGTGGCGCTTCCGAGGCTTCCTGATCGGTTCTGCGCAAGGTACTGCGGGAAAGCTGCTCAATGGCATTTTCAAGAGGTTCGATCAGTTCCTTGGGCAGCGCGTCGCCTTCCGGCCAGTCACGAACAAGATCAAACACTTTCTGGCCAGCCTTCGCATGGCTGTCCATTTCAAAGCGCTGGGCGTAGCGTACAAGTTTGTCGGCGGCCCGCGAAAAGTCATCCCTGAAACCGGCAGATTCGTCAGGGTCTTCGTGCATTTTCTGCCAGGTATCCAGAACCACCCGTGCCTGAGTGGTGACACGGCGCGCAAAATGCTGCCTGAGTTTCTCTTTCTGGCTTTCGTCGTTCATCGTGCTCCGGCCTGTTTTTCTAGTTTTTGGGCCACCCGGTTCCGGTCCAGATAACCAAGTCCCACATTAGACTCTTTGCAGAGTTTATAGTGTTTAGTGTTGTGGGCGTAGGTGACGCTGTGTAAATCTTTGTCAACGACCCCAAGAGCATAGCAAGCAAATTGATTCCCCGTCGTCTGTTCACAATCAGGAGTTGCCACTCATGGACCAGCCAATCTGTCACGTCATGAACAGTGGACAGCGTGGTGCTGCGTCTTTGAAAACTATACTGGTGCTGTTTACCGGTAGTCTGATGCTTCTTGTGATTACCGCGACAGCCGTGACGAGCTTCGACCGCTTCCGCGATTATGTCTCACAACAGCTTGAGGTTCACGCCAGAGATGGCGCGACGGCGATTGGCTTGTCCCTTTCCAACGCAATAGATGGTCGGGATCCGGTGGCGGCAGCCTCCCTTGTCGACGCCGTTTTCGACAGCGGCCGTTATCTTTCTATTCGCTACCTGAGCCCGCAGGGCGACTCAGTGGTGGCTCGCGAAAGCCGGTTGAGTGGGCTGAATGTCCCCTCATGGTTCGTATCACTGGTGAGCCTTCCAACACCGACCGGCGAGGCGGCAGTTGTTCATGGCTGGACCCAGTTAGGTAGCGTGGAGGTGGTAAGCCATCCGGGGCCCGCTTATGAGGATCTCTGGAGCGGCGCACTGCATATGTTGGCAGGGGCCATGATCATTGGCGGTCTCGGAGCGGCGACTCTGGTCTGGCTGACGGGGCGCCTGCTTCGTCCTCTAAGAGCGCTGGAAGTGCAGGCGGAAGCCCTCGGTAGCCGGGAGTTTGGTCATCGGGTCAAACCGCACGCCACTCGTGAGCTGAATCAAGTGACGGTTGCGCTGAATCAAATGGCCGACAATATGGAGGAGCAGTTTGAAGGGCAGGCGCGATTGATTGAGCATTTACGCCGGCTCAACAACGAAGACGCCGTGACCGGCTTGTCCAGCCGGGCGGCATTTGATTTGAGGCTGACCGCGGAAATCGAGTCTGAGGAACGTGCGGCGACTGGTGTGTTGACGGTCATTCATCTGGCCGGATTTGCCGACTACAACCTGCGACATGGCAGAGACGAAGCGGATGTTGTGCTTGTCAGAGTAGCGAATTGTCTTCAGGCCTTTACAACCGCCCATGTCGGAACGTTTTCCGGGCGTCGCAGCGGTGCCGAGTTTGCGCTTTTTATACCGGCATCCGGTGCCGATGCGCTGGTCTGGGTCAGGGAATTGGTCAGTGAGCTCGGCCTGATTTACGCCGGTGACCGGCACCAGGAAACGATGGCGGTTCATGCGGGCCTGGCGGACCGACTGGAAGGACAATCTGTGAGCAATCTCTGGGCAGCGGCCGATGAAGCTCTCAGGAAGGCCCAGGTGGCCGGTCCATCGGGTTGCTGCCTGGCAGACCGGGGCCGTACGGAACATCGGAGCAGCACTCAGTGGCACGCCCTGATCACCGAAGCCATCAACGCTAACCGTCTGTCGCTCTGGGCGCAGCCCATGATGGAGTCTCGTTCCGGGGCGATTCGTTTTCAGCAGGTTTCTTCCCGGTTGGATTCGGAGGACGGGCCGGTCAGAGCTAGCGTGTTTGTGCCCATGGCGGAGCGTTTCGGGCTGGTGGCCGATATTGACCGGTTTGTCATAGCGCGCTCCCTTGATCTGTTGCGAACAGATGCTGATTTGCAGCTCAGCGTCACTCTGGGCGAAGGCTCAATGGCCTCATCGCAGTTTCGCGACGATCTGATTCGGCAGATGAGCGTCGCAGGGCAGGAGCGTCAGCGACTGATGCTGGGTGTGTCTGAGCGTGCCCTGCACCTCGATCGAAGCCGGGTGGCGGGACTGGTTCGGACGCTTGGGGAGCTGAAAGTACCGGTGATCGCGGATCGTTTCGGGGTGGGAGGCGTGCCATTTAGCTACCTCAGAAATCTGAGCTTTACTGCAGTGCGTATTGACCACAGCTTTTCACGTGACGTCGACCATCATTACGAAAACCGTTTCTTCGTCGAGTCTGTGGTCTCAATTGCCCACAGTGCCGGCAAGCAGGTATTCGTGTCCGGCGTCGAAACCGCTGCAGAATATGAGGCGCTGGTGGAAACCGGGGTCGACGGGTTGATGGGATATCATCTGGGGCGGCCATCCATGCTGGCCGGTAGCTGAACGGGCGGCGGCAGATTACCCGGGCTTCAAATTGCATATCAACGGGCATTGCTGCATGGTAAACGGAATGCGCAATCACGACAGGAGAACAGACAACTGATGGCAGGCAAAATCAGGCAGTATTTCAGTGATCGCAAGGACGACATTGCGGATTATTCCGGTGGCGGTGTGGTAGGCAAGTTTCTGGTTGCCGTCGTCGTGGTGTACCTGCTGGTGACTCTGGTGCTGGGCATGATCTGGAGCAGCGAGCCAGAGGGTTTTTCAGTCCGGGAGCACACCCGTAGCGTGGCCAATGAGATGCAGCGGGAGCCGGTGACTGGTTTTGCAACGACCGTTACCATGATTCGCCTGGCTGAAACCCTGCTGGACAAATCAGGCGGCTACATTTCCAACGACATTTTTCCGCCGGGGCTCTGGTTGGACAATATGCCGAACTGGGAGTACGGCGCGCTGGTTCAGCTGCGGGATCTTTCCCGGGCCATGCGTAAAGACATCAGCCGTTCTCAGAGTCAGTCGGCGGAAGACCCGGACCTGACTATCGCTGAGCCACAATTTCACTTCGACAGCGGCAGCTGGGCGATTCCATCGACCGAAGCGGAATATCGTCGTGGTATCAATGCGTTGAAGAGTTATCTGGACCGCCTGTCGCGCCCCGAGCAGCCCAGCGCCCAATTCTTTGCCCGGGCCGACAATCTGGCCAACTGGCTGGCGGACCTTGAGACCCGTCTGGGCAGTTTGTCCCGCACCCTGGGCGAAAGTGTTGGCAAGGCCTCCGTGTCTGATGCGGTGTCCAATATCAATCCTAACGACCCGTTGTCTGAAGATACGATGGGTGAGCAGGTGAAAACTTCCTGGACCAAAATCGACGATGTGTTCTATGAAGCGCGGGGCAGTTCCTGGGCGTTGTTGCACATCTTTCGGGCTATCGAGGTGGATTTCCGAAAAGTCCTGGCCGACAAGAATGCCCTGGCCAGTGTGAAGCAGATCATCATTGAGTTGGAAGGCGCTCAGGGCGACATGTGGAGTCCTGTGGTACTTAACGGTAGCGGCTTCGGGGTATTGGCGAACCATTCACTGACGATGGCTGCCTACCTGTCACGGGCCAGCGCGGCGATCAGCGATATGAGAGACTTGCTCTCCCGAGGTTAAAGCAAGCCTTTTTTGCTGAACACCATGCACAAAAAAACCGGGCCGTGGCCCGGTTTTTTTGTGCATGGTGTTCAGAATTATCAGCCCTTATAGGCTTTCACCGATTCTTCAACGGCCTTCATGGCTTCTGCGGCATTGGCCCAGCCCTGGACTTTGACCCACTTGCCGTGCTCCAGATCTTTGTAGTTCTCGAAGAAATGCTTGATCTGATGACGCAGCAGTTCAGGTACGTCTTCAATGTCTTTCACATTGGCGTACGACTTGGTCAACTTGTCGTGAGGAACCGCAACCAGCTTGGCATCGCCGCCGGCTTCGTCTTCCATGTTCAGAACGCCAACCGGGCGACACCGGATTACCGAACCAGCCTGAACCGGGTAGGGCGTGATGACCAGCACGTCCAGCGGGTCGCCGTCGTCTGCCAGGGTGTGTGGGATAAAGCCATAGTTTGCCGGGTAGAACATGGGCGTCGCCATGAACCGGTCAACCAGCAGTGCGCCCATGTCCTTGTCCAGTTCGTATTTCACGGGAGAGCTGTTCGCCGGGATTTCGATAGCGACGTAGATGTCTTCAGGCGGGTTTTTACCAGCCGGGATGTTGTCAAAGTTCATGGAAGATCCTTTCTGCCGTTCATTAAGGTGCGTAAAAAGTGAGCGCAATTATACGGCACAATGTTGCGGATCGAAACTAAACCATGGTCTTCATAATCGTATCTGTTTGGCGATCAGCTCTTTCATGATTTCGTCGGTGCCGCCACCAATCGACAGTATTTTGCCATCCCGGAACAGACGCTCCACCACGGATTCCCGCATGTATCCCATGCCGCCATGAATCTGAACGGCTTCGCGGGTGACTTCTTCGCACACTTCCACGGCAAAGTTTTTCGCCATTGCGACCTGCTTGATCGGGTTTTTGCCCGCCTGCATCAGTGCCGCACATCGGTAAGTGTATTCTTTGGCAACGTCTACACGGGTTGCCATGTCCACCAGCTTGTGACGAGTTACCTGGAAACCCCCGATGGATCGGCCGAAGGCCTGTCGCTGCTTGGCCCAATCCATGGATGCCTCCAGCGCGAGTTCCGCCGTCATGTAAGCCATGATGGAAAGGCTCAGGCGCTCAAAAAGAAAATTACTCATGATGGCAATAAAGCCGGCATTTTCGGCGCCGATCAGCCGGTTGGCGGGCACCCGGCAGTCCTCGAAAAACAGTTCCGCTGTGTCGCTGGCCCACCAGCCCATTTTCTGTAGCTTTTTGCCGTTGGAGAACCCGGGCATGTCCCGATCGATCAGCAGTAGGCTGATCCCGCTGTGGCCTTCGCCACCGGTACGCACCGCCACGGTAAAATGATCTGCCCGCATGCCGCTGGTGATGAATGTTTTGCTGCCGTTCACCACGTAGTGATCACCGTCTTTAACGGCACGGGTTTTCAGATTCGCCACGTCCGAGCCGCCACCCGGTTCGGTTACCGCCAGGGCCGCGATTTTCTCGCCGCGCAGCACTGGCGGCACAATCGCTTCCTTTACGTCAGGCTGGGCCCACTTCGCCACCGGAGGCAAGCCGATATCCAGCGATCCCAGGCCGGCGACCAAACCGCCTGAGGTTGAGCGCATCAGCTCTTCGGAGACGGCGACTTTCATAAAGATATCGCCTTCACCAACACCGCCCAGACTCTCCGGAAAGCCTACGCCCAGTAGTCCGGCTTCACCGGCCTTGCGGTAAAGATCCCTGGGAAACTCGCCGGCTTCTTCCCATTCGTTGATGTAGGGCAGCACGTGGGTCGCAATAAACTTGCGGGCGCTCTGGCGGACTTGTTCGTGGGTGTCGTTGAAGTAGTCGGACACGGAAGGTCTCCAATGCATCAAAATTCACTGGAGCAGTCTTGCGCAAATTCCAACACCAAGCAAGCGCTTGGTTAGTGATAGGCCCAAAAAGGTTCGGACTCCTTGCGCCCATCACTCAGACCGAAGGCGAAGAAACTAGGACTTGTCTCGAGTAATGGTCTGAACGCCCCGGCTGGTTCCCAACAGCAATACATCCGCCGGTCGGCGAGCAAACAGACCATTGGTCACCACGCCCACCACGTTATTCAGCCGCTCCTCAACCTGAATCGGCCGCGAGAGATCCATGTTGTGGATGTCCAGAATCACATTGCCGTTGTCTGTGGTGAACCCTTCACGGTAGACCGGGTCGCCGCCCAGTTTGACGATCTCGCGTCCCACGTGGCTGCGAGCCATCGGTACCACCTCCACTGGCAGCGGAAAATCGCCCAGAATGTCCACCTTCTTGGATTCATCCGCAATGCAGATAAACGTTTTGGACACTTCCGCAACGATCTTTTCTCGGGTCAGTGCGCCACCACCGCCCTTGATCAGCTCCAGATGTTCATTGGTTTCATCCGCCCCGTCGATGTAGAAATCCAGCGGCGCAGAGCTGTTCAGATCATAAACCGGAATGCCATGGCCTTTCAGTCGCTCGGCGGTGGCTTCGGAGCTGGCCACCGCGCCGTCGAAATCATTGCGGATGGTGGCAAGCAGGTCGATAAAACAGTTGGCCGTGCTTCCGGTACCCACGCCGATGATGCTGTTGTCGTCGAGATGGGGCTTGATGTAGTCGAGTGCGGCCTGGGCGACGGCTTTTTTCAGTTCGTCCTGATTCATCGAAGGCTCCGGAATATGCCGAAAAGGTAAATGAGACCGGCATTATAGCCGTTCTGACCCTCTGCCTTATAGACGGCACCCGACCAAAGTTTCTACACTGTGCGTTTTTCCGACAAAACTCTGAATCCGAACGTGGAAAGCCCCATGCCGCAACGATATATCAAGAAAATACTCGACGCCCGCGTGTACGACGTGGCTATCGAGACACCGCTGACCGAGGCCAAAAGCCTTTCCAAGCGTTTTGGCAACAACATTCTGTTGAAGCGCGAAGACCTGCAGCCGGTGTTTTCTTTCAAGATTCGTGGCGCGTATAACCGCATTGCCCATCTGTCGGAAGAGCAAAAATCCAAAGGCGTAATCTGCGCGTCGGCCGGAAACCACGCTCAGGGTGTGGCTCTTGGCGCGAAGAATCTGGGTATCAAGGCCGTGATTGTGATGCCCCAGACCACGCCCGAGATCAAAGTGCGTTCCGTTCGTGACCATGGCGCCAAGGTCGTTCTCAAGGGCGACGCCTTTGATGAAGCCGCCGCACACGCCCAGGAACTGATCGAAAAACACGGTTACACCTACATTCCGCCCTATGATGACCCGGATGTGATCGCCGGCCAGGGCACCGTCGCCATGGAAATGCTGTGGCAGTTCTCCAAGCCGATCCACGCCGTATTCGTGTGTGTGGGTGGTGGCGGACTGATCGCCGGCATGGCGGCCTACATCAAATATTTGCGCCCTGAAGTGAAAGTCATCGGGGTCGAACCGGAAGATTCAAACTGCCTTCAGGCAGCGCTTGCCGCTGGTGAGCGGGTCATTCTGCCGGAAGTGGGTATCTTCGCCGACGGTGTGGCCGTCAAACAGATCGGAGCGCATCCCTGGGAGATCTGCAAGGATCACGTGGATGAGGTCATCACGGTATCAACGGATGAAATCTGCGCGGCCATCAAGGACATCTTTGAGGATACCCGTTCCATTGCGGAGCCAGCCGGTGCCCTCGGCGTTGCCGGTGTGAAGAAGTACATCGACCGGGAAAAGATCGAAGGTGAAAATCTGGCGGTTACCCTTAGCGGGGCCAACATGAACTTTGACAGGCTTCGCTACATTTCAGAGCGCACGGAAGTGGGTGAAAAGCGTGAAGCCATCCTGGCGGTGACCATTCCGGAAAAACCAGGCGCGTTCAAATCGTTCATCAATGCCCTGCACAAACGCAGCATCACGGAATTTAACTACCGCTATGCCGATGCCGTTGAAGCCACGATCTTCGTGGGCATCCAGATTCAGGCGGGCGGTCTGGGCCGCGACGAGCTGGTGCAGGATCTGCGTGAGACTGGCTATGGTGTGGTGGATCTGACCGACAGCGATCTGGCCAAACAGCACATCCGCCATATGGTCGGGGGGCATGCCCCGACGATTACCAACGAGAAGGTCTTTCAGTTCGAGTTTCCAGAACGCCCAGGCGCACTGTTGAAATTCCTGATGTCCATGGGCACCCGGTGGAACATTTCGATGTTCCATTACCGTAACCATGGTGCGGCTTACAGCCGGGTTCTGCTGGGTGCTCAGGTGAATGATGATGAGGTGAAAGATTTTGAAACCATGCTGGATAAGATCGGCTTCCGTTATGAAAATATGACGGACAACGAGGCCTATCAGCTCTTCCTGGGTGCGGGGAATACCGGTAAATGTGACGCTGCGATTAAGGTTACCGAAAATTAATGTGTGAAAAATTGTAAAATGCGAGTTGCGTGATAATCTTATTGCTGATTATCAGAACTCGCATTATCTCACTGATTTTTGTCACGTTTAGTTTTGGGCATCGGAGCTCGCAGGTATGAACCGCAAGCCTGACATCATTCGCACTATCGCTATCATCTTCGTGGTGGGCCTTGTCATTACTGGCTTCACGTCGATGCAGACGCCTGACGGTGGTTTGTCAGAGACGGTCAACGCCTATGTGAGTGAAGCCTCACCCAATGACAGTGCCCGCCCAAATTAAAACGTCCTTTTGTCACTCCACCGCTACTTAACATCGTAACGTCGCTCGTCCGTCACAATACTCTGTAGCGGGATATCCCAGCTTTCAACGGGTAGCGCCGGCACTTTCTGGCATTCGTGGGCCAGCCCGATCAGCTTTGGCGCCGGCCTGGGTCTGTGACGTGTGAATTCAAAGGTGCGGTCATAAAATCCGCCACCCATGCCCAGACGACCGCCAGACTCATCAAACCCAACCAGTGGAAACAGCACCGCATCCAGCGCCCAGGATGGTCGCTTGAGGCTTTCCGCAAAAGTCGGCTCTGGAATACCGAAGCGATTCGGCGTCAGCTGTGTGTCGTCTCCAAAGGGGCTGAACACCAGGCGTCGTTTGTAGACCGGGTGGAGTACTGGAAGATAAAACTTGATGCCCCGCTGACGCGCCAGACTGACGTACACAGAGGGATCGATTTCACCGTCATTGGGGAGGTAGATCGCAACATGTCGGGCTCGGCGGAGCGCCGGGTGGCCAAGCAGATTGATGGCAATATTGTTCGCCGCGTCCTGATGCTGCTGGTGTGTCAGGGCGTTACGTTTCTGGCGAAGCTCTTTACGTAAGGCTGTGCGGGAGAGGGAGTTGGTGGACAAAATAAAGCTTCCCGGGCTGCCGTTGTCGGATGTGGCCCTTGAACCCAAAGTTCAAGGTCGGTGGCCGCTGTGACATATTAGGCTTTCCCCTTCGCGGGGGACGTGCTCACAATGCCCTGAAGTAGCCACCTGGGTAGTGCGCATCGGCTCGAGGACGAATCCGACTTGCGTACAGCCCAGGAAGTTCAAATCATTATACGGGTACTTTGGGGGCTGAATGCAACTCTTGTGAAAACGGCGCCGGTTTTCGCGGTTCAGCCGCCGGAATTTTCACCAAGAGCGCCGTCGAGCTTTTCGTCCATGGCGTTAAGGATATTGCTTGCGGCATCGGACATGGTGTCCCGCTCCAGCAGATCATGGGTGATGTTCAGGGCTGCCATCACCGCAATGCGTTCCGTACCGAATACTTTTCCGCTGGCGCGGATTTCACGCATTTTGGAATCCAGGTGCCTGGCTGCCTGTAGCAATTCGTCCCGCGCTTCATCAGGACAGGCGACCAGATAGTCCTTGTCCAGAATTTTGACTTCAACGGTGGTTGGCTGTTCTGCCATCAGTGGTGCTCCAGGGATCTCAGGCGGCCGATCATGGCTTCGATCTTGTTTTTGGCAAGATCATTTTTATGCATCAACTGAGCACGTTCGCGGTTCCAGTCGTCCTGAAGCTCGCGCAGCATGGCGTTGTCGCGCTCTAATTTGTTACAGCGTTCTATCAGCCTGTCCAGCTTGTCCGCCAATGCCTGAAGTTCGGACTGTTCCATGAGTGCTCAACACCTGAATGAAAGAAGTGAACTAACTATAAGTGTGGACTGCAAGTTGGTCAATTTACAGGGTTGTCATGGCGCAGACACCGTAGCTGTTTTACCAGGAATTGGCATGCCCAAGGCCCTGCTTTCGGCTGCTTCTCCAGGCTTTGATGGCTGGCAGAAGGCTAACGCAAACGGCAGCCAAAGGTACGCCGGCAAGGATCAACCATTCCGTGCCACTCAATGGGCGCAGCGCGATCTTGAGGCCATAGGTGTCCAGCAGCCAGGGGCTAACCAGGGTAATACCGGCCGCACCAACGCCCAGGGCCAGGCCACAGGCGACCAGCGTCAGCAGCAGGCATTCGATGACATACAGTAGAGCAATCAACAGCGGCGAGGCGCCCGTCGCCCGAAGTATGGCGATTTCCTGGCGGCGCTGGACCTGCAGCGACAGCAGTACGGCAGCCAGGCCTATCAGGCTGGTCAGTACCACGAAAACGGTAATAGCCAGCAAGACGTTTTCAAACTGGCCCATGATGCGCCACAGCTCGCTGAGTGCCACGCCGGGCAGAATGGCCGATAAGGGTTCGCCCGAATACTGGTTCAGGTCACGCTGAACCTGAAACGTCAGAATGCGCCTTTCTATGCCTACCAGTGCGGCAGTAATGGCGTCTGGTGTGAGATCCCGTTCTTTGGCTTGTTCAGGTGTCACGGTTCGGCCCGGTATCGCTACGCCGGATTCCCAGCCGATGTGAATGGCTTCCAGGCCGCCCAGGCTGACATAGACGGCCTGATCCACTGGCGTTCCTGTTGGCGCCAGTATGCCAGACACGGTGAAGGGCGTAGCCTCGTGGTTGGAAAAGCTGGTCCGTCCGCCACCATGGGAGAGCACGACGGCGTCACCGACATTGTGTTGGTGCTTTGACGCCACCTGGGCTCCCAACACCACTTCAAACACCTCCTCAAACCATGCACCGCGGGCAAGCTCAATGGGCTCTCCGCGGCCGTATTTGTAATGCTTCTGGAATTGATCTGTGGTGCCAACGACCCGATGCCCTTTGTAGCTGTCGCCAAGAGAGATGGGCACCAACCAGTCGATGCGGTTATCGGTTTTCAGGTCCTGAAAGGATTCCCAGCGGATGTTGTTGGTGGCATTGCCAATATGGAACACCGTATACAGCAAAAGGTTAAGCTGACCGCTGCGCGCCCCGACAATCAGGTCCGTGCCGGCAATGGTGTTGGTAAACGATTGTTTCACCTCGGTTCGAAGATACTGAATGCCAAGCAGCAGGGTGATACTGAGCGTCAAGGTCAAGGTGACCAGGGCCAATACGTTGCGACGATGCCAGAGGCTGGCAATTGACAGGGAGAACGCCAGCTTGAGGTTCATCGAGTGGACTCCTGCAGGTGCAGTTGTTGGTCAAACTGGTTGGCCAGGCTTTGATCGTGACTGACAAACACCACAGAACATCGCTGTTTTGCGGCAAGTTCCAGAAGCAGTGCAATAAAGCGGTCCCGATTGTTTGTGTCCAGGGCGGAGGTCGGCTCGTCCGCTAGGATCAGCTCTGGCCCGCCAATCAGCGCACGTGCCGCGGCAACCCGTTGCTGTTGGCCGACACTCAACTGCAGCACCGAGCGGTGCCAGCTGTCTTCCGGGATGCCCAGTGCGGTGAGCAAAGAGCGGGCTTCGGTAGTGGCATCAGGCTTGGCTCGTTGCAGGCGTTTGCGTGACAGACGGCAGGGTAATCGCACGTTATCCATGGGGCTCAGGTAGGGCACCAGATTGAACTGCTGGAAAATAACGCCGATGTGATCGGCCCGAAACCGATCCCGTTGACCGCTGCTCAGGGAGGCCAGGGAAGTGCCCAGAACTTCCAGCCTGCCTTCGCTCGGTGTAATGAGTCCGCCAAGCAGGCTCATCAATGTACTTTTCCCACTACCACTGGGACCTTGCAAAAAAAGATGGCTGCCAGCTTGGAGGGTCACATCCGGATAGCGAAGGGGGGCCTTTGACGAATCCCACTGAAAGGCCACGCCGCTTAGCTTCAGAGTCTGTGGTTCTGTGTCCGGCGTTGGGTCGCTCTGGTGTGTCCTGTTTGTCATGTCAGGTGTTGCCGTTCCAATGTATGATAAGCCGATAGTCACGGTAATCGAGATTCAATGATGCCCAGAAACAGGTTTGGAAGACACTCAGTTCCCAGCACAGGCTCGGCCTTACTGATGGTCTTGTGTCTGCTTCTTCCCGCTACAGCCTTTGCCGAAGAGCTTGAGGAAATTGATTGGCTGGAGCTGATGCCTGCCGAAGATCTCCATTTGCTGGAGAATATGCCCGAAGTTCAGCACGAGGGCGAGGGGCCCGCGGCCCTGCCTGATGAAATCATGACTGGCCGTGTCGTTCCAGAAATGGGGGGAAAGACTGGCCGGATTCCCGGATTCGTGGTGCCACTGAAAACCACTGACGACATGCGCATTCTCGAATTCTTCCTGGTGCCCTACTACGGTGCCTGCATCCACGTGCCACCCCCGCCGCCGAACCAGATTATCCACGTCAAATACGAGGAAGGTTTTACGCTGGAGGCTTTGTACGACCCCGTGTGGATTGAAGGCACGCTGCAGATCGAGAGAACGGAAAACGATGTTGCATCGTCGTCTTACTCCATCGTCGCCCAGAATGTTCGGGCCTACGAAGAGTAGAGCCTGGATGTTCTGCCCGGCCGCTATTGGCTCAGGGTAAATGTGCTTTCGGGCGACGTCATTTCCAGGCTGCCCTGACCGGTCGCACTGACCCACTCGATATCCAGAGCCCTCACTTCAGGGAACCTGGTCATGACGGCAGACACGAACGATTGACCAATCGGGTTGCCGTTGCAGGTTAGCTGTTGCGTGACCTCGTAGTCCCTGTGCGTTATTTCATCGGCATGTGAATGTTCCCCGTGGTGATCATGGTCGTCATGAGCATCCGTCGAGCCGCCCAATCGGACGATTGAGTCCGACAGACTGCAATCGTCGCCGCTGGTATTCACCAGTGGATGTGTTTCAAGCCAGCGACGAATGTCGGCCTGTCGGGCCTTTTCTTCTGCCGTGCGCGCTTTGTGTTCGAACCCTGCCAGGTTGTAGGCGGGTGAGGTGAACATCAGGTCTATTCGGTCGTCTTCCAGAGCCATTTGCAGGCGTGCATGTCCGTGTTCGTGCGCCCCTAGGTTGTCTGCTGCGAAAGCACCGGTATGCACAGCGCAGGCAGCCATGGCGCAGATGGCGATGCCTGCACGTTTGGAACGATGGGCGACAAAAACCGGGTGTGTCTTTGGAAAATCAGGCATGGCAGGGTCTCTAATTTGATATGTTATAACATAATGTATCGATTCACCGTCGTCAATCAACAGGCAAGTGCCTTACACCCTGCTGAATGCTAGGATAGGCGCTCATCCACCGATACAGGAACGTCCCGTTTCATGTCCGAAACTGACCTTTCCACATCCCCGGCTGCCGCCTTTGAACAATGGGCGAATGTGTTCACTTCGCACCAGGCATTCAGCCACCCCTCGGAACTGCACGGTGCCCTGTGTGGTCGTCTTGCCGCAGGTGCGCGTATTCAGGAAAGCGACTGGCTCACGATGGTCTGTGAGCATATGGGTCTGGCCACCAACGCTACGGATGACTCGGCGGAACTGACCCGGTTTATGGTGAACGCCTACAACGACACCCTGGAGCAGCTGAAATCAGCGGACATGAGTTTTCGACCGCTGCTGCCGGACGATGATTACGCCATTGAGCAGCGCCTTGAAGCGCTGATCTCCTGGGTTCGGGGTTTTCTCGAAGGTATGGCGTTGTCGGCAGGCGAGTCCCTGGGCCAGGCGCCGGACGAAATACGTGAGCTGATTGAAGACATGGTTGCGATAAGCCAACTCTCGGACGAGGAAGATCAGGACGACGAGAGCGAACAGCAACTGATGGAAATTATCGAGTATGTGCGCCTGGGTGCGTTATCGGTGTTTACGGAGTTCAATCCTCCCGAAAAGCCGCAACAGGACACGCCAACTCTGCACTGAAACCGACACGCTGTGGGAGACACTATGGCCGCTACGATACCCGTGAAGGAATTCAATGAACGTCGACGTCGACTGATGGACCGGATGGCGCCTGAAAGCATCGCCATCCTGCCGGCAGCACCGGAGCGGGTGCGCAATCGTGATGTGCTTCACCCGTTTCGTCAGGACAGCGATTTTCATTATCTGACCGGGTTTAACGAGCCAGAGGCGGTTCTGGTCCTGATTCCAGGAAGAGAGCATGGGGAATCGGTTTTATTCTGTCGCGAGCGGAATCCCGAAAAAGAACTCTGGGACGGTTTTCTGGTTGGTCAGGAAGGTGCCATCGAGAATTATGGACTGGACGACGCCTTTCCTATTGCTGATATCGACGACATCCTGCCGGGCATGATCGAAGGCCGCAGCCGGGTTTACTACCCGCTGGGCAAAGACACCGGGTTTGATGCGCGGGTGATGGAATGGGTCAAGATGATTCGCAGCAAAGTGAAATCCGGTGCGCACCCGCCCGGCGAGTTTGTTGCTCTGGAGCACTTGCTGCACGACCTGCGCCTTTACAAAAGTCCGGCGGAAATCAAGGTAATGGCCAAGGCCGGTGAGATCAGCTGCGAGGCTCATAAGCGGGCCATGAAGCGGGCGCGCAAGGGCGGCTACGAATACAACCTTGAGGCAGAGCTGATCCATACCTTCATGGATCATGGTGCGCGTTCCACCGCCTACCCGTCTATTGTGGGCAGTGGCGCGAACGGCTGCATTCTGCACTACATCGAGAATAGTGCTCCGCTGAAAGAAGGTGAGCTGGTATTGATCGATGCGGGCTGTGAGTACGAGTGCTATGCCTCGGACATTACCCGTACTTTCCCGGTCAGCGGTAAGTTCAGCCCTGAACAGAGAGCGCTCTATGAAATTGTGCTTTCGGCCCAGTATGCTGCCATCGACGAAATTCATCCCGGTAACCATTGGGACCACCCCCACCAGGCGGCCTTACGTGTGCTGACCCAGGGGCTGATTGATCTTGGGATTCTCAGCGGCACGCTGGAAGATGCCCTGGAACAACAGTCCTATCGCCCCTTCTTTATGCATCGCACCGGCCACTGGCTGGGCATGGATGTGCACGATGTCGGTGATTACAAAGTTGGCGATGCCTGGCGCCAGCTGGAACCGGGTATGGCGATGACCGTTGAGCCCGGTCTCTACATCGCGCCGGATAATATGGACGTGGATGAAAAGTGGCGTGGCATTGGTATTCGCATCGAAGATGATGTGGTGGTCACCAAAGACGGCTGCCGCAACCTGACCGAAGCAGTGCCCAAAACCATCCCCGAAATCGAAGCATTGATGGCCGATTGACCAAGTGCTGGACGCAAAGCCGATGAATACCACCCATGATACCGACCTTGTGATTGCTGGCGGCGGCTTGGCCGGGGCAACGCTCGCCCTTGCACTGGCCCGCACGCTTCCGGAGTTGCGGGTCACGGTGGTGGAGTCTTTTCCGCTGTCGTCTGACGCTTTGCCAACGTCTTACCAACCCAGCTACGACGCCCGGTCAACGGCGCTGGCCTGGGGCTCAAGGTTGATTTTCGAAGAGCTTGGTCTGTGGCAGCGGATGGCTGAGCATGCCACCCCCATACGGCATATTCACGTGTCCGATCGTGGTCATTTCGGCGCCACGCGCCTGCACGCAGAAGATCACCAGCAGGACGCTCTTGGCTATGTGGCGGACAACCGCTGGATGGGCCTCTGCCTGATGAGGGAGCTTTTGGAAACCAACGTGCGTTGGGAAGCGCCTGCCGCAGTCACCAATATGGAGCCCCTGGTGGATGGCGTGAAAGTATCACTTGGCGAGGGTGACGAAAGCAGATCACTGACCGCCCAGTGCCTGGTGGTGGCCGATGGTGGTCGGTCCGGTCTGCGCGAGAAACTGGGGTTTCGAGTCAATGAAAGGGCCTACGGACAGCAGGCGCTGATCGCCAATGTGTCGACCGCTGACAGCCACCAGAACACGGCGTATGAACGCTTTACCGATGCGGGGCCCATGGCCCTCTTGCCCCACAGTGATGCAGATGCGCCAGAAACCACATCGTCCCTGGTGTGGACGCTGGATGACCACACCCTTGAAGATCTGCTGGCCCAGGACGAAGCTGAAAAATGCCGACGTTTGCAGGCCCGTTTTGGCTGGCGGCTGGGACGGTTTACCCGTTTTGGCGAATGCAGTCATTATCAGCTGACGTTGCAGACGGTGGATGAGTCGGTTAGGCCGGGTGTTGTACTGGTGGGTAACGCGGCCCACACCTTGCACCCGGTTGCAGGGCAGGGGTTTAACCTGGCGCTGCGTGGCCTGATGGCGCTGGTGGAACAGTTCAAGTTGGCGGTCGCCGATAATCAGCCACTGGGAAGCCTGTCTGTGTTGAACCAGTACCAGGCGAAACATCGCCAGGACTGGCAGCAAACCGTCCAGTTTTCGGACTCCCTGATCGAGATCTTTGGTCAATCCATGCCGGCGATGGCCGCTGCCCGTGATATCGGATTGACGGGACTGGACGTGCTGCCCGGCGCCAAACGCTGGTTCGCTCGCCGTGCCATGGGGTTGAATGCCAGGGTGAGAAAGCCATGAGCGATGCTTCGAATTTCGACATTCTTGTGGTTGGCGGCGGCCTGGTTGGCTCCGCCGCAGCGCTGGGGTTAAGTCAGCAGGGCTGGCGGGTCGGGCTGGTTGAAAGCCAATCGACAAAGGCTCTGACCGAGCCGCTTGCGCCAGCCGGTTCAGTGGGTGAATTTGAACCGCGGGTGAGTGCCCTGTCGATCGCCAGTCAACAACTGCTGGAAAGCCTTGGGGCTTGGGCAGGCATCGCCGCTGAAAGACACTGCCCCTACCAGACCATGACCGTTTGGGATGGCGACGGCACCGGCCGTATTCAGTTCAGTGCCGCGGAGCTGGGAGCTGACTCCCTGGGGGTCATTGTCGAAAACCGCATTGTGGTACGCGCGCTTATGCTTGCGCTGGCAGACAGCGAGGTTGAGTTGATTGACGGTGTTAACGTTGCGGGCTGGTGGCAGGAAGGCGGTCGCCGCGGTGTCAGGCTGGACGACGATCGTCTGTTGGGGGCCGAGTTGGTGGTTGCCGCTGATGGCCCGAATTCCCGTCTCCGCCAATGGGCTGGCCTGCCAACCCGTGAATGGGATTATGACCAGCAGGCAATTGTCTGTACGGTTCGCACAACACAAAGCCATCGGCACACAGCCTGGCAGCGGTTTTCTCAGACTGGGCCGCTGGCCTTTTTGCCGCTGTGTAACGAACAGGGCGATAGCCATTTCTGCTCTATCGTCTGGTCACAGGATACGGCAGAGGCCCGACGGCTGATGGCATTAGACGAAGGGTCGTTTGCCAGCGAACTGGAATCCGCCATTGAGCGGGAATTGGGTGCAGTGGAGGTGGTGTCAGATCGTTTCGCCTTTCCATTGCGACAACGTCACGCCAAGACCTACATTGCAGATGGTATCGCCCTGGTGGGTGACGCTGCCCACACCATTCACCCGCTGGCGGGTCAGGGCGCTAATCTTGGTTACTCGGATGCGCGCGCTTTGCTGCAGGAACTAGCCCGTGCCAGAAAGGCGGCGCTCAGCCCCGCCGATCCGTCGATTCTGGCCCGCTATCAGCGCCGCCGGAAGGGCGAGAATCTGTCGATGATGGCGGCGATGGAAGGTTTCAAGCAGCTGTTCGCGGCGGACGAGCTGCCGGTTCGGTGGCTGCGAAACACGGGGATGCGCTGGTTGGACCGAATGGGTCCGATCAAACAACGAATTGCGGCACAGGCCATGGGGCTGAACCGCCACTGATTCAAAAAGGAAGAGGGCATGGCAGGAAGCAGTTTGCTGATTCTCATCGACGACATTGCGACGGTTCTGGACGACGTCGCGCTGATGACCAAAACCGCGACCAAGAAAACAGCGGGTGTATTGGGTGACGATCTTGCCTTGAATGCCCAGCAGGTGACCGGCGTGAGGCCTGCCCGTGAGCTGCCCGTCGTCTGGGCTGTTGCAAAGGGCTCGATGATCAACAAAGCGATTCTGGTACCGGCTGCGCTGGCGATCAGTTTTTTCATCCCCTGGCTGGTGACGCCCTTGCTGATGCTGGGTGGTGGATTTCTGTGTTTCGAGGGCTTTGAAAAGCTGGTGCACAAGTTCCTACACAGCGAAGAAGATAAAACGCACAAAAAGGAACTTCGAGAGGCTCTGAAAAAACCCGACGCGGATTTGAAAGCCGTGGAGAAGGACAAAATCAAAGGCGCCATACGCACGGATTTTATTCTTTCGGCGGAGATCCTCGCCATCACGCTTGGCACCGTGGCAAACCAGGCAATTGCCATGCAAGCGGCGGTGCTGACGGTCGTGGCGGTGATGGTCACAGTGTTCGTGTATGGCCTGGTGGCGGGCATCGTAAAACTGGACGACGCCGGGCTTTACCTGTCGCAGCAAAGCAGTGCCTTCTCTCAGAAATTGGGCGGCGGGATTGTATGGGTCGCACCCTACCTGATGAAAGGGCTGTCGATTCTCGGCACCATCGCCATGTTTCTGGTGGGTGGTGGCATTTTGGCCCACGGCGTGCCACCGGTGTATGACTGGATAAGCCAGTTCGCCGAAGGCCTGGGCGGCCTTGCCGGTTTGCTGGTACCAACGTTGGCCAATGGTTTGATCGGGCTGATCGCCGGGGGCATTCTGGTGGCGGTGATTACGCCGCTGATGAAACTCTGGACTGCGCGCAAGGCGGCCGCCTGAACGGCTCTAGCTCAAGATTGGGCTAAAGGCTCTGGGCGCTCTACAGACAGCCGTCGTACAGTCGGGATATCAGCACTGGTACGGCGGTTTCCACCCTCAGTATTCGTTGGCCTAGATGGACCGCCTGGCAGCCGGCTTCCTGCAATTTCTCGACTTCATAGGGAATAAAACCACCTTCGGGTCCGATGCACAGCACCGCCGGTTGGTTCAGGTGGGTGGGGCAGGGTGTCTGAGTCCCCGGGTGGGCTACCAGCGCGGGGTGTTCGCCGACCAGCCCCGGCAACTCGTCTTCCACAAAGGGCTTGAAGCGTTTGCGGATGTGTACTTTGGGCATCAGGGTATCTCTGGCCTGTTCCAGCCCAAGTACCATGTTGTCGGCTAGCGCTTCCTCTGTCAGCCAGGGAGTCTGCCAATAGCTTTTTTCCACCTTGTAGGCGTTCAGCAGCCACAGGTCTTTTACGCCCAGCGCGGTGGCGGTCTGCAAGACGCGGCGGAACATCTTCGGGCGTGGCATTGCCAATACCAGTGTGAGCGGCAGAGGGCGGGGTGGCGGAGTGTCCAGAGTGACGATCAGCTCGGCTTCGTCGTCGGTCAGCTTAACGATTTCGCCAGTTCCCATGTTTCCGTCAACCCGACCCACCGGAATCCGGTCGCCTTCAACGGCTTTCAATACCGTGTCCAGGTGGGTTCGGCGCCTGCCAGTCAGCCGTGCGCGATCTGCGTCGATAAAATCAGCGTCGAACAATAGTGCCAGGTTCATGCCTGCTGAACTCTCAAGACTCGGGCGCGTCTTCAGTATCTGGCTTGTTGCGCTGGGCCAGATAGCCAAAAATGATGCCCAGCTCGAAAAGCAGCCACATGGGTACGGCAAGCAAGGTTTGGGAAATGATGTCAGGCGGCGTTAGCAGCATGCCGATCACAAAGCAGCCCACGACGATGTAGGGCCGTTTGGCCGCAAGATTCTGTGGCGTCGTCGCACCGGTCAGAATCAGAAGGATGGTAGCAATGGGGATTTCGAAGGCTACCCCGAACGCAAAGAACATCTTCAGCACAAAGTTGAGGTAGCTGCTGATATCCGGCAGTTCAACGACGCCTTCGGGGCCAATGGCGGTAAAGAATCCAAAGACCAGCGGGAACACCACGAAATACGCAAACGCGGCGCCGAGGTAAAACAGAATGATGGACGTGAACAGCAGCGGAAACGCCAGGCGCTTTTCGTGGGCGTACAGGCCGGGCGCGATGAAACTCCAGAGCTGATACAGAATAATCGGGATGGCTGCGAACACCGCCAGTACCAGCGCCAGCTTCAAGGGCGCGAAAAAAGGCGAGGTAACGTCGGTCGCAATCATGGTCTGCCCGGCCGGCAGCAGATCCCTCAAGGGTTGTGATATCAGCAGGTAGAGCTCATTGGCAAAGGGATAAATGGCCGCGAAACAGATCAACACGGCCAGCACCATTTTTAACAGCCGGTTTCGCAGCTCGAGCAGGTGTTCAACCAGCGGCATTTCTGCCTGGCTTTGACTGTTTTTGGCGTCGGTCATGTGCGGCTATCCGGTGAGCGTTCCCGGGATTGATCGGTCGATGTATTGTCGGATTCAGGCTCCGGTTCATCCAGCGAAGAGTGGCCTGAATTATTGGCCGAGGTCGGGTCTTCGTCAGGATCCAGTTGCTCTGGTGGCTCCGGTTCGGCGACGGGTGGTTCCTGGGCGCGACGGGCGGCCGGGGAAGATGAGCGCTCTATGGTCTTGCTGTCGGACACCACCATGTGTTCGTATTTCTTGGCTTCATCCAGAGCACCGCGCACGGATTTCTGGACGTCGTCCAGGCCGACGTCACCGGCTTTGCGAAGTTCTTCACGAAGTTCCTCGGCTTTCAGCTGGCTATCCAGCTCTGACGAGAACTGGCTGACCATGCGCCGTGCAGCGCCTACCCAACGACCGGCCGCGCGGGCGGCCGTTGGTAGCCGTTCCGGGCCAAGCACAATCAGTGCAATGACACCGCAGATCAGCAGTTCGACAAAGCCGATATCAAACATTCAGCCCGTCTCAGCTGTGGGACTTGTCCCGTGGAGTGTCTTCCGCCTTGGAGGCTTGCTGGGCCTGATCGTCGGCCTTGCCTTCAATGACGTCCTCTTTTTTCGACTCGTCATTGGCTTTTTTGTCGTCATCCTCGTTCATGGATTTCTTGAATCCACGGATGGCGCCACCCAGGTCGCCGCCGATGTTACGGAGTTTCTTGGTTCCGAACAGCAGAATGACAATGCCAAGCACAATCAGAAGTTGCCAGATACTGATACCCATGTCGGGTTCCTCGCCTTATGTGTCATTTGTTAGAAGTGTACGTTACTTTTTGAGAGCTTTCTCGCGCGATGCTTTCTCTTCCAGTCCCGAAAGGTCGAAGCGGTTCGCCAGTTCCTGGAGCACGTCTTCTGGCCCCAGTCCCAGACGGGACAGCATCACCATGCTGTGAAACCACAGGTCAGCGGTTTCATTGACCAGGTCGCGAGTTTCGCCCGTGCGCTCAGCGTCCTTGGCGGCCAGAAGAGTCTCGGTACACTCCTCACCCACCTTTTCCAGGATTTTGTTCAGGCCTTTCTGATGCAGACTGGCGACGTAGGATGATTCCGGGTCTGCCTGTTTGCGGGCTTCCAGTACCTGCGCCAGTTCCTTCAGAACCTCACTCATCGTGCGTACCACCTGTTTTGTTCTGTGAAGTGCCGTAAATATCATCCGGGTTCTTCAAGACCGGATCCACTGTTTTCCACTGACCATCTTCCAGCTTCCGGTACCAGCAACTGCGCCTGCCGGTGTGGCAGGCCATGCCGCCTTTCTGTTCTACTTTCAGCAGGATGACGTCCTCGTCGCAATCCAGTCGGATTTCACGAATGACTTGCTGGTGTCCTGAGGTTTCACCCTTGCGCCAGAGCTTGCGGCGGGACCGTGACCAGTAAATCGCATGCCCCTCCTCGACGGTCAGCCGAAGGGATTCGGCGTTCATCCAGGCCATCATCAGTACGTCGCCCGTGTCGGCATCCTGAGCAATTGCCGGTACCAGGCCATCGGCATCCCAACGGATGTCGTTCAGCCAATCTGGCGCTGTAGCGTTCGAATCTTGCATTTCTGTGACGTCCGTTAGTGTTTGCGGCCGATACCGGCAACCAGCCACGCGGCGCCAGCCAGCAATGCCCAGCCGTGAGCGGGCAGAGATTGAGCAAGGCTGGCCAGATCGTGGTCAATGCTCAGCCAGGCAGCGCCCGCCAGCGCGGCAGCTGCGATGCCACGGCGCCAACGACGGTCTGCACGGGCCCTGCTTTCCTGCAATAGCTCAAGCGCCTGTCGACTGGCCGTGTCTGTCGGGCCGGAATGGCGGAGTTGCAGTAGCGCATCGTGCACCAGTTGCGGCATCTCGGGGGACTGCTCAATCCAGTCCGGTAAATGAGACTGCAGGGATTTTAGCAGGCCAGCCGGACCTATGCGTCGGCGCATCCAGTTTTCCAGGAAAGGCTGGGCAGTGGTCCACAGATCCAGTTCCGGATACAGCTGTCTCCCGAGGCCCTCCACGTTGAGCAAAGTCTTTTGCAGCAACACCAGTTGCGGCTGCACTTCCATATTGAAACGCCGGGCAGTCTGGAACAGCCCGAGCAGGAAATGGCCAAAAGAAATGTCTTTCAGTGGCTTCTCAAAGATAGGTTCGCAGACGGTGCGAATGGCCGCTTCAAACTCATTGACCCGGGTATCCGGTGGCACCCAGCCGGACTGTATATGAAGCTCGGCCACCTGACGGTAATCCCGCCTGAAAAACGCCAGCAGATTGCGGGCCAGGTAGCTCTGATCGTCCGGTGCCAGGGTGCCAACGATGCCAAAGTCGATGGCAATGTACTTCGGGTCAGCCGGATTCGACACATCCACAAAGATGTTGCCGGGATGCATGTCGGCATGAAAGAAACTGTCGCGGAATACCTGGGTGAAGAAAATCTCGACCCCTTTCTCGGCCAGCACTTTAAGGTTCACGCCCGCATCTCGCAGGGCAGGAACGTCCGCAATGGGAATGCCGTGAATTCGCTCCATCACCAGCACGTCTTTGGTGGTGAAGTCCCAGTCAATGTAGGGAATGTAGATCAGCGATGAGTTTTCGAAATTACGGCGCAGCTGGCTGGCATTGGCGCCTTCCCTCTGGAGATTCAATTCATCGTGTATCGTGGCGTCGTAATCGGCCACCACTTCACGGGGATGCAGCCTGGGGCCTTCCGACCAGTAGCGCTCTAGCAGATCGGCCATCAAGTACATCAGAGACAGGTCCTGGTTAATGACCCTCTCAATGCCGGGACGAATCACTTTCACCACAACTTCCCGGCCGTCTGGCAGGGTAGCGGCATGGACCTGTGCCACAGAGGCGGAGGCCATTGGATCCTGAGAGAAAGAGGCAAATTTGTCACCCACCTTGCCGCCCAAAGAGCGCTCAATGATGCGTTGGGCTTCTGCGCCCGGGAAAGGTGGCACTCGATCCTGAAGGTGTTTGAGAGAGTCCGCCATGTCATCAGGCAGCAGGTCACGCCGAGTCGACAATATCTGGCCGAATTTAACGAACACCGGTCCCAGTTCTTCCAGCGCCAGGCGGAGCTGGTCGCCGCGATCCATTCTGGGCTTCGGGAACAGATGCCAGGGCGCCAGAATGAAAAAGATCCGCAGCGGAACAGGAAGCTGGTTCAGGGGCAGAAAGGTGTCCAGCCGGTAGCGGCAGAATACCCAGGCAATGCGAAAAAGGCGTTGCAGTCGCGTCACGTTGTTTCCTGCGAATTGCGGTCGGCGGGTTTTTCGAGTTGTCGGATGCGCGCGTCTAATCGCTCGGCTCTCAGGCTCAGCTGGTCAATGTCCTGGAACGTGGCCTCCAGCTCTCGACGTCCGGGCAGGCTCTGGCTTTCCTCGTGAATGTACTCTTCCACGTTGGCGTTGAGTGAACGAAAAGCCTGCCGGCTCCATTTCACCGTACCGCGCAGCCGCTGGCCGATGAAATGCGCGGGTACATCCCCCACATACTCCGCCATGGCCGCCTCGTAGTCCGGGTCCAGCTGGTCGATGGCGCGTTGGAATTGATGGGCCAGCGCCATATCCCCCACTACTCGGATGCGGCCTTCACTGAAAACCTGATCGTCACCGGTGGCCAGGGCTGCGAAAGCCATGGGTCTGCCTGCCAGTTCAAGCGCAGGATCATCGGGTGGCTGGCTGGCAACCTGAATGCCGACTTCTGATGGGATCAGCGACAGCGTCAGATGCAACGGGGCTTCCACCGTAAATTGCACCGGGCCGGAGAGCGCCGACATGAGTGACTTGCGGCCGGCCGGATCGAGTTCCAGGGCGCGATTCACGGCCCGCTCCAGAATGGCGGTGACAGCCGACATCAGCGTTGGGCCGGGAAACATCAGGGCTTGGTCCCCACGTGAAGGGCCACCACGCCGCCGGTCATGTTGAAGTACTTGCAGTTCACCAGTCCGGCGTCTTCCATCATGCCTTTCAGGGTATCCTGATCCGGATGCATGCGGATGGATTCCGCCAGATACTTGTAGCTTTCGGAATCACCGGCAATCAGTTGACCCATCAGTGGCAGCGCATTGAATGAATAGGCGTCGTAGGCTTTGCTGAGCAGAGGGTTGGTGGGTTTGGAAAACTCCAGAACCATCAGTTTTCCGCCCGGCTTCAGTACCCGGGTCATGTCTCTGAGTGCCTGATCCTTGTCGGTCACATTGCGCAGGCCGAAGGCGATGCTCACCGCGTTGTAACTGTTGTCCGGGAAGGGCAGGTGTTCGGCGTCGGCCTGGACGTATTCGATGTTACCCGCATAACCGCGATCAATCAGTCGGCCACGGCCAACCTGCAGCATGGAGGCATTGATGTCCGCCAGGACGACCTTGCCGGTCGGGCCCACCAGATCCGAGAACTTCATGGTCAGGTCGCCAGTACCGCCTGCAATGTCCAGCACCTGGTGGCCTTTGCGCACCCCGGAAAGCTCGATGGTGAATCGCTTCCAAAGGCGATGAATGCCCATCGACATCAGGTCGTTCATCAGGTCATATTTGCCGGCCACGGAGTGAAAGACGTTGGCGACCTGACTGGCCTTCTGGCTTTTAGGGACATTGCGGAAACCGAAGTGGGTCACGTCGTCCTGGGTTTCGCCGGTTGGAGGATTCGGCGCTTGTTGCTCACTCATGGCTGTGTCCTGTCGAAATCTGAATTGGTATTCTAACGCTTGCCCGCTGGTCTACAAGGGTAGACATCAGTGGCAACACCACCATATCAAGGTAGCGACAGCTTTATGGGCACCTTACACTGTCATTTCCATGAATCCCCGGAGTAACCTGATCCATGTCCGTCATTGATATACGCCGCGCTCATTCGCTCGACAAATCCCACGCCCGGGATGCCGCAGAAGCTCTGGCAAAAGACCTCTCAGAGCAGTTTGACGTTAATTACGAATGGGACGGCAACCTGTTGCGCTTCAAGCGCAGTGGCGTGAAAGGCAAGCTGGACATCTCTGAACAGGACCTGCATATCCATCTTGAACTGGGCCTGATGCTGCGCCCGTTCAAATCCCGGATTGAACAGGAGATTCACAGCCAGCTGGATAAGCTCACCGGCGGCTGAGTCCCTTATCAGAGCGTTTCAGGCAACTGGAACGGCTTCGGATGGTGGTTCAGGATGTTTTCCAGAACCTGGCTTTCCCTGGCGACCAGGCGATCAATCAAGGCTTCCACGTTGTCCATGGCTCTGAATGCGGAATACCCCCGATGCAGAAAACTGTGCAGATCGGTCAAGTCCGCCATGTCGGCAGGTCCCCGGCTGATGGACAGCACCCAGCCCAGGGTTCGGTTGCGTACGTAGCGATCCAGTTGGCGGCCGGTGTCCGCCATCAGTGAGATCTGTTTTGAGCGCTCATCTGCACGACCGCTGGCCCTTACGACCTCGCAATATCTTGATTCAGACAGCGAGTCAATCGCCTCGCCACGCCTGTTGAGGACGTCCACCATTTCCAAATCCAGCCGCTGTGTCAGCAGGTTCAATTCCACCAGGCCAGCGAAGGTGTCCAGCAGGTTGTCTGGCAGCCACTTCACCATCTTTGGGAACACCCGATCGATGTTATCGTCGCGGCGGGTCATGCTGGATGGGGCGTAAAGATCCGTCAGCAGAAATTCCAGGCCGGCGTGATAGCCGGGGTCAGCGTAAAGGTCACTGTGGGTGTTTTTCAGTCTTTGTGCCTGCCACTGAGCCAGATCGAAGGTATTGTCCAGCAGAGGATGGCTGGCCTTGAGCTGGCGGAAATCGTGGTAAGCCAACAGCACTTCCTGCAAGCGGCGGGCGCTTGGCGTTGGAACGGGCGTGGCGACGAGACGCTCACGATACATGGGGGCTCCACTAAACGGCTTTCAGAGAGCGCGTCAGTGTAGCGAAGCCGGCCGCTTTATGCAGCCCTTGGCAGTGAGCGTTTGTTTAGCTTTGTGCCGCCTGTGGCAGAGTCTCGAAGCCCGGAATCCATTCTTTACTGTCCAGAGTAATGAAGTGGCTGGGCGCTTCGGTTTCCACGATGCGCATGGTGGTCGGGCTCTGGCGGGCGCTCTTGAGCATGGCGTCACGATCAAGGATGCGATCCACTGCGGGAATCAGGAAAGTGCCCAGGCGCAGGTTCTCATAAATAGAGGTGTCAGTGCGATCCATCCAGGCCATCAGGTTTTCAATGTTGCGCACGATGGTCAGGTGGTCCTGCGTCGCCGAGAACAGTTTCGTCAGTAGCTGTTTCTTGCGGGGATTCATTTTGCCAAAGAAGGTCTGACCATAGGCGGAAGAAGGCGCGCTGTTGATCAGGCGAATCAGCCATGGCCACATGCCGTGACTGACAGGCTCCAGCATGGCTGTAACCAGCGCAGACAGCTTGCCCTGGGGCAATACCGGCGCTTCCAATACCACTTCCACGTTTTCGTAAAGATCGGGCCACTGCCGGGCGCCTTCCAGAATGACCGCGCCACCGCGGGAATGGCCGTGAAGGCGGATATTGTCGGTGCTCGGAAGATTGGCCAGAGTCAGGTTCAGCATGCAGGCATCGTATTCAATGGTGCCTTCCAGATGTTTGATCGGTACTTCCCACTCCGGAGTTTCCGGCGTCACCCCGTTAACCGGGATGTGATAGTTACTGCAGGTCAGCAGAATCAGCTCGGTTGTGGGTGCCTCATAGGCCTGGGTGAAGTAGCAGTGGTTTTCGAGGAAGCCGTGCACGCCAATGACGGTTTGCCGGGCGTCGCCGCTGTGATTTCGCACAGAAACAGCACCGGTACCCAAACGGTAAACACGGCCCGAAAACATCTCGGAATACGCGCTTTCAATGGGCTTGATCAGTTTGCGTACGTGGCTTGCTTTCATTGCTTCCTCCAGCACCGCATGACTTTTTGTAGTGGTGTGTGTCCATGCTGGTTTTACTATTACCCTTTCACGGCCGCTCGCGTATTGGCAACAAGTATTATTTTTACGGCTATTCAGGGCCAATGGCTCTTACTTTGAGTATACGGAGGCAGGGTTAAATTCGTGTAACGTTTTGTAACCATGTTTGTTCTTGCCTGGTTCGGACTTTATGGAGCCCGACGGGTATGTCTGGCACAATGCGGAGTTCTTTATATCGTTTTTTAATTTGCTGCATCTGGCCGGGGATACACAGGTTTGAGTCAAACGGAATCGCATCTCCTGTTGCCTGTGGATTCGGCATGGCTTGCTCTCGAGCGGCCCGAAAACCCCATGACCATCACGGTCATGCTGCGGGTGCAAGACCTGACCGAAGCCCGGTTCCGGGAGTTCCTCCGAATCTACTGGATGGCATGGCAACGCTTCCGCTTTATGCCGGTGCGTCGTGCGCCCGGTTGGTGGTGGGAAGAGGATCCGGTGTTCTCTCTCGAACATCATCTTGAAGTGGTACCGGGCCAGTTTGATGAGGCCGCGTTACAGGATTGGGTATCCGCTCGCCTGAATCAGCCGTTGCCCACGTATCGGCCGCTCTGGAAATTCTGGCTGGTGCCGGGTGCCGAGGGTGGCGCGGTACTGCTGCTCAGGGTTCATCACTGTTACGCCGATGGCCTTTCGTTGATGGGTGTGTTCGAGCGTTTATGCCCGCCTTCGCCGCAACAGGCGCCGGTTGTTTATGGCGCCAGGGAGAAAGCGGACCTGGGGCGATGGCGGCAGGCGGCTAGCGCCTGGCTGACCGAATTGGTGGCCGCAGAAGATCCGGCCGACGATGCACCGGACGCTATCAGGCCTGACGGTGCCACCGATTCGCGCAATGCACTCGAACGCGCGGCCTGGAAGAGCATGAAACTGGTCAATGAGCTTAGCCAGTTTCTGGTCGAGCCGGAGGATACGCGTTCCGCTCTTAAGCGCGCGCTGCTGGGCCGTCGGCAGTGCCGATGGTCCGTTCCTGTGGAGCTGAGCCGCTTCCGGAGGATTGCTGAAACCACCGGTGTCAAAATCAATGATGTGCTGCTTGGGTGCGTCGCTTCTGCGGTCAGAAAACATTTGCAGGAAGAGAACTCGGAACTGGGCGAGGCGGTGCTTCATGCCGCAGTACCCGTCGATATCCGCGGCCGACTGCCAGATGACATCAAGCCAGATGAAAGCGCGCTTGGAAATTACTTTGGTACCGTCTTCGTTCCACTTCCGGTCGATGGTGAAAGCCCGCTGGAGCGCCTGTTTCGCATCAAGCACGAAACCCGCAAGCTCAAAAAGAGCTGGCAGCCCGGTTTGTCCTGGGCGTTGACCGGAGCCGCCTCAATGATTCCGGAAAGTTGGCGCCAGCCTGTGGCTGAACTGTTCTACCGCAAAGCCAGTGCTGTGGTTTCCAACGTTCCGGGCACCCGCGAGCCGCGCTACCTGGCAGGCTGTCGCATCACCGAGCAGATGTTCTGGGTGCCCCAGGCAGGGGATATCGGGCTAGGGGTCAGCATTGTCAGTTATTCAGGCCAGGTACAATTTGGTGTGGTGGCGGATGAAGCCGTCATGCAGGATCCCGCACGCTTTTTGTCTGATTGTTTGCAAGAGCTGGACGCCTTTCCGGTTTAACCATCCCCTTGGCAAGAATCGGATGGCGACGCTGTTTTTGACGCGGCATAGTGGATGGCAACCCTAAACCCTTTCGGAGCTTCGAGATGGCGAGATTGCCGGATTCAGACACCGACCGAATGGCCGCCATTGCACGTTACATCGAGCGTCACGCCGAAGAACCTCTGCGTTTGAACGATCTCGGCGAACTGGCCGGGCTGTCCCCCTCCCGATTACAGAAAACGTTCAAACAGGTATTCGGGTTGTCGCCCAAAGCCTATCAGGATTCAATTCGGATGCGCCGACTGAAATCCGAGCTCAAACAGGGTTCCCCAGTGACGGACGCTATCTATTCCGCCGGGTTCGGTTCGGTCAGCCGCTTTTATGGTGAACCCAGTCGCCAGGTGGGTATGTCCGCAAGTGCCTACAGAGAGCGTGGTGAGGGTGAAAGTATTGTGCACGCCTGCCGAAAAACCGTGGCCGGCTGGTTGATGCTGGCAGCCACCGATCGAGGCATTTGTTTTGCAGAATTTGGCGATGGGCCGGAGGCATTGCTTGATCAACTGAAAACTGAATTCCCCCGTGCGCATTTTGTATCCTCACGCGCAACCCAGAGCCCTGAGATGGACGAATGGATGACGGCGCTTGATACCTACCTGTCGTCACGGGGCCCAAGACCAGATTTGCCGCTGGACCTCAGAGGCACCGCCTTTCAGATGCAGGTTTGGCGGTACCTGCTGTCCATTCAGGAAGGTGACACTATTAGCTACAGTCAGCTGGCCGAAGGCATAGGTCGCCCCAGATCCGTGAGAGCGGTGGCGTCGGCCTGTGGCCGAAATAGGGTCGCTGTCCTGGTTCCTTGCCATCGGGTGTTAAGAAGTGATGGCGGCCTCGGTGGGTATCGATGGGGGCTGGAGCGCAAGCGTCGTTTCCTGGAAAACGAGCAATCGCTTGTCCGCAAAAAAGCAGAATCCTCGCAGAACGTCTGACGAACTAGCCGCTGTCAGACCGTCCTACAGACGCCCCCGTAACCACCCGAGATACTGATCCCCAACATTCATTTCTGACCATGTGGTCGAGCAGTGGGGATTGAGTATGACATTCAGGATGTTCTTCGGTCGGATTCAGGCGTTTATTGGGTTTTTGCTGATCAGTTTTCTTGCGGGTTGCGGTGGAGGCGGTGGCACCACCGAGTCCAGCGGTTCGGATTTCGACGCGCCCGTAGAGCCGGTCAACATTGGCGGCGATGGGGATTTTTATGATTCCGAACGGTTGGTGGATGTGGCCATCACTCTGTCGAGCAGCAATTATCGTAAGCTCAAGTCCGAAGCCCGCACCCTGGCAGGTGTTTCCCGTGAATGCATTCCGGGTTTTGAATACACGGAGTTTCCTGCCACGGTCACCATTGACGGCGACACCATGCGTAACGTCAATGTGCGGAAAAAGGGCTACATGGGCTCGCTCAGCCCGGACCTTCCATCTCTGAAGCTGGACTTTGACGACCGTCAGGAAGGCCGCACCTACCAGAACACCACGCGGATGACCCTGAACAACAATCGTCAGGACCCCTCCAACCTGCGTCAGTGTCTGGCTTACGAGCGATTTCGCGACATCGGCGTTGCGGCGCCCCGTTGCAACTACGCCCGGGTATCAGTGAACGGCGAGGAGCTGGGCATCTTCACCAACGTTGAGCCCATAAAAAAGCCTTTTCTGGCTCGCACCTTTGGTGATGACGACGGCAACCTTTACGAAGCCCAACAGGCCGATTTTGGCACCTATCTGATTGACCGCTTCGAGAAGAAGACCAACGAGAAAGAGGACGATCGCACGGACCTCGCAGCCCTGGCGGATGCCATGGCGCTGAACGATACCGAGTTGATGAATGTGCTGCCACAGCTGATTGATCTGGATGAATTCATTGAATTCTGGGCCATGGAAACTCTTCTGGGCGCCTGGGATTCTGCCAGTGGCAATGCCAACAACTATTACATCTATCGATCACCCGAGGACGGTCTGTTCCACTTTATTCCCTGGGGCGCCGACACCGCTTTTCGCGGCACCCACCCGCTGAAACCCGGGACCGGGCCGCTGTATCGAAACCTGAACCTGGCCGAGCGTCTTTACAACATCCCCGCGATGAAAGATGCCTATACGGCTGCCCTGCAAGACCTTCTGGCGAATCACTGGGATGAGAGTGCCATCACCGATGAGATTGACCGGGTGATGGCTCTGACCGGAACCCCGGCGGCGGACGTCGCCAGCCTGGAGAACTTCCTTCTGGGGAAAGGTGAACCGGCCGATCCGGATTATCAGCGATCCCAGCGGGAAACCATTCTGGCGGCACTGGCGGGCTCGATACCGGAAGGTCAGCCTGATCCTCTGGACGATGTTGAGCCGGATTGCTCTGCACCAGTGACCACGCCCCTGACCGCCACTGTGAGTGTCGATGGCGGCACTGACACCGGGGTCTATCAATTCCAGTTACCCGGTGGTCAGTCGGTGAATGCCAGCATGACCTTTGCGGCGTTTGAAGTGGATAGCATCGTGATCAACCGCAACACCGAATCGTCACCGGCGGTGATGGAAGTGCTGCTCATTGGCGCGGATTCTTTGAACGGGTTCAAGCCCTACGCCATGCAGGTATTCATCGAGGAGACCGATTTTGTGCCGGGCACCCACAAGCTGCATGGATTTGCCACCAATGTGTTGCTGTTCGAAGTGGATGAATCTCAGCCCGGTGACGTGATTTCCATGGCGACCGGTGCTACGGGCACTATTACGGTAGATACCGTGGTTATGGATGGCGGGGCAGTCTCGGAGCTCGCGTTTTCCATGGATCTGACGTTGGAGTACCTGCCGGGGTATGTGGAATGAGCTGGCCGGCCATGCTGAGTGCGTTCTCCGGTCACAGTCTGGACGATCAATCCGCAGCCGCGCTGATGGACCGGGTGGACACCAAGTTTCTGGTGCCGGTGGATCGTCTGGTCCAGTGCCTGGGCGGCCTGTCAGAGCACTATTCGGTGCTGGAAATGGGCGGCTTGCGGCAGATGGCCTACGACACGCTGTACTTCGATACACCGGATCGACAGCTCTATCGGGATCACCACAACGGTAAGCTCAACCGCATGAAAGTGCGCATTCGCCACTACCGGGATTCCGATGCCGCGTTCCTTGAAGTCAAGCGCAAGAACAACAAGGGCAGGACGATCAAGGAACGCCGCTTACTGAATACCTTTCCGAATTCCGGTCAGCAGCAGGCTGGCCAGTTGCAGCCAATCCTGAGGGATGTTTTGGGCCTGTCGGCGACACGGATGTCGCCGGCTCTTTTTGTTCATTACCGGCGCACCACGCTGATGAATCGCACCAGCTGCGAGCGGGTCACGGTGGATACCGATCTTGCGTTTCTGTCTGCCCTGAATGGCAAGCGCCGCACGCTTCCAGGATTGGCTGTATTGGAGCTCAAGTCGCCTCTGCTGCTTCCTGACTCGCCCCTGGGCATGCGCCTGAAGTTGCTGGGCTATCGGCCGCTGGCGTTCAGCAAATACTGCGTTGGTACAGCGCTTCTGGCGCCGGAGCAGGTCAAAACCAATCGTTTCAAACCGGTGTTGGGCAAGCTGTCCCGCACTGTCAGTCAGTTCAAGGAGCCGTCATGGAATCGACCGTCGATACCCATTTTCTCGTTCGCCTGATCATCAATCTGGTCTCGGTCTGTATTCTGATTCGCTGTTATTACGCGTTTTCGAAACACCGGGACAATGCAGCGTCATTCATGCTGTTTGGCGTCGGGGTATTTCTGGTTACCGCATTACTCCACTCGGTCACCGTGTCCATGGGCTTTGCGTTTGGCCTGTTTGCGGTGTTCTCAATGCTGCGTTACCGCACTGAGGCGTTGGGCATCAAAGAGATGACCTACCTGTTCCTGGTCATTGCGATGGCCTTGCTGGCTGCGGTGGGCACCATGGCCCACGTGTTCCTGGTGGCGATGAATGCGCTGATCATCCTGGCGGCGCTGGTGCTGGAAACCCGGTTTTTGCTGCCTCTGCATGGGGAAAAAACCGTGGAGTACGAGCGCATCGACCTGATTCATCAGGACAACCGGCCACAGCTGATCGAAGACCTGCGCCAGCGCACCGGGCTGGACGTGACCCGTGTGGATGTTGTGTCCATCAGCTTTCTGCGTGACACCGCCGAGTTGCGCATGCATTACCGCACGGAGGCGGAATCATGAGGGAGGACCTGCGCTGGGGTTGGCTGGTTTTCTGGTTGACGATCAGTTTCTTTTTCCAGATGCCGACACTGGCCAGCGAATTCGGCGCGGAAGTTGGTGGTTATGCCGTGGTGGGCACCGAAGATTATGGCGCCTTCTGGAACGAGGACGGTGATGCGTCCAACTCAGAAACCGTGATTCGCAAGCTCAAGCTCGGGCTTGAGTTCACCTATGGTAAGGATTGGACCCTGCAGATCGATGGTGACTTTCAGGATGACGGCGAGGATCAGGCCCGTGAAATTAAAGACCTGTGGCTGGAGTATGACGGTTTTGATGGGGCGGATATTAAGGTCGGGCAGATGAAAGAACCGTTCGGCTTCGAGCGCCTGGGCGGCTATTCCTCATTGATGACCAACGAACGTTCGCTGGCCACCAATGCATTTGCCCCGGGGCGTTCACAGGGTTTCATGTTAGGTCGTTTCAAGAAAACCTATACCTGGGCTTTGGGCGTGTTTCGGGAAGAAAAAGACGACACTGCGCCTCGGGCAGTGACCGGCCGAGTCACCTATGCGCCTGTGAGATCCGATGATCAGGTCGTCCATCTGGGGCTGGCGGCCTCCCGACGAGATCTACGGGGTGAGCGCTTTCAGATCAAGGATGAGGCCGAGGTTTACACCGCAGATAACGTGATTCGAAGCCCACGGTTTGACGCCGATCACCTCTCCCTTTTTGGAAGCGAACTGGCCTGGAGCTATGGCCCGGCGACCTTAACGGCAGAAGCCATGGGCCAGCGGGTGTCGCAGACCAATGGCGATGTCTGGCAGTTTGCCGGCGGCTACGTGCAGGCCGGGTGGTTGCTGACGGGGGAGCACCGTGCTTACGACAACGGCGAGTTTGATCGCGTCGAGCCAAAACGGGAAGCCGGTGCGGTGGAGCTGGTCGCTCGCTGGTCCGGCGTGGATGCCCGTGAGCGTGGCGTGGGTGCTGAGGCCAGCGTGGCCGTGCTGGGAATAAACTATTACTGGCGCACAACGGCCCTGATTCGCGTGAACTACCTGATCCCCCGCATTCGGGGCAATTCACTAATGGCCAACCCGGAAGGTGACGCGGTAACCGTTCGCGCCCAGCTGAGATTCTGACGGCATCGTCAGCTCTGGGCAGGCAGCGTTAGTGTCACCCGCGTCCAGTGGCCCGGCTCACTGTCGATGGTCATGCTGCCGTCATGATGCCTCATAATGGTCTGACAGATACTCAGCCCAAGCCCCAGGTTTTCGCCGGATTCGCTGGTGCTATAAAAAGGATCGGCCAGTTTCTGCAGATCTTCTCTGGCGATGCCACAACCGTTGTCCTGCACGTCGATGATCAGGGTGCGGCCCTGCGGCAGCGCTGTTACTTCGATGGCTCTGAGGTGCTGGCCGCTTCTGCACTGCAAGGCAGAAGCCGAGTTGAGGAACAGATTTACGAACACCTGGGTCAACGCCGAGGCGTAGCAGGGAACCATCAGGGTGTCGGGGATCTGTACCAGAAGGTCAATGCCCCGAAGCCGGTTGCGACAGAATCGCCCCGCGGTCTGCACCAGTTCTGCAAGGGGGACGGTCTCTTTGGTGTTTTCCGGGTGAGGCAAAGAAAACTCGATCAGGTCTGACACGATGTCGGCAATACGGTTCTGGTGGAGGGCGGCGTCGTTGATGGCTTCGGCGACGTCTGGTTCGGAATTGACGTCACGGGCGTAGCTCAACGCCTGAATCGAACAGTTCACCGGATTCATGATTTCATGCAGCAGACCTTTTGCCATGTGGCTGAGCGCTTGATGTTTCTGCTGCTGGATCAGTTGTTCCTCGGTGGATTTGAGGGCGCGAAAGGTGCGTGTCAGCAGCTGGTTCCTGTCGTGCAACAGATACTGCAATGCCAGGATGTTGCGAATGAAGCGGTTGAAGAATATGGCCGACAGCGGCGCAATCACCAGGCACATGAGCACCAGCCAGTTCAACAGCACGGCCTCGACGATGACGTCGGCGGCCCGGCTATCCCCCAGTGCGGCAATCCAGGAAGACACGAACAACATCAGCAGGTTACAAGCGATCATGATGCCAGTGTGAAACAAGGATAGAGTGACAATGCCGATAAAACTGAGGAAAAAGTGCAGCCCTATGATGGGGATGACATCACCGCCACGTTCGATAAAGGCCAGGTAGCTGAAGATCGCCATGTTAAAAAACACCAGATACATGATCAGCGGCGTGCGGTATCGAATGGCCTTGAAGCGGTGGGCAGCAATAAAACTCCCCAGGATCGCCAGATAGACGAAATTCAAAGGCGGTACATTGGCAAAACCCACCTCGGCCGATCGCATCAGAATGTGGGCCAGGGTGCCGATCAGGGTCAGTAGCAGCGATACATCGGCGAAAACGGGCAGAAAACGGAAGCGGGACTGAGCGTTAAAAAACCGTTCGAACTGGCGCTGTTTTCTTGGCGGTAACTGGCGGATCTGTTCCAGGCCATTAAGCAGGTTCATAGATCAATCCGGTTGCGGAATCGCTTCATGAACAACATCAGGTCTGGCACCCTTTCGAAACCCATTTTGACGAATATCCGGTCTTTGTAGGAATGGACGGTTTTATAGGACACGCCAAGGCGTTCAGCAATGGCTTTGACGGCCACCCGATCTGCCATCAGCCGGGCCACTTCCTGTTCACGGGCAGACAGGGACTTGAAAGCGTGTAATGCGTGGTCCGGGTTTTCACTGGCGGTTGTATAAGATGCTGCATCCACATACACCTGCCCCTGGCGGATGTAGCCCAGGGCCTGAATCAATTCCTGTACCGGCTGGGACTTGGCAATCACCGCCTTGATGCCGGCATCCAGGTAGATGGCCAGGCGTGCTGGCGATACCGGTTTGTCCACTAACAGCAGTATTCGCAGTGCCGGTTGTTGAGAAAGCGCTACCTCGGAGATGGTCAGGCCATCGTTGTCAGTCAGTGCTTCCTCAATGATAAGCACGTTTGGCGCGGCCGTTGGAAGCTGGTTCAGGGTGTCGACTCCGGTGGCAGACTCCCCCACCAGATCCACGGTGTCTTCCAGCAACAGCTGGTACAGCAGGGCGTCCCGGAACAGGCGTTTATCGATCGTGACGTACAACCGGATATCGTCAGAGCTCACGCGTTATGATCCTCCAACGATCTGGCTGACTTACGGGAGGGCAGGGAAAGCGTTAGCCCGAAGCTGTGTTGTCCACCATGAATGTTCAGGTGGCCACCCAGCCGGTCTGCCCAGATAAACAATGCCAGCAGCGCGCCCTGTTGCTCCAGCAGTGGGTTGGACACACCGGTCAGCGGTGACAACAGGTGGCTGTACATTCTTAGCGGTTGATCCGGGCCAGAGGCGATGGTCAGTGCCTGGTCAGATTCAGTGATTTCCAGGCTTCGGGTGGTTAATCCTGATGCGGTCAGCAGGGTCGCCAGGGCTTCAGGGATGGCGGCAGGAATCTCATGGCCATGGAATTCCCGGGTGCCGTTCTCCGGAGAGGTCAATGAAGTGACTTCCACACGCAGGCCACGAATCAGGGCTTGATCGAGCTCTGGCAGTTCCAGGGCACGAAGATGGGCTTTGCCCGGATTGAGCGTATGGATGGTTTCCAGTGTCGAGAGAAACCGGTCGATCACTTCCGCCGTGGCCAGGGCCTGAGGCGCCGGGTCGGCCAGGGCCTCCATCAGCCGGGTACGGCGTCTCTCGCGAGAAGACTGGAAACTGCTGGATGTTTGTACCTGGCGGCTGGCAGCCTGGGCTTTTAGCCTGAAATGCTGGGCAATGGCGTCCTCAAGAACCGGCCGTAGATTGGCGGCGTTCCAGGGCTTTTTCTCGTAGCCGAAAATGCGGCCCTCATTGACCGCGCCCAGCGCCACGTCCAGCTCGCCGTAGGCAGAGGTCAGAATGCGAGTGATGTAAGGGTAGGATTGCCGCAGCTCGCTGATCAGCTGGTCGCCCTTCATGCCTGGCATGCGCTGATCGGTCATCAGGACCGCAATCCGGTCGCCTTCGTTCCGCAGAATGTTCAGGGCCTCGTCCGCGCTGGCGGCGCAGCGAACGCCGAATCGCTCCTGCATACGAAGAAGCTGTTTGCTCAGGTATTTGGTGGCGGCGGTTTCGTCGTCGACAATCAATACCAGCGGGCGCGATTCCGTGTGATCGGCGGCAGGAGCCTCATGGGCGGCAGGCTCGCTCCGATCACGGATACCCACGCCCATGGTGGCGGTGAACAGATCCGTGCGCAGGCGTTTTTCGTCCCAGGGACGTTCGTAGCAGCGATCGATGACCCGTTCGTCTAACAAGTGAACGATGTCATCCAGCGCCAACTGGTCGCTGATCAGTATCCTGAAACAGCCCGCATTGGATGCTTGGGCCAAAAGCTCGGATTTGCCCAGATTGCGAAGCGAAGGCTGAATCATCACCAGTGCGGCGGGAGCCTGCGGGGCGTGGTCGATACGGTGTCTGGCTTCTTCGTCTGTCCGGCATGGAATAATGTCGAAAGCGCCGGCAAACACCGACTGAAATGCGTCCAGATCTGAAGTGTGTTCGTATCGCAGGATCACGGGCGCAGCTGGTTCTGAGGGCATCAGATTCCGTCCTGAATGGCAGTTTTCGCGTTGAGTATATCAACGAATAGCTGGCCTGCCTGTAGGAATGTCTTACGCTCGTTTCAGCGCTGTCTATCAGGGGGTGGGCTGAATGAGCCGTTAAGCAACTTGGGCTAGACTGCGGGTATCCAATACAGTGGTGACCCAGGTTTGCCTGGAATCACCCAACGCATGGAGGATGTAATGACGGACTTTCGCACAGAGAAAGACAGCCTTGGCGAGGTACATGTACCCGCAAATGCACTGTGGGGTGCGCAGACCCAGCGCGCCGTGAATAATTTTCCCGTCAGCGGCTTGCCAATGCCTCCTGCCTTTATTGCAGCGGTCGTCAGAATCAAACAGGCGGCCGCTGACGCCAATGCCAGTCTTGGATTGCTGGATGTGCCGCAACGCGATGCCATCAGTGAGGTCGGGGATCGCATCATTGCCGGTGAATTCAACGACCAGTTTCCAGTGGATCGTTACCAGACCGGGTCTGGCACCAGCACCAACATGAACGTCAACGAGGTGATCTCCGCGCTGGCCAAGCAGGACGGCGTAGACGTGAACCCCAACGATCACGTCAATATGAGCCAGAGTTCCAATGATGTGATCCCGACGGCCATTCATGTCAGTGCCATAGCGGGTGTCCAGGAGCGCCTGCTGCCCGCACTGACCCACCTTTGTGGCGTGATTTACGAGCGTGAAGGGCTGTTCGGCGAACAGGTGAAAACCGGGCGAACCCATTTGATGGACGCCATGCCTGTGACTCTGGGTCAGGAACTGCGAACCTGGCGGGAACAGTTGCTGGCGGTGGAAAAGCGACTGGACAGCGCGACCGATGAATTACTGGCCCTGCCCCAGGGTGGTACTGCGGTTGGCACCGGCGTCAACGCGCCAGAGGAATTTGCGCCACAGTTCGTAAAGTATCTGAAAGAGAAAACGGGCTACAGTTTCCAATCGCTGGACCACAAATTTGTTGGTCAGAGCGCCATTGATGGGCCTGTGAATCTGTCATCCCAGCTTCGCGGGCTGGCCATGGTGCTGACCAAGATTGCCAACGACCTGCGCTGGATGAACAGTGGCCCGATTCACGGATTGGCTGAAATCAGCCTGCCTGCCCTGCAGCCGGGTAGCAGTATTATGCCGGGCAAAGTGAACCCGGTAATTCCTGAGTCTGTCGCCATGGCCAGCGCCCAGGTGATGGGTCTGGACAGCACCAACGCGATCGCTGGTCAGTCCGGGAATTTTCAGCTCAATGTGATGCTGCCTCTGGTGGGCAGCAATCTGTTGGACATGATCGAGCTGTTGGGCAATGCCATGAATATGCTGGCAGACAAGGCGATTCGGGACTTCACCGTGAATGCCGATAATCTAAATGCAGGTGTTGGCAAGAACCCGGTGCTGGTAACGGCACTGAATCCGGAAATTGGTTACGCCCTGGCTTCGGACATCGCGAAAGAAGCCTATAAAACCGGGCGACCGGTGATTGATGTGGCCGAAGAGCGAAGTGGCCTGAGCCGTGCAAGACTCGAAGAACTGATGGACCCATTGAAACTCACTCGTGGCGGAATGACCTGATCGATGAGCCAGGCTGACGAGCAATTCAGGGAAGCAGGTTCGGCCTGGTCGGTTTTTTTGCTGTTTCTGCGTATGGGGCTGACGTCGTTTGGCGGGCCGGTAGCGCACCTGGGCTTCTTTCACGATGAGTTTGTGCAGCGCCGTCGGTGGTTGACGGAGCAGGCCTACGCTGAGTTGGTGGCACTGAACCAGTTACTGCCGGGCCCGGCGTCCAGTCAGGTTGGGCTGGCGCTGGGCTATCTGCGTGGCGGGTATGCCGGGGCGATGGCGGCCTGGTTGGGGTTTACTTTGCCTTCGGCGGTGATTATGGCGCTGTTCGCATCCGGGCTTGCGCTCTGGCCAGAAGCCAGCGCCGGCGGCTGGGTGGTCGGGCTGAAACTGTTCGTGGTTGCTGTGGTGGCCCAGGCCGTCTGGCAGATGGGCACAAAACTTTGCCCCGATGGCTCGCGGCGAGCGGTTGCATTGGTGGTGGCAGCGTTGCTGCTGGTGGCTGGCAGTCTGTGGATGCAGGCGCTCGCGCTGGTCTTGGCAGGGGTTGCAGGTGCACAGCTGAAGTTGGGTAGCGACACATCGGATCAGCGCACAGCCGATCTGGATTTGCCCCTGAAAACCCGCAAACCAATGATATTTTTTGGGGTTTTTCTGGGGTTGCTTGCATTGACCATTGGGCCGTGGAGCGACGGATCGATGTCGTCACTGGCGGCCGAGCTATACCGCGCCGGTGCCCTGGTGTTCGGTGGCGGGCATGTGGTGCTGCCCTGGTTGGAAGAGGGCTTTGTGGCCTCAGGATCAATGCCTGCTGATACCTTCCTGGCGGGCTATGGTGCGGCACAGGCCATGCCGGGTCCCCTGTTCAGCTTTTCGGCGTTTTTAGGCGGTGTGCAGAATGGCTGGATGGGTTCTGCCGTCGCGGTCGTTGCCGTGTTTCTACCAGGAACTCTGCTGGTGTTTGCAGGTCTGCCCCTATGGCACTATGTGCGCAGACACGAACAGGCCCGTAACGCGCTGGCGGGGGTCAACGCCGGTGTCGTCGGCCTGCTGCTGTCGGCCCTGTACGATCCGGTGTGGACGTCTGCCATCACATCGTCTGCGTCGGTGGGTTTTGTGCTGTTGGTCTGGATGGCGCTGACCATCTGGAAAGTGCCGGTGTGGCTGCTGGCAATCCTGAGCGGCCTGTTTGGCCTGTTAGTATTCTGATCAAATAACCAGAGGTGGCTATGGCAACGTCTTGTGATATACCCGGAATGAATGTCCCAGTGAGTCGCTTTCCCGATCCGGAGCATGACCTGACGGATCAGTCCGGCGAGCAGCGCGCGGTTCTGGGCGGGGGCTGTTTCTGGTGTGTCGAAGCGGTTTTCCTGGCCGTCGACGGGGTGACTGGTGTGGTCTCCGGCTATGCGGGTGGATCCCCGGAAACGGCGAACTACCGCGACGTCTGTTCCGGCCAGACCGGCCATGCCGAAGTGGTGGAAGTCAGCTATGACCCGGCGAAAGTGAGCTTTGGTGAGCTGCTGAAGATCTTTTTCTCGGTGGCCCATGACCCCACGCAATTGAACCGTCAAGGCAATGATCGTGGCACCCAGTACAGGTCGGTGGTGTTTTACGAAACCGAAGACAAAAGGCGGGTGGCTGAACACTATCTGGCCCTGCTTAATGACGCGGGCGTATACAAGGAGCCTCTGGTGACGACGCTGGAGCCCTTAACGAGTTTTCACCCGGCCGAGTCCTATCACCAGAACTTTGCGGCCAAGAACCCTTATCAACCTTACGTGATGGCTATAGCTGCACCGAAGATGGAAAAACTGGCGAATAACTTCCCGGATCGCCTGAAACCCGAATACGACGACAACAACACTTGAGGCCCCTTATGACTACCTCTGCAGCCGGATATGACCTGGCACCATTGACCCAGGACCAGATCAATGAAAAAGCGGCCCATTTAACCGATGAAGAGCGCCGGGTGCTTCTGGATCACGGCACCGAGCGGCCTTTCTGCGGCACCTTGCTGGACAATAAAAAAGCCGGCGTCTACGACTGTCGCCTGTGCGATCTACCGTTGTTCAGTTCGGATTCCAAATTTGAGTCGGGCACCGGATGGCCTAGTTTTTTCCAGCCGTTTGATCCGGACCATATTCGTTACATTGAGGACAAGAGTCTGGGAATGGTGCGCACTGAAGTCCGCTGCCCTCGGTGCGACAGTCATCTGGGGCACGTTTTCCCCGACGGACCGCCCCCGACAGGACAGCGGTATTGCCTGAACTCGGTAGCGATGACCTTTCGAGAAACCGGGTAACCTACGGCGGGCTACTTCCCCCCGCCGGTTACTTTGGCAACGTAGTGGGCGACGGCGTTGATATCATCTGAGGACAATGAGTCCTGGAAGGATGGCATGACACCGACACCGCTGCTCACCGCCGCCTTCACCTGTTTCATGCTGGGAGCAAGCTCGTCCAGGTTCGGGCCAATCTGCCCGGCAGATCCGGCATCTGCCAGGGTGTGGCACACAGAGCAGGCCGGCTTGGCCTCCATAAACACTTTTTTGCCTTTCTCAAACGTCGCATCTGCTGCAGCGACGTGAGAGAACATCAGGGCGGTCAGGCCGACGATTGCAGCGAGCTTCATTCAGTCAATTCCTGTTCTGTGAGACAGCTTAACCCACCTGGACGGTCACACCGTGGTCGTCCCAGCCGTTATGACCATAGCCCCGTTCGTTGTCGATCCGGCCTTTAGGCTGGATTTCGCCGTCCACATCGGTTGCACGGCTGACAATACGGAACTCACCTGCCGAAAGGTCGGCTGCCATAACGAAGGGTCGCCAGGCATATGGACCCAGGTCGGGTCCCAGGAATCTGGCCATTTTCCAGCTGTTTCCCCCGTCTACGGATACCTCCACCTGCTTGACGGATTTGGCTCCGCCAAATGCGACCCCGTAGATCATGACGCGGCCTGATTTTGCGGTTTCCAACGGCGCTGTGACCCAGGATTTCACGTTCATTTCCCACATGGAGGGCTGATCCGGGTCGCCTTTCTTGCCCACTTCCCTGATCCGGTAGCTGGTCGCCTGGATCTTGGCGTCGGTCTGGTTTTCGGTCAGAGCGACTTTCTTGACGTACTTAACGTTGTTCACACCGTAAAAGCCGGGAACCACCATTCTGAGGGGCCCGCCATGAGTCAGGGGCAGGTCTTCATCGTTCATGGACCAGGCCAGCATGGCACCTTCCAGGGCGCGGGTGGGTACCGAACGCTCGATCATGACTTTTTTCGGGTCCAGGCCATCCGGAAGCATCTCACCACCGGTGCTGGTGACGTATTTGACGCCGGATTTCATTCCGCCGAGCGCCTCAATTACGGTTTTCACCGGAACACCGGTCCACATGACACAGCCGGCGGCACCGACAGACCACTGGCTGCCGCCCGCGCCATGCGGGAAGAAAGCGCGACCATTGCCCGAGCACTGAAGTACGGACGCGGTAGAGACAACCCCCATTTCCTTCAGTTCTCCGAGGGTCAGGGTGCGGGGGTTGTTGACGCCCTCGAAAGTAACTTCCCAGGCATCGCGGTCGGCGACGTAGCTTTCACTGGGCTGCGGCAGATTGTTACGTATGAAGAGGCGGTCACTCGGCGTGATGACGCCACTGCCGATCGCGCCGCGCTTCGTTTCCATGGTATTGGCGCTGTGGATGATTAACGCGTTCTGCTCTTTCCAGGCCGCGTAGTCCGGCAAGGAGGATGGCGCATCTGCTCGTGCCAACGGAGTGAACCCCAGCAGGCTGACAGCCGCCATGGCACCTGCACTGCCAAGCAACAACTGGCGACGGCTCGGGTTTTCAGGAAGTGTGTTTAACGTTTTGGGGATTTGTTGGGCTGGCATTGGTTATTCCTTGTTTTTTTATTCCTCCCACAGCAATAGTCTGTGATCAAAAATTGTGCAATGTACTTTTGTCTGGTTTTCTACGGTGGGTGGGCAAAGGCTATAATTGGCGCAGCTTTCGCGTTAATGCCAATTGGAAATATCATGATCCGCCTTAATACCAATCCACTGCGCGAGTCGGCCACGATTCTCAGACGCGCTGGTGTCATCATGGGAACCGTGGGGCTGACTGCGCTTTACTCGGCCGTTATGTTGCTGCGCGCCCTGTTCGGTCGCCTCGACCGCCGCATGGTGGATAAATACTGTCGTGAGTGGTCGGCGGCACTGTTGCGGCTGGTTCGTGTCAGCCTGACCGTAAGGGGAGAGGTGCCCGATTTCAGTGACGGTCGGCGGTATATCATCATGTGCACCCATGCCAGCCATTACGATATCCCGGTGACCTTTGTGTCCTTGCCAGGTTCGATCCGCATGCTGGCCAAAAAGGAACTGTTCAAGATTCCCCTGTTGGGCCAGGCGATGCGGGCAGGGGAATTTCCCTCGATTGATCGTTCCAGCCAGGCTCAGGCTCGTCAGGATCTGCGCAAAGCGAAGGAAATGATGGAAAGCGGCATTGTGCTCTGGGCGGCTCCGGAAGGGACCCGATCTCCAGATGGAAATCTACTGCCGTTCAAAAAGGGTTGCTTTCATCTGGCGCTGGACACCGAAGCAGTGATTCTGCCTGTCGCCATCCGTGGTATTCAGCGGGTGCTGCCTGCCAGAACCATGCACATCAATCTGGGGCAGTTGGTTGAGATGCGTGTGGGCAAGCCCATTGATACCGTTGGTAAAACCAAAGAAGACCTGGCAGAGGTTATGACCAGCGTGCGATCCGCGATGGAGGAACTGCTGGGTAACGGTGAGCCGGAATAGCCCCGGCTATCGCCGTCGCTAGCCCGCCAGTGTCGACATCAGATAGCCGGCATACCCCACATAGGCTGCAACCAGAATCGCCCCGTCGCGGCGGCTGATTTCCCTGGATTTTCCACTTAGCCCGAAGCCCATCAGCAGCAAGGTAAGGGTCAGCGCCATCATCACTGTCCAATCTCGGTACAGCACTTCTGGATCAACCGACAGAGGATGAATGCTGGCGGCCAGGCCAACCACTGCCAGAGTATTGAAAATGCCTGAGCCCATGATGTTGCCCAGAATCAGATCGTGCTCGTTCTTTTTCACCGCCGCCAATGCGGAGGCAAGCTCTGGCAGCGAGGTGCCTATGGCGACAATCGTCAGGCCGATGATCAGGTCACTGACGCCCAGGCTCTGGGCGATGAACACCGCTCCCCAGACCAGCATCCGGGAACTCACCAACAGCAATATAAGCCCCACCACCAGCCACATCAGTGCTTTGTTGAGAGACATGGGGTGTTCGATCAGCTCAGCGTCTGCGTCGCCGCCTAGCGTGTCGCCTTTGCCTCGAATGCCCTGATAGATGGACCAGCCCATTACCCCGGCGAAGACAATCAATAACAGCCAGCCATCCAGCTGGCTGAGCTCGCCATCGATCAACTGGGCGCCGGCAAAGACCGTCAGTGCAATCAGCAGGGGAATCTCTTTGCGCAGGATTTGTGAATGGACGGTTATTGGGGCAATCAATGCTGTTACGCCCACAATCACTGCGATATTGGTGATGTTCGAGCCATAAGCATTACCGAGGGCCAGGCCAGGATTTCCATCCAGTGCTGCCATCGCTGATACCGCCAACTCCGGTGCTGATGTACCAAACCCGATGATGACCATGCCGATAAGCAACGATGGCATGCCCAGGTGTTTGGCGGTGGCGGCAGCGCCTTCAATGAAACGGTCTGCACTCCAGACCAGAAGGATCAGGCCGGCGAGAATAGCGAGACTGGCCAATAGCATAATTGCGCCTTGAGGGAGAATTCAGGAGGATGGATTCTAAACATTTGACCCACTCACGGCCAGTGTCCGTACAATCTGGCTGTCACAGGTCTGCCCGCTGATCGTGGGTAGATACAGGATTTTCGATCACTAGGATGAGTTTTAATGGCCGTTAGACAGGCAGATGTAGTGCTGGTCGGCGGTGGCGTCATGAGCGCTACCCTCGGCATGATGCTCAGGCAACTGGATCCAGCCCTGGACATCGTCATGGTGGAGCGTCTTGACCACGTGGCCCATGAAAGCACGGACGGATGGAACAACGCAGGTACCGGCCATGCCGGTTACTGCGAACTTAACTACACCCCGGAAACTGAGGATGGCGACGTCGCCATCGAGCGAGCGCTGCAGATCAACGCAGCCTTCGAAGTGTCGCTGCAGTTCTGGTCGCATCTGGTGGAACAGGGGGCGTTGCCCGAGCCCTCGTCGTTCATCAACCGCACGCCACACCAGAGCTTTGTATGGGGTGAAGAGAACGTTCAATACCTCAAAAAGCGCTACAAGAGGCTCAGCGCTCACCATTTGTTTCGCGACATGGAGTTCACCGAGTCACCGCGGCAACTGGAAGAATGGATGCCGCTGGTGGTGAAAAACCGTGACCCCATGGAACGCGTTGCAGCTACCCGTGTGAAACATGGGGCGGACGTTGATTTTGGTTCACTGACTCGCAGCATGGTCGAGCATCTGCAAAGCACGCCAAATTTCGAACTGATGCTCAACAGCCCCGTGAATTATCTGGCGCAGAAGGACAATGGTCGCTGGGAAGTGCGGGTCAAAAATCAGAAAACTGGCGAGCCGCAGAAACTGGACGCCGGTTTCGTGTTTCTGGGCGCTGGCGGCGGCGCTTTGCCAATGCTTCAGAAATCCGGTATTGCAGAGTCGAAGGGATATGGCGGTTTCCCGGTCAGTGGTCAGTGGCTGGTTTGCCAGAAGCCGGAGATCGTGGCTCAGCATAATTCCAAGGTATATGGGAAGGCCCCGATCGGCGCGCCGCCGATGTCTGTGCCTCATCTGGATACCCGGATAATCAACGGTCAGCCCGCGCTTTTATTCGGGCCATTCGCCGGTTTCACCACTCGATTTCTGAAGCAAGGGTCGGTTTTCGACTTGTTCGGTTCCGTGCGTTCCAACAATTTAAGACCTATGCTTTCAGTTAGCCGCACAAATATGGATCTGACCCGATACCTCATCGGCGAAGTGTTTCAGTCTCACAGTGAGCGTGTGGCATCACTGCGCAATTATTTCCCGGACGCCCGGGAAGAAGACTGGAAACTTCAAAACGCCGGCCAGAGGGTTCAGATCATCAAAAAGTCCCCCGGTGGAGGGGGTAAGCTGGAATTCGGCACGGAAATCGTGGCTGCAAAAGATGGTTCGCTGGCGGCACTGTTGGGGGCATCCCCGGGAGCTTCGACAGCGGCGCATGCCATGATCGATGTGATCGAGCGCTGTTTCGGTGATCGTATCAAGACACCGGAGTGGCAAAAGCGGATGAAAACCATGGTTGCGTCTTACGGGCAGTCCCTTGTCGATGATGAACAATTGCTCAAAAAAGTTCGTAAGTGGACGCTCTCGACGCTGGCATTGGGCTCATATTCTTAATCGTTCTAATGCGAAGCGGGGCACTGGCACTGGCGGCCTAACGAGCTTCCTGCCCCGTGCCTGCGCCGCTTGAAGTGAGCTGAATGTTTTGCCAATTGGGCTGAGCACGTTAGGTTTGATAAGAACATGCATCAAGGAGAAGCTAATGAGCGAGGAAAATTACGATCCGAACAAAGGTTACATAGCACTGCTGGGGTGGAGCCTGAATGCGGTTGAGGCCGCGGACAAATTCGACCGCCGTTACGTGGTCGTAGCGCCGGATTGGGCCGAGACCTACTGCAAAGAGCACGATATTCCCTACGTGCCCTGGAATTTTGAGCGCTTGAACGATCGTTCGTTCGAGATCGCGCAGACGCTGAAAGACATGGGCGTCGACGTTGCCATCCCACTGTTCGAAGAAACTGTGGAGTGGGCTGGCGCCATCAACTCGGTGTTGCTGGATCAGCCAAAGCTGTTTGGTCAGTCCATGCTGCTGCGTGACAAGGCGTTGATGAAGCGTCGTGCCCAGTTGGGCGGCATTCGCGTGGGTATCTTCGAAGAAGCCCACGACAAAGACGACGTCATCCGGTTCCTGAAGCGGGTTAACCAGACACTGCTGAAGCTGGATGGCGACCCCAACGACCCGATTCACCTGAAGGCCTTTGACAAAGCTGGCTGTCTTGGGCATCGCGTGATTCGTACGCCAGACGAAGTGGACACCATCCCGGAAGAAGAATTTCCGGTGCTGATGGAATCCCACCTGGACGGTTGGGAATTCGCGGTTGAAGCCTGGATCCACAACGGCAAGATTGCGTTCCTCAACATTTCTGAGTACGTCACGCTCGGTTATTCCGTGTTTGTGCCAGCGACTCCAGATCTCGAGAAGTATCGTGAGCAGGTCACCCGTGAGATCGAGAAACTGATCAAGACCTTCGACATCGAATTCGGCGTGATTCACCCCGAATACTTCGTGACCAGTGACAGCACCATGTACTTCGGTGAAGTGGCATATCGTCCACCCGGATTCAAAGTGTTTGAGCTTCTGGAAAAGGCTTACGGATTCAACGCCTATCAGGCCATGTTCATGGTGTTCGATCCGAAAACCACGGAAGATGAGGTCAAGAATTTCTTCCCGAAAGAAGTTGTGGACGCCAAAGGTTATGCAGGCTGCTTCGGGGTTTACCCGCGTCGCCGCGTAGTCAGCAAGCTGGAGATGCCGGAAGAGACGGAAAACCATCCGTACTTCGAGTCTCACGAGCTGACACCGCCGCTGGAAGAAACGGTCACCAAGCGTACCGCTTTCGGTACTCACTGGGGCCTGGTTTATTTCTTCGGTGACGACGCATACACCATGCGTGATTTACTTAAGCATCAGGAAGAGTTGGATTTCTATGTATAATCCCGAAAGGATTATGCAACAACGAGTCTGGCACAGACTCTGAGGAAATCTGTTTGAGCAATTCCGACGCTGGAAAAACAGCGCCTGTCGTCGATTTCGATACGCTCGTGCGACGACTGGATGATGCAATAGCGGCTCTCGCTGAGAGCCGCTCCTTTACCAAGGCTGCCAAGCTGCCACGCGTGTTCGACATCGTTCGCCGTGTACTGCTTCAGCCGGGTGGCTGTCAGGCCATCCAGGATCGCGCCGAGAAGCTAGAACAAGCCGGCGTGTTTGCGGGCACAGATTGGGCGGATCCGTCCATTCTGTTGCCTAACCTGACGACCTATTCCCTCCAGAGCACCCACCCTGACACGATTGTGGTCGAAGCCATGAGTGAGCTTCGACTGTTAGCGGTCGCGCTGGGGCACTACCTTCATCCCTCGGTGTCCGCGGAACAGGCTCATCACTATCTGACTCAGGTGCTGGCCATCAATCTGCGGCTGCTCTCCGGCGAGAGCGGTGAGGCCGAACGGGAACAGGGCAAGCTGGCCCTGGTCAGCCGCGCGTTGGTTCAGCACATCGCCGCCGAGATTGGTTACGAACACGTGATCGACCGGCTGATCGACGAGATCTGGCGAATTCTTGAGCAGCGCCCGATTCAGGTGAACAGTGTCCGTCAGATGATCACGCAGATTGCGCTGTGCCGTTCGGATCCATCGGTGGACCTTGGCGGATCCGGCCAGGGCGCAGAGCGACTGATCTCCAGCCTTTATGGCCCGACGCAGGCCTGTCGCGAAGACCCGGGTATTCCGGTATATGAGGAACGTCTCTCTCACATGGACTTCGGGGCGTTGCAGAGTGAAGCGACGGGGTTCGCGCGGTCCATGCACGACACCGGGCTGGTGTCGCCTTACCATGCCGCGTTTCTGCGGTACATCCTTACACAAGAGCAGCCCATGATTACTGATGCGCTCGGGCTGTCGACCACCGGGCGCGACTGTCTGATGTGCTATCGCTCGCTAGTGTACCGTCTGATTGAGGAGTCGGTGTTCCCGGAAACGGCCCAGGGCATTTATGGCCTGGCACTGTTGCTGGATCGGGGCATTTTGTATCAGCCGCCGATTGAGCCAGCACTCTGGCGGCAGATTCAGTTGCCACTATGCCAGCAGGCACGAAACCGGATAGAGCTGGCCTATGGCTACCAGCCATCGGCACGGGCCTGGTTGCTCCAGGGCGTGCTGAACATTCTGGGGCAGCCACTGGGCGTTGGGCAGGGGAACAACCCGACATGTCAGGCGGCGCGGGCCCTATCCATGTGGGCCTATAACGACCCGGACTATCTGCTTCAGATGGTGGCCTGGGCGGCTCGCGAAGATGAGATTGTCATGCACTTCGAAGGCAATCCGGTGTCATCGGCCAAAAGCCAGGGAGGCGTTGCCTCCGACGTCACGCTGGATCTTGATCCTGTGTCGCTGGTGGTCGTGCCTCATCTGGATCGCATTTATGCGGAAATGGGACGCCTGTGTATCGGACGCCCCGGCGATCCCCATCAGTGGGTTAATCCAGAGTTTCATGGCTGGTCTGCCGGTCGTGGTTTCCGTATCAATGTTGACGTTGCAACCGGCAATCTGATGGAGCTGGAAGACTTCCTGCGGCATTTCTATGCCTGCTATCACCCGCACTGCAACGGGGACCAGCCGCTTGTGCATCCTCAGCCGGCAGGGGTGGCCATCACGGACAGCGCCGCCCGCTTCATTGGCTGGCATGCCATTACGGTGTTACGAGTTGCTCCGGATCCGGAAGGCGTTATGCGGGTCTATTTCTTCAACCCGAACAACGACAGCGGTCAACACTGGGGCAATGATGTGCAGGTGAGTACAGCCAAACATGGTGAACGTTTCGGCGAAGCGTCTTTGCCGTTTGAGCAGTTTGCATCGCGGTTGTACATATTCCACTACCACTACGATCCGTTGGAAAAGGACGAGCCGGTGGAAGTGGACGACGAGGAAATCAGGAAAGTCGTCGCCCGGGTTCACCGGAGCTGGGGCAGGGACAGACTGCCCGCCGACACAATGCAGGCCTCGCAGCCGCCCTCTGAATAGAGTCAGGTTATTGGCCATGCGGTATTACTAACAGAGCGCGGAGGTTGAATGTCGAAAACGGAAGGCACTGTGGAAACAACGGCCAAGAGCGGCGTCACGGGCGCTGAATTGTTTGTTAAAGCTCTGGAGAACGAAGGCGTTCGTTACCTGTTTGCCGTTCCCGGTGAAGAAAATCTCGACTTTCTCGAAGCACTTCGCACTTCGCGCATTCAGCTGGTACTAAACCGTCATGAACAGGCGGCTGGTTTTATGGCTGCGACCTACGGCCGTTTGACCGGTCGCGTCGGTGTTTGTCTCTCGACCCTTGGTCCCGGCGCCACCAACCTGGTGACGGCAGCGGCCTATGCGCAGTTGGGCGCGATGCCCATGATGATGATTTCTGGCCAGAAGCCCATCAAATCTTCGAAACAGGGGCTGTTCCAGATTCTGGACGTTGTTGACCTGATGCGCCCGCTCACCAAATACACGCGTCAGATCAGCAATGCCAATACGGTACCTGCGAAAGTGCGGGAAGCATTCCGACTTGCGTCTGAGGAGCGGCCCGGCGCGGTTCATCTGGAACTGCCGGAAGACATTGCCGCCGAAATGGCCGGGCCAGACGCATTCATCTTCGAGCCCAGCGATGCCCGTCGGCCCACGGCCAGTCAGAAAAGCCTGGATACCGCCTGCGACATGATCCGCCAGGCACGGCATCCATTGATCATGATCGGCGCCGGTGCCAACCGCAAACGGGTATCCCAGGCATTGATTCACCTGGTAAACGCCACAGGCATTCCTTTTTTCACCACCCAGATGGGTAAAGGCGTGGTCGATGAACGCCACCCCCGCTATCTGGGTAACGCTGCTTTGTCGGCGGGCGATTTCGTGCATTGCGCCATCGACCACGCTGACCTGGTGATCAACGTGGGCCACGATGTGGTTGAGAAACCACCGTTTTTCATGAAGCCCGGCGGCAAGCAGGTGATCCACGTGAATTTTTCGGGGGCTGATGTCGACCCGGTGTACTTCCCGCAGCTGGAAGTTGTCGGTGACATTGCCAACAGCGTGGACTACCTGGCTGAAACCTGTGGTGAATGTTCGAGCCATGATTTCAGCCGGTTTATGGACGTAAAAGCTGCGGTGGATAAGCATCTTGCCGAGAAAGCAGACGATGACCGTTACCCCGTCATCCCCCAGCGGATCGTCAGCGACGTTCGCAAGATTATGCCGGAAGACGGCATCATTGCGCTGGACAACGGCATGTACAAACTCTGGTTTGCCCGTAACTACCCCGCCTACGACAACAACACCGTGTTGTTGGACAACGCCCTCGCGTCCATGGGCGCGGGCCTGCCCAGTGCGATGATGGCCGCTATGCTGTATCCGAACCTGAAGGTCATGGCTGTGTGTGGCGATGGCGGTTTCATGATGAACAGTCAGGAAGTGGAAACCGCAGTTCGCCTGAATCTGAACCTGGTGGTGCTGATCATCAATGACAACGCCTACGGGATGATTAAATGGAAGCAAGGTCAGGAAGGCTTTGAAGACTTTGGCCTGGACTACGGCAACCCCGATTTTGTGAAATACGCCGGCGCCTACGGAGCGACCGGGCACCGCGTCTCCCGCACCGAAGATCTTAGACCGACCTTGCAGGAGGCTTTGTCACAAGGCGGCGTTCATCTGGTGGATGTGCCGGTGGATTACAGTGAAAACCGCCGTGTGTTTGATGAAGAATTGGTAAAGCTGACCTGTAACCTCTGACCACTCGCGTATAATCGGCGCAAATGGCAACAACAGGAAGGCCAAAGTATGAGCACACGATGGTTAACGCTTATTTTACTGGCGACAGTGCTGGTCGTTGTCGCCGGCTGCACCCGTCCCGACACTCCGAAAGAGGTCGCCACCGAATTCTGGCAGGCACTGGCAGAAGGCGAAACCGGTGAGGCGATTGACCTGTCCACACTGACCGACGCCAACGCCTTTGACGGCTTTGATCGTGACTGGCTGGGCGTTCTTCCGGATTTCGGGCGGGTCGTGATTGAGGCCGATGAGGCAACAGTCGTTACTCGAGTGCCCGTTGAGAACGGCGAAGCCGGTGAGCGCCAGGAGGTTGTCACTTACCTTGTTCAGATCCAGGACCAGTGGTTTGTGGATTACCAGCGAACTCATGAATCCGTCACTAATCCGTCCGCGTTCAGCGGCCTGATGGGCGAAATCAGCAGGCTTGGCGACAAAATCAGTCAGGCGTTTGGCCGCTCGTCGGGCGACCTGTCAAAGCAAATGGATGACATGGCTCGGCAGTTTGAAGCTTACTCCGATGCCGCAGGGCAAAAAGCTGAAAAAGCCATGGACGAGTTCAGGAATTCATTGCAAGACCTGATGGAAAATCTGGAACAATCCATAGAAGACGCGCTGAAAGAAAATCAGCAGGCCCCGAAACAGGATAGAGCTGCTCTGCAGCAGGCGGTGATTCATATCCAGGATGGGCAGGAACAATTGGAACAAACGAACTTTGAAGGGTTTACCCAAACCACTCGCTCACTTTCGGAGGCCGGTGCGGAACTGGCCAGCGTTACCAGTGACTCTTTTGAGCAATACCAACAGCAATGGGACGCGTCAATGGAGCGGATAAGAGAGCGAACAAAGGAATTCTTTAAAGAGCTGACCGCAAGTTTCAATTCATAAAAAAGGCGCCCTTTCCGGGCGCCTTTTCTTCATTGCCTTCGTGAAGAGTTTATTTCACATTGGCAAAGTAGTTTTTCAGCCGATCCTTGTTGGTGGCAGCGGCTGCAGTAAGTTTCTCAACAGCTGCTTTCGCATCGTCATAGTTGGTCGGTTCACCCACCTTAATTACACCGGCCATGTTCAGAGGCGCGTGCGGTGTGCACTTATAGACGTAAACGCCTTCGGCATCGAGCGTCACGGTGATCTCTTGGTTGATCTGACCAGACCAGCTCTCAGCCCCCTCTGGAACAGCTACGGACACCGAGTTGTGGGCTGGATCGGTCATCACAAATTTAACGGTGTCGCCTTTCTTCGCCTCAAGATAGCCAGGCTCAAACACCATAGGGCCTTCGGCGCCGGCGTTCTTCATTTTGACGATGTGTTCCGCCGCCAATGCGCCGGTGGAAACCATCGCGGCCAACAAACCTACACTCAGTTTACGCATCAATGTCATCGCTATACCTCCTGCGAGTGAAGAATCGTATGTTCAATTACGGGTGGGTTGTTTGAGTGGACCTCGGCCCAGGGTCCGGAGATCTACGGATGCGAAACGTGGCATTGCTTCCTTAGTCCGTAGCAATTTGCAGTATCCGAAGCAGTTGGGGTTGATGCTTTTCAGGCAGAACGTCGGCCAGGGTGTATTGGTCCAGGGTTGTCAGGAAAGCATCCAACGCTTCTGCAAGCATATTTTTAAGGCCGCAGACTGGGGTGATGCAGCACTGATTGTTCTCAGAAAAGCATTCGACCAGATTCAGATCTTGTTCAGTTTCCCTCACCAGGGCACCAATATTGATTTCCTCAGGCAGGCGATTCAGCCGAAGCCCACCGTTTTTGCCACGAATACTCTGTATGTAGCCGCCTTGGGTCAGATGATGTACCACCTTCATCAAGTGGCTCTTGGATATGTCATAACTGTCTGCAATGCCCTGTATGGTCGCCAGCCGATCGGGCTGCAGTGCCAGATAGATCAGTACCCGGAGCGAATAATCGGTGTATCGGGTGATGCGCATCAAATAATGCCCCAGCAGCAAAAATCATTGGAATTCAGTGAACGGGCCTGCCCAGCGCCCTGAGCGAGATCAGTCGGCGTAAATAAATCCTGCGGCTCGTAAACAGTCATATAAAATATATGTTATAAGTGAGGGCATGACAAGCCTCTTTTAAAACCGATTGGATTCAATGGAGACGGATACCATGAGCAACAGCCAGACCAACCCCAGCGACATTTCTCTGTCGCAGCTATTCAGCTACCCATTTCGAATTTTCTCCGTCTCTTTGGCGCTGTTTGCTGTTCTGGCGGTGCCCCTATGGGTTGGTGAGTTAACCGGCTTGCTGCATTTGCCATTGGGATTGCCTGGTTTTTTCTGGCATCAGCATGAAATGCTATTTGGCTTTCTGTCGGCAGCCATCGCTGCCTTTTTGCTGACGGCCGTGTGCGTCTGGACTGGCACCGAGCGAACTCACGGTGCTCCACTTCTGGGTTTGTGGCTGGTCTGGCTCGGCGGTCGACTGCTTATGGGTTTTGGCGAGGGGTTGCCGATATGGCTGATCAATGGGGGCGGCCTGTTGTTTCTTCCGCTGGTAATGCTGGATGCGGCCTGGCGTATCTGGGGGGCCCGCCAGTATCGGCAGGTGGTGATTCTTCTGGTGCTCTTACTTTTGTGGATCATGCAGGCGGGCTTTCTGTTGAGCTACAACGAGGCATTTTCGGCCGGAGGGCTGCTCATGGCGATGACACTGGCGGGCATTATTGGCGGGCGGATCACACCGGCATTTTCCACTGGCTGGTTGCGACAGCAAGGCATGGCCGAGCCCGGCATCAGCGTGGTACCAGTGCTGGACCGCATGTTTGTCGCAGCCATGATCATTTTATTGCTGCTACCGCTGGCGGGTTACCAGTGGTGGGCGGGATTGGTTGCTGTGCCTGCCTCAGTGCTGATGTTTGCACGACTGTTTGGCTGGAAAGGCTGGCTTGTGATGTCTAACCCCTTGCTCTGGATTCTTCACATCTCTTTGCTCTGGATTGCGGTGGCGTTGGTGCTACTGGCCGGGCACCAGTTACTGGGTTGGCCGGAAGGCGCGTGGATACATGCGGCGGGACTGGGCGTGATTGGCAGTCTGGTGCTGGGCGTGATTGCTCGTGTGTGCCTGGGGCACACCGGCAGGGCGCTGGTGCTTCCGCGGGGCATGGTACTGGCCTTTGTGGCCATGCAGGTGGCGACCGTCATCCGGGTTGTGACGGCTTTTGGCCTATTGGACTGGTCTTTCGGGGTAAGCGTCAGCGCCGTGCTGTGGGTGGTTGCCTATCTGATTTTTCTGATCCGCTATACCGGTATTCTGATGAGGCCAAGACAGGCTTAACTGATAAGCTGAGGACAGGAATCGATAGGGAGGCAGTTGGATCATGTGTGGCCGCTTTAACGTACACGACAGTCCCGAAGTACAGGGGTTGATGGAAGAGCTGGGCCTGAGCAAGCGCCTGGATACACGGCTGAACATTGCCCCCGGCGCCAGAGCCCAGATCGTTTACGACCCCGGCCAGGGTAGAGTGGTGGACGACGCTCTGTGGTCGTTGCTGATTGAACGCAAACCGGATGGCAGCGGCTATCGCCCATCCCCCAAATACAGCACTTTTAACGCCCGTGCGGGTAGCCTGGGCAGCAGCCCACTCTGGAAACGACGCTTCCCCACCCAGCGCGCCATCATACCTGCCAGCGCTTTCCACGAATGGACTGGCCCAAAAGGTCACAAGCAGTGCCACAACATCCACCCGCAAAACGGCGCCATCGCGTTCGCCGGGCTCTATGAACGCTGGGATTTTGGCGGCGACATTGTTCCTTCCTTTACCATCGTCACTTTGCCACCGCACCCCAGATTCAGTCACATACACACCAAGAGCATTCCATTGATGCTGCAGCCGGACGAGTTTGACCTGTGGCTGGATCCGGGCATCACTCAACTGGAGCCGTTTCAGCACCTGTTGAAAACTCGAATCGCGTCGCCGCTGGTGGTAGAGCCGGTTCGCTCGCCCGAGCGGCTGGATGTGGTGGGAGAGGTTGAACGTATTGCTGCGGATGATGAGTAGCCAGAAATGGCTGGCTACTCCGCGAGCGTGCCGACCAAGCCGAAATTTTCGGCCTAGTTGGCGTTAGGAAAAAACAACTGCTGGCCATCAATCGTGTGTTCGCTAATGGCGCTTTGCCCCTCGTCTGACAAAAGCCATTCATGCCACTGTTCGGCAAGGTCATGCTTCAGCTCCGGATGACGCTCCGGGTTGATCAACACGCTGCCGTACTGGTTGAACAGCACATCGTCGCCCTGGAACAGAATCTTCAGGTCCTGACGGTTCGAAAAGTTCAGCCAGGTGGCTCTGTCTGACACCACGTAGGCATTCATGCCGGCCGCCGTGTTCAGGGTGGGGCCCATGCCGCTACCCAGTTCCCGATACCAGCTGCCCTCGGTACTTACGCCAGCACCTTCCCACAGGCGCAGCTCGGCGCGATGTGTACCGCTGTCGTCACCGCGAGAGGTAAAGGCTGCCTCGGCGTCGGCGATGAGGGTCATAGCCTCGGCCGCGGACTCTGCTTCGGCAATGCCGGCCGGATCGTCCGACGGCCCGATGATCACGAAATCGTTGTACATCACGTCCCGACGTTCGCTTCCGTATCCTTCAGAGACGAACTTCTTTTCCCCGACGGTGTCGTGGACCATCAGAATATCCGCGTCGCCAGCGCGCGCGATGGCGAACGCCTGACCGGTGCCCACGGCAACCACTCGAACGTCGATACCCGTGGCATCACGAAACTTCGGAATGATGTGGCCGAACAGGCCGGATTGTTCGGTAGAGGTGGTAGAAGCCAGCGTGATGAACTGTTCCTGCGCCTGCACTGGCAGTGCCAGCGCAAGAACTGTCAACGCCATGGCAAAGCATCGGGTTATCATTGTTGTCTCCATTGGTTTTGATGCGTGTTTACAGCAATCGCGACGCCCGATTACCAGATCAGCTCGCCACGAATGAACGCTGCCGCTTCGGGTGTTTGAGGCGACTCAAAGAACGTCGACGCCGGTGCGTGTTCATGCACGCGGCCCCGCAACAGAAACACCACGTCATCGGCCATTCGCCGGGCCTGTCCCATGTCGTGGGTGCTCATGACAATGCGGGTGCCCAGCGCCTGAAAGGCCGCAACCGCGTCTTCCACCGCCTTAACCGCAGCCGGATCCAGGGCCGATGTTGGTTCGTCCAGAAACAGAATCTCCGGTTGCAGGGCCCAGGCCCGCGCTAAAGCCAGGCGTTGTTGCTCGCCACCGGACAACACTCGCGCGGGCCGCGCTGACAGACTGGCCAGGCCAAAGCGGTCCAGCGCGGCCATGGCAAGGGTGTTTCGCTCTGAGCGTTTGACCCCATGCAGCGCCAGGGCATGTCGAATGTTGGCCAGCGCCGAGCGGCGTAACAGCACGGGGCGTTGAAAGACCATCGCCTGCCGCTGGCGGATGTCGGCCCATGATCGGTTGTCCAGCGCCCACCGAACGGTGCCTGATGTGGGGTCCAAGAGGCCGTGACAAAGGCGCATCAACAGGCTTTTACCCGCCCCGTTGGGGCCAAGCAGAACGGTTCGTCCGGATACGCCGAGTTGAAGGTTAATGTCCTGCAGGAGTGTTTGATTACGATGGCGGAACGACACATCGTTCAGTTGCAGCGGCAGCAATCTTTCGGAAATCGCCATGTCGTTCATCCCAGCCTCCGCTTGGCCGATTCGCCCATCTGGTAAGCGGCCGCATTGATGATTGCCACCAGAAGCAACAGCACCATGCCCAGGCCCAACGCCAGGGGTAGATTGCCCTTGCTGGTTTCCAGGGCAATCGCTGTGGTCATCATGCGAGTAACGCCATCAATGTTGCCGCCCACGATCAGAACCGCCCCCACTTCCGCGCTGGCCCGGCCGAAGCCGGCCAGCACGCCGGTAATCAGTGAAAACCGTGCGTCCCAGAGAAGCGTGGGAATGGCTCGCAGGCGGTTGCAGCCCAGGGACTGCAGCTGCTCGCGGTATTCTTCCCAAAGGTCCTCCACCACCTGACGGGACAGCGCCGCCACAATCGGGAAAACCAGCAGAGTCTGGGCCACCACCATCGCCGTCGGTGTGAACAGCAAACCCAGAGACCCCAGGGGTCCGGCCCGGGACAGCAGCAGATACACCATCAGGCCTGCCACCACTGGCGGTAATCCCATCAACGCGTTCAATACCGTCACCAGAGCGCCACGCCCGGGGAAACGAAATAGCGCAATCGCAGCGCCGACCGGCAACGCCAGGACCGCCGCGATCACAACCGCAGTCAGGCTGACCCGTAACGACAGGGCGATGATCTCCATCAATGCCGGGTCGAAGGAGAAAATCAGGTTCAGTGCTTGCTCAAAACTGCCGCTACCGCTCATCACAGCTCACTTCAGGAGTTCTATAGCTGCATACTGTGTAATAAAAATAAATTTTGCACCTGATGCCGTAAAATATGCACAATTAAACAGTCTTAAAGCACTCCTTGCGAGGTTTCGATGAACGCGCCGGACAGCACACGCCCTCAACATTCGCTAATGACCACCGCTGAAGTGGCCGATTACCTGCGCCTGAAACAGCGAAAGGTGTACGAGCTGGTTCGAGAGAACCAGATTCCCTGCACCAAGGTGACCGGCAAGTTGCTGTTCCCCCGCCAGGCCATTGACGTGTGGATCATGAGCCATCTGGAAGGGGATGCCGGCAGCGGTGCGGACATCCTTCCGATTCTCGCTGGTAGCAACGACCCTCTGCTGGAGTGGGCGGCGAGAGAAGCTGGCAGCGACCTGGCGATGTTATGCCATGGCAGTGGCGACGGCGTCGCCCGTCTGCTTGATGGCCGGGCCATGGTGATTGGGATGCATTTGACCGATCCGGAAACCGGTGCGGGCAATGACCCATTGCGCTGCGGACTGGGCGGTCTAAAAGACCTGGTGATGATTCACTGGGCAAAACGCCGCCAGGGTTTGTTGCTGCCGCCCGACAACCCCAAAGGGATTCGCAACCTCAGAGATCTGTTCGCCAAAGGTGTCACAGTGGTGCGCCGACAACCGGGTGCCGGTGCCGATTCGCTGCTGACCTGGTTATTGGCGCGAGAGAATCTGAATCCTGGCGATCTTTCGCTGGCGCCTCACCGCGCCCTCGGTGAGGACGACCTGGCCCAGGACGTACGAGACGGCCGTGCGGATTGCGGGCTGGGTGTAGAAACGGCCGCTCGCCGACATGGGTTGGAATTTATCCCACTGCACACCGAATCATTTGATCTGGCCATGCGCAGGCGAAGCTATTTTCAGCCCCAGCTTCAGAAATTGCTCGAATTCTGCCGCGGTGCCTATTTTCAGGAGCGGGCCGACAGCCTCGGCGGTTATGACCTCGCCGAACTGGGCAGCGTTCGGTATAACGCGTGACCTGAACTACCCCTCGCGTCGGAGGAGAGTTGCGATGGAACTGTCCACATAATTTACACAAATCTTTTCTGGTCGCCGGCTTCGATTTATAACCTCATGAAAAATGGCTAATTAAATTAGATGGTCTCAAACTTGCTGTTCTTCTGTTTGTTAAATACTCCCAGGGAATTGATCTCATGAAGACATACAGCAAATGTGGAATGGCTATCGCGCTGGTTTTCGCTGCATCCGGCTATGCCCACTCTGCGGTCATCGAAGGCCAACTGTTTAATACCGGTCTCGATGGCTCCGGAAATCTGATTAGTGGTACGCAAATCGATGCCAATTGGGAGACCAAGGTTCCTGAGGGCGACGCGGTTGCCTATTACAACGGCGCCTACGCGGCCAACGATGCGGATTCCCAGTGGATTTCAATTGCAACCGATGGTGCAAGTAACGATACGGATTTCCGGGAGACCGTATTCTCGACAACCTTTGATCTGACCGGATACGACGCAAGCACGGCCATGATCACTGGCGCCTGGGGCGTCGATAATTACGCCACGATTTTCCTCAACGGAAATGACACTAGCGTCGCGCTTCCGTTTGGCACGTCGTCATTCAACACTCTGGCCAATTTCGACATCAGTGACTTCTTTGTCGACGGTCTCAATACGTTGACGGTTGATGTAACAAACGGCTACTTCCCGGACACCGACAGAACGGATATCGGTCCTCTGGCTTTGCGTTTTGATGACCTTGTGCTGACTGCGACCAAAGTACCCGAGCCCGGAACCCTCGCGCTTCTGGGCCTGGGGCTGGCTGCGTTGGGCCTGACTCGCCGCAAAAAAGCCTGACTCGTTTTTTTAGGCACAAAAAAAGCCGCCCTTGGGCGGCTTTTTGCTGTTTGGTGGAGACGGCGGGAATTGAACCCGCGTCCGCCAGTACTCAGCCTTGAGATCTACATGTTTAGTGTCTCTCTATTAATTTAAGTTCAAACGACCCGAGAGCCAGGGTGTAAGAACCGATCCCTTTAAATCTTAGCCGATAGTCAGTGGGATCTGGCTATCGGAGCATCCCGTAAGCGATGACGTCCTGAGATGTTGCTTCTGGGCTACGGGCGACCCAGTCAGGACGACTAGCAGCTTACGCTGCTAGTGCGTAGTTTTCGTCGTTTGCGACTATTGCGTTGCAGCTTTGGATTAACGAGATTCGCTGCCATCTCGACATGCACCCAAGGGTTCGCCACCAGCGTCGAAGCCATGTCGTCCCCTTATGCTCAGTATATGGGGCTGCGTTAACCAACTTCAAGCGCTGTGAAAGTTTGTTCGTCACTTTCCTGTTGTTTTTCCAAGGCGCTGTTGTAGAGCTCGCGGAAGCTGTCCCGGAAATACTCCATGGCGGATTCCGGATCCACGGGAATGCTCTTGTCGATGGTGATGCCAAACTGCACGGTGCCGGCGTAGCTGAAAATGCTCAAGCCGATGCCGATATTGCCGCTTTGTGGAACCCAGAACATGGGTTGTCTGAGTTTGGCGCCTGCCAGGTACACGGCTTCTTTCGGCCCGGGCACGTTGGTCAGCACGGCAGAAGCCTTGCTGCTGAGCAGCGATAGCGCTCGGCGCTCAATAACGTCCGGGCCGCGCCCGAACAGGTCCAACAGGCTGTAGGTTACCTGGGCCTGATAGGAGCGTTTCAGCTGATTCATGTTGTGCTGGATTTGGCGGAATCGCATGATCGGGCAGGTCACCTCCACCGGAAGTGTAACCAGTACCAGGCCGAACTGATTGCCAAGGGTTTCGATCGGCTGATGGAGTGGTCGCAGATTAAACGGCACCGCAACGCGTATGCCGCTTTCTGGCGGGGTCTCTCCACTGTTGCTGAAATGCCTCTGAAGCGCTCCTGCGGCGGCACATAGCAGAACGTCGTTGGCGGTACCTTTCAGCGCACGGGCGCAATCTTTGACTTCGGCCAGGCTCAGCGGTTCTGCCCAGGCCACCTGTTTGCGGCCGCTCAATTTTGGGTTCAGGCAGGTTTTGGGTTCGGCAGGCGCCAATCCCAGTTTCAGCAATTCCAGGGAAATATTGCCGGCGGTGGTTGCCAGTTTCATGGGGTAATCTGGCTCCGTCCTCAGCGATTTTAAGAACAGGCTGCCCTGATCCATGGCGGCTTGGCCTGTCTGCATAAAGCGCCGGGTGATTCGACCCAGAGCGTTTCCGGGGCGAGCGGCAGGGGGCTTGGCTGAATGGGGTCGAATCTGCCTGACGGCGGGTTCGGATTTGCGATCCGTCAGGGAAAGCAGGACGCGCACCAGCGATATGCCGTCTGCGATGCAGTGGTGAATTCGAATCAGTAATGCACAACCGCCGTCGTACTGATCAATGTAGTGGATCTGCCAGAGCGGGCGGCGAAAATCCAGGGATGTGCTGTTCATGTCGCTGACCAGCGATTGCAGTTCCTGCTTTCCGGCGTCGCCAGCAAGCGCGATGCGATGCACGTGATTGTCGATGTGAAACAGGGGGTCATCCTGCCAGTAAGCCTTTTCCCCTTGCTGAACCACTTTCTGCCGGAAACGGCGAAAGGTGAGAAAGCGTTCGTCCAGAGTGCGTTTCAGTCGGCTGATCGAGAGCGGTTCTTCAAAAATCAGCACGGCGGAGATCATCATCGGATTCTCCGGGCTTTCCATGCGCAACCAGGAACGATCCACAGAAGACATTGGCGTCCGGTCAGCAGAGGTTGGCTGGGTGGTTTCGGGGTCGGTAGAACTTTGCGTGAATGCCATGACTGGCTCCCTGAGTGTCGTTGTCCTTTTATAGCCGCTTCGGTTACGGCTAACGACGAGACCCCAGTATAGGCTGGTCAAAGAATGATCGAAAGAGGATGCAGATGCGACATAAATTGCCGGTCAGTGATTCACTTCACGCAGGATTCGCTGTTTCTGACGGTTCCAGTCCCGCTCTTTTTCGGTTGCGCGCTTGTCGTGCTGCTTCTTGCCTTTCACCAGGGCTATTTCGCACTTCACTTTGTTTTTCTTCCAGTAAAGTGCGAGCGGAATGCAGGTGTGGCCGGTCTGGTTGACCTTGCCGATGATCTTTGCAATTTCTTTGGCGTGCAGCAGCAGTTTACGGGTGCGGGTCGGGTCTGCGATTACGTGGGTAGAAGCAGCAAGCAAAGGCGTAATGTGAGACCCCAACAGCCAGGCCTCGCCATCTTTTAAAAGAACATAGGCGTCCGTCAGCTGCGCCTTGCCGGCGCGCAGAGACTTCACTTCCCAGCCCAGCAGAGATAACCCCGCCTCGAAGCGTTCTTCGATGTGGTACTCGTGTTTTGCCTTTTTGTTCAGTGCGATGGTGGCACTGGGTGCGCCTGTTTTCTTCTTGCTCATTGAATGCTCATCCGCGATCGGATAAAGAATTTGCCGGGCGGGTCAGCCGCCGGAAAAGCGGGCATTGTAGCTTAGTAGTGCCAGACCGGTCACGAAATTGGGTGGATTGACGGCCATTTGAATCGTGCGGGCATTGGATCATCCGCTACAATGTGGGCGTCATTAGCTGTGCAGGTAATCAATGCCAACCCCATACGCAACGCCCATTGGCTCTTGGACCCATCCGACCACCTTTTTCTGGGCTGCCCTCGGGGCAACCTTTGGTCTGGCTAACGTCTGGCAATTTCCCTATCTGGCCAGCCAGCATGGCGGTGGTCTGTTTGTTCTGCTGTATCTGGCCTGTCTGTTACTGATTACTCTGCCGCTGATGGTGACCGAGGCTGCCATGGGCCGTTATGCCCGACATGGCCTGGTTCTGGCGATGGACGGTTTTGTTCGCGGTGCCCGTGCTTCCCGGTGGTGGATGTGGGCAGGTCGTCTGGGCATTCTGGCGGCATTCCTGGTGCTGTCGTTTACCGCGGTATTCGGAGCCATTTCGCTGGCCTATGTGTTTTACGGCGCTATCGGCCGTTTTATCGGCGCGCAGCCGGGCGATGCCTCGGATATTCTTTCAGGCCTGGTGTCAGATCCCGGCAAGTACCGTGGGTTCATGGCATGGCACGGTTTTTTTCTGCTGTTGGTGATCTGGGTTTCCATGCAGGGAGTCGCACATGGTCTGGAGCGGGCGATTCGTGCGGTGACGCCCATCATGTTGCTGCTGGTGGCAGCCTTTTGTGGGCTGGCTGCCTGGCAGGGGGAGTTTCGGGAGGCGGCAAACCTGGTTCTGAGTTTCAGTCAGAAGTCACTGACATTTGAAAGCCTGAAATCCGCATTGTTCCATGCCTTTTTCACCCTTGGTCTGGGGCTTGGCGTCTGGACGCTTTTCGGTGCCTATACGCCCGTCACCACTCGATTGAAGCGTTCGATTCTGGCAGTGGTGCTGATGGATACGTTGATAGCCGTCGGGGCCGGACTGGCTATTTATTCGCTGGTTCCCGGTGGTCCAGAGATGCAGGGCGAGCGGGGTTTCAGTCTTCTGTTCATGTCATTGCCCCTTGCCATGGCCGATCTTCCGGGCAGTCAGTTTTTGCTGGCATCGGTCTATCTATTGATGGTGATGGTGGTCTGGACGACGTCGCTGGCATTATTGGAGCCCGTCGTAGGCTGGTTCCGCGAATGGACCGGGGCGCCGCGTCAATTATCGGTATTTCTGATCGGTCTGGCGGTCTGGATAACCGGGTTGGGGTCTTTATTGTCGTTCAACGTCTGGTCGGACATTCAGTTCGCCGGTGGCACGGTATTCCGCTGGGTTGAATTGTTCGCCGGTGGTCTTCTGGTGCCGCTGGTCAGTATTCTCATATCGGTATTCGCCGGTTGGTATCTCACCCGAACCCTGGCGCTCAGGCTGCTGGGCGACACTCCGAAACTCTTCGGCCAGATATGGTTCTGGGTCATGAGGCTGGTGTTGCCGCTGGTCGTCGCCTACATCGGGCTGCAATACACCGCCAATGGTGTGATGTCCATGTGTGATCGAAACACGGAAGCCGCATGGTGCCAGCAGGGCGAAGACGTCTCTGGTGGCGATGTTGCGCCCAAAGTCGAGGTGAATTCGGCAGAAAGCCAGGCGGATGCTGACACCTTGGAAACTCCGGAAGGCCAGGCAGCGGAAGATGAGGGGTCGTCTGATAACAAGGACGCGCCAGAGCCGCAAGATGAGCAATCGGAGGACATGCCAGCAGACGGCCAGGACGTTCTGTATCAGAGTGCCTGATCGGGTATCGCCGATATGGCGCAGATTGCGTATCATTGCACGCCCGGTTCGTAAGCAGGTTTTCCAAGTCCATGCCCCATCAGATCGACAAATCCGCCCTGGTCATGCATTCCGCTGAGCGCATGTTTCATCTGGTCAACGACGTTGCCCGCTATCCTGAATTCCTGCCCTGGTGTGCAAGTACAGAGATTCATGATGAGTCCGAACGGCATATTACCGCTTCCATGGACATTGCCAGAGGCGGCGTTCGTCATCGCGTGACAACGCAGAATCAGTTGCAATCACCGGAGTGGATTGATATTCGGCTGGTGGATGGCCCGTTCCGTGATCTGTCGGGCCGCTGGCACTTCAAACCGTTGAACGAAAGCGCGTGTAAAGTGATCCTGACACTGGAATTCGAATTCACCGGCTCGCTGTCGCGGATGACCTTTGGGCAGGTGTTCAGTCATGCGGCAAACACCATGGTGGATGCATTCTGCAAACGGGCAGATCAGCTTTATAAAGGAGGCGCCTGATGATTCGTGTGGAGGTGGCGTTCGCTCGGCCTGACAAGCAGGAAATCATCGCACTGGACGTTGAAGAAGGTACCTCTGCGGTGGAGGCGGTCAAGCAGTCCGGCATCGTTGACCTGTTCCCGGAAATCGATCCGGATTCGAACAACATGGGTATCTTTGGCAAAGCGATCAAGGCACCGTCCACCCACGAATTGAGGGACGGGGACCGCGTGGAAATCTACCGCCCGCTCAAGATAGACCCGAAGCAGGCCCGCCTGAATCGGGCGAAAAAGAAAGCGTAATCGCGCCCTGACAAATCCGTCAGTAGGCGGGTGTCTCTTCCAGCAGTTGTGCTTCGTAGTGAGAAAAGCGGTCGTTCTCGTAATAGACGATCACGCGTTGCTCCTCAATTTCGCCACCGCCTCGCTGGAACGTATAGATGTAATATTCCCGCGACAGATCTACCGGATTAATCATCAGGGGCGTGCCCAATACTGAATGAACCTGTCTGCGGGACATTCCTTCAGACAGAGAGGTCAGCTCTTCGTCGGTCAGAATGTTCCCCTGTTGGACGTTAATTTTGTACACGCCGGGGAACACGCAACCCGTCATCAGAAGGGTCAATACTAGGGCTGTGAGCTTTTGCATCGCCGGGGGAAATCCTCTATCTTGGAATCGCCTGCCTGGGGCAGGTTTCACACGGGTTGAGCACGGGTTGAACTCAGAGTAATTCAAGTGCGGCACCATCATACCGGAAGCCGCTGAGCACACCAAAGAGCGAATCAAAAACATGTCATCCGAAAACTCCGAATTGCGCAAAGTCGGCCTGAAAGTCACGCTTCCGCGGGTCAAGATCTTCAACATTCTTGAGAGTGCCGAAGAAGAGCATCACCTGAGCGCTGAGGATGTTTACAAGAAGTTGCTGGAGCAGGGTGATGATGTCGGTCTTGCGACGGTCTATCGCGTGCTCACCCAGTTTGAAGCGGCCGGCCTGGTATTGCGCCACAATTTTGAAGGCGGCCATGCCGTTTTTGAAATGGCAGGTGACGATCATCACGACCACATGGTGTGCTCGCAGACTGGTGAAGTGATCGAGTTCGTTGACGAAGTGATTGAAGAGCGCCAGAAGAAAATAGCCGAAGAGCACGGCTTCGAGCTGGTCGATCACAGCCTGATTCTTTACGTAAAGCCCCGAAAGACTGACTGATCTGGAACCTGTAAAAAAAGAGGCGGGTGCTTGCCCGCCTCATGAAGCTCTCAGGATCGAGAGGGGAATGAAACTCCGAACTCAGTGATGAGTTGCCTGTCCTTTGCTGAACATTTCTCGAGCGTGGGCAATGGTGTGTTCTGTCATATCCACGCCGCCCAGCATTCTTGCCACTTCACTGATTCTGCCGGTGTCGTCCAGGCTTTCAATTTTGGAAAAGGTTGCATCGTCGTCAGTGAATTTACTGACAAACAGGTGCTGATGGCATTGTGCGGCGACTTGCGCCAGGTGAGTCACGCATAGCACCTGGCCATTATCGCCAAGGCTTCTGAGCAAACGTCCCACTACCTCGGCGGTGCCGCCGCCAATGCCAACGTCGACTTCGTCGAACACCAGCGTCGGTGTTGTAGAGGTTTGGGCCACTACCACCTGAATGGCCAGGCTGATGCGCGACAGCTCGCCACCAGAGGCCACTTTCGCCAACGGACGTGCCGGTTGCCCCGGGTTTGCGCTGACCAGAAACTCGATGTCTTCCAGGCCATGGGCGGCCGGGGCATCGTCTTTGTTGCGGCTCAGATGGGTGACAAATTGCACCGCCGGCATGCTCAGTTGGGCAAGCTCTTCGGCGATTCGCTGGTCCAGATTCGCTGCGGCTTTCTGCCTGAGCTCAGACAATTCGCCTGCCAGTCGGTTAAATTCCGCGAGCTGTTTCTCCAGCTCGGCCTCGAGTTTTTCAACGCTGCCTTCACCTTCGTCCAATGACGCCAGTTCGTCAGACAACGACTGGTGCAGTTCCGGAAGATTTTCCGGGCTGATGCGGTGCTTCCGGGCCATCTGGTAGATGGCGCTCAGCCGCTCTTCCACTTCCGTCAGTCTGGATGGGTCCGCATCATACCCATCGACAAAGTGCCGCAGATTGTCGCCGGCTTCGCTGATCTGGATCTGTGCTTCGTTCAGCATGTCGATGGTGTCTTTCAGCGCTGGCACTTCCACTGGTAGCTGTTCCAGTTGTTGCAGCGCCTGACGAACCAACGCTGACGCGCTGGTGTCGTCTTCAGTGCAGAGCATTGTTGCCTGATGACAATTCTGCAGAACGGTTTCGGCATGGCTCAGCTGGGCTTGCTCTTTTTCGAGTGATTCCTGTTCGCCGTCTTCCAGCGCCAGACGGTCGAGTTCTTCAACTTGATAGCGCAGTAGCTGAATGCGGGCTTCGGCTTCGTCAGCGTTTTGCTGGCGCTCCTGCAAGCGTTGCTGGGTGGTGTGCCAGGCTTTCCAGGCATGTCGGGTTTCTTCCGCCAGAGTTTCGGCACCGGCGAATTCGTCCAGCAATTTGCGGTGAGTGTCTTTGCGCAGAAGTGATTGGTGCTGGTGCTGACTGTGGATGTCCATCAGCGTACTGCCCAAATCTTTAAGATGTGCGAGAGGGCAGGGTTGGCCGTTTATGTATGCGCGGGACCGGCCGTCTTTGCTGATGACCCGACGCAGAATGCAGTCGTTGTCATCGTCCAGTTCGTGTTCTTCCAGCCACTGCCGGGCTTCGCTGATTCGGGACACATCGAAAGTGGCGGTGATGTCCGCACGCTTGGCGCCGTGGCGAACTGCGCCCGCGTCTGCCCGGCCGCCCATGGCCAGCCCAAGGGCATCCAGCACAATGGATTTGCCTGCGCCTGTTTCGCCGGTAAGTGCTGTCATTCCCTGATTGAATTGCAGTTCAACCCGCTCTGCGATGGCGTAATTGGAGACGGTGAGCTGAGTCAGCATGGGGCAAACCTCCAAGTGTTTCCGAAATACTGGTGATGCATACAGTTGCTGTGAATATATACAGGGTTTTTCGGCTTTGCAAATTTACTCGAGCGGAAATTGTGCAGTTTGCCCTTTCGAAAGGTTGAAACCGGAAATACGGGCCCCATATCCGTTCGCAAAGTTCATTGACAATCAGGCGGATCATTGGCCGCCAACGAATCAAGCAGGAGTTGCCATGAGCGCTGATGAGAATCGCAACGAGCAAATGGAAGAAGAGCTGAATGAAGCGGCTGCGGAAGCGGCTTCTGTCGAAGACGAAGTAAAGTCGGAAGCCGATGAGCGCGAGGGCGCTGACCGAACAGAAACTGAAATGCTTGAAGCCAAGGTTCAGGAGTACAAGGATCAGGTCCTTCGCACTCAGGCTGAGATGCAGAACGTACGACGTCGTTCCGAAATCGACGTGGAAAAGGCGCACAAGTTTGCGCTGGAAAAGTTCGTGAAAGAACTACTGCCAGTCGCTGACAGTCTTGAAAAAGGCGTTGAAAGTGCGCAGAGCGCAGCTGAGCAGAAGGGCGAAACCAGTGAAGTGGTTTCAAGCATGCGCGAAGGCATGGACATGACACTGGATCTGTTTTTGAAGACGCTCGGCAAGTTTAACGTTGAGCAGTTGAATCCGGTCGGCGAACCGTTTGATCCGCAGAAGCACGAAGCTATGTCCATGGTGCCAGCACCCGATGCCGAGCCAAACAGTGTCGTGGCGGTAGTTCAGAAAGGCTACACGTTGAACGAGCGCCTGGTTCGCCCGGCGATGGTTGTTGTGGCTAAAGCGGAAAGTGGTCCAAAAGTTGACGAACAGGCTTGAAAAGTTGATTAACGCGCCAATATAGCCAGTAAACAGGCGGCGCACCGGGTTTTTTCTTGGGTCGAGTCCAGGAGCCCCGGCAACGTTTAAGTCCGATGGAATTGAACCGACAGACGAATTGGAGTGGTTTAAATGAGTAAGATTATTGGTATCGACCTGGGCACAACAAACTCCTGTGTAGCCATCATGGATGGCGATAAGGTGAAGGTCATCGAGAACGCGGAAGGCGATCGCACCACGCCGTCCATCATCGCGTATACCGATGACGGCGAAACATTGGTAGGCCAGTCTGCGAAGCGCCAGGCGGTCACCAACCCGGATAACACCCTGTACGCTATCAAGCGCCTGATCGGTCGTCGCTTTGAGGACGACGTTGTTCAGAAAGACATCAAGATGGTGCCTTACAAGATTGCCAAGGCCGACAACGGCGATGCATGGGTTGAGGTAAAAGGCGAGAAGATGGCGCCGCCCCAGGTTTCTGCGGAAGTCATCAAGAAGATGAAGAAAACCGCAGAAGACTATCTGGGCGAGAAAGTGACCGAAGCAGTCATTACCGTTCCGGCTTACTTTAACGACAGCCAGCGTCAGGCCACGAAAGATGCCGGTAAGATCGCCGGTCTGGATGTGAAGCGGATCATTAACGAGCCGACCGCAGCAGCCCTGGCTTATGGCCTGGACAAGAAGAGCGGTGATCGCACCGTAGCGGTATACGACCTCGGTGGTGGTACTTTCGATATCTCCATCATCGAAATCGCAGACGTTGACGGTGAGCACCAGTTCGAAGTACTGGCCACCAACGGTGACACCTTCCTGGGTGGTGAAGACTTCGACATGAAACTGATCGAATACCTTGCCGATCAGTTCAAGAAAGACAGTGGCATTGACCTGCGCGGCGATTCATTGGCGATGCAGCGTCTGAAAGAAGCGGCTGAAAAAGCCAAGATCGAGCTGTCCAGCAGCCAGCAGACCGACGTGAACCTGCCCTACGTGACGGCAGATCAGAGCGGTCCGAAGCACATGAACGTGAAAGTGACCCGCGCCAAACTGGAGTCACTGGTAGAAGAACTGGTTGAGCGCAGTCTCGCGCCGTGCCGCACCGCGCTTGAAGATTCTGGCACCAAGATCGGTGAAATCGATGAGGTGATCCTGGTCGGTGGTCAGACACGCATGCCGCTGGTGCAGGAGAAGGTTAAAAACTTCTTCGGTAAGGAAGCACGCAAAGACGTGAACCCTGACGAAGCTGTCGCCATGGGTGCTGCTATTCAGGCGGCCGTGCTGTCAGGTGATGTGAAAGACGTTCTGCTTCTGGACGTGACTCCGCTGACCCTGGGCATCGAAACCATGGGTGGCGTGGCGACTCCGCTGATCGAGAAGAACACGACGATCCCGACCAAGAAGTCGCAGACCTTCTCGACAGCTGAGGACAACCAGTCCGCCGTAACCATTCACGTGGTTCAGGGCGAGCGCAAGCAGGCGGCACAGAACAAGTCGCTGGGCCGTTTTGACCTGGCTGACATTCCGCCGGCACCGCGTGGTACGCCGCAGATCGAAGTCACCTTCGACATCGACGCCAACGGCATCCTGAATGTCGCGGCGAAAGACAAGGCGACCGGTAAAGAGCAGTCCATCGTGATCAAGGCGTCTTCTGGTCTGAACGAAGACGAAATCGAGAAGATGGTTCAGGACGCAGAAGCCAACGCCGAGGACGATCGCAAGTTCGAAGAACTCGTCCAGGCCCGTAACCAGGGCGATGCGATGGTTCATACGGTTCGCAAGACCCTGACCGATGCCGGTGACAAAGTGACCGACAGCGAGAAAGAGTCGATCGAAGCGGCCATCAAGGAACTGGAAGAAGCTCTTGCCGGTTCCGATAAGGAAGACATCGAAGCCAAGACTCAGAAGCTGACCGAAGCGTCTTCCGAGCTGGCCCAGAAGATGTACGCGGATCAGGCCGAGCAGGCCGGTGGTGCGGAAGGCGCTGAGCAGGCGCAGTCTGGCTCCGGTGACGATGCGGTCGATGCTGAATTCGAAGAAGTTAAAGACGAAGACAAGCGATAAATCCACCGTACATCAGGTAGTTGGAAAACGCGGGGTAAGCCCCGCGTTTTCCGCGTTATAAATACAGGGTTTACAGCATGGCCAAGCGCGACTATTACGAGATTCTCGGGGTCTCCCGGGACGCGGATGACAAAGAGATCAAGCGAGCCTACCGCAAGCTCGCGATGAAGTATCATCCTGACCGTAACCCGGACGACGAGGATGCCGACCACAAGTTTAAGGAAGCCAGCGAAGCCTACGAGGTTCTGCAGGATTCCTCCAAACGCGCCGCGTACGACCAGTTTGGTCACGCCGGTGTAGACGGCTCTGCCGGTGGCGGTTTCGGAGGCGGCGGTGGCGCCAGCTTCTCCGATATCTTTGGCGACGTGTTCGGCGATATTTTCGGAGGCGGCGGTGGTCGCGGCCGGAATACTCGCGGCGCAGACCTCCGTTATACCCTTGAGCTGGATCTTGAAGAAGCCGTTAAAGGCAAAACAGTGGAAATCCGTATTCCCGGCCATCGTGAATGCGAAACCTGCGATGGCACGGGTGCTGCCAAAGGTTCAACGCCGGAAAACTGCGGTACCTGTAAAGGTATGGGGCAGGTCCGGATGCAGCAGGGCTTCTTCACCGTTCAGCAGGCATGCCCGACCTGTCGCGGCGAGGGTAAGATCATCAAGAACCCATGCACCACTTGTCGTGGTGACGGACGGGTTCAGGAAGAGAAAACACTGTCTGTGAAAGTGCCGCCGGGCGTGGACACTGGCGACCGTATCCGCCTGTCAGGTGAAGGCGAGATGGGCGTGCAGGGTGGACCACCAGGCGATCTTTACGTTCAGGTAGCCGTGCGCGAACACTCCATATTTACCCGTGATGGCCGTAATCTGTATTGCGAAGTACCCATCAGCATCGTGGACGCATCACTGGGTGGCGAGCTGGAAGTGCCAACACTGGACGGCCGGGTGAAACTGAAAATTCCACCTGAAACCCAGACGGGTAAACTGTTCCGCATGCGGAACAAGGGTGTGAGCCCGGTCCGCGGTGGCCCGGCTGGTGATCTTCTCTGCCGCGTGATGGTGGAAACACCGGTCAACCTGACCAAGCGCCAGAAAGAGATTCTGGAAGAATTTCAGCAAACGCTGGATGGCGGCGACGGTAACCATCACGGGCCAAGAAAGAGTTCCTGGTTCGAAGGCGTAAAGAACTTCTTCGACGAAATGAAATTCTAAAAGCAGGAAGCGGTCATGAAAGTAGCAATCATCGGCGCCGCCGGGCGCATGGGCAAAGTGCTAATTGAAGCTGTCGATGGCACCGAAGGCCTTGAGCTGGGTGCGGCCGTGGTCGAACCTGGCAGCAGTCTGATTGGTGCCGATGCTGGCGAAATGACTGGCATTGGCAAGACCGGCGTTAAAATGGCTGGCAGCTTGGCTGACGTGAAGGATGATTTCGACGTACTGGTCGATTTCACCTTTCCGGACCTTACGCTGGAAAACGCCGAATTCTGCAAAAACAACGGCAAGATGATCGTCATCGGCACCACCGGCATGACCGACGCCGAAAAAGAGCAACTAGCCGTAGCGGCAGAATCCACCCCGGTGGTTTTTGCGCCGAACATGAGCGTGGGCGTCAACGTGACTCTCAATCTGCTGCGCACTGCAGCCGAGGCGTTGGGTGACGACTATGACGTCGAAATCATCGAAGCTCATCACCGCCACAAGAAAGACGCGCCGTCCGGCACGGCTTTGCGCATGGGCGAAGTGGTGGCCGATGCCCTGGGTCGCGACCTGAAAGAATGCGCCGTCTATGGCCGCGAAGGTTTCACTGGCGAGCGCACCCGCAAGGAAATCGGTTTCGAGACCATTCGTGCGGGTGATGTGGTCGGTGATCACACCGTTCTGTTCGCCACCGAAGGCGAGCGTATTGAAATTACCCACAAAGCCAGCAGTCGCATGACCTTTGCCAAGGGCGCTATGCGCGCCGCACTGTGGCTGCAGGATAAGCCCGCCGGTCTTTATGACATGCAGGATGTGCTCAATTTGAAGAAAGGTTGAACGCTCACGCTGAGGCGGGCGGCCGAACCACACTTCTGGAAATGTCGGAGGCCATGGATGGCCGGAGATCAAGCGCTCATGGATGAGCTTGAAGCGTTTTCCAGAAGTGTGGTTCGGTCGCATGCCGGGGTCAGCGCAAGGAAATGAGCGTGGACACAAACTGGCGCATTTCGTACAATAAGGCGGTTTAACTGCACCAAGCGTATCATCGAAAAGTTTTTAAAAAAGCGGGACCGGGTTTTAACTCAGTCTCGCTTTTTTGCAACCTGAATTTGCGCTTGCGTTCCTGTTCGTGACGAACCCGTACGCCACTCGATGAGGATACAAGCCTTGAGTACACCAGCCATTCTCGCACTTGAAGACGGAAGCCTGTTCTACGGCACCGCCATCGGTGCTGAAGGGGAAAGTAGTGGAGAGGTGGTGTTCAACACCGCTATGACCGGATACCAGGAAATCCTGACCGACCCCTCCTATTCCCGCCAGATCGTAACACTCACCTACCCACACATCGGCAGCTACGGCGTCAACGAAGAAGATGTTGAATCAGACCGGGTACAGGCTGCTGGGCTGGTGATTCGCGATCTGCCACTGATGGCCAGTAACTGGCGAAGCCAGGGTTCGCTGCAAGACTATCTGAAGACCAATAACATCATCGGTATTGCCGATATCGATACCCGTCGCCTGACTCGTATTCTTCGTGACAAAGGCTCCCAGAACGGCGCCGTTGTTGCGGGCGAAGGCGTCACCGCCGAGCGAGCGCTGGAATTGGCAAACGCGTTCCCCGGCCTGAAAGGCATGGACCTGGCCAAAGAGGTAACCAGCGAGAAAACCTGGACCTGGAGTCAGACCGAGTGGAGCTTGAATGGCGGTGGCTACGGTGAACGTACCGAATCCCGCTTTAAAGTCGTTGCCTACGACTACGGCGTAAAACTGAACATCCTGCGCATGCTGGCAGCCCGCGGCTGTGATATCACCGTGGTGCCAGCCCAGACGCCTGCTTCCGAAGTCCTGGCGATGAAACCGGATGGCATCTTCCTGTCCAACGGCCCGGGCGATCCCGAGCCCTGTGACTACGCCATTACGGCCATTCGGGAAATTCTTGAGACTGAAACGCCCGTGTTTGGCATCTGCCTGGGTCATCAGCTTCTGGCGCTCGCCAGCGGCGCGAAATCCGTAAAGATGGGGCATGGCCACCACGGTGCCAACCACCCGGTGCAGAATCTGGCGGATGGCACGGTGATGATCACCAGTCAAAACCATGGCTTTGCGGTTGATGAAGCCAGCCTGCCGGCTAACGTGGAAGCGACTCATAAGTCGCTGTTTGATGACTCGCTGCAGGGCATTCGCCGCACCGACAAGCCAGCTTACAGTTTTCAGGGCCATCCGGAAGCCAGCCCCGGCCCGCACGATGTCGCTCCCCTGTTTGATGAATTTATTCGCCTGATGGAGGCACGTTAATGCCCAAGCGTACCGACATAAAAAGCATTCTGATCCTGGGCGCTGGCCCCATCGTGATCGGGCAGGCGTGTGAGTTTGACTATTCTGGTGCCCAGGCCTGTAAAGCGCTGCGGGAAGAGGGCTATCGGGTTATTCTGGTGAACTCCAACCCGGCGACCATCATGACCGACCCGGTCATGGCCGACGCCACCTACATCGAGCCGATCACCTGGAAAACCGTCTCCAAGATCATCGAGAAAGAAAAACCGGATGCCCTGTTGCCCACCATGGGTGGCCAGACGGCGCTGAACTGCGCGCTGGATCTTGAGCGTCACGGCGTTCTTGCCGAGCATGGCGTTGAGATGATCGGTGCCAACGCCGATACCATCGACAAGGCCGAAGATCGCGATCGTTTCGACAAGGCCATGCGCAAGATCGGCTTGGAATGTCCGCGAGCCACCATCGCCCACTCCATGGCGGAAGCCTGGGAAGTGGCCAACGACATCGGCTTCCCTTGCATTATTCGCCCGTCCTTCACCATGGGTGGCTCCGGCGGCGGTATTGCCTACAACCGCGATGAGTTTGAAGAAATCTGTACCCGCGGTCTGGACTTGTCGCCGACGAACGAACTGCTGATCGACGAGTCGCTGATCGGCTGGAAAGAATACGAGATGGAAGTTGTCCGTGATAAGAACGACAACTGCATCATTGTCTGCGCCATCGAAAACTTCGACGCCATGGGCGTGCACACCGGTGACTCGATCACCGTTGCCCCGGCGCAGACTCTGACCGACAAAGAGTACCAGATCATGCGGAACGCCTCGCTGGCGGTTCTGCGTGAGATCGGTGTGGAAACCGGTGGGTCCAACGTCCAGTTCGGCGTGAATCCGGACACTGGCCGCGTAGTGGTCATCGAAATGAATCCGCGTGTGTCCCGCTCCTCGGCCCTGGCTTCCAAGGCGACCGGTTTCCCGATTGCCAAGGTGGCGGCGAAGCTGGCAGTGGGCTACACCCTTGATGAGCTGCGCAATGAAATCACCGGTGGCGTGACCCCGGCTTCTTTCGAGCCCAGTATCGACTATGTGGTCACCAAGATTCCCCGGTTCACCTTTGAGAAATTCCCGCAGGCCGACGCCCGCCTGACTACCCAGATGAAGTCCGTGGGTGAAGTCATGGCCATTGGCCGGACCTTCCAGGAATCCCTGCAGAAAGCCATGCGTGGTCTGGAAGTAGGTTCCGAAGGCTTTGAGGAAATGGTCGACCTGAATACCACTGACGGCCAGGAAACCCTGATCCAGGAAATGAACGTGCCCGGTGCGGAGCGACTGTGGTACATCGGCGACGCGTTCCGTTCCGGCCTGACCGTGGACGATGTGTACCGCAATACCCACGTGGATCCCTGGTACCTGGTTCAGATAGAAGATCTGATCAAGGAAGAGCAGGCACTGAAGCTGGCGGGTAAAGCAGACATCGACCGCGACACCCTGTTCCGCCTGAAGCGCAAAGGTTTCTCTGACGCCCGTCTGGCCAAGCTGTTGGGGATTTCCGCGGTCAGTCTTCGCAAGCTGCGGCACGATCTGGAGATCCGTCCGGTCTACAAGCGGGTGGATACCTGCGCGGCCGAGTTTGCCTCTTCTACGGCGTACATGTACTCGACCTATGAGGAAGAGTGTGAGGCCGATGCGTCTGATCGTGACAAGATTGTCGTTATTGGCGGCGGCCCAAACCGGATTGGTCAGGGGATCGAGTTCGACTACTGCTGTGTGCACGCGGCCCTGGCGATGCGCGAAGACGGTTACGAAACCATCATGATCAACTGCAACCCGGAGACAGTGTCGACCGATTACGACACCTCTGACCGGTTGTATTTCGAGCCGATCACGCTCGAGGACGTTCTGGAAATCATTCACGTCGAGAAGCCTAAAGGCGTGATCGTCCAGTACGGCGGGCAGACCCCGCTAAAACTGGCCCGTGGTCTTGAAGCGGCCGGTGTCCCGATTATCGGCACCACGCCAGACGCCATCGACCGGGCAGAAGACCGGGAGCGTTTCCAGCAGATGATTGGCCGTCTTGGCCTGTTGCAGCCGGAAAACGCGACCGTGCGCAGCCACGAAGAAGGCGTTGTAGCGGCCCGTGAAATTGGCTATCCGCTGGTGGTTCGTCCGTCCTACGTACTGGGTGGTCGAGCCATGGAAATCGTCTACGACGAGGAAGAACTGGTTCGCTACATGCGCAGCGCCGTGCTGGTGTCTAACGACAGCCCGGTATTGCTGGACCACTTCCTTAATGCGGCGATTGAAGTGGATATTGATGCCATCAGCGACGGCGAAAACGTCGTGATCGGCGGTATCATGCAGCACATTGAACAGGCTGGTGTGCACTCCGGGGACTCGGCCTGCTCACTGCCACCCTACAGTCTGCCGAAAGCTGTGCAGGACGAGATGCGCGACGCGGTCAAGAAAATGGCCATCGAGCTGGATGTGGTTGGTCTGATGAACGTGCAGCTGGCCTGGCAGGGTGACAAGATCTACGTCATTGAAGTAAACCCGCGGGCGTCGAGAACCGTGCCGTTTGTCTCCAAGGCGATTGGCGTGTCTCTGGCCAAGGTCGCGGCGCGATGCATGGCGGGTACTTCGCTGGCGGAGCAGGGTTTCACAGACGAAGTGGTTCCGACCTACTATTCTGTAAAAGAGTCGGTGTTCCCGTTCAATAAGTTCCCGGCGGTTGATCCCATCCTTGGGCCAGAAATGAAATCCACCGGTGAGGTCATGGGTATCGGCGACAGCTTCGATGAAGCCTTCGCCAAGGCCGCACTGGCCTCTGGTGAGCGCCTGCCAGCGCAGGGTACGGCGTTTATGTCTGTGCGGGATGTCGACAAGCCCGGCGCTGCCGCCGTGGCCCGGGATCTGGTGAACGCAGGATTCAAACTGGTTGCAACCACCGGCACCGCCAAGGCGCTGCGTGACGCTGGTATTGAAGTTCAGCGGGTGAACAAGGTTCGTGAAGGGCGGCCCCACATTGTGGACGCCATTAAGAATGGCCAGGTTCAGCTGATTATCAACACCACTGAAGGTCGCAAGGCGATTGCGGACTCTGCGCAGATTCGCCAGTCCGCCCTGCAGACCAAAGTGACTTATACAACCACACTGGCAGGCGGTGAAGCTTTCTGCCGGGCGATTAAATTCGGCCCCGAGCGCACCGTTCGTCGCCTCCAGGATCTTCATTCAGGGAAGTAACACCATGGCTGACAGAGTACCAATGACGAAGGCGGGCGAGGCCAGCCTTCGTGAAGAGCTTAACCGCCTAAAATCCCAAGATCGTCCACGGGTCATTGCGGCCATTTCCGATGCTCGGGAACACGGCGATCTGAAAGAAAACGCCGAGTATCACGCCGCTCGTGAGCAGCAGAGCTTCATCGAAGGGCGCATTCAGGAAATTGAAGGCAAGCTGTCGGCGGCCCAAGTGATTGACGTGAAGACCATTGAAAACACCGGCAAGGTGATTTTTGGTACCACGGTACATTTGCTTAATGTGGATACGGACGAGCAGGTGGTTTACCAGATCGTTGGCGAAGACGAAGCCGATATCAAGGCTGGCAAGTTGTCGATCTCGTCTCCAATCGCCCGCGCATTGGTGGGCAAGAGTGAAGACGACGTGGTTGCCATTCGCGTGCCTTCGGGAACCGTCGAGTATGAGATTGAGCAGGTGGAGCATATCTGAAGTCGAATTCTGACGAGCGCCCACAAAAAAGCCGGCGGGGACATCCGCCGGCTTTTTGCGTCTGCATGGCGCCCTATTGTTAATGCTTGTGGCGCAACAGGTTGGACAGTTTGGGGTTGGGTTTCTGCGCGCGGCGCATGATTACAGCGATTTTACCAATGGTCTGAATCAGTTCAGCGCCAGTGGCCTCGCATAGGGCAGCCACGGCTTCCTGCCGGGTTTCCCGGTCCGGGCTGGCCACTTTGATTTTGATCAGTTCGTGATCGTTCAGGGCCCGCTCCAGTTCTTCCTGAAGCCCTTCTGTCAGGCCCTTGTCGCCGACGATGATGACTGGTTTCAGATTGTGGGCAATGCCCCGATATTCCCGGCGTTGTTCCGGTGAAAGGCTCATGATGGGCTCTCTTTATGAATGCTATTAAGAAATCGTCAGCGGCGCTTTGGCCGTCAATTCGGTAGAATACGAAATTGTAACAGATCAGTCAGGAGGTGACATTTGGCCCGCTCCAAAACCAGCGATCGCTGGCTCAAGGAACATTTTGACGACGTCTGGGTCAAAAAGTCCCGTGAAGATGGTTACCGGTCCAGGGCCAGTTACAAGCTGATCGAACTGGACAGAAAAGATCGTTTTTTCAAGCCGGGTCAGGTGGTTGTGGATCTGGGTGCCGCCCCGGGTGGATGGTCGCAGGTGGCCGTTGAGCGAGTCGGTGATCATGGCATTGTCCTGGCCAGTGATATTCTGGAGATGAACCCCATTGCGGGCGTGGATTTTGTTCAGGGAGATTTTACCGAGCAGTCGGTCCTTGACGAATTGCTTGATTTACTGGGTGATCGGCGAGCAGACGTTGTAATTTCCGATATGGCACCCAATATGAGTGGTATGGCGGCGGTAGATATTCCGAGCGCCATGGGTTTGGTGGAGCTGGCGTTGGATATGGCGCAACAGGTTCTCAAGCCGGGCGGTGTTTTCGTCGCCAAAGTGTTTCAGGGGGAAGGATTCGAAGCCTTGTTGTCTGAAATGCGTAAGAGCTTTGCAAGCGTTGTCAGCAGAAAACCGGATTCGTCCCGAGCCCGTTCCCGGGAAATCTATCAGGTTTGTAAGGGTTTCAAGGGCTGACTCCGCGCTGCTGCCGGTTCAGAGCCTTTCGAGGGTGGGCCGATTGTGGTGGCCGGGCGTATATTTGGTGTATGGTGACAACTAAGGGTTTCTTCTCGCGGAGCAGCTCTTCAATTCACAGGTGATGATCCTTGAACGATATGGCAAAAAATCTGGTTCTTTGGCTAATTATAGCTGCTGTTCTACTGATGGTATTTCAGAACTTTACCCCTACCACCAGTGGTCAGAAGGTTAACTACTCGCAGTTCGTCGAAATGGTGCAGGATGGGCAAGTTTCCCAGGTCACCATCGACGGGCTTGAAATTCAGGGCACCCGTGGTGATGGCTCCCAGTTCCAGACTGTGCGTCCGCAGGTGGCTGACAACAAGCTGATGGACGATCTGCTTGCAAACAACGTCGAGGTTATCGGTAAGGAGCCTGAGCGCCAGTCCCTGTGGACTCAGCTGCTCGTAGCAGCCTTCCCGATACTGATTATCATCGCTTTGTTCGTGTTCTTCATGCGACAGATGCAAGGCGGTGGCGGCGGCAAGGGCCCCATGTCGTTCGGTAAGAGCAAGGCTCGCCTGATGAGCGAGGACCAGATCAAGACCACCTTTGGCGATGTGGCCGGTGTCGATGAGGCCAAAGAAGACGTCAAAGAGCTGGTGGATTTCCTGCGCGACCCCAGCAAATTCCAGCGCCTGGGTGGCAGTATTCCTAAAGGCGTGTTGATGGTTGGTCAGCCGGGTACCGGTAAAACCCTGCTCGCCAAGGCCATTGCCGGTGAAGCGAAAGTGCCGTTCTTCTCCATTTCCGGTTCGGATTTCGTGGAGATGTTCGTGGGTGTCGGTGCGTCACGCGTGCGCGACATGTTCGAGCAGGCCAAGAAGCAGAGCCCTTGCATTATCTTCATCGATGAAATCGATGCGGTCGGTCGCCATCGTGGCGCTGGCATGGGCGGTGGTCATGACGAACGCGAGCAGACCCTGAACCAGTTGCTGGTCGAGATGGACGGCTTTGAAGGCAACGAAGGCGTTATCGTCATTGCCGCCACCAACCGTCCGGACGTTCTGGACCCTGCGCTGCTGCGCCCAGGCCGTTTTGACCGCCAGGTTGTGGTTGGTCTGCCTGACATCATCGGTCGTGAGCAGATTCTGAAAGTGCATATGAAAAAAGTGCCGCTGGCCGACGGCGTAGAGCCGCAGTTCATTGCCCGCGGTACGCCCGGTTTCTCCGGTGCCGATCTGGCCAACCTGGTGAACGAGGCGGCACTGTTTGCTGCGCGTCGCAACCAGCGCCTGGTCTCCATGGAAGAATTCGAACTCGCGAAAGACAAGATCATGATGGGCGCCGAGCGCAAGTCCATGGTGATGAGCGAGAAAGAAAAGCAGAACACCGCGTATCACGAGTCGGGCCACGCTATTGTGGGTCGCCTGATGCCGGAACACGATCCGGTTTACAAGGTCAGCATTATCCCTCGCGGTCGGGCACTGGGTGTCACCATGTTCCTGCCGGAGGAAGATAAGTACAGCCACAGCAAGCGCTTCCTGATCAGCTCGATCTGCAGCCTGTTTGGTGGCCGCATCGCGGAAGAGCTGACGTTGGGCTTTGATGGCGTGACCACTGGCGCGTCGAACGACATCGAGCGCGCGACGAGCCTGGCCCGTAACATGGTGACTCGTTGGGGTCTGTCTGAAAAGCTTGGCCCGCTGCAGTACGACACGGACAGTGAAGAGCCGTTCCTCGGCCGCTCCGCTGGTCAGGCACAGACGGTTTATTCACCGGAAACTGCACAGCGCATTGACGAGGAAGTTCGCAATATCATCGACAGCTGCTATGAGAAAGCCAAGCAGATTCTGGTCGATAATCGCGACAAGCTCGACATGATGGCGGAAGCCCTGATGAAGTATGAAACCATCGACCGCTTCCAGATTGATGACATCATGGAAGGCCGCGTTCCCCGTCCGCCCAAAGGCTGGGGTGATAGCGGTCCGTCCGGTGGGGTTTCCTCTGAAGAGCCAGAACAGGCCTCTGCGCCTAAAGGTTCTGATGACGGTCGCCAGCCTGACATCGGTCGTCCGGCAGGAGAGCATTAAGCTTTTCGCCAAGACGATTGTAGGAACTCGACGCCGTCCCTGAGGGGGCGGCGTTTCTTTTTGTAGGTGGCTTTTGAGGAATAGAAAAAGGGAATGCGCATGAACTTCGCCGGTAAAACTCTGGATATGGCTCAATGTCACGTGATGGGTGTGTTGAACGTGACGCCGGATTCCTTTTCGGACGGCGGCCGGTTCAATCAGGTGGATGCCGCCCTGGCCAGAGCCCGCCAGATGGTCGACGATGGCGCTGCGTTTATCGACGTGGGCGGCGAGTCGACCCGCCCTGGTGCGACGCCTGTGCCGCTTGATGAAGAGCTGGACCGGGTTTGCCCTGTCGTAGAAGCCATCACCCGGGAACTGGATGTCATCGTCTCGGTAGACACCAGTGCCCCCGAGGTCATGCGCGAGACGGTTGCGCTTGGTGCCGGGCTGATTAACGACGTCCGGGCGTTGCAGCGACCGGGTGCGCCGGAAGAGATGGCAAAGCACAAGGTGCCTGTGTGCGTAATGCATATCCAGGGGGAGCCAGACTATATGCAGGACAACCCAAGCTACCGCAATGTTTGCCAGGACGTTTCTGCGTTTCTGGCGGAGCGCCTCAGGGTTCTGGAAGCTGCCGGGGTTGAAGGAGATCGAATTATCCTTGATCCGGGCTTTGGTTTTGGCAAAACCGTTCGGCACAATTTTCAGCTGCTCGGCGCACTGGAACAGCTGCAGCAGTTGGGTCACCCTTTGCTGGTCGGCATGTCACGAAAGAGCATGTTGGGCCACGTCACCGGAAAGGAAGTCAGTGAGCGCTTGTCCGCGAGCCTCGCAGCCGCGACAATAGCAGCAATGAAGGGGGTATCGATTATTCGTGCCCATGACGTCAGGGAAACGGTTGATGCCGTAAAAGTAGTTACGGCAATGGAGGAGGCCGGTCGATGAGCGAGAAAAAGTATTTTGGTACCGATGGCATTCGTGGGCGGGTTGGCGAACACCCCATTACGCCGGATTTTATGCTGCATCTGGGGTGGGCTGCGGGCCAGTCCTTCAAGCGAGATGGTCAGCGCAACAGTGTGCTGATTGGAAAAGATACCCGGCTATCGGGCTACATGTTTGAATCGGCGCTGGAGGCTGGTCTGGCCGCTGCCGGGGTCGACGTCAAGCTGTTGGGCCCCATGCCGACCCCTGCGATTGCCTACCTGACGCGGACCTTTCGTGCCTCTGCAGGTATTGTGATCAGTGCGTCCCATAATCCGCACCATGACAACGGCATCAAGTTTTTCTCCCCCGAGGGTACCAAGCTCGACGATGCGTTGGAGCTGGAAATCGAGCGCTGGCTGGGCAAGTCGATCGAGGTTTGTGATTCGGAAGAGCTGGGCAAAGCCTCTCGTGTGGATGATGCGCCTGGCCGCTATGTGGAGTTCTGCAAAAGTACTGTACCCAACTCCTTCAGCCTCGACGGAATGCACATTGTTCTGGATTGCGCGCATGGCGCCACATACCATGTGGCTCCCAAGGTTTTCAGAGAGCTGGGAGCGGAAATTTCTTTGGTTGGTGCTGATCCGGACGGGCTCAACATTAACCTGAACGTTGGGTCCACCCATCTTGATGCTCTTAAGAAAGCGGTGGTGGAAAAGGGTGCCGACATGGGCATCGCGTTTGACGGCGACGGCGACCGGGTATTGATGGTCGACCGTGACGGGTCGGAAGTGGACGGCGACGAATTGCTGTTCATCATCGCCTCGGAACGTCACGCCGCAGGCACACTTAATGGTGGCGTGGTTGGTACCTTGATGACGAACCTGGGCGTAGAGCTCGCGCTGCAGGATCAGGGCATTGAGTTTGAGCGAGCCAAAGTTGGCGACCGCTACGTGATGGAGCGTCTGGTTCATCGCGACTGGCTGGTCGGTGGCGAAGGGTCGGGTCACATGGTAATCCGTGACTGCACCAGTACAGGCGACGGCATTGTGTCTGCGCTTCAGGTGCTGTTGGCGCTTTTCAGGGCTGGCAAGACGCTTTCGGACGTTCGCAGCGGTATGAGCAAGCTGCCGCAGAAAATGATCAATGTCCGGGTGGCGGCACGTTTCGATCCGCTACAGCGTGAAGATATTCTGTCTGCCGTACGCAAGGCCGAAGAGAAGCTGGGTAGCGGCGGCCGCATTCTGCTTCGTGCGTCCGGAACCGAACCACTGATTCGTGTCATGGCGGAGGGTCAGTCCGAGTCGGAAATCATTCAAGTGGCTGAAGAGCTAGCCATTGTTGTCGAGAATTCCCGGGGTTAAGTAAGGTTTTGGGAGGGCGGTGATGCGGTTGTCTGTCTCAGGCCTCTGCTGTATAGTTGCCGCTCTTTTTTGGGCCGAGTCTGAGACGCCGGGTCGGTAAAGAGGTCGGTATGCGACGCAAGATTGTTGCTGGAAACTGGAAGATGAACGGGTCCCGGTCGCTGGTGAAGCAACTGGTGTCGACCATGAATTCAGATCTGACCGGCCTCGATAACGGTGTCGAAGTGGTTATCATTCCGCCTGCTCTTTATGTGAGCGACGTCATTGAGACCGCAGAGCGCAGCATTCAGGTAGGCGTCCAGAACGTGGCCTGCTGGGAGTCCGGGGCTTACACCGGAGAAATTTCGGCTGCAATGGCAGGCGATCTGGGTTGCAGTTACACATTGATCGGTCATTCCGAGCGTCGTCAGCTTTTCGGAGAAACTGACGAACAGGTGGCAGCCAAGATAGATCAGGCCTTTAGTGCCGGGTTGACCGCTATTCTTTGTGTTGGCGAAACGCTGGAGCAGCGTGAATCTGGCGCTGCCGAAGCAGTCGTCGCCGAGCAGATTCGTGCGGGACTTGCCGGTGTCGCCGATGAGCAGTGGCAGAGAATCGTGGTGGCTTATGAGCCGGTCTGGGCCATTGGCACTGGCAAAACGGCAACGGCTGAGGACGCACAGGCGATGCATGCGTCGATTCGAAAAGAATTGGCAGCACTTGGCGCGCCAGCGAATGATGTATCACTACTTTACGGCGGCAGCGTAAAAGCGGATAATGCGGCCGCTTTGTTTTCACAGCCCGACATCGACGGTGGGCTGATCGGCGGTGCATCGTTAAAGGCCGATGAATTTCTGAGTATTTGCCGGGCCGTACCGCGCGAGTACTGACGTTTTCAAGATTTTGAAATTGATTCGAGAGTCATTATGGATTGGGTAGAAACACTGGTTGTCGTTGTACACGTGGTGATCGCCGTAGCGCTGGTGGGTCTTGTTCTGATCCAGCAGGGTAAAGGTGCGGACGCCGGCGCGGCATTTGGTGGCGGTGCTTCACAGACTGTATTCGGAAGTCAGGGTAGTGGCAGCTTTCTTACCCGTGTCACCACGTTCCTGGCGATCGTATTTTTTGTAACAAGTTTTTCGCTGGCGGTATTTGCCAAACAGCGTGCTGAAGTTGCCGGAGAAGCCGGTATTCCGCAGGTTGAGCAAACCGCCGTTGAAGAGCCGGAATCTGCAGAAGCAGAGGCGGCCAAGGAAAGCGAAACTGAGGGCGGGGACGACAACGCGCTCCCCGACCTCGAGTAAGGTTGTTGCCCAGGTGGTGGAACTGGTAGACACGCTATCTTGAGGGGGTAGTGGCGAAAGCCGTGCCGGTTCGAGTCCGGCCCTGGGCACCATATGTAAGACAAGGCCCCGCACCATGCGGGGCCTTGTTGTTTCTGGTGGCAGAATTTCTGTCACCAGGGCGCGCGCCTCTTGACCGTGAGGGCCGTCATCTCTATACTCCGGCGGTTATTGGAGTAGGCCGTTTTGTATGTTCCGGTTTGCTTCTGACAGGCCAGGTGTCTGTCAGCAGAAGACGTTGTTTTTAGGGTTTGTCTTCTGCGAGTTCTTGCAACAAAAGGCCCCGTTATTAAGGGGCTTTTTGATTAAGGGGCCTGGCGCATCAGGTCCTGGTGCATAAAAAGGGCTGATAAACAGCCCTTTTTTTGTTTTTGGCATTTGAAAAATACGCAGTGGAGACGTCACAGCCTTGTCAGCCAAGTTGAAGCAGCTCGAAACAATACTCCGGCCGGTGGTCGAAGGGCTTGGGTATGAATTCTGGGGGATTGAATTTCGCTCTCAGGGTCACCATTCGCTATTGAGGCTGTTCATTGACGATGCCGAAAACGGAATCGGCATTGAAGACTGTGAGTCGGTGAGCCGGCAGGTCAGCGGTGTGATGGACGTGGAAGACCCGATCCAGACTGAATACACGCTGGAAGTGTCGTCTCCGGGCATGGATCGTCCGCTGTTCAGCCTTGAGCAATATCAGGCATTTGCAGGTCATCAGGTACAGCTCCGGCTGCGGATGGCTTTCGAAGGTCGCCGAAAATTCCAGGGTTTGATCAAAGGCATTGAGGGCGATGAGGTGGTTCTGGTGGTAGACGACCACGAGTACCTGTTGCCGTTCGACAGCATAGAGAAAGCGAACATTGTTCCTCAATTCGAATAAGTCAGCAGACGCAACGTTTACATTGAAAGGCAGGGCAATCCGATGAGTAAAGAGATTTTGATGGTGGTTGAGTCCGTCTCGAACGAGAAAGGAGTCGAGAAGGACGTCATCTTTGAAGCCATTGAGCTGGCGCTCGCCACCGCTGCCAAGAAACGCTATGACGACGAGGAAGCCGATATCCGAGTCTCTATCGACCGCCGTACAGGCGAGTACGAAACTTTTCGCCGCTGGCTGGTTGTGGACAACGACGCGGTTCCGGCGCTCGGCACCGAGCTGACGCTGCAGGAAGCCGAAGAAATAAGCCCCGATCTGAAGCCAGGCGACATCCATGAAGAAAAGGTGGAATCGGTCTCGTTCGGACGGATCGGCGCCCAGGCGGCCAAGCAGATTATTTTCCAGAAGGTGCGTGAAGCTGAGCGGACCAAGATTGTCGACAGCTACCGTGATCGGGTTGGCGAGCTTGTGTCCGGCACCGTAAAGAAGGTGACACGGGACAACGTCATCGTGGATCTGGGCGCCAATGCGGAAGCGCTGTTGCCTCGGGAACAGCTTATTCCCCGCGAAACTTTCCGCATGGGCGACCGCGTTCGTTCACTGCTGCAGGAAATTCGCACGGATCACCGTGGCCCACAGCTGATACTGAGTCGTACTGATCCGCAGATGCTGATCGAACTGTTCCGTATCGAAGTACCGGAAATCGCCGAGGAGCTGATCGAGATCCGTGGCGCTGCCCGTGATCCGGGTTCTCGCGCGAAAATTGCCGTGAAGACCAACGATCGGCGGATTGATCCGGTCGGCGCTTGTGTCGGTATGCGGGGCTCCCGGGTTCAGGCGGTATCCAACGAACTCGGCGGCGAGCGTGTCGACATCGTGCTTTACGACGACAACCCTGCTCAGTTGGTCATTAACGCCATGGCACCGGCCGAAGTCGCGTCCATCGTGATGGACGAAGACCGGCACACCATGGAAGTGGCCGTGGCAGAAGACAACCTGGCTCAGGCTATCGGCCGCAACGGTCAGAACGTTCGTCTGGCGACGGATCTTACCGGCTGGACGCTGAACGTGATGACCGAGGAAGAAGCCGGTGAGCGTCAGGAGCAGGAATACAACTCGCTGGTTGAGCATTTCACCGCTCACCTGGACGTGGATGAAGAGTTTGCTGGTGTTTTGATCGAGGAAGGCTTCACCTCCATTGAGGAAGTGGCCTACGTCCCCATGGACGAGATGCTGGCGATTGAAGGCTTTGATGAGGAAACTGTCACCGAGCTGCGCCGCCGTGCCAAAGACGTGCTGTTGAACAAGGCTCTGGCCAGTGAAGAAGCGCTGGAAGGCTCCGAGCCGGCAGAAGATCTGCTGGCAATGGACGGCATGGAGCGCAACCTGGCGTTTAAACTGGCTGGCATGGGCATTCGCACCATGGAAGATCTTGCCGAGCAGTCGGTTGATGATCTGATGGACATTGAAGGTATGGAAGAAGAACGCGCGGGACAGCTGATTATGGCGGCGCGCGCACCCTGGTTTGAAGACCAGGCCTAATCGGGAGGAGGACCAGTATGGCTGACGTAACGGTAAAACAACTGGCCGCAGATATAGACGCTCCCGTGGATCGTTTGCTGCGACAGATCGTGGAAGCGGGCTTGAAAGCCCGTTCCGAAGGAGACTCTGTCACGAGTGATGAAAAGCAGCAGTTGCTGACTTATCTGAGAAAGAACCACGGCGATGACGAGGCTGAGCCGAAGAAAATCACTCTTAAGCGTAAAACTACGACCACGCTGAAAGCGGGTCGTGCCAAGACGGTTAACGTTGAGGTCCGCAAGCGTCGCACCTATGTGAAACGCGCCGAGATTGATCCGGAAGTGGCAAAACAGGAAGAGGCGGCTGCTCAGAGCGCTGAAAAGAGCGTCGAGACGCCTGAGCCGGAAGTAAAGCCAGCTGCGGCTGAAGCGCCGCAAGAAGAAGCGCCGAAGCAAGAGGCTCCGGTTGAGCCGGCACCGGCTGCAGAGGAAACCCCGGCCGAGGAAGAAAAGCCGGCAGCTAAGGCCGAAGAAAAAGCACCCGAGCCTGATCCGATTCCTGCGCCGGAAGACATGCCGATTCCGCCACCTGAAGAAGGCGAAGGCAAAGATCGCAAGGCCAAGAAGAAGAAAGAAAAAGAGAAAGCTCGCGGACGTGGTGACGAGCCTGAAGAAGGCAAGCCCAAGAAGAAGTCCGCTGGCCATCGTGGGCCACGCAACCGTCCGGTGGAAGAGCCTCTGATTATCAATGAGGAAGAGGAAGAGACCACGCTGCGGAAGCCGCTTCGTGCCAAAAAGAAACCCAAAGAAAAGCGTCATGCTTTCGAGAGGCCCACAAAGCCGATGGTAAGAGAAGTAGATATTCCCGAGACAATCACCGTGGGTGATCTGGCCCAGCGTATGGCGGTGAAATCGGCAGACGTCATCAAGACCCTGATGGGTATGGGCGTAATGGCGACCATCAACCAGGCACTGGATCAGGAAACTGCCGTGCTGGTGACTGAGGAGCTTGGTCACAAGCCGAATACCGTCAGCGAAGACGCGTTCGAAGAAGAGGTTCTGAGTGAGTTCGTCTTCGAGGGCAAGGATAAGATCAAGCGGGCACCGGTTGTCAGTGTGATGGGTCACGTTGACCACGGTAAGACATCCCTGCTGGATTATATCCGTCGTACCAAGGTTGCCTCGGGTGAATCCGGTGGCATTACACAGCACATCGGTGCCTACCACGTGGAAACCGATCACGGCATGGTGTCCTTCCTGGATACTCCCGGTCACGCAGCGTTTACGGCCATGCGTGCTCGTGGTGCCCAGTGCACAGACATCGTCATCCTGGTCGTTGCTGCAGATGACGGCGTGATGCCGCAAACCAAGGAAGCCGTTGATCACGCGCGTTCAGCGGGTGTTCCTCTGGTGGTTGCGATCAACAAGATGGACAAAGAAGAAGCCGACCCGGATCGGATCAAGACCGAGTTGGCCGGTATGGAAGTGATTCCGGAAGACTGGGGCGGTGACGTCCAGTTTATCCCTGTGTCGGCTCATACTGGCGAAGGTATTGATGACCTGATTGAAGCACTGTTGCTGCAAGCTGAGATCCTGGAACTGGAAGCTTCTGTAGACGCGCCTGCCAAAGGCGTTGTTGTTGAGTCCAGCCTGGAGCGCGGCCGCGGTTCCGTTGCCACGGTTCTGGTTCAGAACGGTACTCTGCGTCAGGGCGACATGGTGGTTGCCGGTTCCTTCTTCGGTAAGGTTCGAGCCATGACCGACGAAGCCGGCAAACAGTCAAAAGAAGCCGGTCCGTCTATCCCGGTTGAGATTCTGGGCCTGAACGGCACACCGGATGCGGGTGACGAATTCTTTGCGGTGGCCGACGAGAAGAAAGCGAAGGAACTTGCTGAGTTCCGTCAGTCTCGTGAGCGTGAGCAGCGGCTTCATCGCCAGCAGGCAGCCAAGCTCGAAAATCTGTTCGAGAATATGGGCAAGGACGAGGTCAAAACCCTCAATGTGGTCCTCAAGACCGATGTACGCGGTTCACTGGAAGCCATTATCAAATCGCTTCAGGATCTGGGTAACGACGAGGTGCAGGTCAAGATCGTATCGTCCGGTGTTGGCGGTATTGCCGAGACAGACGTAAGCCTGGCCATGGCTACCAATGCCGTTATCTTCGGTTTCAACGTTCGTGCAGACACGGCATCGAAGAAACTGGTGGAGCAGGAAGGCCTGGATCTTCGCTACTACAGCATCATCTATAACCTGATAGATGATGTGAAGGCGGCTCTGACCGGCATGCTGGCACCAGAATTCCGCGAAGACATCGTGGGTATCGCCGACGTGCGGGACGTGTTCCGTTCACCGAAGTTCGGTCAGGTCGCTGGCTGCATGGTGACCGAAGGCAACGTCTACCGGAACAAGCCGATTCGTGTACTGCGTGACAACGTGGTGATCTTTGAAGGCGAGCTGGAATCCCTGCGTCGCTTCAAGGACGACGTGCCGGAAGTTCGTAACGGTATGGAATGTGGTATCGGCGTTAAAGGCTACGACGTGAAAGTTGGAGACCAGATTGAGGTGTTCGACCGCGTACGGGTAGAGCGCAAGCTCGAATCCACCGGAGCCTGATCCTAATGCCAAGAGAGTTCAGCCGAATTGATCGTATCGGCGATCAGATGCAGCGCGAGCTGGCCCAGCTCATCCAGCGGGAGGTCAAAGACCCGCGGGTGGGCATGGTCACGGTGAATGCCGTCAAGGTCAGCCGTGACCTGGGTTATGCGGATGTTTACGTGTCGCTGCTGACCACGGAAGAACTGACGGAAGATTCGCCGCAGGTCAAAGAATCCCTGACTGTGCTGAACAAGGCGGCGGGGTTTCTGAAAGGCCAGGTTGGCCGTGCCATGAAGCTGCGGGTAACTCCGCAGCTTCGTTTTCACTTTGATACCCTGCTTGGCCATAGCCGCCACATGGATAATCTGATTCGTGAAGCCGTCGGTGACAAGCCGGCCGTCTCTCGAAGTGAAGAGGATAAACAGGGCAGCGACGATCCGGAGCAGGACGTTTGAGTCGAAGGCGTAAAGGGCGTGACGTTAACGGCATCCTGGTGATCGACAAGCCCATGGATGTCACCTCCAACGGCATCCTGCAGCAGGTCAAGCGTCTGTTTGGTGCTGCCAAGGCGGGCCATACAGGTGCCCTGGACCCACTGGCCACCGGTGTCCTGCCGTTGTGTTTTGGCGAAGCCACCAAGTTCTCGCAGATGATGCTGGACAGCGACAAGGCCTATATTGCTACGGCAAAACTGGGCGTTCGCACTGAAACCGGTGATAGCGAGGGCCAGATTGTCGACGAGCGACCTGTTCCGTCCGACCTGACGACAGAGCAGCTGGAAGTTGTCCTCGATCGTTTTCGCGGGGATATCCAGCAGGTTCCGTCGATGTACTCCGCACTCAAGCACCAGGGGCGTCCACTTTACGAGTACGCTCGTGAGGGAATTGAAGTCGAACGTCCCGCCCGTCCTGTCACCATTTATGAACTGACCCTGATTGAGCTGCGTGACGACGAGCTGGATATTGCGGTCAGCTGTACCAAAGGCACCTACATTCGCTCACTGGTCGAAGACATCGGTGAAGCGATCGGGTGTGGTGCGCATGTGACTGCACTGCGTAGAACCATGGCATCTGGCTTTACTCTGACCGATGCCTGTCAGGTCACGACGCTGGAGCAAATGCGGGAGCAGGGCGAAAGCCTGGATGGGCTGCTGGTGGCGCCGGATGCGGCGCTGTCGATGTTTCCGGAGCAGACGCTGGAAGGACAATCACTGGTGTCGATATTGAATGGACAACCAGTTAGAATACCCGGTCAGTCCGAGAAAGGCTTTGTTCGCCTGTATGGCAATAAAGGCTTTGTGGGGCTGGCAGAAAAATTCCCGGAAGGTGAGGCTACCAAACTGGTGCCCCGTCGACTGGTGAAGAGCAGCTGACAATACCCGATCAGGGCGTTGTGGCTGATTAGCCGGGCTGTAGAGATGCGCGGTTCGGCTGGACTAATTGAGCATCGCGATAATGAGGTGAGTTATGGCACTTTCTGCCGAAGAAAAAGCACAGATTGTTAAGGACTTTCAGCAAGGTGATGGTGATACCGGTTCTCCTGAAGTTCAGGTTGCCCTGCTGAGCCACAACATCAACAAGCTGCAGGATCATTTCAAGACCAACAAGCAGGATCACCACTCCCGCCGCGGTCTGATCCGTATGGTAAACCAGCGTCGTAAGCTGCTGGACTACCTGAAGCGCAAAAACGCTGACCGTTACCTGGAGCTGATCCAGCGTCTGAGTCTGCGTCGTTGATCCGGTTGTTCTGAACAACCTGAAGCCGACCCGAGTTCTGGGATTGTCCAGTGGGTCGGCTGGCAACTGGCGGGGCATCAAACCCCCGTTGGTTGTGCTTCTCGCCTGAGTAAAAAGACGCCTGTAGTGGAATCCAGAGCAAACCACCTGTCGCAATGGAAAGCCGAAATTGATAGCAGGTTGTTGAAAACCCCGATCCAGAGTCCGGTGTTTTGCAACAGCCTGTTAGCTTTCAGACAGGGTGCTTCGGGTTCATCACCAGGACGTTTTAGAAAAAGAGAGACCGAATCGGCCGAAAATCTATAGAAGTCGGCTGATCCGAGTCCATTGAAAAGTCCATTGATAAGATGAAATCAGGAGTCAACGTGGATCTGAATCCCGTAAAAAAATCGTTTGAACTGGGTGGCAAGACCGTCACTCTCGAAACCGGGCGTGTGGCCCGTCAGGCAACCGGTTCCGTACTGGTGACTGTCGATGACATTTCCGTATTGGGTACGGTTGTAGGTGCAAAAGAAGCCAAGCCGGGTCAGCCATTCTTTCCGCTGACCGTTAACTACTTCGAAAAGACCTACGCCGTCGGCAAAATCCCTGGTGGTTTCTTCAAGCGTGAAGGTCGTCCTTCCGAGAAAGAGACTTTGACCTCACGTCTGATCGACCGTCCGATTCGTCCGCTGTTCCCGAACGGCTTTATGAACGAAGTTCAGGTCATCACCACGGTTATGTCCTCCAGCAAGAATCAGGATCCGGACATCGCCGCCATGCTGGCAGCCTCTGCCGCTCTGTCTATTTCCGGTATTCCATTTGATGGTCCGATTGGTGCGTCGCGTGTGGCCTACACCAATGAGCGTGGCTACTTCCTGAACCCAACCTTTGAAGAGCTGGAAACGTCTTTGCTCGACATGGTGGTTGCGGGTACTGAAGACGCCGTGCTGATGGTTGAATCTGAAGCCAAGGGCCTGACTGAAGATCAGATGCTTGGCGCCGTGCTGTTTGGCCATGAAGAAATGCAGTCAGCAGTTGCCGCGATCAAGGAATTCACTGCGGAAGTGGGTAAGCCCCGTTGGGAATGGCAGCCAGAGCCGGAAAATACCGAGCTGCTGAACGCCATCCAGTCTGAATTTGCAGGCGCCATCGAAGAAGCGTACGGCATCCGTGACAAGATGGAACGTTATGCCCGTCTGAGCGAGATCAAGACCGCTGCCGTTGAAAAGCTTGCCGGCGAAGAGGAAGGCCAGCCGGCGGAAGACGAAGTCAAAAAGTACTTCGGCAAGGTTGAGAAGGCGACTGTCCGCAAGCAGGTTATCGATGGTAAACCGCGTATTGATGGTCGCGACAACAAGACCGTACGCCCGATTCAGGTTGAAGTTGGTGTTTTGCCCAGCACTCATGGTTCTGCACTGTTCACCCGTGGCGAAACTCAGGCCATCGTGACCACGACTCTGGGCACCGCCCGTGATATGCAGATCATTGATGCGCTGGAAGGCGAGCGCAAGGATCCGTTCCTGTTCCACTACAACTTCCCTCCCTATTCAGTAGGCGAAGCGGGTCGTGTGGGCACACCGGGTCGTCGCGAAGTCGGCCACGGCCGTCTGGCCAAGCGTGGTGTCGCTGCGGTGATGCCGACCATGGAAGAGTTCCCCTACACCATCCGTGCGGTCTCTGAAATCACCGAATCCAATGGTTCCAGTTCCATGGCGTCTGTGTGTGGTTCAAGCCTGGCCTTGATGGATGCTGGTGTACCAATTAAGGCGCCGGTTGCCGGTATTGCTATGGGTCTGGTGAAAGAAGGTGATCAATTCGCCGTACTGACCGACATCCTGGGCGACGAAGACCATCTGGGCGACATGGACTTTAAAGTGGCCGGTACCTCTGACGGTATCACTGCGTTGCAGATGGATATCAAAATCCAGGGCATCACTGACGAGATCATGGAAATCGCTCTGGATCAGGCCAACGCGGCCCGTCTGCACATTCTGGGCGAAATGGCCAAGGTGATTTCGACTCCACGTGCCGAGCTGTCCAGCCGTGCGCCGAGCATTACCTCGATCAAGATCAACCCGGACAAGATCCGCGACGTCATTGGCAAGGGCGGTGCAACTATCCGTTCTATCTGTGACGAAACCGGTGCGTCGATTGATCTGGACGACGATGGCAACGTGAAGATCTATGCCGATAACCAGGAAGCCGCCAACGCTGCGATGAAGCGAGTGATGGAAATCACCGCCGAAATCGAAGTGGGCGCTATCTACAAGGGCCGTGTTGAGCGCATTGTGGACTTCGGTGCTTTCGTTAACATCCTGCCTGGCAAAGATGGCCTGGTGCACATTTCCCAGATTTCCGAGCGTCGCATCGAGAACGTCACTGACGAACTCAGCGAAGGCCAGGAAGTGCTGGTGAAGGTGCTGGATGTCGACAATCGTGGGCGCGTGAAGTTGTCCATGAAGGAAGTGAAGGAAGGCGAACAGCCGACGGATCTGGCAGCCCTGTAAGCTGTCGATCTCAGAAAAAACCCGCCGCTCCTTTGGAGTTTGGCGGGTTTTTTTGTGTTGTATTGCCTACTGCTCCATGAATTCCAGAACTGCCTGTTGGTAACCAGGAAGCACGAACGTTGAGGCGTGTCCGGTATCGGTCTGCAGGAAGTGCTTCGGTTCTTTAGCGGCCTCAAAGAGTCGCTGGCCATGGTGGAAGGGAATGATCCCATCTCGCACGCTGTGAATGACCATCACCGGAACCGGGCTGATGCCGCCGATCATGTCAGTGGCTTCGTAATCATCCGGGATGGTCCAGCTCAGGGGAATCTGGAACGGCCAGGTTAGCCAGAAATTGCCAAGTTTCTCCCGAGCGATGGCTCGGAAGCCTGAGAAGGTTCCGTCCAGGATGACGCCTTCCAGGGGTGGTTGTTCTTGGCGTTTCGTCCACTCGCTGGCCAGGGCGGTGCCTAGCGCTCCGCCGAGACTTTGACCGAGCAGAAAAATCGGTTGGTCTTCGGCCGCGGGATAGTCGGCCAGCCATCGCAAACCGCTCTCAGCGTCGTGCAGGGCGCCCTCTATGTCGGGTGCGCCGGTGGACCTGCCATATCCCCGGTAGTCGATCAGGAAGACGTTGTAGCGCTTATCAGGTAGCCAGGATACGTTGAGAATATGGCTGCTGATGTTCTGGGCGTTGCCATGCAGAAAGTAAACCGTGCCTCGGGCGTCGGATTTTGCGGGCAGCCACCAGCCGTGCAGAGTTTCGCCATCAGCGGTGTCGAGGTATACGTCTTCGTATTCCAGGTTCAGCCGGTCCGGCGTGATGTAGGTGGCGCTGTCCGGGTAGAAGAACAGGCTGCTGCAGCCGGATTGAAGGAGCAGTGACAGGCCCAAGGCGAGCGCCGTCAAGCACTTCATGAATCGCGCTTTCAGAAGTATGCGTGGAGTCCTAGCTGCCATTCGCTGCGGTACCTGTCAAAGTGATGTTCCCGCTCGAAGCGGCTGAAGAGGCTTGCGTTACGGCCCAGATGCCAGTTTGCCTCGATGTAGGCCTGATCCTGTCGGTGTTGGCTACTGACAATCCAGGCCCGGGTCTTCACACCGGTCAACATACTGGCCCTGGCATGCTGAAAGAGTAATCCAACGTCGGCTCCGGGGGCGGCGTCATAGCCTCGCTTGAGGTCGTCGTCGATTTCCAGATCAGCGGTCGCCATGGCAAAGGCCTGAGCATTATCCGTCATTCTCCAGCTGCCACCAGCACCGCCCTCAAGGTAAGGGGTGAGTACCCGCCGCCCAGTAGCGGTATCGGTTCGCCTTCCACCGAAGCCCACTTGCCAGGACAGAGGCGAGAAAAACTGATTGCGAGGCGACAGAGAGCGGATTTCCACGCCAACGATCTGTTCCAGCTGAAGCTCATCGTTTTCGGCATAAAGCCGCGTATCCAGGCGTAGAAACTGCAGCTGGGCCCCTGGGCGATACCCTTCGGGTGGATCGAGAATGTCGTGATAGGCAGGGCGAATGGTCAGCTCGGAAAAATTTTGCTCCCCCAGCCGACCGCCACTGAGGCTCACCCGGAAGGTGTCGTGCCCCTGATCATCGCGAACCTCGGGCTTCGGTGGTTCTGGCGGTGGCGGCGCGTTTTCTATCTTGCTGCGTTGCTTAAGCAAGGCGTGCGAGAGTGGGGCAGCAATTTCCCTGGGCCAGCCTTCGGCCTCGCTCTGATAGCGCACATAGTCGTAGGTGGCGTCCAGCACTTGTGCGCGATCTTCCGGGCTCAAATTCTGAACTTCCTCATCCCCCGGCTTTACGAACCCGTTGGCCATGGCCGCGGCAAGTGTCTGATGATCGTCAGGTAGTCGCTCTATTGCCCATGAGACTTCAGTCGCTGCCGACGGGCGGTAATAGATATCACTGACAAGGTCTTTATCCATTACCCATCGGATGGTGTCGGACGGAATGGCGTGAGTGCTTACTTCGTCCAGAAGGTCTGTGCCGGGGCGCGCAACATCAATCAGCGCCAGCAGGCGGTAGGCGCAATTCTCGTCGAAGAAGTAGTAATCGAAGTTATGGTCACGGATTTCCCAGGCATGGGCCAGTAACAGGTCAACTTCGGACGGTGTCAGATTCAGCTGATACTCCCACAAGTCCCTGTGCTCTATATCAGAGTAGAGACGGATCTTCTCGTAGTAAGGCTGAATAGTGGTGATGCCCGGATAGCCGCCAAAGATCCCCTTGTAGGCAAACAGTATCTCACTGTCGTGGGCTGCGGCGTCAGCGGCGTAGGAAATAGTGTTTGCCAGCAGAAGGTTGGTTTCTTCGTCCTCCTGTGGCGGGTCAAGGCGCAGGAAGGTGTGGCCGAACATGGACGAGGGGCTGTTCAGATAACTGGCTGCGAATACCAGTGTCACTGTTTCAGTATTCAGTGTGGCTGTCCATTTCTCGTACTCGGGGCAACTTACCGGGGTGTCCGGCAGATCGAGTTTTTTTCTGAGCCAGGTATCCCTGGCGGGAAACCGACAGCGAGCGTGCTCATTCCCTCCACCGGGCGCGAGGATGGCTTCAAGGGTGGCTTGAAGTTCTGCCTCCGGCGAATGTTTTCCCTGCTCGCTAAAGAAAAAATTGGGGTCGTCGGCCTGGCCTTCAACACCGCCGAAACCTTGCGGTTGGTAATGGAGCAAGGTGTGCCAGGCGGGGTCCTGGTGAAGCTTGCCAGTGTCCGGTAGTGAAGTCGCAGAAACGCAGAAAGCGGGAACCAGCCATAACAATGCCGGAACAAAGCGAAGACTCAGCTGCATGAAAGAAGGGTTAATCCTGGTTTATAGCGGTGGGAATCGGGCAAACAGCGTTAAAGGGTGAGGGGCCCGGAACGGGCCCCGTCAGGTTTAGGCTGCGACGTATTTGCTCAGGCTGTCGTCTTTCTCAAGCAGAGCGACGATGGCATCAACGGCTTCGCCAGAAGTGGTTTCTGAGGAAGGGAAGATGGCCGCAAAGTTGTCTTGCAGCAGTGTGCGGAACGACTCGCGATCCGACTCCTGAACACCCAGCAGCACTGCCAGTGTGTCGAGGTTTTCGCCAGAGCCACGGGACATGTCACGGGCTACCTTGTCGATGTTGCTGTCCATATACATAGCCATGGACTGAACAGACTCGTTAGTCTTACATCCAAGGGTGCCGGTGGTCATGCCGAACGTCTGGTTACCAAAGGTACCGTTGGTGGTTGCTGCCAGTACGTGGGGCGCAACACCTGACTGTCCTTTCCAGATCATGGAGCCTACACCACAGCCTGGCTGGGCAAAGGCAAGCGTGGACGCACCCATGAGCAATGCACCTGCGATCAGTTTTTTCATTATCAACTCCTTGTTTGATTTAGCTGTCGTCGCTCGAACGGCCCTGACTTTTAGTCCGTGGAGACGGATTGACCGTTAAGCTGAGTATAGTTGAAATTTCAGGAAGGCAAGGACGAAATGCGGGGTGAGTGACTGATTTGCGGCATAAAAAAACCGGAACATGTCGCCATGCTCCGGTGTTAGTCAAGGACATATCGATTCAGGCGGCCTACTTGAGGCTGTCAGCCACCCAGATAGGCGTTTTGCACATCCGGATTTTCAAGCAGGTTTTTGCCTGTGTCGTGTAGTCGAATCTTGCCGGTTTCCAGCACGTAGCCCCGGTCTGCAAGGTTCAGAGCCTGGTGCGCGTTCTGCTCCACCAGGAACACAGTGATGCCTTCCTCGCGCAGCTGGCCGATGATCTCGAAGATCTGCTTGATCACGAGGGGAGCCAGGCCCAGCGAAGGCTCGTCCAGAATGATCATGTTCGGCTTGCTCATCAGCGCCCGGCCGATTGCCAGCATCTGCTGCTCGCCACCAGACATGGTGCCAGCGCGCTGAGACTCACGCTCCTTAAGGCGAGGAAACAGTTCATAGACGTGTTCCTGGCTTTTGCGGATTTCGGCCTTGGTGTTGAAGAACCCGCCCATGTGGAGATTTTCTTCAACGGTCAGCCCTGAAAAGATCCGGCGGCCCTCCGGCACAATGGCAATGCCGGAGCGCATGATGGTGGAAGTTGGATCTCGGGTAATGTCGCGGCCATTCAGTACCACCCGACCCGAGGTCGCCTGCGGGTTGCCGCAAACGGTCATCAGCAGGGTCGTCTTGCCGGCCCCATTGGCGCCGATCAGCGAGACAATCTCGCCTTTATTTACCTCTACGGAGACGCCGTGAAGGGCTTCGATCTTGCCGTAGTGGGTATGAACATCTTCAAGTACTAGCATGGTGTCCCCTCAGGCCTCGCCCAGATAGGCTTTGATCACGTCGTCATTCTGGCGGATCTCGTCCGGCGTGCCACTGGCCAGGGGGCGCCCCTGGTTAATGACATTGATGCGGTCCGAAATATCCATGACCAGGCTCATGTCGTGCTCAATCAGCACCACGGAAACGTTGTAGTCCTCTTTCAGGCTGACAATCAGCTGATTGAGTTCTTTGGTTTCCGCTGGGTTCAGGCCGGCTGCGGGTTCATCCAGCATCAGTAGCTTTGGTTCCGTTACCATGCAGCGGGCAATTTCAAGCCTGCGCTGCTGACCGTAGGCCAGGTTTCCGGCCTCTCGGTTGGCCATGGATAGAAGTCCGACACGGTCGAGCCAATAGGCGGCCCGGTCCAGGGATTTTTGCTCCCGCTCTCGATAGTCCGGCGTTTTAAGCAGGCCCGAAATCAGGTTGGTATTCAGGTGCCGATGTTGGGCCACCAGCAGGTTCTCGACCACCGTCATCTGGCCAAACAGGCGCACATGCTGGAATGTGCGCACCATGCCCATGCGAGAGATTTTGAAGTCCGGCTTGCCCTGAACTTCTTTGCCCTCAAAGCGGATCTTTCCGCCGGTGGGCTTGTAAAAGCCGCTCATGCAGTTGAATACCGTGGTCTTGCCGGCCCCGTTAGGGCCGATAATAGACACGATTTCGTGTTCCTGAACGTCCAGTGACACTTGATCTACCGCCAGCAGGCCGCCAAAGCGCATGGACAGATTCTCTACTTCAAGCATCGTCCGTCACTCCTGCTTTTCAAGTTCAATGTGAATTCGGCGCATGGGCATCAGGCCCTGCGGGCGCCAGACCATCATCAGCACCATGGCGGCGCCGAAAATGAGCATCCGGTACTCGGAGAACTCACGCGCTAGCTCCGGCAGGATGGTTACCGCAATGGCTGCCAGTACCACGCCAATCTGGGAGCCCATGCCACCGAGCACCACGATTGCCAGAATGATGGCCGATTCAAGGAAGACGAAGGATTCCGGGCTGATAAAGCCCTGCTTTGACGCGAACACCGTACCCGCAAAACCAGCGAAGAAAGCACCAATCGTAAACGCTGACAGTTTCACTGCGGTTCTGCTGAGCCCCAGTGAGCGGGAGGCGATTTCATCTTCACGCAACGCTTCCCAGGCACGGCCCACCGGCATGCGCATGAAACGGCGAATGACCAGAGCAGTAAACACCGCCAGTACCAGTGAAATCAGGTACAGGAAAATCACTTTGTGCTCGCCGCTGTAGGCAATGCCAAAGGTTTCATGGAATGAGGTGTTGCCTTCTTCCTTGATGCGACGCCCAAACTCCATACCGAACAGGGTTGGATCCGGAATGCCGCCGATGCCATTGGGGCCACCAGTCAGCGTCGTCCAGTTGTTCAGCAGAATCCGTATGATTTCACCGAAGCCGAGGGTCACGATCGCAAGGTAGTCCCCCCGCAATCGCAGTACCGGAAACCCGAGTACCAGACCGAACAGGGCCGCCAACAGGGCGCCAATAGGCAGTGCCAGCCAGAAGGAAATTCCCAGATACTGTGACAGCAACGCGAAGGTATAGGCACCTACCGCGTAAAAGGCCACGTAGCCCAAGTCCAGCAGGCCGGCCAGGCCGACCACGACGTTCAGGCCCAGGGCCAGCATGATATAGATCAGTACCAGGGTAGCCAGGTCAACCGACCCCCGTGAAACAAAGAACGGCCAGAACAGTGCAAACACAACAATGCCGGTCAGAATCCAGGATTCGATCTTGGCCCGTTTGTTTTCCGCCATTGGCTCTTTGTTGGCGTCCGAGGAGGGCATTGGCACCCGCTTCAGCGCACCCATGATCTGATCACGGAACAGCTGGAACAGGAAAACGACCAGCGCAGCGAGCAAAACCAGCACAATGGTAGTGGTGTCCGCGCCAGTTAGCGTCACGTCGATACCCTGTGCTTCCAGATTGAAGCCAATGATCGGGTAGGAAATGATCAGTGTGATAAACGCGCAAAAAAACGCGTGTCCGAAGTTTTTAGCAGCCATCAGATCTTTTCAACCTCCGGTTTGCCAAGCAGGCCGGTGGGTTTGAACAGCAGAATGAGGATCAGCAGACTGAATGAGATCACGTCCTTGTACTCGCCGCTGAGGTAGCCCGACGTCATGCTTTCGCCTACCCCCAAAATCAGCCCGCCAAGCATGGCACCGGGAATACTGCCAATGCCGCCAAGCACGGCTGCGGTGAAGGCTTTCAGGCCTGCGATAAAACCGAACAGCGGATCTACCGAGCCGTAATACATGCCCAGAAGCAGGCCGGCGACGGCTGCCAGTGCAGCGCCGATCACGAACGTGGCCGAGATGATTCGGTTGGTGTCGATGCCCAGCAGGTTGGCCATGCCCAGGTCCTGAGAAACGGCGCGACAGGCGCGACCGGTACGGGAGCGGGAAATAAACAGCGCAAGACCGGTCATACAGATCAGCGTCGTCACGAATATGGTGATCTGTATGTAGGACAGAGACATCTGGAAACCTTCACTGGAGCCGAAGCGGAAGCTGCCTTCAATCAGAGAGGGGAAGCCGATGTTTCGTGAACCCTGCGCCAGGTGAACGTAGTTCTGCAGGAAGATGGACATGCCGATGGCCGAGATCAGTGGAATCAGGCGGTGACGACCCCGAACCGGCCGATAGGCGACCCGTTCCACTGCCCAGCCCATCGCGCTGGACACGATCATTGCGCACACCAGTGCAACAATCAGGATCACTGGCAGCCAGGCAACACCCAGGGTGGCCAGGCCGGTAATCGCAATCAGCGCGGTATAGGCGCCAATCATGTAGATTTCACCATGGGCAAAGTTGATCATGCCGATGATGCCGTAAACCATCGTGTAACCGATGGCGATCAGGGCGTAGGTGCTCCCGATCGTCAGCCCGTTAATGAGCTGTTGAGAGAAATACAGGAGATCTTGCATGGATACTGGACTCCGATAGCCTTGCCCCCTCATCTACAAACAAGCACCTCCCGGGATGCGGGAGGTGCTGAATGCGGACTCAACAGAGGCCAAGAAAAACACCTTCCCCCGGATTGCGGTGAGAAGGTGTTCTCATTGATTACCGTCTTTTAACGATTCGGCTTAGTTTACCGGAGTTTTGCTGCCATCTGAATGCCATTCGTAAACGACAAACTCAAATGACTCCATATCGCCGGCTTTATCGTATTCCACGGTGCCGATCGGGGTCTGAAAGGTGCCGGCGCGCAGCGCGTCAGCCACTTCGAACGGATCTTTTGAATCAGCCGCTTCGATACCCTCGGCCACCAGCTGTACAGCAGTGTAAGAGGTAAGTACGAACGGGCCGGAAGGATCTTCGCCCTTATCGGTAAAGGCTTTCACCAGTTCCTGGTTTTCTTCTTTCTTGTCGAAGCTTGGTGGCAGTGTAACCAGCAGGCCTTCGGCAGCATCGCCAGCGATGGTGTTGATGTCTTTGTTACCAACGCCTTCCGGGCCCATGAAGGTAGCGTCCAGGCCAGCCTGTCCAGCCTGGCGCAGAATCAGACCCAGCTCAGGGTGATAACCACCGTAGTAGACATAATCAACATCGGCCTGCTTCAGCTTGGTAACCAGTGAAGAGAAGTCTTTGTCGCCGGCCGTGATGCCTTCAAACATGGCAACTTCTATGCCCTTATCAGTCAGGGTGTCACGAACCGCGGTGGCGATACCTTCACCGTACTGCTGCTTGTCGTGAATAACCGCGACGCGCTCCGGATTCAGGCTTGCCAGGTGGTTGGCTGCAACCGGGCCCTGCATGCTGTCCAGACCGATGGTACGGAACACCAGTTCATAGCCACGCTCGGTGATTTCCGGGCTGGTGGAAGCCGGTGTGATCATCAGAATGCCTTCGTCTTCGTAGATATCAGACGCCGGCTGCGTGGAGCTGGAGCACAGATGACCGATCACAAAGCGAACGCCGTCGTTGACCATGTTATTGGCAACGGTTACGGCCTGCTTGGGGTCACAAACGTCGTCGTATTCAACGGCAACGAGCTCTTCGCCCATGACGCCGCCATTGGCGTTGATCTGTTCGATCGCCATGCGGGCACCGGCGAACTGCATGTCACCGTACTGGGCAACAGGGCCGGTCATCGGGCCAGCAATACCAATCTGGATTTCGGCGGCGGCATGGCCAGCGCCCATAACGGCGATGGATGCACCGATAGCGGTTACGAGTTTTTTGACGGGTGTCTTCATTGATTATGTCCTGTGAGGTTTCAGGGTTTCTTATGTTCTCAGCGGATTAAACAAACACTACGGCCGATTCCTTGTCAAGAATCGGTTGAGTCCTCATCATCCTGATGGACCAGCTTGCGGAAGTTCTCATGGTCGGTGAGCTCCGCAAAACTGGGGTCGACTGAGGCATCGTCCCTGTAAGCCTCGGAAATCTCGAGCGCGCCTTTCAGCGTCTCCACTGCGTCATCCCAGCGACCAATCTCGGCATAGGCACAAGCCAGCTGATACAGCGCATGTCCATTGCCGGGGGCCAGTTTCAGCGCGCGCTGGCAAAGACTAATCGCCCACAACGGTTCCTGCATTTCCAGTACCGCGTCGGCTTTGTAGCTCAAAGCTTCTACGTCGTCGGGGCGCAGGTCAAGTATTGCATCATACGCCGCAATCTTATTCTGATGCGAGGTTTCCTGGCTGGCTTGTAGCCAGAGCGAGTGCACTTCGTTCGTGCGCTCAATTTCCTTCTGGTTTTGCTGAATGATGTCGGATTTCTGCCTGAGCTGGTCTTCGATGAAATCGAGTCTGTTTTCATACTCCACGACCAGTTCGTTGACCCGCTTCTCGGCAAGGCTGGACAACTGGTTGCGCATATCGCGAATGGAGTTCCAGCCAATCATAACCAGAATCGAGGTAGCGCCCGCGATCAGGTAGAAAAAGTAGGTCACCGTGTCGGTCGCGTAGGACATGGTCTTGTCGGCGACGGACAGTTCTTTGTCCACCACCTTTTCGATCAGCTCTGCGCGGGTGTTCATCATTTCCTTGCGCAGGGCTTTGCTTTCCTCCAACAGGTAGAGTTCGACGAAAGGGGTGTACATGGGCTCTTCGAGGTTGCCGATACGATCCTTCACGTCTTCTGCGCTCACGTCTCCTTCACCCTGTTGTGCCTGGGACGCCGTTGCAACCAGCAGGGCGATTACTGTCACGATCAGTGTTTTTAAAGCGGTCATTAATGGATTGTTCCGTTGGCTGTGACTCAAAAAGGTGCAGACTTTATCACAGCGTCTTGCATTTGTTGGAATAAAGACCTCTAATACTTAGGGGTGTAAACATTTTCCTCACAACCAATCCTGGAGTTTTGAATTGGACAGCTATGAAGGTGTTCTGGTGGCCTTGCGCCGCGTCATTCGCGCGACGGACCTGCATTCCAAGCGTCTGAGCAAGCATGCTGGTTTGACCGGGCCGCAATTGTTGATCATGCGCAGCATTCGGGATCTGGGCGAGGTCACCATCGGTACGATTGCTGAGAAGGTGAGTCTGAGTCAGGCGACGGTGACAACCATTCTGGACCGCCTGGAGCATCGGAAGCTGGTTTATCGGGTGCGCAGTACCCAGGATAAACGCAAGGTGCATGCGCATTTGACGTCCGAGGGTGCGGATATTCTGGCACGTGCCCCGCAGCCGTTGCAGGAGAATTTTATTCAGAAGTTTCAGAGTCTGGCGGAGTGGGAGCAGACGATGATTCTGGCGTCTTTGCAGCGGGTGGCGAATATGATGGACGCGGACGACATTGATGCGTCGCCGGTTCTGGATGTGGGGCCGGTGCTTCGGGAGGATGGCTGGAAGGCCAAATCTTGAGTTTGCGGGCTGGTTCGGGGGTGGTGGTCAATTTTCTTTGGAAAAAGAACTCGCTGCGCTCAGACATCTTTATTCCGGCAGAAAGTTGACCACCACCCCCAAACCGAATTGACAGTTCAGTGAACTCAAATTTGTTCTGCCCATTCCGGAATGAGCCGCGGAGCGAGGACTTTTTCTGACAGGACAGGGTGTCTGAGCGCAGCGAGTTCCTGTCCCGAAGAAAAAGTTATCGCTCCGAGGCGGGCAGGCCACCAAGCCACCCAGAGACTAGTGCACCGACGCTCCCTTCTTGGGTTTGTTGCCAAAGCACACCTGATACACGTCGCTGTACTGCTTGGCGAAGTTCACCGTCAGGCCCTCTTTCAAATAGTCAGGCAGCTCTTCGTAGTCGCCACGGTTGCCTTCCGGCAGGATCAGGTTGCTGATCTTTTGCCGTCTGGCGGCAATGACCTTTTCCCGGATTCCGCCCACAGGGAGCACCTGGCCCGTGAGGGTCAGTTCGCCGGTCATGGCGATGTTCTGCTGCGGCGCTTCTTTTCTGGCAATCGACAGCAGGGCCGTGGCCATGGTGACGCCGGCGCTGGGGCCGTCCTTCGGGGTTGCGCCTTCGGGTACGTGAAGGTGCACGAAGGATTTGTCGAAGAAGGTCGGGTCGCCCTTATAGCGTTTGAGGTTCGATGACACATAGCTGTAGGCGATTTCGGCGGATTCTTTCATCACATCGCCAAGCTGCCCCGTCAGTTTGAAGCCGCGCTGGCTGCTGTGGACCCGGGAGGCCTCTATACTCAGGGTGGCACCGCCCATGGCAGTCCAGGCCAGGCCGGTCACCACGCCGATGCCTTTCAGTGATTTCTCTTTCTTGAAGGCGGGCTGGCCGAGCAGCTCGGTCAGGTCGGATACGCCGACTTTCACCGGTTCGTCCGGGTTTTCCAGCAGCTTCACGATGCCTTTTCGGATCACCTTGTGCAGCAGCTTTTCCAGGCTGCGCACGCCAGCTTCGCGGGCATAGCCTTCAATGATCTGTTTGATGGCCGCGTCGGTGATGTTCATCTGCTTTTTGAGCAAGCCTGCCCGCTTGAGCAGTTTGGGCAGCAAATAATGTTTGGCGATTGCTACCTTCTCTTCGGCGATGTAACCGGACAGACGAATCACGTCCATGCGGTCCAGCAGCGGGCGCGGAATGGTGTCCAGCTGGTTGGCGGTGCAGATGAACAGCACCTTGGACAGGTCCATGCGCACGTCCAGGTAGTGGTCCAGAAATTCCTTGTTCTGTTCCGGGTCCAGGGTTTCCAGCAGAGCTGACGCTGGGTCGCCCTGGAAAGAGGCGCCAATTTTGTCGATTTCGTCCAGCATGATCACCGGGTTCGACACTTTGGAATCTTTCAGCGCCTGTACGAATTTGCCCGGCATGGCGCCGATGTAGGTTCGGCGGTGTCCTTTGATTTCGGCTTCGTCGCGCATTCCGCCCAGGCTGAAACGGTAGAATTCCCGACCCAGGGCATCGGCAACTGAATGGCCGATGGAGGTTTTTCCCACGCCGGGCGGGCCCACCAGCAACAGGATGGAACCGCTGACTTCGCCTTTAAACGTGCCTTCCGCCAGGAATTCCACAATCCGGTCTTTCACGTCATGCAAGCCGTCGTGATCCCGGTCGAGAATGCGGCGGGCTTCGGCCAGGTCGAAATGATCTTCGGACGACACGCCCCAGGGAACCTGGGTGAGCCAGTCCAGGTAGTTGCGAGTGACGCCGTATTCCGGCGAGCCCTGTTCCAGCACCTGAAGTTTCTGTAGCTCGTCGTCAAAGCGTTCCTGCACCTGCTCCGGCGGATCGAGTTTTTCCATCCGCGCCTGGAAGCGCTCGGCATCAGCGGTCTTGTCATCCTTGGCCATACCCAGTTCGCGCTGAATCACTTTCAGTTGTTCTTTCAGGAAGAATTCGCGCTGGTGTTTCTGAACCTTGTCGTTCACTTCTTCGCTGATCTCTGCCTGCAGGCGCGCTACTTCCTGTTCCTTGGCCATCAGTAGCAGCACTTTTTCCATTCGCCTCAGTAGCGGCACGGTGTCCAGGATTTCCTGCAGCTCGTGGCCGGGAGCGCTGGTCATGGACGCGCCAAAATCGGCCAGGGGTGAACTGTCGTCCGGGCCAAAACGGGACAGGTACTGCTTCACCTCTTCGCCATACAGCGGGTTGGTGCGCAAAAGCTCCTTGATGGCGCTGATAATGGCCATCGTATAGGCCTTGAGTTCGTCGGCCGCCTCGTCGGGCTCTTCGGGATACTCTACTTCCACCAGGTAGGGTGGCTTGCGTCGCAGCCACTGAGTTATTCGAAATCGCTGCAGGCCCTGGGCGATAAACTGAATCTTGCCGCTATCCTCCTGGGCGTGATGAACGCGAACCGCGCAGCCAATGGTCTCAAGCTCTTCACTACCTGGGACCCCTTGTTCCGGGTCACTGTCTTCGACAAAACATATGCCCAGAACCCTGTGGTCCGTTTCACCGACGCGCTTCAGAGTTTGCTGCCAGGGGTTTTGATTGACCACGATAGGCTGCACCTGAGCCGGGAAGAACGGCCGGTTCGACACAGGCAGCACATACATCCGGCGCGGCATCTGCTGTTTTGGCAGAACCAGGCTCTTGCTGTTTTCGTCTTTGCCAATGTATTCGGTGACGTCTTCGTCGAGCGCTTCAAACGCGTCGTTGCGGTTTTCGTCGTTCATCCGATTCAGCATCCTCCGGAGTATGTGTTAAGCAGAAATAAGCCTGCGTATTGCCTATCTAGCGGCGACGGTCTGTTTTTCAAGGTAGTCGTTTGCCAGCCAGCCGTGCAGTACGGTTGTGCCTTGAAATCCGTTCACCTGCCCCAATTCACAACAGCAATCCAACTTTTAAAAGACGAGCACCAGGTGCCCTTATGATCGATTCACCACATATTTTCGAAGCCACAATGGAAAACTTTCAGCAGGACGTGATGGAGGCTTCTGCCCAAGTTCCCGTGCTGGTGGATGTCTGGGCGGAGTGGTGTGCGCCCTGCAAACAACTCATGCCGATTCTGGACAAGCTGGCAGACGAGTATCAGGGCGCGTTCAGATTGGCCAAGGTCAACGCTGACGATCAGCAGCAATTAACGGCAAGCCTGGGCGTTCGCAGTTTGCCAACGGTGATTTTGGTGAAGGATGGCCAGGCCGTGGACGGTTTCAATGAAGGGCGCTCTGAGGGCGATATCCGTCAGATGCTGGACAAGCACGTTGAAGCGCCAGAAGAAGACCCTTATGACAAATCCCAGCGACTGTGGGAAGAGGGGGATATCGAGGCCGCGTTGGCCGTGCTGACAGATTTGAATCGAAAGAATCCAGACGACATCAAAGTGCTGATCGACATCGCACAGTTGAAGGCAGAGCTCGGCGACGTTGAAACGGCGGAGCAGGTGTTCGAAAGTCTTCCTGCGGAAGAAAAAATGCAGCACAAAGCCAAACAGCTGGCGGCACGAATCAAGTTTCTGAAAGCCTCAGCGGAGCTGCCGCCGGTGCCAGAGCTTGAAGACGCGTTGGATAAAGACCCCAAAGATCCCAATGCGCTGCATTTGCTGGCCTTGCACCACATTTTGAAAGAGAACAACGCCGAGGCGATGGAATTGCTGATTCGCCTTATGCAGGTAGACAGCAAATACAAGGACGAGGTCGCTAAAACGACCTTAATAGAGCTATTCGACAAGCTGGGTAATAACAACCCGGATGTCCGAACTTATCGGCGAAAGCTGTATACCCTCATGCACTGATATGTCGCTGAGACTGCCGCCCCAGCCCGACGAATGTGAGCTTTGCGAACGCCCCGTGGCAAAGCTCACGCGTCACCATTTGATCCCCAAGCGGCTTCATCGCAAAAAACGTTTCCAGAAACTGTTCAGTAAAGAGGACCTGGTCACCAGAACGCTCTGGGTGTGCCGACCCTGCCACAATGCCATTCACAAAGCGTGCGGCGAGCTTGAGCTGGGCCTGCATTACAACACCCGCAAAGCTCTGCTGGAACTGGACGAATTGCGGCGGTTTGTCGTCTGGCTGAAGGATAAACCCGAAGATTTCGTGCCGAAGTGACAGAGGTAGAGGCCCGTCATGCAGGTGCGCTTACGCGACAAATCCCAAAGTGTCGCTATACTCCCTTTCAGATGTCCGATGTGCGACGGTGCCGCTTACCACCATGCGTTGTATTATTGTCTTTATTGTTTCCTGTTCATTTTCCGGCCTCTTGACTGGCTCAGAGGTCGTTGTGGGTTTTGGTAAGGACAAACCTCCGTTCGTGTTCGGGCGAGATGGTAAAGGACTGGAAATCGACATTTTCAGAGAGGCCCTGGCTTCCTCTGGCCATTCATTGGTGGTGGAACATTTTGACAACGGCGCGCTGGTGGATGCGGTCACGCGAGGCAGGGTAGACGCGGTTGCCACGGCGCGGAGTGACGACCCGGCTCTTTGCCGGGTGGAGCAGTTCATCAAATTCGAGAATGTCGCCGTTAGTCTGGCTGATCGGGGCATGATGGTTGATGAGATTGGTGATCTCGAAAGCTATCGGGTTGTGGCCTGGGAGCGCGCCTATCAGGATCTGGGCGATGAGTTTTACGGTCTGTTTGCTCCACAGAATAGGGGGGACGATTCACTCTATATGGAGCACCACAGCCAGGCCGCTCAGGTAAAAATGTTCTGGATGGGGAGGGCGGATCTGCTGGTCATCGACAAGGTCATTTTTGAGTGGTACCGAAAGCAGATGCCGCCTGCCTTGATGAGCCATCGCGATGTTCATTTTCATTCGGTGTTCAGCACGCCCACTTATTACCCCGCTCTCTTTCGGGATAAAGCGCTTTGCAAGGAGTTCCGTGAAGGGCTTGATGATCTCAAGAGCCGAGGCGACTACGAGCGCCTTTATCAGAGTTATATTCAGTAGGATAAGTGCTGCAGTCGCTGGAATGCGCCCATAAAAAACCCCGCCGGAAGCGGGGTTTCTAACGCGAGCCGGCTATCCTAGCCGTTACCTTTTTTCATTTCCTCGTACTCGTCTTCGAAGAAGAACTTTTCTTCCCCAAACGCAGGCTCCAACTCGTGCAACCAGGTGGCTGTCTCGCTGTATTTGGCAAAGAACGGACGCTGAACCCAGTCCGGGTTACGGGCCTGAATGAAGCGCAGGACGAACACTTTCTCACCATGGATTTCGGTGATGCCCTGAACTTCCACTTTGCCGGGGCCCGCACTCATGGAGGGGCCGCGCGCGGTGCGTGCCAGGCCTGATACCTGTTTGATCGCCTCGCGGTAGATGTTGAAGGCTTCGACCAGCGGTACTTCAAAGTAGTTCTTGGCGCCGGTGTCGCGCTCGACAAACATGTAGTAGGGAATGATGCCGAGTGAGACTTCTTTGTCCCAGAGCTTGGCCCAGTCGTCAGCGTTGTCGTTCACGTGCTTGATCAGCGGACCCTGGGCGCGGATCTCGGCTCCCGTGGCGCGAATGCGACGGATGGCCTCTTCCGCGATATCGGTGGTGATTTCCTGCCAGTGGTTGTAGTGGGCCATGATAGCCACGTGTTTGCCACCATCGACCAGGCGTGCGAACAGGTCGATCAACTCTTCAGAATCTTTATCAGTCACAAACCGATACGGCCAGAAGGTCAGTGCCTTGGTGCCGATGCGAATCGTCTGGATGTGGTCGAATTCCGGCTCTAGCAGCGGTTCCAGATACTGCACCAGGTTCTTGGTTTTCATGACCATGGGGTCGCCACCGGTGACCAGCAGGTCGCTGATTTCTGTGTGCTCCTTTAAGTAGCCATGAAGCTTCTCGGCTTCGGTGCTGGCCATTTTCAGGTCTTTGTCGCCGACGAACTGTGCCCAGCGGAAGCAGAAGGTGCAGTAGGAGTGGCACGTCTGACCTTGAGCCGGGAAGAACAGCACGGTTTCGCGGTATTTATGCTGTACGCCGTCCAGAACCTCGCCATCGAGCGTAGGCATGTTCATTTCCATCTGGCCTGCTGGATGTGGGTTCAGTTCATCGCGGATTTCCTTTGCAACCGCCTGGATTTCTTTCTTGTCCGCGCCTTCGCGATGCAATGTGGCTATGCGCTCAAAATGGGCGTCTTTGAGCATGCCTTTCTGCGGAAATACAAGCTGATAGATGGGGTCGTTCGGAACCTTGTCCCAGTTGATGAGCTCGTTTATCACATATTCGTTGACCCGGAAGGGCAGCACACTGGCTACCACTTTCATCTCGAACAGCGTCTCTTCCGGAAGATTCTGGATGACGTCGATCTTGTCCAGTTGCTTGTCGGTATAGACCTTGAATCTGCGCTCTTCGAATTCGACCGTTGGAATACGGTTCGGGAACGTGACGATTGAATTCATTGATCGCCCTCTCTGTCAGTCGCCAAACGTGGCTGCGTTGATGTCATAAGAGCCCGGAAAAACCGCGGGCCCGCTGGTTAAAAATCGGGCAGCGGAGTATACACAATAAAGGAAGTGTTTTCAGGTCTAATAAAAGACGGGAGATTCCTTTGCGTTTTCTGCATTTTAAGTGCAATTAAAACAGTTAATTGCAGGCGTGCAGTCGCCGCATGCTTGAGCCTGTCGCGCGGTTTTTGTTTAGCACGGTAACCTTCTTGGGCGCGTAGTTTTCCTACGACCTTAGTCTTGAGACGCTTGTTTTCACGGGGGCGCTTCTACAATATTGCGTAATTAAACTAAAAGTTTTGGTGTTTCCTTGACTCTTCTTGCCATCTAGCCCTGAAGTTTAGCCAAAATGTAATAAAGTTACGGGTTTGCCGTAATTCTATTATCAGTGGGGTTGGCAAAAGGTCTCGTGGTTACGGGCGGTCAAAAACGTCATCGTGTTCTATGCTTGATTAACTCGAAGCTGCACTTTGTACAAGCGCACTATTTATGTCGACGGGAGGTTTTGATGTACCAGGACGAAGATCCCATAGAAACCAGCGAATGGCTGGATGCGTTGGAGTCTCTGATTGAGCAGGAGGGTGTTGATCGCGCCAAGTACATTCTTGAACGATTGTCAGAGCGGGCCAGCCGGGACGGTACTGAACTGCCTTATTCCATCACGACCCCCTTCCGCAACAGCATTCCCGTGACTCAGGAAGCCAGGATGCCCGGTGACCTGTTCATGGAGCGTCGAATCCGGTCGCTGATCCGCTGGAACGCCATGGCGATGGTGATGCGGGCCAACACGCGCCCCGGTGATCTGGGTGGCCACGTGTCGTCCTTTTCTTCTGCCGCTACGCTTTACGACGTGGGTTTCAACTATTTCTTCCACGGCGGCGACGAAAAGCGCGAGTCCGACCTGGTTTACTTCCAGGGCCATTCGTCTCCCGGCATCTATGCCCGTTCGTATCTGGAAGGTCGTTTTGATGAGAAACAACTGGACAAGTACCGCGAAGAAGTCGACGGCACGGGCTTGTCGTCTTACCCGCACCCCTGGCTGATGCCGGACTACTGGCAGTTCCCCACGGTGTCTATGGGCCTGGGCCCGATTCAGGCCATCTATCAGGCTCACGTGATGAAGTACCTCCACAACCGCGAGCTGATTGACATGGGCGAGCGGAAAGTCTGGTGTTTTGTGGGCGACGGCGAGTGTGATGAACCTGAAACTCTGGGCTCCATTTCAATGGCGGGCCGGGAGAATCTCAGTAACCTGATTTTTGTGGTGAACTGCAACCTGCAGCGTCTGGACGGTCCGGTGCGCGGCAATGGCAAGATCATTCAGGAACTGGAGGGCATCTTCCGGGGCGCCGGCTGGAACGTGCTCAAGGTTGTCTGGGGTCGCATGTGGGATCCGTTATTCGAGAAAGACAAAGACGGCTTGATGCAGCGTGTGATGGATGAAGCGGTCGACGGCGAGTTACAGAACTTCAAGAGCAATGGACCGGCCTATACGCGTAAGAACTTCTTTGGCAAATATCCGGAGTTGTCAAAGCTGGTTGAAAATCTTTCGGATGATGACATCAACAGACTTAACCGCGGTGGTCACGATCCTTACAAGATCTATGCAGCCTATCACAAGGCGGTTAACGACCACGGCAATCGCCCGACCGTAATCCTGGCACACACCGTCAAGGGCTATGGTTTCGGGACGGCCGGCGAAGCACAGAATACCGCTCACTCCCTCAAGAAGATGGACGTGGAGCAGCTGAAAGCCTTCCGTGATCGGTTCGCTATACCGCTGAAGGATGACGAACTGAAGGACGTACCCTATTACCGTCCGGCGCCGGACAGCCCGGAAATGGTCTACATGAAAAAGCGCCGGCAGGAATTGGGCGGTTTCTATCCGAAACGCCGCAAGGATTGTCAGCCGCTTTCAACGCCTCCGCTGGATACCTTCAAGGCCCTGCTTGAAGGTTCCAACGAGCGCAAGATTTCCACCACCATGGCTTTTGTCCGGCTGCTGACCGCGCTGACCAAAGACAAGCGCATTGGTAAACGTGTGGTCCCGATCGTGCCTGATGAAGCCCGTACCTTTGGTATGGAGGGCATGTTCCGCCAGTTGGGCATCTACACGTCGGAAGGCCAGAAATACGTGCCCGAAGACCGTGATCAGATCATGTATTACAAGGAAGACAAGAAGGGGCAGGTGCTGGAGGAAGGTATCAATGAGGACGGGTCCATGGCGGCCTGGATTGCAGCTGCAACCTCCTACAGCACCAATAATTTCCCGCTGATACCCTTCTACATCTTCTATTCGATGTTCGGTTTCCAACGCGTGGGTGATCTGGCCTGGGCGGCCGGTGACATCCAGGCCCGTGGCTTTTTGGTCGGCGGCACCGCTGGGCGCACCACGCTCAACGGCGAGGGTCTTCAGCATCAGGACGGCCACAGCCATATTCTGGCCCAGACCATTCCGAGCTGTCGGTCCTACGATCCGTCCTACGGCTATGAGATGGCAGTTGTGGTTCAGCGTGGTATCAAGGAGATGTTTGAGGACAACCAAAACGTCTATTACTACCTGACCATCGAGAATGAAAACTACGAGCAGCCCCCGATGCCGAAAACCAAAGGCATCGAAGACAGCATCATGAAAGGGATGTATCTTCTCGAATCCGTTGAAACCAAGGGCAAGAAAAAGACGCCGAGGGTTCAACTGATGGGTGCAGGTTCGATTCTCAATGAAGCCCGCCAGGCGGCTCAGTTGCTCAAGGACGACTTCGAGGTGGCCAGCGATGTCTGGAGCGTGACCAGCTACAACGAGCTGGCCCGTGACGGTATGCATGTGGAGCGGTGGAATCGCCTGCACCCGGACGATACCGCCAAGAAGCCCTACATCACTCAGTGCCTGGAAAAGCAGCAGGGCCCGGTTGTGTCTTCGACCGATTACATCAAGCTGCTTTCCGAGCAGGTGCGGGCCTATATTCCCAAAACCTACCTGACACTGGGCACCGACGGGTATGGCCGTAGTGATACCCGCGAAAAGCTTCGCAGCCATTTTGAAGTGGATCGCTACTACATTGCGGTAACGGCGCTTTCAGCTCTGGCCCGTGATGGAGAGATCAAGCAGGACGTGGTTCTCGACGCTATGCGCAAGTACGGAATCGATCGCAACAAAACGAACCCGGTGCTGAGCTAAGGAGACCGCTATGAGTGAGCAGGAAATAAAGGTCCCGGATCTTGGCGGTGCAGACGAGGTCGAGGTCATCGAAATTCTTGTCAGCAAGGGTGATTCCGTTGAGGAAGAAGATCCGATCCTGACTGTCGAGTCTGATAAGGCCTCGGTTGAATTGCCCTCGCCGGGAGCCGGCAAGATTACCAAGATCACCGTCAAGGTGGGTGACAAGGTTAAGGAAGGCGATGTTGTTGGCATGATGGAGTCCGCTGGTGATGCCGGTGGCGGTGATGATGGCTCAGGCAGCGACAGCGGGTCAGAAGAGGCGGGTTCCGAAGGCACGTCGCCTGCCAAAGAAGAGGCCTCAGCCGAAAACTCTGAGGACAAGTCCGAAGACAAAAAGCCGGCGCCAAAGAAATCCGGTGGCTCGCGAACGGAAACCATCAAAGTACCTGCATTGGATGGTTTTGATAACGTGCCGGTTATCGAGATCAATGTTAGCGAGGGTGACGAGGTTAGCGTGGACGACCCACTGGTGACCGTGGAATCAGACAAGGCGACCATGGAGATTCCCTCTCCCTATGCTGGCAAGATCGGCAAGATCCTGGTTTCAGAAGGTGACAAGCTCTCTGAAGGCGATGATCTGGCGGAGATGACGATTACCGACGGTAGCGATGAAGGAGGGGGCGAAGCCGAAGAGCCGGAGCCCAAGCCTGATCAATCAGCTTCCGATAAAGACGAAGGCAAGCCTGCGGCCCAAGAGAAAAGTGACTCGGAAGCCAGGCCAGAGCCTGCGTCGTCGACCTACGAGCCACCCACGCCCGGTGCCAAGGTACACGCAGGCCCGGCGGTACGAAAATTGGCTCGTGAATTCGGCGCTGACCTGACTCGAATCAAGGGCTCAGGGCCCAAGGGCCGGATTCTGAAAGACGACGTTCAGGCCTATGTGAAAGGCCAGCTGTCGCAGACTCAGCAGGGCAGCACGGTTGCTGGCGGCGGTGGCGCCGGAATTCCAGGCGTGAAGCTTCCGGACTTCAGCCAGTTTGGTGATATTGAACGGGAAAGCATGTCCCGCATGATGTTTGCCACGGCCAACAACATGCAGCGCAGCTGGCTGAACGTGCCGCACGTCACCCAGTTTGAAGATGCAGACATCACCGACATGGAGGATTTCCGCAAGGCTCAGAAGGCCGCCGGCGAGAAGCGTGGCGTGAAGATGACGCCGCTGCCGTTCATTCTGAAAGCCTGTGCCCGAGCGCTGGCGGATCTTCCGCAATTTAACGTGTCGTTGGACATGGAGCGCAAAGAGGTGATCCGCAAGAAGTACATTCACATTGGCATTGCTGTGGACACGCCCCACGGGCTGATGGTGCCGGTGATCAAGGATGTGGATAAGAAAGGTCTCTGGGAGCTCGCTGCTGAGAGTGCCGAGCTGGCTCAGAAGGCGCGGGACAAGCAGTTGAAACCGGCTGAGATGCAGGGCGCCTGCTTTACCATCACCAGTCTGGGTGGTATCGGTGGCACGGCATTTACGCCGATTGTGAATACGCCGGAGGTGGCGATTCTGGGGCTTTCCAAGGCGGCGATGAAGCCCGTCTGGGACGGTCAGGAATTCCAGCCACGGCTGATTCTGCCACTGTCGCTGTCTTACGATCATCGGGCGGTGAATGGGGCAGATGCGGCCCGGTTTACGGCTCTGTTAAGTCAGTTGCTGGGGGATATTCGCTCTCTGTTACTGTGATCAGACCTGCTTCCCGAGCCTTTTGGCCGGGGAGTCCGACCAAGGCCGGAACGCTTTTCCAGAACACGCTACAAGCACATCCCTGTGCGCTTGTTTCGGGCCGTCCATGGCCCTCTACAGTTCTGAAAAAGCGTTCCGGCCTTCGTCGTTCTGACGTTTGAGATATCTTAATACAGCCTCTGATTCAATCAGATGCGTCACTTTGGCCAATGGCCCTGGTTCGTTTAGCGGACAGACTCTCGGAAATATAATTGATCTGAGAGGGCTCACATGAATCCCGCCGAAGTACTGTCCAAGCCTTTAACGCTCCCCAACGGCGCGACCATTCCCAATCGTTTCGCCAAGTCGGCCATGAGCGAGACCCTGGGCACCATCGATAATCGCATGACTCAGGATCTGGTAACGCTTTATCGCACGTGGGCGGAGGGTGGCCTTGGTCTGTCGATCACGGGCAACGTGATGATTGATCGACATCATATTGGTGAGCCTCAGAACGTGGTTCTTGAGGATGAACGGGATCTTCCGTTACTTCAGGAATGGGCGGTGGCTGGCAAGAGTGCTGGCGGGCAGATCTGGATGCAGTTGAATCATCCCGGGAAGCAAAGCCCGAAGATTCTGAATTCGGATCCGGTGTCGCCCAGTGCCATTCCGTTCCGCAAGGAATTGCAGAGCATGTTTGCGACGCCTCGCGCGCTGACCGAGGCGGAGATTCAGGACATCATCCAACGGTTCGCCAGCAGTGCCGCCATCGCAGAAAAGGCGGGGTTTGATGGGGTGCAGATTCATGGCGCCCACGGTTATCTGGTCAGCCAGTTTCTGTCGCCCCACCACAATCAGCGGGACGATCAGTGGGGTGGCAGTGCGGAGAATCGGCGCAGGTTTGTGATGGAGGTATATCGAGCCATTCGTGAGGCGACAAGTGCGGATTTCTCTGTGGGTATCAAGCTGAATTCGGCGGATTTTCAACGAGGCGGGTTTACTGAGGAAGAGTCTCTGGCGGTGATTGAGGAACTGTCCAACGTGGGGATCGATCTTGTTGAGATTTCTGGCGGAAACTATGAGAACCCGGCAATGGCCAAGGGCAAAAAAGACGTAAAAGCCAGTACCCGCGCCCGCGAAGCCTATTTTCTGGAGTTTGCTGAGAAGGTACGCGAATCAGTGTCGGTGCCGTTAATGGTGACGGGCGGGTTCCGTTCCGCGCAAGGCATGTCGGAAGCGGTTTCTTCAGGTGCGACGGATCTGGTAGGTGTCGCCCGACCGTCGGCAATCGAGCCGGATTTTCCGAATCGGATTCTCTCCGGTGAGCCGTTCGAAAGTGCTGTAACGCCAATCAAGACAGGCATCAAAGCTATCGATAATATGGCCTTGATGGAGGTCAGCTGGTATGCCCGTCAGTTGGGGCGTATGGGCAAGGGTAAGCCGCCGAAGGTGCATGACCGTGGGTTCTGGTCGCTGTTGGAGGTGTTGGGTGTGATGACAAGCCGTGGGGTAAGAACCCGACTCCGGGCTGGCGAGTAAGAAAGCTTCTCGCCAGCCCGAGCGGTGAATCAGTTGGCGAAGAACATCCCGTCAAAATAATCGTGGAGATCCTCAAGCATTTTCGCTTCCTGCGGATTAGTGACGTTAAAGAGCCGCTTTTGATCTGTTGCCTTTTCCATGGTTTCACCTCATTAGGTTAATGAATTCGGGCTACTTCGACCTTGCCCTTAACCTAACAGTGCATCCGGTGTGCCAATATACGAGAAATCCGTAAGACAATGAAAAGTAAAGATAAAATAATTATTCACTCTTCGGCACGTGCCGGATGAGCGTATCGATTGGAATAAGTTGCACCAAAAATGCACTGGAAAGCCCCGGCGTGGTGCCGGGGCCTTCCCTGAGTTACCTTCTAATCCCTTAGAAGTTGTATTGCCCTACGAACATGATGCGGTTTGCATCACCGTCATCATCATTCTGGTTCTCGGTGCTCAAACGGGCGAATTCGACGCCCATGTTGACGCTTTTCACGGGCATCCACTGGTAGTTGATGGCAAGCATGGAGTTGGTTTCCACGGATGTTGCCGGAATAGCAGCGTCCTCGACTCCATCATCAAGGTCCTTCATGGTCATGCCGTAGCCGATGTTGATAGATCTGCCGTCGCCCAATGACACTTTGGCACCGATATTCGCGCCATAGGCGGCGATGGTTTCCAGGTCGCCATTGGCGTCGGCATAGGCTTCGAAGCCACCGAAGTTCTCGCCGGACCGATAGATGTAGTTTGCAGCACCATCAGAGAAGCTGGCAGAACCCATCACACTGATCATGTCACTCAGAGCGACGCTGCCTGCCAGGAACGCTGCGAAGCCAATAGCGCTGTCGTCGTTGCCGGCTGCATTATCGTACGAAACCTGTTTCACCAGGGCCGCAGCAGAGTATTTCATGCCGCCTGAGCCGTCTTCGAGTCTTGCGGTAAATACCGGCAGACCAACCTTGTCGCCCGCCGCGTTGGCAATGTTGTCGGACCCACGGCTGGTGTCGTCCTCAACGGAAAATGACAGGCTGCCGGTGGTATACCGCGCCTGCGCAATACGGCCCTGCAAGCCAGCGCGGCCGGGCAAGCTGTCCCAGTCCAGTATTGACGGGTTGCCCACAAAACTATGGAAGTTCGACCATTCCTGTCCCAGCAGCACACCCTTATACTCACCATAGGCCCGGCGCAGTCGGGGAGTAATTGTGCCATCGCGGTCAAAGTCCATCTCGATACGCACGGTTACCTCTTCGGGGCTGGTTACGACGACGCCGAGGCGGCTACCTGTCGCATCTGCACCAAAGTGTCCGTCGGACGTTTCGCCATTGCCGACTGTGATTTTACTGAAATCCCCCGCGCGACCGCCTGCCGAGATATCCTCATCAAGATCAATCGCCGCGGCGAAGCGGGCAAAGCCGTAAAGGCTTGTCTTGTAATTTCCGGTATTCAGCTCAACAGCGCTGGCGTGGCCTGCAATGCAAAAAGCGGCAAGAGTGGCCGAGGTACGAATTGCAATGCTGAGTTTGCTACATTTCATAGGGTTGTCTCCAACGATCTTGTTTTTGTTGTTGAGTCGTTATAAATAATCCGGGCGACGAAACGGCACAACTAAATTTTGTGTCTCTTCAGACCAATGTCTATGGCGAACGAGCGCTTGCGCCTGCGAGACCATCCGTCCTCTTTCACGCCGCGTATGATAGAGCATGACTAACCAGACCGATTCGCTGAATAAATACACATTCGCCTTTCTTGATATAGAAACCACCGGTGGAAATTCTTCCCGCGATCGCATCACCGAAATTGGCATACGCTTTTGGCGTGAGGGTGAGCTGGTGGGTGAATGGCAGACGCTGTTGAACCCCGACACGCGTATTTCACCCTTCATTGAGCAGTTCACGGGCATCTCGAATGAGATGGTGTCCGAGGCTCCCCGATTTGAAGAGATCGCGGACGAGCTGGAGACGCAATTGGAGGGTAAGGTATTTGTCGCCCACAACGCCCGGTTTGACTACGGTTTTATCAAATCCGAATTCCGGCGGCTGGGACGACTGTTCTCGGCGAAGGTGCTCTGCACCGTCAAGCTTTCACGCGAACTTTACCCGCAGTTCCGACGGCACAACATGGATGCATTGATCGAGAGGCACGGTCTACCTGCGGTGCAGCGTCACCGGGCCATGGGCGACGTTGCCGCCATGCTGTCTTTCTTCGAGCATGCGCTTTCGGAGCACGGGCCGGAGTCCATGAACTCGGCTTTGGCTACTCTGTTGCAGCGTCCGAGCATTCCCTCGCATCTTCCCGCGGACATTCTGCATGACCTTCCCCGGGCACCGGGTGTCTATCGATTTTATGGCGAGAACGATGTTCTGTTGTATGTGGGCAAAAGCACCAACATCGCCCAGCGGGTCGCCTCGCATTTTTCGGGCGACCACAACACCAGCCGCGGGGTGCGTATGTCGGAAAGTCTCCGCCGTGTCGACTGGACGGAAACTGCCGGCGAGTTGGGGGCATTGTTGCTGGAGCTGAAACAGATCAAGCAGCTGAAGCCACTTTTCAACCGCCGTTCCCGGGCGGCCAAGAGCCTGGTCAGTATCGAACTGACCGAAAACGACGACGGCTACTTGCAGGCCCGGCTCGTCAGGGAAATAGAACCGCATCGGCTCGGTGATTACTTCGGGCTGTTTCGCAGCAAAAAAGATGCGGAAAAAGCGCTGAGCGGCATCGCTGCAAAGAACGACCTGTGCAACAAGCTGCTGGGCCTGGAGCCGGAAAACGAAGGCCCCTGTTTTCAGCGAACGCTCGGGCGCTGCAAGGGGGCCTGTGATGGCGGTGAGGATCGGGTGAAGTTCAATCTTAGGATGCAGATTGCCTTTCACAACCTTCGCCTGAAGACCTGGCCCTGGCATGGACCAGTCGGCATTGTCGAGAAGAATCAGGAACGTGAGCGAATGGATATTCTGGTGGTCTACAATTGGATGCATGTAGCCACCGTTCATGACCTGAATGAGTTGGAAGACTTGTCACTGAGGCGTCAGGCAGTGACCTTTGACCTGGACTCCTACAAATTGGTGATGAAGGCGGTGACTGGGAGAAATTCGGGGCGCCGGCTGGAAATTCTGGAACTGGATGCCGTAGGCTCTCCGGATGTGTTGATGCCCTGAGTGGCGTATCATGAACACAATCCTAAATATAAGAAGCAAAAGCCAATTTCTGAGCCAACACCAGAGAGAATCCGATGATTAAGCAACCGGTCAGTCGCGAATTATTTGATGAAGTTATGGTGCCAAACTACGCACCGGGCGCCGTGATTCCAGTGCGGGGTGAAGGGTCCAGGGTCTGGGACCAGGAAGATCGGGAATACGTGGATCTTGCCGGTGGCATCGCTGTGACCTGTCTGGGTCATTCCCATCCCGGACTGGTGAGCGCATTGATGGAGCAGGCCGAAAAAATCTGGCACCTGTCCAATGTGATGACCAATGAGCCCGCACTTCGCCTTGCCAAAACCCTTTGCGATCTTACTTTTGCCGAGCGAGTGTTTTTTGCCAACTCCGGTGGTGAGGCAAACGAGGCCGCTTTCAAACTGGCACGCCGGTATTCCTGGCAGCATCACGGGCCGGAAAAAAATGAAATTGTTGCTTTCAAGAATGCCTTCCACGGCCGAACACTATTCACCGTTAGCGTTGGTGGCCAGCCCAAATACGTCGAAGGCTTTGAGCCCGCTCCGGGCGGTATTCTGCACGCGGATTTTAATGATCTGGAATCGGTGAAAAAACTGGTCTCCAAAGAAAAAACCTGCGCCATCGTGGTGGAACCGATTCAGGGCGAGGGTGGCGTTTTGCCGGGTGACGAAGCGTTTCTGAAAGGTTTGCGGGATCTGTGCGACGAGCACGACGCGCTGTTGGTATTTGATGAAGTGCAGTCAGGCGTTGGCCGTACCGGACATCTCTACGCTTACCAGAAATACGGCGTTACCCCGGATATTCTCTCCACGGCCAAGAGCCTTGGTGGCGGCTTTCCGGTGGCCGCGATGCTAACGACCGCCGCAATTGCCGAAAGTTTGGGTGTGGGTACCCATGGCAGTACCTATGGCGGCAACGCGCTTGCCTGTGCCGTTGCGCAGCGGGTGATCGATACCGTCAGCCAGCCGGATATCCTGAAGGGCGTGATTGCGAGGTCCGACCGGCTCCGACAGGGTATGATGGATATTGGCGAGCGTTACGGTGTGTTCAGTGAAGTCCGCGGCGAGGGCCTTTTGCTGGGTTGCGTCATGACCGAAAAATGGCAGGGCAGGGCCAAGGAGTTTCTTGCAGCTGGCATCGATGAAGGGGTGATGGTCCTGATTGCTGGTCCGAATGTAATCCGCCTGGCGCCTTCGCTGATCATTCCGGAATCCGACATCGACGAGGCGCTGACCCGCTTTGAAGCAGCCGTGAAAACCGTCTGCAGTCGATAAGAGAGGAGCTGCCTATGTGGCTGGTGCGACCGGCAGAGTCCGGCGACCTGAAGGCGATTCTCGATCTGGCCGGGGGAACAGGCCCCCGGTTGTCTTCGACCTTGCCGCGAAAAGAAGACGCGCTTGCAGAAAAGATCGCGTTTTCCAAACAGTCTTTTGAGGGAACGATCCCCTCTGACGAAAGTCCTCGATTCTTGTTTGTGCTCGAAGACACCGCCTCAAACCTGGTCAGAGGCGTCGCTGGCATTGATGCCCGGGCCGGGCATGGGCAACCGTTCTACAATTACCGGAAGGATGCGTTGGTTCATGCCTCCCATGAAATGGGCGTGTCACGCCGGGTCGAGGTTTTATACCCGTCCCATGCTCTGACCGATCAGACCTTGCTGTGCGCGTTCACTATTGACCCTGCTCTGAAAAACACGGAAGCCTTCGAATTATTGTCCCGGTCCCGTCTGTTGTTTATGGCCAGCAATCGGCATCTGTTTACAGACCGCACGGTGGTGGAAATCCAGGGGGTGCAGACAGAATCGGGTGAGGTGCCTTTCTGGGACAGCCTTGGCCGGCACTTTTTCAATATGGATTTTGAGGCGGCCGATCAGCATTCCTGGGCCCTGAGTAAAACCTTCATCGCCGAACTGATGCCACCCAACCCGATCTACGTCACGCTATTAACGCCGGAAGCCCAGGACGCCCTGGGCAAGGCCCACGAGAAAACCCGGGCGACCCACGAGCTGCTGCAACGGGAAGGGTTCTGTGCTGGAAACTACCTGGACATCTTCGATGCCGGTCCCGTACTCGAAGCCCGAACAGACAGCCTGAAAACCATTGTGGCCAGCCATGCTGCGGCTCTGCACGGAACGCCATCGGAAGACGGCGAGCCCTGCCTGATTTCGGGCGGCGAGCACGTTGAATTTCGCTGCACTGTGTCGTCCATGACTGAGACGTTGACCGGGGATGCAAAGGTTCCGGTCAAGGCCTGGCATACCCTGGGGCTGGACGCTGGCGATACGGTCAGAGTGGTGCCTTTATGAATAGGTTTTACCGATTTGAGAGGTCGCCATGTTGTTGATTCGACCGTTGCAGGAAAACGATCTCGAGGCGCTTTACGCTATGGCCCAATCGGCGGGGAAGGGCCTGACAACGCTGCCGGCAGACCGGGGCCTGCTGGCGAAAAAAATTCGTCATGCCCGTGATGCGTTCGATCAACGCTGCGCGCCCGAGGCGGCTCTGTATCTGTTCGCATTGGAAGATACCGAGCTGAAACAGTGTGTCGGTATCAGCGGGATCCAGGCCCGGGTTGGACTGGATGAGGTGTTCTACAATTACCGGTTAAGTGTCACGGTGAATGCCTCCCGTGAACTGGGTGTTCATGTTCGAACGCCGACTTTGCACCTATCCAACGACATGACCGATACGTCGGAGATTTGCTCGCTGTTACTGTCTGACTCTCACCGCGGTGGGGGCAACGGATTGCTTCTGTCCCGTTGCCGGTTCATGTTCATGGATCACTTCCGCAAGCATTTCTCCGAGAAAGTATTTGCAGAAATGCGGGGCGTTTCAGACAAAGACGGTCGTAGCCCGCTGTGGGATGCCCTGGGCAGAAAGTTTTTTGATATGGAGTTTACCCAGGCAGATACCTTGTCCGGGCTTGGCAACAAATCCTTCATTGCAGAGCTGATGCCCAAATTTCCCATCTATCTCCCGATGTTGCCGGACGAAGCGAGAGCAGTGATTGGCCGGGTACACGACAACACCGCGCCGGCACTGAAGATGCTTCAGGCCGAAGGTTTCAACTTTAACGGCATGGTGGACATTTTCGACGGAGGGCCCGTTGTTGAGGCGTTTGTGCACAATGTCCGAACCATTCGCGACTCCATGGACCGGATTGTGATGATCCGCTCGAAAACGGCGGAGCAGAAGCAGGCGCTCGCCGGGGAACATGAGTCAGAGCCGGAAATCATGGTGTGCAACGGTTCGTTTCAGGATTTTAGAGTAACCACCGTTCCGGCCAGTTGGGTGAGTCTTGATACTGTGAGCCTGAGCGAGACAATTGCTGATGCATTAGGGGTTAGCGCAGGGGATCGTGTCAGGCTGGCACCCTTGAAGGAGGCCGTTGCCGGTGCCACCAAGTACGGTAGAAAAAACAAACACGCTGGCATTCGCGGCCATTGATAGGAGGTGCACCGGTATGGGCAACCTGACAGGCGATTTGTACATAAATGGGCTTTGGATTCAGGGGCATGGGGATGAATTCGAGTCCAGTCAGCCTGTCACAGGGCAGGTGGTGTGGTCTGGCACCGGCGCCAATTTTGAAGACATCGATGCGGCTGTTCGTGAGGCTCGTGGAGCTTTTTCCGACTGGCGCAAGAGATCTTTTGAGGATCGCCAGGCCATTGTTGAGGCCTTCGGCAGGGAGCTGGAGAATAATAAGGAAGAACTGGCTTATCAGATAGGGCTCGAGACAGGTAAGCCGCTCTGGGAGTCGCGCACAGAAGTGGCGGCGATGATCGGCAAGATTGGTATTTCAGTGAATGCCTACCATGACCGTACCGGTCACTCGGAGTCGGACGTTGCGGCAGGCCACGCCGTTCTGCGGCACCGGCCTCATGGTGTTGTTGCGGTATTTGGGCCCTATAATTTTCCGGGCCACTTACCGAATGGTCACATCGTTCCTGCGCTACTTGCGGGTAACACCGTGGTATTCAAGCCCAGCGAACTGACCCCGGGCGTCGCGGAAATGACCTTGCGCATCTGGGAGAAAGCCGGCTTGCCGGGTGGTGTGATCAATCTGGTTCAGGGTGCGGCAGAAACCGGTAAAGGTCTGTCTAATCACCCCGGCGTTGACGGTTTGTTTTTCACCGGCAGCTCTACGGTTGGGCACCTGTTGCATCGTCAGTTTGGCGGCAAGCCAGAAAAAATCCTGGCGCTTGAGATGGGCGGCAACAATCCTCTGATTGTTCAGGATGTGTCGGACATTGACGGCGCTGTCCACCATGCTTTGCAGTCTGCCTTCCTTTCGGCCGGCCAGCGCTGCACCTGTGCCCGACGCCTGTTGATCCCCGAGGGCGAAAAAGGCGAACAGTTCCTCAATCGCTTTGTGTCCGTGGTGCGCCAGATACAGGTGGGCGCGTTTGATGCCGATCCTCAGCCCTTCATGGGGTCGGTCATTTCGCCGCATGCCGCTGAAAAACTGCTGGACGCCCAGCAAAGTCTCATCAGCAAAGGGGCTCACCCAATGCTGGAAATGACACTGCAACAGCCTGGAACGGGTCTGCTTTCGCCAGGTGTCATTGATGTTACCGGGCTGGAACTCGTTGATGAGGAGTTTTTCGGGCCTCTGCTGACGGTGCACCGGTATCGCGATTTTGATCATGCGCTGGAATTGGCCAATGATACGGAATTCGGGCTCTCCGCCGGCATCCTGACTGACGATCGTGCGCTGTATGAACGTCTCACGGAAGAAGTGCGTGCCGGCATAGTGAATTGGAATCGACCTTTGACAGGAGCCAGCAGTGCAGCTCCATTCGGCGGCGTCGGTGCTAGTGGTAATCATCGGGCCAGTGCCTATTACGCGGCAGATTATTGCGCGTGGCCTATGGCGTCGCTGGAAGCCGATAAAAGCGAGGTGCCGGAATCACTGGCGCCAGGACTCACTTTCGATTGACGGACTTGATCATGGCCAGACACGCGGTAGAAGCCAACTTCGATGGCCTGGTAGGCCCCACCCACAATTACGCCGGATTGTCCTGGGGTAATGTGGCCTCCAAATCCAACGTGCACGCTGTATCCAACCCAAAAGAAGCGGCACTCCAAGGGTTGGCCAAGATGAAGCGCCTGGCAGACCGTGGCTATGTTCAGGGTGTTCTCCCGCCCCATGAACGCCCGCACTTGCCAACGCTTCGGGCGCTGGGCTTCGCCGGCGCCGATGCAGAGGTGCTGGAAGCTGCAGCCAGCCGACATCCATCGCTTCTGGCAGCAGTGTCGTCGGCTTCCACCATGTGGACGGCGAACGCCGCGACGGTCTCACCCAGCGCCGACACCGCAGATCACCGTGTGCATTTCACGCCCGCGAACCTTGGTGCCAAGTTTCACCGCTCCATCGAGCACCCCGTCACCGGGCGAGCGTTAAAGGCCATTTTCACTGACGAGGCTTATTTTGCCCACCATCCGGCGCTGCCATCCGTCAGCCAGTTCGGGGACGAAGGCGCGGCCAACCATACCCGCCTATGCAGTGGTTATGGCGAGCCAGGGGTAGAGCTGTTTGTGTATGGCCAGGTGGCGTTTAACGAGCAGGCGCCAGCGCCAAAACTGTACCCTGCCAGGCAAACCCTGGAGGCGTCCCAGGCCATTGCCCGGCTTCATGGCCTGAGTAAGGACCATGTAGTGTTCGCCCAGCAAAACCCGGAAGCCATCGACGCCGGGGTGTTTCACAACGACGTGATTGCCGTCGGGAATAGCAACGCGCTTTTCTATCATGAGATGGCGTTTCTGGATGAAGACAAGGTATTAGGGGATATTCGTTCCCGTCTGAAAGGGGCAGAGCTGGAGGCGATCAGGGTCACTTCAGAAGATGTTCCTTTGGAAGACGCGGTTGCGTCGTACCTCTTCAACAGCCAGCTGCTCAATACACCGGACGGGATGATGCTGGCGGTACCTGGTGAATGTCGTGAAATCGAGACGGTCAGCCGGTATCTGGATGATCTGGTTCGAAGTGGTGGGCCAATCACGTCGGTGGAAGTGTTTGATGTGAAGCAGTCCATGCGCAACGGCGGTGGCCCCGCCTGCCTGAGGTTGCGGGTGGTGCTCAGTGACGAAGAACTGAGTGCTATGCACCGCGGCGTGATCATGGACGATGCGCTATACGAGCGCCTGACGACCTGGGTGGAGGCTCACTATCGGGACGAGCTTGTACAGAGCGATCTGGGAGATCCTATGCTGCTTGAGGAAGTACGCAAGGCGCTGGACGAATTGACAGGTATATTGGGGCTGGGGGCAATCTACGACTTTCAACTCTGACCCTGCCCATCAGGATGCCAGCGAGGTCGTTAGCATCTCCATGGTATGTCGAATCAGTGAGTCGGCCGGGAACTGGCCCGAAATCTTAGGCTCTGTCATCTCCCCCTGTTCGCTCTGGCATAACATGATGACCCCGTGTAAAGCTCCCCGGAGGTAAAGCGCGGTTTCCATGGGGTCTTTCACCCTTTCCCGGCTGACACTGCCGTCTTCAAGCCCTGCCCGAATGGCTTCTACCATCTGACCCATTGTCTCTGCTTTCGAGCAGATCATGGCTTGTGCCTGATCGTCATCTGCCTCTGCTACGGCCGTAGAAGCCATGGTTAGCGCTGAGAAATAGTCGGGTTCGTCCCGGTAAAACTGATAGTAGGCGTGCCCCATCGCTGAAATCTGTGCCAGCCCCGAGCTTGCTGTTGCTTTTGCCTCTTCGAAACGGCGACACAGGCTTTTCCCCGCTCGCAGCATAATGCCTCTCTGGATCGCCGACTTGTCCTTGAAGTACACGTACAGAAGCGCGCGGCTGAGGCTGGCGGTGCGGGCAATGTCGTCCATGGACGTCCGCTCATAGCCTTTTTCGGAAAAAACCAGCTCTGCGGCATCCAGTATGGCTTCGTGGCGTGCCTGCTTCTCTTTTTCTCTTCGGGTTTTCAGCGGTTCTGACATGGAATTCCACTAATGGTTGGCGACATTGATCGATCGTTCCAGCTTTATGAAAACCCATTATTGACAATTTGTCAAAGAATGACATTATGTCCATATCGTAGATTGACCAAAGTGCAGAAAGGACTCTCAGAAAAGGATCGAACAAGATGACTATCCGCAATTCGCTGATCGGAATATTCATGGCCACCACAGTGATTTCAGTGGCCGGGTGCAAGTCCGCAGAGCCTCAGGGCGCGCAGCAGGCGCAGGCCATTGCTGTGCGAACAGCGGATGTGACGGGTGGTCAGACTGAAGGTATTTCACTGCGGTTCTCCGGCATTGTTCAGGCTGCACAGCGGGCAACCCTGACCTTTCAGGTCAGCGGTACGCTGAAGGAGCAGGCGGTGGAGCTGGGGCAGCAAGTGGCGGCAGGTGATCTGCTGGCGCGGGTTTACAATCCGGCACTGGAGCCTGCCAGGGATTCAGCGGCGGCGCGGCTGGACGAGCTTCGTACCCAGTATCAGCAGGCACAGCGGGAATGGGAACGGTCTCGCCGTTTGCACGAGCGTGGCGTGGTTTCTGAACAGAGCCTGGAGCAGTTGGCTTCGCGGCGTGACACTTTGAAAGCCAGCATGGCCACTGCCCGGGCGTCGCTTGCCGAGGCGACCCGGCTGCTGGAAGAAAGCGAACTGCGCGCCCCCTTTGGCGGTCGAGTAGAAGCGCTGTTGGTCGAACAGGATGAATTCGTGGCATCGGGTCAGCCGGTGCTTCGTCTGTCTTCGCCGCAGGGGCGGGAAGTGGAAGTGCGGGTGCCTGCCTATATGCTTAGCCACGTAACTCTGGGTAACGAGTTGCCTGTCTGGTCGGTTCAGAATCGTGCCAGGCCGCCAATCACCGGTTCGGTTGTGGAAATTGCGCAGGCGGGCAGCGTTCGTGGCGAACTTCACCCCATTCTTGTCAGCCTGCCTGCAGGCACGTTGCAGCCGGGTGAGCCGGTTGAAGTGGGTATTACCCCGACCGTCACTTCTGCCACGACGGTTCCAATGCTGGCGGTAATGAAATCTAACGGCGGAGCCAGTGTGTTTCGGGTGGCCGACGGCGTGGCACGCCGGGTATCCGTGGATGTTGAGCGAATTGTGGGAGAGCGTGTTGTGGTCAGCTCGCCAGAGCTCACTTCCGGAGATCAGGTCATCTACGCCGGTATGACGCGGGTGGCTGATGGCGACGCCGTGGAGGTGAAGTAATGACTTCCCGGTTGCTGAAGTTCCAGCGTCTGCTGGGCATGATCGTCGTCATGATGGGCGTGCTGGGGGTAGCTGCCTACAGCACCATGCCCCGACAGGAAGACCCATCTTTTCCTTATCGTGCCGGACTGATTACGGTCAGTTATCCAGGTGCCAGCGCCGAAGCTGTTGAACGTCTGGTGCTTGAACCGCTGTCAGATGAATTGCGCCAGGTGGAAGAAATCGACTCGGTGCAGGCCACCGGCCGCACCGGCGTTGCCGTGTTCCGAATTCGACTGAACGACACAATCTACGATACGGATTCCGCTTGGGACCGGGTGCGTCAGGCCATGGATCGCGCGCGTCTGGAATTTCCCAACGACGTGGGGCAAATGGTTCTGGACGATCGGATGATCGACATTCCGGCCATCATTCTGGCCGTCAGCGGTTCGTCGTCGGTGGCTGAACTGAGCGATGTGGCTGAGCGGCTCAAAGGCAATCTTTCCGACATTCGGGGTATGTCTCGGGTCGAGCTGCAAGCCGACACGGATGAGCAGATTACTTTAGCACTGGACGATGCCGCCATGTATCGGTTGGGTGTCTCGCCGGCGCGGGTTCTGAATACTCTGGCCCAGCGTAACCAGACCATTCCGGGTGGCTATGTGGTGTCTGAAGGCAGGCGAGTGTCGGTGCTTCCAAACAGCGAATTCGAAAGCATTGAAGCGATTCGTGCGACCCCTATCGAGCTGCCAGATGGCTCCCAGGTCCCCCTTGCTGCTGCCGCCGACGTATGGCGCGGCCCTGCAGAACCCCGTCAGCCGGAAGCCTGGTTCGACGGCGAGCGGGTGGTGCTGGTTAACCTTTACATGGAGGAAGGCTCGACCGATGCCATTCGTTTCGGTGAGCGGGTTCGAGAGCGACTGGCTCTGATCGAGGGCGACTTCGAGCCTTACCAGATCCGTGAAATGTTCTTCCAACCGGATAAGGTGCAGGAGCGTCTGGACAACCTGGCGCTGAGTCTGCTGTTTTCTGTACTCATCATCGTGGCGGTAGTGTTCACCGGCATGGGTATCAGAATGGGGCTATTGGTGGCGTCCATTCTTCCGATGGTGGCGCTGATCAGCGTTGGCCTCTACGACCTCGGCGGTGGCGTGCTTCATCAGATTGCGGTGATCGGTATGGTAATCTCGCTGGGGATCCTCATCGACAACGCCATCGTGATCGTTGAAAGCATTCAGGGGCACCTGGATGACGGCATGCGACGGTTGGATGCGCTGACTCGCGCCGTCAAAGATCTGGCCGGCCCGCTGGGCGCTTCGACGGGCACCACGTTGGCGGCGTTTGCGCCTCTGTTATTGTCCAAAGGCGGTACCGCAGATTTCACTCGCGGTGTGCCGGTGATGATCATGCTGACACTTTCTGTCAGCTACCTGTTAGCCATCTCTGCCGTACCTTTGCTGGCGGCTCGGTTTCTCAAACCACGGGAAGAGCAGGCCCGGGAAAGCTGGCTGATCGGATTTGCGCGATCCCTGGGTAGCCTGGTGTCCCGACGGCCGGGCACGTTGATTCTGGCTGGCACGGTGTTGGTCGCGGCGAGCGTTTCCATGACCCCGTTCATGAAGAAACAGTTTTTCCCCAACGCCGACCGACCACAGGTCATTGTGGAAATGTACATGCCCGAGGGCACAGATCAGGACCGTACCTCTGCCGTGGCGGCGGATCTGGAGCGTGCGATTCGAACGCGAGAGAACGCGGTGCAGATTCACCGGTTCACCGGTTTTACCGGACCCAGTTTTTACTACAACCTGCAACGGGAACCGGCAGCGCCAAACCGTGGCCGAATGGTCGTGGAAACGCCAACTCTGGAGGACACCACAGAAATGGTGCGCTGGATCCGCGCTTACGCCAGCCAGGAGTTTCCTGAATTGCAGGTCACCGTTGGCATTCTGGGGCAAGGGCCGCCAAGACCTGCGCCGGTAGAAGTGCGTGTTTATCACCCGGATGACGAAACGCGTGCCCAGGCTGTAGAGCAGGTCTATTCTGCCTTGCGTTCCGCCGAAGGCACGGTGGACGTGCGGCATAATCTGGATCTTGGTGTGCCCAGCATTGCCATCAACGTGGACGACGCCAGCGCTGCCCGATTCGGCCTTGACCGTTCCGACGTTGCCCAGAGCCTGTACGGCCAGAGTTTCGGTGTTGTTGCCGAACAGTACCGACAGGAAGATGACCCGATTCCTCTGGTATTACGATCCCGCGAGGGGATCAACCTGTCCCTGTCGCGTTTGTTGTCGATCAATATCTACAACGATCAGGGCGATGCGGTACCCCTGTCAGCCATTGCAACAGTGGAAACCAACTGGGAGTCCGCTGCGCTGTATCAGCGTAACGGCACACGGATGAATTCCGTGTGGTCCAACCTGCGGGTGGGGTATGGCTTCAGCCAGGCCCTGGAAGGGTTGGACGCTGCGCTGGCCGAGAACCCATTGCCGGAAGGCACCAGGCTGGAAATGGGCGGTGACGCGGAAGGATCTGGCGAGGCCAATGATGCCCTGCTGACCACCGCGCCAATCGGATTGTTGCTGTTGTTGTTCTTCCTGCTGTTGCAGTTCAATTCCTTCCGTCGGGTCGGGATCATTCTGCTGACCGTGCCGCTGGCGACTGTGGGGATCTTTCCGGGGTTGGTGCTCTCCGGTTCACCGTTCGGCTTTCAGTCGCTGCTGGGCGTGATTGCGCTGGTGGGTATTGTTGTGAACAACGCGATTGTGTTGCTGGATGTCATGGATCGGCAGCTGGAGAAAGGGGACGAGATTCGCGACGCGGTCAGGAAAGCCGTCGAGCAGCGCACCCGGCCAATATTGCTGACGACGGCGACCACCGTGGCGGGCCTGCTGCCTTTGGCATTCTCCAGCTCGACACTCTGGCCGCCCATGGCCTGGGCCATCATCTCTGGCCTTCTGGCATCCACCGTGCTGACCTTGTTGGTGGTGCCATCGGTTTGCATCTATGTGATCAAATGCCGTGTGGCTGACCCGGTGAACGCGCCAGCCTGATCACTTTGCCTGAATGGGAAGTGTGCCCTGAATCACCCGTGGACTCAGGGCCCACGCTTTGCTACCTTTGCCACCGATAAAGCTGATGGATGTTCACAGGAAGTGGGCCAGGCTTTATAAAACTAAACGGACTTGGTTTTCAAAGGATTGAAGCATGCCCCAGTCCAGTGGACTGCAATTCACCGCCCGTATTGGCGGACTCCCCCGTGACTTTTTCAGTGTGGTTGGTTTCGAGCTGACCGAGCGCCTGTCTGGCCTGTGCATGGGCCGGCTGGACCTGGCCAGTACCTTTTCCGACGTAGCCGCCTCCGACGTGCTGGAACAACCGGTGGATCTGATCGTCTGGCAACACGGCGAACCCTTGCGCCGCTTCACCGGCGTGGTCAACGAATTCGCCCGGGGCGACACCGGCCACCGCCGCACCCGCTACGAAGTCCTCTTCCAGCCGCCGTTATGGCGCCTGAGCCTGATGCACAACAGCCGCATCTTTCAGACGCAAACGACCGACGCCATCGTGCGCACTCTGCTGGAAGAGCGGGGCCTTATCGACACCGCCTTTGATTTAAAACGCACTCCCATCGAGCGGGAATACTGCGTCCAGCACCGGGAAAGCGATTTGGCCTTTCTGGAACGACTGGCCGCCGAAGAAGGCTGGCACTACCGCTACAGCCACGGATCCGTGGATGGCGAAGACCAACCCCAACTGATCATCGCCGATCACCACGGTGATGCGCCCAGGCTTCCTGAGGCTGAATACAACACCAAAGCCGGTGGCAGTACCCAACAACCGGCCATCTTCCGGTTCCGCTATCAGGAGCGCGTCAGAGCCGCCTCCGTGGCCATGAAGGACTACACCTTCAAGAACCCCGCCTACGCCCTGATGCACGAACATCAGGCCGATAAACTGGACGCCCAGCGGGCTGACTATCAGCACTACGACTACCCGGGCCGATTCAAAGCCGACGCCAGCGGCCAGCCCTTTACCGAATCACGACTGGACGCCCTGAGAAGCGACGCCAGCACCGCCACCGGCAAAAGCAACCGCCCCGATTTCACCCCGGGCGCCAAAGCGCAACTGACCGAACACGACAACGACGCCCTGAACCGGGAATGGCTGTTGACAAGCATTACCCACAAAGGCGAACAGCCCCAGGCGCTGGAAGAAGAGGGGGGTAGCGAACCCACCACTTATCACAACGACTTCCAGGCCATTCCGGCGGACCGAACCTGGCGGCTGAACCCAAATACCGTCCACCGCCCCCTCATGGACGGCCCCCAGATCGCACTGGTCACCGGCCCCGAGGGCGAAGAAATCCACTGCGATGAACACGGGCGAGTCAAAGTTCGATTCCCCTGGGACCGCTATAGCAAAAACGACGAACATAGCAGTGCCTGGCTCAGAGTCAGTCAGGGCTGGGCCGGTGGCCAATATGGCTTCATGGCCCTGCCGAGAATCGGTCACGAAGTCATCGTGTCCTTCCTGGACGGCGACCCGGATCAACCGATCATCACCGGGCGAACCTACCACGCCACCAACACGCCGCCCTATGCGCTGCCCGAACATAAAACCCGCACCACCTTAAAAACCCAGACCCACAAGGGCGAGGGCAGTAACGAGCTGAGGTTTGAGGACGAGGCGGACAAGGAACAGATCTACGTCCACGCCCAGAAAGACCTGGACCTTTTGACGGAAAACAACCGCACGGAAGTCATCAAGAATGACAGCCACCAGACGGTGGAGGGCACACAAAAGGCCCACATCAAAGGCAACAGCCACAACACCATCGACGGCGAGAAACGGGAACAAACCGGCAAAGACCACAGCTTCAACGTGACCGGGACTCTACACCTGAAAGCCGGCACTGCCTGGCTCAGCGACTCCGGCACCGAACTGCACATCAAGGCCGGCCAGAAAGCCGTCATCGAAGCCGGTGCGGAAATTACCCTGAAAGCCGGTGGCAGCTTTGTGAAGATCGACCCGAGTGGCGTCGCCCTGAGCGGGGCGGCGATCAAACTCAATGCCGGTGGCTCGCCGGGCAAGGGCAGTGGGCAGAAAGTTCAGACGCCGGAAATGCCGGGGTTGGTTGAGAAGAGCGGTGGGGCTGTGGAGCCCGTTGAGTTAGCGACAACGCCCGTGAGACCGGTCGGTAGGGCCGACGAGACTATGGAGCTGTTGGAACTCGCAGCTGTCGAAAATCTGGCACTGGTCGAAAAGTGCATGGAACAACCGGATGGGAGTTGCCCTCTGGACCAATGTCCCTGCCGGGAGTCGTCATAATGTCTGAGGTGAACGTGACGGATGTCAGCGGTCTGAGTTTTTCGAATAGCAATCTCCAGTGGTATGCGCTGCTTGAGGGCGCTCACCCCACGTTCAACACTCCGGGTTTGATTTACAGCCATATCGAACTTCCGGAGAGCGTGGCGCTTTATCAAAACTCTCCCTATGAGGCTCTCTCTGACGTAAGCCCGATTCTTGTGAAAATTGATCAGCCTCATGACTGGTTACACCATTGGCAGGGTGCGTTTCCCAGTCTTGATGGTTTGATGCTCAGCTCTAAAGACCACCTCGAGGTTGTCGCCGCGCATTTGCAAACACTGGTATCTGTCCGGGTTGAAGGCGGGGCTGATGCTATCTTTCGCTTTCATGATTCCTGGGTGGCCAGCTCACTTTACCCAACCCTTGATGAGTCAGAAAAAACAAGGCTCCACGGGGTGGTCCGTCAGTGGCTTTGGGTTTGCGGTCGTCAGGCGTTCACGGCGGAACGGGCGGACGAAGCGGCTCAGGACGAGCCACCGCTGAGTGACGGTTGGTTACAGCTGAGTAAAGCAAGTCAGCTTGCGATCAGCAACGGAATGTTGTCCAAAAGGAATTGGAAGGAGAGTCAACAATGACAGGCGCATGTATTTCAACAGGCTCACCCTGCAGGGAACCAGAGAAGCTCTATGTGGAAGTTGCAGGGACTGACGTTCATGAGGGCCATGGTCTTTTGCTGGAAAAAAGTGGCGAGCCTGTCGCTGAATTCGCCATGACGCAACGGCAATGGCACCAGCGTTATGAATGTGATTACGCAGTAGGTGCCGCTGACCGTTTCGACCATACCCTCTCGCTTACTGTCGATAAAGAACAAGGGGGCAAGCTTCGACTGCCGCTGCTGGACGAACCGCACCCAACCCGGCTTTCCGCCCGCACCCAGCCCAACCTTTTGTTTCCAATATATCCGTTGGCCGAGATGCCCTGGGTAGAGGGCGAAACTGGACACGCTCTGCTGAGACCAGGCTATCTGTATGTCTTCTGGAAGGGAATTCTATGGCGGGAGCTACAGACCAACGAAAACGGCAAGCTAAGAGATATTGATCTGGCCGATTGCCGACAGCGAGCCAAAGCAGAGGGCCCGGGCGTATTAGACGTGCGCGAAACGTCGGGCGTTGAACTTGAAACACTCTGGGTGCCAGCGCGTTTTCAGACAGTCGGCCGAGCGAGGTGGACCATTGGCGAAGTAGAGTTGGCCTGGTCCGAGCAGCAGTGGAGCTGGGAATACATTGAATCACTCGAATCTGGCTTGGGCATTATTAACCTTCCAGCGGCCTACAGGGAGCTGACGGGCATTCCGGTCTATGGCAAGCGTGGCGCGAATGATATCGACGCCCGTCGTAAGGCTCGCTGCAAGAGCCTGAAAACGTTGGAGAGCTATCAGTACGGCGACCGATTTGGTCCCGATAAGCTGGCAAGCTATGACTGGGTCTTGTTGAACGAAGCCGCTGCCTGTCCAGTCAGAAACCCTGATCGCGAAAAAGAAGCTCTCAATCCGGCGCTGGTCGCACAAAGCCTGAACGGTGGTGGCCTGGAAGCCGAAAATACCGTCCTGCATAACATTCGCGAGGAACTGGAGCGGATGGAAGGCTTTACGTGCAAGGCCCCAGAAACGATGGAGTTTGCCAAAGGCATGAACCGGTGGGTTGAAGACATGCTTGGTGAGGAATGGCGGACTCTATCGGGCAAGAGTAAGTCCATCCCCGACAGTCAGGAAGCCACGGATCAATCCGAAGCGGCACGCAAGGATTTACTGAATGAAGTCCGGCGTCGCCTGGAAAACGCCGCAACCGGGGAAGATCAGCTAGCGCTGCTCAAAGAACGCCATATACCCGGCGTGCCTGTGCCGGATGTGCTATTCGAGCTTGAGTGGCTGACCCACCAAACCAGTTTGCATCTGACCTATCTTTCATCTTTGGCAGAGTCTGCCCAGCAGCATCCTCATTTCAAGAGTGCGATGCTGGTGCATTCGTCAGTGCTGGATTACAGAGGTTCTCGGCGTGGCCCTTACAGGGACTATCAGCACTTGGTGGATCTCAACAAACTCGACCAGGCGTTGCGCAAGGAGGACCGGGAAGCCTGTCGTTCGATGTGTTACGAGCTGAACCGGCGCAGGATCAACCTGCTGGAAGGCGATGCAGTGCGGGTGTTCAATGATTTGTTTGCACTTAATGGGCTGTTTTACCCAATCGCGCTGCAAACGTTGAATCCGTTGCTGTCTCACCTCGAAACCTCGGTATTCCAGTTTGATCCTCTGGCAGGCAGGGTTGCCAAAGAGACCGAAGCCTATCTTGATTCAGCCGGTGCCCGGTATATCCAAACACTGGCAAAAGGGCAGGCCGGTTTGTCTGCTTTTCTGACCGCGCCAACAGAATCTAACGCTGAAGCGGCCGGTGAACCCGAGCCAAATGATGGTTCTGGTCGGCCCCGGCCTGGGCTGATGGGGTGGTTACAAGGGCAGAGGCCAGCAGCCGATGACTTGCCGGAATCCATTCGTGAGCATTACCAGTTAAGCGAGCAGGAAAGAGGCAGAGTACTGGAGAGTGTTCAGAAGATGGCAGACTCGGAATTGCTTCAGTGGGTTGCCAAATCTTATACCACCATGGGCCAGTTGATGGCGGATGTCAGCAGTGAATTCTATTTGGTGACCCAACGGGCATTGCTCAGAAAAATCAGTGACGGCCCGATCTATCAGGTGAAAGACACCCTGCAAATTCCCACACGATATATGAAGCTGGGTAACCCCTTCTTTAGAGATCTCGTTCTCGGGCATGCGGATCTCAGTATGGCGAATCCCAATCCCGACATGGTGCCTCTTGGGATAAAATTCGGTACCCAGGGTGCCGGCATTTCCGCACTGCCAGACGATAAGCTCGATGATGCCTTGCGTAAGCCTAACGGTGTAGAGGTGTTAAGACCCAAAGGGGGAGTCGTTAACCGGGTAGGGCCCGGTATGAATGGCAACTATGCGGTTATTCGAAACGGGAATGGACGATTGCTGGCCAGTGCGACCTCAGTCGCCGGCCTTCAGGGGCTGACCCCAGCCAATACGGTTGAGGTGGAGATGTTCCTGGCGCCAAAGGACAGCGTGGCGGCCAAAATGTCAAAGGGTTTTCAAACCCGTGCAGGTAATGCGCTGATGCGTTGGGCTCCGCCGGGGATGTTGGGGGTGTTCGGGTTCAATATTGCCATAAGTTCTCAGTCAATTCTCAACTCGAACCTTGAGAAGGGTATTCCTCTTAAAGAACTAACTATAGGTGTTTATGGGATAGCCAATCTCATGTATTGGCTGGGTCATATTGTTGAAGCCGAGAATATTTCAAAAAGTACGCGCCTATCCTGGCTGACTGCTCCTCGCCTTGATGTGGATAGAATGGACAATGCGTTTGGAAAATCAGTGGCCAAACGACTTTTTTCTGACCGAGTACTTTCATATGCCAAATTTGCGGGAGCTTTTGGTGCAGTTCTGGAGGTATTCCTTTCGCTTTGGGAGGGCGTAGAGCGGTTGCAGGCTAACGACACAGATGCCGCGGCCGGCTACTTTACCGCCGCCGGGGGCTTTCTTGTGTTCATGTTTTCCCATTGGGCAGGATCGGCCATAATTCCGGTTCTCGGCATTACCCTGTCTGCCGCAGTGGCTGCGGTCGCGCTCGTTGTTGCGCTGGCCGGACTCCTCTGGGGCATATTCAATACTGACGATACGTTGGAAATTTGGCTCAAGCACGGGCCATTTGGTAAGTCGGAAGCGGCTAGCCAGTTCCAGCATTTGCATGATAGCCCGGACGATGCGTTTCAGTTTCTGATCAGCGCCTTTTTTCCGCTGAACGGAATCGATGGCAGCTTGGCCTGGTTTAACGACCGAAGCTTGCTGTCTGGTGAGGAACAGCTATGGCTATTTGAAAACAAACGAACAGAAGGCCACGTGATTGCGGTCAGTACCGCCGCATTTTCCCTGATGGATAGGCCGGAAGATCAATTCAAGGCGCATTTCTGGATGGAAACAGGGTATGGCGACAAAGCGAAACCGATAGCACCAAGCTTTGTTCATTATGACGCTGAGCGTCACATGGTTCGCTTTCACCTGCCCAAACCCCAATGGCGCCGGGCGGGCCGCTCTCGGCTTTTAGAAAAGCTGAGAGGTAAAATACAAATTGCGATGCCTAACGGAAGCTTGCTTCCGGCCAGCGACATCGAGAATCCTCTATCAGAACCGGCCATTAACCCGGGCTTCTCAGGGACATCTTCCCGCTGGCATACAATTGCAGGCTAATACCCTATGACAGATGTTTATCATGATACAGCCTTCCGCTCCGATGCCATTCCGGTCTTACCGCCCGGCGGTCATTCGGAGATGGACAAGGCATTCCAGCGGCTGCCGTGGGGACACTATCAGAATCCGCTTGTACCCAGTTCAATGGCTGTGCAGTTGGCTTATGCCAGGTTGTTTGAGGATGAGAATGATGCGGATGATGGTTTTCCATGGAGTGAAGCGGTGTTCACGGTTAGCAAGGGCTTCCTCAGCGGACTGCAAGGCCTTATGTACATGGTGCATATGTGTGCGAAGCTAGCATTCTTTATATCTTTGTTTCCATTCGGTCTCATGATTCTTAAAGTTGTGTTTACCGAGCCCAACCTCCAGGGGGGGCTTTGGCTTTGGGACACAGCCAAGGTTATCTACCCATTCATCGCTCTCTGTTATTTCGGGGGTAAATACGGCCGCCTATTGTTGGCCCACCTGACCGACAGACTCGCACGTGCCAATCCCACAGGCCTCTATCGCCGCGAAGGAATGGTCCGTATCAAAGGAGGTAAATCGGTCTTCGAGGCACCATTCATCGAATTCGACGCCTACCTGGTTCACACCCCGTCGGGCCGAGGTGGTCGCTATTTCAACCTCGTGTTGCGGCACCGCTATAGCAAGCATGAACTTTGGATGAAAGGCCTTGTCACGGACGCCATGAATCAAAAAGATATCCATGCATACTGGGACATGATCCAGCAGTTTATGGACGTCAGCGGCCCACTGCCCGATGTGCCGATTTTCGAGCCTTTCCGCTCAAGAGATCCGGTTACCAAAGAATGGGATGAGCGCATCAATCGCGACCCGTTCAAATGGCGCAAAATATCACCAGAATCTTGGAGCAAGCACCACGAGCAAACCTATCGTGACCGATTGCACCGCACCAACTTTCATCACCCCTGCATTCTCGATGCTCACATTCAGGGAAGGGGATTGCCGATGCCGGGTGAGCCGCGTGGGGCCATGTTAGCGTGACTCTAAGATGAAGTGTCAACGGGTATTCTAGCCGTTACCGCTAGCGATATGCGGCAAATTGGGCTTTGTTGATAATAGGGATGTGAGGAGCTGCATACATGGAAGTCACAAATGAAAACCTACCAACAATTATCAGGACGAGGATTTATCTGAAAGATAAACCCTTAATTTATACTTTGGGATTGTTTCATTGTGGTGCAACAGGCCTGATCGGTTACTTCCTTTACGAAGCTACTTCAGTATATTTTGCGCCAGGGATGGCATTATTTATTGGGCTATTGCTTTTTGGTACCTGGTATCCCAGTTTTAGAGCTCGAAATAATGTAATCGAAGTCACTCCAAAATCCTTGAAAGTTGACGATTGTACGTTTAAAGAGATTCCGTGGTCTGATATATCCCATTTTGAGGTTATAAATCACTTCAGTACTTATCTTGGTCGGTTCGTTCACTTACTGATATACGTTAAGAATAATAAGTACCCTTGCAAGGAACGAGGGCGCTTTTTTGGGCGGCAACGTGCGGATGGAGGCATATTCGCTACGGATCTCTATAATTACTCCGAAGATCACAAGACAATTTTTAAAGATTTGTCTGAATATTTGGAGCGAAGCCGGATGATCAAGTGGCCGGAGAATGAAAAAAGAAGATGAGATGTATCGCAAGGTCAGACGAATTGATACTGAGCGCCGATCAAACCGGATGGCGGATAAGGTGAAGTATGCTGGTTAAACGTATTGAGCTTGATATCCAGTCCAGAGCATACTGCCCCGCTTCGATAAACCGACACTCACATTAGTTTGAGGCCAAGGATCGGCCAGATTTACACCGACAGAAAAGGATTTCTAATCATGTCCCCCCGTAATTTTCTGATCATTCTCGTCTGTTTACTTTTTGTGGGTTGCCAGAAGCCGCTAGTCGCGCACATTCCGATTGAGGAAGATCAGATAGACCAGCGGGCTGTGAAATGGGCATTGAATGGCTATCTGGAGCGGCGAGGGCTGACGAAAATTGTAGGCGCGGTAAAGCAGGACGATACGCTCCGTCTCCAGTTCGACACAATCCCAGGCCAAAGCAGTCACAACCGGAACGATCTCAAAGAGGCATTGGTCGCCTATGTATCAACGCCACGGATTGATCGGAGATTAATCGTTACCTTTCCCGATGGCGTCGAGGGCGCAACGCAAGAGTTGATCGCACAGCTGAATGGGGAAGACCATCTCAAAATTGAACTGGAAGGCAGAGGCAGCCCTCAACTCTTGCGGGCCGGGTATTACGGCGACGAGGTGTTCTGTGCCTCCGAGGTTTGGATTACCAGTCGATTGCCCAGTTTCGAAACATTGAATGTTACGCAAGAGCCGCTCAACGAGCACAGTCGAACGGTCATGAAATTGATGGGGCTCAAGCAGCCTAAGCCAGAATTAACCTATCAGGTCGCGATGGCAGACGGTTCCGAATTGCCGTTCGAGTTAGCCGATATCGACTTTGACACCCGTTATACGGGAACGAGTTACACCGAACACGGGAAGACTGATATCTATCAAAGCTATTTCCGGGTCTATCTGGGGCAGCTCAACAATGTCGAAGTTTCTCGGGCTATGTTTTCGGATCCGACTAAAGATCAAAACTATACGACCAGCAAGGAAAATTTCGAGCGTTGCGATTTGATGGCGGTCAATCTGCCCAAGAAGAAAGCGAATTTCTTGAGCGCTCAGAATCGGCCTTTCAGCCCTGCAGGAGAAATTAGGTTTAACGAATAGATTCGATCGTTCGAACAGAGTGGCTGGCTCTGGCCCTGGATTTCAGCCCACGGGCCTGATCATCAGCCCAACCCGATGACCAACAGGCACATGGCGGTTGGGAAAAATGATCGCTTCCGGCACATCACCCACGGCGTAATGGGCGGCGCTGTCTTCCCAGATGACGGTGCCGGGCTGATACTCAGTGAAGTTGGCCACGTCGTCCGGGATGTGAAACTGGAAACTGTCGCCGGTGTTCAGGACTTCATGGACCACTTCGAAAATAGTGGGTTGTGAGTCTGTTTTCGTAGCGGGCGCTGCTTCACCCCTGAACCGACGTCGGAGGGCATCGCGGATGCCGCTGAACCGGCTCAGGTCGTTCTGGCCAAACGGCTGCACTTTGCCCAGTTCTACCGTAAAGCTTTCTGCTGCCAGCGTTGAGGACGAGTAAGAGGCAAAGGTAGTGCCTTCCCGATGTTGCAGCAGCAGGGTGTCGACGTCGGCTTCCAGTAAAAACTCCACCTGTTCCCTGGGTACCTCGCGGCCCTCGATGAACGGATACAGTGCAAACCGTTCCCGGTAGGATGGCCGAATGGCTGTGTGCAGGTCGTAGTGGCTCAGCCTGTCTGGATGGCGGGTGGCAAACGCTTCGCAGGCTTGTTCCAGGCTGCGCGCGCGATCGGCCTCTGGCAGACCGGTGTATTCAGGTTTGCGGTGTGCGCCGCCGAACAGCCGGTTCAGGTTGACGTCCATGAAGCGCTCGCCCAGATCAATGGCCAGCGGATTTCCCAGTATCAACAAAAGCGGGCAGGCCAGTTGCCATTGCCCGTCGAGCAGCTCTTCCAAAAGGCCATTCAGTACTTCGATTGGTGCAGTTTCGTTGCCGTGAACGCCGGCCGACACAATCAGCGCTTCGTTGTTAGGGTTCGCCCTGCCTTCCGGTGGGGTCAGATACAGCAGGCCCGCGTCCTGGCGCTGAATCCCCGTGCCATCCTCCATGACGACGATTTTCTCTTCGGTTACCCGAGTGGTGGAAGAGGTCGTGTGGCCCAGCCAATCCAGATTTTTTCCGAAGAGTTGTTTTCGGACTGACATAATCAAAGAGCCTTAACTGGTGACTGGCTGTTGGTGGCGAAGCAGGTATTTCTCCAGCTTACGGAAGGCAAACACCAGAAGGAAGGTCAGCGCCATGTAGATCAATGCCACAAAGATGAACGCGTCGAACGGCGCGTAAAAGCGCGAATAGATATTGCGGGCCGCACCGGTCAGGTCTACCAGAGTCACCACGCTGGCGATGGCGCTGGCATGGAGCATAAAGATGACTTCGTTGGAATAGGCCTGTACCGCACGCCGCGCTGCGCTGGGCAGAATGATCCGGCGCAGGCGTTTTGCCCAGTTCATTCCGTAAGCTTTGGCAGCCTCAATCTCACCGTTGGGTGTTGAGATAATGGCTCCACGAATGATCTCGGTGGTGTAGGCGGCTGTGTTCAGGGTGAAAGCCAGCAAGGCCGGGTAGAAAGCCTCGCGGAAAATATCCCACCAGAAGGTTTGCTGGATGCCTTCGATCTGTGCGATGCCGTAATAGATGATGTATAGCTGGATCAGCAGCGGTGTGCCGCGGAAGACATAGGTATATAGCCAAACGGGAAAGTTCACCAACGGGTTCTTGGAGGTGCGCATGATGGCCAGCGGCACCGCTATAACCAGCCCCAGAACAAGAGAGAGAAAAACCAGCTGGACGGTGGTTACCAGGCCGCCCCAGTATTCCATGATGGTCGGGCCGGTGAAGATTTCGTTCTGGCTGAGCAATTCGTTCAGAAATTCAGGCATGGATCAGCTCCCGTGGACCACGCCCACATTGGCCCGTTTGTCGAGCCAGCGAATGAAAAGCTCTGAACCTGCGGTCAGAGTCAGGTACACAAAAGCCACCGGGATAAAGAAATGGAAGGGCATGCGTTCTGCTTTGGCAGCCTCTTCGGCCACGCGCACCATGTCGGTCAGCCCGATGATAGACACCAGCGCCGTGGTTTTCAGCAATACCTGCCAGTTGTTACCGATACCGGGCAGGGCGTGGCGCAGCATCTGCGGAAACATGATGCGCCGAAAGGTGTGCCAGCGGGTAAAACCATAGGCCCGCGCGGCTTCAATCTGACCACTCTCAACGGCAAGGAACGCGCCACGGAAGGTTTCGGTCATGTAAGCGCCGAAAATCAGCCCGATGGTGATGACGCCGGAGATAAACGGGTCAAACTGGAAAAAGAAATCGATTTCGTAGGCTTCCCAGATCATGTCTGAGATGTTGTTCACCATCACCTGGCCGCCGTAATAAAAAAGCAACATCATGACCAGATCCGGCACGCCGCGGATCAGGGTGGTGTAGGTGGTTGCGATGCCAACCGCTATGCGGCTGTTTGATAGCTTGGCCGATGCGCCAATCAGACCCAGAATCAGGGCCATCGTCAGCGACAGAAACGCAAGTTGAACGGTCACCACAGCACCGTCTAACAATGCAGGGCCATAGCCTTTCAGGTCGAGCATGAAGCGGGTCCAGTCAGTGGGGGTGGCCAGGCTGGCCACCCCGCGGCTGTTTTACATCTTGATGTCGTAGTTGAAGTATTTCTTCATGATGGTGTCGTAGGTGCCATCTTCCTTCAGAGTCGCCAGTGCGGCATTGACTTCCTCGGCCACGTCGGTGTCACGCTTGCGCATGGCAACACCCACGCCCTGGCCCAGCTTGACCGGCTCGCCGACTTCTTTGAAGCCGTCTTTGCTCAGGATGGTTTCTTCACCGACCGGATAGTCCACGAAGACCACGTCCAGGCGCTGGCCTTCCAGGTCCAGAACCATGTCGTCTGCGGTGGTGTAGCGGTTGATGGTCACGATGCCACCCATTTCTTCGGTGACGTAGGTATCCATGGTGGTACCACGCTGAACGCCCACGGTCATGCCTTCCATTGCTGACATGTCGGTCACGTCGGTATCGAAGTCTTCACGCGCGAACCAGCCGCCCGGAGTGTTGTAGTACGGCTCGGAGAACAGGACGCGCTCTGCACGCTCCGGCGTGATGGACATGGAAGACATGATGAGGTCGAACTTGCGAGCCAGCAGGCCCGGAATCATGCCGTCCCACGCCTGGATAACGAAATCGCAGTTGGCGTTCATTTCTTCACACATGGCTTCGGCCAGTTCCACTTCGAAACCGGTCAGCTCGCCGTTGTCGTCCTTGTATTCGAACGGCGCGTAAGGCACGTCGAACGCGATGCGCAGGTTGCGCTCCTGGGCCTGGGCTGCGCCGGCCAACATGGTCATGGCGGCCAGTGCGGCGCTTGCTGCAACAATCAGTTTTTTCATGAGTAACTTCTCCAGTCTTAAATTGCCTTGCGGGCTTTATTGGCTTTTCTACTTTTTACTTTCTGATTTCAAGATAGCATTGCGTTTCAGAACTTGGGAGCAAGAAACTGCTTCATTCGTTCTGAATCCGGATTGTTGAACACCTTATCCGGTGTGCCTTGCTCCTCAATCACTCCCTGATGCAAGAACAGGACCTGAGACGACACATCCCGTGCAAACGCCATTTCGTGGGTGACCACGATCATGGTGCGTCCCTCTTCTGCCAGATTCTGCATGACTCGCAGAACCTCGCCAACCAGCTCCGGGTCCAGAGCTGACGTGGGCTCGTCAAACAGCATCACTTCCGGTTCCATGGCAAGTGCCCTGGCAATGGCCGCGCGCTGCTGCTGGCCGCCCGACATCTGCGCTGGGTAGTAATCCTTGCGCTCGTAGATGCCGACTTTATTCAAATAGGATTCCGCCCGTTCTATGGCCTCCTTCTTGGGCACTTTCAGAACGTGAATCGGTGCTTCGACGATATTCTCCAGAACCGTCATGTGAGACCAGAGGTTGAAGCTTTGAAACACCATCGACAGCTTGGCCCGAATCAGTTCGACCTGTTTGTTGTCTGCCGGTATGCGCTCACCTTTGCGGTTCTTGGTGAACCGAATCGGGTCACCGTGCACAATGATGTCGCCAGAAGTGGGAGTTTCGAGCATGTTGATGCAGCGCAGAAACGTACTTTTGCCAGAGCCGGAACTGCCGATCAGCGAGACGACGTCGCCTTTCTGGGTTTCCAATGAAATGCCTTTCAGCACTTCCAGTTGATCGAACGTCTTGTGTATGTCCCTGCAGATCAAAGGCGCTGATTCCGCCATGGGGTTGCTCCTGCGGCTGTCTATGGAAAGGCCAATGTTTTACGGACTGTGATTTTGGAAATCAAGACCATTGTGGATCACTCCGCTACATATGCAAGTTTGCAGCCAGGCAGTCTAATGCTCCGGCTTTGCCTCATGCACGGTCCAGCGATACCCGGATAATTTTCGTACCTTGACGCTCGATTTCCTTCATCGATTCATTCACAAACCGAACATGGGCTGTCGCTAGCCGTTTCGCTGATTCCGGCTTTCTTGCCATGATGGCCTGGTAGAGTCGCCGATGCTGAGTGGTGATCTTGTTTCGCATTTCTTCCCGTGGATTCAGGTTGGCTACGGACGCCTGCACGGTCAGCAGCATCAGATTTTTCAAGCCGTTCAGCACATGCACCAGAACCGGATTATGGGAAGCCTCAACAATGGCCTGGTGAAAGTTGTGGTCTGGCTTTGCATTGGTGAGCGGGTCGGTCTGATCCAGCTTTGAAAAGGCTTTGGTGATCCGGTGCAGGTCTTGCGGTGTGGCGCGCTTGGCCGCCAGATACGCAGCCTGGCCTTCGAGCTGTTCGCGAACTTCGAGCAGGTCGTAAAGCGTCCTTGGGTGGCCATTGAACATATGGAGCAGGGGGCCGTCGTCAGTATGCTCTTCATTGGTAGATACTATTTGGGAAACAAAAGAGCCTTTGCCGTGGCGAGTCTCGATCACGCCGCGGCCCTGCAATTCATGCAATGCCTCGCGTATCACTGCACGCGAAACGCCCAGGCGAGTCGCCAGTTGGCGCTCTGACGGCATTTTTTGTTCCGGAGCAAGACCACCATCTAGTATAAGTTGTTCAAGTCTGAAGGAAATTTCCTGAGCTATCGCCATTGTCTCGCCTGAAAATGGTAACTGGTCTAACCAGTGCACTTTTGTAGTTTTTTAAATACCGGATTCTTTCCCATAGGCTTTTAATATGGTCGATTTCAAGCAATTCGTCTAACGCCATTTGGCAAAACTGGTCTGACCAGTTGGTAATCCTCTGGACTAAATCGGGCTTGCCGACGAATATCAAATTAATGTCGGTAGCAACCGACGTTTACCTGACGCAGATAACAACAAGTTCAACGGAGATGTGTCGATGACAACGAACAATGAGTCACAACAAATGAGGGCCGAGAGCCCCGTCGGAAAATCGGGCCGATTGAAGTCGGTGGCCGTTGCGGCGGCGTTCCTGGGCGCTACACTGCTTGGAGCTGCACAGGCTCAGGCAGCTACCACCTGGAAGATTCAGTCCGTGTGGGATGCTGGCACTGTCGGCTATGACCTGTTCGAGGAATGGGCCAACAGCATCGAAGAAAAATCCAACGGCGAGCTGATCATCAAACCCTATCCCGCCAAGTCTGTTGCAGCGGATAACAACGGTCTTTTCGAGGCAGTGCGCAATGGTGTGCTGCAGGGCATGAACCCTTTTACTCTTTATTGGTCCGGCAAGATTCCGGCCTCGGTATTCCTGTCTTCCTACCCAGCCGGTCCCGACCAGCCTCACCAGTGGGACATCATGTTCTACTCGATGGGCATGCTGGAGAAGACCCGCGAAATTTATAAGAAGTTCGGTCTGTTTTACGTCGGCCCGATCCAGCACGACGCGAACATTATTCACTCCAAGGAGCCGGTCAACAGCCTGGCGGATCTGGAAGGCCTGAAAATGCGTGTGCCCGGTGGCATGGTGGCCGAGGTATTCCAGCAGTTCGGCGTGTCTACCGTCAGCTTGCCTGGCTCGGACATTTTCCCGGCACTTGAGAAAGGCACTATTGACGCGGCGGACTACGTAGGCCCGGCAGTGAACTACGAACTGGGCTTCTCGCAAGTCACCGACTACATCATGTTTGGCCCTCCCGGCGTGATGTCCATCTACCAGCCGGTGGACCTGATGGACCTGACTGTGAACCTGCGGGCCTGGAACGCACTGGATCCAGAATTGCAGCAACTGCTTGAAGACGAAGTGCGGATTTACTCCCAGAAGCACTACCTGACGATTCAGAAGCGCAACATTGAAGCCATGAAGAAGTTCAAAGAAGACGGCTCCAAAGTGACGCGTCTGAGTCAGGAAGACATGGATGAGTTTCGCCGGGCTGCGATTCCGATCTGGTTCAACTGGGCGAGCAAGAACGAAGATGCCCGGGAAATCCTGGATATCCAGATCGAATACATGATGAACGAAACCGTGGGTTATCTGAGCGAGGATGACCTGAAAGGTATCGAAGGCATGTAAGCCTCATAAAACCATAACAAAACTGATCACGGGGAAGGGCAGGGAGTGCGCCAGCGGGGCATTCCTCCTTCCCCGATCTGTGATTAAGGTGACAACAACATGTCTGATCTGAGTCAGTTTGGCTTTGTGCTGCCCCATTGGTTCTATTGGGGGTGGCTGGCGGTAATGCCGCTGATCATGATTGCCCTGGATCGCTGGCTTTCCCGCAGAGGTTCGGGGGCTGTCGACAAAAACGCCGAAGCCAATGAGAAGCTTCAGGAAATTGAAGCTGAGATGAAAAAGGCCGTCGATTACAGCGACGCGAGTAACTGGTTTACCAAATCAATTGACTGGATTAGCGATAAATCCGGTGTGTTCATTTCCTTCTGGACGGTTAACGCCGTGGTCTTTTACTTCTTCGAAGTGGTCATGCGTTACGTGTTCAACCAGCCCACCATCTGGGTCCATGAAGCCAGTTTCCTTCTGTTTGGCATGCAATATCTGATGGCCGGTGCCTTCGCACTGCTGCACGGCGCCCATGTTCGGGTCGACGTGGTTTACAACTTCCTGCCGGAACGTGGACGGGTAGGCATGGATATATTCACATCCATGTTTTTCTTCATGTTTGCAATTGCGTTGATGATTACCTCCTGGACCTTCCTGGAGAACTCCTACTCGATGGATGAAAGAACCGTTGAAACCTGGGGCATTCAATACTGGCCTGTGAAGGGCGTGATGCTGTTGGGTTCAGCACTTTTGTTCCTGGCAGGCTTGTCCAAGCTGCTTAAGGACATCGTTATATTCATCAAACTCGGCCGGGAGCAACACGCATGAGCACCGAATCTGTGACCAACCAGGGCAATCCCCTGATCGGCAAGCTCGGCACCTGGCTGATGATTATTGCCACGGTGGCTCTTGCCTTCGTGATGTTGGTGGAAGTCATCAACATTCTGTTTTATGACCCGTGGAGTGACGAGAAATTTCTGTTCAAGCTCTCGGGCACTCTGTCGGATGTAAAAATTGGGCCGCTAACCTACATCATGTTCGGCTCGCTGGCGGTGTTGCTGATGATGGGCTTGCCGCTGGCCTTCGTAACTGGCGGTCTTGGCGTCATGTTCATCTATCTGGTGGGCGACTCGTTGATGCTGAACATCATCCCTAGCCGCATCTTCCCGATGATGACCAACTCCGACCTCGCGGCGATTCCGCTGTTTATCTTCATGGCGTCCATGCTTGAACGGGCAGGGCTAATCGAAGAGATGTTCAACGTCGTCTACAAGTGGATGGGCGGTCTTGGCGGTGGTTTGGCCATTGCCACCATTCTGGCGTCTACCATTCTGGCAGCCATGGTGGGCGTCATCGGCGCCGCTGTGGTAACTATGGGTATTATTGCCCTGCCGGCGATGCTCAAACGGGGCTACGACCAGAAGATTGCGCTTGGCTCAATTATGGCGGGTGGCACACTCGGGATACTGATTCCGCCCTCGATTCTGGCCATCCTTTACGCGGTAGTAGCGCAACAATCGGTTGGTGAGCTGTATCTGGGTTCCGTTATTCCGGGGCTGATTCTGTCGAGCCTTTACGTGCTGTATGTGGGTATCCGCTCCTGGATTAACCCTAAGCTGGGCCCGCCGGTGCCGGAAGAAGAACGGATTAGCCTGAAAGAAAAGCTGCTTTTGCTGAAAGACCTGATTGCACCGTTGGTGCTGGTATTTCTGGTGCTCGGTCTTTTGTTCGGCGGTGTTGCCACGCCGGTAGAGGCGGCGGGTATTGGCTCCTTTGGCGCCATTCTGGTGGCCATGAAACACAAGGTGTTTACCATCGCGACCCTGCGTGATGCGTCAGTGACCACAGCGAAGGCGTCTGCCATGGTGTTGTGGATCATGTTCGGCGCTTCGGTGTTCGTCGGCTTCTACATACTCCAGGGCGGTCAGGACTTCATTACCGAAACCATTCTTGGCATTGGTCTGTCTCCCTACATGGTGCTTTTGCTGCTGATGGTACTTCTGGTGGTGCTCGGTATGTTTCTGGACTGGGTCGGTATTCTGCTATTGGCAGTGCCTATCTTTATCCCCATCGTTGAGGCATTGGAGTTTCCTGGCCTGTTCGGCCTGCCGGGCGTTGAAGGGAAAGATGTCGTGCTCTGGTTCGGGGTGTTGTACCTGGTGAATATGCAGATGTCGTTCCTCAGTCCGCCGTTTGGCTACGCCCTGTTTTATATCCGGGGTGTATGCCCGCCAGACATCACCATGGGCACGATTTTCAAATCGTCGCTGGTGTTCCTGGCGATTCAGGCATTCGGGCTCTTTATATGTGTGGCGGTGCCGTCTGCCATTACCTGGTTACCTAATCTTGTTTACGGTTAAAAAACTCAAGGAGTAGACCATGTTATCGATCAACCGACTGGAATTGGCCGAAGCCCGTGTTCTGATTGAAGGCGCGGCAGAAAAAGCCCGCGAAATTGGCGTGCCAATGTGTATCGCCATTGTGGACGAGTCCGGCAACCTGATTGCTTTTGAGCGCATGGATGGCGGCAAGATTACGTCCGTTACCATTGCTCAGGACAAGGCCTTCACGGCCGCAGCGGCGAAAAAGGCGACTCACGATTACAACGCGGTGAACGTGCCGGGCAAGCTGGCATTTGGTATTCACACTGAAGTGGGTGGCCGCATCAGCTCGGTGGGTGGCGGTTTGCCGGTCATCGTGAACGGCGAAGTGGTTGGTGGTATCGGTATCAGCTCCGGCACACCGCAGCAAGATATGGATTGCGCGCAGGCCGGGCTGGATTATTTCGAAAACCAAAGCGGTTAGTTGCTGTCACAGTCAAGACGTTTTTCATCAGAGGTTGAGATGACCACCAAACCCACCATCAGCAAATCGGCGTTGGCTGAAAAATTCCGGGCCTTTGTGGACCCGGCGTTTGTCATCACCGATAACGAGACCATGAAGCCCTACGAGTGTGATGGCATGTCGATGTATTGCGAGATGCCCATGCTGGTTGTGCTTCCGGAGACGCCGGCCCAGGTTCAGCGAATCATGCGCCTGTGCAACGAACACAACGTGCCTGTGGTGGCTCGCGGTGCCGGTACCGGGCTAAGCGCCGGTGCCATGCCGCACAAGGAAGGCGTGGTGCTGTCGCTGGCCAAGTTCAATCGCATCCTGGAGGTGGATCCGCTGGCCCGCACGGCCCGGTTGCAGCCGGGGGTTCGCAATCTGGCCATCAGCGATGAGGTATCGAAGCATGGTCTGTACTACGGCCCTGATCCCTCTTCCCAGATTGCCTGCACCATCGGCGGCAACGTGGCCGAGAATTCCGGCGGTGTTCATTGCCTGAAATACGGGCTGACGGTCCACAACATTCTGAGCGTTGAGATGATCACCGCTGAGGGCGACCGGGTGACCGTAGGAAACGACGCGCTCGACGCCTGCGGCATGGATCTGTTGGCATTGATGACCGGGTCTGAAGGGTTGTTGGGCATCATCACCGAGGTCAAGGTGAAGTTGCTGCCGAAACCTGAAATCGCCCAGGTGGTGATGGCGGGTTTCGACAGCGTGCAGAAAGCCGGTGATGCGGTGGGTGGCATTATTTCCCATGGCATTATTCCGGGCGGCCTGGAAATGATGGACGGCCACGCCATTATCGCCGCTGACGATTTCGCTCAGGCGGGTTATCCCCGTGAGGCAAAGGCCCTGTTGTTGTGTGAAGTGGATGGTACCGAAGAGGAAGTTCACGAGCACATTGAACAGGCCGAGGCGCTGTTCAAAAAGCTGGGTGCCACATCGGTGAAAACGTCCCAGAGCGAGGAAGAAAGGGCGCTGCTATGGAAAGGCCGCAAGTCGGCATTTCCTGCGGTGGGGCGTATCTCGCCAGATTACTATTGCATGGACGGCACCATCCCGCGCCGTCATCTTGCTCATGTGCTGCTGGAAATGGAAAAGATGTCTGAAGAGTTCGGCCTGCGCGTGGCGAATGTTTTCCACGCGGGGGACGGTAACCTGCATCCGCTGATTCTGTTCGACGCCAATGTGCCCGGTGAATTTGAACGCACCGAGGCCTTCGGCGGAAGCATTCTCAACCTTTGCGTTGAAGTGGGTGGGTGCATCACCGGCGAACACGGCGTTGGTGTGGAAAAGATTCGTCAGATGGCGATTCAGTTCAACGATGAAGAGCTGCAGCAGTTCCATGACGTGAAAAGTGCGTTCGATCCAAAAGGCATTCTGAATCCGGGCAAAGGGGTGCCGGCCCTGCGCTTCTGTCAGGAGTATCGTTCGCTGGAACATAAACAACACAAACACGAGACGGTGGAAGCAGCCCATGGCTGATATTTCTAAAAAGCTGAGGGAGCAAATACTGGACGCCCGCGGAAAGGGTCAGAAGCTGAATGTGGTCGGCGGCGGCACCAAACAGTTCATGGGCCGTGAGTCGGACAGCCATGCCGAACCCCTGGAACTCAAAAAGCACACGGGAATCGTGGAATACCACCCGGTTGAGCTGATTATGACCGTGCGCGCAGGCACCACCATTGCCGAGATCCAAAACGCACTGGATGAACATGGCCAGTGCCTGCATTTCGAGCCGCCAGTCTTTGGCAAAGGTTCAACCATTGGCGGCACTCTTGCGTGTAATCTCTCCGGGCCAGCGCGGCCCTGGTCTGGCTCTGTGCGGGACCAGGTGTTGGGCATTCGATTACTGAACGGCAAGGGTGAGCACTTGCGGTTCGGTGGTCAGGTGATGAAGAACGTAGCGGGCTACGATACGTCCCGCCTGCAGGCCGGGGCCATGGGCACACTCGGTGCGATCACCGAAATCAGCCTGAAGGTCATGCCCAAACCGGCGATGACCATGACGCTGGTGGAGGAAATGCCCCAGAGTGATGTTATCCGTTACATGAACCAGAGAGCGGGTGAACCCAAGCCCATCACCGGAGCCGCGTGGGTAAATGGCAAAGTCTATCTTCGCCTGTCTGGTGCAAAGTCGGCGGTGGAAGCCACGGCGAAAAAGTGGTCTGGCGAAGTTCTGGAAAACGGCGACGACTTCTGGCAGCAGCTCCAGCACCTGACTCATGACTTCTTCAAAGGCGACGAACCGCTGTGGCGATTCTCCGTGGGTTCAACCGCGCCAGATCTGGCTCTGGACGGCCCCCAACTGATCGACTGGGCGGGATCTCAGCGCTGGTTCCGTGGTGTAGCAGACAGCGCGAGACTGGAATCCATTGCGAAAAAAGCGGGCGGGCAAGTCAGCATGTTCCGGGGTGGCGACCGCACCGACGAGGTTATGCACCATCAGCCCCAGGCATTGCAGGCCATACAGCAGCGGCTGAAAGAGTCGTTTGATCCTGATGGCCTATTCAACCCCGGACGCTTGTACAGCTGGCTTTAACGACAGGAAAACCATGCAAACCAATCTAGTTCAACAATTTGCCAATACCGCCGAAGGTCAGGAAGCTGAGTCCATTTTGCGGGCCTGCGTTCATTGCGGCTTCTGTACGGCGACCTGTCCGACCTATCAGGAATTGAACGACGAGCGGGACGGGCCGCGGGGCCGCATCTACCTGATGAAAATGTTCCTCGAAGGTGAGGAAGTGACTGAGAAGTCCCGTGAACATCTGGACCGCTGCCTGACCTGCCGCAGTTGCGAAACCACCTGCCCGTCCGGCGTTCAGTACGGCCGCCTGGTGGACATCAGCCGCAACTTCATGGAAAAAGAAATGCCGCGGCCACCGCAGCAACGGATTGTTCGCTGGGCACTGGGCCGCGTGATTCCTAACCGCCAGTTGTTTGGGTTTCTGTTAAGAATTGGCCAGTTCTTCAAGCCAATTCTGCCTGGTGCGCTGGGGCAGAAAGTGCCGCCCAGGAAGCAGGCCAGCCCCTGGCCCGCATCCAGTCATGATCGCGTTGTTCTGGCGCTGGCGGGTTGCGCACAACCATCTGCAACGCCTAACACCAACGCGGCCGCTGCGCGGGTCATGGACAAGCTGGGCATAACCATGGTGGAAGCGCCTGAAGCGGGCTGTTGTGGCGCCGTTAATCACCATCTTTCGGAACATGAAGTGGCTCTGAACGCCATGCGACGCAACATCGACGCCTGGTGGCCCGCCATTGAAAACGGTGCGGAAGCGATTGTGATGACGGCTTCCGGCTGCGGTGCCATGGTTCAGGACTACGGCCATCTGCTGAAAGACGACCCGGCCTATGCAGAGAAGGCGCAGAAGGTCAGTGACCTGTGTACAGATCTCGGCGCGTTCCTGCTCAAAGAAGATCTGGAAAAACTGAAGGTCTCTTCCAGCCAGGGCAAGGTCGCCTTTCATTGTCCCTGCACACTGCAACACGCCATGAAACAGACCGGTGTTGTTGATCAGGTGCTGCGTAAAGCGGGTATTGATCTTGCCGAAACCAAAGATAAGCACCTGTGCTGTGGCTCTGCCGGTACCTACTCCATTCTTCAGCCTGAGCTGAGCCAGCGTTTGCTGCACAATAAGCTGGAAGCGCTCACCATCGACCAGCCTGATCGCATCGCAACGGCCAACATCGGCTGCCAGATGCATCTGGAGACCAAATCAAAGGTACCCGTCCAGCACTGGATCGAGCTTCTGGACAACTGATCCTGCCTTTTTACCCGCCACTCCTGCGACTGGCTCCCTGAATTCCATACGAAAAAATGGAGTTTAGGTGAGCCAGGTCCATGAATTCCGGTTTTTAATCCGATAGGCTACGCCCAACACCACTATCTGGAAAAGGAGTTCGCAAACAATGGCAGGCATCTTTAAACAAGCAGGGCGTCGTTTTCTCCCTGTATTTGCGGGGATTGGTTTCATTGCGCTGGTTCTGCAGGGATGTGCAGGCGGAGCGATTACAGGGTCTGTATACGCGGTCTCGGGCGCTGCGGCCACTGCGCTGCATCAGAAGCGTCAGCAATTCCGTGAGAACCTGTACAACGACTACAACAACTACCAGACGCTCTTCCGTTCGTCTGGCTGCCAACCTTCCCAGTACGAAATCAGCCCCAAGATCATCCAGTACCTGGAGAACAGCGCGCCGACAGAGGACGGCTACGCCGAGGCTCAGGACATACTACTGGAAGTCTACAACGACTCAACGGTGTCGCAGGATGTGCGAGCGCACGCACTTTATCTGGCCGCACTGACGGAAGCCGAAAAAGAGGGCGGCAAGCGCTCGCAGGCCAGGGAATATCTGAAACGCGTAAAAAGCGAATTCCCCGGCACTCATGATTGCGCAGTGGAAACACTCCTGGAGAAGGGCAGTCTGATTTACTGAGTCTGATTTTTTCATGCAAAACCACAGGGAGTGGAACTATGCCAGGACGGCATCTTGTATTTCTGTGCCTGACAGTGATGGTGCAAACGGCTGGCGCCGAAATGTATACCTGGACGGACAGCCTGGGCACCATCCATTATTCCGATACCCCACCAACGGCTCACGACTATCAGCCAGTGTCGCTTGGCCGCTCATCGACAGTGCCCATGTCCTCCAACATCGAGGTCGGCAAAAAGGTTGGCGCTATTCATCGGCAGATCGAAAAAGCGATGGAACAAGACCCGCCTTCTGTACCTACGGGTAGAGCAGTGCGATCCGCTGTCGACCAGAAACAATGCGACAAGCTCCGGGAACAACTGAACAGAATCCAGCAACAATTGCGTGCCGGCTATTCCAACGACCGGGGCAACAGCCTTCGGCGACAGCGCCGAAAGCTGAGCCAGCGTCATTCAAGGGACTGTATGCTGGGGTAATACCGATCAGGATAAACTGGTGGTAATCAGGTAGAGCGTGTAAGCCACGAAAGCGGTCATTAACAGACCGCCCTCGACCCGATTAATCCGCCCTGCTGACCGGAATCCGTAGCCGAACACGAACAGTGACAGGGTGAGTAGAGTCATTACTGCAATGTCCCGCGAAAGAATCTCCGGAGCGACGGCCATCGGGCTGATCGCGCCGGCAATGCCCACCACGGCCAGTGTATTAAACAGATTCGATCCCAGAATATTGCCCAGAGCGATGTCGTGCTCGCCTTTGCGCGCGGCAATGACCGACGATGCCAGTTCCGGAAGCGATGTACCCACAGCCACGATGGTCAGGCCGATGATCAAATCACTGACACCGAGCCCCTGAGCGATGTCGATGGCGCCCCACACCAGAACTCGAGAGCTGATGATCAACAGCAACAGCCCGGCCAGCAACCACATGACGGCTCGGCGCAAGGGCATTGCAAGGCCTGCCATCTCTGCAGAGATCTCTTCAGCCAAAGAATCTGACTTCTGGGTCATACCCTGCCAGATAGACCAGGCCAGAAGCGCTGCGAATACCGCTAATAGCCCAACTGCATCCAGCCGGGACAGGTTGCCGTCCCAGAGTTGCCAAGTGGCAAATGCCGTCACAGCGACGAGTATTGGCAACTCCTTGCGCATGATCTGGGAGTGAACGGCGATTGGGCTGATCAGTGCGGTGACGCCCAGAATCAAGGCAATATTGGTGATGTTCGAGCCATAGGCGTTGCCAAGCGCCAGCCCCGGATTTCCCTGGGTAGCCGCGAGTGCCGATACCACCATTTCAGGTGCTGATGTGCCGAAGCCAACCACCACCATGCCAATAAGCAGGGGCGGCATACCAAAGTGTTCTGCTGTGGCAGCAGAGCCTTCAACAAATTTGCCTGCACTCCAAACCAGAAGAGCCAGACCAAGAACGATGGCAATCAAAGATAGCAACATGGGGGCATCCTGACAGAAGGTAGATTAATTACAACGCCAACTGGAAAGCTGCCCACAAAAAAGCCCGCACGAAGCGGGCTTTTTCTAAAATTCGGATGGTGCCCGGAGGCGGAATCGAACCACCGACACGGGGATTTTCAATCCCCTGCTCTACCAACTGAGCTATCCGGGCGTGTCGCAGTCTGTGCTGCAACGGGGCGCTATTAAACCGGTTTAGGGGTTTTGAGTCAAGGCTGCGCGGGAAAAAATTCCTGCGTTTTTATTGCTCTGGCGGTACGTAGCCTTCGGCCTTGTCGAAGGGCTCGTTATTGAAGAACCGCTCCATCTGCGCCTGCAGGTATTTACGGTTGTTCGGGTCCATTAGGCTCAGGTGTTTTTCATTGATCAGCATGGTTTGCTGGGCCTGCCACTCTTCCCAGGCTTTCTTGCTGACGTTTTCGTACAGGTCTTCGCCTTTCTTGCCGGGCATGGGTGGAAAATCCAGCCCTTCCAGTTCTTCCTGATATTTCCGACAGAATACGGTGCGGCTCATGTTGGCTCCTGCGAGCGGTTTAAGAGTGTGCGGATCGGTGCGGGCAGGCCCAGGGTAAGGGCCTTATCCCGATGGATCCATTGTTGGTCGCCATTGTCTGCAACACGGGTGGCATTGGCAACATTAAGCCGGGCGGGTTGGATGTGCAGGTGGTAGTGGCTGAAGGTATGCCGGAAGCCCTCAACCAGGTCAGGCTGCCCGCAGTCGAACCCGAAGGCCTGTTCGCAGGCGTCTTGCAACTCTTCTGGCCCGTACGCAGGGTCCAGCTCTGGCAGGCTCCACAGGCCGCCCCAGATTCCGCTGGACGGCCTTCGTTCCAGCAATATCTCGCCGTTTTTATTCTCCAGTATTACCATCCAGGTGGTTTTTTCTGGTTTGGTCTTCTTGGGTTTGGAGCCGGGGTATAGGTGCTGTTCGTTGTTTGCGTTCGCTTCACAGTCTGCGCGAAGTGGGCAATAAGGGCAGTCTGGCTTGGTGCGGGTACATACCATGGCGCCCAGATCCATGATGGCCTGGGTGTAGTCGCGGATTCGCTGGTCTGGCGTGTGTTGCTCGGCGCATTCCCACAGGCGGTTCAGCACGCTGGTTTTGCCGGGCCAGCCGGGCACGGCGTGGTAACGGGCCAATACCCGTTTGACGTTGCCGTCCAGGATGGTGGCCTTTTGCTGGAAGGCCTGGGCGAGGATCGCTGCGGCCGTTGAGCGACCGATGCCAGTCAGGGATTCAAGCTGGGCCTGGTCGGCGGGAAATTTGCCACCATGCTCTTCCATGACCTGTTTGGCAGCGCGGTGCAGATTTCGGGCGCGGGCGTAGTAGCCCAAACCGGACCAGTGGCTGAGCACATCATCCACCGGTGCGTTTGCCAAGGCCTCTACATCCGGAAAGCGTTCCATGAACGCCTGGAAGTAGGGGATGACGGTGGTCACCTGCGTCTGTTGCAGCATGATCTCCGACACCCACACCCGATAGGCATTGCGGTCATGGTGCCAGGGCAGGTCGTGCCTGCCGTTCTGGTCGTACCATGCCAGTAACCGGTCGGCGACGGCCTCTGTCATCAGTTGAACAGGCCTTTCAGTTTGTCGCCGAGTTCTTCTTTCAGCTTCTCCTCGGCTTTTTCTTTGGCCTTTTCTTTCGCGCGGTCTACTTCTTCTGTGGCTTTCTGTTTCACGGCATTTTTCGCAATGGTTTTCAGGGTGTCCTGGAACCGTGACCCATCAAACGAGCAAAGGCCTGCCGGATCTTCGGCAAAGTTGCCGCGGCACTCCACCGGAATGATCACGTTGCGCACAGTGTCGGTGACGCGGCAGGCTTCATCGCGATGAATTTCGCCCACAATGCGAAGGCCTGCTTCGTAATCCATTTCGGACGCTGCCAGGTCGACAGTGCCTTTGCCCTCAAGCTGCATGCCAGCAAGCGCTGCAATCAGGTCCGTGTTGTTGATGGTATTGCCGTTAATTTTCAGGGTGCCGCTCATGTCATTGAACGGTGTGCTGGTGCCCCAGTCGTCGGTGCCCAGTTGATCCTGGTTAACCAATGCGATGCCCTGGCAGGCCATGCGGGTGAGGTTAATTTTGGTGAACTCACCTTCGGCAAGCTTGAATCCAATATCGCCCTTGGCGTTATTGCGCAGGGCGGATATGCGGTTGCCGGTCGTTTTTACGTCCAGATTGAGGTTGGCGGCGCCGGACAGCATTTGAACTTCGGCAAGATCCGTGAGCAACGGTAAGGTCTCCACGCTGTCGACCTTCGAACCGATGACCCAGCTTGGGTTGTCAGAGCGTGCGTCCAGGGTTACCTGTGCGTTAAAGCCACCTTCATAAAGCTTGCCACTGAAATCTTCTACCTTCAGCAGGCCATTTTTGGCGGTTATCACGGAGTTGATGTCTTGAATCGTGAGATTACTGACGATCAGCTCGCCAAGCCCAAGCTTGATGTCCAATGCCAGTGAACGCAGGGTCTCCAGTGGCAGTAGATCGCTCTCAGCAGTGGATGCTGGTTCGGCAGGCGCGCTTTCCGACGCGGACTCTTCGCTGGCTGGCGGCAGGTAGCGGTCCACGTTAATGGCATCGCCTTTCAGGTTCAGCTGAATGCCACTGTTGGCCAGGGCATATGACGCACCGCCACTAAAGGTGGTGTCGTCCAGGGATAGGGTCAGGTCGCTCAGGGCAATGGTGCCCGGTGAGCCGCCAATGGAAGTAGAAAAGGCGACCGCGGACAGAACGTCTGAGTCGGTGGTTTCGATCGCAGGCTGGCCCAGTGACGACAGCAGTGACTTCGGTGAAAACTCCGCAATGCTCAGATTACCCGTCAACTGTGGTTTGGCCCCAAAACCCACCACGTTCAGGTCAGTGTTCAGGGTCAGGTCGGCCAGGGTTGCGGTGAAGTCAGACAGGGTAGCCGTTTCGCTTTCCAGATTGGCGGCCAGGGAACCAGACAGAGACGCGCTGACAGATTCTCCGCCAAGAGGTTCACCAGCCATGTCAAAACTGGCGTCCAGGTCTGCCACGGTAAAGTCGTTCAGAGCTTCATTGGCAGTTAGCTTGGCGCTGATGCTGCCTTCCAGCTCAAACTGCGGCTGGTTCGTGGCAAAGCGGAAACTCAGTTCCAGCGGGAAGCTGGAACCAAGGGTGATTTCGCGGGCGGTCAGCGTCACGCCTTCCAGTGTTACGGATTGCCCGGTGCTCTTGTCATCGTAGTGGACTCTGGCGTTGCTGATTTCGATCTGGTCAACGTTAAAGTTAAGGGGAGTGCCGCCGGACGAAGCTTCGGCTGGCGCTTCTTCTTCACTGGCAGCAGCGGGTTCTGGCGCGGTGTCTGCTGTCTGCTGGCCTTCAGGCATAATGCGAGTCCAGTTGCCTTCGCCTTGCTCATTGACGGAAAGGTTGGCGTCCAGTCCGTTTAGCAGAAAGGTATTCACCCTTGGCGACATGGCAATCAGTGACCAGAAGTCGACTTCGGCCACCAGCTGATCCAGACGAACCAGCCGCTCGTTGTCCAGCGTTGCTTCAACGTCATTCAGTTCAAGGCCCAGTGGAATGAATGACCAGCCAATGTCCCCACCGAGGATCAGATCCAGGTTGGTGCTGGATTCCACGGCGTCTTCAATTTGTGGCTTGTAGGTGTTGGGGTCAATCACTGCCACGGCGACGGCGACGGCGGCGATGGCCAGAACGATCAGACCAATGATGGTTAAAGCAATGTAGCGAACAGCTTTCATGGTACCGGCATCCTTCCTTTATGCGTGTCCGCCGGACGGCGAGACATGGTTCAAGGATAACTCAGAGGTCACAAAATTAAAGCGTGCGAGTATGACAATACGGTAGTGATAAGCCAGAATAGCCGTCAGACAATGAAACAATGATAAGAGGGATCACACTGTGGCAATAACCGTTTCTATCGAGCTGAACCGCGAAATTGAATTACCTGCCGGTTACGATGAGGCTTTTGAGCTTCTGGCAGACGTTCCCAAGTCGGTCAGCCATTTTCCCAAGGTCCACAAGCTCGAGGACATGGGCAACAACACCTACCGTTGGGTGATGGAAAAAGTGGGCGTCGACAAACACGCCATTCAGACAGAGTACGCCTGCAAATATTTTCCGGACAAGGAAAAGGGCAAGATCACCTGGGAACCCGTCAAAGGCGAGGGTAACGGTGTGGTTAGCGGCTACTGGACCCTGAAAGCCAAGGGCGATAACGCCACAGAGGTGAAATTTCACACCAGCGCAGACTTGACCGTGCAGCTGCCAAGTTTTCTCAAGCTTGCGATCAGCCCTGTCATCAAGCACGAGTTCAATAGCCTGGTTGATACTTACATGAACAACCTGAAAAAGGCGTTCTGATCAGGCCTATCGTAGCGATTGAGGCCATTGCGGGACGCGAGGATTGTTAACAGGTATAATGCGCGCTTTAAGTTTGACGGCATTTGCCAATTGATGGCTTTGCCAACTGCTAACTGGGAGTCCCCATGGCCGAACGCAAGGCTCGGGTAGAGAGAAATACCCTCGAAACACAAATTACCGTCGAGATCGATCTGGACGGTACCGGCAAGTCCACCTTTGATACGGGCGTGCCGTTCCTCGAGCACATGATGGATCAGATTGCCCGCCACGGTCTGGTGGATCTGAACATCGTCGCAAAGGGCGACCTGCACATTGATGACCACCACACGGTGGAAGACATCGGCATCACCCTGGGCCAGGCCTTTAAACAGGCTGTTGGCAACAAGGAAGGCATCCGCCGCTACGGCCACGCCTATGTGCCGCTGGACGAGGCGCTGTCGCGCGTGGTGATTGATCTGTCTGGCCGCCCTGGCCTGATGATGGATGTGCCCTATACCCGTGGTGCTGTCGGTGGTTTTGACGTGGATCTGTTTGAAGAATTCTTCCACGGCTTCGTGAATCACTCCATGGTGACCCTGCACATCGACAATCTGAAGGGTAAGAACACCCACCACCAGATTGAAACCGTGTTCAAAGCGTTTGGCCGCGCCCTGCGTATGGCCATCGAAATGGACGAGCGAATGGCGGGTATCACGCCGTCAACCAAGGGCTCTTTGTAAGATAGCCTCGCTATAACGGTCACCGAAGGACACTGTCAAAATCATGAAAACCGTTGCCATTATCGACTACGGCATGGGTAATCTTCACTCTGCCAAAAAAGCGGTAGAGCACGTCGCCCCGGACACCACCGTACTGGTTACCGACAACGCTGCACGCATTCGAGAGGCGGATCGAGTGATCCTGCCCGGCGTGGGCGCCATTCGTGACTGCATGGCTGAAATGCAAAAGCAGGGCGTGGATCAGCTGGTCCGCGAAGTGTCTCAGGATCGCCCGTTTCTGGGTATCTGCGTGGGCATGCAGGCGTTGATGTCCCGCAGTGAGGAAAACGGCGGCGTCGACGGCATTAACCTGTTTTCGTCTGAAGTGCGTTTTTTCGGGGACGACCTGACCGAGGACGGAGAGCGTCTGAAAGTGCCCCACATGGGTTGGAACCAAGTTTTTCAGACCCAGGATCATCCGCTCTGGCAGGGCATCCCTGACGGTGACCGCTTTTACTTCGTTCACAGTTATTTTGCCGAAGCTGAGGGCAACGCCGATATGGCGGGCCGCACCCACTACGGCGTGGATGTGGCGGCTGCGGTGGCCAGAAACAATATTTTTGCTGTGCAGTTCCACCCGGAAAAAAGCGCCCGGGCAGGATTGCAGTTATTGAAGAATTTTACGAACTGGACTGGAACATGCTGATTATCCCCGCCATTGATCTGAAAGACGGTAAATGCGTTCGCCTGCGCCAGGGTCGCATGGACGACTCGACCGAGTATGGTGACGATCCTGTTGAGATGGCGACTCGGTGGGTGGAGGCCGGTGCTCGCCGCCTGCATCTGGTTGACCTGAATGGGGCCTTTGCCGGTGAGCCGGTAAACGGTGAGATTGTTCAGGCGATTGCCCGCAAATATCCGGACCTTCCGATACAGATTGGCGGCGGCATCCGTTCTGCAGAAACCATCGAAGCCTATCTGAAGGCTGGCGTTCAATGGGTCATTATCGGCACCAAGGCGGTGAAAGAGCCGGACTTTGTAACCGACATGTGCAAGCGGTTTCCCGGCCACATCATCGTTGGGCTCGATGCCAAAGACGGACGCGTGGCCACCGATGGCTGGGCGGAAGTATCCGAAGTGATGGCAACCGATCTGGCCAAACGGTTCGCGAATGATGGTGTGGACGCCATCGTCTATACCGACATCAGCCGCGACGGCATGATGCAGGGTGTCAATATTGAAGCGACGGCCGCCCTGGCCCGGGAAGGCGGCATTCCGGTGATCGCGTCTGGCGGTGTCACCAACATGGACGATTTCAAGCAGTTGGCGACGGTGGCCGATCAGGGTGTGATGGGTGCCATTACCGGCCGCGCCATCTACGAAGGCACGCTGGACGTTAGCGAAGCCCAGGCGTTCTGCGATTCACTCGAATCGGGTGGGAGCTGATCATGGCACTGGCGAAGCGCATCATTCCTTGCCTGGACGTCGACAAAGGCCGCGTGGTTAAAGGCGTAAACTTTGTCGATATCCGTGACGCCGGTGACCCGGTGGAAGTGGCCCGCAAGTACAATGAGCAGGGCGCTGACGAAATTACCTTCCTGGACATCACTGCCAGTCACGAAAGCCGTGACACCACCTACGAAACCGTTGAACGTATGGCCAGCGAGGTGTTCATTCCGCTGACTGTTGGCGGCGGCGTTCGCACGGTAGACGATATCCGCAAGCTGCTGAACGCAGGGGCAGACAAGGTGTCAATCAACACCGCTGCGGTATTCAATCCCGAATTCGTACGCGAAGCCGCCGAGCGTTTTGGCAGTCAGTGTATTGTGGTGGCGATTGATGCCAAGCAGGTGAGTGGCGAAGGTGAAACGCCACGGTGGGAAATTTTTACCCATGGTGGTCGCAAACCGACCGGCCTGGATGCCGTGGAATGGGCTCGCAAGATGACGGAACTCGGTGCCGGTGAATTACTGTTGACCAGCATGGATCGGGACGGCACCAAAGTCGGTTTTGATCTGGGCCTGACCCGTGCCATCAGCGATGCGGTGTCTGTACCGGTGATTGCTTCGGGCGGTGTCGGCGAACTTCAGCATCTGGCGGATGGCGTCACTGAAGGCAGAGCAGATGCCGTGCTTGCGGCCTCCATTTTCCATTTCGGACAGCACACGATTCCGGAAGCCAAGGCATTTATGGCGGATCAGGGTATCGAAATGCGCCTTTGAGTCCAGAGCTTTATTCCGTCTCTGGTTTTTGAGCCATAAACTGATCGATTGGTTGGCGGTCCCCTGTGAACATTGGCCGGTTGTCATTGCGCATGGCCCAGACACCGCTAACCGTTGCAATGGCCACGCCCTGTGCATCCAGTAACGGCAGGTGCTTTTCGAGGTAGTCCACGGTGACCTTGTGTGGGTGACCAATACCGATAGCACTGCCGTTTTCCTTTGCTCTTTTGATCAGCAATTGGAACTGTTTGTGCACGTATTCCTCGGATTGTTCGTGATCGAGAAATACGTCCCGTGTGAGGGTTGGAATGCGGTAAGCTGCGGCGACATCGCCGGCAACGGATGATGCAATGGTTCGGCTGTCCACAAAGTACACCGGGTAGTGATTCAGCTCTGCCATCACCCAGTCCATAGGTTCAAGACGCTGGGTCAGCAGGCTTCCCATGTGATTGTTCACGCCCTGCACGTGGGGAATAGAGCGAAGCGCTCTTCGCAAAGTCTGGGCGATTTCGGCACGACCCATTTCCTGGCTCAGGCCGCCCGGGCCCAGATCAAACATACGGGTGTTCGCCATGGGCGCGTGAAGCATGATTTCCTTTTGCCGCTTGTGGGCTTTTTTCGCCAGGTCCACGGTGTGGCGCCGGTAAGGAAGGAATGCCAGTGTCAGTGGCTGATCCATGGCAATCAGGCGCTCACCCTCGAACTTGTTGTGCCCCATGTCATCGATGATGATGGCAATGGTCGGGGGGAGGTGCCGCTGGTTGGCCTGGTCTGTCTCAGCATCGGCTGCCAATGTGGGCGAGGCCAGCAGCAGGCTCGCCGCCCAGACGGACAGCCAGACGGATAGAAAGAGGCGAAGCTTCCTCAATCCCCGGCTCCTTCTTTCTCGCTGTGATCGGCCATGTCCCGTTTATTGAGAATGTGCAGGCCTTTCAGAAGATTCAGCGCAGAGCGCAGCTGGAAATCCCGATCGGCAGGAGAGGTCGAAGACTTGGCCTGTTTCTCTGACGATTTGTCTTCGTCTTCGTTCTGGCCTTCAAGGTGTCCGCTAAGATCTGCTTCGGTGAAGAAAGGCTGGCTGTCCAGTTCGGTCAGCTCCGCCGGTTTTACTTCGATGTCCGGACGAATGCCTTTGGCCTGAATCGAGCGGCCGTCCGGCGTGTAATAACGGGCGGTGGTCATCTTGATGGCGTGGGTCTCATCCAGCGGAATAACCGTCTGGACGCTGCCTTTACCGAAGGACTGGGTACCCATGATGACCGCACGTTCATGATCCTGAAGTGCGCCTGCCATGATTTCAGAGGCCGAGGCAGAACCGCCGTTGATCAACACCACAATGGGCGTGTCAGGCATGATTTCACCGGCCTTGGCATTGAAGCGAAGGCGAGAGCTCTGGATTCGGCCCTCTGTGTAAACAATGAGGCCTTCGTTCAGCAGTGCGTCAGACGCTTCAACGGCGGCTTGAAGAATGCCGCCCGGGTTGTTTCTGAGGTCGATGACCAGTCCGTCCAGGGCCTGGCCGTGTTCTTTTTCCAGCTCTTTCAGGGCGTCAGTGAACTGCGTGCCGCTGTCTGCCTGGAACTGGGTGATGCGCACGTAACCGTAGCCGTTCTCGATCATCCGTTTCTTGATGCTGGTGACCTTGATGATGTCACGCTCGACGTCGATTTCGATGGGCGCTGATCGGCCTTCGCGCATGATCGTCAGAGTCAGGATTGTGCCTGGCTTGCCGCGCATGAGTTTCACGGCTTCTTCAAGCGACATGCCTTTCACCGGCTGATCGCCCAGTTTGATGATCAGATCACCGGCCTGAACTCCGGCCTTCTGTGCAGGGGTGTCGTCGATGGGAGAGATGACTTTTACAAAGCCGTCTTCCATGCCCACTTCAATGCCCAGACCGCCGAATTCGCCAGAGGTACTTTCTTCCAGCTTTTCATAGTCTTTCGGGGCCAGATAGGTGGAGTGAGGGTCGAGATCGGAAAGCATGCCCTTGATGGCGCTTTCCAACAACTGTTGGTCGTCAACTTCCTCGACGTAAGCATCCTTAATGCGCCCGAAGACTTCGGCGAATTTGCGCAGATCTTCCAGGGGCAGCTGTTTTTCCGGATCGGGTAGTTTGATGTTGACGGATTCGCCAGCCTCGATGCCTTCCAGCAGATGCTGAGCGTCTTCTTCTGCCTGCTGGCCAAGAGCCAGGCCGGGTAAGGTGGTCAGGCAGGTGGCAAAAGCAAGCGCGCGAAAGATTACGGAGTGCTGGTTACTTCTGGACCGTCTCATTCACATGTCCTGTGTTATTCCGGTGGCTGGTTCGTTCCCATGCAATGCCCCACAGTATGGCGTTATCAGGCTGATTTGTCAGCCTTTCGGGCGGTGTCGGGTCGCATGGCATTAGCGATTAATAAGCCAACCCTCGGGGTTGACCGGCTTACCGTCGTGGCGGATCTCGAAATACACGGCCGGGTCTTCGGTGCCGCCCGTCCGACCGGCCTGGGCAATGGGTTCGCCGGCTTCAATCCAGTCACCGGGGCTGGTGAACAAGCTGCTGCTGTGGCCATACAGGGTCATAAAGCCATCGCCGTGATCGAGAATGGTCATCAGCCCGAAGCCGCGCAGCCAGTTGGCAAATACTACGCGGCCATAATGAACCGCCTTGATGTCGGCGGCTTCATCGGTGTTGATCAGTGTGCCGCTGCGACGAAGTTTGCCGTCGGCATAGGGGGCGCCATAGGTGCTGACAATGGTTCCGCTGGCGGGCCAGGGAAGTTTGCTTCTCAATGACTTGAAGGGTGCAGACTCATTGGGCGAAGGGATATTGGCAATGGCTTGCTCCACTTCCTTGAGCAGTTTCTCCAGTCGTTGGCGGTCGGCTTCCAGTTGTTCCCGTTCATCCAGGCGATCGGTGATCTCAGCTTTCAAGGAGGCCAGGGTTTGCTGTCTCTGGTTTTTGCTGGCGGTAAGCTTCTGGCGCCGGTCGGCTACGTCTTGCTCTAGCCTTGCCAGCCTGGCTTTCCCCGCCTGCAGTTCCTGGCGAGTGGTTTTCAGCTGTTTGAGGTTGGCCGAAAACGCTTCAAGCCTGTCGACCGTATCCCGGCTGAGATACTCGTAATAGGTCATCGTGCGGGCAATTTTGTCCGGATCAATCTCGTTCAGCAGGACCTTGACGGCGGGAGCGTCGCCTTCCATCCAGGCAGCACGAATCTGCTTTTTCAGGCTGTCCCGTTGGCTGTCCAGGGTGCGCACCAGCTCTCGTTCTTTCTGGTCCAGTTGGGCCAGACGCGCCTGTTGCTGGCTTGCCTGTATTCGCAGTTCCCGGCGTTCGCGTGTCAGGCGGCTAATTTGCCTTTCCAGATCGGCAAGCTGACGCTCAAGAGATGAGCGATCCTCTTCGGCTTCATCCAGCCACTCGTCGATTTCAGAGATATCTTCCTGAAGCGCTTTTATCTGGCCAGGGGTGACCTGTTGCTCTGCCAGCGCTGGCGTGGCGACCAAACACAGTGCCAGCGCCAGCAACGGGAAGCGAATCAACCGATGCGTACCAGGCTGTGCCCGGTCATCTCGGCAGGTTGCTCCATGCCCATGAGGGCAAGCAGGCTCGGGGCGACGTCGCTCAGGGCGCCGTCATCAATCAGGGATACCTGGCGTGGGCCAACATAGATAAGAGGCACCGGCCCGATGGTATGGGCCGTATGAACCTGCCCGGAGTTGGGGTCGGTCATCTGTTCGCAGTTGCCGTGGTCGGCCGTGATCAGGCCTTCGCCACCCACTTCCTCAAGCGCCTGTGCGATACGGGCGACGCACTGGTCAATGCACTCGGCAGCCTTTATGGCCGCGTCGAGCTTGCCGGTGTGGCCAACCATATCGCCATTGGCGTAGTTACACACCACCAGGTCGTACTTGCCGCTTTTGATGGCGTCGCAGAGTTTGTCGGTGACTTCCGGTGCGCTCATTTCCGGTTGCAGGTCATAGGTGGCTACTCTTGGCGAGGGCACCAGAATGCGCTCTTCGCCCTCAAACGGCGTTTCCAGCCCGCCATTAAAAAAGAAGGTTACGTGCGCATACTTTTCAGTTTCGGCAATGCGCAGTTGGGTTTTGCCCTGATTGGAGGCATATTCGCCAAGCCCGTTAACGAGCTGCTCGGGCGGGTAAGCACAGGTGGTTTTGATATCAGCTGCGTATTCGGTAAGCATGACGAAATCCGCCAGCTCCGGGTGTTTGCGACGCTCAAAACCATCGAAATCTTTTTCCACGAAGCAGCGCGTCATTTCGCGAGCACGGTCGGCGCGGAAGTTCATGAAAATGACGCTGTCGCCGTCTTTGATGGAGGCGTCCGAATCGTTGGTGTCCATGATGCGGGTGGCTTTCACGAATTCGTCGTTTTCGCCACGCTCATAGGCGTTGTCGAGTGCGCTGATTGGGTCCTTGGCCGTGAATTCTGCCTCGCCAAGCGTCATGGCGTTATACGCCTGCTCTACACGATCCCAACGGTTATCCCGGTCCATGGCGAAGTAGCGGCCCACAATGGTTGCGACCCGGCCAACGCCCAGACTCTTGAGTTTGGCGGCGGCTTTTTCCAGTGAAGGCTTGGCGCTGCGTGGCGGCATGTCGCGGCCGTCGAGGAAGGCGTGAATAAACACCTGTTTTGCACCCCGTTGAGCGGCCATTTCGGCAGCGGCCAGAATGTGATCTTCATGGCTGTGAACCCCGCCCGGTGACAGCAAGCCCATCAGGTGAACCGCGCGGTCTGCGCTGACGGCTTTGTCTATGGCGCCACACAGAGCTTTATTTTCTGTGAAGGTGCCGTCTTCCAGGTCTTTGTCGATGCGGGTCAGGCTTTGATAAACAATTCTGCCTGCACCGAGATTCATGTGACCCACTTCGGAATTACCCATCTGGCCTTCCGGCAGGCCAACGTATTTGCCTGACGTGTTGATCAGCGTTCGTGGGTTGTCCTGCCAGAGCTTGTCCCAGCACGGGGTGTTGGCGGAGCTGATTGCGTTGTCTTCCGCCGGGTCACGGTGGCCCCAGCCATCGAGAATAATCAGTGCAGTCGGCTTTCGCTTGGCAGTCATCACTCAGTCCATCATTGAATCGGTAAAGTTGTTAAAGCAGGCGCAATTCTAAACCTATTCGACTGCTGCGGCCAGTTGGGTCACCTTCTGTCACTGACCAAGGGTGTGTATAATCCGGCTCCTAACTTTGCAGCAAGGTGGTTTCATGGAACGGGTGTTCGAATTCGCGGTTAATCACTACATTCTGGTGTCTCTGTTTGTGGCGCTGTTGATTGCGCTGATCGTTCTGGAGTCTCGCCGTGGTGGTCAGAAGATATCTGCGCAAGCTGCGGTCAGCCTGATTAACCGGGATGAAGCCATTGTTGTGGATATCCGGGACCGCAAAGACTTCAACGAGGGCCGCATCACCGGCGCTATCAATATTCCGCTGAACAGCTTGAAGAGCCGGGCATCCGAGCTGAAAAAGCACGAGGACAAGCAGATCATCGTGGCGGACAAGATGGGGCAGCATTCGGCAATGGCTGTGAAGCAATTGAAAGAGGAAGGCTTTGCCAACGTAGTCCGTCTGAATGGCGGTGTTGCCGACTGGAGAGGCAGCAATCTGCCTTTGGTTAAAAAATAATCTTAAGACGCGTATTCAATCAAGAAGGGAATGAGCATGGCTGAAAATGATCAGGCCGCAGCAGGCAACGAAAACCAGAACCAGCCGCAGTTCGCACTGCAGCGTATTTATCTGAAGGACCTTTCGTTCGAATCTCCGAACTCGCCGGTCGTGTTTCAGGACCAGTGGAAGCCACAGGTTAACCTGGATCTGAATACCTCCCACACCAAGCTGGGTGACGAGGGTCAGTACGAAGTGGTTTTGTCTTTGACCGTCACAGCCAAGATTGATGACAAAACGGCTTATCTGGTGGAGATCCAGCAGGCTGGTGTGTTCATGATCAAAAACGTGGAAGGCCAGCAATTGGGCCACATGCTTGGCGCCTACTGCCCGAACATTCTGTTCCCCTACGCCCGTGAGGCAATTGATGGGGTGGTTAACAAAGGCAGCTTCCCGTCACTGATGCTGGCGCCAGTGAACTTCGATGCCATTTACGCCCAGGCGTTGAAGCGCAAGCAGGAAGAGGCTGCTGGCAGCGAAGAAAAGCAGACCCACTGATTGCGATCAGCAGGGAACGACTAAAACCGGCTTCGGCCGGTTTTTTTGTGTCTATAGGAAATTCCTGGCTGCGCCATTGACTTAAATTATAAAACAAACGAGAATCATTCGCATTAAAGTTATGACCTATGGTTTGATTATGCGTGTGCTCTCGAAATCGCTGGTGCTTTGCAGTGTGCCGGCCAGCCTGTTGTTTTCTTCTGCCGTCCTCCCGCAGACACAACCTGTTGAAGTCGATGGAACCCGGTATCTGGACGAACTGGTTGTCACGGGGACTCGTTCAGAGCGGCGACTGTTGGACACTCCGGTTCGCACAGAGGTTGTCACCGCTAAAGAAATAGAGAAAACCCATGCCCGCAACCTGAAGGAAGCGTTGGTGAATGTGCCGGGCCTTCAGCTGAGAGCGATTCACGGCAAGGCGGGTTTTGAAGTATGGCTGCAGGGTGTCTCGTCTGACCGGGTTCTGGTACTGATCGACGGGCTGCCCATGACGGCAACTACTGGTTCGTCAGTGGATGTCAGTCAGCTGGCGGCACTGGATATCGAGCGGATTGAGGTAGTGAAAGGTGCCACGTCCGCCCAGTACGGCAGTTCCGCTATGGGCGGCGTGGTCAACGTGATTACCCGGCCGCCCCAGCCCGGATTGTCTGGTGAGCTGACCACCGACTCTGGCACCTACCGTGACCAGAATCCCTCCGCCGAAAAGTATGAACCCAGTCGCTACAGTGTTCGGGCCAATGTTCAGGGTGGGAGCGATGCACTCTCAATGCGGTTGTCCGGCTCCCATCAGCATAGCGATGGGGTGGATCCTGAACCTGAAGACTGGGCAATGCCCGGGGATGAGTTTGATCGCAACGACCTCAAACTCAGGGCGGACTGGTTGGCTGCCCAAGGTCACCGCATCCGAGCAAGCCTCAACCGCTTCGAGGAAGAATCTGTTTCGCGTTACGTCGAGCGCAACCCACCGAACTTTGATAACCAGCGAAAAGACGAGACGGTCGAGCGCTCGCGGCTCGTGATGTCAGGCGACCACAAGATCGTGAGTTCGCTCCGTGGCGGATGGTCAGCGGTCTATGAAGTGCTGAACGACGATACCGTCAAGTTCAACGCGAACAGCAGCTTCGATGATCGGAGCGCCGAACACGTCCTTTCGAAAGTATCGGCCAATCTGGAGCAAAACCTGGGTTCCACTCACCTTTTAAAGGGTGGCGTGGATCTGAAAAGAGAATCTCTCAAGCAGATCAAAGACGGCGTGTCTGAGCTTGAGGGTGACGGTAAACAGCAGCGCGAAGGGCAGGATATCTGGGCTCAGGACACCTGGATGCCGACCGACAAGCTAGAGCTTGTACCCGGATTCCGTGTTCAGAATGACTCTGACTTCGGTGCTCACGTTGCGCCGAAAATCAATGCGCGCTATGACCTGGCCCGGTCAAACGGGGTAGCCGGTTTTATCCGCGGCGGCGTTGGTGCCGGTTATCGGGTCCCTAACCTCAAAGAACGTTACTACCGTTTTGATCACAGCGAGCTTGGATACGTTGTTCAGGGTGACGAGGGGCTCAAGCCGGAAGAGTCCGTCAGTTATCAGTTGGGTGGAGGCGTGTCCTGGAACCGTCTGGCCTGGTTGGAAACCAATGCGTTTCTGAATGACATCGACCAGCTTATCCAGACTTACGACACCGGCGTGATCAACAATGGTGTACAGGAATTTCGCTACGAAAACGTGGCCGAAGCCCGCACCTGGGGGCTGGAAACCACCGCGGGCTGGGAAGCTGCTGATCGTTGGCGGATCACCACCGGTTATACCCTGACCTATACGGAAGATCTGGAAACGGGTCGTGAGCTGAATAAGGTACCCCGACATCAGATCGATCTGGGCGTCGACGGGCCATTGTTTGCGCGAGGCCTGAACTGGAGCGTTCGCATTCGCTACCAGAGTGACGAGTTTGTCGATGCCGATCGGGGCACCAGGTCCCCCGGTTATACCACCGCCGATCTGAAGTTGAATTACCGAATGTCCAGCCAAGTGCGGCTATTTGGTGGTGTGGATAACGCTACCGATGTCCAGCGCGATTTTTCCAATGCCAGTGAAGACTTCAGGCCGGTCGCAGGGCGGTTCGCCTATGCCGGGCTGAGTGTGTCTTTTGGTAGCCAGTAACCTGATCCATCGAATGAACAAGGAGAATTCAGTGCGTTCCTTTAATCCCAAGATGCCAGCTATCGGCCTGGCTTCCATGGCTCTTGCTGCCTGCGGTGGCGGCAGTGATGACACTATCGAGAGCAATGATCAGGAGCTGTCTTCCTCGCAGTTCTCCCGGATGCTCATGCCAGCGGCCACCGAAACCGTGTATCTGAATCTCGACACGGGCCAAATGGTGGATGAAAGCGGCGACTGGCACCTTGCAGCCGACCGATTGAGCCTGAAGCTTAATAGTGGTGCCTCAGGCAGTGGTAATGTCGGCGGTGCTTTGGCGGTTCCTCAGGATGACTTTTATGACGGGAGCGGCCAGCCCAGAGCCAGTGTATTCACCAATGCGACGGTAAATTCTGAAGAAGAGCATTTGCTCGGAATTCTGGAGAAGCCGGGAAGCTGGCAGGAAGATGAGTTTGTCAGTGCCTTTGGTGGCTATACCGACTGGGCGCAATACGACAGGGATACTGCAGTCGTAACGGAACTTCCGGACGTTGGTTATCTGGTTCGATCTGCGGAAGGAAACAGCTTCGCCCGCATGCGGGTGGTGGATTTCTACTTTCCCACCCGGGCGGGAACCGGTATTCAGGATTTCACGTTTGAATTCGACGTGCAGGGCCAGGGTGAAACCTCATTCGGTGAGACTCCGGTGGTTTTTGAACCGCCCGCAGACTACGACGGCGGAAATATCTGTTTTGATTTCGACGCGGCAGCCGTGGTTGATTGCGCCACCAGCGATGTCTGGGATATGCAAGTCGGTTTCACCGGGCGTTCCCTGGATCTCAAGAGCAACAGTGGCGTTTCTGGCAACGGCAATGGCGGAGCATCCGACGTCATGACCTGGGCTGAGCTGGACGACACCAACAGCGACCCGGGCGTGCCCCAGATCTACAACACGGATGCCACCGGTGGCGTGTTCACGGACAACACCTGGTACGCCTACAACCTGGCCAACCAGCACAAAATCTGGCCAAATTTCCGCACGTTCCTGATCAAAGCAGACGTCAACGACGCCGATTCCACTGATTGGGCGCTGCAGGTGATCGGCTATTACGACGAAAACGGTGGCAGTGGCCAGCCCACAGTGCGCTGGATCCCCGTCGAACTTCAACAGGCTTCGGAGTAAATCATGGAACACGTAGTGATGGCCGCTGAAGCGGCAGATCAGACCCTTGCATCGCGCTTCCAGGCGCTGCAGAACGAGGCGCCGAAAATGCGAATCCGACAGATGGCGGATGAGTTGGGCGTCAGTGAAATGGAGCTGGTTCGCCTGCGTGGTGGAAAGGCTCTCATTCCTCTGCAAGACCGGTTTGGTGACTTGTTGAAAGCCATGGAAAGCGTGGGACCAGTGATGATCCTGACCCGCAACAACGAAGTGGTTCATGAAGTGACGGGCACTTTCAAGGATTTCACCACCGGCAAGTCCGGTGCTATGGGCCTGGCGGTTGGCGAGATGGATGTCCGTGTTTTCTTCAAGCACTGGGCGTTCGGCTACCGGGTGCAGGAGCAGGTGCGATCCGGGTTAAGGGAAAGCCTGCAGTTTTTTGATCATTACGGGGCGGCCGTTCACAAGATCTACCGTATTGCGGATACCCGGCCAGACGCCTGGGAAAGTCTGGTGCAGAATTTTTCCGATGCCGAACCCAAGCCGTTTGCACCCCAGGGAAAACGCCCGGTTCCTGAGCGGGCCAGGGCTGAAGACGTGAAAGCCGACGTGCTGAGGGAAGGTTGGGGCGAGCTCAAAGACGTTCACCATTTCGGCGCGTTGCTCAAGCGGGCGGGCACAGACCGCCTGACCGCTCTGGAACTGTTACGAGGGGAATGGTCGACTGAACTGGAGCGTTCCGATGGCGACGTGCTGGACCGCCTGCTGGAACTGCTGCAGGACAATCAATGCCCGGCGATGTTTTTTGTGGGCAACCCGGGCATTGTGCAGATTTTTACCGGCAAGGTATCGAATATCCGCCGCACCGGGCCCTGGATGAATGTGCTGGATCCGGGCTTCAATCTGCACGCCAACACCGAATCCATCAAACGCTGGTGGCTGGTTCGTCGTCCTTCGGCGGATGGAATCATCACGTCGCTGGAAGCGTTCAACGCTGACGGTGAACTGGTGCTGACTGTCTTTGGAGAGCGCAAGCCGGGTATTCCTGAATCTGAACTCTGGAGGGAGCGGGCGGCGAGTCTGGAGGCCATTTCATGATTCGGTTTTTTGCTGTGCTGACGACCATCGCTGGTTTATTGGGTGCGCCGCTTTCCGGCGCCTCGGAAGAACCGCGTGTCGTGACTGCCGACGGCGCCATTACCGAGACTGTCTATCGCCTTGGTGCCGGTTCCTTGTTGGTCGGTGTTGATACCACCAGCAGCTATCCATTGGCGACCGACGATTTGCCGAAAGTGGGCTACCTGCGGGCATTGCCATTTGAAGGCGTCTTGGCGCTGAAACCGGATATGCTGATCACTTCAGAGAAGGCCGCGCCACAGGAAAACCTCGAACGACTGTCCCGGGCTGGTGTGAAGGTAGAAAAGCTGCCTTCGGCAATGACACCCGAGGCGGCAATGCAGCGCATTGAACGGGTTGGCCAGCTGCTGGGAAGAAGCGAAGAGGCCGATGGCTTGACCCGTGATCTCAGAGCCGACATTAAGAAAACTCAGGCGTTGGCGTCGAAACGGGGTTTCCGGCCCAAGGTGCTGTTCATTCTGGCTGCCGGCAACCATTCGGTGATGCTGGCCGGGAAGGGTACGGCCGCTGAAGCCCTGCTTGACTCGGTGGGCGCTGACAACGCCGTCTCCGGAATCATGGGGTACAAGCCCGCCAATCGTGAAGCCATCCTGGCCTCGCGACCGGATGCCATTGTGGTGGCTGAATCCACACCGGGACAGTTCAATGCTGAAGACTGGCCGGGTGTCATGCGACTGGCAGCATGGCAATCGGGACACCGTCTGGTGGCCGATGGCATGCTGCTTCTGGGATTTGGTCCACGCCTGCCGCAGGCAATGGCCGAGCTGAATCAAGTACTGCCGGTTTCATCCAGTGTGGCGGCCAATGATTCGTGACGCTGCTGGCCGGCTTCGGCTTGGCCCGTCGGTGGGACTGATGACGTGCGCGGCGGTAATCGCCGCCATAACGTCTATAACCATCGGGGCTTATCCGTTGGCGGTGGCTGACATTGCAAGCGTGTTTTTGGGTCGCGACGCGGCAGATCCGGTGGCCTCCATGGTGTTGATCGAAGTCCGTCTGCCCCGCTTCTTGCTGGGGTTTCTGGTGGGCGCGGTGCTGGCGGTATCTGGCGCCATTCTGCAGGGGTTGTTTCGCAACCCTCTGGCGGACCCGGGCCTGATTGGTGTGTCCGCCGGCGCATCGCTGGCAGCAATCGCGGTGATTGTACTGGGCAGCACCTGGCTGGGAGGCTGGCTTGCCTTTGCCGGCGAATGGGCTTTGCCTGTGGCTGCGTTCGTCGGTGGCAGCGGCACGGTTCTGCTGGCCTGGCGTATTGCCAACCGTGCCGGGCAGACCTCGGTTGCAACATTACTGCTGGCCGGTATCGCCATCAACGCGGTGGCTGGTGCGGCGACGGGATTGCTGACCTTTTACGCCACCGATGAAGAATTGCGTTCATTGACCTTTTGGACCATGGGGAGTCTTGGCCATGCGACCTGGCGTGATCTGCTGGTCGGAGCGCCGTTTATGATTCTGGCGTTGGTGGCCACACCCTGGTTGATTCGGCCGCTGGACGCCTTCCTGATGGGGGAATCGGTGGTGGGCCACCTTGGCTATCGCACCGACACCGTAAAAAAGGTGGCCATTGTGGTGGTCGGCCTTGGCGTCGGCGCCGCAGTCGCGGTCAGCGGGTTGATTGGTTTCGTCGGGCTGGTGGTCCCCCATCTTGTGCGTCAGCTCCTCGGGGCCAGTCACAGGGTCGTGCTGCCCCTCAGTGCGTTGTTGGGTGGCACGCTGCTGGTTGCGGCCGATTCGGTTGCGCGGGTGGTGGTGTCTCCCGCCGAACTGCCCATCGGCCTGATGATGGCCTTGATCGGCGGGCCTTTCTTCCTGGCATTGCTCCTCAGAACAAAGGTGATTTAATCATGCTCTCGGTTCGGAATCTGAATGTGTCCCTGGGTGGAACGCGCATTGTTACGGGTATTGATCTGGAGTTGGGCGCGGGTGAACTGGTGATGCTGCTGGGCCCCAATGGCGCGGGCAAGTCGACGTTTCTGAAGGCGTTGAGCGGTGAGACCCAGTATCACGGCAGCGTATTGCTGTCGGGCTGCGAACTGACCCGTTGGCAACCACAGCGCCTGGCCCGGCGCCGGGCCGTGATGCCGCAGCGGGTGGACGTTAATTTCCCGCTGACCGTTAAAGAAGTGGTGCGTCTGGGCAGGCCACGCAGTGCACCGGTAAATGATCTGGTGGTCCTGGAATTGCTTCGAGCATTGGAGCTTGAGCATCTGGTGAATCGAATGGTGCCCGGTCTGTCAGGTGGTGAGCAACAGAGGCTTCAGCTGGCCCGGGTGCTGGCACAAATCGTTGACTGCCCCGGGGAGAGCCTGTTGCTGTTGGACGAATGCACGTCGGCGCTGGACCCGGCGCATCAGCAACTGGTGTTGGAGTTGGTACGGCATCTCGCCCGGAAGCGAGACATGGCCGTCCTTGCCATCGTGCACGACTTGAACCTTGCGGCGCAGTTTGGAGACCGCCTGATGCTTATGGAATCCGGGCGATGCGTTCTGGACGGCAGGGCAGAGCAGGTGCTGACGCCCGCCAATCTCAAGCTGGTTTATGGTTTTCACGCCAGGATTGTCCATTTGCCGGAAGGGTATCCGATGGTGATTCCCACCGGCCGGGTGGCGAGTCAGACAGCGCCGTCAAACCCGGTTTGCCGCCAGGCCTCGTAAACCACCAGCGCAACCGTGTTGGACAGGTTCAGGCTGCGGCTTTCGGGGCGCATGGGAACCCGCAGGCGATGTTCAGGGGGCAGGGACTCCCGAATGTCTGCGGGCAGGCCGCGGGTTTCCGGGCCAAACATCAAATAATCGCCGTTCTGAAAGGCGACTTCGTGGTAGTGATGGCTGCCTTTGGTGGTCAGCCCGAACAAACGCTGGGGGCGTTCCGTCTCCAGAAAACTCTGGTAGTCAGGGTGCACCGTTACGGTGGCGTATTCGCTGTAATCCAGCCCGGCCCGCCGCATCTGTTTGTCCTCCAAGGTAAACCCGAGCGGTTCAATCAGATGCAGCCGGCAGCCTGTGTTGGCGCAAAGCCTGATGATGTTGCCAGTGTTGGGCGGAATCTCAGGCTCATAAAGCACCACATTCAGCATTGAGTATCAGCGTTCCACGGCCAGGGCTACGCCCATGCCGCCGCCGATGCACAGGGTGGCCAAGCCCTTTTTGGCATCCCGACGGGTCATTTCATGCAGCAGTGTTACCAGAATTCGGCAACCGGAGGCACCAATAGGATGGCCAAGGGCAATCGCACCGCCGTTGACGTTCACTTTGTTCACATCCCAGCCCAGATCGCGATTCACGGAAATCGCCTGGGCCGCAAAGGCCTCGTTGGCCTCGATCAGGTCCAGATCGTCAACGCTCCAGCCGGCCCGCTGCAGGCAGCGCTGGCTTGCCGGGATAGGGCCGGTGCCCATGATGGTGGGATCAACACCGGCGTTGGCGTGGGCGCGAATAGTGGCCAATGGTGTCAGGCCCAGCGCCTGTGCCTTTTCAGCACTGCAGACAATCACAGCGGCGGCACCGTCGTTCAGGGACGATGCGTTACCGGCTGTGACCGTGCCGTCTTTTTTGAAGGCAGGGCGAAGTTTGCCGAGGCTGTCGGCGGTGACGCCGGCGCGCGGATTTTCGTCCTTATCCACAATAATGGGGTCGCCCTTGCGCTGGGGAATGGATACCGGAACGATCTGACCATCAAAGTAGCCTGCGTCCATGGCAGCAGCGGCTTTCTGTTGTGACGCAGCGGCAAACTCGTCCTGCTCTTCACGGGTGATGCCGTATTTTTCAACAATGTTTTCGGCCGTTACGCCCATGTGATAATCGTTGAAGGCATCCCAGAGGCCGTCGGAAATCATAGTGTCAACCATGTTCCAGTTGCCCATGCGCTGGCCGTTACGGCTGTTGGGCAGAACGTGAGGCGCCTGGCTCATGCTTTCCTGGCCTCCTGCCAGCACCAGCTCAGCATCACCACACTGAATGGCCTGTACCGCCATATGCACAGCCTTCAGGCCAGAGCCGCAGACTTTATTGATGGTCATGGCGGGTACGCTGGCTGGCACACCGGCGTTGATGGAGGCCTGACGGGCGGGATTCTGGCCGCAGCCTGCGGTGAGAACCTGACCGAGAATCACTTCATCAATCTGATCTGCCGCCACACCGGTTTCTTCCAGCAGGGCCTTGATGACGGCGCTACCCAGTTGATCGGCGCGCAGGCTGGACAGGCCGCCTCCGAATCCACCTACGGCGGTACGTTTCGCGGCGGCGATTACAACATCACGCATGGCTTGTCTCCAGCTGTTTCAAAAGTTGTTGGGCATTGTATCCGAAAGCCTGGGTAGTCCAAAGCTGGGGCGGCGGCATTACATATTCAGGCTTCGGCCACCATCCACCGACAGTATTTGCCCCGTGACAAAAGGAGCGTCGCATAAAAGATAAGCGATCGCGCCAGCGATGTCGGCGGGTTCGCCCGTTCTTTGCAGTGGGGTTCTATCGAGAATGCTCTGTTGTTGCTCTGGGTCAATTTCTGATTCGCCTTCCGGCCAGAGAATAGCGCCTGGAGAAACGCCATTGACGCGAACCTCTGGCGCCAGGTCTTTGGCCCAGGCTTTTGTCAGGGTCGCCAGCCCGGATTTGCTGGCGGAGTATAGCGGATGGTTTGCCAGTGGGCGTTCGCCGTAAATGTCGATCAGATTAACGATGCTGCCACCGGATGCGCGAAGGGCGGGCAGGCAGGCCTGCCCCAGGAAAAAGGGCGCGCGCAGGTTGGTGTGCATCACCGTTTCCCAGTCTTCACTTGTCGCGTCTTCCGTCGGTTTGGGGTAGAACACGGAGGCATTGTTAATCAGACCATCCAGGCGCCCCCATTGGCCAATCGCCTTTTCTGCCAGCGGGGAGATCTGATCTGCCTGCGACAAGTCAGCTTTAATTGCCACTGCGGAGTCCGGACGCAGGCTGTTCAGGTCCTCCGCCAGTGATCTTGCCTGCGCTTCGCGCGAACGATAGTGAATCACCAGATTCCAGCCACGGCCGTGAAGATGTCTGGCGGTGTGGGCACCGAGCCGGTGGGCGGCGCCGGTAATCAAAGCAACGGGGTGTTGAGAAGTCATGCATTTCCCTTTGCGCGATCAATGGCCAACTGGATACGGTGTTTCCGTTCACGCTGGATGGCCTCGCCCAGCTCTTTACCAGCGTAGCCTTCTGCCATCAATGACTGGGGATTTACGCTGGCCGATTGCTCATAAGCGTGCCGCAACTGGTCCAGGTTAGCCAGCGAAGGGGATGGCAGAACGCAGGCCAGAGTGCCCAGCAAAACCTGGAATCTATCGGGTTTGCGCCAGGCATCAGAGTCGTTCAGGAGTTTTAACAGCGTATCGGCTTCTAAAGGCTTTGCGGCAGTCAGAGCGGATACGGCGTCTGAAACCAGTCTTGCCATGGCAATGCATTCGTTCGGTGCCTTCAGGCTTCTGGCGCGGTGCTCAGCGGTGCCCGGCTCCAGCGATGCCAGGGGTGACAGCAAAGCTGCGAGTCTGGCTTCGGTAGGAAGGTCGCGCTGATGGCTGCAACGAAGCGCATTCAAACCGTCCGCCAGGCTTTCCGCCGGTTCCAGTTCCGGAATCAGTGCATTGAGGGCGCCACAGTCCTGCAATACCTTAAAGAAGGTGCCTGGTTCGTTCTCATGCAAGGCACGCTGAACCTCCTGCCAGACACGCTCTGGCACCAGATGCTCTACCTCTCCCGCAGCAACCATGTTTTTCATCAGCGTCATGGTCTGATCTGCAACCTTAAAGCCCATCGGCTGGAGTCGGGCGGCAAAACGGGCGGTGCGTAGAATGCGCAGGGGGTCCTCGGCAAAAGCATCCGACACATGACGTAGTAATCGGGCATCCAGATCCTGCTGGCCATTGAAGGGGTCAACCAGGGTGCCGTCGGTGGCTTTAGCCATGGCATTGATGGTCAGGTCACGGCGTTTAAGGTCGTCTTCCAGCGTCACATCGGGCGCGCTGTAAACGGTAAAGCCATGGTAGCCCTGGCCATTTTTCCGCTCGGTGCGGGCCAGGGCGTATTCTTCCCGGGATTCGGGGTGAAGGAACACGGGGAAATCCGCGCCCACCTTTTTGTAGCCTTGTTGCAGCATTTCCCCAGGGGTGGCGCCGGTGACAACCCAGTCGCGGTCTTTCACCGGCAGTTTCAGCAGTTCGTCACGGACGGCGCCGCCCACCAGGTAGGCCTTCATGAATGTCCTTCAACAGGTTAGCAGGGCTTCCAGATTAAAAGGCGGCTCCCAGTTCAAGAGCCGCGCCCGTGTCAGCATCGCTGATCAGGGCGCCAATATCCAGACGCGCGCCAAATACTGATAGCCCAAGGCCGGCGGTAAACTGGGTTTCTTCTGCGATGCCGTTATTGTCATCGTTGCTGGCCAGGTTCTGACGAACACCCACTCGGATCTGAGCATACCGCAAGGCGTCCAGCTCTGCGCCAACAGACAACCACTGGGTGTCGTCTGCGTAACCAAAGCCCTTCTTCTTGGTCAGGTCCAGTTCTGCAGTCACGACATGATATTCACCGGTGTGCGCAATACCGGCAGTGATCATCGGGTTCAGCTCCAGCGTGTATTGCTGCTCCTGTTTAAGAGGATCCGAGCTGGCATTGGAATCCAGCTCCATGGGGATCAGGTTCTTGACCACCACGCCCGCATTCCATTCTTTCTGCTCGCCGAACGCATAGGCTGCGCCTACGTCCAGGTTAAAGCCACTTTTCTCAGTTTCGTTTTCTTCGCTGTCGGCGTTGTCGTCTTCAAAGCTGGAAACGGTTTCCGTGTACTGAAACGTCCGAAGCTGGACGTACTTGGGCGACACGCCAACCTGCAGCTGGTTGCCATTAGTCAGTTCAACCGACCGGGCGATAGAAATTCCGGCTTCTGCAACGGCGGAAGCCAGAATACGACCGCGAGATTCGAGATCCTGATTTAGATCGACAGTTGTCGGATCCGTCGGGCCCTCAGCAATGCCTGTCAAAAATTCTTCATCGTCCTGATCAAATTCACCCCGTATTGTGGCTTGCACATTCGCGTTGGTGAAGAACCCCACCGAGTAGGAATCGGTCGGTACCGCGAAAGCGATGCCCGCGCCTGCATTGACTCGCACCGTGTCACGATCAAATTCGTTCAGCTCGTTCAGGAGGTCGCCTGCGATGGCTCTGGCTTCTGCTTCATCGGTAGGCTGGTTAGTGTTTACAAACCTATCCCGCACCTCCTCAAACCGATCAATGGTGTCTTGAATGTCATCAATCTGATCAATCGTCTCTTCTTCGTCTGCAAAGCGGGCATTCACTGAAGGCAGGATCATTCCGAAATCATCTGACCATTCATGGTGATCGGCCGCGAGCATGGCCGGGTTTGCAATGCTGGCCGTAGCAGGGTGGGCAACTGCGACACCGGTACCCCCCATGGCGAAAGACCGGGAGGCCTGGAACACCTGGGGGCTGGCAGCGGCAGACATTGAAACCAGGCAAAGCGCCGCAGCCAGAGGCGCCTTACTTAATGATGTCATAAAGTGGGAGTTGGCGTTGTAAGCGGGCATTGACTGGCCTGATGTCTTTTTCATGAGAGTCCTTTAATGAATTGGCAATTTATCGCGAAAAAAAGATTAGCATCAGAACCAGTTAAAAGGCGCGCCCGGAAAACATCATTTAACAAAACAAGACGAAAACACGAAAGCGGCAAAAAATTGCCGCTTTTTAGGAACTTGGTTACAGGTGATTACAATTTTTTCAGGAAATTTTCTCAAGAAGGTATTAAGTTTTAGTTATCCGGTCCGTTAAGCACCATGAAGGCAGTCGCAGTTGGCCGGGTCCCGGTCTTTATTAATCACTGGGACAGCCACAAAAAGACTGCAAACCGAAAAGTCGAAACAGAAAATTTACGACTTACCATCCGGCACTCCGGGCTGGTTGAAACGAAACGAAAGGGGTTTTCTCATGAAACAGAACACGCGAATCATTAAAAAAGTCGGCGGCCTGGGCCTTGCAGGTGTTTTGGCGTTCGGCGCTTCAACGGCAATGGCGGAAGAGTTTACCGCAAGCGCTAACGTATCGTCCGCTCTGGCGATCACAATCGTCAACGATTTGAACTTTGGTGACATTTTTGCGGCTACTGCTTCAAGTGGCTCGGTCGATTCACTTGTTATGAGTCCGGCAGGCGTTTTCACAAACGGCACCTTAGACACTGGACCCACTGGCGACGTCAAGCTGCTGTCACTCGGCGGCACCATTCAGCCAGCTCAAGGTACGGTTGCTACAAGCAATGACTTTACCCTAACCCTTCCGGAGCACATTGATGATACTGGCGGTATTGCCGGTAAGACCGGTGTAACGGAGCTTACGATAGCGGGCGGTGATCCTGCAGTTGCTAAGCTTCTGGTCGCGAACTTTACTGTTGGTCAGCTGACTTCAGCGACAGAGGGATCGAATAACCTCACCGGTATTACAGAGGGAACTGCGCGGACGTACACCATCAATCCGGATTTTGCGGCTACCGAAGTCGGCTTCAATATGGGCGCAACTATCTATACAGACGATGGTCAAACCACTGCGACTGAGCGAGTCGAATATGAAGATGGTGTATACTCTGGTACCTTCACGGTGACCGCTGAGTTCTAATAATGAGATGCTGATATGACAGCGAAAGCTGTAGAAGTGTCAACGAAAAGCGTGCCCATGTATGGGCGCGCTTTTTTATGTCTGGTTTTTCTTTTGCTGCTTTACGTGCCGCGATCGAATGCTGCGCCAGCGATTGAAGAGCTGGCGCCTCTCGACTTTGGCACAGTGGCTGTGCCCGATAATTCTTTGGTTTCCTCGCTTTCTCTCTCTCGATCTGAGCGAATACAGATTGAAGGGGCTTTTATACTGATTTCATCGGGAACCGCAGGCCGCCTGAGATTGACTGGTTTTCCAGCGAATGTTGGCGTCGAGATTGATGCTGACCTTGCCGAACTGGACATTGAAGGGGCAACTATTTCTGAGCGTTTGTCAGTGACTGCCTATGACTTCGGCGACATCCGTACGGACAGCAATGGCTCGGTCGATATTTTTTTTGGTGGCACCATTGAGACCTCTGGTAACGGCCAGGCCTATGAGGACGGTCCGTACGACGGGACGGCTCAATTTCGTTTTACCTATTGGAACCCCGATATCAACGACTATTCGGTGGTAAGCGATCAATTCAGTTTTGCCGCCACGCTTAGTACCGGTCTGAATATCGAGAGCGTTCAGTCGCTAAATTTTGGAACCATATTCGCCAGAACAACCAATGCTGATCAGGCCAGTATAATTCTGTCCCCTGGTGGGGGATTGGGAATAGATAACCCGGGCGATTCACGAATTGTTTCTCTGTCAGATCCTGAACCGGGACTGATTTCTATCGTTGGTGCGGCTCCGAATCGAGAGTTATCTGTGGTGCCAGACGCTACCGATGTTTTGCTGGTAAATGGGGCTGAGCCCTCTGCACCTCATTTCGTGCTGAGCGACATTACAACACTGCTCTCAAACGAAGGTAGAACCGATAGCGACGGATATATGGAGATTCGCGTTGGTGGGACGCTCACAACGGAACAGACAGATACGACAATCGTATACCCGGACGGAACCTATGAAGGAACCTATATTATTGAAATATCTTACTAATCAGTATTCTGTGTTTGTTCAGATGTTATCCGTAAAGACTTCGAGTTTCTGAGGAAGGCCAAGCGATGAAGCGCATATTTTTATCCCTGTTACTTGTTCTGACGTCCTTTTCTGTTTCATCAGAAATGTTGATCAGCCCCACCCGTGCGATATTGACCATGGACCAGCGTTCAACATCTATCACGCTTCGCAATACCAGTGATGGGGCGAGAACATACAGGCTGTCTTGGGAAGATAAGCGCGTTAATTCCGATGGGCGCTACGAAGCGGTTGAGGAAGGTGAATCCTGGCCATCTGCGGCCTCTATGATACGTTTTTCGCCCAGGCAGATTACCGTCGGGCCGCAGGAAAATCAGACAGTTCGCCTCAATTTCAGGCCTCCTGGTGATATAGAGCCAGGGGAATATCGGTCTCATCTCAGGCTTCAGGTGGTTGCGGAATCATCTGAACCCACGTCTAGCTTTAAAATGGATCATCCAGAAAACGAGGGCATCAGCATGCAACTGTTCATGCAGATGTCCTTTTCTCTTCCGGTTATTGCCCGAGTTGGACTGGAACCGCCTGCAGTTTCAATCTCTTCTGTCGAGGTTTTGCCGGCGGAGAATAACGAGGGAATGAGGTTGGAGGTCACAGTCAACCGAAAAGGCGAGGCCAGTAGCTTTGGGGATCTGACTGTTGAAATGCAAAGAAATGCAAACAGCAAGGTTGAACTGATTGGTCGGTATAAGGATCTCTATCTTTTTCCTGAGACCAGTGAAAAGAAGGTTCGCGTCCGGCTCCGGGACCAGCGAATTCAGCCAGGCTCCTGGATTCGCGTCGCTTATGAGGGCGAAGCAGAATACAGTGGCATTCTTTGGGACGAACGCATATTTCAAAGTAAGTGAGTAAAAGCGGTCGGCTCAGGTTAGTCTGGCCTGTAAATTGCTTGTCATGCTGTAACTGACGAATTTCTGTCACAGCAGGCAAAGGGCCCATAAAATATGAGGGAAAAAAGTAGTGCAAGCGACTTTCAGATCTCGATGTTCGCTGTTGTCGTGGTCTGTCTTCTGCAAGCTCTGCTGGGCTTTCCTCAATCAACCGCTCAAGGATTGGACGATCTTTCCGGTGGTGATGCGCCTCTGTCACTTGAGAATGAGCTTCTACTGGATGTAAGGGTAGAAGGCCAGCCTGTCGGTTACACCATTCTAGCTTACCAACGAAATGATCAGGTTTTTCTGGCTCTTTCTGAATTAATGGACGCCATTAGATTCCCCATCAATGTTGATGCAGAGCAGGGGCTTGCCGGCGGCTGGTTTATTAAAGAAGAAAGAGATTTCTCTCTGGATTTTAACAGCAATGAGGTTGTGATTGCTGGCCGGTCTTTTACCGTCAATGAGTCAGATGCGGTTGTATTCGGAAATGATATTTTTGTCACGCTCGACGCTTTGAGCGAATGGTTCCCGCTCGATTTTACTCCTGATATACGACGTTTGTCGTTGAATGTTTTTCCTGAAGAGCGAATTCCATTGCAGGAGAGGTTATCGCGCATGGACAGGAGATCAGGGGGGGGTAGCTTAGGCCGGCAAGAGGCACAATTCCCCCTTCAGATGAATCCCTATCGATTGGTTGGGCCTTACACGGCAGATCTGAGGCTAAACACTTCGTCATCCAGAAGTGACAATGACTCGTCGACCAGCCTGAGCGGGAATTATTCAACCCTTGTTGTAGGTGACTTGCTTTGGATGACCTCAACGCTTGCTCTTGCCGGCAGTGATGATGATGAGCTTTCCAGCGGACGGTTTAAGCTTGAACGGGACGATTTGGACTGGCCTCTGGGCGTAAATTCCATTGAGTTAGGGGATGTTCAGGGAGGCGGGGCTCGAGGTGTCCTTGTACGAGGGGGTGATTCACGAGAAGGGGTTGGTGATGGTCTTTTTGCCAATGATCTGGTTGATTTGCGTGGAGATATTCCTGCTGATTGGGAGGTTGAGCTCTATCGGAATGGGTTGCTGATTGACTCCCAGATTGTAGGGAATGATGCACAATACGAATTTCTGGATGTGCCCCTGGAGTTCGGAGAGAACATTTTTGAGTTTGTGTTTTATGGTCCTTTTGGCGAACAGAGAACCGAGACAGAAATTTATTATGCGGGCAGAGAGGATCTAGATTTCGGTGAGGTTAATTATCGGTTTTCGGCTGTCCAGGATGATCGAACTGTTCTTGGAATTGATGATTTAAACACGGGGAAGGACGAGGGTGCCGGGCGTTATGCGGCAAATATCAATGCCGGTCTTTTCAGTGGCACTTCACTCAACCTGGGCGTGACAAGCTTTGAGCGGAACGATGAGCGATATGAAGATTATACCGCAGGGCTGACGGCTAACTTTGCTCGTGTACAAACTAACCTGGGATACAGCTGGTCTGCTCTGGGGCAGGACTCAGCAAGCCTCAAGCTGAGAGCTCGCCTGGGCGAGCAGACCACGTCCCAGGTGTCCTACACCGAATTTTTTAAAAGGGACAGTGAGATTAATTCGGCAACTTTGGATCGCAACTTGTGGCAGGCAAGCGCTTCTCTTTCTTCTAAGATCTACTCACTAAATTATGGACTATCTGCACGGCATCAAGAACGTTTGCTCTCGAAAAATTCAAGCGCCGATGCAGCTACATCGTTCACCGCCTTTGGCACGTCGCGTTTTTCCACCTCACTGAGTTATACCAGAAACGAAGATCAGACAGTCGGCGGCGAGGTTAGGGAGGCGGTGCAGGGCGGATCGAGTTTTTCAACTCGAGTTCGTCCATGGAGCCTGAGAACAGGAGCAAGCTATCGAATTTCTCCAGAAACTGAGCTTAGCAGTCTCTTCGGTTCTGCCTTTTTGAGGGTGGCGAGGGACATGTCGTTTAATCTGGAAGTCCGGCGCAGTCTGGATGCGGATCTAACAAGATACCGAACCGGGTTCAACTGGACGCTGGATTACCTTACCGTTAGCCCGCAGGTCATCTATGACAGCGAAGATAACTGGATAGGCTTATTGAGTCTGTCCACGAGTTTGACGAATCCGCCCGGCGGCTTCGATCCCCAGATTTCCGGCCTCTCTCAGACCGGATTCGGAGCGGTGAAGAGCCGCGTGTTCATCGATGACAACGGCAACGGTGTGTGGAACGCGGGCGATATTCCATTGAATGATGTCAGCGTAGAAGCATTGCAATCCTGGCGAAGAGAAAACACCAATGCACAGGGAAATGCCTACCTGACTCGCATGTCACCAACCAGGCGCACGGACATTGCGATCGATCCCGCTACCCTGGATGATTTTGAACTTCAGTCCTCTGCTCCCGGAGTATCGGTCAAGCCGAGGCGTGGTAGCTGGAGTGTTGTTGACTTCCCGATGGTCAGGACCTCAGAGCTTGAGGGGCATGTCTACGTTGAGCCAGCTCGCAATGCCGAGCGCATCCCCGGGTCTCGCGCCCCTGTCGAGTTGGTTGACGAGGATGGAAATGTGGTGTCGAGACAACGCGCTGCCTTTGACGGGTTCTACCTGTTCTCGTCCGTGCTTCCCGGTGAATATCGGGTCAGGTTGGGGTCGTCAGTTTCCAGCACTGTCAGCCGTCAGCCCGACAGCGTGCAAGTAACCTCCTCCGGCGGTGTTATCCGAAACCTCGATTTCGTCCTGCAGACCTGGCGCGATGAAAATATTCAGAATCTGGCGACAGGGTTGTCAGACAACGCGGATGATGAACCGAGGCCGAGCTTTGCGCCGCCCGCCGATGGTGCCACACCTGCAGAGGTGACACCCTCCGAGATCGTTCAGCCAGAACCCGAGCCGGTCATCGTGGAAGAGCCGTTGACAGAGCCTGTTCAAACCGTTGAAGAGACGGTCGAGGTGACTCCACCACCCAGTGGTAACTGGTATGTCCAACTGGGCGCATTCAGCCTCCGTGAAAACGCCACCCGACGCTGGGAAGCGTTGCAAGATGAAGGGATTTTCCCTGATGGTCAGGAGCCGCGTTATCAGGACGTCGGGAGTCTGGTCAGGCTTCTGACCGGAGTAGGTTTACCCGAAGAAAGGGCGAGAGCGCTTTGCGACCGGATCAAGTCCGAAGACCTTGGAGACTGTCTGGTCAGAGAGCTGACAGAGTAAACGGGTATTTGTAGCTGACGTTTATTTCCGTCTTTTTCGGCGAATTTTCTCGACGGCAGTGGTTAATTGCTCCATCAAGCTTTCGTAACCTGCCTGGTCGCCAGAAATGCGTCTGATTTCTGCTGTCAGTCGATAATAGTTTACGGTAAGAGGGCTATAGAGATACGGCTTGCCCATGCCTTTCTCTAATGTTTTTAGCCCTTCCTCGATGCGGTTTTGCTTTAAAAGAAAACGTGCCAGGTAAAACCTCGCGTCGAGATAGAACGGATTTTTTTCCATTGACTTCATATATTCGGATTCGATTAACGCTGCCAAACGATCGTGCTCGCTGCTGCCGGCTTCGAGCTGCGGAAGCTTGAACGTCTCAAGTATCCTTGCACGAAACATGTTCGGATGGGGCCTTAATGGATTCAGGTCTTCGGCTGTCTCAAGCCTTTCAAGCGCCTCTTCCAACTCTGCTGAATTGGGTGGAGCCTCGGACTGTCGGGCTTTGAGAAACCACAGGCCGGCCACCGAATAGTGGTAATAGTCGGCCCCTGGAGAAGCGGAGGACGCTTCGTCCATGCTTTCCATTGCCGCAGTCAGTTGGTCTTCCGCGCGATAAGCTTCGGCCTGTTTTTGATAAAGACCGCTTCGCCCGATGTCGAAGTAAAACAGTGCAGGGCTGCTTGCTAGAACTAGCAAGACAATACGCGTTGGCAGTGAGAGTCGTCTTTGCAATTTGGCATTATTTTGTTGGCCATCCAGTGCCTCTAGCCGATGAATCACCAAACCAAACAATACGCCCATCATCAGAAGCAGGGATGGCAAAAAGAAATTAAAGCTCAAAAGGCTGTGCCCGGCGATAGCGCCCAGGCCCATCAGCGCAGTCAGCAGGTCGGCTCTCTGGATGCGTGAGCCGTCAGTGTGAAATATTTTTTGTGCACTGAATACTGCCAGTAGCGCCAGGCTGGCCAGGAGAATAAAAGGTGCCGGCCAGCCGGCTTCAATGAAGAATTGAAGGTAGTCATTGTGTGCGTAAAAAGCTGCACTTTTATCCTCGTCCAGCCGGTACTTTGAATAATTCAGGAAAAACAGCCCCGGGCCCGTTCCGTGCCAGGGCGTGTCTTTTGCAAGCTCGAGGGATCCCTCCCAGATGACGAACCTTCCACTATCAGACGAGGAAGGCGAAATGAAGACCTCGGATGTCTCTTTAATGGCGGACGGACCAGTGAAGTTTGCCAAGACCAAGGACAGAAATATTGTTGTGGCCAGCGTTGCCAGCCACCTTTTCGACCATTTGTTTATGAAGAGAAAAGCGAATATCGCGGCGAAACCGATGGCAAGGCAAAGAATGACAGCTCTGCTTCCGTTGATTCCTACGCTGAAAACGAATAATCCGGTGAGAGCCAGAAAGATAACTTTATAGGCAGTTCTGGTAGCGGTGATTGACGCGGTTGCCGCGAAAAATGCCATGGGCATTTGCAGAGCAGCAAAATTGTTCTTGTTGGCGAACGTTGCCCTTGGCGTCATGTCGAACACGAAAAACATGATGCAGGCGTAGATAACAAAGGCTGTGATGATCAGAAACAGCGAGAATTTCAGTGCCGTTTCGGTTCTGCTGTCATGCAGCATCAGCATTGTTGCAAACGCGGCGCAGGGCAAAAATGCCACTGACCAGAAGGTCCCCAGGCTGACAAAAGTCGCTGGACTGTAGATCGTTGCGATGCCAATCCATCCCCAAAAAACAAACATCACGATCAGGGGAGTCGTGCTTTTGTGGAAACCCCTCGTTCGTCCTGTAAGTACCGCAATCACAAAGGCACCAGTGAGACTCAGGCCCGCAAGTCCCAGGTATTCCGCATTCACTTTGCCGTAGAAGAGAGCAGATAAAAGGGCTATGGCCATTAGAGCGACGAAACACGCCGAGCTTGGTGTGACCGACACGTTATCGGGTATCAGCGCTCTCATGGATTTGGGCATAGTGGAGATATTCCGCGTGTATTTTAAGTCTGGCATGGAAATTTCATGGATACATGAAATAGACGTTTTTCGCCCACTCGGTTTCGATATCTACCCAACGTGCGCAAACCAAGGTTACTGACAATGAGCCCGAAAGTTAAATACAAGTTGCTTCACATAGTTGTACTCATTGCCTTGTCATTTTTCTCACGCTCCCCTTTAGCGGAGGAATCATTCATTAAAAGGCATACAGAGGGCTTTCTATCTGATCGAAGCCGCGTTGGTGCTGTCGTCGGTGGTATTCTGGCGAGTGCCGCGTATGCCCATCCATTTTCGCCTCTTGCCGGCACGATCGCAGGGTACATTCTTGGCAAAAGTACCGATTTCAGTGACAAATCCGATTCGGCCGCCGATTTCTATGCGCGCAAGAGTTTTGCGCCGGGGGCCGATTCAGAGGAGGGGGCAGATGCTGTGGCATTGAACATGAGCGGGGGTGACAGTGGCCAAACCATCGCTTTCGATGATTCAGCGAGGCCCGGTTCGGGATCGTCACAGTCACTGGAAACAGCGCAAACGGCGGCAAGGGACTCAGTCGCGTACACGCCCAATCTCATCATCAGCAAAGACGTAGGTGGCCGTCAGGCCGAGCTGGATCGCCTGGCAGCAATTATCCGCAAGGAGCGCAGCAGCACACCGTTTGAGGTAAATCAGCAATGTCAGAACCAGCAGGCGTCCAGAATCCGCAAAAAGATCGTGGTCGCAGGCTTTAACCTGCAGCATCCGAATCAGGCGGTGTTTGGCGGGCTTGGAACTGTTAGTCAGGCGGTGAACGACGCCTTGTATCAGAACCTGCTAAACACGGGCGAAGTGTTGCCGTTTGCAGCACCCGGCAGGCAAATGTTTGCCAGTCTGGAGTCGGGAGCAAGCCGCTCAGGCTGGGGCAATCGAGTCGATAAATACTCGGCCGTCAGTCGGCAGATGGGGGCGCAGTTTGTGGTGTCCGGTATCATTCGTAGCGTCGATGTGAACCGGTCAGACTCGTGGGATTCGTCTTACGCATCCTCCATCAAGCGGTCTTTGTTCAGCGCTGATACGGTGCGGCAGTTCGTGGTGGATGTGGTGTTGCACGATGGCTATACCGGCCAGGTGGTTTCCGAGAATCGCTATACCGCTGCGGGCCGCTGGGACGTGCCTCGCACGGGTCAGGTGAGCTTTGGTTCGCCGGGATTTCAGCAGACCGGTTACGGCGAAGCGGTGAATGATGTAATGAATGAGATCAGCCGAGATGTGATGGCCTCTATCGACTGTCAGGCGATGCTGGTGCCGATTCTTGAAGTCAGCGGTAAGGACCTTCTGCTGGATGTCGGCACCCGCTCAGGGTTGCTGCCGGGTGACAAAATGCGGGTCGTTCGTGCGGAATCTTCGCTGCAACGGCCTGATGCGCCGCCCAAGCTCTGGGATACCGGCGTGGATCTGCATATACATCAATTGAGCCTGGATACCAGCCGCGCCTGGATGCCGACAGAAGGTGGGCCAATTAACATTAGGGAAGGGGATTACGCGGTTATCTACTAACGTTAAGGCAGCGGACTGGAAGCAACCGTTCAGGCTGCTTCCGCCGCAATGTCCCGTATTTTTCCGACCATGGCTCGCAGCCCGTTTCCACGGGTCGGTGAGATATGGCGGAAGAGATCCAGCTTTTCGAACAGTTCATCAATGTCCGTGGCCAGCAGGTCGCGTGGTGTCTTGCCGTTCAGTGCTACCAGGATAATGGCTGCAAGTCCGCGAACGATAATCGCGTCTGAATCGATGAGAAGATACAGCTTGCCGGTCGCTTCGTCGTGATGGTGAATCAGCCAGACCTGGCTTTGACAGCCGTGGACGTAGTTCTCTTCCCGGCGTTCGTCGTCCGGAAATTCAGGGAGCTGCTTGCCCAGATCTATAATGAACGCGTAGCGCTCTTCCCAATCGTCGAGAAACTCGAAGCCGTCCAGAACGTCTTCCAGCGTGGTGTCTTTGCCCAGCGGGTTGTTCTCAAAATCCTGTGCAGATGCAGTCATTACAACATTCCCAGTTCAAGCTTGGCTTCGTCGGTGAGCATGTCGTTGCTCCACGGCGGATCAAACGTCAGGTCGACGGTTACCTTGTCTACGTTGGGAACGTGCTCGAGTTTGGTTTTCACATCCTCGGTGATTACCGGGCCCATACCGCAGCCTGCGGCAGTCAGGGTCATTTTGACGTAAACGTGATTGCCATCCTCAGTGCCATTCTGAATGTCGCACTCGTAGATCAGGCCCAGATCCACCACGTTCACCGGAATCTCCGGATCGTAGCAGTTGCGCATGGCCTCCCAGACCTGATTTTCGTTCACCGTGCCGTCTTCGGGGGTTTCGAAGCTGCTCTCCAGCGGCTTTTTACCAAGGGCATCGGCGTGGTGGCCTTCGATCCGGGCGAGGTTGCCGTTCACTGCGACGGTAAAGGTCCCACCGAGCGACTGGGTGATGGTCACGAAGGTATCCGCCGGAATCATGATTTCGGTTCCTGCGGGCACCAGGCGCGCCTCAACTTCCCGTTTTGTCAGAACCACTTCCCGTTCTTGCATGCCTTACTGGGCCTCGTTATCCGTTCTTGATCAGGCGACTGTGAAGCTCTCGCCACAACCGCATTCTGCTGTCGCGTTGGGGTTTCGGAACTGAAACAGCGAGTTAACGCCTTCAGTGACGAAATCGATCTCGATGCCATTCACCAGTGGCAGATGTTCTTCTTTGACGAAAAGGTCCACGCCATCAATGTGGAATACCTTGTCATCAGCAGCCACGTCTTCAACCCACTGGGTTTCATATTTGAAACCGGAGCAGCCACTCTTTTTGATGGCCAGACGAATACCTTTCGCCTCTGGCTTCTTATCCAGTTGTTTGCGCACGTGTTTCACCGCGCTTGGCGTCATGGTGACGGCTACGGTTGGTGTATAGACTTCGGCTGTCATGTTTCCACCTCCATCAGGCAAACAGGCGCTGAACCTTTTGCAGCGCGGTGAAGAGTTGTTCGACCTCTTCGACTGTATTGTAAAACGCAAAGGATGCCCTGGCTGTACCGGGAACCCCGTAAAAATCCATCAGCGGCATGGCGCAGTGGTGGCCAGTACGAATCGCAATGCCCTGTTGGTCCAGCAGCGTGCCAATATCACTGGGGTGCAGACCTTCGATTTTAAAGGACATCACCGGAACTTTCTGCTTCGCAGTGCCAATGATCTCCATGCCAGGCACGGTCTCGACCAGTTCGTTGGCGCGCTCCAGCAAGCGATTTTCAGCCGCTTCCATCGCCGCACGGTCAAAACCGTTCAGATACTCAATGGCGGCACCCAGGCCAACGGCCTCGGCAACGGCCGGTGTGCCAGCCTCGAACTTGTAGGGCAGCACGTTCCATGTGGTGCGCTCAAACGACACCCGTTCAATCATCTCGCCACCGCCCTGATAAGGGGGCATTTCCTCCAGCAACTGTTTTCTACCGTATAGAACGCCAATACCCGTCGGCCCAAACAGCTTGTGGGATGAGAACGCGTAGAAATCACAGCCAAGCGCCTGAACGTCCGGCTGAAAGTGGGGAACCGCCTGGGCGCCATCAATCAGCGTGAACACGCCTCGGGCTTTGACTTGTTCAATTAGGGCAGCGACCGGATTGATGGTGCCCAGCACGTTAGAGACGTGAGTCAGGGCCAGAATTTTGGTTTTGTCGCCAAGAAGACTGTTGAACGAGTCCAGATCCAGTTCGCCTTCAGGCGTGATCTGAACGGGAACAACCTTGGCCCCGGTACGTTCGGCAATCATCTGCCAGGGCACGATGTTAGCGTGATGTTCCATCTGGCTGACCAGTATCTCGTCACCGGGCTTGAGTCTGCCTGCCAACCCGTTTGCAACCAGGTTGATAGCCTCAGTGGTCCCGCGAGTCCAGATGATTTCTTCGGTGCTGCCGGCATTGACGAAGGCGCGCACGGTTTCCCTGGCGCCTTCAAAGGCGCTGGTCGCCCGATCGCCGAGTGTATGGGCGCCCCGATGCACGTTGGAGTGCATCTGACGATAGTAACGATCCATGGCGTCAAGCACGGCAATCGGTTTCTGGGCCGACGCACCGTTGTCCAGATACACCAGAGGCTTGTCATTGATCTGCTGCCCAAGGATGGGGAAATCCCGGCGCGCGGCGGTAACGTCAAAGCCCGCTTTGTGAGTTGGTTTTGCCATGGCGAGATCGTTCATTATCGTTCAGACCTCCTCAAACGTCTGATCAAAGAAGTCATTCAAGCGAAGTTGAGCCGCCTCTCGAACTGCCTCTACCGGAATCTGCTCGACCAGTTCGTTGATGAAGGCCATGGTCAACAGTGTGTTGGCTTCACGACGGCCGATGCCTCGGGAAATCAGATAGAACAGTGAGGTTTTATCCAACTGGCCAATGGTTGCACCGTGGGCACACTGAACATCGTCCGCGTAGATCTCCAGCTCAGGTTTTGTGTCGATTTCAGCACCCGTAGACAACAACAGGTTCTTGTTGTTCATGTTGGCGTTGGACTTCTGGGCATCCTGGTGGATATGGATGCGCCCGTTGAAAATCGCATGGGACTGATCTGCCGCGATGTTGCGGTAGGTTTCCTCGCTGTTGCAGTGGGCGGCTACGTGGTCAATCGACGTATGATTGTCGTAATGCTGCTTGCCCTGGGTAACCACCACACCATTCAGCTTGCACTCGGCTCCCTGGCCTTCCAGCCGGACCTGCAGATCGTGGCGCCGCAGTGGACCTCCGAAGCCAACAGTGTGGCTCTCAAAGCGCGAAGACTCGGCCTGGCGTACACCGGTAGCGCCGATGTGCTGAACATTCTCGCCTTCAAGTGTCAGGCGCACGCTGGTGATCTGTGCACCTTCAGCCAGCGAGAATTCCGCAACCGTGTTGACCATCACCGGCTCGCTGCCGCTGGATATGTACTCTTCCACAAGCGTCATCTGGCTGTGGCGGGCTGCATCCACGTAAATCCGTGGGTAGGCGGAGCCTGATGACGAAGCAGTCACTTCGTGAACGATGAACAGGGGCTGGTCCAGCACAGCTTCTTTATCGAGCTGGATGTACAAACCGTCTTCAAAGCGGGCTGAATTCAGCCGGGCCATCTGTACAGCGTGGCTGTCCAGTGTGTTATCCATCCGTTCAGCCAGACCGCTGGCTTCGCCATCGCTCAGATCTGCGAACCGCTGGATACTCACGCCTTTCAGGTCCGGGTAGTCGCTGGCCTCCGGCACCATAACGCCGTTGCGGAAGACCACCCGATAACCCGGCATGGACAGGCTCGTACCGTCTTTACCGGTCGAGGGCAAAGTCGCTGCCAGCTCATCAGAGAGCTTCAGATGACGGCTGGAGTATTTCCAGTTTTCGGTCTTGCGGGTCGGCAGTGGCATATCCACAAGTGCCGTGCCACGTTGTTTGCGTAATTCAAGCAACGGCGCGGGCAGAAAATCACCGGCGGGCTCGAGGAACGCGCTGGAAAGCGTTGGTGCTGACTTCATTCGCGACCTCCCCTATTGAGTTGAAGAGCTGGCGGCTGAACTGGCACTGGCTTCTTCATCTTTCACGCCAAGCCAGCCGTAGCCGCGCTCTTCCAGTTCATGAGCCAGTTCGCGACCGCCGGACTTGACGATTTTGCCGCCGGCAAGAACGTGAACGTAGTCGGGCACGATGTGGTTCAGCAGGCGCTGGTAGTGAGTCACCATCAGGATCGCACGATCCTTGGCACGCAGAGCGTTTACGCCATCAGATACAACATGTAGAGCGTCAATATCCAGGCCGGAGTCTGTTTCATCCAGAATGGCCAGCTTGGGCTGAAGCAGCAGTGCCTGCAGGATTTCATTGCGCTTCTTCTCACCGCCGGAGAAGCCTTCGTTCACACCACGCTTGAGAAATGCTGGATCCAGGTCGACCTGCTTGGAGACTTCCTTGGCATGCTTCATAAACTCGGCCGCGTTCATTTCAGGCTCACCACGATGGGTGCGCATGGCATTTACCGCGGTCCGCAAGAACTGAAGGTTGCTGACCCCCGGAATCTCTACCGGGTATTGGAAGGCCAGAAAGACGCCTTCGCGGGCGCGCTCTTCGGTTTCCAGGTCGAGCAGGTTTTCACCGTTGAGCGTAATTTCACCTTCGGTCACTTCGAAGGTCTCGCTCCCTGCAAGCACCTGTGAAAGCGTACTCTTGCCAGAGCCATTGGGGCCCATGATTGCATGGACTTCTCCGGCCTTGATCTCCAGGTTGATGCCCTTGAGGATCTCTTCGCCCTCAACGGATGCGTGCAGGTTCTTGATGCTCAGCATGTAATTGCTTCTCTCTCGTCTGAATCTTTTAACTGAATTCTGCGTTTAACCGACCGAGCCTTCCAGACTCACTTCAAGCAGCTTGCCTGCCTCGACAGCGAATTCCATAGGCAGCTCCTTGAACACTTCCTTACAGAAGCCGTTTACGATCATCGACACTGCCTGCTCCGGGTCGATACCACGCTGACGGCAAAGGAACATCTGCTCGTCGCTGACCTTGGAGGTGGTGGCTTCGTGCTCGACGATGGCCGATTTGTTCTTGCTTTCGATGTAAGGGAACGTATGCGCCGCGCTGCGATCACCGATCAGCAGTGAGTCGCATTGGGTAAAGTTGCGAGCACCTTCCGCGCCGGGACCGAACTTCACCAGTCCTCGATAGGCGTTGGAGCTCTTGCCGGCGGAAATGCCCTTGGAAATGATGGTGCTGGACGTGTTTTTGCCCAGATGAATCATTTTCGTGCCTGTGTCGGCCTGCTGATAATTGTTGGTGAGCGCTACTGAGTAAAACTCGCCAACGCTGTTGTCACCACGCAGCACACAGCTCGGGTACTTCCAGGTAACCGCTGAACCGGTTTCCACCTGAGTCCAGGAAATCTTGGAGTTTTTGCCGATCGCCGCTCCGCGTTTGGTCACGAAGTTAAAGATGCCGCCTTTGCCGTTCTCGTCGCCTGGGTACCAGTTTTGCACGGTAGAGTATTTGATCTGCGCATCGTCCAGCGCCACCAACTCCACCACGGCGGCGTGAAGCTGGTTCTCGTCCCGCATTGGGGCAGTACAGCCTTCCAGGTAGCTCACATAGCTGCTGTCTTCGGCAATGATCAGCGTGCGCTCAAACTGGCCGGTGTTGGCCGCATTGATGCGGAAATAGGTCGACAGCTCCATCGGGCAGCGAACGCCCTTGGGGATGTACACAAACGTGCCATCGGAAAACACGGCTGAATTCAGGCCAGCAAAGAAGTTGTCCCCCGCAGGAACCACAGAGCCCAGATACTTTTTGACCAGTTCCGGATAGTCCTGAATCGCTTCGGAGATCGAGCAGAAGATCACGCCCGCTTTTGCCAGAGGTTCCTTGAAAGTGGTAGCCACAGACACCGAATCAAATACCGCGTCAACGGCGACGCCAGCGAGCTTCTCGCGTTCATGAAGCGGAATACCGAGCTTTTCATAGGTCCGGAGAAGCTCTGGATCCACTTCGTCGAGGCTTTGAGGCATATCCTCTTTGCGCTTGGGCGCAGAGTAGTAGGAGATCTCGTTGTAATTGATCTTGGGATAGCCAACATGAGCCCAGTCTGGCTCTTCCATTTGCAGCCAGCGACGGTAGGCGTTCAAACGCCACTCCAGCATCCACTCCGGCTCTTTCTTGATAGCTGAAAGGCGGGTGATAACGTCTTCGTTCAGTCCGGGTTCAAACGTATCGGCTTCGATTTCTGTGACGAAACCGTGTTCGTATTCCCGTTTGATCAGCTCGTTCACCTCTTTGTCGGTGGTCGCCATGATCGTCGCTCCGTATTCTCTCATCGTGGGCTTATCGCCCTTGGTATTTCCGTAGCCGCCCGGAAGATACGTCCGGCAATCGGTATTTGGATGACGGATTTAGTCAGCGTTCCATACTTCGGTACGCTTATTCCGCTTCTTTTGGTGGGAGATTATACAATAACTGAGTAAATTAGTCAGGTATTAAATCTTTCTGGAACACAGTATATCGTATCGGCGGCTGGCTGGCAGCCGCCGAGCGGTACAGTGGGAGGTCAGGTCTTGCGGAAAATCAGGGTTCCGTTGGTACCGCCAAACCCGAAGCTGTTGCTCATCACCAGCGGCAGGTTCACGTTGTCCTGGCGTTCACGAACGATCGGATAGCCCTCGGCACCTTCATCCAGGTTCTGAATGTTGGCCGACGGCGCAATAAAGTTCTCCCGCTGCATGATGATGCTGTAGATCGCCTCATGAACACCGGCCGCACCAAGAGCGTGACCGCACAGGGGTTTCGAAGAACTCAGCGGTGGAATCTTGTCGCCAAAGGTCTGTTTCAGCGCTTTGAGCTCCGTGACGTCGCCCGCAGGCGTGCTGGTTCCGTGCGTATTGATGTAGCTGATGTCTTCGTCCAGGCCCTTCATGGCCTGCTGCATGCAGCGCACAGCGCCTTCACCGCTTGGCGCTACCATGTCGGCGCCATCAGAGGTTGCGCCAAAGCCGACCAGCTCCGCAAGGATCTCAGCGCCACGGGCTTCCGCGTGCTCCAGAGCTTCCAGAACAACAATGCCGCCACCGCCTGAAATAACGAAACCGTCGCGGTCAGCGTCGTAGGTGCGCGACGCCAGCTCCGGCGTGTCGTTATATTTGGTGGACAGCGCGCCCATGCCGTCAAACATCAGGCTCAGAGTCCAGTGAATGTCCTCGCCGCCGCCAGCAAACATCACATCCTGACGGCCTAATGCGATCAGATCCGCCGCATGGCCGATGGAGTGGGCACTGGTGGCGCAGGCAGAGGTAATGCCGTAGTTCACGCCGGTGATGCCAAAGGCTGTGGACAGAGATGCGTTGATAGAACTGCCCATGGTTCTCGGCACACGGTACGGCCCGACACGGCGAATGCCACGCTCGCGGTGAGTGTCAATGGCATCCATCAGTTCAACCGTGGAGGCCCCGCCTGCGCCGGTAATAACGCCGGTGGAGTTCGCCTTGATGTGCTGGTCGGTCAGGCCGGACTGCTCAATGGCCTCCTGCATTGCCAGATAGCAGTAGGCAGAAGCCGGGCACATGAAGCGCATCAGTTTGCGATCAATCAGGCTTGGCAAGTCCAGGTTAATCTGGCCGCAGATGTGGCTGCGCAGGCCATTGTCACGGGCTTCCTCGCTCAGACCTATACCGGATTTCGATTCTTTCAGTGACTGAGTCACATCTTTCTGGTTAGTTCCCAGGCTGGACACAATGCCCATGCCAGTGACGACAACACGACGCATTTTCATCGCTCCTAAAAATCATCAGTCGAAGTAAACATGCCCACTTTCAAGTCCGACGCTTTGTAGATCTCCCGACCGTCCACTTCCATGCGGGCATCGGCAATGGCCATGGTCAGCTTGCGGCGAATCACCCGCTTGATATCCAGGTGATACCTTACCAGTTTATTGGTTGGTAGCACTTGTCCGGAAAACTTTACCTCGCCACAACCAAGGGCCCGGCCCTTGCCCTCGCCGCCGGTAGCGGCCAGGAAAAAGCCCACCAGCTGCCACATGGCGTCTAGACCCAGACAGCCAGGCATCACCGGGTCGTCCTTGAAGTGGACTTTGAAAAACCACAGATCCGGGTTGATATCCAGTTCTGCCACTATGCTGCCCTTGCCGTAGGCGCCGTCGTCCACTGAAAAGTGAGTGACCCGGTCCATCATCAGCATTTCATCGATTGGCAGGCGCATTTTGCCGGGGAACAGTGTGCCCTGGCCGCAGGCCTGCAGGTCGGCCTTGGTAAAGTGATCGGGAGTCATAATGCTTTGTTCCCTGTTACGAGGTTATTGAACTACTGTAGCGGTTATTGGTGATAAGGCTATTGACCATTGGTTGCAGTCTTGCGACGTATCCGGCTTTTCTGGTCGCGAAGCCACCAATTTTGCGTACAATGCCGTCTGTATTCCAAATCGGCAGGTAGAACGATGAGTAGTTATCTGATTTTAAAAAGTATTCACATGGCAACCGCGTACCTGACGGTAGCCCTTTTCGCATTGTGTCTGGTGCTGGACATGGCGGGCAAGCCAAACTGGCGAACCACGCCGCTGCGCTGGATTCCCCACGCCAACAATACCATTCTTCTGGTCGCGGCGATCGGTTTGCTGTTTGTCACCAACTGGATGCCCTTTGTCCATGGCTGGTTAACGGCCAAGGTATTTCTGTTGGTGGGCTACATCGTCGCCGGCGCCATCGCCCTTAAAGACACCCGAAGCAAGCAGGTACGCGTTATTGCTGCGATTCTTGCGTTGGTTCAGGTGTTGGCGATTCTGCATCTGGCGGTAGCCAAACCGTTTTAATCGGCATTACCTTGCACTCAGCGCCGACTGGACTGCTCCGAGATCTGCTTTGTCAGGTCCCGTAGCTGCTCTTGAACGGCTGCCAGTTGGCGCGTGATTTCATCCCTCTCGTCATGGGCCTGCTTGGCCTGGGCAGCATTCTGCTCCTCACTCATTACTTCCAGAATGGCGCCAATCATCATGTTCAGAAATACGAAGGCCGTCAGGAAGATGAATGTCAGGAAGTAGATCCAGCTCAGCGGGAACGGTTCCATGGTGGCGTACATGACGTCGGTCCAGTCTTCAAAGGTGGCCACTCGAAATAGCGTCAGCATGGCAATTGCTACATCGCCCCACAGTTCTTCATCCACGCTGGCAAAGAAAAGCGCTCCCATCGCGGCATAGATGTAGAAGATGATGAACATCAGCAACGCGATGTAGCCCATGCGCGGTATGGCTTTGAGCAGGGAGTTGATCAAAAAGCGCAACTCCGGTACTACCGACACCAGCCGCAAAACCCGAAAAACCCTCAAGAGACGTCCCAATAAGACAGCATCCGAGTTGTCCAGCGGGATCAGGCTGCCGATGACCACCAGGGTGTCAAACACGTTCCAGCCGTCCATGAAAAATCGCTTTTTGGTGGGGCAGGCGGCAAAGCGAAACAGTATTTCAATCAGAAAAAAAACGGTGATGCCCCAATCCATAAGGCTCAGGGCTTGCTCGGCAAGCGGTGGCAATTCGTAGGTCTTTGCGCCGATAGTCAGCGCCGACAGGATAATGATGCTGATCACCACACCCTGGAAAAGGCGGCTGGACTCAATTCTGCGGAGCTTGTCGAGGCTGGAGTTGTCCTTTATGGCAGGTGACATGGTGACTGAGCGCCCTTGATCGCTTGAAAGCCCCGAATTCTATAGAGGCCAGAGGCGCTTGGGTAGGCCAATGAAAACCGCCGGTTCAGGCAACGTATGGCAGCACGCCATAATAGATAGCGCTGAAATGAAGGGCGCTGCCGCCAATCACGAACAGATGCCAGATAGCGTGCATGTAAGGGATGCGATCTGCCAGATAGAAGGCCACACCGGCTGTGTAGACGACCCCGCCTGCAATGGTGAGATAGAGCGCCTGCTCACTGAGATTGGCCACCAGGTCCGATGACGCGAACGTGATTAACCAGCCCATGGCAACATAAATGCCCACGCGGGCCAGTTTGAAGCGGTTTTTGAAGATTACTTTTAGAACCACCCCGGTGATGGCCAGGGACCAGATGATAGCCAACAATGTCCAGCCGGTGCTTCCTCGCATATTCACGAGAAGGAACGGGGTGTAGGTACCGGCAATAAGTAGAAAAATGGCGCAGTGGTCCAGTGTCTTGAATGCCGTTTTCAACTTCGGGTGTCTGGCGCCGTGGTAGAGCGCGGAGGCCATGTAGAGCAGAATCAGCGACCCGCCGAATATACTGAAACTGACAATCTTCCACACATCCCCAAGTTGGTCTGCCGCCAGGACCAGCGCAATTGTTCCTATGACGCTCAGCAGAGCGCCAATGCCGTGGGTAGCACTGTTAAGCCATTCCTCAATGCGATGGTGTATCGACGGGGCGGTGTCCGCAGAATTTGACGAGGGAAAGCGATCTGTATTTGTCATGGCGTCACCATACTTCAGCGTACACGTGTACGCAATAAGCAAAACATGACGGTTTTGTGAGCATCGTGAGCAGGTGTTCAGAAAATTTGAACATGCTGGCGGAAATCTTCCGGTTTTCCCATTTATGGAAAGAACCTAGGCTCTGATCATCTTCGAAAAGATAAGGAGGACACGAAGCATGGCAAAGGTACTGGTTCTTTACTATTCAATGTATGGTCACATGGAAACGATGGCAGAAACCGTGGCTGAGGGAGCCAAGCAAGTTGAGGGTGCCGATGTGACCGTCAAGCGGGTTCCGGAAACCATGGCGGACCAGGCTTTTCTTAACGCCGGCGGCAAGGCCGATCAAAAGGCACCGTTGGCCGAGCCAAAAGAGCTTGCCGAGTATGACGCGGTTATTTTTGGCACACCGACGCGCTTTGGTAACATGGCCGGCCAGATGCGAACCTTTTTGGATCAGACCGGTGGTCTGTGGGCGGAAGGCAAACTCCATGGCAAAGTAGCCAGTGTGTTTACCTCAACTGGCACCGGTGGCGGTCAGGAACACACCATTAGCTCGTTCTGGACAACCCTGGCACATCACGGCATGGTCATCGTGCCGCTGGGTTATGGCATTCCTGATTTCTTTGACATCTCGGAGGTCAGTGGCGGCACACCCTACGGCGCATCCACCATTGCTGGTGGTGATGGGTCTCGCCAGCCGAACGAAAAGGAACTGAACATTGCCCGCTATCAGGGCAAACATGTGGCCGAGCTGGCGGTAAAACTGCACGGCTAAGCCCGAACCGGAGCATGAATGGCTGCAGCCCTGGCACTGTTTTACAAGCTTATCCCTCTTTATGTAACGGTGCTGCTGGGCTGGATTGCGGGGCGCTACCTGCAGGCGAGCGGTCGGCACATCGCCGGCATCATGCTCTATATCATCACGCCCTCGGTGATTTTCTCAGGCGTGATGGCAGCCCCGCTTTCTCCGGCAGTGATTCTGCTGCCGGTCCTTACTTTCACACTCTGTAGTCTACTAGGGCTTGCCCATCTGGCTCTGGCGAAACGGACGGTAAAAGACGACAGTGCCAACCTGATGCCATTGGCCGTCGGTACGGGAAATACCGGCTATTTTGGAATTCCGGTGGCTCTCCTGCTCTTCGGTCAGGAAGGGCTGGCGTTGTACATTGTGTGCATGTTGGGAACCACACTGTTTGAAAATTCGGTGGGTTTCTACCTTGCAGCGCGCGGGCGCTACAGTATTGCGGATGCGCTCGCGCGGGTTGCCCGCTTGCCGTCGGTTTACGCGTTCTTGCTGGGTGTGGTGCTCAACCTCGGCGGCGCTACTATTCCCGATGTGTTTGTGCCGCTTTTCGACAATTTGCGGGGTGCGTACAGCATCCTGGGCATGATGATTATTGGCATGGGTATCATGAGCGTGCGGGGGCTGGCCGGGAATCTCCGATTCACGAGCCTGGCGTTTTTCGGAAAGTTCGTTTCCTGGCCTGTCGTGGCGATGCTTCTCTGGTGGTTGGACGCCCATGTATTCGGCATCTACGACACCGCCGTTCATCAGGCCATCTTCCTTATCTCGATTACACCCATCGCCGCGAACACCGTGGTGATTGCCACACTGCTGGATACAGCGCCAAAACAGGCCGCAGGCACAGCGCTTTTGAGCACGCTGTTCGCGCTAGGGTTTATCCCGGTGATGGTGGCCCTGGCGTTTCCCTGATGCCTGATTTGCGACTGATCAGAAACACACAACCGGCCATCACGCCAGTTAATGCGCCCAGCCAATGAGCTTGATAGATGACCGCCGCGCCGATGAGGTCCGCGGTGCCTGTCGGATAAAAAGCTTCTGCCACCAGCTTGATGCCCAGGCCAACCAGTAAAAGCGTATTCCATCGAGGAGACTGGGACAGGTTGGCCATAGCCAGCAGTACAAACAAACCATGCAGACAGCCAGAGAATCCCCGGTACCAGTCCAATGCCGGAATGGCCCATTCCAGAGCGAAAGAGATCGCCACCGGTGCCGTTAACAGGTAGCCAGCCCACCAGGCAGTCGTGGCCGGGCGATCAAAAAGAACAGACAAAAGAAAAAGGCCTGCGAGGTTGAGTAACAGATGGGTCGGGCCGAGATGAACCCAGTGGCCGGTCAGTAGCCGCCACCACTGCCCCTGAGCTATCTCGACTCGAGACCATTCGAGCAACTGGCCCATCGGTGGATACATCAGCACAATCATCTGCAAGGCAACCAGAATGACCGCAGTTGCCAGCAATGGAGACCATGTCTTGATAAGGGTTGGCAAACTCACATTATCTCTCATAAATACAAGTCGTTACTGAATAGTAACAGCGGCTGAGTGGACGATTCGGTAGCGTTACCGTATCTACTTCGCAATATGGATGCAGTAATGCCAACCAAGTCTATACAGTTTGTAGCGGCCATGCTCTTTGGCCTGTTGTTTACTGGCACGTCGGTGTTTGCCGCAGAACGGACGACGCTGTCGAAGGACCTCTGGATCGAGGGGCATGCCTACGAAGCCAAACTGGTTAACAGTTCGATGATCGGTATGGACTTGCCTGACTCTGGAGAGCACTTCAAAGGTCATTTCCCGGAAGATCCTGACAGCTGGGTGCGCGTCTCTCGCATTGATGACCGCTGGGAGGGATTGGCGTTCGTGTTTGGCGAAATGCACGCGATTGGCGGGGGTGGAGCAACCCGCGCTGCCAGCTATTCATTCAGCGGGATCGATGCCCCCAAGTGTGGGTTAGAGCATGATCATAGCGATCACAAAATGACCATTACGCCCGAAAGCCTGGTCAGCCCAGCGATGGCGCAGGCGGTGAGCTCCAGCTATGACACGTTGTGTGCGGAGCGGGTCGATGGCACCTGTCTGCTCCTTGAGCTGGAACTGGCGTTTGATCAGCAGTTTCAGGATAGATTTCCGGACACCTATCGATCCCGAGCGGCCTCTATCATGAATATGGTTGAAGGCTTCTACTACGAACAGTTCGGGATTGCGTTTGATACGCTGTCGCTGAACTTTCTGGGCAGCGTGGTGTTCAGTACGTCATCAGACTCAAGCGACGTGCTGAATGATGTCGCCTCTAAACGCGGTAATGGAGAGCTTGCTTTTCTTGAAAGCGAACAATCGCTCTTCCACTTTATAACCGGGCGTTCATTCAGTGGCGGAGTGGCAGGTCTGGCATACGTCGGAACGGTGTGTCATTCGAACTTCAATTATGCTGAGGGCGCCGGTGTGGGAACGGGTGTGTCCAGTGGCGCCCGTAGTCCTTCAAGTACCGCCGTTGTCATCGCTCATGAGCTGGGCCATAACCTGGGCGCTTCCCACGATGGGAGCAACAATAGCTGTCCGACCGGCGAAAACATTATGAGCCCGTCAGTCAGTTCCAGTTTCGACAGCTTTTCCAGCTGCTCTGAGGATTATATTACCTCGGAAATTTCCTCAAGAAGCGCCGTGGAACAGTGTTTCAATTTCCCGGCAGACGCTGGCATCGAAGCTCTGGTAAGCAATAACTCTGAAGTCGCGGAAGGGGATCTTTACACAGGCTATTTTGACGTGGTCTATCAGGAGGCCTCCGAATCTGCGGATCGGCTCGCCGTTGAAGGCTCAATTGGAGCAGGCGAAGGTGTTTTGCAACAAGTCACTCTGAACGGCGCCGACTGTACCTTGAATAGCCAAACCAGCTTCAGCTGCCCGGAGACCCAGGTTCAGGCCAGTTCCCAGCTGGTCGTTCAGGTCACAGCGGGTTCCAGTCCGACGGTGAATCTGGCCAAAGGCGTGGCCGTCGTCAGTGAAAGTGGCGAGGTGAAGGATATCCTGGCTGACAACGACACGCTGCTGACTCGAATAACGGTGGTTGAGAACACCGATGTCGCTCCAGAAGAGCCAGAGGTTCCGGAAAGTCAGCCCAGGGATACCGGGGGTGACTCTGAGTCCACAGAGTCCAGTGGCGGTGGAAGCAGCAGCGGCGGCGGTGGATCACTCGGCTGGCTGGCATTGCTGGCAGGTCTGGCGGGCGTTACGCGGCGTTGCAAGAGGGCTGTTTAATGAACCTTCGCACCCTGGTGGCGTTGGCGTTCTCCTCGCTTTTGGTCGGTTGCGGTTCGACTGTATCAAATGCAGGCAGTGAGCCAGACAGAACCACGCTCCCCGAAAGCCTGGAAGAGGCCCGCCAACTCTGGAAAAAGCGGGACATTGAGAATTATGCGGTCACGGCGCAGATGACTTGTTACTGTCCGCAGGATCTCTTGCAGCCCATTCGGCTTGAGATAAAGGGCGGTAAGGTTGTTGCGACCGAAGGCTTACAGCGTCCTTTGGAGAACCTGACTCGCGAGGATGCCGAGCGCATGACAGTGGATGGCCTCTTCCGCTTCGTAGAAGACGCCCAACGTCGGGATGCTCATTTACTGGACGTCTCGTACGACGATGAATATGGTTTTCCAACCCTGATCAACTACGACGGCCACAAGATGATCGCTGACGATGAGCGCCAGTATCGTCTATCGGACTTCGAGCCCGGCGCCTTGCGATGAATCCACTTTTGCCTGATGGATGTCGTCCCGGGCGTGGCGAACCACACTGACGCCAGCGCTGATGGCAAGCAATCCCATGATGGTTGCGACGGCCAGGTCGGGCCAGGCAGTGCCGGTGCCAAACACGCCCACTGCAGCAGCCATAACGGCGACGTTACCAATCGCGTCGTTGCGGCTGCACAGCCACACCGACCGCATGTCGGAATCACCCGTTCGGAACTTGAACAGGGTCACCGCCACAGCCACGTTTGCAGCCAGTGCCAGCAGGCCGATAGCACCCATGGTAAAGGGTTCAGGCGTTATTCCAGTTTGAGCCACCCAAGCCGCCCGGCCCAACACGGCGATGCCAAAAACCGCCATGGTGATGCCTTTGATCATGGCGGCACGGCCCCTCCAGAGCATCCCCATAGAGAGCACCGACAGAGACAGAACGTAGTTCGCGCTGTCACCAAAGAAGTCGATGGCATCAGCCAGCAAAGACACCGAGCCGGACTGAAGGCTGGCTACGCCCTCCACGACAAACATCGCAAGATTCACCCACAGGGCGAACCAGAGTGCTTTGCGAAAACGTGGGTCTGGCTGTTTGGGTTCCGGTGCTGAACAACTGCAGGCCATGATGTCCTCCCATTGATATCTGGAATTATTTAAAAGCCTGTAGCTGCTACAGAGTCAACACCCGTCAGGAATTCGGCCCGTGGGTGCCGGGAATATGATTGTCGGTATCGTTCCTGGGGTCGGGCAGGGCACCTGAAGACAGCCCGCCCAGAATGCCGCACTCGCTGACCGTGCGGCCCTGAGAACAGGCGGTCTGAAGCTCTGTCAGCGTTTCTTCCAGCCGCGTCAGTTCTTCCAGCCGCTGGCGGACATGGGTCAGATGATGCGCCAGCAGTTCATCCACCTGGCTGCAGTCTGCATCCGGTTGGTCCGCCAGGCGAATCAGTTCCCGGATCTCATCCTGAGCCATGTCCAGGTTACGGCAGCGACGGATGAACAGCAGGCGGTCCAGATGATGGGGGCGGTAAGACCGATAGCCGCTGGCTTCCCGCTCGGGCGCAGGCATCAATCCAATTTTTTCGTAATAGCGAATAGTTTCGACCGAAATGCCGGTGTGTTTTGAAATTTCGCCGATTTTCATGGTTTACGATCCGCGCGGTGCTTTTAACATTGAGGCGGTCACTTTAAGTCCGCCTCGCAGGCCGTGACTGAAAGACAGGCTACCACCATAACGCTCTGTGATTTCTTTTGCGATGGCAAGACCAAGGCCGTGTCCAGGGATCTGTTCATCCAGTCGGACACCCCGGGACCCGAGAGCCGAGAGATCTTTCTGTTGAACGCCTGGCCCATCGTCTTCAACGGTAATCGCCAATTCAGAGTCCGTTTCTGTCAGCGACATCACCGCGCTGAGTTGGGACCATTTGCCCGCGTTGTCCAACAGGTTGCCCAGGATTTCATTCAGGTCGTGCTCTTCAATCGGCCAGCGTGCGTCGGGCGCCAACCCGGTTTCCAGCTCAAAATTCTTGTCAGGGTAAAGACGACCCAGCATCCAGAGAAGATCTCGTGCCTGGCTGACAGGTTGCGCCGCCTTGCCCGCCTGAGGGCCCGCGAACCGGCTCCGGCGCATTTCACTTTCCAGCTGGCGGTCGATATCCGAGAGACGCTGGGCGAGTTGTTGGCGCATGTCCTTGTCCAGCGTCCGGGTATCGTCCTCCAATACCTGACGAATCGCGGAGACAGGGGTTTTTACACTGTGGGACAGGTTTGCGAGAGCTTCCCGGGAGCGTGTCAGGCGTTGGTCCAGAGTGTCCAGAAGCTGGTTGAGCTGGCTAACCAGCGGTTGAAATTCTGCCGGAGAATTTACCTCCAGGCGTGTGCTGTCGCCGGACTGAAGGGACTTCAGCCCTTGTTGCAGCTGCACAACCGAACGCAGGGACAGGCGAATGGCCAGCCAGATGGCCAGCAACAGCAGAATCAGCAGAATGCCGGAAACCACCGCGGTCCAGACATGCAATTCTTGTTGACTGTGTTGCAGCGTGCTCAGATCTTCTGCCACCACAATCACAACCGCGTCGCCCTTGAGCGTCATTGCTTTGCGGTAGGCAATAAAATTGGAGATACCGGCGTCAGAACGAGAGCCGTTTTGCTGAACGAATCCGCTTTTTGACTCCTGAACCAGCGGTTCAAGAATCGGGGTCCAGAGCTGGGGCGAGCTGTGGATGCGCTGGCCAATCCGCAGGGCAAACGCATGATGAAAAACTTCCTCAAAATAGTCGCCCTCGGCAATATCCCGGATTTCATCCGGCCCCGACCGCCGCAATTGATGCTCGAGGAACGCCACTTCGTCCTGCAGTCGATTCTCCACAAAGCCCCGCGCCATTCGCTCGAGCAACAAACCGTGGACAACCCAGGCCGCAAACATCAGTGCAACGGCGGCTGGAAGCAGGAGTGTCAGCAGGGTTTTGCGGATCGAAGTGGTTGGGTTAATCCAGGACATTGAAGATATACCCCTGGCCACGACGGGTGAGAATGGCGTCTGCGCCGGTCATTTTACGTAGGCGCCGCACATAGGCCTCAATCGTGTTGTCGCTGGGGCTGTCGTTCAGGTTATACAGCTGCTCCAGCAGCTGTTCCTTGGAAAATAGCTGCCCGGGGCGGCTCATCAGGCAACGCAGCAGCCGGAATTCGGTGCCGGTCAGGGAATGCTCCTTACCGTCCGGGGTTTGAAGACATTGTCGGTACTCGTCCAACTCGAAGTCTCCTGCGGTCAGTCTGGCTTCAACCCGTCCCTCGCTCCGGCGAATCAGGGCATTCAGCCGCGCCAGAAGCTCTTCCGTCTGAAAGGGTTTGGCAAGATAGTCGTCCGCACCCGCCTTGAGGCCATTCACTTTGTCTTGCCAGTCGCCCCTGGCTGTCAGTATCAGGACCGGCATGGTCAGCCGTGCGCTGCGCCAGGCTTTGAGTACGTCCAGTCCATTGCCGTCTGGAAGGCCCAGGTCCAGGACCACGGCACGGTAGTCTTCCTGCCTTCCCAGCTGATCGGCCTGTTGTGCCGTGCGGGCCTCATCAACCGTGAAGCCAGCGGCGGTCAGCTGTCGATTCAGTGTTTCGGCGATGAGTGCGTCATCTTCTACCAGAAGTAATCTCATGTACGTTCGTTGCTACCCCATTCATGATGGTCTGAAATCAGTTGGAAACCCAGAATGTAACCTTAAAATCTGGCAATGGGAAAATTCAGGAAGAATTCAGGTTGAACAGGCAGATTAAGTCGCAATTACATCAAAAACCGCATGACTAACGTCAGGAGCAGACCATGAAACACCCCTACGCCAGAGTATTGATTTCTTCCATTGCCATGGCAGTTGCATCGACTTCGTGGGCGGCAGGCTCCCACGATGGAGGCCATCACGATGAAGCAAAGAAAAGTGATGGTGGCCATCACGGCATGATGTCAGAGGGCGGCCATCATGGAAATAAAACGGGCAAGCCGATGGTAGGCCAGCCCGGCAAAGCTAAAAATGTCGACCGCACCGTCGCAATCACCATGATGGATAACTATTTCGAGCCGGAGTCGGTCTCGGTCAAGCCTGGCGAAACCATTCGCTTCACCGTGAAAAACGAAGGTGCGTTGGTGCACGAGTTCAATATCGCGACGGGGCCCATGCATGAAGCCCATCAGGAAGAAATGCAGATGATGGTGAACCATGGTGTTCTCAAAGGCGACCACATTGACAGAGAAGCCATGCAAATGGATATGGGCGACGGCCACAAGATGACTCATGACCACGCGAACAGTGTGTTGCTGGAGCCGGGCCAGTCCGGCGAGATTATCTGGAAGTTCAGCAAGCCTGGCGAGCTTGAGTTCGCCTGCAATGTTCCGGGCCATTATCAGGCAGGCATGTACGGCGATATTGAATTCAAATAAGCAGGTTCTCAAATGATCAAACATTGGATGGCCGTCCTCGTGGGCGGCATGCTTTCCTTCGCAGCGAATGCTGGCGAATACAATCTGACCGTGGATCGGGTTCAAATCGATACCGGTGATTTTGTCAAAGAGGGTATTGGCTATAACGGTGCGTCCCCGGGCCCGGTTTTACGGTTCAAGGAAGGCGAAGAGGTGACCATCAATGTCACCAATAACCTTGACGAGATGACCTCGATCCACTGGCACGGACTGATTCTTCCCTACCAGCAGGACGGGGTTCCGGGCATCAGCTACCCTGGCATCAAGCCGGGCGAAACCTTCACCTATAACTTCCCGATTGTTCAGGCGGGTACCTACTGGTTCCACAGCCATTCCGGGTTTCAGGAGCCAAACGGGGCCTACGGAGCCATCGTGATCGAACCGGAGGGGCGCGAGCCTTTCCGTTACGACCGCGAGTATGTCGTTCAGTTGACCGACAAGCACCCGCACTCTGGCGACCGCGTCATGCGCAATCTGAAAATGTCTGCCGACTACTACAACCGGCAGCAGCAGACGCTGGGCGACTTCATTGAGGAGTCCGGTGAAAAAGGGTTTATGGAGACCTTGAAGGACCGGATGATGTGGGGCGATATGCGCATGATGAAAGCGGATATCGAAGACGTTCAGGGATTCACCGGGCTGATTAACGGTAAAGGGCCTGAGCAGAACTGGACCGGGCTGTTTGAGCCGGGTGACCGGATTCGCCTTAGGTTTATCAACTCCTCTGCCATGACCTATTTCGACATTCGGATTCCTGGTCTGGAAATGACCGTTGTGCAGGCCGATGGCAATAACGTTCAACCGGTCAACGTCGACGAGTTCCGTATTGGCGTTGCCGAAACCTATGACGTCATCGTGCGCATCAAGGATGAGAAGGCTTACACCATCTTTGCCGAATCCATGGGCCGTTCTGGCTATGCCCGCGGCACCCTGGCGCCCCGGGAAGGTATGACAGCCGAAGTGCCAGAGCTTCGTGAAGAGCCACTGCTGACCATGGCCGACATGGGCGGGCACATGGACCATGGAAGCATGGATCACGGCAGTATGGGCGAAGACGACATGGCTGGCATGGACCACGGTGATATGAGCCAGGACGACATGTCAGGTGACGCCATGGCAGGCATGGATCACAGCGGTATGGACCACGGATCGATGGATATGGGCGGTGCATCAGACGATCCATTCTATGCCAAGGGCAGTGGCTTGAAGCCAACGGCCGCCAACGGTGGCAAGTTCCTGTCATACGCGGACCTGAAAGCGCAAAATCCGCTGTACGAGCACCGCGAGCCAACCCGTGAAATCGAAATGCGCCTGACTGGCAACATGGAGCGCTATGAGTGGAGCATCAATGGCGTCAAATTCGAAGACGCCGACCCGGTGGTTCTGCAGTACGGCGAGCGCGTGCGCTTCAAGTTTGTGAATGAAACCATGATGACGCATCCGATGCACCTGCATGGCATGTGGTCGATTCTTGACGTCGGCGAAGGGAAGTGGAACCCGATCAAGCATGTCGTCAGTGTGTCGCCGGCGACCACCGTCTACATGGAAACAGAAGTTGATGCCCCGGGACAGTGGGCGTTCCACTGTCACCTGTCTTACCATGCGGCTTCCGGCATGTTCCGTAAGATCGTTGTGGAAGGCGGGCCGGATAGCACCGTTGCTGAAGGTACCCAGAACGCTCAACAGGGAGGTGAATCATGAGTCGGTTGACGGCATCATTGTGCGGTTTGTCCCTGGTGGCGGTCGCAGCCGCCACTCCGGCGATCGCGCAGGAAGATCCCGCCAAAAAATCCCAGACCGCAAAAACGTTCTGGGGGGTGTCCGCGGAGAAGCTGGAATATCGTTACAGCGATGATGACGAGGAACTAGGCGTTATCGAGGGCGGCGCCTATTACGGTACCGATGAGCTGAAACTCCACTGGATGTTTACCGGCGAATGGGAAATCGAAGAAGACGTTTGGGAAACCCTTGAAAATCAATTGGTCGGGCAGATACCCATCAGCGATTTTTGGGATGCCAAGGCAGGGGTCCGGTTCGATACGCCAAGAGGGCCTGATCGTACTTACGGTGTGATTGGTCTGACCGGCCTGGCGCCACAGTGGGTGGAAGTTGATACCAATCTGTACGTCAGCAACGAAGGCGATGCATCGGCGGATTTTGAAGCCGAGTATGAATTGCTGATCACCAATTACTGGATCGTATCGGCCAACTTTGAAAGCCTGGTCGCCTTTTCGGAGGATAAGGAAATCGGTGTGGGCAAAGGGCTGAGTTCAACCGAACTGGGCCTGCGCCTTAGCTATGATCTGATTGGCCGCGCGTTTGCACCCTATGTGGGGATTGCCCATGAGCGGAAGTACGGCGACACCGCAGACCTTGCCGAAGACTCCGGAGGCAGTACCGAAGATTGGTTCGCCGTCGTTGGTGCGCGAGTCATGTTCTAGGTCAGAATAACAAAGGCGCCCAAGGGCGCCTTTTTCGCGTCCGGAGCGAGTTAACCAACTCTCCGGAATTCGGTCTTCCTGCATCTTGGGCAGGGTGGCAACTTGCCAGCCGACTTGAAGTGTATTTCCTCGTCACAGGACCGACACTTAAAGGCCCCTGGGACTGCCATTTCACCGGTGTGGTAAACACCAGTATGGTTCGCCCATTCTGAAAGGCGGGCCAGGAAGTCGCTACCGCTCTGTGCCAGCTTTCCAGTTAGGTCCATAAATCCTGATTGAACCCGGTTTGGCGACGAGTGCGCTTTGACCCAATCGCTCCAACGATCGAAGTCATTGCCGGTTTGTTCGAGGTCGCGCTGGAGATAGGCTTTAAACTGACGTCCCTCTTCTTGGGTCAGTTCCCCCGTCTTTTCCAGTGACTCACGGGCCTTGTCCAAGGCCTCATCGAGAGCTTTGACGGTCGCGTCTTTGGACTCGTTAAAAAACTCCTTCGTCTTTTCCGTGTAACGTTCGTAAAGGTCATACCATTTTTTATCTTGATCGCTCATGTCACCACACCTCCTGTGGTTAAGAAATTGCGACTCTTTCTTGCCCTTGTACTACAGTTAGGTTGTGCCGAGATCGCCCTTTTTCAACCGGTCTGTAACTCTGGTTAAAAAGATGCATGTAAGGTGATTTATATATAGAACTCTACGGTAAGCTTTACAACATGGATGCTGGTTGATGGAGTTGTCACCGGCGGAAAAGGAGAATAATCCTATGAACAGAATCAGCTATCTCATTGCGTGTTCCATTCTTTCAACGACCCCTGCTCTGGCCTTTGCCCATGGCGACGGGCAGTCGATGCCCCATGGCAACATGATGGGCGAAGAGCAGATGCAGCAGATGCATGAAAACATGTCCCACATGCAGAACATGATGCAACAGATGCCGGAGGCCGGTTCCATGGCGGAGCGCCAGAAGCTCATGCAACAGCACATGAAGTCCATGCAGGAGCACATGGACATGATGCATGGCGGAATGTCCGGGTCAGGAATGATGGGCCAGGGCATGATGGGTGGTGATCACGGCATGATGGGCAATGATCAGGGCTCGCAGGGTGGCCAGGGTGCGGGCGACGACCATCATGGGAAGAACAAGAATCAGGGCAAGAAACACAAAGGTAAGGCTCATGCTGATGCCTCAGGCCAAGGCGGAATGGGCACGGACCAGCGCCTGCAGATGATGGAGCAACGCCTCGATCAGATGCAGCTGATGATGGAGCAGATGTTGCAGCATCAGAGCATGATGGGCCCGAACCGTTAGGCCGTGAATTTGATGGTTTGTTGCTGGTCAGTCGAACAGCGACAGCTGGTCAGAGTCGCTCAACGTCTGCCCCTTCGAGGGCAGGCGTGGGCGCTGCTGCACCGGCCCTTTACGGCTGCCGTGTCGTGTCAGTACTCGCTGCGTTTCTGACTCCGTCACCCTCTGTTTTCGAAATTCCCCAACGGCCTTTCTGGCGGCTCTTGCGGCCTGCTCATGATCGCAGACAGGCTCAATATAAGTGTTACCACCATAGCGCTCCAATTGGACCGGGTTCATTAACCAGGGCGTATGAATAAGGTCCGATGGTACGCCAGCCAATTCGGGCACCCAACGCCGAATATATTCGCCTTGCGGATCCAGCTTTCGGCTTTGCAAAACCGGGTTGTAGATTCTCAGGGCATTGATGCCGGTCAGTCCGGATTGCATCTGCGTCTGCGAATAGTGAATCCCGGGTTCGAAGTCGGTGAACAGTCGGGCCAGGTGCAATGCCGGATCGCGCCAGTGTAGCCACAACTGGTAGCTGGCGACCGACATCAGCATGGCCCGCATGCGGAAGTTGATCCAGCCACTGTGATTCAGAGCACGCATGCAGGCGTCGACCAGGGGCCAGCCGGTCTGGCCTTCCTGCCAGCGTTGCAGTCGTTCGGAATCGTTGGGACCGGATTTCAGGTGTTCCATTTCCTGATGCATGGCGCGGAATTCCAGTTCCGGCTCGTCCTCCAGTTTTTGAATAAAGTGGCAGTGCCAGTGCAAGCGCGAGCGGAAACTGGTCAGGCTTTTCTGTTTCCGCGGCAGGGTATTACGGTGGCTACCGGTTGCTTTGGCCTGCTGGTAGATGTTTCTGAGGCTGACGGTGCCGTAGGCAATGTGGGGGCTGAGCCGGGAACAGGCGTTTACCGCCGTGATCGGGCTGGAAATATTGTACTGATAGCCAATGCAGCGCCGCTCGAGAAAAGAGTTGAGCAGGCTTTCGCCTTTTCTGCTGCCTCCGGCCTGGCGGTCCGGGCAAGCCGCACCCGCATTCACGTCGATAGTCGCGGGATCAAGCGCGCCATCCACCGGTTTTTCTGGCGCAGGAATGCGCTCGGGGGACGATAGCACCGGTCGGCGCATCAGGTCCGTCCAGGCTTTGTCCCATAGGTCACGGTCGGTAAGTCGTCGAACGACACCAAACTGGTTCCACTCCCGAAATTCCACCTGTTGGTCTTGGCACCAGCCAATCACGCTCGTATCGCGATCAAAGGTCCAGCGGCCTCCGGTTTCCTGGTGGCAATAAATCTGCTTGATGTCGTGACTGCGCTTCAGGTGCTGCAATACGGTAATTACGTCGCCTTCCAGTACCGTTAGCCGGTTGCCGGCGCGGGCCAGCTGTCGGTCAAGGTCCGTCAGTGACTCTTGAATAAAGCCCCATTGCCGGTCGCTGGTGTCTGGCAGGTTCCAGTATTCGTTTTCTACCACGTAGAGAGCAATTACGGGCTGCCCCAGCTCGGCAGCGGCTGCCAGTGGGGCATGATCGTGGGTTCTGAGGTCCCGCTTGAACCAGACAACGGTGGTCATACCGGCTGTCCTTTCGAACGCCGACAGCGCTCACTGCAATAGCGAACGCTGTCCCAGTCCTTTGCCCATTTTTTGCGCCAGGCAAAGGGCCGTTGACACACCGGGCAGGTTTTTTCGGGTAGATGCGGTTTCTTGTGCATGCCGGGTTTACGTTGAGCTCGGCCGGGCAGACTATCAGCCCATCATAATAAGGTTCTGACTTTGTACCGGCGCAGGAAATGGTTTTTACTGATGTGATTGAGAACAGGCTTCGGAGGAGTATTCATGGCGAGTTTCAGCGACGGATTGCCTGCACCTTCCGTCATGATGTTTGACTGGCACGGCACCCTGGTAGATACCCATGACGCCATGTTCAGTGCCATGGAGGAAATGCTGCCGCAGCTGGAAGAGCTGGGTCTCGTTGAACGGCTCTTGCCAGAAGACAAATGCCGCACGGCCGATGACGCCCGACTGGTGCGCTATATCCGTATTTTCCGGCGCCTTCACCCCAGAATACTTGCCGAGCGAAGGGTGTCGCGCACTGATATTTTCAATGCAATCTTCGGTGACGACAGGGATGCGAAGCTGATCGCCCACCAGGCCTACAACGACTGTTACCGAAAACACTTCGGTAAGGTGCGGCCTTTTCAGCCTGGCGCCTACGAATACCTGTCGGCCTTGAAAGAAATGGGTATTCGGCTGGCGGTAGCCACCAATCGCAACCGGGAATTTCTGGATAAGGAATTGGCGATGGTGGATGAGGGCCGCTGGCGGAATCTGTTTGATGCCACTGTCTGTGCGGACGATGTCACCGAGTACAAACCCGATCCGGAAGTGATTAACCGGGTCCTGGACAAACTGGGCCTGCCGGCGGATGCGAGGGCATGGTATGTCGGCGACAGCTACGTCGACATGCTAACCGCCAATCGCGGCGGTGTTTCGGGCATCTTTTATAACGGCGCTGCCTGGGAGCCGGATCGCATCAACAGCTGGTTCAGCAAACGTGATGCGCCGTCTGCCATAATCGATAGCTTCGAAGAACTGATGGATCTTCTGGCCCTGTTGGAGCGCAGCCAACCCGATGCTTTTCAGGCAGTTCCGGCGGAAGTGCGGCCAAGGCCTTTTCCCAAGCCCGAACGACCGGCCCCGAGAGAGGAACCAGACTGGCACCCTGCCGTTGTACGTCTGATACGGCCTTCAGTGGTGTTGTTTGATTGGCATGCCACCTTGGTGGATACGCTGGATGCCATGTATCACGCGGTAGACGATATGTTTCCCGAATTTGAAGCACTGGGGCTGATAGAACGCATGGTGGCCCCGGAAGACAGCAAAACCCCGGAAGACGCCCGGCTGGTTGCCTACGTTCGGGAATTCGCCCGCCTTCACCCCAAAGTGAAAGCTGACCGAAAAATCAGCCGCACGGATATCTTTGAAGTGCTGTTCGGTGAGGATCAGGAGGCCAAGCATGAGGCCCACCTGGCCTTCAATCGCCACTATCGCAATCACTACGGCACGGTCAAAGCGTTCGAGCCCAAGGTGCGGGAGGTACTGGAAGGGCTTGGTCGGCTGGGTATTCAGGTGGGCGTCATCACCAACCGGGACCGTGAGTTTTTCGAACACGAGCTGGCTGCGGTGGAAGACACCGGCTGGACACACCTGTTTGAGGTGGACGTGTGCGGCGACGATGTACCCCAGCGCAAACCTCACCCGGATCAACTGCTGCTCGCGGCGGAAAAGCTGCATTACCCGGCCGACCCGAGCGTCTGGTATGTGGGCGATAGCACCACGGACGTGATTGCCGCCAAACGCGCCGGAATGACGGCCGTCTTCTTCAACGGAGCCCAGTGGGATCAGCCCTGGCTGAACCGGATATTTCCCGGCACCCACAAGCATCCGGACAAACCGGATGTGGTGGTGAATGATTTTTCGGAGTTCTGGGCGCTGGTGCTGGCCTGTGAAATTGGCCCGCCCTGATGACTCAAACAATCGATCAGGGAGAGGGCGCCCCGGTCAGGTGCGGGACGTGTTGCTCACCGGTCAGTGCCTTTTCCGCGTCCAAACCGATTGCCAGCACACCGACCGGAATCCAGCGGCCTTTGACCAGTATGGGCAAACTGACCGTTACCTGGAATCTGCCGGTGGATGCATCGTAGCGTATCGGCGATACATACAGGTTGCGGGTCTCTGTTCGGATGTGACTTTCGAACTTGGGTTCGTCGCCTTGCCAGAAATCCGAGGTCAGCTGACTCATCGCCACGAGTGCCCCTATGCTGTTTGTCAGCATGACCTCAGTTACCAGTGAACCTTGTTCCTCCTGCCAGTTGCGAAGCACGGTCGAGGCGGGTGTTTCGGCCACGCGCCTGGCCATGTTTGAATGGGTGTCAGGGGCCAGCACCTGCCATTGGGCATCCAGGTTAAGAATTTCCGCCAGGCTGGAAGTCTGGGGGCCCTCAGCTATCGCATCCGGCAATGAAATGCGTTTCTCGAGGCTCTGAAACAGATCGTAAGCGCGCCCTCGAATCTGCGCGGATTCCGCCGCATCAAGCATAAAAGTGCCGTTAATGCAGCCTGCAATCTGCTCATTGAAACGACGAATGAACGCGGGGTGCTTGCTGACGAATGGGAGGCTCATATATAGATGCAGAGGAACATAGCGCAGGAATTCGATGGTCAGGTCCTGAGTGTTATCCAGTGAATGCAGCACGCGCCGGTCCATCAGGGCGTGATCAATTCGCTTGCGTTTCAGAAGATTGATGAGTTGCTGTGACGTGCGAACTGTCAGGTAAATGGCTTTGCCATTCGCGAGAAGCCAGGCTTCTTCATTGCTTCCGCTAACAGCGCCAATGCGAGGGGTGTTCGGCAAGGCATCACCGGAGCGCGAGACCAGATACCACTTCTCGAGGGAGATGGGGTCAGTGCGGGTTGCAATCAGGTCCAGGGACGTAGAGGGGTCTACCGCAAAGTAACCGTCAATCGTGTTATTCCGCAAAAACTCGATTGCCCTGCGAGGAGGAACGGCCTTGACGCTGGCGGTCATGCCGATTCGTTGAGTTGCACAGCGCACCGTATTGACCGTCAAACCGTGCACGGTACTCTGGCCCTCCGACAGCTCATCAACGATCTGATAAGGTGGGGCGGGAAACGTGAGCAGATTAATGACATCTGCTTTTATCGGGGCTGCCAGCATAAAGGCCGCTAACGCGGCCAGTACAGTGGCTCTGATCTGTTCCATGGCTCCGAAGCTATCCTAAACCGATTGTCAGCCAATCGCTTATTTAAGAGTAGCAGTAAACCAGCATTCTGGATTCGCAGTTGATTAAATACTGTTCAGGTTGGCCAGCAGATGTTCCGCCCGTTTCAACAAGCCCTCGCGTCTGTCTGGATCTTGTTTGTCCCAGTTTTTGTACATCATCCCCATGCGTGGATTGTTGGCAAAGTCATCCCGGTGGCGGTCGATAAAATGCCAGTAAAGCGCGTTGAAAGGACAGGCGTCCTCTTCTGTGGACTTGTTCACTTTGTAATGGCAGTTGGCACAGTGGTCTGACATGCGCTGAATATACTTGCCGCTCGCGGCGTAGGGTTTGGAGCCCAGGTAGCCGCCATCAGCGTGCATCACCATACCCAGCACGTTCGGCAGTTCTACCCAGTCGTACGCATCGGCATAGACGGCCAGATACCAGTCGCAGATCTCCTCGGGTTTGACGCCCGCCAGCAGGGCGAAGTTTCCCGTCACCATCAGCCGCTGAATATGATGGGCATAGGCGTTGCGACGGGTAGCGTCAATGGCTTTGTGCATGCAGCGCATTCTGGTGTCGCCCGTCCAGTAGAACCAGGGCAAGGCGCCGGTATTGCCAAGCCGGTTCTCTTTCGCGTAGTCCGGCATGGTCATCCAGTAAATGCCGCGCACAAACTCCCGCCAACCCAGAATTTGCCGGATAAACCCTTCCACCGCGTTGATCGGCGCTTGGCCGGCGTACCACGCCTGGGCGGCGGCTTCACAAACGGACAACGGATCCAGTAAACCGCAATTGATGTAGGGGGACAGGATCGAATGGAACAGCCAGTCTTCCTCGTCAGACATGGCATCCTGAAAATCGCCGAAACAAGGAAGTGCGAAATCCATAAAGTGCGCGAGGGCCCGTTCCGCGTCTTCAGAAGTCACCGCAAAATGGAAGTCTTCGGTGGTACCAAAATGGTCCGGGAAATGCTCGTTGACCAGTTCAATCACGTCGTTGGTGACCGGATCGGGTTCAACGCGAAAGGGCGCGGGCGCGGAGGGTTTCCCGGTCCATTTTCGGCGGTTGTCGGCGTCGAAGTTCCACTCGCCTCCCTCCGGTTTGCCTTCTGACGTCATCAGCAGGCCGGTTTTGCGGCGCATCTCGCGGTAAAAAAACTCCATGCGCAATTGCTTACGGCCTTCGGCCCAGTCCAGAAATTCCTGCTTGCTGGCGATGAAGCGGGTATCCGTGCGGATCTCGACTGGAACACCCAGGGATTCGTGCCATTGGCTGATTTGTTCGTGAAGTCGCCATTCACCGCATTCGGTAGTGATGACTCGTTCTGAGCCCTGCTCACGTAAATGGCTGGCAATCACTGCTTCCAGGGATTGTGCGGCATTGTCGGGATGATAAGCCTGGTAATGCACCGTCCAGCCTTTGTCTTCCAGTCGCTGGGCAAAGTGCCGCATGGCGCTGAACAGCAGTACGAGCTTTTTCTTGTGATGGTTGGTGTAACTGGCTTCGTCGTGAACCTCGGCCATGACGATCTGGTCAGATTTCGGATCGGCGCCTTCCAGGGCACTTATATCCGCAGTTAACTGGTCGCCGAGAATCAGAATCAGGTTTGCCATGGCGGGTCGGTCACTCTTCTGACTGTCGTCTGTTTGTTTGGACAACGACAGGGGATGCGAATCTATTTCCTCGCGTTTAACCGCCGGTCATATTCATGAATCGGAGGATCTGAACATCGCCATCTGACGAGAAATGATGCCTTTCCGGTTTCAGGTCCATGGCGCCTATGATGGTGTCGCGAAGCTTTTCGTCACTTTCCGGGTAAGCCCTCAGCACATCTCGCAAATCCACCGAATGCTCATTACCCAGACACAGCAGAAGACGGCCTTCCACTGTTACGCGCACGCGATTGCAGGTAGAGCAGAAGTTGTGGGAATGGGGTGAAATGAAACCTACCCGGGTTTGGCTGTCTGGCATCCGGTAGTAGCGGGCCGGGCCACCGGAATCTTCCGTTGTAGGCAGGAGTTCGTGGTGTTTCGTAATGATTTGTCGCACTTCGTCGCTGGTGCAGAGTACTTCGCCGCGGTCGTGCTCCGAGATTTCGCCCAGCGGCATTTCCTCGATAAAGGTAATATCGATGCCTTTTCGACGGGCAAACTCCACCAGTTCGGGCACCTGATCATCATTGCCGCCTTTCATCACCACGGTGTTGAGCTTGATGCCATCAAAACCAGCATCAAGGGCAGCATCAATGCCCTCCAGTACCCGTTTCAATTCACCGGTTCGGGTAATACTCCGGAAGTGGTCGGCGTCCAGCGAATCCAGGCTGATGTTCAGTCGTTTTAGCCCGGCTCGTCGCAGCTTGTCTGCCATGGTGGCCAACTGGCTGCCGTTGGTGGTCATGGCGAAATCTCGCAGCCCCAACGTGCCGATTTCACCCACCAGATCCAGAATGCCCCGGCGCACCAGTGGCTCGCCACCGGTCAGTCGAATCTTTTCGGTGCCGAGAGAGACAAAGGTGCGCGCAACCCTGGCGATTTCTTCCAGGCTCAGAATCTGCTGGCGAGGCAAAAACGTCATGTCTTCTGCCATGCAGTACACGCAACGAAAATCGCAGCGATCCGTTACAGACAGGCGCACATAGTTAACGGTGCGTCCAAAACGGTCTGTCAGCTTCGAGGTAGTCATAGGCTGTCATCATTTAATGTCGACTGTCGTCAGTGTGGCACACCAAACATATTGAAGACCATGGATCGTGAGACGACAAGAGAACCGACTGTGTCGTCAATTCGTATCAATTTTAAATTCCCTGGGTTCCTTTTACGACGACTGAAAGGTTTCGGAGTACTTTAATGCACATAACCCGCTATACCGATTATTCATTAAGAGTTTTGGTGTATCTCGCCAGCCAGGGAGACGAGCTGTCGACCATTCAGCAAATCAGTGAAAGTTATGACATATCTCGCAATCACCTGATGAAGGTGGTCCACCAGCTGAACAAAAAGGGTTATATCGAAACCGTTCGAGGCAAGAAAGGTGGCATGAGGCTGAGACTGTCACCCGCCGACATCAACATTGGCGTGCTGATACGGGAAACCGAGAACGAGCTGGGGGTTGTTGAGTGTCTGACCGGCAACAACTCTTGCCGTATTGCTCCGGTGTGCGGGTTGAAGGGTATGTTCAGTGAAGCCATGCAGGCCTTCCTTGAGACCCTGGATAAATACACGCTGGCGGATGTCATTCCGAGCGCGCACCGTCCCCAATTGTTGAGGCTGTTGCAGGTCAACTGATTGCCAAATTAATTACTGCAAATCGGTGACACCTTTCGCGGGCACCGCGCCTTTTACTGGGTTAGACTAAAGTTTGCACCATCAACAACAATAATCCGGTTCAAGAGGCGCTTTTTGCTTCGTTTCAATCTGATTTTGGCTTTCTGCCTTTTGCTAGTGGGAGGGATTGCCAACGCCAACAGTCCGATTAAGGACTCGCGTCCTGTCGTATTGCAGGAGGCCAGCGAGCGGGTGAACATTTCCCGCAATCTTTCTTATTTTGAAGACGCCGCTGACCAATACGCCATCGAAGACATTGTTTCCCAGTGGCCTTCCATCGCCAACTTTGAACGCCCGGACCAGGCCCACAATTTCGGCTTCTCCGAGTCCCCCTATTGGTTTCACACCCGGCTTCACAATCGCGATGGCCCTTCAACCGACTGGGTTCTTGAAGGTATGTATTCGATCATCGATAGAGTGGATCTCTACGTGGTTCGGAGCAGCGGAGACATTGAGCATTATGTCGCGGGTGACGCGATCAAGTTCGACAGCCGGGGTCGCAAACATCACAACATTAACTTCCGTCTTGATCTTGAGCAGGGCGAAACCGTTGATCTGTTTTTCCGGGTAGAGACCACAGGGTCTGTCATGATGCCGCTGTTGCTGTGGACCAACGAAGCGTTCAGCGGTGCCGACCACCAGGAACGTTTTGTGTTCGGGCTTTATTATGGACTGTTGTTGTGCATGGCAGTGTTTAACCTGCTGATTTTCCTGTCTACTCGTGATTCAAACTACCTTTGGTACGTCTCATATATTGTGTTTTACGGTCTGTTGCAGTTGACGGTGAACGGGCTTGCATTCGAGCACCTATGGCCGGAAATGGGCTGGTGGAACAATCGCGCTATCTCTTTCTTTATTGCCATGGGGATGTTCAGCATCCTTGGTTTCTCGCGGTCGTTCCTGTTGCTTCAGGAAAACGTACCCTGGCTGAACAGGGTCATTGTGACTGTGATGGCCTTTTTCCCTTTCATGGCTGTTGCTGCTTTGGCCTACCCTGACTACGGGCCGGTCATCAGGATTACCACTTTTGTGGCGTCGGTTTCGGTTCTGTTTATTCTCGCTGGCGGCCTGATCACGCTGTATCAGGGTTTCCGGCCAGCGCGGTATTTCATGATTGCCTGGTCGGCGTTGCTGGCTGGCATGATGTTGTACACCCTCAAGACCTTTGGCCTGCTGCCCGCTAACTTCTTGACCGAGTACGCCATTCAGATCGGATCTGCGTTTGAGGCCGTTCTGCTGTCTCTGGCGATGGCGGCCAGGTTAAGGCTGCTGATGCTGGAAAACCAGAGGATTCAGGAAGAGATGAATCTTCAGTTAGAGCAGCGAGTGTCTGAGCGAACCTCTGAACTGGAAGTGGTGAACAGAAAACTGGAAGCGCTCAGTGCCACGGACGGGCTGACAGGCCTTTACAACCGACGCTTCTTCGATGAACGGCTGGACCTGGAAGTCGGCCGCTCCAGCAGAAACGGACCGCTGTCGCTGCTAATGATTGATGTAGATCTGTTCAAGCCACTGAACGATACCCACGGCCATTTGGCCGGAGATAGTTGCCTGAGAAAAATCGCAAGCGTTATTGCCGAGGGCGTGTCTCGCAGAGCCGACGTGGTCGCGCGATACGGGGGCGAGGAATTTGCCGTTATTCTGCCTGATACCGGATCCGAGGGTGCAAAGAACCGGGCAGAGGCCATTCGTAAAAGCGTGGCCGACAACCTGAATTTCTTCTGGAGCGGCCAGGCCATCGACGTCACGGTGAGTGTCGGGGTTGCAACGGTGGCCCCGGGTGGGCGTATCGACGCAGATGACATGATCGATGTTGCCGATAGAGCGTTGTACGACGCCAAGCAGGAGGGACGCAACACGGTGGTTTACCGTGAATGCATCCCTGAGGTGCCTCCCGGGGCTGCCCAGATTTCACCCGTCTAGGCGGCAGCCTCACTGAAACCGGGCAGCACGCGCTGGCGCACACGGTCCGGCAGAGAGAAGCCGATGATGCGCTTCAGCACGGTTCCATACTGTTTGGCAAAGCTTCCAGTGTTGTAGTGAATGCCATGTTTTTCGCATACCGCCTGAACCTTTTCCGAAATCTCCGGGTAACGGTGAGCTGGTAGATCCGGAAACACGTGGTGTTCAATCTGATAGCTCAAGTGCCCACTCAGCAGGTGAACCCAACGACTACCGGTGAAGTTGCTCGAGCCGGTCAGCTGGCGCAGATACCAGTGCCCTTTGCTTTCACCCTCGCACTCCTCTTCGGTGAAGGTTTCCGCATCCTGGGTGAAGTGACCGCAGAAAATAACGTTGGACGACCACAGGTTGCGCATCAGGTTCGCACTGACGTTACCAGCCAATACGATGGGCGCCACCGGCAGAGTGACCAGTGGAAAGAAAAGGTAGTCCTTGAAGGCCTGCCGTCCGCCTTTACGAAGGAAGTCTTTCAGGAACGGGCGCTTGTCTTTCAGTGATATTTCGCGGTGACGGAGTCTCTCTGCTTCAAGTTCATGCAGCCCCACGCCCCACTGGAAAAACACGCTCAGCAGCACGTAATTGACGAACTGCAAAAGATGCGCCGGCCGCCAGCGGTTATCGTCGCTCAACCGCAACAGCGCATAGCCGTAATCGCGGTCCTTGCCAATGATGTTGGTGTAGGTGTGATGTTCGTAGTTGTGGGTGCGGCGCCAGGAATCCCCGGTACAGACGGTGTCCCACTCATACGTCTGGGAGTTCAGGGACGGGTCGTTCATCCAGTCGTACTGACCGTGCATCACGTTGTGGCCGATTTCCATGTTCTCAATGATTTTAGACAGGCCCAGTGACGTGGTCGCTGCGAGAAATACCGGTGGGATAAAGCCAAAGGGCATCATGACCCGGCCACCGATTTCCAGGCCCCGATGCAGTCGCACAATGCGGCGGATATAGTTTGCGTCCCGCTCGCCAAGATCCGCCACCACCTGGTCGCGAATCTGATCAAGATCCTGTTGCAGTTCGTTCAGTTGGGCTTCATTCAAATGTTTCATAAAGCCTCCTATAGATCGATTGCGACCGTGCCTGCAGGCACGGATACGCAAAGTTGAATGGTTTCTTCGCCGGAGCCGGATGCCTTCCCGGTCAGACGATTCACGACGGTGCCTCTGGATTTGCGGCAGCTGCACTGATGGCAGATGCCCATGCGGCAACCGTGTTTGGGAGATAGCCCGGAAGCTTCGGCGATATCCAGCAACGATGCATCGCCGGAGGATTCAGCCTGGGTGCCGGTGTTCGAAAACTGCACCTCGCCGCCGAGAGAATCGGTATTCAGCATTACTGAAGGCGCCGAGAAAAACGTGCGATGAATCTGGTCTTCCGGCACGTTCCGGCGATAAAGCAGCTTGTCAGCCAGATCCATCAGGCCGGTTGGGCCGCACAAATAGCATCGACGTGCGCTGATGCCTGGTACCTCATCAAGCTGGCGGTCATTCAGACGATGATCCTGTCCCGGTTCTTCCGTTGGGTAGATGCGGACAGTCAGCGCCGGCCACTTGTCCGTGAGCGATCTGAGCCGGTCTGCAGCAATGACGTCGCGATGGGTGCGCACGTAATACAACAGTGTCACTGGCGCTTGAAATTGCGATTCCGCCATTGTTTCCAGATGACTCAACACCGGCGTGATACCGCTGCCGCCTGCGATGTAGAGCGTTGGTTCTGCTATGGGGGGCAGATCGAAATCGCCGAAGGCCTCGCTCAGGCTGATGGTGCGGCCAGGGTGCAGGTTGTCGTGCATCCAGCCGGTCGCCAGCCCACCGTTTACCCGCTTGACGGTCACTGAAACGGTGCCGTCGCGCCGCCATTGAGCCGGTGTACTGGAAAGGGTAAATGTCCGTGTTCTACGGACACCCTGAATGTCCATGGACAGGGCCACATGTTGCCCCGCGCGAAAGCCTTTCCAGCGGCTGGCCGGTTGCAGCAGGAAGGTTTTCGTGTCCGAGGTTTCTGGTAGAACTGAGACGACACGGGCGCGGATGGTCTGTTGCGCCAGAAGGGGGTCGATACGTTCCAGCAGCGGGTCAAAGAATGCCGCAGGGTCGTTACGATTAAATAACTGGCGTCCGAGCCAGTGCAGTGCCTGTGATGTCTGAAGCTGAGCAAGCATGGTGGTCTCCTTTGCTCTTGTGTACAACTGTTCACATCTGTGTACGACTGTACACATGGCTCAGTGGTGACGCAATCAGGCAATGTGGGTTGGCCTGTAATGACAAGTCTGGTTATTTTTCGGCGCGCATTGTGTACACTCGTGTTCTTTCAGAGTGGACAGGTTAAAGGCAGTCAATGGCGGACAAACCCAGGCCCAAACCCGGTGAAACCCGGGAAAAACTGATGGAAGCTGCGCTCGCGCTGGTTGGAAAGGGGCGGCATTTTGCGAGTCTCGGTATCCGTGAGGTAACCCGTCAGGCCGGCGTGGTGCCCACCTCGTTCTACCGACACTTTCGAAACATGGACGACCTCGGCCTGCAACTGGTGGATGAGCTCGGCCTGGTGCTGAGACGCATGATGCGCGACGCCCGGTCGAACGTGCTGCAGGCGGACAAGTTGATTGACGAATCGGTGGGCATCTTTATCAGCCACGCCCAGAACAACCGAAGCTACTTCACCTTTATGGCCCAGGGGCTGGCCGGTGAAAGCCGGGCAGTGCAGGAAGGAATTCGCAGTGAAATGCGGTACTTTGCCAGTGAGCTGGCCAACGACCTTCGCAGGTTACGCGTGGTCGAGCACCTGAATGACGCTGATTTGGAGATGACCTGTGATCTGGTTGTTCGAAGCGTAGCCTTCAGCCTGACCGACGTGCTGGGCATTGCGCCGGACGACGACTATCAGGTGGATCAGGTGAGAAAGCGCACCGCGCGCTTTTTGCAGCTGATCTTTGTGGGCGCCGCGAACTGGAATCGCTAGAGCACGGAGACCAGTCCGATCGCCAGCAGCGTGGCAATCACCGGAATGGCGACCGTCACCACGAAGATGTCTTTGTAAGCCTCTTTGTGCTTCAAACCCATGATGGTCAGCATGGCGATCACGGCGCCGCAATGGGGTAGTGAATCAATGCCGCCGGAGCCCAGAGTGGCGATCCGGTGGAGGGTTTCTGGTTCCACGCCCATTTGCAGATAATTCTCAGCAAACGTTTGCATAAAGATCTGCAACCCACCAGATCCTGAGCCCACGATGGCCGATACCACACTGACCGACGCGAACACCGACAGCAGCGGCGGTAGCGGCAGATCCAGCACCCACTGGGCAAAGCTGTTGAAGCCCTCAGTCTGCGTCACCACACTCCCGAAGCCGATAACCGCGGCAGTATTCAGTAGCGGCATGATCGCGTCGTTAGCGCCAGCACCCAGGCTCTCCATGGCTTTGGCTCGAAAGTCGGCAAAGAGCAGCACGCAGCTGCCTGCCCCAATCATCAGGGCAAAGCTGGGCCACAGAATCGGTTCGTTGCCGGCAAACGCAATCAGCGGGCCGATGCCCGCTGTCTCTTCACTGGCAATGCCCAGCGCCGTGAGCAGGCGGGGCAGAATGATCGTCCCCAGAACCAGAGCCAGCGGGATGATGCTGGCCTTCCAGGGCGGGCCATGTTGCAGGGCCGGGGCCAGATTTTCCATGGCCTTGTCCTGATCGTTCACCTGGTATCCCTCGCCATTGGCGCGGGCTTTGGTCCATTGGCGTTCCAGATAGACCATGCCAAGGACGAACATCACGGCCGCTGCGGTCAGGCCAATCAAGGCGCCTGCGAACAGGTCGGTACCGAGTGACGTGGCCGCGATGACGTTATGAATCGACGGCGTGCCCGGCAACGCGGTCATGGTGAACGTGCCGGCGCCCAGGGCCGTTGCACCACAGAAAAGCCGTTTGGGAAGGTTGGCCTCGCGCATCAGCGCCACGCCCAGCGGGTACATGGTAAAGATCACCACAAAGACGACGACACCGCCATACGTCAGCAGCGCGCAGACCAGCATGGTGATCAGGATGGTGCGCTTGGCCCCCAGACTTCGCGTGATGGCGCTGGCGATCGATCCGGCGGCCCCGCTGGAGGCCATCATCTTGCCGAAGATGGCGCCGGTCAGAAACAGCACGAAGAACTTGCCGGCGAAGCTGAACGCGCCAAGTGGCCCGAACGGAAAGTGCTCCAGCAGGGCGGCTGAAAAGCCCATGCCGTTGGTGATGGCCACCACCAGGCTGGCTACAAGGGCGGCTACAAGAATGTTGACGCCCCGCAGGGCCATGATGATGAGCAGGACCAGACCGGCCATAAGGCCGAGGTTTGCAAGCATAAACGCGTTCCGTTGTTGTTATTGGGTCCGAAAAGCCAGGGGCGTCACATGACGCCTTCTGCCTCCTTGTACAGTGAACGAACGGGCTTTGCGAAGACTTTCCGCAGCATGGGTTCGAAATAGGACAGCGGCAGCGTTTCACCGTCCGGATCAAATGCGGGGGAATCGTATTTGCTCACAAATTCGATGGTGCGCATGAAGTGGGGGCTGTCCTTGTACTGGTTGCGCAGGTCGCGATCCATGCCCAGGTAATGGAAGAAATAATAGCCCTGGAAAATCGCGTGATGCTTGACCATCCAGTGGTTGGCCTCGCTGACAAACGGTTCTAGCAGCACTGCCGCCACGTCGGCATGGTTGTAGGATCCCAGTGTATCGCCGATGTCGTGCAACAGGGCGCAGACCACGTATTCATCGTCCTTGCCGTCCCGGTGCGCCAGGGTTGCGGTTTGCAGGCAGTGGGTCAGCCGATCCACGGGAAAGCCTCCGAAATCGCCTTTCAGCAGCATCAGGTGGTCCATGATGCGGTCCGGCAGGCCCCGGGCAAATTCGCCAAAATTTTTGGCGATGATTTGCCAGTCTTCTTTCGTGCCGTCCTTCATGTGGGTGAAGGTCGCATGCTCAGCAGTTGCTTGGCTCATGATGGCGCTCCTTAATCTCGAAAACTGTTGTCAATGCGGTCCAGCTTGCGCAGCAGTCCTGGCCACGCCAAGTGACCGCCCAGGCCTTTGGTGACTTGCGCTGCCTGCTGTTGCATGGTTTCCACGATGCCAGCTGGCACCGGGGTGAGGGGCTGGTTGCCGGCAAGGGCACGCACCTGGATTTCGCAGGAGCGCTGCAGGATAAACATGCTCAGGAATGCGTCGGCGATACTGGCACCGGTTGTCAGCAACCCGTGATTCCGCAGAATCATGAAGTTGGCATCGCCCAGATCTTTCTGCAGGCGCGCTTTTTCATCTTCACGCAGGGCAACGCCCTCATAGTCGTGGTAAGACATGCTCGACAGAGCAAACAGGCTTTGTTGCGACAGCGGCAGCAAACCTTCCTGCTGGGCCGACACGGCAATGCCATCGGTGGTGTGCAGGTGCATCACGCAGGCCGCGTCGTCCCGTACGGCGTGAATGGCGCTGTGAATGGTGAACCCCGCCGGATTCACGTCGAAATCGTCCGGGTTCAGCTTGTTGCCTTCCTGATCAATGCGCACCAGGCTGGAGGCGGTGATTTCTTCGAACATCATGCCGTAGGGGTTGATCAGAAAATGGTGTTCATCGCCGGGAATGCGGGCGGAAATGTGCGTGAAAACCAGGTCATCCCAGCCATACAGGGCAACCAGACGGTAGGCGGCAGCCAGATCAACGCGCAGTTGCCATTCTTCCTCACTGACCTCACCTTTTTTGGATGGAATAGAAAGCAGGCCGGGCATAAGACACCTCATGTCATTGTTGATGTTGTAAGGAGGGGGCGATCAGAGCAGCAGTCCTGCAGCTCAGACATCGCCACTTCAATATAGTCAAGTTTAGGCAGTTCAAAGCGGCAAGGAATGTCAATTGGTTTACAATCAGGGCATGACGATCGCTAAAAACATTCTTGCCGATTGCCCGTTGCTGTCTGGCTTTCCGCCAGAGGCCCTGGATGAGCTTGCGGCCATTGGCCGTATCCGAGCCTTCAACGCCAACGAGCAGATATACGAGCAGGGCGCCATGAACACGACTCTGTGCGTGATCGCCGAAGGCGTGGTACGTATCAGCTCGATCAACGCGGAAGGTCGTGAGGCGACGTTGATTATGTTCAGTGCGGGTGCCTGGTTTGGTGACGCCGTGTTTTCGCCTGGGGTACCCAGGGTTTACGGCGCCACCGCCCATGAGCCTGTGAAGCTGGTGGAGTTACCCGGTGAGGAGTTCAGGGCATTGATGGGACGGTACCCCCAGTCTTACCCGGTGGCACTGGATATGGTCAGCCGCCGTTTGTGGGCGGCCATGTCTATTATAGAGGATGACGCACTACGGAATATTCCCACGCGAATCGGGCGGCGCCTGCTTTTCCTGGCTCAGATTCAGGGCACCGGAGAGGCCGGAAAGGACCCGGTGACGCTGTGGATCACCCGCGAACACATGGCCAACATGATGGGAATGACCCGCCAGGGCGTTCATAAATGGATAAAGGCGTTCGAAGCCGAAGGGCTGGTAGAACTCGGCTACGGCCGAATGACCCTGACCAACCCGGCCGCCTTACAGGCGTTTCTTGGCCGGGCTGATCTGGGCTGAGGTCAGGTTTTGGCAGTGGTTTTGCGTCGCGGAGCGGCTTTCTTGCTTGCAGCCGGTTTGCGGGTTGCCGGTTTTTTCTTGGCCGCCGGCTTTTTGGTTTCTGCAACTGTGGGCGCTGCCTTCTCTTCCGGTGGCAGCAGCAGGCTTTCCAGCTCGTCCAGGGCTTCACCTGTGTAAACGGCCAGTCTCTGCATGCTTGGCAGCGTGTCCCTGCAGCCGGTGAAGCCAAAGTTCAGTGATCCTGAATAACTCAGGCAGGTGATGTTCAATGCACCGCCGTGCGCGATCAGCGACACCGGGTACATGGCCTCCAGTTTGGCACCCTGGAAATACAGCGACTGTTCCGGGCCTGGAACATTCGAAATAGTGACGTTGAACACTGGGCGCATGCGACCACCCATGCCCGACATCAGCTGAAGGATGTACGGCGACATCAGTAGCATGGTGTATTGGGTCAGTGCCTTCTTGGGCAGTTTTTGAAGGTGTTCCTTGGCCTTTCTCGTGGACTGTTTGATGTGCTGAAGTCGCACAATCGGGTCTTCCTGATCCGTGGCCAGGGAAGCGATCATAAAGCTGATCTGTGTGCCTGTCCCCTGATCGTCCGCTGGCCGGATGTTCACGGGAATGCCTGCCGTCAGCGGTGTTTCAGGCACGTTATCGGTCTCGAGCAGGAAGCGTCGTAGTGCGGTACCACAAAGATACAGAACGATGTCGTTCAGTGAGCCCTCTGCCGCATGAGCTACCTGCTTGATGCGATCAAGCTGATAGTGCTGCGTCGCAAACCGGCGCTGCGGTGTCACGCGGTGATTCAACACCGACACCGGCCCTGCGAAAGGCGCGGTCAGCCCGTCTTCGGGGTGGCGAACGGAATTGACCAGACGGGTCATGGCCTTGGCCAGGCGTGGCGCCATATCGGCCTGCAATTTAAGAGCTTCCTTGGCCTGAGCCAGGGCGGCTGTCACGCTCGCTTCTTCGTCAGATTTACTGGCTCGGGTACGCTCGGGCCGAACAGCCCAGGGCGGCGGCATGTCGGTGTCATTCGGGTTGGTACTCAGAACCCGCTGCAGCAAACGTACGCCACTGATGCCGTCGATCAGCGAGTGATGCATTTTCGTGTAGAGCGCAAACCGGTTGTTTTCCAGTCCTTCTATAATGTGGCATTCCCAAAGCGGGCGCGCGAAATCCAGAGGGTTCGAATGAAGGCGGGATACCAGAATGCCCAGTTCCCGTTCGCTACCGGGGCGCGGCAAGGCTGAATGGCGAACGTGGTAATCCAGGTCGATGTCCTTGTCGACCTTCCAGGACGGGGCCAGAACCCGACCCAAATAGCCGGGGAACGCCAGCTTGTAACACCAGGGAGGAGCAATTTCTCCATCCGCTTTCATCTTGGTCAGCATGTCTCGAAGAAAGGTTTCCGGAGCGTTCTCCGGTAACGTAAAAATCTGCAGGTTTCCGACATGCATTGGAGTGTCTTCCGACTCCACGGCGAGCCAGGATGCGTCCAGTGTCCCCAGGCGTTTCATTGGTAATCCCCTGAATTGGTCTACTTAAACGGATAGCCTTCCGGGGCCTTTCCGTCAATTTATTTATGGCCAGTAAGTATACGCAACAAGTCAGACAATCACACGAACAGACAAACGAGAAGGTTCATTTTTTATCAGGAATCGGGACCGTTTCTCATCGCATGTGCTATTTTCTTTAGCTGGCTAACTTAAGAACAATAAAAACGATTGGAGGTGACGTGGAGTCCAGTCCACTGATATCTGCCGGGCTACCGATTGCTCTGTTTATCATCATGATCGGTATCGGCATGACGCTCACTGTTAGGGACTTCCGCCTGGTGGCGGTATACCCCAAAGGGCTGATCATCGGCACGGTTGCCCAGATTCTCCTGATGCCGCTGATTGCGTTTGCCCTGGCCTCCATGCTGGGCCTGTCGCCTGCCATTGCAGTCGGGCTGGTGATCATCGCGGCTTGCCCGGGCGGCACCACATCCAATCTTTTTGTGTTGCTGTCCCGTGGCAACATTGCGTTGTCCATTGTGCTGACCGTCAGTGCGAGCCTGATTACCATCGTCACGCTGCCCTTGTTCACCAATTACGCCCTCCAGTTTTACGCCGGCGAAACCGAATCCATTTCGCTGCCTGTTCTGCGTACCGTTGGCATGTTGGTCGGTATTGTGCTGTTTCCAGTAGGCCTCGGGATGATCATCCGTACCCGTAATCCCGCGTTGGCCCAGAAAGCGGAAAACGTGGTGAGTCTATTCGGCGGTATTGTTCTTGCCGTGCTGGTGGTGGGGTTACTGTACGGTGTTCGGGATCAGGTTTGGACGCTGTTGCAGCAGGCCGGTCCTGCGACGGTTCTGCTGAATCTGGCGGGTATTTCAGTGGGTTTGCTGGCTGGCCGGGCTGGCGGCTTGTCCCAGCGAGAGTCCATGGCGGTGGCGGTAGAGCTTGGCATCAAAAACAGCACCATCGCCTTACTGGTTACCCTCACCTTGCTGGAGTCCAGCACTATGTCTATTCCAGCCGCGGTGTATGGCGTGTTGATGTTTCCCATCGGGTTTTTGCTGGCCGCCTATGGCCGTCGTGTGATTCCGGGAGGCGACCCTCGTCATTGAATCTGTGCCATCTGCCTCGGGCTCAGAGGCCGTGAGTGTTCAGCAGCTCTTCCAGTTCGCCGCTGTCGCGTAACTGTCGGTAGGCTTTTTCGAGATTATCGAGTGTTTTCGGATCAAGGGCCAGACTACAGCCCATTGAGCGCAGGGTGGTAAAGAATACCAGAGCGGGCTCACTCAGAAGCACCCCGGCAGTGCCTGCTACCTCGGAAGCAGCCCTGACATCCGACGCCCAAAGATCCACCCGGTTGGCCATCAGCATTCTCAGGCCAAGTTCAGGTGTGCGTGTTTGAGTTACGCGATATCCGGCACCCTGCAAGCTCTCGCCGATGACGCCGCCAAGGTGTGTACTGATGCTTAACGGCTTGGCGTCTTCAAGGGTTCGAAGTGATAGATGGCTGTCGGGGCGGCTATAAAGCCCATGACGACTGATGGAAACCGGACCGATCCAGTGCAGATTGGTTTCCCGTTCTTGAGAGCGGTCGATTGGAAAGGTGCAAACACGAGGTTGCTCATAGGCCATAAGGATCGATCGTTTTTCCGGATAGACCCGCAGCTGGAAATCCACGTCGGCCAGGTCGAAAATGCGGCGCACAACAGTCAGTGCATAACCACCCTGAGGTTTGCCCGACAGGACTTCTACCAGAGGAGGCGCGTTGAACGTGATCAGCGTGACCGGAGGTTTGGCCACCGCAGCTCCTGAGATGAGCCAGAGCAACATCAAAGCTGTTGCTAGTCGGCGTGCGATTGCCATAACCGAATCGCCTCCTCATGGGGCAGTGTCATTGGCTTTGGTTTTGTGTCCCGTGCTGCTTTTGGGGCGCCAGGAAGACTCAACCAGTGTCTAGCTGTCTCAGGCTTATTGAGCCGGGGCTCGCAAAGCCGGCCTTGATGCCTTGCAATTGTTGATAGGCGCTCGTCGAAATCCGCCGCCATGGCGGTCATGACGTTCTCTACGCTGTCGTCGCCTCGGATCGCCCTGGAAATATGGTGCCACCAGAGACCAGATAGCGCGGGGTAATCTGGCACGTTGGTGCCAGTCGGGGTCCATACGTACCGAGCCTGACTTCGGTAAAACTCCACCAATCCCCCGAGTTTGCCCGCGTGTTCTGCGAACGTATCCGATTCAATGTCAGACTGTCGAATCGGTGTTAGACCAACCAGAAGCTTTTTCAGCGAAACGGTCTTGGATACGGTGAACTGGGCATAGAGCCAGGCGGCCGCCAGACGATCATCCGGCGTGCTGGTAAGGAAGGTCCAGGCACCGGCGTCCTGGTAGCCGGATTTCATGCCTTCCTCCCAGTAGGCGCCTCGAGGAGAGGGCGCCACGCGCCATAGTGGATTGCCATTGTCATCAGTGACGGCCGCATCGGGATCGGTCATTGCCGGCAAAAAGGCCGTGTACCAGAACACTTGCTGCGCCACCTGGCCCCTGGCTGCCCACTCGCCAGCGGACGTAAAGGTCAGCTCCCGTGCCTGGGGTGGGGCAAAGCGCTTGAGCCAGCGAATGTAGGTCTCTACAGCGTATATGGCCGCCGGGCCGTTCAACGCACCACCCCGGACCACAGATGCTCCAACCGGGTGGCAACCATCCACCCGGATGCCCCAGTCGTCTACCGGCAGGCCATTTGGCAGGCCGGTGTCCCCCATACCCGCAAGGCTTAACCAGGCGTCGGAAATGCGCCAGCCCAGTGACGGGTCGGTCCGGCCATAATCCATATGACCCCATACTTGCACGCCGTCGATTTCCTGAACGTGGTCGCTGAAAAATTCGGCAATGTCCTCGTAGGCACTCCAGTTTTGCGGCACGCCAAGTGGATAGCCGTAGATATCAAAGAACCGACGCCGCAAGTCGGGCCGTGAGAACCAGTCATGCCGGTACCAGTATAGGTTTGCGAATTGCTGATCAGGTAATTGGTAGAGTTTGCCGTCCGGAGCCGTGCCGAATCCCAGGCCAATGAAATCCTCCAGATCCAGCGTTGGCAGGGTGAAGGCCTTGCCGGCCCCGTTCATGTAATCGGACAGAACCAGGGTTTTCTGGCGACGGTAGTGAGTGCCGATGAAGTCGGTGTCGTTGATGTAGCCATCGTAGATGTTAAGACCGGTATCCATCTGCGCCTGAATTTTTTTTACGAGGTCGTCCTCGCCCGTAATTTCGTGCACCACCCGGATGCCGGTAACGTCCTCGAAAGCCTTGGTCAGCACACTGGATTCGTAGGTGTGCGTGTCGATGCGTTCGGAGACCACTCGAATCGTCATCCCCCGGTAAGGTTGGGCTGCGCGATGAAACCATCGCAGTTCTTCGGCCTGCTCTGCAGGCGAAAGGGTGGATACAGTGAATTCTTGTGACAACCAATGTTCAATGACGTCGTCCAGCGGATCAGACAACGCGGAAAAACTCGCAGACAATGACGCGATTACCAAGAATATTCGGCTCACCATAAATCGACTACTTTATATGAGGGTGCCTTTTACCCAGTATGGTTGAAAGCACGAAACTTGCACGGACTCTTCCATTGAGGCCGACGGAAGGCCCTCGACGCACGGAGAATTAGAATAATGACGTTTCTCAGTGGCATAACCATTCTGTTGGTGTATCAATTGGTGGGGGAGGTGACCGTGCGACTGCTATCACTGTCGATACCAGGGCCTGTGCTGGGAATGGTGATGCTGTTTGTGACCCTGATGATGCGTGGCAAAACACCGGACTCCCTGGAGAACGCTTCCACCGCCTTGCTCAGTCATTTGTCGTTGCTGTTTGTGCCGGCTGGTGTTGGCATGATGAGCCACTTCGGACGAATTGCAGACGAGTGGCTTCCGATCACCTTGGCTCTGTTTTTGTCCACCATTATTACCATGGTCGCCACTGCCGGCGTCATGCAGATGACATCGCGCTGGCTTGCCCGCCCTGAAAGCCCGGGAGGGCAGCGGGATGAATGACACCGGAATCCGCGACATCTGGGTGTATCTGTCGGCCTCGCCACTGCTTGGTTTGACGGTGACGCTGGTGGCCTATGGTCTGGCATATCGGGTTTATTTAAAGGCCAATTCCAGCCCGTTTGTGAATCCGGTTCTGACTTCAGTGGTCATGTTGATCGCTTTGCTGATGCTCACCGGCACCACGTACGATGAATATTTTGAGGGCGGGCAGTTTGTTCATTTCCTTCTGGGCCCCGCCACGGTCGCTTTGGCTGTGCCCCTTTATCAGCAGCTGGAACGGTTGCGCGAACTTTGGCTACCAGTGGCGATTTCGCTGGTCTTCGGTGTGGTGATTGCTGCTGGCAGTTCCATTGGTCTGGCCTGGTTGCTGGGCGGGTCTGCGGAGATTCAGATGTCCCTGGCGCCTAAATCCGCCACGGCACCCGTTGCTATGGGCATCTCCGAAACCATCGGCGGGATTCCTTCCCTGACCGCTGTTCTGGTGGTAATTACCGGCATCACCGGGGCGGTGACGGGCACCCGCCTGTTCGAGTTGATGCGAATTCGCGATGACAGCGTAAAAGGAATAGCCATCGGCGTTGCTGCCCACGGGATCGGCACGGCGCGAGCCTTTCAGGTGAGCAACCAGATGGGTGCGTTTTCCGGTCTGGCCATGGCACTGTCCGCCTTTGCAACGGCGCTTGTGGTGCCCTGGCTGGTGGATTTGATAGGGATCTGATCGAGGTAATTTTTTGCGTTTCATCGAATACAATCTGCACCCTTGCGCCCCGATTCTGGCACTGGTCCTCTGGGGTGGCACCGTCGAGTCGTTCGCTCAATCCAATGACGAGGCAACCGAGCCGACCATTACCGTAACCTCTCCCCGGTTGGACCGGAACCTGTACGAGACACCCGCCGCCGTTTCGCTGACCAATGCTCCCGACATCCGCGAGGGTCAGCAGAGGCTGCAACTGGACGAATCCCTGGACACGGTGCCTGGCCTCTTCTTCCAGAACCGATACAATTTTGCCCAGAACCTTCGTTTGTCCACCCGCGGCTTTGGCGCCCGGGCACCGTTCGGGATTCGCGGCATTCGGATTCAGGTGGACGGCATTCCCTACACCCTTCCGGATGGCCAGTCTCAGGTGGATGCGATTGACCTGGATTCCGCCGAGCGCATCGAGGTCATTCGCGGGCCGTCATCGGTGCAATACGGCAATGCGGCGGGTGGTGTGATTGATGTCACCACGGCCAGGGGCGGCGACTTAACGCCGGGCGTGCGTTTACGTCAGGATGTCGGCAGTCACGATTACTACAGAAGCAGCGTTCAGGCCAACGGCAGCCGGGACAAAACCAGCGGCATTGCCACCGTCTCCTGGCTGAACTTCAACGGTTACCGCGAACAGAGCGCGGTGGAAAAAGGGCTGTTCAACGGCCGGCTCTCCCATGACTTTGGTGACGGTCAACGTCTGACCGCCACCCTTAATGCGTTGCATACTCCCAAAGCCGAAGATCCGTCCGGGCTCACCGCTGAGCAGGTAGAGCAGGACCGCCGTCAAGCCACCGATAACGCAAAGCGGCTTGATTCCGGGCAGGACGTCGACCAGCAGACGCTTGGATTGCTCTACGAAACCGCTGCGGTGGGCAGCGGCAAGTTGACCGTCAGCAGTTTTTTCAGTCGGCGGGATTTTACCCAGCAACTGCCGTTCCCCGGCTCCAGCCGAATTGCTTATGACCGCCAGTTTTACGGCACCAGCGCTGACTTCCAGCAGGGCAGCGACGTGGCAGGACTGCCCCTGGTGTGGGTTATCGGTGCAGACCTCCATCGTCAGGTGGATGAACGGCGACGGTATTTGGTGTCCTCCAGCGGCGAGGTCACCGGCCAGACCCAGGACGAAACCCAGAACGCCACAACGTCGGCGGTGTTTGCGCAGGGCGATCTGGCCGTCAGCGATCGGCTGAATCTGTCCCTGGGCACCCGCTATGACAACCTGCGTCTGTCCATTGACGATCAGCGGGTAAGCGACGGCGACGATTCCGGCAGCCGAACGTATCGCGAGGTCAGCAGCTACGCAGGCGTCAGCTACAGGCTGGCGCCGCGGCAGCAGGTGTACGCCACGGTCGGCACCGCCTTTGAGTCCCCCACCTTCACCGAATTCGCCAACCCTGATGGCAGTGGCGGATTCAATCCCGACATCGAACCGCAACAGGCCCTGAACCGTGAGATCGGTTTGCGTGGCACCCTCGGCGAGGGGCTGAGCTACGACCTGGCATTGTTCTCAGTGCGGGTAGAGGATGAAATTCTGCCTTTCGAGCTCCCGGGCAATGATCGCACCTTCTACGAGAATACCGGTCGCACAACTCGCAACGGGCTTGAGTTAGGGATTGATTGGGCCCTGTCTTATCGGTGGCGCATCACCAGCGCGCTCACGCTCGCGGACTACGAATTCGACAATTTCACCGATGATCAGGGTAACAGTGTGGCAGGCAACCGGCTCCCCGGGCTGCCTCAGGAGCAGTGGGTGACCGAAGTAGAATGGCGCGGGCAGGGCCAGCGATTTGTCGCGTTGGAAACCCAGTATGTGGGTGACCTGTACGCCGACAATCGCAACGAAACCCGCGTCAACGACTACTGGCTATTGGGGGCAAGGGCAGGCAATACGCTATGGTTGGGTTCAGGGAACTTGAGTCTGTATGGAGGAATTCGCAACCTGTTGGACGAAGCCTACTTCTCCAACGTGCGAATCAACGCCAATGGCGGGCGCTACTTCGAGCCTGCCCCTGAGCGAACCTTTTACGCCGGCCTGGAGTGGAGTTTTTAAACAAGCGGTCGTTTCATGGTTTAATCAGGTCGTCCGGGGTCTCATTCCGCGGGGGACAATGGGCTTCCTGTACCACGGTGCCGTCGTCCACGCTCTCCAGGTGAACATCGAATCCCCAAAGGCGATGAACGTGACGAAGCACTTCATCGGTGGTTCCACCCAGCGGCACCCGGTCCACCGGTACGTGGCGCAATGTCAGTGAGCGGTCACCTCGCACGTCGACATTCCAGACCTGAATGTTCGGTTCCCGATAACTGAGGTTGTACTGGCGAGCCAGCTTTTCCCGCAGATCCCGGTAGCCTGGGTCGTCATGTATGGCGGTAACCCGGTAAACGTCTTCCTGATCGTCGTTCTGAATCGCAAAGAATTTCAGGTCCCGCATTACCTTGGGTGACAGGAATTGCTGGATGAAACTCTCGTCCTTGAAATTCTTCATGGCAAAATGCAGCGTTTCCAACCAGTCGGAACCGGCGATGTCCGGGAACCACTCACGGTCTTCTTCGGTGGGGTTCTCACAAATCCGACGCAAGTCGGTGAAGATCGAGAAACCGAGGGTGTAGGGGTTGATGCCGGAGTACCAAGGGCTGTCAAACGGTGGCTGGTAGACCACGGCCGAGTGGCTCTGCAGGAATTCCAGCATGAATCCCTCGTTCACCAGGCCCTTGTCGTACATGCGATGGAGCAGGGTGTAATGCCAGAAAGTGGCCCAACCCTCGTTCATCACTTGGGTCTGGCGCTGAGGGTAGAAGTACTGGGCCAGCTTGCGCACGATGCGGATGATTTCCCGCTGCCAGGTTTCCAGCAGCGGCGCGTTTTTTTCAATAAAGTAAAGCAGGTTTTCCTGCGGCTCTTCCGGGAAGCGTACCTTGCTCCGTTCAGTGTCCTCGTCCCCGTTCATTTTCGGGATGGTGCGCCAGAGATCGTTGATACGGCGCTGCTGATATTCCTCCCGTTCTTTGCGGCGCTGCATCTCCTCGGTCGCAGATATGGGTGAGGGGCGTTTGTAGCGGTCTACGCCGTAGTTCTGCAGGGCGTGACAGGAATCCAGGATTTCTTCCACTGCGTCCAGCCCATAGCGTTCCTCGCATTCGGCGACGTAGTCCCGGGCGAACACCAGATAGTCGATGATGGCACTGGCGTCGGTCCAGGTGCGGAACAGGTAGTTGCCTTTGAAAAACGAATTATGGCCGTAGGACGCGTGGGCAATCACCAGCGCCTGCATCGGGAGGGTGTTTTCCTCCATCAGGTAGGCGATGCAGGGGTTGGAGTTAATCACGATCTCATAGGCCAGGCCCATCTGGCCGCGCTGGTAGCCTTTGGATGTGGACAGAAACTGCTTGCCGAAAGACCAGTGGTTGTAGCCCACCGGCATACCTACAGAACTGTAGGCGTCCATCATCTGCTCGGCGCTGATCACCTCCACCTGATTGGGGTAGGTGTCCAGGCCAAATTCTGCCGCGCACTTGGCGATTTCCTCGTCGTATTGCTGGATCAGCTCGAACGTCCATTCCGAACTGGTGGAAATGGGTTCCGCCGCTCTGGGCTCGTTGGGGCGGTCCTGAGCAGGACGGTCCATCATGTCAGTCATGCGGCTTTCCTCTCAAACAGCTGTCGGAAGACCGGATAAATTTCGCCGGGATCAGCAATCTGCTGGAGCGCAAAGCTTTCGGGGAACTGCTCCTGCAGCTTCTCGTATTCGTACCAGAGCATCTGGTGATCCTGGGGCGTGATTTCCACATAGGCGTAATACTGCACCAGCGGCAGGATGCTGTCGGCGAGCAGCTTGCCGCAGATGGGGGAATCATCGTTCCAGTTATCCCCATCGGACGCCTGGGCCGCGTATATGTTCCATTCCGACGGGGAGTAACGGGACTCGATGATCTTGTGCATCAGCTTCAGCGCACTTGACACAATGGTGCCGCCGGTTTCCCGGGAATAGAAAAACTCCTCTTCGTCGACCTCTTTGGCGCTGGTGTGATGACGGATGAACACCACGTCGATCTTCTTGTAGCTCTTCTTGAGGAACAGGTAGAGCAGAATGAAGAACCGTTTGGCGATGTCCTTGTGCATCTGGGTCATCGATCCGGACACGTCCATCAGGCAGAACATCACTGCGCTGGTGGCCGGTTGCGGGTGCTTTACGTGCTGACGGTATCGAAGGTCAATCTCGTCAATGAAAGGAATCTTGCGAACGTTGGCTTTCAGTTCTGCAATCTCATCTTCCAGCGCCTTGATCTGATCCTCGTGGCTGAACGCGGCGTCCAGATCCTCCGGAGCGCTTTTCAGCGCCTCAAGCTCTTTTTCCATACGGCGGATTTTGCGCTTGCGGGACCCGCCAAGTCCCAGCCGGCGAGCGTGGGCGCCGCGCAGTGAGCGGACCACGTCCAGCTTGGCGGGCACGCCTTGGCTGGTGAAACCAGAGCGCACATACTTGAAGGCTTCGGTATCTTTCAGTTTTTTACGTGCCAGGTTGGGCAACTCCAGATCGTCAAACAGAAAGTCCAGGAATTCGTCCTGGGTGATCTGGAAGGCGAATTCGTCCATGCCTTCACCGTCGGGGCTGGCCTGACCTTGCCCCTGGCCCTGGCCACCGCCGCCTTCGGGTTTGGGAATGGTGTCTCCGGCCACGAATTCTTTGTTGCCTGGGTGCACCACTTCACGTTTGCCGCCCTGGCCGTGATGGAAAATGGGTTCGTCCGTGTCCCGCGAGGGAATGCTGACCTTCTCACCGCGTTCAATATCGGTGATCGAGCGCTTGTGCACCGCCTCGGACACCGCCTTTTTGATGTGGTGGCGGTACCGGCGCAGGAACCGTTCCCGGTTCACCGCGCTCTTGTTTTTGCCGTTCAGTCGCCGGTCGACGACGTGGGTCATACCCATGGTTCTACTCCACTTCAGCGCATCAGGACAGGCTCATTGGCTACTGAGATTTCCGAACACGCAGATACCATTCCGCCAGCAGGCGAACCTGTTTCTCCGTGTAGCCTCGATCGACCATGCGCTCGACGAACTGCTTGTGCTTGTTCTGATCCTCCTGGCTGGCCTTCGGATTGAAGGAGATGACCGGTAGCAGGTCCTCGGTGTTAGAGAACATCTTCTTCTCGATCACGCTGCGTAGCTTTTCATAGCTGAGCCAGGACGGGTTCTTGCCCTGGTTGTTCGCCCTTGCCCGCAGCACGAAGTTGACCACCTCGTTGCGGAAATCTTTCGGGTTGCTGATGCCTGCAGGCTTCTCGATCTTCTCCAGTTCGTCGTTAATGGACGAACGGTCCAGGATTTCGCCGGTTTCCGGATCCCGGTATTCCTGATCCTGAATCCAGAAGTCGGCATAGGTTACATAGCGGTCGAACAGGTTCTGGCCGTATTCGCTGTAGCTCTCCAGATAGGCGGTCTGGATTTCCTTGCCGATGAATTCCACGTAGTGAGGCGCCAGGAATTCCTTGATGAATCGCAGATAACGGTCCTGGGTTTCTGCCTGGAACTGCTCTTGCTCGATCTGTTTCTCCAGCACGTACAGCAAGTGAACCGGGTTGGCGGCCACTTCCGTGGTGTCAAAGTTGAACACCTTCGACAGAATCTTGAAGGCAAAGCGAGTGGACAACCCGTCCATGCCTTCCATCACGCCCGCCGAATCCCGATATTCCTGGATCGACTTGGCCTTGGGATCGGTGTCCTTGATGTTCTGGCCGTCATAGACCCGCATCTTTGAGAAGATGCTGGAGTTTTCCGGCTCCTTGATGCGCGACAGAATCGAGAACTGCGCCAGCATGTCCAGGGTGTCCGGTGCGCAGGGGGCGCCGGACAGGGAACTGTCCCGCAGCAGCTTGCGGTAGATGTCGATTTCCTCGGTTACCCGCAGGCAATAAGGCACCTTGACGATGTACACTCGGTCGAGGAATGCCTCGTTGTGTTTGTTGTTGCGGAAGGTCTGCCATTCCGACTCGTTGGAGTGGGCCAGGATGATGCCGTCGAACGGGACCGATCCCATGCCTTCGGTGGTGTTGTAGTTGCCTTCCTGAGTTGCCGTCAGCAGTGGGTGCAGGACCTTGATGGGGGCCTTGAACATCTCCACAAATTCCATCAGGCCCTGATTGGCCTTGCACAGACCGCCGCTGAAGCTATAAGCGTCCGGATCGTCCTGAGAGAAGTCCTCAAGCATGCGGATGTTGACCTTGCCCACCAGCGCCGAAATGTCCTGGTTGTTGTCATCGCCCGGCTCGGTTTTGGACACGCCGATCTGGTCCAGCACCGACGGGTACATCTTCACGACTTTGAACTGGCTGATGTCCCCGCCAAACTCGTGCAGACGCTTGACCGCCCAGGGCGACATGATCGACTTGAGGTAACGGGGTGGGATACCGTATTCCTCTTGCAGGATCTGCGCGTCTTCGGCCGGATCGAACAGGCCCAGCGGTGATTCGTTCACCGGCGAGCCCTTGATGGCGTAAAAGGGCACCTTCTGCATCAGTTGTTTGAGTTTCTCGGCCAGTGAGGACTTACCACCACCGACGGGGCCCAGCAGGTAAAGGATCTGTTTCTTCTCTTCCAGGCCCTGAGCGGCGTGGCGGAAGAACGACACGATGTTCTCCACGGCATCTTCCATGCCGTAGAACTCGGAGAATTCGGGATAGCGTTTGATGACTTTGTTGGAAAAGATGCGCGATAGGCGGGCATCGCGGGATGTATCAACCAGCTCTGGCTCGCCAATGGCTAGCAGCATCCGCTCGGCTGCTGTGGCGTAAGCCGTTGGGTCCTTTTTGCAGATCTCCAGGTATTCCTCAAGAGTGTATTCTTCCTCCTGAGTGGCTTCATACCGGTCTTTGAAGTGCTGCATAATGCTCATATATGGCCCCTCGATTGTGCTCCTGCCTGTTTCAAGACAGCTTTTTAGTTCACGCAACTTCCCCGTCTGCTGTTGGCTCCATCCTTCCGGACGGTGGTTATGGTTATGAGTGAAATGATAGGGAGTGCCCGGAGCAAAAACATCATCATTAATTGCCGCCGGGTTATTTTGAGCTTAGTCCAACCTCAAGACCTTTGACAGACCTAACAAGGTTAAGGTTCATTAAATTATGTTACCGCTTGGTCAGCCGGAAGACGCTCTCGCTGGCGCCGTTTAGCCCCTTGCGTTTGGCGAAAGGGTGATCCCTGGCCAGGGTCTGGGTATGGACGTGTTCTATCTCATAGTCATCTTCATACAACGCTCGGACTTCCTCGTCACTGACGTTAAACGGCGGCGCCGTGGGAGAACCCTCGAAATCCAATGTGATCAGTAAAATCTGGGTTTGATCCGGGGTAACGGCGGTCAGGTGCTCAACATACTTCGGTCGCATGTCCGGTGGCAGGGCAATCAGTGCGGCCCGGTCATACACCAGCCTGACGTGTGACACGTCCGTCGGTACCAGCTGGAAAAAATCGCCGTTCCAGATTTCCAGGTCGTCGTGCCGGAAGATCGTGAACGGCTCGCCGGGTTTGACCATGGCTTTTTCATCGCCTTCTTCGAAAAAGTCTTTACAGGCGATCTCGCTGAGTTCCACGCCGATGATCGGATGCCCCCGGTCATGAAGCCACCACAGATCATGCGCCTTGCCGCACAGCGGAACGAGTACGGTGCCGGTTCTATTTTCCGCCAGTTCTGGCCAGTGTTGATGCAGGTATTGGTTCACCGTGCCCTCGTGGAACCCAATTTCATTGTTGGCCCACCGGCGGTGCCAGAATTCATGTTCCATGTACCTTCTCCTTTTCGCCTATTGGAGGTTATCTTGAGTCTAACTTACTCTTGAATCCTGGTCGTATGGAGGTGCCAATGAAAGCCGTGTTTCTGGATGCCGATACTCTTGGCGAGGATGTGGACCTGTCACCCATTGAATCGGTGACCGGCAAACTGACCATGTACCCCAAAACACAGCCGGATCAGGTGATTGAACGCATAAAGGGGTTCGACACGGTGATCGTCAATAAGGTTGTCTTGAAGAGGGAGCATTTCGACGCCTGCCCTGAGCTTGAAACCATTGCGGTCGTGGCCACCGGCCTGAATAACATCGATCAGCCGGCGGCAAAAGATCATGGTGTCCGGGTGATGAACGTGACCAACTATGGTCGCTCTACCGTCGCACAGCATACCCTGGCACTGATTCTCGCCCTGGCTACGCGTCTGCTGGATTACGACCGCGACGTTCGGGCCGGCCGTTGGGCAGAAAGCGACATGTTTTGCCTGATGGATCATCCGATCATGGAGCTGGAAGGCCGTACCCTGGGCGTTGTTGGTTATGGCGATCTGGGGCAGGGGGTGGTGGAACGCGCCAAGGCCTTTGGAATGAACATCCTGCTTGGTGCCCGACCGGGCCAGGCCGCTGGTGAAGTGGATGGTTACTGCCGAGTTCCAATCGATGAGCTGCTGCCACAAGTGGACGTGCTGTCGCTTCACTGTTTGCTTACGGACGACACCCGAAACATGATCGGCGCCCGGGAGCTGGCAATGATGAAAAAAGACGCCCTGCTGATCAACACCAGCCGCGGCGGCCTGGTCGATGAACAAGCGTTGGCAGATGCCTTGCGGGCTGGGACGATTGGCGGTGCCGGATTTGACGTGTTGACTGAAGAGCCGCCGCGAAACGGCAATCCGTTACTGGCAGACGACATTCCGAATCTGATCGTAACGCCGCATTCGGCCTGGGCGAGCAGAGAGGCACGGCAGCGGATTGTCGACATCACCGCGCGCAACCTTTCAGGGGCCGAATAGTCTGTCCCTAGTAAAAGCCACACAATGCGCCATACTTTGTGGTGATTTGGTATCTGACTGATAATCTGTACAAAACTCCGGCAAACAGGACCTTGTGTGGCTTCACTCCAACTAAAAGACAGGCTTCAGGCGGCTGAAACCTGGATTCTGGCCAATCCCAATCCACCGCAAAGCTGGCCATGGACCTGGCTCTATAACTCCGGTCGAACGGCCTACGCGCTCGCCCGCGATGCTGTGAGCGGCCACCTGGCATTGCATGCCATGAGTCTGGTGTATACCACCCTGCTGAGCATTGTGCCCTTGCTGGCACTGAGTTTTTCCGTGCTTAAGGCCTTGGGCGTGCATCAACGTATGGAGCCGTTGCTGTATCAGTTTTTCGAGCCCATGGGGCCGCAGGGCGTTCAGTTGGCAGAGCAGATTCTTGGATTTGTGGACAACATGAAGGTGGGTGTGCTCGGCTCTGTAGGTCTTGCTTTGCTGGTCTATACGGTTATTTCTCTGGTTCAGAAAATCGAGCGTTCGTTCAACATGATCTGGCGGGTGCCGGACATGCGTTCCATGGCCCAGCGTTTCAGCAATTACCTGAGCGTGATCATGGTAGGTCCGCTGCTGATGGTGTCAGCCATTGGTGTAACTGCCACCATTTTCTCGTCGACTGCGGTCCAGACGTTGATGGAAATCGAACCGCTCGGCTCCATTATCCTGTTTGTCAGCAAGTTCACACCGTTCCTGCTGGTGGTTGGGGCTTTCACGTTCGTTTATGTGTTCATTCCAAACACTCGGGTAAAAGTAAAATACGCCTTCATAGGCGGGCTGATTGCGGGCATATCCTGGCAGGCTGGCGGCATGCTTTTCGCCTCGTTTGTGGCTGGCTCCGCCAAATACGCGGCCATCTATTCCAGTTTTGCCATCGGTATCATTCTGCTGATCTGGGTCTATCTCAACTGGATGATCCTGCTATTAGGTTCCAGTATCGCATTCTATCTCCAGAATCCCGGATCTGTGGCCAAACGGCACAAAGTCAGGCTGTCACCAGAGCTGCTGGAGAAAACAGGACTGGCATTGATGTGGCTGGTGGCTCGGCCGTTTCACAACGGTAAACCTGCACCACAGCAAGAGGATGTTGAAACGCAGCTGCGAGTTCCGGGCGAAGTGACTCGAAAGTTGAGTGACAAACTCATCCGTGCCGGATTGATAACCCTGGCAGGCCGAAACGGTGATTGCCTGGTGCCGGGTTGTTCGCTGGACAAAATTACGGTTGGCCAGGTTCTTGACGCAATTCGCGCCGACGAAGACCGGGTCGTGGATCGGCTTCCCTACAACCTTCCCGCTGGTCTGCTTGCCAGGAACGCAAAAGATGAGGGCCTCACGTTCGCACAGTTGCTTGACGACCAGTCTTCCGGAATCGACTGCCGCCGAGGCGAAGCGCAGCTCTGAGGTTTTCAGGCTCGTGACCGGGCGCCGGCGTCCAGTGAGTCCAGAATGGCTAGACGGATACGAGTGTACTTCTCGTGGGAAATGTAAATCAGTTTGAGAACATCTTCCTCGCTCATATTGCGCTGATGCGCGTGTCTCAGCACCTCACGAGTGCCAATAATGATGCCATCATTGAGGGGCGAATGACTGGTGTTAGGGGTCGGTCTTTCGGCCTCCAGCAGCTTGGCGTGATAAGACGGCGAGAGTTTCCATTCATTGGCCAGTACCTGAGCGGTAGCCCACTGATAGCGTGACAATGCCTGGTGGATCAGGCCGGGCTGTGGCTCAGAAAAGTTTGGATGCGTGCGGGCGATTCGCACCAGTTCTCGGCGCAGGGTGATGTACGAGAGTGCAGGCAGTAATCCTGCCATAAAGAAGACACTGCCGTCCCGACCTTTGAGGTTTGCAACGAGCTCTGCGGCTTTGGCGCAGGTCAGGCCCCACCGCCATACCCTCTGGGCAAACAGAGCTTCCCGACTGTTACGGGCCGCCATCATGGGCCGCATCACGGCTGCGGAGATCACATTGCGAATGCCATTGAGCCCCAAAATGAATACCGCCTGATCCACTGATTCGATGGGGCGGTCTCCAGGATGGAATAAAGGACTGTTGGCTACGTGCAGCAGTTGATCCGTCAATGCCGGGTCACTAAGAATAATTTTGGTCAATGCTTTGCGGTCGGTCTTTTCGTCGGAGAGCGCCCTGGTGAGCATGGGGAGCGTCATAGGTTGACGGGGTAATTCTTCCAGCGACTGGCGATCAATACGGTCGTCCAGAGCGTCCAGTATGGCCTGGCTTTCGCTGTCGGGTTCTTTTAATAGCGCGGACGGCGTGGTGTCCAGCAACCAGCAGAAAAGGTGCTGTTCCAGCTGATGCATTTTTACATGCTCACCGGGGTCTTCCTCGTGGGGAGCGCGTGCTGGATTAAGCAGCCGAGGGTTGCTTGTAACTCTGGCCGAACTGGCCGGCGCAAAAAACGCCGAAATCCAGGATAAAAAGCCTGGCATCCTTTGCCTCCGGAGAAATAATGGTGGTCCGGGAACACTGTCTTCCCTGATTCCTGATTATAGAGCGTGACATGAGTAATGCCATACCGCAGGGCTATACAGAGGGGCGTCGGGTCAGAAAATGGACCCGCCGAAAACAAAAACAAGCTGGCCGACACCGGCAGCAAAACCCAAAAAGGCGCCGACTAGAATCAGTTTGATCTCATCTTCCTGGAAGCAGGGCCTTAGCAGGTCCTGAAATTCTTCAGAGGACAGCGCGATCATGCGCTCTACCATAATGGATTCCACGGCCCTGGCGCGATCGGTCTCAAACACCGGATTGTCAAAAGACGTGCGGGAGATCTCCAGCGCTTTCTGACCAACCTGATTCTTGAGGGTGGCAAAGCCTGTGGGTCCAAAAGCCACCTGGGTCAGGGCCTTGCCCATGCCTGCGGTTTCATCCACCAGTGGTTTGATGTGTTTTTTGACCATATTGCTGGCGCGATCACTCTTCGGGCCTTCCAGGATGGCGTTAATGATGTTGCCCACGGTCAGGATTTCATGGGTGACGATGTGGCAGAAGGATTCGGCCACTTCGGGCTGGCGCTTCAGGAACAGACCCTGGAACCGAACCGGGCCGACTTTCTTTTCATGTAAAGGACGAAAGATAACGTTCAGGGCGATCCAGTTGGTGGCGTAGCCCACCAGCAAACCAAAGAACGGCAGCACCCACCAGCTTTGATAGAAATACCAGACCGTCATCTGAATAAGGCCGAACAGAAAGCCGAAATACAGGCCGGAATTGATGATGAACCGGAATTCTACTTCGCCACACTCCAGAAAGATGCGATTCAGCAAGCGCTTATCCTGGGCCAGTCGTTCGATAACCATGCCTTTGATGTCCAGCAGGTCTTCGATGTTGTCGGAAATATCGTCTACCAGGTTGTCGACCAGATGGGGTGTCGTCTTGCGCACGCGGTCGTAGACCATGCTGCGTGCAGAAGAGGGCAGGTTTTCCCAGAACGTGGGGTATTCGCGGACCATGAGTTCGTCCACGTACTCTTCTGTCCTTGGTTCCACGGTGCTAATGATGTGGGCAGCGAGCACTTTCGGGTCGATCTGCTCAAAGATTTCCTGAACGGTACCAATCTTTGAGATAGTGGCATCAACGCTAATGGCCGCCATTTTGCGGGCCTTTGAAGGAATAATGCCTTGCCAGCCAAGCAGGGGCGGTTTGCCGATGAATTCCAGAGGGTAAAACGTCATTTTGATGGCCAGCCAGTTGGTGGTCCAGCCAATCAGGGCGGCAATGACGGGTATGCTGGCGTACTGCCAGAATTCAGGGGTGCTAAGCAGGCTTGTCATCCGTTTTTCGCTTTTAATTCTTTGGAGTTGGCTCGATCAGCGATCATGTTGGCAGGGGGGGCTTCTGTCAATGACTCCCGTGCCAGCTTGAGACGGCAGTACGGTTGCGGTTGGTCAGGTTCCGAAATCGCCCCATAACCACTGGCAAAGCGCGACGGCTGCAACCGGTGCCGTTTCCGTCCTGAGAACTCTTGGCCCCAGCGCAACCGGCAGAAAGCCGGCCGCTTCAGCAGAGGCAATCTCTTCCGGGTTGAGGCCGCCCTCCGGGCCTACCATCAGCGCGATTCGGGCAGGTTTCTCCAGAGAGTTCAGGGATTGTTCGGTTCGATGGTGCAGCACCAGCCGCAGGTCGCAATCTTCGGTGTGCCTGAACCAATCGGGCAGGCTCATGACCGGCAGGATCTCCGGCACTCTGGCGCGCCCGCACTGCTCGGCGGCGCTGATGGCCACCTGCTGCCAGTGGCGCAGCCGTTTTTCTTCCCGGTCGCCTTTGAGTTTAACGTCGCAACGCTCGGTCGACAGGGGCACGATGCGGGTAACGCCCATTTCCACGGCTTTCTGCACGGCGTAGTCCATGCGGTCGCCTTTAGACAGAGTTTGGCCCAGCACGATCTCCAGGCCGGACTCGGTCATATTTGGCCGCGCTTCCTCAACGTTCACTTCGACGTGTTTTTTGCCAGCTTCGGTGATGGTGGCGCTGTAATCCTGGCCGTCACCATTGAACAAAAGCAGAGATTGGCCGGGCTGCATGCGCAAAACACGACCAACATGCTGGGCTGCGTTGTCGTCCAGCTGGCATCGCCGCCCGGCGTTCAGGGGTGAGTCGGTGAAGATCCGGGGAATGCGCATGGGCGTGTCAGTCCCGTACAGCGATGTCGATGCCTTCGGTCACCACTTGCCCGAGATGGCGAATTTGTTCCTCGGTGATGACGTAAGGCGGCATGAAATAGCTGACGTTGCCCAATGGTCGGAGCAACGCTTCGCGGGTGAGGGCGTGTTTGAACACGCGCATGCCACGGCGTTCTGCGAACGGGAAAGGCTCTTTGGTGGCTTTGTTCCTGACCATTTCAATGGCCAGCGTCATCCCACACTGGCGGACATCGCCGACGTTGGGGTGGTCGACCAGATGAGCCACGGACTCGCCCATCACCTGGCTCAGCCTCTTGTTGTTTTCAATCACGTTGTCGTCGCGGAAGATATCCAGGGTGGCCAGTGCCACGGCGCAGCCTATCGGGTTGCCGGTGTAGCTGTGGGAGTGCAGGAAGGCCTTGAGCGTCTCGTAGTCGTCGTAGAAGGCGTCATAGACGTCGTCGGTGGTGACCACTACAGACAGCGGCAGGTAGCCGGCCGTGAGTCCCTTGGACAGGCACATGAAATCCGGGCTGATATTGGACTGTTCAGAGGCGAACAAGGTGCCGGTGCGGCCAAAGCCCACGGCGATTTCGTCAGCGATCAGATGCACGCCATAACGATCACAGGCTTCACGCAGCTTGGTGTGGTAGATCGGGTGATGCATCCGCATGCCGCCGGCGCACTGGATCAGGGGCTCTGTCACTACGGCACAGATTTCATCGTGCTTATCGGCCAAGATCCTTTCCATGACCTCGAACTGCCTCAGGGCATAGTCTTCGTCCGTTTCGCCGGGCTCCTTGTTATAGGCATCTGGCGAGGGGGCAGTGATGACTTCCATGAGCAGTGGCGCGTAGGTGTCTTTATAGAGCGGCACATCCCCCAGTGCCAGCGCTCCCAGGGTTTCACCATGGTAGCTGTTGCTCAGGTTCACGAAGTTTTTCTTGCTCGGCTTACCGTGGTTTTTCCAGTAGTGGTAGCTCATCTTCAAGGCACACTCGACAGCTGAAGAGCCGTTGTCCGCGTAAAAGCATTTGGACAGGCCGTCCGGCGTAACCTGAATCAGGCGCTCAGACAGATTCACCACGGGTTCGTGGGTGAAACCCGCCATAATCACGTGTTCCAGTTCGCCAATCTGTTTCTGGATGGCGTCATTGATGCGGGGATTGGCGTGGCCGAACAGGTTCACCCACCAGGAACTGACCGCATCGATGTACCGGTTGCCGTCGAAATCTTCCAGCCAGACGCCGCTGCCGCGCTTAACGGGTACCGGCCCCAAGGTTTCGTAATCCTTCATCTGGGTGCAGGGGTGCCAGACGGATTTGATATCGCGTGCGATGAGATCGGCGTTGCGCATCGTGTGCCTCCTCGAAATTCAGGACGCCAATGATACTGGTACGTAGGTGCCTGTCGCCAGTGTTGACGATGTTGCGGTATTCCCAGGCATTGCCATTCTGGCCAGTTTGCCGTTGAAAGATTGCCTCAGAGCCAATGTCGCAGATTCGCACCACAGCGAGAATGGCATAAGACAGACGGGAGGAAAGTATGGAACTGGAACTGACACATGCCTATAACGCCGGCCTGGACAAGGTTCTTGGAGCCTTTCTGAGTGAAGGCCATATACAGGAAAAAAACCAGAGGCTTGGGTCGCGCAACTTGCGGATTGCCGAGCTGCGCCGCGATGATGAATCAGCGAAGCTGGTGGTTGAACGCGAGCTGTCTGCATCGAGCGAAGTGCCCGGTATTCTGGCCAGTTTCCATAAGCCCTGGAACCGCGTTCGCCAGGAAGAACACTGGTTCCGTAAAGACGATGCCGAATGGCACTGCGAATTTCGCGTTCGCATTGACGGCGTTCCCGCAAAAATCAAAGGTATGATGCGTCTTCAGGGAAACGTGGAAAAATCCATCAACTACGTGACACTGACGGTAAAGTGCGATGTCCCGTTTCTGGGGTCAAAAATTGCGAAATTTCTGGCCAAGGATTCTCACGCCAAGATCGAAAATGAGTACCAGGTCACTCGCGAGCTTTTATGAAGTCTCGGGTCGATACCTTTTGAAGTTCTCAGCCTGCTCAAAGATCTCTTTGTAGACTTCATCCCGGTCAACCGGTGGGTAACCATGTTCCCCCAGTAGAAGAATCAGATCGACCTTGAGCTCTGCCTTAATGTCCTCGCGGTGATTCCAGTCGGTGTATTTCACTTTGTCATCGACGACGGTTTTAACGGCTGTAGCGAGTGGCAACAGCTTTTCATCCGGATAGGTGAAGTCATACCGCACGGCCAGATCCTTGAGAATGTCGTAAAACGCTTTGACTTCAAGGTCGATTCCGAGATCTTCAAAAGACCCCACTTCCTGTTTTAACTCGTCGATCATTTTCAGATAGCGATCGATAATTTCGTCAGTGAAATCCTCAACCACTTCGCCCCGCAACACATCCGACTCTTTCCGCTCATTGTATTTTTCGACAAGTGCCTGGAACTGTTTTGAAAAATCCACGCCCCGCGCTTTGTTCACGCGCTTGAAGTCATCAATGGCTTTTGCCAGTAGCTGCTGTAACAGCTTTATTTTCGTGTTGGGCAGTTTGATCTTCTCGATTTTCGCCATGTAATCGTCGTCGAAAATATTTGTGGCGTCCGCGCCGTCCTCACCCAGTTTAAAAATCTCCTCCACACCGTCGGTCTTCAGCGCTTCGGTCATCATCTGACGCACTCGGGCGTTCATCTGGGCTGTGTCTGGTGCATTGCCCTTGGTCAATTTGAAAACAATCGAACGAACGGCAAGGAAGAAATGAATGTGGTCCCGCTGCGATTGGTCAATAGACTCTGAGCCACTGCAAATGTCGTAGGCCGCTTTCAGGCGTTTCACCAGTGCCATGAATCGCTTTTCGGTTTTATCGGTGAGCTGAACGAATTCTGCGGCTTGATTCAGGCAATTCAGCTGCTCCACCGGGCTGCCGTTGAAATAGGCGTTCGAATCAAACTTGTGAAACAGCTTGTTCAAGAGATCGAGGTGGTCCTTTACAACAATGACGGACTGTTCGATCTCTTCAATATTCTGCTGATCGGCCTTGTTGTAGTGAGCCAGGGCCATGTTCATTTGTTTTTTGATGCCGATGTAATCGACCACCAGCCCCTTGCGTTTGCCTTCAAATTTTCGGTTCACGCGGGAAATGGTCTGAATCAGGTTGTGGCGCTGAATTGGTTTATCGATGTAGATGGTGTCCAGAAACGGCACGTCAAAACCGGTAAGCCACATGTCTACTACGATGGCAATTTTGAAATTTGATTTCGGGTTCTTGAACTGTCGGTCCAGCTCCTTGCGATAGTCGGACGTACCCAACGTGTTCCAGAGTTCTTTAGGGTCGTCTTTGCCTCGGGTCATGATCATTTTGACCCGCTCCATCGGCTTGATCTCTTTACGATCTTTATCAGACAGTTCGGTTCCGGGGTCGCAAGCCAGAACGTCATTCCAGTGGGGGCGTAGTGCAATGATCTCCTGCCAGAAGGTATATGCGATGTTGCGATTGCTGCACACGAACATGGCCTTGCCCTTCACGGTGGCGCCTTCCTCCACCCTCCGTTCGTAGTGATGCACGAAATCCTTTGCCAACGCGCGAAGCCGGTCTGGGTCACCGAGGATGATGTTCATGTTTGCGCTGGCTTTTTTGCTTTCTTCAATCTGATAATCGCTGGCACCGTCTTCTGCGCACTGGTCGTAGTAAGCCTCAATCTCCTGCAGTTTCTCGTTATCCAGAATCACCTTGGCAGCGCGGCCCTCGTAAACGATGGGCACCGTGATCTCGTCTTTCACTGATTCGGTCATGGTGTAGCTGTCGACGACATCGCCAAATACATCCAGCGTGGCGTCGATGGGCGTACCGGTGAAACCGACATAGGTGGCGTTTGGCAGTGAATCGTGCAGGTATTTGGCAAAACCAAAGGTGCGCTTGACGCCGTGTTCTGTGACCCGAATCTTCTGGTCGAGGTTCACCTGGCTGCGATGGGCCTCGTCAGAGATACAGATCACGTTATAGCGATCGGTCAATAATTCCGTATCTTCCGTGAATTTATGGATGGTGGTGAGGAAAACGCCGCCACTGGTTCGGCCTTTTAACAGTTCCCTGAGGTTGTCTCGGCTTTCAACACTGATGACCGTCTGGTCGCCAATGTAATCCTTCGCATTGGTGAACTGACCTGCCAGTTGATCATCCAGATCGGTGCGATCAGTGATCAGCACAATGGTAGGGCTCTCAAAATCGACGCTTTTCATTAGCAGGCGAGTCAGGAACAGCATAGTGAAGCTTTTCCCGCACCCCGTTGCCCCAAAGTAGGTGCCGCCCTTGCCGTCGCCCTCCGGCTTTCGATGCTCAAGGATGTTGTCAAACAGTTTTCCAGCCGCATAGAACTGCGGGTAGCGGCAGACGATTTTTTCCTCCCGGTGGGATTTGTCCGGAAAAAAGATGAAGTGCCTGATGACTTCCCGGAGCCGCTGTTGATCAAACAAACCCTTGATCATCGTGTGCAGGGCATTGATGCCATCCTGTTCGATCGACTCGTTGCCGGTCACTTTGCGCCATGTATAGAAATATTCGTAGGGAGCAAAAAAAGACCCAAGCCGTGAATTCACGCCGTCGCTGATCACGCACAGCGCGTTGTACTTCATCAGCTCCGGTATGTCTCTTGCGTAGCGAACAGTGAGTTGTTTCCAGGCATCGTGAATGGTGGCATTTTCTCGAGTCGCGCTTTTAAACTCGAACACCACCAGGGGCAACCCATTGATGTAGAGGATTGCATCGGGGATACGCTTTTCCTGGCCTTCAATTTCAAGCTGGTTTACGACTCGATAGACGTTGCCGCCCACCTTGTATTCAGTACCTTCTTCAGCAACCAGAGTATCTATTTCACCTGGCCTGGGCGCCCGCTGCTCGGGAAGGCCTGAGTAATCCAGCAACTGTATGTAAAGGTCTTTCTTGGTGTGATCCTCGCGCTTCAGAAGAAAGCCATCGGCGACCCATCGATGAACGGTTTTATTGGAGGTATACAGATCAGCCGCAGAGAGCGTGTCTAGCCGATGAATAATCGAAGTGATTTCATTATCAGTTATGCCGTCTTTCGCATAGCGGCCAGCCAGAAAGGCACTCAGATCATCCTTAATCAATACTTCCTCAGGTGATCTGTCCAGGGTGGGCCCCTCAGTGTGGGGATAACCCTGCTCGCCCAAGAGCGCAATGATCGCCTGTTCCAGCCTGTCTTCGGTAAATTTCGGCATCCCTATCCTTACTGCGTGGCGCTACGCACTCTGGGGCTTTCGGAAACTCTATATTTTTGATTCTAAACGAGTGTAGACAACATTTACTGAGCGCACCGTATCACAGTGTGAACAGGGGATGTTTGGCCAAGCGGATCTGCCGTTATAAGATAGTGGCTGTCTGCCGAATGAAGGACGAATTCGGCAGGCGAACAGGATTCACGGACGACACCCACCGCATAGGATGCGATATGAGTAAACCCATTGTACTTCTTGGGGATCTGGGTACGGATCACCAAGGTTTCCCCCCGACGCCTGTCATCGCCGGATCACCTACCGTACTGGTTGATGGCAAACCTGTTGCCCGAATGGGCGACTCACTAGCACCGCACTCCAAGCCCAAACACCCTCCCCATCCCCGTGCGATTGCGGCGGGTTCTTCAACCGTCATGATTGATGGTATGCCTGCGGCGGTTACGGGCAGTGCCGTTTCTTGTGGTGGTGTGACGATTGGTTCGGGATCGGTAGTGATTGGTGATACGCACTCGCCGGTCTCTTTTTCTGGTGTCTCTCCTGTTTCGCGCAAAGCGGTCACAAGCGCGGCATCACAAGCTTCAGCAACACAGCAGGCACGCCAAGTAGGATCAGCAGGGCCTCAGTCAGGATCGTCGACGCAGGCCGTAGGTTCATCTTCAACGAGTGCTTTCACTGCTTCAGCTGGCTCTGCTCAAGCTAACGCTGAAACAGAAAAAGACCAGAGCCTGAGCGACCCGGGGTTTCATGTCGTTCGCAAGCCCATGAGCCGTAATGAACTTATTGCGTTGCTCTATGGCGATGCATCCGCTAAACCGGATAATTTTGATCGCCTGAATCCGGGGCTTGGAAGCAGGGCACTGCCAGGTGAGATGATTGTGGTGGCTGACCCGAATAGTCTCGAGTGCACCACTCGGGAAAACGACTTGATGCAGATAGCCGCGCAGGTCAATCAGGAAGTTCAGCAACTCAGTGAGCAGGAAGCACAGTTCATAGTAGATCATTACGACCTGCTCGAAATGATGACAGCCAACGCTGCGACGGGGCTGGGTGTCGGCGCGACCATGGTTGGTCAGCAAATCAAGAGCATAAACGGCATATTGAAGGAGCTTGAAGCTCTCCATCAAAGTACGTTCCGCACATACGGCAAGCTCAGTCACCCTGATTTTTTCGAGCGCAGACAAAAGCTATTCACCAAGTTGGATTTTGCGCTGGGCAAGGTGACCAGGAAGGGTATGTCATTGGATGATCATGCCAAGCTGAAACGTGCATTAGGATTATCCTCCAAGAGCATTGTCCATGAGTGGAAGTCGTCAGGTGTCGGGGGGATACCTGGATACGCGACCAATTACTCGAAAGCAGCGGGGGCTGCGCGCTTTGTAGAGAATGGTGGTCGCCTTGTGATTGCTTTGGACGTTGGATTAACAGGCTACAAAATATATGAAGCCTGTTCAGAGGGAAGAACCGATCAATGTGAGCGCGTTGGCGTTACGGAGACCTTGCGTTTTACAGGTTCAGCTGCGGGTGGAACCGCTGGTGCAATGGCTGCGCCTTTGCTTTGTGTCGCTGTAGGAGTCGGCACCGCGGGCGTTGGAGGTATTGCATGCGGGATAATCGCCGCAGGTGTTGGTGGTGCAGTCGGAGGCAAAGTGATGGGCGACCTTGGGGCCTCGGCTGGAGAGCTAATCTACGAGGTACGAAGTGATGAGTGAGGAGTTAAGGCTTCTGAGTGCCTACCTCGTCGCCGGCGGCATTTTGATGGGATTTATAGCTTTAGTTGTTTTGGTGACCATTGGCTTTCGTTATGTTCGACGAATTGAAGAGCGAGTTTCAACGTCGACTGGCAGTATCGCAGGTGTCAGTCAGATCTACTCAGACGGCTTGATCGGTCGCTTGGTCAGGTCGAGTCATGTGTTTGCATATCTTGTCTTCAGAAACTGTTCATCCTCTTTCTGTTATCGAAGGGCCTCCATGCTGGGTGACCCTGAGGCACCTCTTCCCAAAAGCTGGCAAGCCTGGTGCCTTATTCCTGCGCTGTTGCTTTATGGAATTATCGCCGGTGTTCTGGTGGTTGGGGCAGTCGCGAAGCTTTATTAAATTCAAGCTCCGGCCGGTTTTGCCTTTCTGATTGGTTGTCAAATGACAACCTTTGTGCATAATAACAACTAGGGAAAGGCGACCATGCCCCGCAAGCGACATTCGAACAAAGATATCGAGGATGCGTTGACTCATGCAGAGTCACAGGGCTGGCGGATCGAAAAAGGTAGGGGTCATGCCTGGGGACGCATGTACTGTCCGTTCAATGACGCCGATTGCCGATGCGGAGAGTTCTGTGTTGCCAGTATCTGGAGCACGCCAAAAAACGCCCAGAACCACGCAAAGCAGATTCGACGCATCGTAGACAATTGCACCGGAGATCAACGTTCCGGGGGAGAAGACCATGAATCGTGAATACGATTTCACGCTGACATTTGCGATTCCAGGCAGTCTGGATCAAGAAGCCCTGGAATCGGCACTTTTCGAGGCAGGGTGCGACGATGCGATCATTGGTCTTGGCCGAAAAGGCCGTTTGGCTCTGAACTTCACGCGCGAATCAGCCTCTGCTGAGGCGGCTGTGCTGAGTGCCCTGGAGAACGTCAAGCAGGCAGCACCGCAGGCAAAGCTGATTGAGGCGGCGCCGGATCTCGTGGGCATTTCTGACATGGCTCGGTTGCTGGCCTTCTCCCGCCAGAACATGCGCAAACTGATTCAGACCCACTCAGCCAGCTTCCCGCTGCCCCTCCACGAGGGCGCTTCTGCCATCTGGCACCTTGCAGATGTGCTGGCCTGGATTGCCAAATACCAGAACCGCAATCCTGACCCTGCATTGTTGGACGTGGCGAACGTCTCCATGGGCGTCAACCTCGCCAAGGATGCAGAACGACTTGATCAGCGTCTCCATGATGAAGTTCGGGCCCTCGTCTAAAAATTGCATGTCCCGATTTATCTTCTGCGTCTTCAATCACGAATACGCTTTCACATGATATGAGTATGGGCTACGGTTGGCCTTTTATTGACGAAAACGTTCAGAGGAATCAGAAGCCTGTGCTCATCAGCCCGCTGCCCGAAGTCGAGATAGTCGAAGTGCTTCGCCGTTCGGAGCACGGAATGACAAAGCCCTTCATCTGTCGGGGCGATGACGACCACATCTATTTTGTCAAAGGTACAGGGGCGGGTCGGGAGAGTCAGATTAAAGAGTGGATCGCAGGAAATCTCGCGCTTGAATTCGGAATTCCTCTGGCACCCTTTGGCATTGTGTCTGTTTCGGAAGAAATCACCGAGCTCCTTGCGCCAAATAGTGCAAGCGATTTGGGTGCTGGTCCTGCCTTTGGCTCCCAAGAACAGATTGTGACTGAGCTTTCGTATTCACAGGTAAAGGACGTGCCTGTCCAACTCCGCAAGGCCGTTCTTGTATTCGATTGGTGGATTGCAAACGTTGATCGGATGCTCACCGAAAACAGTGGTAACCCGAACCTGTTCTGGGACGCCGAAGAACAGCGTCTTGTGGTGATCGACCACAATCAGTCATTTGACCCGGACTTTGATGCGGATGATTTCTGTAAATACCATGCCTTCGGAGATTGTGTGCCGGTAGTGTTCGATGACTTGGTTGAGCGTCAGCACTATACTGACAGGATGGAACAGGCGCTCCTTGGATGGGATGGCATCGTGCAGTCCATTCCCGAGGAGTGGTGGTACCGAGACCCGGAAATGACAATGGAGCTTAATTTGGCTCCAGACCACTTACTGAAACACTTGCAGCGATTTCGTCGCGCTAACTTCTGGAACTGGAAATGAACAGGCAAGCATGCCAATACGCCATAGTGCGGTTTATGCCCTACATCGAGACTGGTGAATTCGCCAATGTCGGTGTTTTATTATGGGCGCCCAAAACCCGCCAACTGAGGTTTAAACTACTCAGAAAAAGGTATGCGCGCATCACGCAGTTTTTTGATGAGTTGGATAAAAGCCTCTATCTGAAAACGATGGCCAATTTGGAAACCGAGCTTAACCGGGTTCAGGGTATGCTCAAGAATAAGGCCGGAGTATTCGGTGATAACGACCGCGAATACGGATTCCACAACGGCCTGTTTCAGGAGTTGATACGCCCCAGGGAGACCATTGTCCGGTTCAGCGAGCAACGTGTGGTACTGTCAAAGAACCCCGACGAGACGCTGGCCGAGCTATACGACTACTACGTTGGCAGGAATTTCGTCACCAAGGAGTATCAGGAAACCATTCTTGAGAAGGGTGTGAAGAAGCTGCTGGAGCAGCGGCATCTGGCCGTTCGCTTTACCCGGCGTCGCATTGCTGACGATTTTTACGGAGCCACGTTTCCGTTTGTAGAGCAGGACAACGGGGATGCCATCCGAGCCATTAAGCCGTTATTCCTCGGCCAGACTGACTCTACGGCGATTATCGAGCATGGAGACCGCTGGAAGCTCAGAGTTGAGCAGTTGCGAAAGCGTCATCTGCTGAAAGGTCCGGTTCTGTTCCCAGTGAAAGGCCCGAATAGCGATAAGGCCAAAGATATTCGTGTCGATGCTTTTGAGGAGACGCTGCTTAATCTCAAGGGCAACGGCATTGAAGTTGTTCAGCACACCGAGCAGGACAGAATTCTAGATTTCGCTTCCCATTAGGCGCTTTGAACAAGCCGACGAGCTTGCCCGTTTCGTCAGCCGACGCTGCATCCACCAAATTGCTTGAATTAAGTCTCAAAACTTGGCGCTCATGCTGCCGGCGCATGGGAATAGCGTTAATCTAACCAGAGAATTGCCCGCCTCAAGCATTCAACAAAAGGAATTTGTGATGCGTTATGCGTTCCAACTGGGGATTTTTGTCCTCACCCTCATCGTTCTGTCTGGCTGCAGCACCACACCTGTTGAGGTGACGCCTTATGTCGCCTCTGATCAAGACGTGTCCGACTACGAAAACGTCCAGCTACTGCGCAAAGCCCAGCGCCATTCAGAAGCAAAATCCCTGTTCATGGACCTGGTCAACCGGGGCTATCCGCCGGCTCTGCGCGATAAGGTTGCTCAATTGCTAAAAGAAGATGCGGCCCTGAAGGGAGATTACCTGTACTCGTCGGGACTTGCAGATACTGTGGGGAGTCAGGCCCTTGTGAATTGGGCGAATGAAATCAAAGCCGCTGACAGCGGCGTGTGTCAGGCACTGGAAGGTTTGAACATCGCGTGGTATCACCACGCGCTCCGGCAGTTGGCGCAGCAGGGGGATCTGGCGGCGATCTACTCCAATTGGCAATGCGAAAAGCAGTACACTCGCCCTCTCGAAAATTTTAAAACAGAAACCGTGCAGTTGATGGTGTATGCAGGTCGCTCCGACGCCTACAGCCGTGAGAACCGGTTGCTGGTGGTTGGTGAACTCTACGACTGGTATCAGGCGCAGCTGATCCAGTTTGCCGGGCAGCGAGACCTTGGTTTGAAACTGCTCACCAAAGCGAGAGGTGACGGCGACAAGGTGCGTGCCGGCATGGCCGAATGGGCAAAAGCGACCGTTGATCTGGCTTTGAGCGGCGAGCAGTTGGATGAGCAGACCATGAACCTTCTCGTGACCCGTCTGCAGCAGGTCGCAAGAGTGCAGCTACAAAACGGTGACACGGCGGCCGGAAAAGAATGGCTGGCCTACTCGATCAACGTTGCCCAGCAAATCAAGACGGCGTTTCCCAATCAGTCTCCTAAAGCGGACAGCCTCATCGCAGAATGCCAGGCCATGCTGAAAGGGCTGGCCATTAGCTGATGGATTGGCGTTTTCGCTGATCAAAAGCCCCGCCAGTTTGGCGGGGCTTTTGACTACAGGGCTTCGGAAACAGCTTCTTCGGCATCTGGTATGCGGAGTTCGCCGGACAGGAGCTTGGGCAGGAGGGTGTCGCGGAGCTTAGTCAGGGCATCCGTCTGTTCGGACGTCAGCAGGATTCGCGAATAAATCGCCTCCGCTTGCTCGTTGAACGCTTCCAGTATCCCTTTCCCGGGCACCAGAAACGGAATAGGGCGGAAGTTCTTTTTACTGATTTCCTGAAACGTGCTGCCATTGGCTCGGTCGGCAATATGGTTCATGTTGGTTTTTGCCCAGCTCAATAGATAGACCGGTCCGTAATTCTGGTTTGGCAGCATGGCAATGATGCCCTGGTTCACGGAAACCGGGATGTCGCTGATGGCCAGATAGCCAATCGGTGCTCTGGAGGACATGAGCACCGTTCCTTGCGGAAGCTGGCCTGACGAAATTTTCCGGATGCCGGTGTCGGTCAGGTGCCTTTCGGTATCCATGAGCACCAGCGACTTCAGTTGCGACATATCCTTCGGTGTGCAGAACGAGTGTGTTCCGTTTTCCCAGAAATCCGGATTTTTGGTACTCGGCGTTCCGCCGCCGGTGGTTTCAACTTCCTCGCCGATAGTGCTGATGTGCCACCCCTCCGGCACCCACCCCATTTCCTCCGTCAGCTCAAACCGATCCGGAAATTGCTGGCGGATGTGGTCGGGCAGGAGCTTGCGCTGGTCGCCGAGGGCGGCTCTGGCGTCGGCGCGGGCTTGCAGGGCTTCGGGGATGGGGTTGCCGGCGGCCAGGGCGTTGTCGATCACCGGGTCGAAATCCACGAACCAGCTTTTGAACAGGGCCTGGGCCATGGATTCGAGGGTAGTGTTGATTTGGTGGTTTAGCGCGATTTTGTCGTCGAGCTCGCTGAGTATCCCTGCGATTACCTTTTGTGTTTCTGGGCTCGGAACTTTAACCGGAAGAGGGTGGACATGATTCCGATTTAAGGAGGGCTGGGCACTTCCTGAATTATATGACTTGAAATCTATCGTTTTGAGGAAGTAGTAGGCGAACTTGGCATCGTTGCCGTGAAAGTCTTTGACATAAAGTGCAGTATTCAGCGGCCAGTAGTCATAAGGCGTATAAGAAACCACGCCAATAGATCCGCCGCTTCGGCCAATTGTTACGCCTGGTCCTTTTGTTCTCGCCTCGCTGTGCCAACCTGTTATTCCGAAAGAACCCAGGATTGGGACATGTCCGGGATTACGTTGGGATTCTGGAAGATCATGGCCTCGTTGAAGGGTCACGAACTCGCCAAGAGTAATTTCGCGCCAATCATTCTCCATAACCCAACCCCTCCAGATTCCCCCGAATCACCTTATCCAACTTCTCCCCCTCAGCCATCTGCCGATACAGCGTCTTGCTCAACTCCTCCATCTTCACCTCAAACGGCACACCATCATCTTCAATCTCCGCCGCACCCACGTAGCGGCCGGGGGTGAGCACGTAGTCGTTGGCTTTGATGTCCTTAATCGAGACGGCTTTGCAGAAGCCGGGTACGTCCTCGTAGTCTCCGTCTTTCGCCTCACCGCGCCAGGCATGGTAGGTGCGTGCGATGTGGGCGATGTCGTCGGGGGTGAGTTCCTTGTGTACGCGGCTGATCATGCTGCCCATGTTGCGGGCGTCGATGAACAGGGTTTCGCCTTCCCGGTTGCGGTGGTTGCTGTCGCTGTGGCCGGGGATGGTCTGAGCCTTTTTGTTCTTGGTGAGGAACCACAGGCACACGGGGATCTGGGTGGTGTAGAACAGCTGGCCGGGCAGGGCAATCATGCAGTCCACCAGGTCGTTTTCGATGATCTTCTGGCGGATGGCGCCTTCGCCCTTGGTGTTGGTGGACATGGAGCCGTTGGCCATCACAAATCCGGCGGTGCCGTGTTCGGACAGCTTGGCGATCATGTGCAGTATCCAGGCGTAGTTGGCGTTGCCGGTGGGCGGTACCTCGTAGCCGGCCCAGCGGGGGTCGTCGGTGAGTTCGTCCGGGGCGCGCCACTGGTCCATGTTGAACGGCGGGTTGGCCAGGATAAAGTCGGCCTTCAGGTCCGGGTGCTGGTCCTTGAAGAAGCTGTCGGCCGGTACATCCCCCAGGTTACCGGCAATGCCGCGAATGGCCAGGTTCATCTTGGCCAGTTTGTAGGTGGTGGCGGTGTATTCCTGGCCGTAAATGGAGATGTCTTTCTGGTTGCCCTGATGGCTTTCCACAAACTTGATGGACTGCACGAACATGCCGCCGGAGCCGCAACAGGGGTCATAAATCTTGCCCTCGAACGGCTCGATCATTTCGGCCAGCAAGTTGACCACGCACTTGGGGGTGTAGAACTCGCCGCCGCCCTTGCCTTCGGTGGCCGCGAACTTGCCCAGGAAGTACTCGTACACCCGGCCCACCACATCCTGTTCCCGGTCTTCAACGGTGTCGATGTTGTCGATGGAATCGATCAGCGCGGCCAGTTTGCTCACGTCGATGCCCAGTCGGGAGAAGTAGTTGTCCGGCAGGGCGCCGCGCAGGGATTTGTTGGTTTTCTCGATGGTGGACAGCGCCGTGTCGATTTTCAGGGCAATGTCGCCCTGTTTGGCGTTCTTTTGGATATAGCTCCACCGGGCCTCTGGCGGCAGATAGAACACGTTGTTCATGGCGTAAAACTCCACCATGTCCACGTATTTCTCTTTGCCTTCCACTATCAGCGCCCGTTTACGCTCTTCGAATTTGTCGCTGACAAATTTCAGGAAGATCAGGCTTAGCACCACGTGCTTGTATTCGGACGACTCCACCGTGCCGCGCAGTTTGTCGGCGGTGTCCCAAAGGGTCTGTTCGAAACTTTTGGGTGCTTTTTTGTTCTGGGGTTTGGCCATGGTGGAACTGCATCCTATGCGCTAGTCGGGCTGATTGGATGCTGGGCATTGTTGCGGTTTGGAGCGAGGCGATCAACTATAGGAACGCTGCCTCCTGAAACGAAGGCAGCATTGATGGGCCGTGGAGTCCACAGATTGCTCAGAAAGCGATCTTTTCCCGGTCGGTCAGACCCAGATTGTTCCAGATATTCAGGCTCGCCTCCGCCTGGTTGAGCGTGTAAAAGTGAAGGCCGGGTGCGCCAGCAGCCAGCAGTTTCTCACACATGCGTGTCACCACTTCCTCACCAAACTGGCGGATGCTGTCGCTGTCGTCGCCGTAGGCTTCCAGCTGCTTGCGAATCCAGCGGGGGATTTCCGCACCGCACATGTCCGAGAAGCGGGTCAGGTTGGTGAAGTTCACGATCGGCATGATGCCAGGCACCACGGGAATGGTGACTCCCATCTTTTCCAGCCGGTCGATGAAATAGAAGTAGCTGTCCGGGTTGAAGAAATACTGGGTAATGGCGCTGTTGGCGCCAGCTTCGACCTTGCGTGCGAAGTTTTTCAGGTCTTCTTCAGCGTTTTTTGCCTGCGGATGAAACTCCGGGTAGGCCGCCACTTCCAGATTGAATGTGTCGCCACTGTGCTCACGAATAAAGCTGACCAGCTCGTTGGCGTAGCGAAGCTCGCCCGCCGCGCCCATGCCCGAGGGCATGTCGCCCCTGAGGGCGACGATCCGGTTTACGCCATTCTCTTTATACAGATCCAACAGCTCCCCGATTTCCTGGCGGGTACCACCCACGCAGGAAAGGTGGGGCGCTGTGGAAATTCCCTGCTTGTGCAGGTTAAGCACAGTCTCGATGGTGCGGTCCCGGGTGGAACCGCCCGCGCCAAAGGTGACCGAGAAAAAATCCGGGTCTACCTCGGCCAGCCGACCGCGCACAGTTTGCAGTTTTTCCTTGCCCGCGTCGGTCTTGGGCGGGAAAAACTCAAAACTGAAGCGGCGCTTGAACTGTTGCTGGGTTTCCATGATGTCGCCCAATCAGTACTTGTAGCTTTCTGGCTTGTACGGGCCTTCGACCGGTACGCCGATGTACTTGGCCTGTTCCGGCGTCATCTTGGTCATCACGCCACCAAACCCTTCGACCATGGCACGCGCCACTTCTTCGTCCAGGTGCTTGGGCAGTACCTGCACGTAGATGCCTTTTTCGCGCGCCTCTTCAGGCAGATCGGCGAACTTGCGTTCGAACAGATGCATCTGTGCCAGAACCTGGTTGGCGAACGAGCCGTCCATGATCCGTGACGGGTGGCCAGTAGCATTACCCAGATTCACCAGGCGGCCCTCTGACAACAGCAACAGATGGTCATTGGTGGCTTTGTCGCGATAAACAATGTGTACCTGTGGCTTCACTTCATCCCATTCCCAATGCTTGCGCATGTAGGCAGTGTCGATTTCGTTGTCGAAGTGGCCGATGTTGCACACGATGGCGCCGCTTTTAACCGCTTTCAGCATGTTGGCGTCACACACGTTCATGTTACCGGTGGTGGTCACCAGCAGATCGGTGTTCTGCAGCAGTTCCTTGTTAATGCCTGCTTCGGTGCCGGTGTTCACGCCGTCGATGTAAGGTGAAACCACTTCGAAGCCGTCCATGCAGGCCTGCATGGCACAGATTGGATCACTTTCAGTCACCTTCACAATCATGCCTTCCTGGCGCAGTGAGGCGGCGGAACCTTTGCCCACGTCACCGTAACCGATCACCAGCGCTTTCTTGCCGGACATCAGGTGGTCAGTGGCACGCTTGATGGCGTCGTTCAGGCTGTGGCGGCAGCCGTACTTGTTGTCGTTCTTTGACTTGGTCACGGCATCGTTCACGTTGATGGCCGGAACTTTCAAAGTGCCTTCGCGCATCATTTCCTGCAGACGGTGAACACCGGTGGTGGTTTCTTCGGTCACGCCGTGGCAGTTGCGAAGGATCTCGGGATACTTCTCGTGCAGCAGTGCTGTCAGGTCGCCACCGTCGTCCAGGATCATGTTGGGTTCCCAGCCTTCAACGTCGGCACCCACGGTGCGTTCCAGGCACCAGTCGTACTCCTCGTCTGTCTCACCCTTCCAGGCGAAGACCGGGATGCCGCGCTCGGCGATGGCCGCAGCGGCCTGATCCTGGGTGGAGAAGATGTTGCACGATGACCAGCGCACGTTGGCGCCCAGCTCGATCAGAGTTTCGATCAGCACGGCGGTCTGAATGGTCATGTGGATGCAGCCCATGATGTTCGCGCCTTTCAGCGGCTGCTCTCCTTTGTATTTCTCACGGAGCTTGATCAAGGCAGGCATTTCGCCTTCTGCGATGTTGATTTCCTTACGGCCCCAGCCAGCGAGGGTAATGTCGCGGACTTTGTAGTCATTGAACTGCTTCAGTTGTTCTGCCGGAGTGCTCATGGTGTTCTCCTGTGCGTATTAACGTCTGTAATAAATTCGATTAAATGCCAGCGGCGTCTTTCAGTGCAGCGGCACGGTCTGTCTTTTCCCATGGGAATGCAGTGAACGTCTTGCCGCCCACGGTCATTTCAAATGGCTCGCGGCCAAAGTGGCCATAGGCTGCGGTAGCCCGATACATCGGGTGCAGCAGATCCAGCATGTTGGTGATGGCATACGGGCGCAGGTCGAAGTGCTCGCGAACCAGCTGGATGATCTTGTCGTCGCCGATCTTGCCAGTGCCAAACGTGTTCAGAGAGATCGACGTTGGCTGGGCCACGCCGATGGCATAGGACACCTGAATTTCACATTTGTCGGCCAGGCCGGCGGCAACGATGTTCTTGGCGACATACCGGCCCGCATAGGCAGCAGAACGGTCAACCTTGGACGGGTCCTTGCCGGAGAACGCACCACCGCCGTGACGGGCCATGCCGCCATAGGTATCAACGATGATCTTGCGGCCGGTCAGGCCACAGTCACCGACAGGGCCGCCGATGACGAATTTACCGGTCGGGTTGATGTGGAACTCGGTGTCTTTGTGCAGCAGCTCGGCTGGCAACACATTCTTTACGATCAGTTCCATCACCGCTTCTTTCAGGTCGGACTGGGTCACGTCTTCGTCGTGCTGGGTAGACAGAACCACCGCATCGATGCCGGATACGCGACCATCCTTATAGCTGCAGGTCACCTGGCTCTTGGCGTCCGGGCGCAACCAGGGAAGCAGGCCATTTCTGCGGGCTTCGGCCTGGCGCTCCATCAGACGGTGCGCGAAGGTGATTGGCGCAGGCATCAGAACTTCGGTTTCGTTACTGGCGTAGCCAAACATCAGGCCCTGGTCGCCAGCGCCCTGATCTTCCGGCTTCTTGCGGTCAACGCCCTGGGCGATGTCCACGGACTGCTTGCCGATGATGTTGATCACGCCACAGGTGTCGCCGTCGTAGCCGACTTTGGAAGAGGTGTAACCAATGTCCTTGATCACGCCGCGAACCAGGTCTTCCAGGTCGACCCAGGCGTTGGTGGTGATTTCACCGCCGACGATGGCCACACCGGTTTTAACCATGGTTTCGCAGGCCACCCGCGCATGGGGGTCGTCTACGAGAATGGCGTCGAGTACGGCATCGGAAATCTGGTCCGCCAGTTTGTCAGGGTGGCCTTCTGAGACCGATTCGGAAGTAAAGATGCTGTAGTCAGACATAGGTTCGGTTCCTCTTTAATACCTTCATGTAGCGTTGTTGTTGATACTGTACGAAGCGTACTGGATTCTATATCAAAAAACTTTGATATGCGTTTAAAATTTTGATGTCAGCCGGACTCGGTGGTTTTCCAGAATTCCCGCACCTGCACCTGAAAGCCATTGCGCAAGCCGATAAACAGGGACTCGCCTGCCACCAGCCCGGCATCGATCGCCCAATTGGTCAGCTCTTCTGGCTCGAAGCCAAGCCATAGATCGCCGCAGTTTTCTTTGGCCCAATCCTGGTCATGACTGCACAGGTCGCTGATGACCAGACAGCCGCCGGTATTCATCAGGGCAGCTGCGTCCAGAAAAATATCTGCCGGGCTGGGCACGTGGTGCAAGACCATATTGGCTACAACCAGGTCGAAGGCATCGCCACGGGCCAACAGGGTGTCGGTGACGCCCTCGATCAGGTCAACGTTGTGCAGCTTCTCTTCAATGCAGGTGCGGGTGGCTTTGGCCAGCATGTCACGGGAGTTGTCCAGCGCAACGACATGCTCGCAGGTCCTGGACAGCACCGGTAGGAAGCCGCCCTCGCCAGGGCCGATTTCCAGAGCCACTTTCCAGTTCTGCCGCTGAGCACGTTGGCTGATCAGATCGGCCACCGGTTTGGCGTAAAGATCGAAGGCCGCAATCAGCTCCTGCTGCTCTCGAAACTTCTCGGCGTAGCGGGCAAAAAAAGCCTGGGACTGGTCGGCCCTCTGGGTGCGAATCGCCTCGATTTTTTCCTGCAGATGCGGCGGTAAGGGGATGCGATCGACGGCATCGAAGACTTGCCGGATGGTCTGGTCTGTCAGCTTGTCGCTGTTCAGGTTCAGTGGCCGACGATAGAAGATAGCGTTGCCTTCCCGCTGCGGTTCAAGCAGTCCGGCTTTGTGCATCACCTTGAGGTGGTGGCTCATGCCGGACTGGCGCATGGCGAACAGCTGACTGAGTTCCAGTACCCCAAACGTGTCACGCCGAAGCACGCGCAAGATCTCCAGGCGCAAAGGGTCGCCGCTTGCTTTAAAGATCGGGGCAAGGGTATCGACCTGGGATGGATTATCGGATTGCGCGGCTGTAGAAGTCATGAATCGGAGTGTAGGGAGGAAATTGGTTGTGATCAATAACAATATCAAAAAATATTGATATAGGTCTCGAATCGTTGGATTTCAGGGATTTCGATACGCCCGTTTCAATCCGTAGAAATCTGTAGCGCAAAAAGACGGAGGTTCATTTGCCCCGGCGGTCACTAATCGGCGAAAATACGCGCCTTTATTTTTCGCTGTTCTTTATATTGCCGACTACATACTGGAGAAACGTCAATGCCGTCTCGCACAGATCTCGCCAACGCCATTCGCGCGCTGAGCATGGATGCGGTTCAGAAAGCCAAATCCGGCCATCCGGGCGCCCCCATGGGTATGGCGGACATCGCCGAGGTCCTTTGGAACGACTACCTCAGCCACAACCCGTCAAACCCCAAGTGGGCCAATCGTGACCGGTTCGTGCTGTCCAATGGCCACGGCTCCATGTTGCAATATTCGTTGCTGCATCTGACCGGTTACGACGTTTCCATTGAAGACATCAAGAACTTCCGCCAACTGCACTCCAAAACGCCTGGCCATCCCGAATACGGTTACACTCCGGGCGTAGAAACAACCACGGGTCCTCTGGGGCAGGGCATTGCGAATGCCGTTGGTTTTGCGCTGGCCGAGAAAACGCTGGCGGCCCAATTCAACCGTCCCGGCCATGACATTGTCGATCACTACACCTATGCGTTCCTCGGCGACGGTTGCCTGATGGAAGGCATCTCCCATGAAGTTGCTTCACTGGCGGGCACCCTGGGCCTTGGCAAGCTGGTGATGTTCTACGACGACAACGGCATTTCCATAGATGGCGAAGTCGAGGGCTGGTTCAACGACGACACGCCAAAGCGTTTCGAAGCCTATGGCTGGCAGGTCATTCCAAAGGTCGACGGGCACAACCCCGAAGCTGTCCGCGCAGCGATTGAAGCGGCCCGCGCCAACACGGATCAGCCCACGCTGATCTGCTGCAAGACCATCATTGGTTTCGGCTCGCCGAACAAGCAGGGCACCGAAAGCTGTCATGGCGCGGCGCTGGGTGAAGACGAGGTTGAACTGACTCGCAAGGAGCTGGGTTGGTCTCACCCGGCGTTTGAAGTGCCGGACGACATCTACGCCGGATGGGATGCCAAAGAGAAAGGCGCCACGGCAGAAGCTCAGTGGAACGAGGCGTTCGCCGCCTATGAAAAGGCAGAGCCCGAACTGGCGGCCGAGTTCAAGCGTCGCATGTCCGGCGAACTGCCTGCAGATTTCTCTGAAAAAGCTCAGGCCTACATCAATGAGTGTCAGGAAAAAGGCGAGACCATCGCCAGCCGCAAGGCGTCACAGAACACCCTCAACGCCTATGGCCCGATGCTCCCGGAATTGCTGGGTGGCTCTGCGGATCTGGCCGGTTCCAACCTGACCATCTGGAACGACAGCAAGCCGCTGACCAAAGACGATGCCAATGGTAACTACGTTTACTACGGGGTTCGTGAATTCGGCATGGCTGCCATCATGAACGGTGTGGCCCTGCACGGAGGCCTGGTGCCTTACGGTGCGACTTTCCTGATCTTCATGGAATACTGCCGTAACGCTGTGCGCATGGCGGCGCTGATGAAGCAGCGTTCCATCCTGGTGTTTACCCACGATTCCATCGGCCTGGGCGAAGACGGCCCGACTCACCAGCCGATTGAGCAGCTGGCCAGCCTTCGCACCACACCGAACATGAGCACCTGGCGCCCGGCGGATACCGTCGAGTCGGCGGTGGCTTGGAAAGCGGCGCTTGAGCGCACCGATGGTCCCACGGCACTGGTGTTTTCGCGCCAGGGTCTGCCACACCAGGATCGCGACGCGACCCAGGTACAGAACATCGCCAAAGGTGGCTACATCCTGTCTGACAGCGAAGGCACGCCTGACCTGATCCTGATCTCCACCGGCGGTGAAATCGGAATCACCCAAGACGCCGCGGCCCAGTTGCGCGAAAAAGGCGCGAAGGTTCGCGTGGTATCCATGCCGAGCACGGACACCTTTGACGCCCAGAGCGCGGCCTACAAGCAGGAAGTACTGCCGCTGGAAGTGACCAACCGGGTTGCCGTCGAAGCGGGCATTGAAGACTACTGGTACAAGTACGTTGGCCTGGACGGGCGCATTGTCGGCATGAGCACCTTCGGTGAGTCGGCGCCGGCGGGTGATTTGTTCAAGGAGTTCGGCTTCACCGCCGAGAACATCGTTGCCACCGCCCAGGAACTTCTGGAAGCCTGATGACGTCGAGAGCGCCGCACCGCATTGCGATCAATGGTTTTGGCCGTATCGGTCAATGCGTGCTGCGCGCCCTCTATGAAAACAACTTTCGCGATCATCTTCAGGTTGTCGCGATCAATGAACTGGCTGACATAGACACCATCGCCCACCTCACCAAATACGACTCCACCCATGGTCGTTTCCAGGGTGACGTAGAAGTGGAGGGTGAGTCGCTGCTGGTGAATGGGGATTCGATTCGGGTGCTGCGTTGCCCGGACATCGCAGATCTACCCTGGAGCGAGCTTGGTGTGGATCTGGTGCTGGAATGCACCGGGGCCTTTTCGGATCGGCCGACGGCGGAGAAACACATCCGGGCCGGCGCCGCCAGACTCCTGTTTTCACAGCCCGCCGAATCGGATGTCGACAGGACCGTGGTTTACGGTGTGAATCACGAACAACTCCGCGCCGATGACCAGATTGTCGCTGCCGCTTCCTGCACGACCAATTGTCTGGTGCCTGTGATACAGGTGCTGGATCAAGCGTTCGGTGTGGAGCATGGCTCAACCACCACCATCCACGCCGCCATGAATGACCAGCCGGTGATCGATGCCTACCACCATCAGGATCTGCGCCGCACCCGCAGTGCGCTGCATAATATTGTGCCGGTGGAGACGGGGCTGGCCAGAGGCATCGAGCGGTTGCTACCCCACATGGAAGGGCGTTTCAGTTCGGTGGCCATGCGAGTGCCAACGCTGAACGTGTCGGCCATTGATATGGTGGTCAACGTGCGCGAATCCACATCCGTCGATGCGGTGAATGAGCTGCTGAAAAACGCAGCACAAGGGCCCTTGAAGTACATTCTGGGATACACCGACGAGCTGCTGGCCAGTTCCGACTTCAATCACGACGCCCATTCCGGCATTGTCGACGGCGGCCAGACCCGCGTGACCGGGGGCACCATGGTCAAGGTGCTGTGCTGGTTCGACAACGAATGGGGCTTCGCCAACCGAATGCTGGACGTCAGCAAAAGCTGGCTGTCTGGTCACTGAACAGAGTTATCGATCAGAGGAAGAGAAAGCATCATGGCTATCAAGAGAATGACCGACCTGGAACTTGCCGGCAAACGGGTATTGATCCGCGAGGATCTCAACGTCCCGGTTAAAAACGGCAAAGTATCCAGCGACGCCCGAATCCGTGCTTCGCTGCCTACCATCAAGGCTGCAATGGACGCGGGCGCGAAAGTCATGCTGATGTCCCACCTGGGCCGCCCGGAAGAAGGCGTTTTTGACGAAGCTTCCTCCATGAAACCCGTGGCAGATCATCTGGGTACCCTGCTTGGTAAACCTGTTCGCCTGATACCGGATTATCTGGACGGCGTTGACGTGGCAGACGGCGAAGTCGTGCTGTTTGAAAACGTCCGCTACAACAAGGGCGAAAAGAAAGACGACGAAGCACTCTCGAAAAAGTACGCCGCCCTGTGCGACATCTACGTTATGGATGCCTTCGGCACCGCCCATCGCGCCCAGGCGTCCACCCACGGCGTTGCCCGTTTCGCACCTGAAGCGTGCGCCGGCCCGCTGTTGGCCGCCGAACTGGAAGCGTTGAGCAAAGCCCTGGACAACCCGGCCAAGCCGGTAGTGGCCATTGTCGGCGGCTCCAAGGTTTCAACCAAACTGGACGTGCTGAACGCCCTGGAAAAAGTCTGCGATTCGATCATCGTCGGCGGCGGCATCGCCAACACCTTCCTGGCGGCGGCCGGTCACCCGGTTGGTAAATCCCTGTGCGAACACGACCTGATCGACACTGCCAAAGACATCGCGTCACGCGTCGAGATTCCACTGCCAGTCGATGTGGTGGTTGCCAGCGAATTCGCCGAAACCGCCCAGGCCACCACCAAGAAAATCGACGACGTCACTGAAGACGACATGATTCTGGACGTTGGCCCGGAAACTGCCTCCAAATTTGCCGGGCTGCTGAAATCTTCCAAGACCATCCTTTGGAACGGCCCGGTTGGCGTTTTTGAATTTGACCAGTTTGGCAACGGTACCCAGGCGCTGGCCAAAGCCATTGCAGAAAGCGACGCGTTTTCACTGGCCGGTGGTGGTGACACCGTGGCCGCTGTCGACAAATACGGCGTGAGCGATCAGATTTCCTATATCTCGACGGGCGGCGGCGCATTCCTGGAATTCGTCGAAGGCAAAACTCTACCAGCGGTTGCGGTGCTTGAGTCCCGCGGCGCTTAACGAACTTTTTACTATCAAGGAGATACCCCAATGGCCCTGATTTCGATGCGGCAACTACTGGATCACGCCGCCGAGCACGGATACGGCGTTCCAGCGTTTAACGTCAACAACCTGGAACAGATGCGTGCCATTATGGAAGCTGCGGATAAAACCGATTCCCCGGTGATCGTCCAGGCTTCCGCTGGCGCCCGCAAATACGCCGGTGCACCGTTTCTGCGCCACCTGATTCTGGCGGCCATTGAAGAGTTCCCTCACATTCCGGTGGTGATGCACCAGGACCACGGCACCAGCCCATCGGTTTGCCAGCGCTCGATCCAGTTGGGCTTCAGCTCGGTGATGATGGACGGTTCTCTGGGTGAAGACGGCAAGACTCCAACGGATTACGACTACAACGTGGACGTTACCCGTCGCACGGTGGAAATGGCGCATGCCTGCGGTGTTTCCGTGGAAGGCGAGCTGGGCTGCCTGGGTTCCCTGGAAACCGGTCAGGCCGGTGAAGAAGATGGCATTGGCGCCGAAGGCACGCTGGATCACAGCCAGATGCTGACGGACCCGGAAGAAGCGGCCGACTTCGTCAAGAAGACCCACGTGGACGCATTGGCCATCGCCATCGGCACCAGCCACGGTGCCTACAAGTTCACCCGTCCGCCTACCGGCGACATCCTGGCTATCGAGCAGATCAAGAAAATACACGCTCGCATTCCAGACACCCACCTGGTCATGCACGGTTCCAGTTCCGTGCCGCAGGATTGGCTGGAAATCATCAACCAGTACGGCGGCGAGATTCCAGAGACCTACGGCGTACCGGTTGAGGAAATCGTGGAAGGCATCAAGCACGGTGTGCGTAAGGTCAACATCGACACCGACCTGCGTCTGGCCAGCACCGGCGCGGTCCGTCGTTTCCTGGCGCAGAACACCGCCGAATTCGACCCGCGCAAATACCTGAAAGAGACCATGAAGGCGATGACCCAGGTGTGCGTGGACCGCTACGAGGCCTTCGGCACGGCGGGCAACGCCAGCAAGATCAAGCCGATCAACCTGGAGCGGATGTTCGAGCTCTATGCGGCCGGCGAGCTGGACCCCAAGGTCAAGTAAGGCCGAGGCCTGATCAAAGCCTGGCGACGCCCTCGCCGGGTTTTGCAACCACTGCTTCATACCCCGGAAGCTTTACATCGATGGGCGGTTCGGCGTTGTGCCAGTCGGCCGCCCACTTTACCTCCGGTGAACCGTTGGCGTTCGGCATGATGGTGATGGAAACAGTGCCGAAGCTTGTCGGCGCGGGTCCAAAGCTGATGGGCTCGTTCTGGTCCAGCCAGCGTTCCGGTATTCCACCGCAAAGTACCAGCCGTTTCCCTTCTTCCCGTACAAAACAGTTACGGACCATCAACACCCATTCGGCCGAGGCCCATACGTGGTGGCCGTCGCCCATGCAACCGCCGCGGGTGCCGGGGTGGATCGCTTCCGGCCACTGGCCGGTAGGCGAGGCCAGATCAGCCACCGAGTCCATCAGTTGCAGGTATCGTGAGTCTCCGGCCCGCAGCAGTACCTGGGCAACATGCAGGGTCAGGTAGGCGTTCAGGCCAGAATGGATCATGTCCTGGTAGAAGGCGCCGTCGACGAAACACCGTTCAAGCAGAAACTCGACACAGTCCAGCAGGCGCGGGTCATCCGGCGCGCATAGTTGGGTCGGATAGCCTGCCGCGAGCGACCCAATAGCGCCGGCATCCAGACGCCGGTACGGAGAGGCGGGCATGCCCGGACGCTTCAGCCGTTGTTGGCAGAGTTCAAGGCTGCGATCAACGGCTTTCGTGAAGTCGTCCGCATCTTCCCGAAAGCTTTGGCTTTCAGTGGGGCTACTATCGTCGAGCAGGTCTGCGGCCGCATGCAGCCCGGATATGCCCCAGAAATCATCCCAGTAGTAATAATCGTTGGGGCCCAGGTGTTCTGCGCTGAATCCAGCCGGCAGCAAACCGGCGTGGGGCGCTTTGGTTTCCTTGCGCAGGCGTTTGCGGGTAATCCAGCGGGCGCCGTCCGCGATCGGATCGTGCCAGAGTAATTCCGGGCGCCGTCCGGTGAGGTCGAAAAAGCGTTTGAGGACCCAAAGCACCTCGCCGTTTGCGTCCCATTCGCCCTCCTGAGAGCGAAAGTAACCGTCGCGGGTCTGGCGCTCAGGGAAACGGGACAGCGCACGCTCGGCACGGGACGTTAAACCAATGCCCAGCAGGGCATTGATGATGAACGCCGCATCCCGGAACCAGAAACGCTTGTAGGTAAAAGGTCCCGGGTAGACATCGTCCGGCGAGTGGAGAATCAGTGATACCACCGCCGCATCGTAGAGAAACTGGTAGCGGGGTTCCGGGCATACCAGTTGGGCATGGCCCTCCCGCTCTTTTTGCCAGGCGCTTTCGTCGGGAAGGCGGGCCTGACTCTCACTGAGTGGGATGCTGGCCGTGATTTCGCGGGTTTTGCCAGCCTTGATCGAAAAGAGCGCCGCAGCCGTGACCATGCCCACATCGCAAACGCCCTCGCTCTGATCTTCGAGGTCCGTCAGGTGAATGTGGACATCGCCGTTACGGTAATCCGATACATGGTGGCGCTCGGCAGGTTCGCTGAACGTCACCGAGCGCTTGCCATCAATTGTCCAGGCGTCCCGGTTCTCGGAGAGGCTGACCCGGTTGATGAAGCTGATTCCTTCCGGGTTCGATGGTCGCAGGGCCAGTATCACGGAACCTGCCACATCGGACTTGGCCTGCAGTCGCAGTTTGCAGACAGGAATGCCGTTTTCAATCTGTACCCAGGCACGACTGCTGAGTTCCAGGCCCTCGAGAGCGGAGTCCGTATTCACGCTGACCGTACCATGGACATCCTGCCATTGTTTCGCCTGCTTCGTTCTTGATGGCAGCAGGCAGCGACCGTCGTCGGCCATCAGCCAGCCATCCAGTGACCAGCTGTCGAAAAAGGGGGTCAGAAGTCCTCTGGGATCAACCACGGGAAGCTCGTCGCAATCTGGGTGACCGACGGCGGTCCAGTTCCGGTTGCTCAGGTTGATGTGAGTAATGGAAAACGCCCGTGGAATGAACGACGGGTCCCTGGGGTCAAACTGACGCTCGATCCAGTAGGGCCAGACCCAGTCCAGATTGTGCTGGATGACCCGGCTGTTGATCAGGCCTCGGGCATGGAAAACCACGCCAGCGCGGAGCAGCTCGATGGGTTCGCCCACTTCGGAAGGCTGGGCAAAACCGTGAAGCTTGGCCAGCAGGGCGATGGGGTCGAGGAATCCGTGTTTGCGCGCGACGTTCTTGACGACAAAGCGCCAGGGTAGCCATTTCATCCACGTCACTGTTTGATCTCCAGGGTGTGTTCTATGTCGGTGTATTTGGCCAGGGCGCGGCGAGCCAGCCTGTTCAGAAACACAACCGCTGCCACCGTGCCCGCGAAACCGGCACCATAAATTGCCCACTCCAGCGGAGAGCGGCCTGTCTCCCGAACGCCCAGAACGGTCAGATCTGCTGCAATGGACCCGAGGTAGACGTTGTGAAGTGAGAAGGGAATGAACCCGACGACAGAGCCGGCGATGAACCCCCGCAAGGAGAACTCGGTCAGGCCAAAAAAGTAGTTGGACAGTTTGCCCGGAAAGAAGGGGATCAGCCGGGTAAGCAGAACGATTTTCCAGCCGTGGGGCGTCAGTTCATCGCTCATCAGCCTGAGCCGTGCTCTGGCCATCACGAACTGTTTTGCTCGTTCACCGAGGGCGTAACGGGCAATCAGAAACGCTAGTGTGGCGCCAAGCACCGTGCCGGTCACGACATAGATCGTTCCTTCGAAGACCCCGAACACGAAGCCTGCACCGGTTGTGAACAGAAAACCTGGAAGCAGGGCAACCACGGTCACGGTCATCAGCAGGATAAACAGGACCGCAGCCCAGGTGCCCTGGGCTTCAAACCACCGAAGCATGTCCACCACCCGCTCGTGTATGCCGAGGGAATAGAGAATCGCAAGAATGGCGCCGACAAACGCAATGCTGGCAAGCATTCCGAGAATCGGAGAGCTTTTCCAGCCCGCCTTCCGTTCGAGCTCTGCTTCCTGCATAACCGGGAGTGCCCTCCTGTGTAAAAACACGCTTCTGGTAGCGCCCGCCAGGGCAACCAGAACTGCGCATTAACTACAGACAGCCTAGGGTAGGCGGCGGGGTGAAAACAAGGTAACCCGTATACATATCAATTCGGTGTCGCCCAGACCTTGTATTTCGGACATTTCCATCAAATATAAGGTGAGTAGATGTGTCAATCTGAGAACAGGTGCGAGGAAAATAATGGATTTTAAAGACTATTACGCCGTCCTAGGTGTGAGTGAGTCTGCCTCCCCCGAGGAAATCAAGAAGGCCTACCGAAAGCTGGCCCGGAAGTACCATCCGGACGTCAGCAAGGAAGAGAAAGCCGACGAGAAGTTCAAGGACGTCGGGGAGGCATATGAAGTATTGAAGGATCCGGAGAAGCGGGCCGAATACGACCAGCTCAGAAAATACGGCGCCAAAGGGGACGGTTCGTTTGATCCACCGCCCGGTTGGCAGAGTGCGTCAGGCTTTGGCGGCGGTGGTTACACCGAAGCCGATGCCCGGCAATTCAGTGATTTCTTCGAGGAGATCTTCGGCGGTGGCCGTGGCGCGGCCGAAGGTTTCGGCGGTTTTGGAGGGCGTCGTCAGTCCATGCGCATGCGGGGTGAAGACGTTCACTCCAGGCTTGCGCTGTTCCTGGAAGAAGCCTATCAGGGCTGTGATAAGCAGGTTTCGTTCAACGTCCAGGAAGTGAATGACCAGGGCCAACTGGTGCAGCGCAGGAAGACGCTCAATGTGAAGATTCCTGCTGGTATGAAAGAGGGCCAGCATATTCGCCTGAAAGGGCAGGGTGCACCGGGTATTGGTGGTGGCGATGCCGGTGACCTGTTTATTGAAGTGGAGTATGCCCCGCATCCGCACTTCACGGTCGAAGGCCAGGATATTCTGGTGACAGTGCCGGTCACACCCTGGGAAGCTGCGCTGGGTGCTACCATCACAGTGCCTACGGTTACGTCCAAGGTAAGCCTGAAAGTGCCCAAGGGGTCATCGGGCGGCCGTAAACTTCGGCTTCGCGGTAAGGGGCTGCCTGGAAAACATCCCGGCGACCAGATCGTGGTGCTTCAGATCGTCATGCCCGACAGGCATTCCGAGAAAGCCGAGGAGCTTTACAAGGAACTGGCCGAAGAAGAAAAACAGTTCAACCCGCGCAGCAAGCTGCACGTTTAATCCGGAGGCACAATCATGACTCGACATGATAAATCACTGACCGTTGAATTGAGCGACACCGCCGGAACCTTCAGCCTCCACGAAATCTGCGAAAGAGGCGGATGCCATGCAGAATTCGTCATCAAACTGGTGAATTATGGAGTGATTGCGCCAGTGGAAGAGACGACAGAAAGCAGACAATGGCAATTTGATCTGCAGACTCTGGCCAGGTTACGTAAAGCGATGCGATTGCAGCGGGATCTGAAAATGAACCTGCCAGGGCTGGCCATGTCCCTCGAGCTTCTGGACGAAGTTCAGGACATGCGTCGGGAGCTGGATCGCCTTCATCGTCAATTAGAGCAGTTCATGGAAAAGCCGTAGCAGTCGCTACGACTTTTCCAGTGCCTGTATCTCCTGATAAATCTTGTCCGCCTCTTCCATCAGCGTGCCATGGGTGCGCAAATCTCCGTTACGTTGTGATTCAAGCGCCTTCTGTAATTTCGCCTCGTAGGCTTTCTGCAATTTCTTTTTAGGATCACCTTTCAAAAAATCGAACATAACGTCACCTGCTTCGTTTGGATGTTGATGAATTTACGAGGTCAGGTCAGGAAAGTTCACGTTGCCAGCGCAGGCGTCGATCACTTTTCCTCTACAGGCTGAAAATAATCCTACAAAACACTGGACATCTACAAAAATTGGGAATAAATTCCCAAATATAGGTTTGGGAAAATTATCCCAGAAAAGTGGGTGGCCGCTGTTAGACCACCGTTGAGTGTGAAAACAAGCCTGGAGAATAGAGATGAAAGCGAATCATTTAGCCGTCGCCGTAAAACTGGCCTTATTCGGCGTTGTGGCCGGAACACTCACTGCCTGTGGTGGCAGCTCTGGCGGCTCATCAGACGGTACGGCATCGTCTGGTACCAGCATTGGTGCGGTGTCAGGATTTGGAAGTGTGTATGTCAACGGCACCCGATTCCGCACCAATGGCAACGTAAAGAGTGACGACGGCTTCGAGCGGGAGGATCAGCTTGAAAAGGGCATGATCGTCAAGGTCAGCGGTAGCTGGGATGACAGCGGAGAGGGAGAGGCCAATGAGATCGAGTACGACGATACCCTGCGTGGTCCTTTGCAGTCAGCCAGTTGGGACGATGTCGCCAAATCGGGTGAATTGAGCATTGCCGGCCTGGTGGTGCAGCTGGATGGCCAGACCGTGTTCCGCGGTGCAACGGTGGATCAGCTTGCGGCTAACCCGACGGCGTATCGAGTCAGAGTGAGCGCCTGGCCGCTAGCCAATGGTGAATTCCGCGCCAGTTTCGTCGGCGCAGCAACGCTGGGCAGTGGCCTGCGCTTTGATGACGAGCATGAGGTGGAGATCAAAGGCGTAGTTGCTAACCATTCCAGCGCTGCTCAGACATTCACCATCAATGGCCTGCAGGTGGATTATACCAGCGCGCTGCCGGACGATGACTTTTCCCTCGACGAGATCACCAATGGACTGGGTGTGGAAGTTGAAGGAGCTTTGGTCGGCGGAGTGCTCATAGCCGGAAAGATCGACGACGAGGACGATTTCTTTGGCTTGTCGGGTGATGTGGAAATCCAGGGCGCCATCGAAGGCCCCTATGATGAGGTACTTCGCCAGTTCGTGGTCAACGGCGTGACCGTGCAAGTCGGCAATACCGAGTTCGAGGATGGGCTGCAGGAGGCGGATCTGGTCCAGGGGCTGCTGGTGAAAGTTGAGGGCCGGTTTAACAGCCAGAACCTTCTGGTGGCTCGCGAAATCGAACCCAGGGATGGGGATTCCGAAGTGGAAGCCCGCATCGAGTCGATCGATCGCACCAATGAAACCATGGTTGTGGGCGGTGTCAGGGTTGCGCTGACCAGCAGTACCACCATTGAGGATGACGCTGACGACACCCGGTTACGGACGGCCGATCTGGAATCACTTCAGCCAGGGGATTTTGTTGAAGTGGAAGGCCGCTTCCGGGCTCAGGACGGTGTGCTCGAAGCGGTAAGCGTCGAGCGTGATGACCCCGAGGGCGAGTATGAGCTGGATGGCCGTGTTACCGGGAACACCGGCTCTACCATCACTGTATTGGGTCTGGAACTGATTGCTGGTGGTCTTGGCAGTTTTGACGGCTTCGGCGTCGGGTCAGCGGTGGAAATTGACTACGTAAGGACCGCTGGGGGCGACTACCAGGTGATCGAGATCGAATTTGAGGATTGAGATGACCTTTAGGTGGCCATGGGAATATAATCCCAAACATGACAAATACGAATCCGCTCCATCAAGCTCTGTACCGTGTCCTGCGCCCGCTGGCCAGGCTGCTGCTTCGCAACGGCATTCCGTTCGGGGAGTTTTCCGAACTCGTCAAAAAGGCCTATGTGGACGCGGCCTTTGAAGATTTCACGGATGGCCGGCGCAAGCCCACAGATTCAAAGGCCGCCGTTTTGACGGGGCTGACCCGCAAAGAGGTGAAAAAGCAGCGGGAGATCCTGTGGGGTGAACACTCGGGAAGCCGGGTTGGCACGCACGCCAACCGGGCCTCCCGAGTGGTGTCTGGCTGGGTGCATGACGCTGCCTTCCACAACGGCAAGGGCGAACCGGCGCCGCTGCCATTCGATGGCCCGATAAGCTTCAGTGGACTGGTCAAACAGTACAGCGGGGATATGCCGCCGAGGGCCGTTCTGGATGAATTGCAGAGGGTCGGTGTGGTGTCTGAAGTTGAGGGCACCGGTGAGCTGGCATTACGCAAGCGCGCCTATGTACCTGCAGGTGACAGCGAAGAGATGCTGCAGATTTTTGGAGAGGACGTGTCGGATCTCATTGCCACCATTGATCGCAATCTGGTCAGTGATGAATCAGGCCAGCCACCACTGTTTCAGCGGACGCTGACTTACAACAACATTCCTCCGGAGGTGATGGATCGCTGGCGCCAACACGCCGCGGCTCGATCCCAGGAATTACTGGAGGAACTGGACTCATGGCTTGGGCCGCAGGACCGGGATATTTCCGGCCGCAACGGCGGCGGCAAACCAACGGAATCGGTACGCACGGGTGTGAGTGTCTTCTTCTTTGAAGAATCCTCAAGTACCGCACCCGGCGGAATTGAGAGAGAAAACTCATGAAACAGTCAACGCGCTCTCAAGCGCAACCTCCAGTGCAATCTCAATCACAATCTCCGGCTCACCGTTGGTTATTGGGTCTCGCGGGGGGGCTGGTCGTTCTGGGGACACTCTCTGCCTGCGGTGGCGGCACGGGCGCCGGAGGTCTGGATGTTGCGGAAGGGGGCATACGCGGCACGGGCTCAAGCGTCGGGCCGGTGTCCGGTTTTGGCAGCGTGTTCCTCAACGGTGTGGAATTCTCGACCGATGGCATTCTCAACCGCGCGGTGGAGAGCGACGATGGCATTTCCACGGAGTCCGAACTCAGTGAAGGCATGATTCTGCGCATTGAAGGCCAGTGGCTTCAGAATGGGCAGGGCGTGGCCGACGAAATGCACTACGACGACACATTGCGGGGACCGATTGATGCCATAGCCCCTGACTCCAGTGGTGAGTTCGTGACATTGACGGTAATGGGGCAGACGGTGCGCGTGGATCGCCAGACAGTGATCCGTGGCACAACCTATACCAACCTGCTGGCAGGTTCGGGTGTCGGCGATCATGTGCGCGTCAGTGCCTGGCGCCAGGCAGACGGTACCTATCGGGCAGGATACGTCGGCGTTCTTGCGCCGGACCTGAACAACATTGAACTGGAAGGCAGCGTTTCCTCTGTTGATACGTCACTCGACCAGTTCTCTATCGGTACCATTACGGTCGAGTACGATGACGGCACCGTGATGTTTGGTTCCGGGCTGACGGAGGCCGATCTGAACTCGGCCGAGGTCCTGGAGGTGGAGGGCAGCCTGTCTGGCAACACCCTGTTTGCTGTCTCGATTGATCGTGATGATGCTCGCCGCTTCCGCCGTGGTGGAACGGATGACATTGAGCTGACGGCCACCATCAGTTCCTCCTACACGCCATCCGGTGCCGCATCGCTGCCAGGCGAATTCACAGTTGGCGATCTGACCATTCAGGTGACCAGTGCCACAGAACTGGAGGACGGCCTCGATCTGGCGGATCTGACCGCGGGCGTTCTGGTGCAGGTAGAGGGTGAGTTTCTGTCGGATAGCCTCGTTATGGCCGAAGAAATCGAGTTCCGTGAGGGGAATTCGAAAGTCAAAGGCGTGGTGTCGTCTATCGACAATGACCGCTTGTTTATTGGCGGCGTGGAAGTTCGGGTAACGTCTTCCACCATTCTCGTCGTCGAGGATGGGACGGATGTCTCTTTGGCAACCTTGCCGGTCGGCTCCACCACCGTTGAGGTAGAGGGTGTCGAAACGGAGCAGGGCGCTGACGTGTTCATTCGTGCGTTAAAAATGGAAGTGGACAGCGAAGCTGAGGATCTGAACGATCGGAATCAGTTCGAACTGGAAGGCCAGTTGCGGGACATTTCCCAGATTCCCGGCACTATTTCCATCCTTGGCGTTCGGATGAACGACAACGGGGCCGATTATGACAACGTACCGCGGGGCACAATCGTCACGAACTTCCAGAACGACGAGACTGTCGTGCTGGATGTCGAATACACGGGTTCAGTTTCGGGATTTTCAGCCGATAGGATCAAACTTGAGGAAAGCGAAGCCGACTGACCGGGAATGGTCACGAATTTAAACGATCATTTCGGCCTGGGTTTTGCTATACGTTAAGGAAATCACACGTCGCAGGGAAATAGCTGACATTCAGGCAGGATGCTGAAGGCACCATTTAGCGGAGTTTCCATGTCCCTTAGTTTCCTCAAGAAGTTGTTCGTCAGTCGGCTGCTTCGGCCCGTGTTTCTCATTCTGATCATCGCCGGCGTCATCCAGGTGATTGCCAGCCAGTGGCTGATCAGCAGCCAGGTTGACCAACTGGTCGGAACAGCGGGCAGCGCACTGGAAGAAAGCAGTCGGCAGGTAAACGCTTCCTTTGCAGAAACCCGAAACGACGTCCGTGACCGCCTGGCGGCCATGCAGCAGCGCACGGTTGAAGAGCTTTCGGGTGAACTTACCCGCCAGCAGGTTGCCCAGCAGGAGCGGGTGGCCAGTAACGTGCGTGAAGCGGTCATGAGCGAAGCCCAGGGGCTGGCGGACGTTCTGGCGGCTGTCGCAGCGCCGCTGATATGGGACCGCGATATCCCGAAGCTGACCGGACTGGTCGAGCTTGCGGATGCCAGAGAGTCTGTGCTTTTCGCGGTCTATTACGATCAGTACGGCGACCGGCTGACCCGCTATGTGGATCGCAGGGACGACCGGGTACGCACCTTAATGGATCAGGGGGAAGGCCGTGGTGCAGCCAACAAAGTGTTGGACGCTGCCAGTCGTGACCCTAACGTGGTGATTATTACCGCTGACATCAAACCTCAGGGCACCGCCATTGGCCAGCTAAAAATGGGCCTGTCACTCGAGGGTATCAATCGGGACCTCAAGGTTCTGGAAGAAGAATTTACGGCCACCATCAATGGCAGCATAGAGGCACTGAACCAGACCCTTGAATCTGAAACCGATGTGGTGAATCAGCGCCTTCAGGAACAGCTCGCCGTGATGGGCAAAAATACCCAATCCAGAATTGCGGGCACCGTTCAGGCGCTGGACAAAGAAGCCACTGGCCTGACGGACAAACTGTCGCTGTTTTCGATTTTCTCTGGAATAGCGCTGGTGCTCCTAGTGGCCGCCATTCTTGGCGGTGGCTTGCTGCCGAAAGTGTTGCGTTTGAACTCGGCGATCTGGGGTGTTGCAGACGGTGAAGCCGATCTGACCCGTCGAGTATCGTTGAAAGGCAAAGATGAGCTCACCGACATGGCACAGGGTATGAACCAGTTCATTGCCCGCATCCAGAGCCTGGTGTCCGAAGTGACATCGTCTGCTAACACGGCAGTGGAAAGGGCGCGCGAACAGGGAGATCTGAGCCGGCAGGCGGTCTCCGCGGTGAACAAGCAACAGTCTGAAGTGGCCCAGGTATCTGAGGTCATGGACAGCATGTCAGGCAGCATCGCCGAAGTCGCTGACAGCATCCAGGAAGTGGCAGGAGAGGTTAAGAACGTCAACGCCGAGAGTGAGGCAACGGCCTCTATTTCCCGGGACGTGCGCGAACGGCTGGATCAGGTTGTCCGCAAAGTGCAGCAGGCGGTTGAAGCGGTGAATGATCTTGATCAGAAGAGCAGCGAGATTGATTCGGTGCTTGGCGTCATCCGCTCGATTGCCGAGCAGACCAATCTGCTGGCGTTGAATGCGGCTATTGAAGCGGCCCGTGCTGGCGAGTCCGGGCGGGGGTTTGCAGTGGTTGCCGATGAAGTGCGCAGCCTGGCCAGTCGAACCCAGGAATCCACCACGGAAATCAATGGCATCATCGAGCGCCTGCAACAGGGCAGCCAGCAAGCGGTAACGGCCATAGAAGGGGTGTCCGCTGATGTGTCTGCATCGTCCACGGAATTTCACGAGGCCGATGAACATTTTGAAAAAATCCACCAGCTTCTCGGAAACCTTCAGAGCCGCGCGCTGGAGATTTCTTCCACCGCTGGGGAGCAGGGCAGGAATGCCGGTGAGGTCAGCGTGAACGTCAATCACATTGCCACCTTGTTCGGCGAGACCGTTGAGGCGATTGAGCGTTCAGACCGTGCCAGCACCCAGATCGGTGAAACCCTGGACGGCCTCAAGGCCAGTGCCGCCCAGTTCAAAATCTGAATCAGGTCTTGTTAGTTCGGGCCGCATAGCCTTGCTTTCGCGGCCTGATATTCCTTTCGGATCCGCGTTACAAGATCCGCAGTGGGCAAAACATCGTTTATCTGGCTGACTCCGTGTCCGGCAGACCACACGGTTTTCCAGGCTTTCGCCTCGTCGTCCATGGGTTTCAGTTTCTCGCCATAATCAATGTCACCGGCCTGATTGAGCTTGTCCATCGGGTAGCCGGCCGCCTCCAGGCTCTGGCGCATGAAATTGGCCGGGATGCCAGACACCGCGGGCGTATGAATAATGTCACCGGACCCGGCTTCAATGATCATGTTCTGATACGCGGCTTCTGCCTGGGACTCGGTGGTATTGATAAATCTCGTGCCGAGGTAACACAGGTCTGCGCCCATAGCCTGGGCGGCCAGAATGTCCTCGCCCTTTGAAAGCCCGCCCGCGAGCAGGATCATGCCATCGAAAACCTCGCGGATTTCGTGAACCAGCACAAACGGATTGGTGGTTCCGGCGTGCCCACCCGCTCCGGCGGATACCGCGATAATACCGTCTACGCCCGCTGCCGCCGCCTTTCTGGCGTGCTTCTGGTTGGTAACGTCGTGGAACACCAGGCCACCATAACTGTGCACCGCTTCGGTCACTTTCGTGGCCGCGCCCAGAGAGGTGATCACAATGGGCACCTGATGTTTCACACAGAGCTCCAGATCAGCCTCCCAACGTGGGTTGGTGTTGTGCACGATCAGATTGACGGCGTAGGGTGCGATGGTTCGTTCCGGATTATCGCTGCGAAACCTCGCCAGCTCGTCGTTCATCCGGATCAACCAGGATTCAAAACCGTCGCTGCTGCGCTGGTTAAGTGCCGGGAAGCTGCCTACAATCCCCTGTTTGCAGCAGGCGATGGCAAGATCGGGGCCAGAGATCAGAAACATCGGCGCGGCGACCAATGGCAGGTCAAGATTGGCTTCCAGAGAGGTTGGCAGTGGCATAACGAAGACCTTACAGGGGTTGATGGCTGATGGAACTTTATAGGGCTTTCAAGATCTTAGCCCGCCTGGGTTACAGTGCAACATAACGATAACACGCAAGGAGTCAGGGTATGGGTGAAGCAAAACGCCGCAAACAAACCGGTCAGCAGGCACCGAAAGGATCCGGAGGTGGCCAGAAGCCATTGATCATTGCTCTCGGGGTCGGGGTAGTCGCGCTGATCGTCGCGATTCTGTATTTCGTAACGGCGGCGCCTGAACCTACCTCGGACGAACTCCCTACTGCCGCGCCGAACGCCTCGCCGTTTCCTGCCCAGCAGGATGAGTATGGTGTGTCCATTGGCGATGAGGATGCCCCGGTCGTGGTGCGCGAATTTGCCGACTATCAGTGCCCGGCCTGCCAGCGTTTCGCCAGCGCGACCAAAAAGCTGAAAGAGCAGTATGTGGCCTCTGGCCAGGTGCGTTTCGTGTATTTCGACCTCCCTCTGCAGCAACACCAGAATGCCATGCCGGCGGCTATGGCAGCCCGTTGCGCCGGAGATCAGAACAGCTATTGGGAGATGCACGATATGCTCTTCGACAATCAGCTCGAGTGGAGCGGTTCCAGTAGCCCGGCTGAAACGTTCGAGCGTTATGCGGACGATCTGGGGCTGGAAATCCGCCGCTTCAATCGGTGCATGGAAACCGATTTGCACCTTGAAGACATTGAACAGAGTAGGCGCACTGCGGTCCAGCTTCGGGTCACCAGCACGCCGACGGTGATGGTAGACAATATTCGGCTGACCCGTCCCGGCTGGGGTCAACTGTCTGCCGTGGTTGAAAGGGAGCTGGCCAGGTAGGTCTGACCGAGTAGCGCAATGAGGGCCGGATTCGATAGAATACGGCCCGCTCCCAGACAGCGGAAATAAACACATGCTCCGGATTTACGATCCGGCTCGCAGGAGATCATTTACCATGAGCCAGAACATTGTGGTCTGCGCGCTCTATAAGTTCGCAGTGCTTAACGATTACCAATCCCTTCGTGAACCCCTTCTGAACCTGATGCTTGAGCAGGACGTGCACGGCACCTTGCTGCTTGCCCGCGAGGGCATTAACGGCACCATCGCCGGATCCCGCCAGGGCATCGATGCCGTGAAAGGCTGGCTGGCATCAGACAGCCGCTTTGAAGGCATCGACTATAAAGAATCCTTCGTGGACATCCAGCCGTTCAAACGCACCAAGGTGAAGCTGAAGAAAGAAATCGTCACCATGGGCGTAGACGGTATTGATCCAAAGCGCATCGTCGGAACCTATGTCGAGCCAAAGGACTGGAACGAGCTGATTTCAGACCCCGAAGTCTTCGTGGTGGATACTCGCAACCAGTATGAGGTGGAAATCGGCTCCTTCGAAAATGCCCGGAATCCATCAACGGATACCTTCCGCGAATTCCCGGAATACGTGAAACAGAATATGGACCCGTCTCGTCACAAGAAGGTAGCCATGTTCTGTACCGGCGGAATCCGCTGCGAAAAGTCGACGGCCTATCTGAAAGAACAGGGCTTTGATGAGGTGTATCACCTCAAGGGTGGCATCCTGAAATACCTGGAGGACGTACCTGAGCAAGAGAGCCTTTGGCACGGAGAGTGCTTTGTCTTTGATGACCGGGTAACGGTGAATCACCGTCTGGAGCGGGGCGATTACGACCAGTGCCACGCCTGTCGGCGCCCGATCACTGAGCAGGACAAGCAGCGGCCGGAGTATGAGCAGGGTGTCAGCTGCCACCAGTGCATTGATTCACTGACCGAAGACCAGAAGGCCCGTTTTGCCGAACGTGAGCGCCAGATTCGCCTGGCGGAGCAACGCGGCGAAGTGCACGTCGGCGGAGAGGCCGCGCGCCTCATTGAGGAGCGCAAGGCCCGGAAACGGGCAGAGCAGGAACGTCAGGCCAGGCAGAGTGCTCGTGGAGAGCAAAGAAGCAGCGGGGCCTGAGTATCGGTACACCGAACCGGGAGTGTTCATGGATCTGAGAAAAGTCATGGGTGTTTGTCTTGGCCTGTTGATGCCATTGACGGTTCAAAGTCAGGAAGAGACGGACACCTGGCAAGGCGAGGCCGAAGTCGGCGCGCTGATCACCTCCGGCAATACGGAAGAAACCAACATCAAAAGCCGCTTCGCGGTAAAGCACGAAGTGGCCAAGTGGCGGAATAACGCCGAAATCAGAACCAATTATTCGGAAACAGCTGATAACACCACGGCCGAAAAATACCGGTTGGTGTCGGAATCTGACTACAAGTTTTCCGAGCGGCAGTTCTGGTTTGTGCGGGGGTTTTACGAAGACGATCGTTTTTCGGGTTACGAGTTTCGGTCCTCATTGACCACCGGTTACGGTAACCGGGTCTGGTCCGAAGGCAAACGCTCCTTCCTGGATATCACCCTGGGCGCCGGTTATCGACTGGATAAACTGGAGGTCCCGAACAGCGAAGGTACCAAGGACGAGGACGATCTGATTGGCCGTCTGGCGGCCCAGTATGATCAGGCGATGTCAGAAACGGCGTTGTTCCGCCAGCAGGTGAGTGCGGAACGAGGCTTCGATACCGACAGCACGTTGATTGAATCGGAGACGTCCCTGCAGGCAAACATTGTGGGTAGTCTCTCGATGAAGGCGGCCTACCGGGTGCAGTACTTTTCGGAACCGCCGGCTGAGGCAGAGAAAACGGATACCGAGCTGTCTGTATCGCTGCTCTACGGTTTCTGATGTCGCCGGGCTGTCAAACCCGGTTACGCAAGCCCAGCTCGTCGGGATAGGGGCTCAGGTATTTCTGGCTGGCCAGGTAATCCACAGGCTCCCTACGTTGGGCCATTCGCAACAGCGTCATGGGGACAACCAGCGGTACCTCACCCCGATGATAGGCTTCGATCTGCTCGGTCAGCACCTTGCGCTCTTCCTGTTCCAGGGATTCTCTCAGAAAGCCCATCAGGTGCTGCATGGCGTTCACGTGTGAACCGCGGCTGACCCGCTTGGTCATGGCTTCCATGAACTGCTCCAGATACTGACTGGCGATGGCCTCTAACGTTTGCGATTTCAGATCGCCCAACAGGGGGCCGAGCTTGCGGTAAATGGCTTCGTTGTGAGCCAGAATCTGGAATTTATGGCGGGTGTGGAAATCGATCAGGGCCTTGGGCGACAGATTCTCACCGGCCACGTTCTGCATCCAGTCGTCATACGCGTACACCCGCTCGATGAAATTCTCGCGCAATTGGTCGTCGTTCAGGCGTCCTTCTTCTTCAACGGGCATCAGCGGATAGTGTTTCATCAGTGCTTCGGCGAACATTCCCTGGCCGTCACGCCGGACCACCCTGCCTTCTTCGTTATGCACTTTGATGCGCGCCATTCCGCAACTGGGCGATTTCGCCATCAGGATATACCCGCGCAGGTTCGCCAGTGAGGGCATTACGTCGTCGATGAAGCCCTGCATCGCCTCGGTGTGATCGCCGGTGCCTTTGGTTTCGATCAGTCGCATACCATCCGCATGCTCCCGCAGATGGATGGCTGGGCGTGGCACACCCAGGCCGGCTTCCAGTTCTGGACAGATCGAGCGAAACTCAAAATGCTTCGACAGCAGGTCAGTGCAAAAACGAGAACGTTTGTGGCCGCCATCGTGGCGAACTTCTTTGCCCAGCAGGCAGGTGCTGATTCCAACAGGTATGCCCGGCACTGTCTTTCTCCGCATTGAACGTCAGTGAAGTGGATCCGACTATAAAATACGTCCTAGCGGCCATTACCGATCAGGTCTTTCTTTCAGATGCCGCTCTCGCCAGCGTAAAAGCGTAGATTTCTCGAACGTCCCCGGCAAACTTCTCAACTGAGTAATCCGCTGCAAAGCTCAGGGCGTTGCTCGCCAGCCTCTGGCGCAGACTATCGTCTTCCAGCAATTGCTGAACCCGGTCGCACCATTGATCCTGTTTTTCCGGCGTTTTAAAACCATTGAAGTCCTGTCGGACCACATCGTCAATACCGCTGGAACGCACGGCAACCACGGGCAGGCCTGCGGCCATGGCCTCAAGAATAACCATGCCCTGGGTTTCGGATTTTGAGGCAAACAGGAAAGCATCTCCCAGGTGATACCAGGTGGCCATGTCCTCCGGTGGCACCGAGCCCACCAGCGTGAAATGATTCCCAAGGTCCAACTCATCGATGCGGTTTTGCAGTCTTTCGTGTTGATGGCCGTCACCGATCATCAGGAACCGGAAGGGGCGATCGGTACGCTTGCGGAGCGCATCAATGGCATCGATCATGAAGTCGATGTTTTTCTCATTCGACAGCCGCGACACGCTGACAAACACGGTTTCATCGGTCAGCTTCAGGGAGGCCCGCAGTGTCTCGATCTCGTCGTCAGAGACCTCCTGAAAGCGCTGATATTCGATGCCGGTTGGCTGAACAAACGTGGTGGACTTCACGCCAATCATGCGCAGGTATTCTTCGGTGGAATAGGTGGGCACGATCACCGCGTCACACTTGTTGGCGAACCGCCTGATCAACTCATGAGAGATCAGGTTCCGGAACAGGCTGCCCGGCAGCGGCACAAAATGCGCGTAGTGCTCCAGCCGGGTGTGGTAGGTGTAAATCACCGGCACTTTCAGCCAGCGGCCAATGAAAAGCCCCAGAGAGCCAAGCCAGAACGGGTGGTGCAGATGGATGACATCGGGCTGGAATATCTTTACGCGGGTCCGGATACGTTTCAGAAAGATATTGGCCAGGCGAAATTCCCGCTTTTCACCCATTGCCAGCAACGACGGTACTCTCAGCACGTTGTCTTCGTTTTTGGGTTGGTCCCGGTACCGCGGTGCGATAATCATCACCGAATCCTGCACGGCTTTCAGGCCCCGCCGAAGCCGTTCGATGGAAATCGGGACGCCGCCAATAAACGGCAGGTAGTTATTGGTAAACATGGCTATCCGCAGAGGGCGATTCAGCCAGGGCGTTGGATCCAGGTCGTAGTTCGGGTAGTAGTCCTTTTCAATGAAGACTGCGGTGTAAAGCTTGGTAGCAAGCAGGGCGAACACCGCCACCAGCAGTAAGAAATTCACATAGCCTACGTAGAACAGCGAGTAAATCAGGAACCACAGTGATTCCAGCGTGCTCAGTATTGCGTTGGGTCTTGCCGGAATGCGCTCCAGCGAATAGCTGACTGTGCCGTCGTCGGCGACATCCACCCTCACGTAGTGGTAGAAGCTGGTGTCGTCGTTCAGCACCAGGCCGCCCGCGCCGCCGGTGGTGATGTAGCGGGTATCGTCGAACTGCTGATTGGAGTACAGCGACAGGTTGGCAGAGAACACAGCCTGTATGTCGTGTTCGCTGGCCAGCGCCAGCAGGGCATTGCGAAACGCGAGGGGTTGAAGGTAATCGTCGGTCTGCTCCAGTGGCGCGTCTTCTGTTGGATGCAACAGCGGGTGGCCAGTGAACAGGAACGTGGGGCGCTCGTCCTGTTCGTTCAGCAGGTCTTTCAGCCAGCGAATTTGCCATTGCCAGGGCGTTTTGCCGGTACTGTCCAGGAATATCAGCCGGGCCTGGTCGGTGTAGACGCTGTAGAAGTGCGGGCCAAAATGCTCATAGAAGCGAAAGCTGCCGAAGTTCTCGTATTCGTTCTCGCCGAAGGTCAGCAGGTAGGGAATCTGCAAATTGCCCAGGGTGCCCTGAATGGCGCGATATTTGTCTTCTCCACCACCACTGACGGCATTCCCCGCCGAGACCATAAAGTCCAGATCCGAGGCATTGAGTTTGGGGACCAGTTGTTCTTCGAACACCCCGACCGAGTTGTTGATGTTGCCGACCACCGCAAAACTGAAACCGTCACCGCCAGACAGCTTGCTCTCGATGCGGTCAACCTGCTCGGCATGAATCGCCTGGAAGTCCGGCTGGAAAAAGTTCAGGTAAACCTTGTAGCCAATCAGCAACAGTATGATGGCCAGGTTGCCGTAGAACAGGAGTTTCAGGGAAGACGATTGCTTCATTGTGATTCCTTTCGGTTTCCAAGCAGCTCCCTCTGCAGAAGCACCAGCCCTATCAGCATGCCAAGGTAAATGGTGATGAAGCGCCAGGCAACCGTCACCAGGATCAGATGATTGGCGGTGAGGATGTCGCTGAAAAAGCTTCCGAACACCCCTTCAGAAATACCCGAAGCCCCGGGCGTGGGTGAGAAATACATAATAAAGGTGGTCACCACCAGCAGGCCGACGCTGATCAGGTAATCAAACTGGTAATCCAGTGCCCAGATCAGCAGGGCGGGGAAGCTGAACAAACTCATTAGGAACACAAAGGTAAACAGGATCGACAGGCCGACGTAGAGTCTCGGGCCTTTCAGGTAATCCCCAAAACTAACGGAAAACCGCAGCATTTCGCGCCGGGCCTTGAACTGCCAGCGGCGATGGCGGGCATCGCTCAGTAAATGCAGACGACGGAACAACCGCAGCAGCCTGGCCAACGGGCCGATCAGCCAGCGGGTTCGAAACAGAACAATGAGGAAGAACCCCAGGTAGAGCAGGATCAGTACCGCCAATACCGGCCCCAGATTACCCCCAAGCGATTCGCCCTTGAATGCATCCAGAGTCAGCAGGAACACCGGTGTCAGTGAGAAAATAAAGATCACCGCCAGTATTGTTCGAATGGTGGTGGCAGCCGTGGCACGGCCCAGTGGGACGCCATGATTGTGCAGATACCAGACCTGGGCAAACCCGCCGCCGGTGGCCATGGGCGTCACGTTGGAGAAAAACAGATTGATGAATACCAGTCGCGCCATCACCCGCAACGGCACTTTGTGATCCAGGGCCCGGAGCGTGAAATAGAGCCGTAGTCCATCGGCGCAAAAATACACCAGCAACAGCCCGACAATGGCCAGCAAAACGGCAGGGTCCAGCAAGCGGTCATCAAAGCTGACGCTGCGCCCGGCGAACTGGTCATAAACCGCATAAAGCCCCGCCGCGGTCATCGCGACGAAAATCAGCGCAAACAGGGCCAGTCGTTTGCCCGAAGCTCTCTTTCGATAGTCGTCCTGGTCGCTGTCGGGCGCGGTCATGAGCCGGCCAGTGCTTGTTGAATCAACGTTTTCTGGTGGTTGGCAAAGCCGGTGATCAGCTCTTCAGCCTCGTCGGCATCTCGCGAAAGAATGGCCTGGGTCAGGCGGGTGAAGAAGCTTGCGGTGCGGTCCAGGTCCTGACGGTAACGATCCGACCCCAGATAGTAGGCGCGGCTGACGGCAGGTTTAAAGTTACTGAGTGCTTCGGTCAGATAGGGGTTGCCCACCACCGCGCAGCAAACGTCCATGACACCAAAGCTGCTTTCGACCACCGCCGTGATGTTGGACTGGCGATTGTGCATCTGTTCGGTCACCTGCTGAACGGCGTCCAGCATCGCCGGCTTGTCTTCCTCGCTCCAACGCTCACACAGACGACGGGCCAGCATCATCAACAGGTGCATATACACATCGTAAAGCTCAGAGGCGTGAACGGCATCCAACCGGGTGGTCATCGCTCCCTTGCGGGGAATGATGTCAATCAGATGCCAGCGCTCCAGAGTATAGAGCGCTTCCTTCACAGAGGCCCGGCTTACCTGGAGCTCGTTGGCTGTGGTGGCCTCGTGCAGCCGCTCTCCGGGCTTGATCTGGCCGGTCATGATGCGCTCAGCCAGGTAATTGGCGATTTGTTCGGCCAGGGTGTTAGGGACCTGAAAATCCATAGAGGGTCTCGGATCTGTCTCAAAAGAGCAGTCTACCACAGCTCCAACAGATTGATTTATTGGTGTTTGAGCGGATTTCCGGCGTTGGTCCAGCTGCCTCGATTGTAAAAGTGTGATCAAAATTCCACCTTTTTTATTGACGACTGCAATATTGTCCTACAATATATCAATCATCAACAAACAAAACATGGGAAAGAGGGAAGCAACGTGAGTTCAAAACTGATGACCCTGAATACCGAATCAACGCGCCGGCGTATCTTGCTGACGCTGAAAAAATACAGCTATCTGATCGCGGTAGTGCCGCTGTTTCTGCCCCTGTTGATGCTGGAAGCGGGTAAAGCGACGGGTTGGCTGAACCTGTTTGCCTGGGGCGTGCCGATTTTTGTTTACGGCATCATTCCGGTGCTTGATCTGATTCTGGGAAAAGACGCGCTGAACCCGGATGAAGAAGTAGACACCCCCAGAATGAACTCTGAGCTGTTCTACAAAATCATCACGGTAGGTTGGGTGCCGGCGTTTGCCGTCATGCTGGTGTGGAGCATGTTTGTACTGGCGAACGAGCCTTTCTCATTGATCGGTAGCGTGGGCTGGGTAGTGTCCATTGGCATCATTGGTGGCCTGGCCATCAACGTGGCGCATGAGATGATCCACAAGGACGGCAAATTTGAGCCCATGGCCGGCGGATTTTTGCTGTCGCTGGTTTCCTATGCTGGTTTCAAGGTGGAGCACCTGCGCGGCCACCATGTGCATGTGTCGACGCCGGAAGACGCTTCTTCTTCGCGTTATAACCAGTCCCTTTACAATTTCCTGCCTCAGGCCTGGGCGCGCAATTTTATGAATGCCTGGCGCCTGGAAGCTCAGCGTCTTCATAAAAAAGGTCTGAGTGCCTTCCACTGGCGCAACGAACTGATCTGGTGGTACAGCCTGTCTGCGCTGGCGCTGATCGGCTTCACCGTCGCCTTTGGCTGGCTGGGTGCGGTGTTCTTCCTGGGGCAGAGCTTCATCGCGCTTAACATGCTGGAAGTGGTCAACTATCTGGAACACTACGGCCTGCACCGTCGCAAACTGGAAAACGGACGTTACGAGCGCACCGGCCCGGAACACAGCTGGAACTCCAACTACTTCCTGACCAATGTGTTCCTGTTCCACCTGCAGCGCCACAGCGACCATCACGCCTGGGCCAAGCGACGCTACCAGGTGCTGCGCCACCACGAAATCGCACCGCAATTGCCTGCTGGCTACGCGACCATGTTCCTGTTGGCCTTCTTTCCGCCCCTCTGGAAAAAAGTCATGAACCCGCGCGTTGAGGCTTATTACGAAGGGGAGAGCCATCAGCTTGGATAAGAATCATCAGCTTGGATAAGAGCCCTCAGCTTAGATAAGAGCCCTCAGCTGGGGTAAAAGCCAGTCACTTCCGGCCTCGCAGGTTTGTCTCTGACTGCGGGGCTTTTTCGTGCCCGTCCCCTCCTCCCTTGAAATTTGCCTTTATTGCACGCAGGTATATTCTTTGAACACTCCAACCAAACAGGGAGCTTTTCCATGCCCAAGCACTTCGAGCAAGCCCCCGGCCTATTTGAAGCGCCGGTTCCGGAAACCGAAGGCTATGTCTTTAACCAGACCATGATGCGCATCAAAGACCCAGAGCGCTCCATGGATTTTTACACCCGCGTGATGGGCATGCGCCTGGTCAGAAAGCTCGACTTCCCGGAAATGAAGTTCACCCTGTACTTTATGGCTTATCTGGATGATCGCCAGGCCAATACGGTTCCGTCAGATGACGCCCACCGCACCACCTTCACCTTCGCTCGTGAAGCCATGCTGGAACTCACGCACAACTGGGGAACGGAAGACGACGCGGATTTCAGCTACCACAATGGCAATGACCAGCCCCAGGGTTTCGGCCACATCGGTGTGGCAGTGCCTGACGTTTATGCGGCCTGTGAACGGTTCGAAGAGATGGGCGTGGACTTCGTGAAAAAGCCGGACGACGGCAAGATGAAAGGCCTGGCCTTTATCAAAGACCCGGACGGCTACTGGATCGAAATCCTGCAGCCGAACATGCTGGAAAAGCAGCGTAAAGACGACTAATCAGCGGTATCGGTTGATACCAGGCAGCTTCGGAGAAGCCGATCCAGTTCGTCCGCGTCCAGTGGCTGGTCGCAGATGATTTCCACTCGGCTCTCCGTCTGCGGCGGAATCGGCGTGGTGGTGACCATTCCGTTCAGCGCATTAACCGACTGCCAGCCTTCCGTGGTGTTCACAAAGCCTTTCAGGCGCTGCCACTGCGCGTCGTGGGCCATGTCGTCCAATCGTGTAAAGTCCAGGCGGGTTGTCGGTTCTATGCGCCAGCCGCAGGAAAAATAGCCTTCGCCCGCATTGCTTGCTTGTTGCCATCCGCACTCGTTTAAATCCTGCCAGCGCTTGGCGGGTGCCTCTTGATGCTGATGGCCGTGGGGATGTGGCGCAGTGTTGCCCCCGCGAGGTCGATCCAGCCACTCGATCGGAAAATCGCCCATCGTCGTCAGGTGGACCGAATCCTCGGATGGCTGATGGAGCAAACTCCAGTCCCTGAAAGCCTGGCATTCGTCTTCCGTGCAATTGTCAGATTTATTGCCCAATAACACATCGGCCACCGCTACCTGCGCCTGAAAATTCTCGTTATTGAGAACCTTGGGTTCCTGCAGCCGCTTGGGATCAATCAGGGTAAAACAGGCTTTGACGTCCAGCACGTCGCAATAAAACTGCGATTGCAGCGTCTCCAGAATCTTGTGCGGATGACCCAGCCCGGTGGGCTCAATCAGTAGTCTGTCCGGTCGCGCCTGTTTGATCAGCATATTCAGGCCCATCTGCATGGGCAGCCCAGCCACGCAGCACATACAGCCACCGGGAACCTCCTTGATCATCGCGCCTTGCCCATCGAGCAACTGGCCATCAATGCCCACCTCCCCAAACTCGTTCACCAGCACCGCCCAGGTTTCGTCGGCCGGTTTTTTGGCCAGCAGGGTTTTAATCGCGGTGGTTTTGCCGCTGCCGAGAAAGCCAAAGATCAGATTGGTCGGGATGGGGTGGTTCACAAAGGCCTCGCGTCTATCGTTATCGGGCGCTGCTGCGGGAGGCCACAATGACGGCTGCCGTCAGAATCATTGCCCCGGCTACCCCGATCCAACCGAGGATTTCACCCAGAAATACCCAGGCCAGCAGAGCCACAAACAGTGGTTCCAGCGTCACTATAATGCTGGATAAGGTGGCCGGCGTGGTTTTCATGCCGGCGAAAAAGCTCAGATAACCGATGCAGGTAGGCACCACGCCGATGTAAACCACCATCAGCCATTGGCCGGGATTCAGGCTTGCCATGCCGTCGAAACCACCAATCAACCATACCACGGGCAACAGCACCAGGGCTGCCGTCAGAAAACAGATAAACGCGGTGGTAAACACCGGGGCGCCGGTGGAGGAATAGCGGCTGGTCAGGGTGAAACCGGCGTACACGAAGGCCGCCAGAACCGCCATCAGAATCCCGCCCAGGCGCAGGGTGCCTGCGCTGTCCATGTCGCTGACCACCAGCATGGCAGTACCGGCAATGGCAGCGATCAGCGCGATGATGGTGGTCAGATTGGGTTTTTCACCCAGCAGCGGGGCCGCCATGATTGCCACCAGCACCGGTGCCAGGCACAGGGCAATCAGGGTGGCAATGCCGGCGCCGGTCAGGTCCACCGCCAGCAGGTAGCTGCCCTGGTAAAAGGCCTGGAAAACGCCAAGCGCCAGAAGCGGCAGCAGGGCTTTCCCGGACAACCGGGCGCCAGGACGGTTTTCGGCGCGTGCCACGCGATACTCGGCGGCCTGCTCCCTCACCATCAACGCAAAGAAAAACGGCAGGGCCACCACCAGACGCAGGAAGCCCAGGGAAATGGCCTGCAGGTCAGATCCCTCAAACAGAAACTTTGCGACGATGCCGGTCGTGGCCCAGAGCAGAGCCGCCAGGGCAATTAGTAGGGCGCCTTGAATCATTCGATAACCAGCACGATGAGTTCTTTCGGGCCGTGTACGCCGTAGGCCAGGGTCTGCTCGATGTCCGCCGTTTTAGAGGGGCCAGACACCAGCAACGCATTGGTGGGCATGCCGTTGCGCCAGTTTTGCTTCTGCATCGCCTCATGAAAGGTGCTGTAAAGCTCGCTGGCATAGAGCACGGCCACGTGAATCGGTGGCACCAGGCTCATCAGGCGGGGTTCGTCACTGGAGGGCCAGAGAATCAGTGTGCCGGTCTCGGCAATACCGCCACGGGTAGAGGTAATGCCCACATCGACAGTACTGAACAGCTCTTCCTGCCATTGCTCAATGGCCTTGTCGTAGACCCGTACTTCGGGGAAGTCGTCACGGGCGGCCGCAGCCTGAGTGACACGATGGCCGACTTCGGTGCCGTTGGACGCCAGCAGGCTCTGGACGCCGCGCGCAGCCATCAGCTCGATCAGTTTTTCGATCCAGTCCATCTCTGTGGTGCGATGAACCTCGGCATGCACAGACTCTATGGTTTTCTGAAACAGGCCCAGTTTCTCGGCGGTCGACCAGTCCGGGCGCTTCAGCACAGAGAAATCACAGGCCGGTGCCCTCAGTTCACCGCCGGACCGGTTGCGCAATCGTTGCAGAATGGTGTCACGGGAACTCACGTGTTGCGCTCCTTCATCCGCTGATGGAGGGTTTTCGGGGCCAGTTTCGGCGCCGTTCGGTATTTGGTCCAGGCACCCAGGTTGCCCGGCTGCAACTTGTGGAATTTCGCCGCCATGCCGGTGCCCATGCGGTAAAGGCCGGGTTTCGCGTGCATAAAGCTCCAGCCTTTCCACACCATCGCTTCCAGCGAGTTTCGCTTGGCTCCGTGGCCGCGAACTTTAGCCGGGTGCAGCTTGTCGCCGTCCACCGATTCCTGCCGCAGACGTACCAGCAGGTCCGGAATCGGGATTTTCACCGGGCAGACTTCTCCACAGGCACCACACAGGCTGGAGGCCGAGGGCAAATGCCGGCCTTCGTCCAAACCAATCAGGTGGGGCATCAGAATTTTGCCAATCGGCCCGGGGTAAGTGGTGCCGTAGGTGTGCCCGCCCACGCGGGTATACACCGGGCAATGGTTCATGCAGGCGCCGCAGCGAATGCACTTCAGCGTGTCCAGCAGTTCGTCGTCCTGAAAGATGGACGACCGGCCGTTGTCCACAAGCACCACGTGCACTTCTTCCGGCCCATCCAGCTCGTCGGGCTTTCGGGGCCCGGAAATCATGTTGAAGTAGGTGGTGATGTGCTGGCCAGTGGCGGACCGGGTCAACAACGCCAACAAGCCGGTGACGTCTTCCAGATTGGGCACCACTTTTTCGATGCCGGTCACTGCAATATGGCAGGGCGGCACGGTGGTGGTCATGCGGCCATTGCCTTCGTTCTCGACCAGGCACAGGGTGCCGGTTTCAGCCACCGCGAAATTCACACCCGACACCCCCACATCTGCGTTGCGAAATTTTTCACGCAGTTGCAAACGGGCGCTGGCGGTCAGGTATTCCACATCGTGGGATAGATCCGTGCCGGTTTTGTCGTGCAGCAGCTGCGAAATTTCATCGGTGTTTTTGTGGATCGCCGGCATGATGATGTGCGATGGCGTCTCTTCGGCCAGCTGAACAATGTACTCGCCCAGGTCTGACTCTAGCGCATCGATACCATGCTCCTGCAGGTAATGGTTCAGCTCCATTTCCTCAGAGACCATGGACTTGCCTTTGATAACGCTCTTGGCGTCGCGGGCCACGCAGATGTCGCGGACGATTTTGCACGCCTCGTCGGCGTCCACCGCCCAGTGCACCTTGATGCCATTTTCCGTGAGTTTGGCTTCCAGTTGTTCCAGCAGGTCCGGCAGGTTGGCCAGGGCTCGCATGCGGATGTTGCTGCCCAGATCGCGGAGCGTTTCCAGGTCCCAGCCTTCAAACGCGGATTTTCGCTTGGTCATCAACCCGTCCATCGCCTTGCGGAAGTTCTGGCGAATTTTGGGGTTGTGAATGGCGGCCTGAGCCCGGGGATGAAACTCTTTTACATCAATATGGTGGGCGGAAGCGTGGGCATGGTCGCTCATGTTATGCCTCCCCGTTGCCGTCGTTCGTGCGTTGCCACAGAAAGCTCAGAATGTGCTGGCCCTTCATGGGTTGCTGGTTTTTCTCGGCGTAGCCATCGATGTTCATCAGGCAGCCGCAGTCGGTGGTCACGAATTCCCTGGCACCGGTATTCACCAGGGTATCGACCTTTTCGCTGACCATGGCGCTGGAGATTTCCGGGTGACGCACGGCGAACGTGCCGCCGAACCCGCAGCATTCTTCTGCCCGCACCTGTTCAACCAGTTCAACGTTGTCCAGCTGGCCCAACAAAGCCGGGCCCACCGTGGCCACGCCCATTTCCCGCCGTGCGGAGCAGGACGTGTGCATGGCCACGGTGGCTGGCTTACCCAGGTCTTTCAGCTTAATATGGCAAACGTTTAGTAGAAAATCCGTCAGTTCCCACACTCGGCCGGCCACTTCGGCGGCACGCACGTCGTCGGGGGTATCTTTGAACAAATCCGGGTAGTGCTTTCGCATCATGCCGCCGCAGGAACCGGAGGGCACCACAATGGGCCAGTCCTCGGGGAACAGATTCAGTTGCGATCGTGCCACTGCCCGGGCCTGATCGTGGTAGCCGGATGTGTAGGCGGGCTGGCCACAGCAGGTCTGGTCTTCCGGGAAGATTACCTCGATGCCTTCACGCTCCAGCAGCTGAATGCCCGCCATGCCCGCATCCGGGTAAAACAGGTCAATCAGGCACGTGCCGTAGAAATAGACTTTGGACGGTTTTGGGGGGTAAACCTTGATCGGATCCGCCATTGCGCTGCCATTCAGATTATCGGAATTAGTGGAAGCAATGGGGCAATAATAGGGTGGTGACGGCCTGCTTGCCAGCCGACTTTAGGTGCAGAACATCCATGAGGGAGCAGGGCGCTCCCACAGATTACAGCAATCGTTGCAACAAGAGTGACAACGGCTGTTTATTCAACCGACAGGCGGTCTGCGTTCTTCTGAATGGTTTTTGCGCCAATGCCCTTAACCTTTGACAGGTCCTCGGAAGTCGCAAACGGACCGTTCTCGGTGCGGTAGGCGACAATCGCCTTGGCTTTGGTTTCGCCAACGCCGTTCAGGCTGGCAAGGGTTTCAACGGTGGCGGTGTTGATGTTGATTACCGCAGGTTCGGCGTGGCTGAAGCCGGACAGCAGGCTGAATACCAGCAGCAAGACGGCAATAAGCGGGGCACGATTCATAGAGGAAGCTCCAAAAGTTAACAAGGTCAAAACACGGTTGATGATCGTGTCAGGCTTGAAAAGCGCGGAGCTGGTCTGGTCAGTCTGAAAAGCGCGGTGGAGGGGCGGGGAGTGCACGGAGCCCGGAGCACATTCCATGTGAACCAAAGCCCGTGGCTGACCCCTTGCCTGATCCTTCAGGCTACGGCACATCCTGTGCGTATCGTCCCTGTCGTTCTTCCCTGGGCTCTAATTCCCTGAGCCTTCCTCCAAATCCCTGGAGGTATCTTCCCTGAGCCAGCATTCCTTGCTGACTGCTCATCCCTGACAATTGCCATTCTACGTTCACCCAAAATTACAGAAATCGGACATACGCTCCCAGGTTTGTGAGACATCTCTTACGACTCTGTAATCATTGTGGAAGCCAGAAAATGAACCGCAATTCAGTGTTTTGCGCCCCTTTCAGGCGCGCGATGGCACCAGAAAGGAGCGCTTTGACAATCGGCGTGCACTGCGCAAGTGCAATTCATCGAAAAACAAGGGCGCCCGCACTGAAATAAGGCAGTAAGTGTGTGTAACTGATGTTGTAGAGGCTACATAAGGCACTGAAAAGTAAATAATAAATTGGCCTTTGGAACGTCTGATGCAGTGCCTGCAACGCGCAACCAAAACCGCGACAACCAAATGGTATTTGGCACTCACAAAAAAGGACGCACACGATGACGATCAAGAAACACGTGAAACTTGGACTCTCTGCCCTCGCTCTCTCTATCTCACTGAACTCCGTTGCAGCTGAAGACCCGATCAAGGTCGGTATTCTTCACTCGCTGTCCGGCACCATGGCTATTAGTGAAACCGTTCTGAAAGACACCGTTGAAATGCTGATCGAAAAGCAGAACGCCGAAGGCGGTGTGCTGGGTCGTGAGCTGGAAGCGGTTGTGGTCGATCCGGCTTCTGACTGGCCGCTGTTTGCCGAGAAAGCGCGCGAGCTGCTGGCAAAAGAAAAAGTGGACGTTATTTTCGGTAACTGGACGTCCGTATCCCGTAAGTCGGTTCTGCCGGTGATTGAAGAGCTGAACGGCCTGCTGTTCTATCCGGTTCAGTACGAAGGTGAAGAATCGTCTGAAAACGTTTTCTACACCGGTGCAGCGCCCAATACCCAGGCGATCCCTGCGGTTAACTATCTGATGAACAACATCGGCGTAGAGCGTTGGGTTCTGGCTGGTACTGACTACGTCTACCCGCGTACGACCAACAAGATCCTTGAGACCTACCTGATGGATCAGGGCGTTGCCAAGGAAGACATCATGATCAACTACACGCCGTTCGGTCACTCTGACTGGCAGAACATCGTGTCTGACATCAAGAGCTTCGGTTCTGCTGGCAAGAAGACCGCCGTGGTGTCCACCATCAACGGCGATGCCAACGTACCTTTCTATCGTGAACTCGGTAACCAGGGCATCTCAGCCTCTGATATCCCAGTTGTTGCTTTCTCTGTCGGTGAGCAGGAACTGTCTGGTATCGACACTGGCCCGCTGGTAGGTCACCTGGCCGCGTGGAACTACTTCATGAGCGTGGACAACGACGCCAACTACGACTTCATCGACCAGTGGATTGAATACACCGGCGACGAAGAAGCCGTGACCAACGACCCGATGGAAGCGCACTACATTGGCTTCAACATGTGGGTAGAAGCGGTCAAGAAAGCCGGAACCACAGAAGTCGATGCGGTTAAGGATGCCATCATCGGCGTTAGCGTTCCGAACCTGACTGGCGGCTACTCGTCCATGATGCCGAACCACCACATCACCAAGCCGGTGCTGATCGGTGAGATTCAGGACAATGGCCAGTTCTCGGTTGTTTGGGAAACTTCTGGCCTGGTTGCCGGTGATGCGTGGTCTGACTACCTGCCGGGTTCGCGGGACATGATCGCTGACTGGCGCAAGCCGCTGTTCTGCGGAACGTTCAACGTCAAAACCGGCAAGTGTGGTGCGTCTGCCGGTGAGATGGCTGCTGAAGACGCGGAATAAGCAATACGCGTAGCAGTAAGACTGTAACCCGTCATGGTCGGCAGCAGGGAATGCGCTGCCGGCCATGGCGGCCCCGCAACAAGTTTCAACCGACAGGACATCAACATGGGCATCTTCCGATTGCTCACGCTACTGTTGTTTGCTCTGGCAATGCCCATCGTTGCCAATGCACAGAGCGAAGACCGGAGTGAAGATCCCGGCCAGGATCTGCTGGTCAATCTGGCTGACGCACCCGCCAGCAAAGTTGAAGACGCGATCCAGACCATCGTGAAAAGCGGCGACGAACGCGCCCGCGGTTGGCTGGAAGCCTACGGAAACAACCGCCTTAGCCGGGTTAAAGACACCGGCCAAGTTGTGATCGTACTGAACAACCGGGGACGGGATTGGGAAATTGCCGATCCGCTGACCGGAGAGAACATGGGTGAAATGTCCCGACGTGATCTGGACAGAGTCGCCATCAACAACCGAATTCGTGGCCAGCTGGAAGGCATCCTTGCCATGTTGGACCTCAACGCCGCCGACCCCGATGTGCGCGAAGCCTCCGCACAGGACATGATGGGGAAGGTGGATGCCTCTTTAGTTGCCCCTCTCGAAGCCCAGCTTGAAGCCGAAGAAAACGCCGCCGTTCGTGACCGTATTCAGGCCGCGTTGGCGATTTATCGCGTCGGTGAGGGCGATGTCGAGGCTGTCGACGTGCTGGCCGGTAGCCTGCACCCACGCGCCCGCGCCGCTTTGAACGAAGCCGTGCGCGGCGGTGATCCTGCCATGGTGACCGCTGCCAAGAACGCGTTGGCCTCCATCGAACAAAAACTGAAACTCAACAGCGCCGCCGAAACCCTGTATTTCGGGTTGTCGCTCGGCTCGGTGCTGGTGCTGGCCGCCATCGGCCTGGCCATCACCTTTGGCGTGATGGGCGTGATCAACATGGCCCACGGCGAGCTGATCATGTTAGGTGCCTACACCACCTGGGGCATGCAGCAATTGCTGCCGGGCCAGCCGGGCCTGGCGCTGATGCTGTCCATTCCCGCCGGGTTCCTGGTATCCGCCACTGCGGGCATCATCATTGAACGCAGCGTGATTCAATTCCTGAAAGGTCGCCCGCTGGAAACCTTGCTGGCCACCTTCGGCATCAGCCTGATTCTTCAGCAGCTGGTGCGTACCGTGATTTCCCCGCAAAACCGTACCGTGGTGACGCCGGACTGGATGAGTGGCTCGGTGGTCATCAACGACGCCCTGTCGCTCACGCTCAACCGCCTGTACGTACTCGCGTTCGCGATGATCGTGTTCTTCGCGCTGATGATGATCATGCGCAAGACCCGCCTGGGCCTGGAAGTACGGGCCGTCACCCAGAACCGCGCCATGGCAAGGTCCATGGGCATCCGCGCCACGCGGGTAGACATCATGACCTTCGCGCTGGGTTCCGGCGTGGCCGGTCTGGCAGGTGTGGCGCTGTCCCAGCTGACCAACGTGGGGCCGAACCTGGGCCAGAACTACATCATCGATTCGTTCATGGTGGTGGTGTTCGGCGGCGTCGGAAACCTGTGGGGCACGCTGATTGCGGGCCTGTCACTCGGCACCATCAACCAGTTGCTGGAGCCCTGGGCGGGCGCGGTGCTGGCGAAGATCATCGTGCTGGTGTTCATCATCCTGTTCATTCAAAAACGGCCGAAGGGGCTCTTCCCCCAGAAAGGCCGGGCAGCGGAGGGTTAAGGTATGTGGTTAACTCGTCCCCTGCGTGAACGTTCTACCCAGCTGTTTCTGGGCATCCTGTTTGCGGCGCTGGCGGTGGTCACGCTGCTGCACGTGACCATGCCGCAGAACAGTGCGCTGTACGTCAGTTCCTACACCGTCACCTTGATGGGTAAATACCTGTGCTACGCGCTGCTGGCGGTGGCCGTGGACCTGGTATGGGGCTATCTGGGCATCCTGAGCCTGGGTCACGGCGCCTTCTTTGCCCTTGGCGGTTACGCCATGGGCATGTACCTGATGCGCCAGATCGGCGACCGGGGCGTGTATGGCGACCCCATCCTGCCGGACTTCATGGTGTTCCTGAACTGGCAGGAACTGCCCTGGTTCTGGCACGGCTTCGACATGGCCTGGTTCGCGTTCATCATGGTGATGCTGGCCCCAGGCCTGCTGGCGTTGGTGTTTGGCTTCCTGGCCTTCCGTTCGCGGGTGACCGGGGTGTACCTGTCGATCATCACCCAGGCCCTGACCTTTGCGTTGATGCTGGCCTTCTTCCGCAACGAAATGGGTTTTGGCGGCAACAACGGCCTGACCGATTTCAAGGACATTCTCGGCTTCAACCTGCGTACCGACGCCACCCGGCTGGGGCTGTTCATTGCCTCCGGCATTGCGTTGGCGATTGGCTATCTGGTGTGTCGGGGCATTGTCACCAGCAAGCTGGGCCGCGTGAGCATCGCCTGCCGCGACGCGGAAGCCCGTGCCCGCTTCCTGGGGTACCGCGTGGACCGTGTGCAACTGTTCGTATTTGTGGTCTCCGCGATGATCGCCGGCGTGGCCGGGGCGCTGTATGTGCCCCAGGTGGGCATCATCAACCCCAGCGAATTCTCGCCGCTTTTCTCCATCGAAATCGTGGTGTGGGTGGCCCTGGGCGGTCGCGCCACGCTCTACGGCGCGGTGATCGGCGCCATTCTGGTGAACTACGCCAAAACCGTGTTCACCGGCGTGATGCCAGACGCCTGGCTGTTCGCCCTGGGCGGCCTGTTCGTGCTGGTTACCGTGTTCCTGCCGAAGGGCATTGCAGGCCTGCTGGCCAAACGCAAGAAAGCCAAACCAGACGATTCAGACAGTGGCACTCCCGATGGCACCGCCACTGACAAACCGAGCGGACAGGAGGCGACGGCATGAGTTTTTTTGAAGAAATGGCCGATCGCGAGCACGTCTTCCATTTCCTGACGCCGCAAGCGTCCCCGGTGGACGTTCGCCACGGCCCGATCCTGTATCTGGAAGACGTGAACGTCAGCTTTGACGGCTTCAAAGCCATCAACAACCTGAACCTGACCATCGACGACGGCGAACTGCGCTGCATCATCGGCCCCAACGGGGCCGGCAAAACCACCATGATGGACATTATCACCGGCAAAACCGCGCCCGATACCGGGTCGGTCTGGTTTGGTACCCGTCATAACCTGCTCACCAAGAACGAGCCGGAAATCGCCAGCCTGGGCATCGGCCGCAAGTTCCAGAAGCCCACGGTGTTTGAAGCCCTCACGGTGTTCGAAAACCTGGAACTGGCCATGGCCACCGACAAGCGGGTCATCCCGACCTTGCGGGCCAAGATGCGCGCCGAATTCCGCGAGCGCATCGAAGAAGTGCTGGTCACCATCGGCCTGAAAGATCACCGCGACTTACTGGCAGGCATTCTCTCCCACGGCCAGAAACAGTGGCTGGAAATCGGCATGCTTCTAATGCAGAAGCCGCGTCTGCTGCTGGTGGACGAGCCGGTAGCGGGCATGACCGAACAGGAAATGGAACGCACCGCCGAACTGCTCACCAGCCTTGCAGGCAAGCAGTCCGTGGTGGTGGTCGAGCACGACATGGGCTTCGTGCGCTCCATCGCCCGCAAAGTCACCGTGCTACATCAGGGCAGCGTGCTGGCGGAAGGCAGCATGGATCAGGTCTCCAACGACCCGGAAGTGATCAAGGTCTATCTCGGGGAGGAGGCGTGATGCTGAAGATCGAAAAGCTCAACCAGTTCTACGGCGAAAGCCACACCCTCTGGGATCTGGAGCTGAACGTGCCCCAGGGGCAGTGCACTTGCGTGATGGGCCGTAACGGCGTGGGCAAGACCACCCTGATGAAATGCGTGATGGGCGAGGAAACCGTCAAAAGCGGCCGCATCGAATTCGCCGGCGACGTGGAACTGACCCAGAAAAAGGTCGAGGACCGCAGCCGCCTGGGCATCGGCTACGTGCCCCAGGGCCGGCAGATTTTCCCGCTGCTGACCGTGGAAGAAAACCTGCGCGTGGGCCTGGCGGTGCGAAAGGACGGCAGCAAGAAAATCCCGGACCGGGTGTACGAGCTGTTCCCGGTGCTGAAAGAAATGAAAAACCGCCGCGGCGGCGACCTCTCTGGCGGCCAGCAACAGCAACTGGCCATTGGCCGCGCTCTGGTGATCGAACCGCGCCTGCTGATTCTGGACGAGCCGGGGGAGGGCATTCAGCCCAACATCGTCGCCCAGATCGGCGAGGTCATCCGCAAGCTGATCGAAGAAGACGGCCTGACGGTGCTCCTTGTAGAGCAGAAGCTGCCGTTCGCCCGCAAATACGCCGACAACTTCGCCATCATGGACCGGGGCCGACAGGTAGCCGGTGGCCAGATCAGCGAATTGTCTGACGAACTCATCAAGAAGCACCTGACCGTATGACTGTTTTCGAGCGCCTGCCCACGCCCCCTCTGCCGAAAGAGGACTCCGGCCACCGTTTTGACGCGGACCGTCGCTGGGCGGCGTCGATACAGCTGGGTTTCGAGGCGCGCGAAGAACAAACGAAGCAGATCACCCGCATGACCCGCATCAGCCACAAAGGCCCGCTGCGGGTTCAGCGCCCGTTCTATCCGGAAGGCAAAACCGGCTGCTGCCACGTGTACCTGCTGCACCCGCCGGGCGGGTTAGTTAGTGGTGACTCACTGGGCATCGACGTCTCTGTGGGCGCTGGCGCCCACTCCCTGCTGACCACACCGGCCGCCGCCAAGCTCTACAAAGCCGACCGCAACGGCGTCGCCTGGGGCCAGCACACGTCACTGAACGTGGCCAAAGACGGCGTACTCGAATACCTGCCCCAGGAAACCCTGGCTTTCAACGGTTCCCGTGGCGAACAGACCACCACCATCGAACTGGAAAGCGGCGCCAAGTGCATCGGCTGGGAAGTCCTTGCGCTGGGCCGCCCGGTGGGCGATCTGCCGTTCGTCACCGGCCACCTGGAGCAACGCTTCAGCCTGAGCCTGGACGGCAAACCCCTGTGGCTGGAACGCCAGATCCTCGATCCCACGCACCCACGTTTTCAGGGCAAATGGGGGCAGGGCGGCGCGACCGTTCAGGCGACCTTATGGGTGGTCGGTCTGGAAGACGAGGCCGGCGCTATCGAAGCCATTCGTGAGCAGCTACCCGAATCAAAAAACTGGGCCGTCACCCGCAGACGCGGTGTGGTCCTGTTGCGCTATTTAGGAAATGAAAGAAACGAAGCCTGGAAAACTTGCCAGAGCGCCTGGGAAATCCTGAGGCCCCTGTTAACGGGGCATTCAGCAGTCGTGCCCCGAATCTGGCTGACCTAAGCAGGCTTACTCATAGGTTGAACAAGGCAGGAGGGAAGGAGTGTCCGGGATCGTCAAAAACATGGATGTTTTTGTCGAGCGTACAGGGACGTATTCACAGCGTATCCCGGACACTCCTTCCCTCCTGCCGACGAACTCCAGTCTAGGAGGAGAACAACAATGGAATTGACGCCAAGAGACAAAGACAAACTGCTGCTGTTCACCGCAGCACTGCTGGCCGAACGCCGCAAGGCCAAGGGCCTGAAGTTGAATTACCCGGAAGCCGTCGCCCTCATCAGCGCCGAGATCATGGAAGGCGCCCGTGAAGGTCGCAGCGTGGCGGAAATGATGACCGCCGGCACCGAAATCCTCACCCGTGACGACGTCATGGAAGGCGTGGCTGAAATGGTCGATGAAGTACAGGTCGAAGCCACCTTCCCGGACGGCACCAAACTCGTCACCGTCCATAACCCGATTGTGTAAGGAGGTTGCCATGATCCCCGGAGAATACGACCTCAAAGACGGCGACATCGAACTCTGCGAAGGCCGCGAGCGCATCACCATCGAAGTCGGCAACAGCGGCGACCGCCCGATTCAGGTGGGCTCTCACTATCACTTCGCTGAAACCAACCCCGCACTGGATTTTGATCGCGAAAAAGCCAAGGGCTATCGCCTGGACGTCGCCGCTGGCACCGCTATTCGCTTTGAACCAGGCCAGACCCGCGAAGTCACGCTGATTCCCTACGCAGGCAACCGCGAGATTTACGGTTTCCGACAGGAAGTCATGGGCAAGCTGGAGGACAAATAATGAAAATCACCAGACAAGCCTACGCCGACATGTACGGCCCCACCGTGGGTGACCGGGTTCGCCTGGGCGACACCGAACTGTGGATTGAAGTCGAAAGCGACGCCACCCACTACGGCGACGAAGTAAAATTCGGCGGCGGCAAGGTCATCCGTGATGGCATGGGCCAGAGCCAGCGTGCCGACGACACCGTGATGGACACCGTTATCACCAACGCCCTGATCCTGGACTGGTGGGGCGTGGTCAAAGCCGACGTGGGCCTGCAGAACGGCCGCATCGCCGCCATCGGCAAAGCCGGTAACCCCGACACCCAGCCGGACGTACAGATCGTCATCGGCCCCGGCACTGAAGTCATCGCCGGTGAAGGCAAAATCCTCACCGCCGGCGGCATCGACGCCCACATCCACTTCATCTGCCCCCAGCAGATCGAAGAAGCCCTGATGAGCGGCATCACCACCATGCTTGGCGGTGGCACCGGCCCGGCCACGGGCACCAACGCTACCACCTGTACCCCAGGCCCCTGGCACATCGGCAAGATGCTCCAGGCCGTGGACGACATGCCCATGAACATCGGCTTCCTGGGCAAAGGCAACGCCAGCCTGCCGGAATCCCTGGAGCTGCAAATCAAGGCCGGCGCCATGGGCCTGAAGCTGCACGAAGACTGGGGCACCACCCCGGCGGCCATCGACAACTGCCTGACGGTCGCGGACAAATACGACGTACAGATCGCCATCCACACCGACACCCTGAACGAATCCGGGTTTGTGGAAGACACCCTGGCCGCGTTCAAAGAACGCTGCATCCACACCTACCACACGGAAGGTGCCGGGGGCGGCCACGCGCCGGACATCATCACCGCGTGTTCCAAGGACTACGTGCTGCCGTCGTCTACAAACCCCACGCGGCCCTACACCGTGAACACCATCGACGAACACCTCGACATGCTGATGGTGTGCCACCACCTGGACCCGAACATCCCCGAAGACGTCGCCTTCGCCGACTCCCGCATTCGCCGCGAGACCATCGCCGCGGAAGACATCCTGCAGGACATGGGCGTGATCTCCATGCTGGCGTCTGACTCCCAGGCCATGGGCCGGGTTGGGGAAGTGGTGTGCCGCACCTGGCAGACCGCCCACAAAATGAAAGTGCAGCGCGGCCTGCTGCCGGAAGACGAAGAGCGCGGCGCGGATAACGTTCGCGCCCGCCGCTACATCGCCAAGTACACCATCAACCCCGCCATCACCCACGGCATCGCCCACGATGTCGGCTCGGTGGAAGTGGGCAAGCTGGCGGACCTGGTGCTGTGGGACCCGGCCTTCTTCGGCGTAAAACCCGCGCTCATCCTGAAAGGCGGCATGATCGGCGCCGCGCCCATGGGCGATCCCAACGCGTCCATCCCCACGCCCCAGCCGGTGCACTACCGCACCATGTTCGGGGCCCTGGGCCGCGCAGCCAGTGCCACCCGCTTGAGCTTTGTCAGCCAGGCGGCGTTCGATGCCGGCATTGGCAAAGAGCTGGGGCTGAACAGCCCGCTGTCTGCCTGCAAAAACGTGCGGACCGTGCGCAAAGGCGACCTGAAACTGAACGACGCCTGCCCGCACCTGACCGTGGACCCACAAACTTACGAAGTGCACGCCGATGGCGAGCTGCTCACCTGTGAGCCCGCCACCGAACTGCCACTGGCCCAGCGCTACCATCTGTTTTAAGGAGTCAGCCATGCTCGAACTCACACAACGCGTCGGCCGGGTAGAAGCCAGCGAAATACACGACCACCTGACCCTGCCATTCGAATCGCGCCAGCGCGGTCGCCTGCGGGCTAAAACCGATACTGGCTACGACGTCGGCCTGTTCCTGGACCGTGGCCCGGTGCTGCAAGACGGCGCCTGCCTGCAGGCCAAAACCGGGGAAATCATCCGCATCCGCGCGGCACAGGAACCTGTGGTCACCGCCTACATCGAAATGGGCTTGCCCATGGCGAAGCTGTGCTACCACCTGGGCAACCGCCACGTCACCCTCGCTATCGGCGAAGAACTGACCGCCAAAGACGGCACAAGAGGCTACGTGCGCTTTCCGCCAGACCACGTACTGGAAGAACTGGCCGAACGCCTTGGCGCCACCCTGTATCACCACCAGGCCCCGTTCAATCCGGAATCCGGCGCCTACGCGCAGGCCGGCCACGACCACGGGCATAGCCACAGTCATTCGCATTCGCACAGCCATTCCCATGGCCACTCACATGGCCATGCTCATCAAAAGGGCCACGGACATGCGCACGGCTAAAGCAACAGACTACAGCGGCGACCTGGCCCTGCTGGGCCTGATGCAACTGGTCAGCCCCGCACTGCCCATCGGCGCCTTTGCCTGGTCACAGGGGCTGGAAAGCGCCTTTGAACTGGGCTGGGTAAAAAACGAAGACCAGTTGGGCCACTGGCTGGAAGGCGTGCTGGAAGACGGCCTGACCCGCTGCGAACTGCCCCTGCTGGTTCACCTTCAACGCGCGTGGGCCGAAGAAGACGCCGACGCACTCAGCCACTGGAACGCCTGGCTGCACGCCACCCGGGAAACCGCCGAACTGAGCGACGAAGACCTGCGCCTGGGCGCCGCCCTGGTGCGGCTGCTCGACAGCCTGGGCCTGCTGCCCAAAGACGGCCTGATGCCCGCTGAACCCGGCTACGCCACCGTTTTCGCCTGGGCCGCTGAATTCCGCGGCGTAACCCCACGCCAGACATTGCTCGGCTTCGCCTGGGCCTGGCTGGAAAACCAGCTGGCCGTGGCCTGCAAAGCCATGCCCCTGGGCCACACCGCGGCACAACGGCTGACCGAAAAACTGCGCCCGAAACTGGTGACAGCGGTAGATGTGGCCATGCAGCTGAAAGATTCCGAATTGGGCCCGATCATCCCGGGCCTGGCGCTGGGAAGCGCCCACCATGAAACACAGTACTCACGACTGTTTAGAAGTTAAAACAAGAGGACAACACCATGACACATTGTTTGAGAGTAGGCGTAGGCGGCCCGGTTGGCTCCGGCAAAACAGCCCTGCTGCGCCAGCTGTGCAAAAACCTGAAAGACCACTACGACATCGCCGTGGTCACCAACGACATCTACACCCGTGAAGACGCGGACTTCCTGCTGAAGCACGAAGCCCTGCCAGCGGACCGTATCCTGGGCGTTGAAACCGGCGGCTGCCCCCATACAGCAATACGCGAAGACGCCAGCATGAACCTGGCCGCGATCGACGACCTGCAAAGCCGCCACCCGAACCTGGAACTGGTGCTGGTGGAATCCGGCGGCGACAACCTGTCCGCCACCTTCAGCCCGGAACTGAGCGACCTGACCCTGTACGTGATCGACGTCTCGGCGGGCGACAAAATCCCACGCAAAGGCGGCCCCGGCATCACCAAATCCGACCTGTTGATCATCAACAAAATCGACATCGCCGAACAGGTCCACGCCAGCCTGGACGTGATGGACCGCGACGCCAAGAAAATGCGCGGCGAACGCCCCTTCGTGTTCACCAACCTGTACGACGGGGTAGGGCTGGAAACCATCATCAGCTTCATTCTGGAGCGGGGCATGCTGCCGGAGAGGCGCCCGGGGAAAGTGGCTGAAACGGCCTGAGACAGAGATTCAGACTTCAATGAATAGGGGAGAACATCGTATGAAACTGCTAAAGAAAGTCAGCCTGACTGCCGCTTTGATTTCGACATCTACCACGGCGCTTGCGCATCCTGGACATGAGGCGATTGGGGATGTGCTGCACGTGGAGTATTTGTTTGCGGCGGGTATCGTTTTGGCCGCTGCATATTCAGCGTGGAAAACGATGAAGCAGCGTCGTTGACTCAAACCGCTAACCGCTAAGGTATCAATCCCGCCTACAGTGCCTTATTTCTGCACTGCCGAAGCCCTCGGTGATCAAGAACAAGGTGTCATTTCCTGACTTCTTCGATATTCAGTATTGAAGAAGTCAGGATATTCCGTGCGTCATCACCATCTCTCATCTAAGCTTTTGTTTTCTAATGAACTGAGCTTGTGGCTACTCCTACTTTCATCAGATTATGGAGCAAGTCAGCTTGCCGCACTATTACAGCATTCGGTTTTGTTGCTGTTAAATGCTTTTGGTACTCATATGCAGGATCGATTTACGAGAGTTCAATTTCGGAATTACAAGGCTCTGAAGCGTTACTCTGTGACACTGTCCGATTTCAATGTAATTGTTGGACCAAACAATGCGGGAAAATCTACGATCGTAAGTGCATTTCGAATTCTAAGCGAAGGAATACGAAAGGCCCGTTCGAGAAAGCCTGGCTACATCAACCATCCTGCAGTGGCTGCATCTGGATACATTGTTCCTCTCGAAGACCTCCCAGTTGCAACCGAGAACATTTTTACGAATTACGACGAAAGCGAACCGGCAATCATAGAGTTCCATCTAGTCTCGAAGAATAAGCTCAAGTTGATATTTCCAGAGAATGATGTCTGTTACATGATTGCAGAAACAGTAGGCAAGCCTGTTGATTCTCCAGCCAAGTTCAAGAAGGCATTCGATTGCTCAATAGGAATGGTCCCGATCCTAGGGCCGGTTGAACACAACGAACCTCTCTACCAGCTCGAGGCTGCGAGGTTAGCGCTTCTGACACATCGTGCTTCGCGAAATTTTAGAAACATTTGGTATCACTATCCGGAAGAGTTTGACGAGTTCAGAAAATTGATATTGCAAACATGGCCAGGAATGGACATTGAAAGACCGGAAGTAGACCGAAGCCACGATAAACCAGTGCTACACATGTTCTGCCCAGAGGCGAGGTATCCTCGCGAAATCTTCTGGGCAGGCTTTGGTTTTCAAGTATGGTGCCAAATGCTGACCTTTATCGTCAGAAACAAAGACGCATCGCTTCTGATCATTGACGAGCCGGATATCTATCTTCACTCAGATCTGCAACGTCAGTTGTTGGAGATCCTTCGTCAAGTTGCGCCAGATGTGCTGATTGCTACTCACTCAACGGAGATCATTACGGAAGCAGACCCGAATGATCTTTTAGTAGTAAACAAGCGGGGCAAAAGCGCGAAAAGAATCAAAAACGCATCGCAGCTTCAGCCTATCTTTGGTGCCCTTGGATCGAATCTAAACCCCACTCTCACACAGCTAGCGAAGTCCCGACGGGCGGTATTCGTCGAAGGCAAGGACTTTCAGTTATTAGCAGCGTTTGCTAGAAAACTTGGAATGGATGCCTTAGCTAATCGATCAGACTTCGCCGTAATACCAGCAGAGGGCTTTAACCCGCAAAAAGTGAAGAATTTTGCGGAAGGAATAGAGTTGACACTCGGAACAAAAATCGCCAAAGCGATCGTATTCGATCGGGACTACCGCCCTCAAGGCGAGGTCGCGAAGCTTCTGGCTGACTTTGAAGAATTTTCATCATTTGCCCATATCCATGAGTGTAAAGAGATTGAAAATTTTCTGCTGATACCCTCGGCGTTAGCCCGTGCCGCTGATAAGCGCGTAAGCGAGAAAGCGCTTCGCTCTGGGGAAAAGAAAACGTTTGCTGGAGACTTCGAAGAGTGGATGAACGAAATAGCCGACACACTCCGAAGCAAAGTCCAAGCACAGTACTTGTCGCGGCAAGGCGAGTTCATAAAGGCAGAAAACCCCCACCGCGACTCAGCAACCATTAGCCAGAAATTGATTGAGCAATTCGAAGCTGATTGGTCTGAGTGGGACAAAAGGTTGGCCATGTTACCCGGGAAGCACGTCTTTTCATTACTTAATGCGAAACTACAAGAGGAATATGGGATCGCTCTAACTCCGCTATCCGTTGTGAGTAGCATGCAGCAGAGTGAAATCATGCAGGAGCTCCGATCACTTCTTGAAGGTTTGGAACAGTTTCGGAATGATACGGTTTGACGGCAGCTAATAAGCAATTTTCTCTTTTCGTTGCGGTGCCAAACCTGTCGAAAACCATAGAGTTAGGTACTTATTGAAATGGAATTGCCAAAATACAGGCCCACGGATTTCACCGAGCGTGCGGGTGTGTTCTCGATTGCTGCACAAGTTACGTCCTTGGGATTGATTTTTCGAGAGACTCCAAATTCCGATGTCGGCATCGACGCGCAGATCGAGCTTGTATCGGGAGACCAAGCGTTGGGAAAACTGATCGCCGTCCAAGCCAAGTCCGGAAAGTCCTATCTAAATGACAAAGGCGATCATTATGCCTTCTACCCAAAAGAGGCACATAGGCATTACTGGGAAACCTTTCCGTTGCCAGTCGTTGTCATGCTTCACGACCCCGAATCGGATAAGGTCTATTTTTCTGATGCGCGCTACTACCTATCGATCCCCGAACGAGAGCGGACCTTCAACTATATTCCAGTCTTTAAGAAAAATTGCTTGAATAGCGCTTCGAAAGAGGATTTGTTCCAACTTCCGTCGATAGATCCTGACGCTTTTCTTGAGATGCCGGAGTTGCTCAAGGAAATGGTTGAGACGAGACATTGGGATGGATCGTTTCCGGTTAGCTTCTTTGAAATCTTTGTTCATTCCTTGACGAATTTATGTCGCCACTCATTCTTCGATATGCAGATTCCGCTTGATCTCGCTGAGTACAATCTAGCGGCTACAAACTCAGAATTGGGAGTAGGTGTTAATTTCGAGACTCACGAGTTCCTTAACAGTTATGTGCGCTTTTTGATGGCTCAGAATCTTGTTCAGGTTGACTATTCCGACTACCTGATAGATTGGAATGAGCGGCAGATGTTGCCTTCGTTCCTCTCCCCGCTCACATCGAGGGGACGAGAATTGATCCGCTACATCCGTGAGGTTGAGGATCAGCTATTTGAGCGAGATGAGTACCAGGTTAGTGTTGCCTGTGATCGTTTTGTTCGAATGTTTTATGCGCCTTCTGACGAGCGGCGTTTTGCCAAGATTTCAATTTTTAGTCAGAGGCATGGCACCCTCAGTGACTAACAAATTGTCGCACCGGACATTCGACAAGCTATCAATTTTGCTAATGTAAAAACATGCATAGGCTCGAATGCCGGTAAACTCAGATGTTAATCTCTAAATCGGCCCCTATAAAAAATGACATTGATAGAAATCCTACAAATAGTGTTCGGTCTAGGAATAGCATATTTCTTATGGTCCGCTATTGTTTGGGAGGAATGGAGCTTTCTGATCGGTATTGCTGCACTCTTATTGGTGCCGATATCAGTTATACTAATATCAAGTTACCCACTCCCGGCATTCGGGATTATCTATGTAGTTTGGTTCAGCGTACTTTTTGGTTCACGAAATAAAGAGCCCAAGGAAAACGAAGAAGCACCAACGGTAGGAAGTTTCGCAATTAAGGCAGCTCAATACGCATTTGTGACTGTGTTAATTGCAGGCGCCATCAGTTTTTTACTTGGTGGGGGAGCAAGTGATGGTGATTGTTCTCGAGCAACGCCTCAATTCTGCTAACAAAATCGACAGGTCGATTTAATACGTGTGCAGTGACCATCGGAACTTCTTTCTATGACTTCTTCTTTATCGTGCCTCATACCTTTAGGACTTGAACCTTCAAGGAGAAATTGTGGATTACGAACGTATAGAAGCCACGTTTAAGAAGAACGTTGATAATATTTTTAAGTTGATGAGCTTTGATCGAGTCGTCTTGAATTTTGCGATAAGCGGGGTAAAGGATCTGCAAGACAGATTGCGCAGGGCGCATAAAATTGAGAATCCAAGACTATTGGCTGAAAATACGCTTCAAATGCTTGAGAATATCAGGAGTAACGATTCTTTAAAGCCACAATATCAAGTTATATACAATCAATGTATTGTTCTCCTAGTTTCTGTCTTTGCTTCGTCTATTTCAGATATATTTAGACAAGGTATCAATGATTTGGCTCAAAATGGCGATTCTAAAGAGTTGCGTAATGAGGAGTTAAAAATATCGGTCTCTCAGCTTCTCGAATTCGATGGTGAGATCAAAGAATATCTTGGAAATTTTGTTGCTGAAAAAAACGACTTATCGTTTCAGGATATGAAGAGTATAGGTAGAGCATTTAAGACATATTTTGGGTTTACAATCGATAAAAATATCGACGTCAATAACATTATTATGGCCCAAGCGGGAAGGCATGTGATCGTGCATGATTCTTCAAGAATCAATGAAAGGTTGGTTCGTCAAGTTTCTGGTGCGAAGCCAAGAACTCTAAAGCCTAGCCTCTCGGGATCGGCAATCCAGTTCAGCGACGACGAAGTTAGGCAGGTGGCCGATAGTATGACCAATTATTTGATCAATCTTAGAAGTATGGTGGAATCGAGAATAGCGAGTTAAGAGGCGCATTAAGCTGACAAAGAAACACCGGGACAGATTTATTTTTCGGCCCACTTCATGTCCCAGAGCTAGTGTCAACAAATGCCATCGTGATTGTTCCCAATTTTCGGCCGTTCACACGCGATCAATAATCCCGCACAACGCATCCAACCCATCCGTCAGCGCAGCCGGCCCTGGCTGAAGGATCAGCGGTGACTTGATCTCGTAAAGGTGGTTATTCCGCACCGCGGGTATATCCGCCCAACCGGGGCGCTCGGTCACCTGCTCAGGGCGAAACTTCCTTCCGCACCAGGAACCGATGATGATATCCGGTTGCCGGGTGATGACGTCCTCGGGGTTTTCGATGATGCGTTCCCGGGCGCCGGGTTCCGCGGCCTTTTCTGGAAAGATATCCTCGCCGCCAGCAATGCCGATCAGCTCGGACACCCAGCCGATGCCGGTGATCATGGGGTCGCCCCATTCTTCGAAGTAAACTCGAGGTCGGTTGGGTCTTGCGCTTCTCTCCGCCCTTATTGTTTCAACCCTATCGAACAGGGTTTGCGCGTAGGCGTCGGTTTGCTCGGCCAGGCCCAGCATGCCGCCGAGGGTTCGGATCATGGAGAGGATGCCGGCCACGGTGCGCTGGTTGAACATATGCACGGCCACACCGCTGCGCACCAGTTCGGCGGCAATGTCTGCCTGCATGTCGGAAAACCCCACCACCAGGTCCGGCTTCAGGTCCAGTATTCGCCCGATCTTGGCGGAGGTGAAGGCAGACACTTTGGGCTTTTCCTTTCGGGCTCGCTCTGGCCGCACGGTGAACCCGGATATGCCAACAATGCGGTCTTCGGCGCCGATGGAGTAGAGGGTCTCGGTGGTTTCTTCGGTAAGGCAGACGATGCGCTGGGGATAATTCATGGGGCCATTCTACACTGGTGACTGTAAGCTGAGGTCTGACAACAACCGTAATGGATCTGGAGTCCTTTATGAAACTCGCCCAACGCCGTGGCAGTTCTGTTTCCAGTCCTGATTTTGCAAGCCTGCAGGGTGTCTGGCGCTCCCAGGGTTACGGCACTGTGTTGCTGATTGAGGAAGATGGGTACACCCTTTTTGAAGAAACCAGCATCAGCTGTCTCAAGATTCATGAGGGCAGTATTGAAGAACTCGATCACTATTACGAAGATGTGGCGGTATCCCCGGGTGGCCAGGCGTTCAGTGCCCATCGGGTAACGGGCGTAGCACGCATCAGCTTCCGCCGCCTGAAAGGAATGCCCGCCAGTGTCACTGAAAGTCACAGGCACAGGCCAAAGGATCCGCAATACAACTTTGACGTTTTCTGGCGAACCTTTCACGAGCAATACGCCCTGTTTGAACTCAAAGGTGTGGCCTGGGACCAGGCGCATCAGCACTATCTTTCCCAGATTAACGCGAACCCATCACAGGAAACGCTCTTTGCCATCATGGTTGCGATGCTACGGCCCCTGAAGGATGGCCATATTCGCCTGCATTCACCCTTGGGTCATTACCGGGCAGGTGCCGAGCCGGCGCTCTTCAGGCGGCTGACACGGGAACTTGAAGAGGCCAATGATGACCGGGAGCTCACCAGCTACCTGGGCGAGATCAACGAGTCGGCGCGTGACTTGATCCATGAAGATTATCTTTCGGGCGCCGTTAGCCGTGGCGGCAACCGGCTGGTGGAGTGGGGGCGGCTTAATGACCAAATCGGTTACCTGAACATTCGTGCCATGGCCGGGCAAAGTGGCAAGTCAGGCAAACCGGCTGCGGATCTCAATGCGGTCGACAATGTGATGAAGAGGGTGCTGGCCGATGTTGGCGAACTCCCCAATCTGGTGATCGATCTTCGCAACAATGGTGGGGGCTACGATGGGGTCGCACTGCGCTTTGCCGCGTATCTGATGGATCGCAAACGGCTGGCTTTCACCAAGTCAGCCCGTCATGGCAATGGATTCACCGGAAAGCAGTCTGTCTATGTCACGCCTGCCGATGAGACATACCAGGGCAACCTGTTTGTGCTGACAAGCGAGCTGACGGCCAGTGCCGCAGAAATCTTCGTGCTCTCTTTGCTGCAGCATCCCCGTCTTACCCTGATTGGCGAGCCTACCCAGGGCATCCTTTCCGACACGCTCGAGCGCCATCTGCCAAATGGCTGGCACCTGACCTTGTCCAATGAAATCTACCGGGCTTACGACGGGGAGATTTACGAAGATGTCGGCATCCCGCCACACATTCGCCTCAAGTACCTTGGCCGAAAAGGGCGCGAGGAAGGCAAAGACCCGATGCTGGAGCGGGTCATGGCGTTGTGCTTTCGGTTGTCACGCAGCTAAGCGATAAATCCTTCGCCAGCCGGTAGGTATCGAAATCCCGAGCGAGGAACAACTGGCCCTGGTAGTGTTGCATGGCTTCGGCCGCCAGTTGATTGATATGAGGCGCGCCGCCGGGCCCCGACTGGTAACGGGAGCTGAAGTGAGTCAGCACCAGGTTGGGAAGCTGTGCCTGCTGAGCAAATTTGGCCACCTGTTCCGCGGAGCTGTGTTGGGGCCATGATCCGACGCGGTCGGCCACGTCCTGGGTATAGGTGGCCTCGTGGATCAAAACATGGGCGCCTTCGCAGGCCTCGGCCAGCAGGGACGGGGTGTCGTTGTCGCCGGCGACAATCAGGCGGCGGGCGGTGCGCGAAATCTGTGTGTAATCGTCACTTCTGAGCAGGCGGCCATCATCCAGCTGAACATTGTTCCCATGCTGCAATTCACCCCAAGAGGGGCCGGGCTCGATACCATCCTTGCGGAGTTTGGCCTGCAGCAGTTGGCGCTCCAGCCTCGTTTCGGTGAACACATAAGCGCGACAGGAAACGCGATGGGATAGCGGTACGGCACTCACGCTGAATTGCTCATCCTGCCAGTGGAAGTCGGGCGCTTCGGAGTCTATGAAGTTCAGGGGGTAGCCCAGGGTGGAGTCGCTGTTATCCATCACTGCGGTGATCAGGTGCTGCACCTGGATGGGGGCGATGATATCAAGGGGCTCCGTACGGCCGAGCATGGAGGCACTGGTGAGCAGTCCCGGCAAACCGAAGGTGTGGTCGCCGTGGATGTGGGTGATGAATATGGCCCGCAACTGCATCACCGAGTAGCGAGTACGCATCAACTGGTGCTGCGTGCCTTCGCCACAGTCCACCAGGTACCAGGGTTTGGGGCCGGAGTGGCACAGGGCCAGGCCGGTTACGTTGCGTGACCGTGTGGGGGTTCCGGCGGATGTGCCCAGGAAAGTGAATTCCATGGTTTCTCTTTACCGTATTTCGTCAGCGTTTTTGCTGGCTCAGGGTTAGAACGCCCGACTGTTGGGAGAAGTCGAGCTGTCCAAGCACGCTCATTCCCAGCAACACCATATCGGGGTCCATGTCGGGGTTGATGGTGCCGGGTACATTTTTGAACGTCATATCGCCCAGGCGGAGTTCGTCAATGGTGGTGCTCCACACCTCGACTGTGCCAGCCGCGGTGCGTGCACGGCCGCGCTGTTCCCGGGCAAGGCCTGCTTTTTGGGCGACAGATTCTGAGACAGACACGGTCGTGGCGCCGGTATCCAGGATGAAGGTGACGTTCTGGTTGTTGATGGTGCCGTTTGCCAGATAATGGCCCTGGCGGTTGGCCTGTAGTTCAATTTCAGTGGAGCCGTCGCGGGTTTGACTGACCAGTTGCTGGTTTGGGTTGGTTTTTCGCGAATCCCAGCCGCTGATGAAATACGACACACCGGCAATAAACACAACGAAAAACGCGCCGAAGTAAAGTAAGTACCGGATTTCAGAGCTGATGCCAGATTTACTCATCCCATTCCTTGTTGTGGGTCGCCGCCAAACGAGTTCAACTGTAACGCATTCGGAGTGATAGAACAGTGAGCTGGCTTGTTGTTATGGCTTTTGACTGGAGGATCTTGACCGCTCAGACTCGGGACAGGCCTATTTTTGATCGGCGTTTCTTTACCTAAGAAAAACTTCAAAGGATTTTATGCGAGTACCTGAGAGATTACAGCCGCTTGTTGATGATGGCATGGTGGATGAAGTGCTTTACCAGTTGATGAGCGGGAAGGAAGCGCAGGTCTATGTGGTTCGCTGTGGAGACCAGGTGCGCTGCGCCAAGGTATTCAAGGAGGCCAGGAAACGCAGCTTCAAGCAGGCCGTGGAATATCAGGAGGGGCGGAAGGTTCGCAATAGCCGCCGCGCTCGGGCCATGGGCAAGAAAACCCGTTACGGTCAGAAAGAGCAGGAAAGTGCCTGGCTGAATGCCGAAGTGGATGCCCTTTATCGCCTGGCTGAGGCGGGTGTGCGGGTCCCGGAACCCTTCGGTTTTGTGGACGGAGTTCTGCTGATGGAATTGGTTGCCGATGATCAGGGCAATGCCGCGCCGCGGCTGGATGAGGTTGCCCTGACACCGGATCAGGCCCGGGATTACTACGCCCGGATCATTGCCGAAGTGGTGCGGATGCTCGACGCCGGGCTGATTCACGGCGACCTGTCAGAGTTCAATGTGCTTTTGGACGGCCAGGGCCCGGTGATTATCGACCTGCCCCAGGCGGTCAACGCCGCCGGCAACAACAGCGCCGAGCGAATGCTGGAGCGGGATGTGGATAACATGCGCCGATATTTCGGCAAGTTTGCCCCGGAGCTTCTGAAGACCGACTACGGCAAGGAAATCTGGGCCCTGTACGAGAGCGGCGACCTGCACCCGGAAAGCAGGCTCACCGGCTGTTTCGAGCACGCCACGCAAAGCGCGGACGTGGATGAGCTGATGGCTGTGATAGATGCCGCAAAGGAAGAAGAGTCTGAGCGGCAGGAGCGCCTGCGTGATGACGACGATGACTAGAAAACCGGGGCGCTGGGGATAGGTCATGGGGGCACTATACTGTTCAGCGACCCTTCTCGCTCCTAAAGGCCCACCTATCCTCATCTAACGTGTTCTGGTTCCTGGCTCACAACCCGGGGTTCAGGCATCCTGCCCGGCAATTCAAGGAAAAACCGGCCCTTGGAGTTCTGGAGTGAACTCAGGCGATTTGAGGATGATGATGTGAGAAATGTGGATTCGCCAGACCGGCATTTCATAGAACTACTGACCTGCCTAATTGTTCTATTGGCGCTCTCAGCGGCCTCGTTTGCAGAGGGAAAAGACGAATATCGATTTTCACTGGGCGAGTCCAGAAACGTTGTGATCGACAGTTTGTTTTCCTCAGGTGACGCCAGGCTGTTGAATGATGCCGTAGAGTTAGAGAGGTACGAAACAACCTTTTCACCTTTCGGCGTTGTGGGGCATCAATATCGTTACAGGTTTAGCGGGGGTCAGCTTGTACAGATGGAACATGGTGTTGGTGGCTGGGTAGGTCCAAAAAAAGAGCATCTGACCGAAGAAATGGTTGAGAAGGTAAATGCCAGGCAGCTTGCCTATTTTGACGGTTTGATTGAAACCTATGGTGCACAAAAAATAAATGAGGGGGACGGTTTTCGCCTGTATGCGTTTGCCACAGATAAGGTCGAGGGTCGCATTTACGTCCGCAGTGAACCAGATGTTTCTGGTCAGACCGTCTTATGGAAGAAAGGCATGAAGCCTGTCAATCAGGATAACCACGTTTACGAGTCCTGGTTCGGGCTCGGAAGCATCAGTATGGATGGTGATAATCGTAGAAAAGAGACCAATTCCATACCTTACAAGGACAGACAAACCTATGTTTGGAAGGTGAAAACTGACTTTACACAGGACACGCCCTATCAAATGAAGCTGGTATTCCCGACTCGCCCAGCCGTCGTACCTGAGGGCGTTGAATTTGATGCCAGTGATAACTCCATTGTCGTTCCCATGCGTTCTTACGAAGAGACGGTTGTCGTGCATTTTGTCATTGACGAAGGCGATCCTCTTGGCGTTCACAAAGCATTCTTGACGGCTAACGGTAAAACCTTTGCAGGCATTTCCTATAAAATTGAGAACGGCCGTTGATGCGAATTACCGGGACAGATCTATTTTTGACGGATTTAACGGCATAGGATTGGCGAAAGGTATCGACTGGGTGCTGATGTGCACTCAGATGCAAACCTCGGTGACAGGCCCTAAATATGAACGTGGATAAAGCAAAGAAGCGAATTGCGAAGCAGGTTAAGAAGGGCTTCCACGGCTATCCGTTGGTTTCGCTGGAGTACTTTGGTAAAGCGTACGCTGGCAAAACGCCAGATTCAGCCAGCGAGGTTGTTATCGCATATACCGAGGAAGAGGGCGCGGATCCCCAGGAGCAAAAGTTTGTAAGCGGGGGTGATGCCCGGGAAGACGAAACGATTCAATCCACCCTGCTTAAAATCATTGAGCGGGCGGATGCCAAAACGGTGACCGAGATCGACGGTATTTCCACTTTGCCGGAAAGCTGATGGCACCGTCGGCGAACTTGCCTTTTGGCATCCTCTGCGCGCTTGAAGAGCGGGCTGTCCTCCGGATTACGGCCGCGTGTCCAGGCATCTGCCTAGCGTTTCGAGGTGAGTACCATAAAGCCGCGTTAGCCGATGGTGATCAGAAGTAACAGCATTGTCCATGCTACCTATGCCGCCGAGGCATTCAGGGATATTGTCACAGGTGCTCTCGTTTTTGTTGGAACAAAATAAGGGTGTTTAGTCGCTTAGTGTGAGCCCCATTTCCCAGAAGTCGATCTCCAGCCGCGTGGCGTCCCGGAAAATTCGGGTGAGTTGTTCGAATCGGGAGGGGGATACCTCGGCGAGTCGGTCATCCAGCCAGCGAATTTCTGCGTGCATGGCTTCCTGGAATTCGTCGCTTTCATACATCGCGATCCAGGCGTCGTAGGGATTGGATTCGCCACGAATGGTCTCGCTGCGGTGGTTCAGCCAGTTGGCGATTTCACCATAGCCGACCATGCAGGGTGACAGGGCGACGTGCAGGTCCAGCAGGTCGCCGCGGTTGCCGGTGTCGAGAACGTATCGGGTGTAGGCCAGTGTGGCGCGGGCTTCAGGGAGCTTGGCCAGTTCGTCCTCCGAGATACCCCAGTCCTTGCAGAAGTCGATATGCAAGCTCAGTTCGGTATCCAGGATGGCCTGCATGCCATCCTTGGCCTGGCGCATATCGGCCAGGGTGGGGCTTTTGTAGGCGGCCAGCGCAAAGGCGCGGGCAAACTGTATCAGGAACAGATAATCCTGTTTGAGGTAATGCTGAAATGCGTCCGCAGCCAGCGTGGCATCGCCCAGCTGAGTAACGAAGCTGTGTTGAATGTAGTCTTGCCACTCTTGAGGGCAGGCTTTTTTGAGGTCTTCAAACTGATAGGCCATTCCGTTGCTCCAACTTGGACTTTTTTCCAGGCTCTCTCTGGCCGCACGGTGAACCCCGATATGCGGACGATGCGCTGGGGATAATTCAGGGCGGCACTATACCGTGGAAGTAAGCGGTTTGGCTTCTATACTAATGAGAGGCTGATTGCTGCCAGGGGCGGCCTGTTGCTGATTGCTCGGGAGTGGCTGATGGTGGAAAACTGGCAGGATTGGCTGGTGGCCCTGCAGGAAATACGCGTGTCGGATGTGATCCCGCAGGTAGCGGTCCTCCTGTTTGCAGGGTTGGCCGCGTTCTTTCTGAATCGCTACATCGCCAGGCATACGGCGGGTGACACCCAGGGCGTGCGACACATCACGCAACGCACCATCCAGCGCCTGGCCTTCCCCCTTTCAATGTTGCTGGTGGTTCTGCTGGGGCGGCCGTTGCTCGCTGCGCTGGATCAGCCGCACTGGGCCCTGGATCTGGCGGTTCCGCTGCTGATCTCGTCCGCCCTGATTCGCACCCTGGTGTATATGTTGCGCAAGGGCATGCGAAGCGGCCCTCTGGTCAAAGCGTCGGAAAATTTCATCAGTACCTTCATCTGGCTCGTGGTGGGCTTGTATTTGTTGGGGTTGCTGCCCGGCTTGCTGGCCGCCATGGACAGCCTCGCCATCTCCGTGGGAGAGCTGCGCATCACGCTGTTGGCGGTCATCAAACTGCTGGTGTTGCTGGGGCTTTTACTGGTGGTTGCCATCTGGCTGTCGGGCATGATCGATCGGCGGCTGTCCAAGTTGCCGTATCTCAGCGCCGGCGCGGCTGTGGGGTTAGCCAAGGTCAGCAAACTGGTGCTGATCACCGTTGCGGCTCTGTCGGTGCTTAATCTGGTCGGTATTGATCTGACGACGCTCGCGGTGTTCGGCGGCGCCCTGGGCGTGGGGCTGGGCTTCGGCCTGCAGCGTATTGCCAGCAACTTCATCAGCGGTTTTATTCTGGTGTTCGACCGCTCGATCCGCCCCGGTGATGTGATCAGCATCGGCGAGAAGTTCGGCTGGGTGGTCGCACTGCATGCGCGCTATCTGGTGGTGCGTAATCGCGACGGCGTGGATACGCTCATTCCCAACGAAAACCTGATCACCACGGAGGTAATTAACTGGTCATATTCCGACCCCAACGTGCGCCTGAAGATCCCGGTGTCGGTCAGCTACAGTGATGACGTGGAGCGTGCCATGGCCATCATGCTGGAGATCGCTCAGGAACATCCGCGCGTGATTTCGGAGCCAGAGCCGGCCTGCCGGCTAACAAACTTCGGCGACCATGGCATTCACCTGGAAGTTCGGGTCTGGGTCGCAGACCCGGAAGCCGGTTTCGGCAGCGTGCGCTCGGACATCAGCCTGGAGATCTGGCGCCGGTTCAAGCAGGAAGGCATCACCATTCCGTTCCCGCAGCAGGACGTGTACATCAAGGAAATGCCGGCGAAATGATCCCGTTGGCCGCTTAACAAAACTGCTCAGCGGCAGAGGTCATCAGACCGATTTTCTGAACTACTTCGCCTTAATGAGTGTGAACCCTCGCAACAGGGCCCATGGTCGGCACAATTGGACTATCTTCTCTACTTATTCTGTCTTTTCCGGGGTAGGAGGTATGAAATACGTTTTTGGGGTGGCTTTGATGTTTTGCCTGTCGGTCGCCTATGCAAACAGGCAGGAAGTCGAGATATATGTAGACAGCGCCTATGAGCCTTTCTCCTACGGTGATGAAAAAGGAGAAGCCAAAGGGGTCTACATCGACATCCTTCGCACCGCCTTTTCCAGGATGGAAGGCTACGATGTCACGCTTACTCCCATTCCCTGGAAACGTGGCCAGCGCATCATGGAGCAGGGCGAAGGCATAGGGCTGGCTCCGGTTTTCTTTCATGGCCACGACTGGCCTTATCTCTATCCCTACTCGTTGTCGTTTTACACCGAAACCATTCTTGCCATCTGCGACCAGAAGGTGCTCAAACAGCCCCGGCCTGACTGGCCGTATGACTACGTTGGCCTGCGCATCAGCAATGTCGCCGGATTTGATGGCTGGGGTGGTCAGGCGTTCAGACAGCTGGTTGATGAAGGCAAAATCCAATATGAAACTGCCAACGGCGCCGCACAGAACGTCATGATGCTGCTTAAAGGGCGAGTCGACTGCATTATGATGGAAGAGAACGCCTTTCAGCTCCTGACAAAGCAGATATATGCATCGGAAACGTACTACAGGCTTCAGGATGTAAAATATGAAGTGGGTGCGGTAGTCGGGACGGATCCGGTCTATATCGGATTTTCAAAAACGGCCAGGGAAAGCGGTGATTGGCCCTTCTTGCTCGATTTCATGCAGTCCTTTGATTCCCAGATCTATCAGATGATCAAGTCGGGTGAAATTCGTAAGATTTTTGATAACTACACGCTGTGACGGCCAGCACCAGAGACAGGTATAACAATCTAACCTCGACGGAGTTATTTTCCCGACACCAGACATTGTTTTATCGTGTATTCAAGTAAGCGTGATGCAACGAAGGGAGAGGGCTATGACGGCACCAGGCGATCAGCTTCGCGTGTTCTACGATGGCGCCTGCCCGAGCTGTGTCAAAGACCGCAGGCTTTACGAGCGACTTGCGGGCAGGACCGGCGAATCGGTGGAGTGGGTTGATATCACCGGTCGTGACGATGAGTTGAAGGAACTTGGTATAGACCCGGTAGCCGCGCTTCAGGAGCTTCACGTGGAGGATGGCGAGGGCAACATCCATCGGGAACTGGATGCCTACATCCTTTTGATGTCACGGGTCTGGCTACTGAAACCTCTGGCCTGGCTGATTGGTCTGCCGGTTATTCGGCCGACGCTGGCGAAGCTTTACCACAAATGGGTGGGCGAGCGGCTGGAGAGAACCGGGCGCATGCCTGATTCAAAGGAAAAGCAGAGAGACATCGAAGCGCGCAAGGCCGAGGTTGAAGCCGAGGAAAGCGCGGAAGACAGAGAGACGTGGTAATGCGGAGGTCCCGAGCGGTTTCGGTTATTCCAGAACGTTTGGCCAGTTCGTGTCGGCTTGCCGAATGAAACCGTCAGTGTCTTTCAGCCACCGGTCCTGAACGGACTTGTTGTAGTTCAGATACAAGCGGTCATCCCGAATGGCCCAATGTTCTGGGTCGCCCTTCGCAAGATAGCCTTGGGCGACAGCCCAGGCGCAATAGCCGCCATAGGCGGGAACAAAGCGGTCCGGGCTGGCTTCAAATAGGGCAAGGTTCTCTGCGCTCGCAAATCGCCAGGTCACGCCCCGGTGTTCGGTTTTGTATTCGCTTGAGCCTTTGGTGGGTTCCCCTGTTTCAAAATAGCTGACGGTGTCGTAGCCGCCTGCTCCAGTGTTGCTGAGCAGGCCGGTGTAAACAGCCGGTTCCGAAGCCCACGCGCCGGCAGTAACAAACAGTGCGAAGGTGATGAGTAGCAGTTGTCTTTTCATGGTGTGTTCTCCTCGGTTTGTAGACACCCGGACGGTGGATTTGTTTCACGATGGTAGCCAGTATTGACCGGGAAGCGCGTTCGGGCTGGCTGGTCCGCGGTGATAGAGGCTTGATGGGGCCTGGATGAAAAGAAGGAGCTGAAGCATGCAAATCGGTGTAATCGCAGATACCCACAGCAAGATGCGCCCCGAGGCCCTGGACATGTTGAAGGGCTCGGAACTGATCCTCCATGCCGGTGACGTGGGCCGGGACGAGGTTCTATACGCGTTGGAGGCCATCGCTCCTGTGATTGCAATCCGAGGCAATATCGATAAAACCGGCCGCGCAGCGACACTGCCCGACGTTCAGGAATTTGAATTCCTCGGCCACGCCTTTTACATGCTTCACGACGTCAAAACCCTCGATGTCGATCCGCAAAGTCGTTACCGCGTGGTCATTGCCGGCCACTCCCACAAACCCCGCAACGAATGGATTGGCGATGTGCTGTATTTCAATCCCGGTGGTGCCGGCCCACGGCGTTTTACGCTGCCGATCACAGTGGGGCGGCTGCAGGTGAGTGAAGGCGGTGTGGTGGGTAAGATTATTGAGTTGCCGGTTTGATCACCTGGAAATCTGCGGCCTAGCCCGATGACCTTACGTCTTCAACCACTTCCAGCTTCACCCGAAACCCACAGGCTGCGGCATATTTGTTCAGGGTTCCCCAGCTCGGATTGCTCCGGCGCCGTTCCAGTCTGGAGATGGCACCATTGGCGCCTTACAGCATTCCTAAGGTGTATCGCTTTGGATTTGGACCTGTTTTAAGGAGCAAAATCCTGGTCCCCGTGAGCCTCGTGTTTTCTAACACGATCCACGCGTCGAGCCAGGCTAGGAAGTCATCTTTCTTGCGGATACCCCGATTCGCTCGGCCAGGTAATCGCAGAAGTGTTGGGCAACGTCCTTGCCATCAAGGTCTTCGGCGATGGTCACCTTCTTTTGCTCGTTATCAACCGCAATAATCTTGAAGTGTTCCACTTTGTCCACGCCTTGTCCCGTGCTGCCCGTGCGTTTGATGGTTAGGTGCCCAATCTGATCCATGGCCAGCTTGCGGCTGAGCACAGGCAGGTAGAGCCAGCTTCTCAAGGTACGAATTCCCTGCCGGTCAATGCGGACGATAAGGCGGTTGAAGGGTAGGTACAAAGCGGCAGCGCCTGCAGCGATTGCGACCAGCACAAAGGGAACGCTGAACAGACCCACAAACACGCCAAAGGCCCCGCCTGAAAAAGCGATTGTCAGCATCATTGTGCTGGCAAACCCGAAGCCGCCTGCAAAGATCCAGGCAAACACGCTCAGCATCTTGTTGCGGAACATAGGGAAACGCATTTTTATCTGATGGCCATAATCCTGGTAGTGCATGGCACGGGAAAGACCTGGCAGATCTAGCTGCCCAGACTGTATGGCTTCTTTGGCGGCTTGAGATTCTTTATTGCGCTGGTCGCGTACCTGGGTACTGATGTCATGCTCGACATTGTGAGAGCGGGCATCTCCTTGGAATGCCGGAATGTCGTACTGGCGCTCCAGGTCGACGCCCTCAATATCCGCTTTCACGGACAGGCGCCAGAAATGGTACCGGCTGGACCGTTCAATATCCGCTTCTGGCAAGTCTCCCGGCAGGTCAAATCGAAAGGCCAAGCGCACACCTTGCCCGGCTGTCTCGATTTTCGGAGTACCGCGCTCCGCCCAGAGTATCCGCTCTTTGCGAGTGCGGTTCTTGCCAGATCCGGAGACATAGGTGTAAATGCATTCCAGTGTCACGGAGACTTCTGCCCCGGATGCTGCGAGTTCCTGGACCCCTAGTCTCGGCACCAGGATCGTGCCACCCATCTGGCCACCAATGGCCGCCGGATAAGGGTCCATCACCAGCTCGACCGTGCCATAGTGACGATACTCCCGGGTCATGCTGACGGCTTTCCACAGAAGCCCCAGGCCCACGGCGGGAAATGCAACGACCATTAAAATCAGCCACAGGTTTTCATCCAGGGCCTTTGGCAGCGTCCAGAGTAGAGGCGTGCTTATGGCGTTCCACATCAGGGCCATAACCCAAGTCAGCAACAGCGTGCGTTTGCGATCAGACCGAATGCGAGGGGATTCCCAGCCCTTGCGGCTTTGCCAATTGGAATGCGTCATTGTGGTGGGTCCATCCGATGATGACAGCCTGGTTAAACCAGAATCTTAGTTTTGGTTGGTGCCAAATTTCCGGCTAGCATGATACCTCCAGATGGATGACTCTAGAAGGAAACCAGAATGACCCCTTGGAATAATTGGGCAGGGAATGTCCAGGCCTCGCCAGATGCCACGGTGCAGATTGATAGCGAACAGCATTTGGCTGACACGGTGGCAGAGTCCCAGCGCCCGGTCAGGGTGCGTGGTGCGGGGCACTCCTTTTCGCCTTTGCTGGAGGTTAACAGCGGATCCCACCTGTGCCTGAATAACCTGAATCATGTGTCTGCGGAAGCCGGCGCGCCACGTTCAGCCCGAATCGGGGCTGGCGTTCGGCTCCATGAGCTGACGCCGCAACTGAACCGAATGGGGCTGGCCCTTGATAACATGGGGGACATCGATGCCCAGGCGCTGGGCGGTGCGCTTGCAACGGCAACACACGGTACCGGGCAGACATTGCCCTGCTACTCGGCCATGCTCGAAGAAATGGTCCTGATTGATGGTCAGGGCCAGCGTCGGCGGTTGCGTCGTGACCTGGACGAAGAGCTGTTCCGGGCCATGGCGGTGGGCCTTGGAACCGGGGGCATTCTTGCCGAGGTGGTGATGTCCCTGGTGCCGACGTACCGGCTGTCGAAACGGCGGTTCCGCATCAGCCTGGAAGAGCTGTTGAGCGACTTTTCAGAGCAGATGTCGGCGGCGAGGCACGTGGAGTTTTTCTACATTCTGCACTCCGGCCATGCCCTTGGGCTGGCGAGCGATCTCACGGACCAGCCGGTGACCGATAAGCCGGAGGACACCGATCAGAAAGGGCTGCTGCAGCTACGCCAGGCGGCGCGGTTGTTGGGGTGGGCGCCACCGCTTAGGAAAAGGGTGCTGGCAGCGGCATTGCGCAGTCATAGCAGCGAACAGTTCGTGGCCGACTGGTTTCAGGCGTTTGCCAGCGACCGGGGCCGCATCCGCTTTAATGAGACCGAATACCACCTGCCTGCAGATGCCGCACCGGACGCTATCCGTGAGCTGATCGACTGCCTTGAACGGAACTTCCCCGAGGTGTATTTCCCCATCGAGATACGCAGTGTGCGGGCCGATGACCTGTATCTGTCACCGTTCTATCAGCGTGACTCGGTGTCTGTTGCTGTGCACCATGAGGCGACAAAGCCATTTGCCCCAGTGCTGGCAGCCGTCGAACCCATCTTCAGGCGATACGGGGGCCGGCCGCACTGGGGTAAATCCCACACGCTGACCGCTGGGGAGCTACGCTCGCTGTATCCGCGTTTTGATGAGGCAGTCGCCGCCCGTCGCGAGCTGGACCCTAAAGGGCTGTTCAACTCGCCCTACATTGAGCAACTGCTGGGGTTATGATGTTCAAAAACTACGGCGTTGCGCTGAAAGAAGCAGGAATAGAGCATCCCGCACTGGTGCTGGACCTTGACGCCTTCCGTCAGAACCTGTCGTACCTCAACGACCATTTACCGGCGGGTTACCGGCGGCGTATTGCTGACAAGTCCCTGCCATCGAATCCTTTGCTGGCGGAGGTGATGACCGGGTTGGGGGCGCAGGCCACCATGTCGTTTCACCTGCCACTGACGAAACAGGTGCTGGCGCAATTTCCGGAGACGGATGTGTTAATGGGCAAGCCGGTTCCCGTCGGCGAAGCCGAGCGGTTTATAGCGGCGTGCCCGCAGGCCTCCCGGGTGACCTGGCTGATCGACAGTGAAAAACGGCTGGCGGAGTACCGGGCGCTCGCCTTGGCCGGGGCAGGCCTGGGGGCAGGTTTGGGGGCTGGTTTGAAAGTAGCGTTCGAAGTGGATATCGGGCTTGGTCGCGGAGGCTTTGCCGAGCCGTCGGCTCTGACGCGGGCGCTTGAAAACAGCAGCCCGCTCACGGTCAGAGGCCTGATGGGCTACGAGGCCCACGTTAATGCCTTGCCGGCGATTCTGGGGAAGGGCGACACCGCGCAGCGCCGGGCTCAGGAACGGCTTGCGGAATTTGTTCAGCAGTTGCCCGTCGAGAGCCGCGAAATCATCAATACCGGCGGTTCAACTACGGCATTGATGCTTCCACAGACAGGTCCCGCAAACGACCTGACCATCGGCTCTGCGGTCGTCAAGCCGTCGCATTTTGACCAGCCCTGCAATCAGGTCTTGAAACCGGCCATGTTTATTGTCACGCCAGTGCTGAAGTCTCATCCGCACGGTTTGCCCGGGCATCCGGTTCTTTCGCAGTGGCTTCGTCGGTTCAGGCTGATTGATCCGCAAATCGCGTTTATCTATGGCGGGAACTGGATGGCGGAACCGATCTGGCCAGAGACGCTGAAAACCAGCCCCTTCTATGGCGTGTCATCAAACCAGCAAGGTTTCACCCTTCCGGGGGGAACCCGCGTGCCGGATCATGTGGTCCTTCGGCCGACCCAGTCTGAAGCTCTGATCAGTCAGTTTCCGTGCCTGACTGTCTACAAGGACGGACAGATTACCGATCAATGGTCGACCCTCAGGTCGTAACTCACCTGTCGGTGAGGCATCGTGATCTGCGAGAGGCATTTATGTGTCGACAATATTTACACATGAGGCCGGAGGGAAAATTTAGATCCTTTTATTTCAGTGCTTTGCAGGCCTGGCTCGAATCGTGCTCTCTATAGAATCACAAACTCGAGAAAGGGCTAAAAAGATGAGACTTCCGTTATTAACGTCGCTGTTCACCAGCGCTTTGTTGTCATTCGGAGCGCAAGCCACCGTTATTTTCCAGGATAACTTTGATTCCGAGGGCATTGCCGGTAACTCGGTGCTGGATTACAACAGCTTTGATAAATGGTCGGTGTCAGATGGCACTGTCGATCTGCTTGCTGACCCCAATGGGTGGAACATCGACTGCGCTGGCGGAACAGGTAAGTGTGTCGATATGGATGGATCCACCGGCAATGCAGGCGTTTTAACGTCCGATCTGATTTCACTGGATGCAGGTACGTACACACTGGCTTTCGATATTTCTGGCAACCAGCGCAATGGCAGCAATGATTCGATGGACGTGACTCTTGGAGGCTTTCTGAACGAAACTTTCAATCTGAGTGCCAGCGCTCCGTGGCAAACGATCACCCGTAGCTTCACCGTGACCACGCTGACCACGAATTCGCTAATCTTCAATCACGATGGCGGAGACAACATCGGCATCATTCTCGATAACGTCTCCCTGGCGTCTGTCTCTGTTCCTGAGCCAGGAACCTTGGCGCTTCTGGGCCTTGGGCTTCTGGGCCTGGGTGCCACGCGCAAGCGCAGAGCTGCCTGAAGCTAGAGTTACCGTAGTGCCCGAATCCCTAAAGGCCGGCCCTGATGCCGGCGTTTAGGGGGGTTCCGCAACCTATTAGCCCGCTTGATTTCCCACCATGTGCCCTGATTATTTGAACCATTAGTTCATTCAGAGGCAGATCTTCCATGACTGACATCCGACACGTTGTGTGTCCCCATTGCCACAAAACGAATCGTGTACCGGCCGACAAGCTTTCTGCCGGCGGTAACTGTGGTGCATGCAAGCAACCGCTGTGGCCGGATTCTGTTCTGGAACTGACAGAGCAGACCTTTGCAGCCCACACCGGGCGCAGCGATGTGCCCGTGCTGGTGGATTTCTGGGCCAGCTGGTGCGGCCCGTGTAAGGCGATGGCGCCCCAGTATGAGCAGGCGGCAAAGGAATGGCGGGGCAAGGTTCGCTTTGCCAAACTCAACACCGAACAGGCGCCTGGGCCGTCCAGCCAGTTTGGAATTCGCAGCATTCCCACGATGATTCTGTTCCAGGGCGGCCGGGAAATTGCCCGCCAGAGTGGTGCTATGAACAGTGCGCAGATCAGCCAGTGGTTGCAGTCGAAGGGCATTCGAAACTGAATGACGTCGGTGTGCCTTCCGTCCTTTCGGCCCTTTAAGAACAACTTGTCTGACATGCTGTTACCCTGATGGAGTTAACGGCATAGAATTGGCGCATGGAAGGGACCAGTTTGGTGGAAAAGTCTTATGACGTGATCATCGTGGGCGCAGGTTCGGCGGGGTGCGCAGCGGCGTTGTTGTACGCCCGGGCGGGCGTGTCTGTGGCGCTGGTTGAAAAGGCCTCCGCGATCGACGCCTACAAACCCTTGTGTACCCATTACGTTCAGCCTGGTGGTGTGGCGGTGCTCAAGGACCTGGGGGTCTACCAAACGTTGCTGGACAAAGGCGCTGTTCTCGGTGGCATGCGTTTCCGCTCGCCCTGGGGCGAGTTTTTACTGCCCCAGCTCGGTAAGGGGCAAGGTCTCAATATACAGCGGTCAGTTCTCGACCCCCTTTTGCGCCAACGGGCCAGTGATCACCCCCTCGTGGATCTGTACCTCGGAGTTCGCATCCGCGAGTTGGTTCAGGCAGACGATCGCTTCTCCGGTCTGATTTTGGAAAGCTCATCGGATGGCAGGTGCGAACTGTCTTCTCGCCTGCTGGTTGCTGCCGACGGTCGTAATTCAACAGTGACTCATATGGCGGGCATCAAACCCCGTCGAACACGTAATGATCGGATCAGTTTTTTTGCTTATTACCAGGGCTTGGCCCCCCGTGAGAGCGCTGATGTTCAGGTCTGGTCGGTGGGCCGGGGAGAGTCGTATGTTGCCGCTTTCCCCAATGAACCCGATCTTACTCTGATTAGTTGTTACGTGCCGGAGGCTCACGATCAGCAGTGGCGGGGCCGAAAGCAGGAGTGTCTTGAAGAGATGGTCGCGAGTCAGATGGGCACGCCCGATCTGCGCAGCGGTCGGCTGGTTTCGCCGCTGATGAGGGCACGGCGATTGGCATCGATGTGGCGTTCGGTCAGTGGCCCGGGTCTGGCCTTGGTGGGGGATGCGGGCGTGGCGGTTGATCCACTGGCTGGCGTGGGTATCACCTGGGCGCTGGAGTCGGCCCGTCTTCTGGTTCGTTGTACGGCGGCCCCATTGTATAAAGCGTCCAGCGACCACTCACTGCAGCGCTCATTGACGATCTATCGCGGCCGCCACTGGCTCTGGTTTGCTCCCCAGTACGCACTTATTTCCAGCTTTTCCCGCGTGAAACCATACAGTCCTTTGACGCGTGGCGTTCTGAGATTACTGGGGCGCCGGGCGCGACATCGGGGCTGTTACCACCCTCGCAACCGATGCAGTCCCTAGGTTACCACCGGGGGTACTCCGATCAGCGCCTGGTGCAGCCAGACCACAAACAGGCCGTAAACGATCAGTCCGCCGACCACCGCGATGGCATCGTTCATTGGCGTACCGGGCAACGCCGGGGTCTTGCGGGGCTGGCGTCGTTTCAGGGAAATACGGTCGGCCACCGCCCAGGCCAGGAAGCCTCCAAACAGCAACACATCCGCTAGCATGCCATTGGCCAACAAATGAGCCAGTGCCCACAGTTTTACCGCAATTAACATGGGGTGCTTGAGTGTCCGGCGGATATGCCCCGGCAGGTAGGTTGCAAACAGTAAGGGGAATACCGGTAGCAGCAACAGTAACGCAACGTGCCGCAGCCACATCGGGGGAGAGTAGAGCACCTCAGGCGTAAGCCTGGCCTGTCCGTAGCCCCAGATAATCAGGATGAGGCCCAGCAGGGCAATCAGGGAATACAATCCTTTAAAGGGCCCTTCTCCGAGTCTGGCTATCATCCGGTTGCGCCATGGGTCCGCAAAAATCGAGACCGAGTGTACCCCCAGAAATATCACCAGACCGAGAATTAATAACGTCATCACACATTCCTTGTAGCAACCAGACCGAATTTTAGAGAGCTTAGCCGAGGTGTACGATCGCGCAAAGGCGGTCGCGGTATTCCTCAGCAAGGCCATGCGATAGTTTGCAAATGCAATAAATAATGTCGCATTATTAAAGAAGCGTAATCGAGTCAATCCAGCGATTCCTCTTTTAATCCTGGATATCTCGTCAAAGTATGAATCGTTCTGAATGGTGAATGGAGTTTGTCATAGGGAGTTGCTCTCCATCTTGAGGTTACACAGGAGGAGAAACCGATGATTGTTCAAGCTCTCAAGAAACGCATTCTACCGCCGATCCTATGTGCAACAGTGCTAGTCGGCTCGGCGTCCGCACTGGCAGACTCGTATGTTGTTGGCGTTGAAAACGTCGATTATTACCCTCTCTACACATCCAGTGGCAGCAGCTATAGCGGATTTGGCCATGATGTTCTGGACGCATTCGCGGACGCCAGCGGGCACCAACTAAGCTACAAGCCTCTACCCGTGGCACGGTTGACAGCCGAATTTCTTGAAGGGAATACCGACTTGAAATTCCCGGACAATCCCAATTGGGCAGCAGGCGCGAAACAAGGAAAAGGTGTTGTCTACAGCGATCCTGTTCAGTCTTACGTCGATGGCACGATGGTTCTTCCCGAGAATAAGGGGCGTGGAGTGGAGGCAATTAACAGCCTGGGCATCGTCCGAGGTTTCACTCCCTGGGATTACAAAGGTCTCATCGATCAAGGCAAGGTGAAACTGCAAGAAGTTTCGAATCTTGCGTCACTGATCAAAATGGCCCGAGGTGGCAGGGTGGACGGCATCTATTTTAACGTGGACGTAGCCCGCCATGCTCTTGAGGAAGACCTGGGAGCCCCCGGCGCGCTCGTATTCGACCCCCAGTTGCCAAAGACTCGCTCTACCTACCATCTGTCCACAATACAGAATCCTGAAGTTATCGAAGAATTTAACGAATTTCTTGAAACCAACGCGGATGCGTTAGAGGCAATCCGCCAGAAATACGGATTGGATTAACGTTAGCGGAGCTTCCGGTCGCTTCGTCGCCGGCGACCAAGTCGACCCAGCCAATGCTGGTTCTCTGGTGATAAAGCGTTACAAAAATCATAAGGCGAAGACTGAAAGGCTGATTTATCTTTCACTTCTTACGGATTACAGGAGGGTTTTCATGAAAGCGTTATTTACTGCACTGGTAATGACGGCAGGCCTTGGCATGAGCGCTGCTAATGCCGAAACCGTCACGATTGCAACCGGAGAGTGGGAGCCATATCTGGGAGAGGATTTGAAGGGCGGCGGTCCGGTGGCTGAACTGGTTTCAGCCGCGTTCAAGAATCAGGGGTGGGACGTGAGCTTCGAATACTTCCCTTGGAAGCGTGGCTTCGAGATGACTTCGAGCGGGAAAATAGATGCGTCTATCGTCTGGAGTCGTAATGACGAACGGGCAGCTGAGGTGAACTTCAGCGATCCTGTGATAAACCTGGATACCGTCATTTTTCACACGAAAGGAAGCCCGGTGGAGTGGCAAAATGAGAGCGACCTGAAAAACGTCCATATGGGTGGCGTGATTGGCTACGACTACGGCTTCGTCAAGGAAGAAGACGGATACAATCTAAGTCGGGTCAGTGAAGCTGCCAGCAACTACAAAAAGATGGTTTCTGGCCGCGTAGATGCGGTACTCGAAGAGCGTCTTGTTGGTCAACAGATTGTGAAGGAACTCGGCGTGGGCGATAAGGTTGTCACCAACCCGAAACCGATCAAGTCCAAACCGTACTTTCTGGTGGTAGGCAAAGAAAATCCCCGCCACGCTGAAATACTGGACACATTCAATCGCGGGCTCGAGGAACTGAGGGCCAACGGTCAGTACGACACAATCCTTGACCGTTGAAGCAGCTGTTTCTGTGCGGCGGCTGGAAAGCCGCCGCACCCCGAAGCGGGCATATCTGAAATGGATCAGTGCGGTGCTATTTTGGTTTTGGGGAGCCATAGGCTCATGATTGCGGATAGCACTATGGCAACGGTAAACAGCCGGATCATGATGTCGTGGCGCGCCACGCTGACGATTTGATCGTCCCCCAGGACCGCGCCGAGCACTAGTATACTCAAAATGCCGCCCAGATAACGCATCGTGGAACTGACGCCGGCGGCCATTCCAGCCTGTTCGGGCTCGACGGCGCTCATCGAGGCTGACTGTGCAGGCGCGTTGCACAAGCCAAGGCCCAACCCAGACATCAGCAGGGCTGGCATCGCGCCCAGCGGGGATTCAAACGAATCAATGCCCCAGAGCAGACCAACGCCTGTCAGCAGCAACACACTTCCCAGAAGCGCCGCACTGCGTGCACCGATCCGGTCGGTCAGTTGTCCACCCAAGGGCGCGGCAACGACCATGCCGATCATCATGACGAAGAGCATGTAGCCGATGTCCCGTGGCTCCGTCATGCGGAATACGGAAAAGAATTGCGGCAACTGAAACAGCAATCCATACATTGCAAAGTTCTGCAGAGCGATGATCAGCGTTCCTGCGGTAAACGGAGGTAGGGAAAACAGGTGCGGATCAAAGACCGGTGCTGAGGTTTTCGCCTCCCATTTGATGAAGGCTGCTCCGGCAACGGCCGCCGCCAGCACCACGGCCATGAATACAGCCCCTTCAAGTTTGCTGGCCACGATCAGCAACGTCAGTGACAGCGCCAGTAGCCCGATGCCCATAAAATCGAGCGACCTTGTCAGCGTTCTCAGTGGTCGCTGAGCCGCTGTGTTTCCTGCAGGCAGGGGATACCGATGGAGCAGAAGCGCAGAGACAGCCAGAAAGGGCACATTGGCAACAAACACAGCGCGCCAGCCAAAAAGGCTCACGATCTCACCGCCCAGGACGGGCCCGCAGGCTGCGGCAATGGCCATTGTAGCGCCAAACAAGCCAAAGACACGGCCACGTCGCCCTTCGGGCACATGCAGGCGCAACAGGGCGAGGGTTGCCGGAACCACCAGGGCACCGGCGACGGCCATCAGGCAGCGCGACAGAAACAGGAAGCTGACACCCTGCGCCAGAACCCCGAAAGCCGCGCCAATTAAATAAAGGCCGATACCGGTCCACAGGATGCGCGAATGCCCGACGACATCGCTGATCTTTCCCGCCGGCCCCAGGCAAACCACGTTGACAACCAGATAACCGGTGACCAGCAAGCCCGTGATCAACACGAGATCTGCACTGATTCCGAGGCTGATGGACGGCAGCGCCACGGCGATCAGCGTCGAACACAGCGGCGCCTGGGCGGAGGCCATCAGCAGGCCTGCCATACTTGCGGTATTCATTCGGATGGCAGCGTTGTTGGCGCTCAAAGTGTCGTCCCGATATTGCCGTCAGGCCGCAGCCGATTTCGTCACCGGGCGTAATTGCAGCAGGTAGAGTGCGTCGCCTTCAAATGCCCATTCGATGTCATGGGGCCCAGTACCGAAAACGCCCTCGCACTGCGTCACAAGCCCGTGCAGCGCAGCCAGTTTTTTTGCATCAAGGCAGAGCTGTTCGACAAGATGCGCGGCGACCGCTTCGGTGCGGGTCAAGCCTCCGGGCACACGCTGCACGCAGGTATCCTTGAAACCTGCGCGGCTTTCAATCAGACGCCCTGCGCGATCCATGCGATAGCTGTCGGGAATGACCAGACCCTGCACTACGGCTTCCCCCAGGCCCCACGAAGCCTCGACGACAAGCTCGTCCTGACCGGTCACGGGGTTACAGGTGAATAGCACGCCAGCCACATCGGCGGCGACAAGGCGCTGGATGACCACGCCCATGCATATGGCTGTGTCTGCCCCGACGCGCTCCCGATACGCCTGGGCAGACTTCGTCCGCGCGGATTCCCAGACGATCATAATTGCTTCGGAAACCGCCTCGAAACCCATGAGGTTGAGAACAGTCGCATGTTGCCCGGCGAAGCTTGCACTTACAGAGTCTTCGCCGATGGCCGACGATCTGACGGCTACTGGTCCGGTCATCTGCGAACATAATCTGGCGAGTTCCGTCCGCGCACTGGCGTTCCCTGCCGCGATGGCATCGACGAACCTGGTATCGAGCGCGAACCCTTCGGGCACAGGCAACCCGGCGCGGAGCGCTGCACCGAGTTGTGTGGCCTTTCCGCCATACACCGACTCATCGCAGGCAGAGGCCAGCGGAGCCGGTTTCACGGTGAGTCGATCCGGACTTCGCCTGTCGTTCCGTCCACGGTCACACGGGTTCCGTCAGCAATCTGAGCCGTGGCGTTACGGGTCCCGACAACGGAGGGAATGCCATATTCGCGTCCCACGATGGCGGCGTGTGACAGCAAGCCGCCCGCATTCGTGACAATGGCCCCCAGCAGGGGAAGCACGATGTTGAAGGAATCAGTGGTCGCTGCCGTGACTAGCACGTCACCACGTTCCAGACGGCCCAGGTCATCCGGCCCGTCGATGACCCGCGCGATGCCGCTGTAGGTTCCGGGGCTTGCGCCGATTCCCCTGATGACGGCGCTGTCGCGTTCACTTTGAACGTCGGCCCCCAGGGATTGAATGGCCGTCACCAGGGCGGTCATCACCCGTATCACGTGGGGTGGCAAACCGTCCATCGGAGGGGGCGGCGACGCGGGATCACCAAGTTCCGCAGGCGCGGTGTCGACGCGATGCCCTTTGCGATAGGTGGCGCGTGCCGCAAGTTCGGCCCCGCTTGGGCCACCCTGTCGGCCGAGAAGGGCCTGGATCTCGTCGTAACTTGCCTCGATAAGATGCGCGGCCTCTTCGATCAGGCCTTCTGCAGCAAGCCTTGCTCCGGCGGAAAGCAGCGCGCGGCGCATGACACCGCCGGCCCAGACGTCGCTGTAAAATCCACGTTCGTCACGCAGCCGCGACACCAGACGCACTTCGTCGAGAAGCTCATCGAAATCGGCACGGTGTTCTGCCGGAATCTTTTCCCGCAATCTGGACACGTCTGCTTCGGAAGCAGCCCCAGCGTGAGCCGCGCTCTGTTCGACAGCCATCCTGATCCGGGTGAGCAGCGCGTCGGGTACTTCAATAGCTGAGGGCTCGCCGGTATCAAGACTGTTAAGCAATCGGTCACCGACCACGCCGAGATAATCCCTGGTTGCTTCACCCAGAGGTCCCGGGGCATCGCGAAGCTGTGCAAGGATATCCGCACTTGCCTTTCCGGATGTCAGGATTTGAAGGGCATCCGGGCTGTTGCGTATCTCCTCGGCCAGTCGATCCATCTCTGGAAAGGTCCCGGCGGATTCCGGTGCCGATCCACGCGTCAATGCCAGAAACTCGCCGATGGGAGCGTCCGTCCATGCGCCGACATGGGCCATGAAATCACCGACGGGAAGAATCGCGGCCAGATTGAAGCTGTGATGCTGATGAATCATCCGCTCCAGGTTGTCCCGGCATAGTTCGATATAAGCGATCAACTCATGGTCGGACAACGCCTGCGGGTCCACGGCAAGTAGCTCTTTATGCGTTCTGATCGAGGCGGGTTTTACCTCGCGGTCCCAGCGCTCCAGATCCTCGCGCCAGATTTTTTTGCGGAACACATCTTCGGCGGCTTTGAAGCGCGCCGGAATTTCCGCCTCGGGCGCCGGTACGACAGTGGAATAGGCAAAGCCGTTTACAAACCGGTAGTCGAGGGTGTCGATCAGTAACCCGTAGCGGCGCGCGCAGTCCAGAAAACCCTTGGTGATGCCTTGCGGGTGAATCTCGGCCTGAAAACGAGAAACTGGTCGCGGAAAATGGGCCGCGTCAACGGACCATGATCCCGGGCCAGGTGCTTCAAATACGGATGAGGTGGATAAGGTTGATGTGTTCATGGTGTGGTGTCCTGGCATGAATTTACGAGTGTTACGTGTCCCTGTTAATCAACAGCACCGGCCGCCCGGTGCATTTCTGCACGGGGAATGTCGATTGATTGCCATTGATTAAACAGTAGACCCAGCCAGGGTTTCGAACAAGAAAATGATGGTTTGAGGGCGGGCGCTCGGGCCCGCGTTTGATCGAAGGGAAAAGCTGCGAAAACTGAACGCAGGCCTTAGTGTGAATGTTCGCCAAGCAGGTAATGAACCAGCTCATTCAGGCTGTCTTCCGACATCCGCCACCGTGGCATCGTAGCGTGCAGTTGGTCACCATCGGGGCCAACACCATTCACGATGGCTTGTTTAAGGGACGACTCGTCGTAAGACGCATGGTCGTGGCCGTCATCGTGTTCCTTAAGCAGTGGTCCGTTGGTTAACGCCGGAGCTGTTACCCAGAAACGCGGCCACATGATGGCGCCACCTTCCTTTTTTGATCCATGGCAGCTGGCACAGCCGCCCCCATGCATCTGCATGTGGTGGTTGCCGCCAATCGGGCGCATCCGTTCACCGGAGCTGGAAACTCCCGTGAAATAGAGGCGTTCCCCCTCACTGCTGAAAGACTCGGGATAATTTCCGACGCCGTACCGACTGTGGTGACCGTCCATGCACCCGGATAACATCAACGCGACAAAGGTTAGAGCTGATACTGTCTTGATTCCGTTGCGTTTCGACATTTTGCTTCCTTTTCGCGTGTCAGAATTTCAGTCTACAACTAGACCATCTATTTAGTTTGGGTCGACCTGCTCCGGACGAAGGGCTTTCGGAGGCTGGCTCATCGGTGTCCCGTGTTTCCCTAAAAATGGTAGCTCATGCCCAGTCGTATAACGATTAACCCAGCATTAGCTTCTTCATCGTTGAGGTTTATCTCACTTCCTGCTGCTGTGAACTCGAGGTGGGAAGAAAGGGTATCGGTAATGCGGTAACCCAACCCAGCGCCATGAATCGGTCTGAATTGGCTTTCATTGTCTGAATCTCCAGCAATCTCGACATCATATTCATAGTGAGCTAAACCTAAAATCCCGTAGAGCGAGCCTCCCCAATCCCATTCATACCCAACATTGGCTTTTAAGCCGTATTGATCGCCGACACTTATAGTGTCTCCGCTATTGTAGTTTTCATCGTTCGATGTGTTGTTGTAGAAAAGCTCACCCGCAATAAAGAAACCTCGAGTAAGCTGTTTTTTATAACCGGCATATAGGCCAGGTGACGTTCTGGACTGGTCACGGTTTTCTGTATTACTGCCGCCTTCATCAACAAAATATCCCGAATGAGCCAAGCCAATTCCACCGTACCAACCTTCGTTTTCATTAGCCTGGGCTTCTAATGAAATAATACTTGCCACAAACACATAGGCATAAATGAAAGGCTTTGAATTTTCCATAGAAATACATTCCTGTTTTGTAAGGCCTAAGAAATATTTAAAACTGCGGGGAGTGATCTATTTGTCGCGATCCTCGGTCTCGGTGTACTCAAGCAGGTCGGCGGGCTGGCATTCCAGAACCTCGCACAATTTATTCAGGGTTGAGAACCTAATAGCCTTTGCTTTACCCGTTTTGAGAATCGAAAGGTTGGCCATAGTGATACCAACCTTATCGGCCAGCTCAGACAAACGCATTTTTCTCTTTGCCAGCATGACATCGAGATTCACGACAATCGCCATAATTAAACTAAGGCTCCAGTTTCCAAATACGATATTTCATCAAATTGTTAGCTCTGACTCCTCTTGTATTCTGGCTGCGTGTTCCATGATTTTTGCGACTAGAAGCATAAAAAGGCCGGGAACGAGGTAACTTGAATTAAACATGACGGCATCCATCCAGTCAGGCATCTGGGGGATGATGTCCTGAGTGAAAAGGTAAGCGCCAACTACCGGCGCCAGTGCAACTTCGAACAGGCAAAGCCCTAGCAATATCCAGCCGACATTGAGAAAGCAAAGGGCATTGGGGACGGTAAACACTTTGCTTTGCCTATAGAGGCCACACAGCAACCAAATTTGCCACAACACAGCCAGCCACAGGATATGCTCAATGCCCAATAGGGCTGCTATTACCAGCCGATCCTGCACCTCAAAAGTGGATATGGATTTGCTCCATAGCTCGCCCCCGATGTGTAGCGCAATGGGAATATCGCTGGCGAAGAGCACGACAAGTTCAGCAACATTCACGACAGCGGCAATCCAAACCAGTAGGTTCAACCAGTACGCGAACTTTTGTACGACGGAGAATTGATCTTTTTCATGCATGGTTAAGAGCCCAACGAATCACCCAATGGCCGTAGAGTAGTGATCAATGTATCACAAAGCAACAAAAAATTATCGAAAAACGATAAATTATCGAAGGGTCGGGACCCATTACGCTGTCCCATCAGTCATGGGCAGGGAAAAAACGGTCCCGGTTGTGGAGGAACCTTGCCAACACCAGAGCAACAGCCGTTTGACGAACCGGATATGCTAGACTTTGCATTCAGTTAGCGACTGCCAATCCTGTAGATGCAAGTCACCTATATTCAAAACAAATTATTACCTCCCCAGTCGAAATCCCTCATCCGCAGGCCATCGGTGCTGGCCGATTTTACGTGGGATGCGGATACCAATGTGCTAGCAGTGGTTGCGCCGTCGGGCTATGGGAAAAGCTGCCTGATTGAACAATGGTTGTCTGACCAAGGCGATTTGTTCGCCTGGGTGCGGTGGGATAGCCATGACAACAGTGCACGGACGTTCTGGAAGTATGTCTCGCTGGCGCTGGGCCGGTTGGTTCCGGACATCGAACAGGATATGGGCCGGCTGCTGTCTCAATCAACGGAGTTGAATTACGACGAGTATGTGGATTGGTTGTTAAATCGACTGGAAGCGGTCAGCCGTCGATGGGATCGCCCGTCGCGTTTCACCATCGTGCTGGACAATTTTCACCATCTGACTCACCCGGATATCCTTTCCTCGTTCTCCCGACTGTTGGAGTATGCCCCCCATTGGTTGAAGTTTATTATCGGCAGTCGCACGTCGCCTGAGCTCGGATTGGTGGAGATGCTGAGTAAAGGTCGAGCCGTGTTAATCACCAAAGCGCGGCTGGGCTTCAGTGACGCGGAGACGAAGGCCTACATGCAGGCCCTGTTGGGCACTGAGTTATCGGATACCGATCTTCAACGCGTACAGGCCAAAACGGAAGGGTGGCCCGCGCTGGTCAATATCCTCTGTATTTCGATGAAATCGGGTTTGTTGCTTGAGGAGGCGCTTTCAACGTCCGAAACGACGATGTCGGAATTTCTGTCGCAGCAGTTGTATTCGCACCTGTCTTCAGATCAGCAGGCAGTCTGCAACCTGTTAAGCATTCCGGGAAAATTCAATAACGAGTTGGCCCGTTTGTTATTCGGCGATGCAGGGGCGCGGGCGTTCCGGGAGTTTACCCGGCAGGACTATCTCGCCTGCGCTTCAAGCTATGAAAAGGGATGGTTTGTGTTCAATCCGCTGTTCCGGGAATGGCTCGCCAATCGCGTTGAGTTAGCGGAAGCGGACGGGGAAAAGCTGGATCGGATGATTGATTTTTTTGCGGATGGTCATCAGTTTGAAGAGGCGATGTCCGTTGCCACCCGAACCCAATCCTGGGAGCGTGCCCTTCAAATCATACAAGCGGCCTACCCGAATCACTTGCAGCTTTACCAGTCCGGTTCGCTTCCCAGGGTATTGGAATTGTTTCCCGCTGATTTTGTGGAGCGCCAACCTTATTTGTTGATGGCCAAAGCACTTCTCTGTTTCAGCCTGTTTCGATATGAAGAGTCGAAACGGTATCTGGAGTTGTTGGAGAACACGCTTGAAGAAACGCACGACGTGGGCGGGTCGCTGCACATCGGGGCTCATTTTCTACGCAGCCACATGTTGCGGTTTACCGGGCAGGTAGAGGAAGCCACGCACCATACCCGGCAGGTTCTGGACGCGCTGAAAGAGCAGAATTCGCCCTTCCTGTGTTGGTGCTATTGCGGCCTGACAGCCGACAGTTTCCTGAACGATCAGATTAACGACTGTGTCGACTATGCATTCAAAAGTGTGGCCCTGGCCAAAAAGGCCGAGGACGGCGCATGCTTGATTGCCTCGCTCGGATGGTTGCTGCCGGCGTTGTTGTTGAACGGAAAACTGTCGTTGGCGGAACAGGTGGCCGAGGAAAATCTGGTCTGGTTGAAGGACAGAGGCCTTGATTGCCTGCCGGATATGGTGATGGTGTATTCGCAGCTGGTCACGATTCATCGTGAGCGGTTCGATCTGTCTTCTGCCTGGCAGGATTATCGGCTTCTTCAGGCGCGGTTGGATTCCCATACCGACCCCCGCAACATCATCCATGCCCGTTATGTGGTGTTATTTGAACTGCTGGTGAGTTCCGGGCACCTGGAAGAGGCACAAAACGTCGTTACCGAATTGGAAGCCGAGGTGAGGAGTAATTACACCGAGCAGGATTTTGTCGGTTTCTTTGACCTGAAGGCCATGGACGCCGTGGTGGCTTTGAAGCGAGGCCAGGTGCAGCCTTTATTGGCGTGGTACCAACAGCGACAGCAGCACCGCCCGGACGTCACGCATCGGGAACGCAATCTGGCCTTGCTCGAGTGTGTGGCCGAGCTCTTTATGCAACGTGATTGCTCGGAAAAACTGGCAAGCATCCGCGCCCAGTCGTTGGAAAACGGTGCCATCTATCGGGTGGTCAAGGCGGATATTTTAATGGCGCTTCAGCTGTCTATGCAGGGTAAGCCAGACATCGCCCAGCAGAGGATGGAGCAGGCCTTGTCTCTCGCTCAATCGGCGGGCTTTGTGGGTGTATTTGCAGACGACCTGCAACAGCTGGAAGCTTTTATCAAAAAAGCGCAGCAACAGGCGTCACTCGAAAAATACTGTCAGCAACTGCTCGCGCTTCGGTCTGCCTTGCCATTCTCTACAGGCGTTGAAGAGGGGGCCACAAAGGCTGAGGCTGCCCTGGTTGAAAAGCTCACGCCCAGAGAAATCGAAGTGTTGCAGATGCTTGCCGAAGGCAAGTCGAACAAATGGATCGCGGAGCAAATGGAGGTGTCGTTGTCCACGGTCAAGAATCACGTGAGTAATGTCTTTGGTAAATTGCAGGTAACCAGTCGTACTGAAGCAGTGTCGGTGGCGAGAAAAGTCGAGCTGTTATAGCAACGAAAGCGAAACAGCCCGCGCTTCCTGGGTAATTGCAGGCAATCTGGAACGAAACGCGGGCCTGGGCCAGTTCTTAGTGGCCGTAAATGTTCAAGTCAGCTTGCATCGACAGGTCGGTCATGTAGACGTGTCCGATGGCCGGCGCATTACCCAGAGTTATGTTCGTGAAGTCCATGTCGCCAGACGCATCCGTCAGATTGAAGCGCAGTCCCTTGCTTGGATCGGCGTTCGCACCGATATCTACCTGAGCATGAAAGTAGGAGACGCTTTCACCCGTCACTGTGTTGTCATAGATTAGGACATCTTCGCCCCGTCGGTTGTGAACGGCGAAATCCATCGACGTATTCATGATGTCCAGGGTCATTTCCCCGTCAGCCTGTAGATAGCTATTGATGTTCATGGTGTTTTCCTGGCCATCCACGACGATGTCTATCGGGCCGACAAAACCGTGCATCATTACGTCGGACATCAGGACGGTTCCCGTATTCGAGGCACCTTCTCCCGCACTCATGGAGCTTGTTCCCAGGCTGACCCGGTCCGTGTACGCGCCGAAATCGATCATATCGGCTTCATCAATCGCGCCGATGGAGATCACCAGATCACCGTCGCTGATTGCCACGGCGGATTCGCCATGATCACCGGCGGAGGCTGACGAGAGTGCCAGAGCTGAGCCTGAGATTTTTCCCAGGCCCCACTGGCTCTGTAGTGCCGCGGCATCGGTGCCGCCACCGGCAATGTCGATGGTCATCTTCACGTTATCCAACAGGTCGCCTTCGGTAACAGCCAGGCCGCGGCGGGCCTGGACTCTGCCGGCACCGGCAAGCCCCGTATTTTCAATGAAGACATTGCCCTGGTCTTTGTAGTTGATTTCTCCAATGGTGATCTGTGCATCGGACAGCTCAATGGTAATACCGGCTTGACCGGTTACAGCGGACATGGAGTTATCATCAAGCGACTTCAGTTCTGCCTGCGCCGCTAACGGTAGGGTGAGTGTCAGAAGCATCGCTCCAGTTGGTTTCAGGCCTTTCATAGTGTTCTCCTTATAATCGTTTTAGGGGTGACGTAAACAGTTACCCGAGGTTCCAATTAAGGAGGAAAGGCAAGTACCAAGAGAGGCCCATAAGTACTGGGTGGCCGATGGAAAGGGTGATGGGTTTCACATCTTGCTGATCGGCGATACACGCGACACATCGCTTCCTGATCTTCTTGAACAGATACTGCGATGCAGCCATGCTGTCACGGCTTCCGCACTTTGAGGCTGAATCAAATTTCCTGACCTGGTCTGACGCTAATGCGCATTCGTGTGACGCACCAACGAATTACCCTTGTGTTGCAGTTGATCCTCGCGGGTGAAGCCGTGTTGGCCGTGATCAGCCAGAATTGGTTCACGGCATTTCTGACGTCGATGATCATCGCGATTACTTTTTTCCCGATGCTGTTCGAGCGCCGCTTCCGCATTCATATTCCGCCGGAGCTGCAACTGGCGGCCATCGGGTTTGTGTTTGCGTCATTGTTTCTTGGCGAGATTCGCGACTACTACACCCGGTTCTGGTGGTGGGACATTGCCCTGCATACCACGTCCGGGTTTTTGCTGGGCATTCTTGGCTTTCTGCTGGTGCACATCATGAACGAAACCGAAAAGATCCACGTGCACATGAACCCCGGGTTTGTGGCGTTCTTTGCCTTCATGTTTGCACTGGGCGTGGGTGCGCTGTGGGAGATTTTCGAGTTCACCATGGACGCGGTGTTCGGTATGAATATGCAAAAGCCGATGCTGGGCGACCCGTCGGGGCTGACGGACACCATGTGGGATTTGATTGTGGACGCCACCGGCGCCCTGGTGATTTCCGTGCTGGGGTGGCGTTACCTCAAGAACCCGGACAAGCGTTTCTTTCTGGAGAGATGGATTGACTCGTTTATCGAACGGAACCCACGGTTCTTCAAACGTTAACGCAAACACAAGCAGTGGCCGCTAGGCGGGAAGAGGGCGATAGGCGATAGCCTGCGCTTCTTCACGGTCCATACCCAGAGCCTGCAGCAGCATCGAGGCGACGATTTCCCCATGATGTTCCACAGCTCGATCTTCGACGACGTCGATCATGGCACCCATCGCACCGGATACCACCAGCCCGATGGCGAGCTCTTCGTTATCAAAGCTGAAAAGCTTCTGCTCGTACCCGGCACGCAAGTCTTTAAGTACATTGGCCGCCAGCTTGGAGCGCATGCCCTCCGCGTAGCGCACAACGTTGACCAACGCGCTGGCCCAATTGGGATCCTTCTCGGCTTTGCGGACGAACACGCGAACACCGACTGCCAGGCGCTCGGCACCGTTGGTAACGCCTTCGCTCAGAACATTGACCTGTTGCGACAGGTTTTCGGCCAGCGCTATAGCCACCGCTTCCAAGACAGCTTCCTTGCTCCGGAAGTAGTTGTAGATAGTACCGTTGGACACGCCCGCTTCCCTGGCGAGTTCGTTCAGGGCAAGTTCGCCGGCTCCTTTTTCCGCGTAGATCCGCAACGCCGCATCGATGAGCTGCTGCCGGGTCCGGGCTTTTTTCTTGTGGCCGCGGGTCAACTTGCCGCTGTGTGCTTTAGTTGGAGTTGCGTCAGATCCTGTCGTACCAGTCATCATTTATCACATCCGTTGCGATTACACGATCCGGGTAGTGTAATGAAAAAATCTCAATATTGAGAGAAGTCTGGATGGATCAGAGGCTCTATACGCTTGCTGCATGCCTTTGATTGGGGGCCCGATTACCCATCATCGTCAATGCCTCCCGCACCAGAAGCGACGCATGGGCAAGTGGGCCGCTGGCCATGATGACCTTGTCAGGCCGAATCACCGCCACGTTACCTCGCATACCGTTTTGGCAGAAAGTATTGGTGAGATCTTCCATGAAGTGCTCGGACTGCCCCGGCGGCTGGGAGTGGACACCGATTTGCAGGCACTTGCCTCCAGTGCGTTTCCAGTGGTCGAGCAGGTCGGCATCTAACGTCTGTATGGGATCGACGCCAAAGCCAACAATCAGAAACTGATCGCCCAACACGCTATCGCTGAGCAGAACGCCGCTTTCCGTGCGGACCAGCCCCTGTGGGAGATGAGTGCCTGGCCGTAACGCACGTGTTGCAAACCGTTTTTTGAAGAACCCGTTGTCAAAGCTGTTTGCCGGCTTGATACGCAGCTCCTCGAGGTGGTAACGAAGGGGCGGGACCAGACCGGCGAGCCTCATCGTGCCGTGAATAAGCGCTGCCGAGAGCTTGTTGCGCGGCATCACCAGCTTGCCCATCAGGCGGGCCAGATTGATCATTTTGCGGGCGTGGGGGCGGCGTTCGGTGTCGTAACTTTCCAGCAGTTCGGCTTTGGCATCGCCCCGGAGCACCCAGGCCATTTTCCAGCCAAGGTTGGCTGCATCCCGCAAGCCGGCGACCAGCCCCTGGCCTACAAAGGGCGGCGTGATGTGAGCGGCGTCTCCGGCCAGGAAGATACGCCCTGCCTGAAAGCGCTCGCAACAGCGGGCGTGAAAGCGGTATACCGCCTGTCGTTCGATTTCCAGATCTTCTTCCGGGGGGAGCAACTCCGCGATGCGCTCTGGCGTTTCCATGTCCTCCTTGGCTTCATCTGGGTGCAGCATAAACTCCCAGCGTTCGCGACCGCCGGGCGCCGGCATATGGGGGGCAGGCCGGGAGGAGTCGCAGTTGAACTCAACGTGGTCTATGACCTTACCTTTGCGGCGGTAGGCATCCACAATGAGCCAGTCCTCGCCGTAGGTTTGGCCCTTGAAGTCCTGATTAATCAGGGACCGAACCTTGGAGTGCGCGCCATCCGCGCCCACCAGGTATCGCGCGCGAACCTGGTGAACCTGGTCCTGCCAATCCTTGAGCTCTGCCACTATCCCGTCTGTTTCTGACGTCACTGCGACGAGCTCGAAGCCACCCCGGAAACTGACTTGGGGAAACTCGGCGACTTTTTTGCGCAACGCACGTTCCAGATCTGGCTGATAGAACGTGACCAGTTTGGGGTGGCCATCCAGACTGCCTGCGGTGTTCGCCTTTCCGAACTGGCCAACCACCGGGCAGTTCATCTTCACCTCCGGAATACCAATCTTGGCAAATGCGTTCTCATCCAATCCGGCCATCTGCAGGATACGGAGGGCTTCGTTATCCAGGGCGATGGCTCTGGGCATCATCAGAATATCCGTCACCCGGTCCACCGTTAGGGTCTCCACTCCGTAACGGCCCAACAGAGCGCTCAGCGCGGCGCCGACGGGGCCAAAGCCCACGACCAGAACCTCGACCTCGTGGGGAAGTGTCGACATCTTTTTCGTTGTGTTCATAACTGCTCCGAATTGACCAAGGGAACCTCAATGTCCGAGCATTCTAATCCATAATTGACATAACTCTCAATATTGGGAATACTCTCATAAAAATTGAGTTTGATTTTATAACCATCGCGGATATGCGAGCAGGAGACCCCCCATGAGCGAACTCTTGACGAATCAACCGAGGCGGCATCCGAATCCCACCGTCAAGGCTCAGAAACTGGCTTATTTGCTATTCGAGCGCCCGGATCTTGATCGGGCGGAGCGGTTCCTTACCGATTTCGGCTTGAGGCTGATCGAGCGGGAAGCCGATGCACTGACCTTTCGCGCTGCAGATACATCGCCCTTCTGTTATCGGGTGGAGCGTGGCGACCGGGAGCGGTTTCTGGGGTTCGGTTTGGAGGTAGGCTCGGCAGAGGATCTGCAAAAGCTCTCCAGTCTGCCCGGGGCATCGGCCGTTGAGGACGCGCCGTATTCTGGTGGTGGGCAACGGGTAAAGCTGAAAGATCCCTCCGGCTTTTTAGTGGAGGCGATTCACGGCCAGGCCCTATTGGAGGCGACGCCCCACCGCAATCCGCTCTCGCAGAATGTGGGTGAGCAACTGGCCCGTATCAATGACACTCAACGCCTCCCCATGGCGCCACCACAGATTCTCAAACTGGGGCATGTGGTGCTCGAAGTGGCGGATTTTCAGGACACCTGTGCCTGGTACACGCAGCATTTCGGGTTCATTCCCAGTGACGTCCAGGTGCTTCCGGACGGCTCTCCGGCGGTGGTATTCATGCGCCTGGACCTGGGAGACACACCGGCGGATCACCATACCCTGGCCATGGCCCAGGGTTTCATGCCTGCCTATAGCCACAGTGCCTATGAAGTTGTCGATGCCGATGCCGTTGGTATGGGCCAGCAGCTCCTGCGGGATCATGGCTGGAAGCATGCGTGGGGGATTGGGCGTCACCTCCTCGGCAGCCAGATTTTCGATTACTGGGAAGACGCCTGGGGCGCTAAACACGAGCACTATTGTGACGGCGATGTCTTCACCGCGGAGGAGCCCATGGGTGTTCATCCGGTCAGCCGTGGAGCCATGGCGCAGTGGGGACAGGCTATGCCTGCCAGTTTTACCCGGCCCAAATTTAGTGCCAAAGCTCTCGCCGGCCTGATACGCAGCCTTCGCGGCAGCCCGGATGTGACCGTCCGCAAGCTGCGGACCCTCGCCAAACTTTTCACCTGAACGGAGAACGTTACGCATGAGTTTGAACATCGTCCGCTTCCAGCGGAACAATCGTAGCCAGTGGGGGATACTGATAGGCAGCCAGGTCGTGCCGTTGGAAGTGCCCTGTACCTCAACGGGAGAGCTGATCGAAATGGGTCGGCAGACGCTGAAGACGGCTGCCAGGGACAGCATGGAACGCATCGATGTGGGCGATCTGGAACTGCTGTCCCCCATCACGTCCGAGGCGAAGGTGCTCTGCCAGGGCGCCAACTATCGCCAGCACATGATCGACTCCGGCATGAATCCGGACGACAAGTCGTTCAACATGTTCTTTACCAAGTCCTCGGCTTCCATCACCGGCCCGAACGGGAAGATCATTAAGCCCAAAGCGGTCCGGTTGCTCGACTATGAAGTAGAGCTCACCCTGGTACTGGGTAAACGCACGTCAGGCCCTGAGCAGGTCAACGCAAGCAACCTGCATGACTACGTGGCCGGTATCTGCATCGGTAACGATATTTCCGCCAGGGACATCCAGATTCCACAGATGCAGTTCCACAAGGGCAAGAGCTACCGCACGTTCTGCCCCCTGGGGCCGGTGCTCTGTCTGTTGGAGCCTGAGGAAATAAAGTATCTGGATAACCTGCAACTGGAACTCCGCGTTAACGATGGAATCAGACAGCGGGACAACACCGGCAACCTGGTGTTCAAGCCCGCCGAGACCCTCACCGAATATTCTCAGATTCACGATTTCGATCCGGGCGATGTGCTCATGACCGGCACCCCCTCAGGCTGTGCCCTGGGGTTGCCGTCGCCCCTGTTGGTGAAGGTGGCGGGCCTTCTGCCGGAAGCCAGGAAATGGGCCATTTTCCTCAAGGGGCAGAGCCGTCGGCCCCAATATCTCAAGGCCGGTGACCGCATCGACGCGCGCATCGCCAGCCCGGATGGTCGCATCGATCTCGGTCATCAAAGCCATATCGTGGTCGATGAGGTGTGATGATGAACTCAGGTATAGCCAGTTATCAGGATGTACTCACAGTGGAACAGTCGGGAAGGCCGGCTGATTTTCCTTCGAATACCTATGAGTTGATCAAACGGCGGGCAGAGCGTAGCCCCGATGCGCCGGCGCTTTCGTTCTTTCTTCAGGCCAGCGAGCACAAGCGCCCCGAAACCTGGAGCTATGCGCAATTGCTGGGCCGGATCAATCAGACGGCCAACCTGTTCCACAGCCTTGGGGCCGAAAGGCAAACGGTCATCGCCTACATCCTGCCCAATTTGCCAGAGACCCACTGGGTGCTGTGGGGCGGCCAGGCAACCGGTATTGTCTGTGCCATCAATCCGCTGCTCGAGCCCTCGGCCATGGCCGAGCTCCTTAATGCCTCCGGTGCGAGTATCCTGGTGACTCTGGCACCTTTCCCAGGTACCGATCTCTGGCCCAAGGTCTGCAAGGCCATGGAGCAGGTGCCCAAGTTGCGGGAGCTGGTGCTGGTGAATCTCGCTGATCACACTCGGGGCTTGAAGCGTCCCGTTGCCCGTCTCCTGCATAAACGGGAAGCTTTCCGCCTGCATGGTTTCGACGGTATCGGAGGCAGCGTCGATAACCGCGTACGGATTCACGATCTCACCCAGGCCATCAAACCCATGCCGACCAATTTCCTCAACAGCCGGCGGCGGATCGATCCCGATGATATCTCGTCCTACTTTTGCACTGGAGGCACCACCGGCACGCCGAAACTGGCCATGCGTCGGCACCGCAATGAAGTGGCCAATGCCTGGAGTGTGGCCCAGTTTTTCGGGGACAACCTGGGCCAGGGCAAGGTCATCTTTTGCGGACTTCCGATGTTCCATGTCAACGCTGTGCTGGTAACGGGGCTGATTCCGTTTTCTCAAGGCGCCCATGTCATCCTTGGAACCCCACAAGGTTACCGGGGGCCGGGGGTGGTGAACCGATTCTGGGAGATGGTGGAGCACCACGGGATCAACTTTTTAAGTGGTGTGCCGACCCTGTACTCCACGTTGTTGCAGCTGCCCATCGGCGAGCACCGTCTGGACAGTCTCGAATACGGTCTCTGTGGCGCCGCTCCTTTACCGGCGGAAGTGATGCGTAATTTTCAGGCGCGCACTGGTGTCAGGATTCTGGAGGGCTATGGTCTGACCGAAGGCACCTGTGTCAGCACCTGCAACCCACCCGAAGGCGAACGTCGACCCGGGTCGATCGGTTTGCGCATTCCGGGTCAGGCGATGAAAGCGGTGGTGCTGGATGAGCAGGGCCATTACGAGCGGGATTGTGTCATCGGTGAGGTTGGGGTGCTGCTGATTTCCGGCCCGAACGTGTTTGCCGGTTATAAATTGAGCCCACAGAATCGCGGTCTTTGGGTGGACTGTGGAGACGATCAGTGCTGGTTGAATACCGGGGATCTGGGACGACAGGACACCGAGGGTTATTTCTGGCTCACCGGCCGCAAGAAAGAACTGATCATCCGCGGCGGGCACAACATCGATCCGGCTAGCATCGAAGAGCCCTTGCACCGTCATCCGTCGGTTCTGGCTGCCGCAGCCGTGGGGCGGCCGGATGCCTACGCCGGGGAGCTGCCGGTGGCCTATGTTCAGATTAAGGAAGGTGAACAGGTCTCTGAATCCGAACTAAAAGACTTCCTGGCGCAGGAAATCTCTGAAAGGGCTGCTTGGCCCAGGTATGTGAGAATCATCGAAGAGCTGCCGCTGACCGGTGTGGGTAAAATTTTCAAACCGGAACTCAAGCAACGTGAAATCAGGGATTCCCTGGAAACTGCACTCAAGGAGGCCGGCCTGGAGACGGTTCGCCTCCACGTCGAGCGTGATCCCACCCACGGTGTTGTCATTAGGGTGAATGCCGGGGATGTAACGGCCGAAGCCAGCATCCAGCGAGTGTTAGGGCGTTTCCCCTTTCAATTCACCATCGAAGTACCGACCGCCGCCTTGGCGTAACCATGACGAGTATTAAGATGAACGTCTTTGCGATCAACGACTACGCCTCCGGCGCCCTCCAGGTGATGAAACAACCGCTGCCGCCGCCCCCGGAAACGGGGCAGGTGCAGTTGGCGCTGCGGGGCACCTCGATCAATCCCATCGATCAGCTGATCGCAAAGGGCTACGGCGCTCCTCTATTCAACGGACGGAACCGATTTCCTCAGGTGCTCGGTCGTGATGGAGTCGCCGAGGTGCTCGCCATCGGCCGCGGCGTAACCGACCTGAAGCCCGGGCAGCGCGTGTTGGTGGCGGTTTCGCCGAAAACGGGTGGCACCTATGCCGAGGTCTTCAATGTACCGCGGCGTTGTGTTGCGCCTATTGCGGATAGCCTGCCTGATCAGGTGGCTGCCGGCCTGGGGTATGCGGGGCTGACGGCACTGCAGGCGCTGGACGCCCTCGGGCTGTCACCGGGGACGTCCTTTGGGAAGCGGCTTTGTATCAATGGCGCCAGTGGAGGTGTCGGATCGATCGCGCTCGTGCTCGCCTCCCGCTGGGGTGCCGACATCACCGCCGTGGCCTCCCGAAAGAACCATGCCTGGTTACAAACCATCGCAGACTGCCAAGTGATCGATTACCGGGACCCAGAGGCCGTAGGTTCCATATCCAGTGATCTCATACTGAATCTTGCTTCGCCAGCCGAAGAGTTCGATCGTTGCAGTGATCCGTTACTGGCGGCATTGAGAGCCCGTTCGGCAAAGGACCAGTGCTACGCCACCACCGTCACTCCGATCCTGCCCTATATCACGAGCAAGGGCATCGTGGGCGGGTTGGTCGCCAGTGGCAAGACTTACCTGCAAAGACGGCTGAGGCTCAAGTTTAAAGGGATTGACTACCACTGGGTGATGTTTCGGGAAAACCCGGAACACCTGGCTTTCCTTGCAGACGTGTTTGCCGAGTCCCAGTCGGCATCACCAGTAGGAGCGAGATCTTCATTGCGCGACCTTCCGAGTTCTTTCAGCGATCCAGGCCGTGATAGCGCGCCGGGCAAAATGGTCTTTCTGGCTGAGGACTAATGGATACCATTCTCCTCTGGTGCCTGCTTAGCCCCAGATGCCCAGCATCGCCCCGGCGCTTGCCTAACCTGTTAAGGGCTTTCAATCGCGATGTTAATGTGGGTTACCATGTTTTTTGTGGTGATTGACCGGTACTGCAGCAAGCTTGCCTGAGATTTTCTTGCAGCTGGCTTCGAGTGTATCGCCCTTGGGAGTTTCAAAGCTGACAGAATCGCCCTCTTTGTGTCCCTTGCATGCTTCCAGCGCCGCCTCCGGTGGTTTGTGATGTGTACCGGGCTTTGGCGGATGTGCTGCAGCGGTCGTTCCCAGTGATGCAGCGCCCAAGGCTGCATAAAGCGCAACGGCGGCCATCATCTTCATGTTCATCTTCTGTTACCTCGTACTGATTGCCAATGTGTCTTTGGGGCCGGCTAGATTCCGACCGCTGATGACTATCCTGAAGGACAGATGTGCAGACATTGTTCAAACAATGTGGAAACATTCGACGAATCCAGAAAGCTGGCCCAAGCATCTGATTCGGGCGTGCAAATTACTTGCACATTCGCCGTTTAAACTGGCCGGCATACTGAAACGCTGAGAAGACGGAAGCGGGAAAACGCAATGCAATTACAGATTCGGCATAAGCTTTTTCTGGTGATACTTCTGGCCAACCTTGTGCTGGCGATAGCGTTATCTGTGGCGGTGAGCTGGAATTTTAGCCGTAGTTTTCAGGACTACATTCGCGCCGACCAGGCAGAGGAGGTGCAGCCGCTTCTACTGGGGCTGGCGGAAGCTTATCGCCAGTATGGTGGTCAGTGGAACTGGCTGACAGATGACCAGCGCCAGTGGCAACAACTCCTGCAACAGTACTTGGGCCAGCAAAAGATACCTGGAGAGGCTGCAGACCAATCTCCCTCGGTGGACCGGCAGCGTGGAGTCATTCCTCGTCCGCCACGGCGCCACCCCATGGCCAGGCACCTGTTGCTTCGTGATGCACAGAATCAGCAGATAATTGCCCCGCCATCACTGGCATCGCAAGAACCGGTCCCGGCGGTTCAATGGCTTCCCATCGAATCTGACGGAGAGCGGGTGGGAGATCTGGGAGTCATACACCCAAGGGAACTGGCCCGGCAGATGGATCGACTGTTCGTGCAGCACCTGCTGAGGCAGTCGGCCTGGATTGTTCTGGGTGTGCTGTTGGTATCGGCTTGCCTGGCTTTCCCTTTTTCCCGACGCCTCGTGCGTCCAGTGACTCGCTTGCAGCAGTCGATGCAGCGTCTGGCTGGGGGGCATCTGGAGAAATTAACGCCGCTGCCCGTCACGACGGGGGATGAGCTGGGCCAGCTTGCTCATGCCTTCAATTTGCTTGCGGAGACACTGAAGGAAAACCTTCGTGCGCGGCAACAATGGGTGGCCGATATTTCTCATGAGCTGCGCACGCCAGTCGCAATTTTGAAGGGTGAATTGGAGGCTCTGATCGATGGGGTTCGGCCGCTCGAGCCGGCTGCTCTGGATTCACTTCAGGCCGAGGTAGAAAGGCTTACTCGCCTGATCAACGATCTCAACGAGCTGTCATTGGCGGACCAGGGCGCGCTCAGCTACCAGCGGGAGCCGATTTCCCTGATCAACTTGCTGACCGATTTCTTCGACGATAGCCGGGCCCAGCTTGAAGAAAAAGGTATCGACCTGGAATTCGAGCCGCCTGTAACGGACCGGGAACTGATCGTGTTTGCGGATGAGTCACGGTTGGTGCAGCTGTTTCGCAATCTATTGAGTAATACACTGCGTTACACCGAGGCGGGCGGCCGCCTGCGCGTTACAGTGACACGAAAGGGGCAAGCCTTGACCCTGCGCTGGGATGACAGCGCGCCGGGAGTGAGTGGGCCGAATCTGGATCGGCTTTTTGAACGGCTTTATCGAACGGATGATGCTCGTGATCGGGTGAGTGGCGGCTCTGGGTTGGGGCTGGCGATTTGCCGTTCGATTGCCGAGGCCCATCAGGGTCGAATAGAAGCCTCACACAGCGAGCTGGGTGGATTGGCCGTGGTGGTGCAGTTGCCGTTGTATCGCTAGACCTGTGCTAAGGAAATAAGATGAATGCCCCGATTCTGATCGTCGAAGACGAAGTCAAGCTGGCTGAATTGATGCGAGACTACCTCAATCAGGTCGGCTACGAAGTGGCCATTTTGCACCGTGGTGATGAGGTGTTGCCCTGGCTCGAATCCAATCAGGCGAGATTGATGCTGCTCGATCTGATGTTGCCGGGACTGGACGGGCTGAGCGTCTGTAGGCAAGTGCTGCGCCGCTCGAACCTGCCGATCATCATGGTGACAGCACGTGTGGAAGAAGTAGATCGGCTGTTAGGACTGGAGCTTGGAGCCGATGACTACATCTGTAAGCCGTTCAGTCCGCGTGAAGTCTGTGCTCGCGTGAACGCTGTATTACGACGCCTGGAAAACCCTGTGGAGTCACCCACGCAGGATAAGCTGGAGATTGATGAGGGCAAGCATGAGGTACGTGCTGGCGGGCAGAGCCTGGAACTGACGGCTGTCGAATTCCGCTTGCTGGCGACGATGGCAAGGCGGCCGGGGCAAGTGTTCTCGCGCAACCAGCTGATGGATACCATCTACACAGATCAGCGCCATGTCAGCGAACGGACGATTGATAGCCACATCAAAAAACTGCGCAAGAAACTGGAGCAACTGCCACTGACTGAAAATCCCATTCGCTCGATTTATGGCGTTGGGTATAAGTTTGACTGATCTGATCCTGCGGCGATTTCCACAGTCTTTGCACATTGTTTGAAATATGGGTCGATAGCCTGGGGGTGTATGACAATCGACCCACAGGAGTCACTCATGACACCCCCAAGAATTACTCAGAATTTTGCCCTCATATTGCTTGCAGGTTCGCTCACCGCTTGTGGTGGCGGTTCTGGTTCAAGTTCTGACAATAGTGAAACCATTGATGACCTGGCCATTACCTTCGACTCGACGCCGGAAGAGAGCACGGACTTGCGCTATGCGCAGTTTGAGTTCAGTGCGTCAAACGCTGCAGGGTATGAATGTGCACTCAATAATGAGGGCTTTGAGACATGCCAGTCGCCGCACTTTGAAGAGTCTATAAGTACCGGCAACAATCAATTGAGCGTGCGAGCGATCGCCGAGGATGGGGCGCATGGCGATGTTGAGACCATCCAATGGAACGTGCTGGATGTGGTTATCTCCGGACACGACGATCTGGTCGCCACGAATGTGTCCCCCAGCCCTGTTGCGGAAAACAGCTGGCGGGGCATCTTCAGAATCAACTGCGATTTTTCCCATAGCAGTTACGACGATCCCATTGTTTTCCCCGATCAGAATGATGCCGCTCATCTGCACCGGTTCTATGGCAACACTGAGGTCGACGAGAGCACGACCATGGCATCGCTGTACACAACAGGAGAGTCCAGCTGCCAGGGCAATCTGCTGAATCTGTCGTCCTACTGGGTGCCGGCTCTTCTGGCACCGGTCTATGACCAGATCACCGGCAATCGGGAGCTGGATGAAAATGGTGATCCCGCCTGGCAAGTGGTTCCGGCTGTCGTGGGCAACGATGATGAGGCGCATGAGGTGTTCTACTATTCAGCCGGTGTGGATGATCTGGAGGCAATTCAGCCAATCCCTCCGGGACTTCGCATGATTGCCGGCGACAGCAGCACCCAGCCCGGCGAGGAGCAGGACACCGCCATCGCGCGCTGGCACTGCCAAACGTGGGAGTCTGACGACGCCACCAATCCTCAATTCAGTGCCACTATTCCCGAATGTCAGGAGCCGGACCGCGTGCGCATGGATCTCTTCTTTCCCAGCTGTTGGGACGGTGAAAATCTGGATTCTGCCGATCACCGCAGCCACATGGCCTACCCCATAAACGACGGTGGGCCGGAGGGCACCCATTGCCCCGACTCACATCCTGTTCCTCTGGTTCGGGTTAGCTATCATTACGCATTTGGCGTTCTGCCTGAATACACGCACCCTTACGAGAAAAGCAGCCAGGGCTGGCGTTTGGCTGCAGATATGTATGAAGTGACCGAGGAGCAGGCAGGCGGCCTGTCACTGCATGGTGACTGGTTCAACGCATGGCACCCCTCGGTGATGGAAACCATTCTGGAAAACTGCATTCAGCAGGGGCTGGATTGCCACGACGGCAACCTCGCCAACGGTCTTCGCTTGTCTGGCACGCGGGAGGGAACGCAGGAAGAGCCAGCAATTATGAATGGTGGCATGGGTTACTAAGCCTCAACCCTGCCAGATGCCTACCATCGCACCGGCGCCCAGAACCAGGGCGCCGCCCACCTCCCCAATGATCAGTAACAGCATCGAAAAGCCGGTTATCCACGGCGGCAGAGTCCGTTTACCCAGTCGATGGGGGCGGCGCAGCTGGTTGTCTGTGTCCTGCAGCAGGCCGTGGATGATGTAGGTGCTGATGGCGAACGCGAAAAATGCCAGCGCGGCCAGGGCCGCGGTGACATTGACCCACTCCGGGAACACGCTGTGGGCACTGAACGCGGCTAACAGAAGCGCGGCGAAGCTGTAGAGCAGGGAGCTTCGGTGGGCGATGTCCACATAGGTGGGCGAAGTGGCGTCCGCGCTTCGGGCCATGTGGCGGTACTTCCAAATGCCGGTCAGCAGCCCGGTCATGAAAAACAGCAGTGCTGCCGACAGACAGATCTTTTCCGCGAGAGACATCATTCACTCCTTGCTTGTGCGTTAGAACCGGTAGTGCCCCGCCAGGATTCCCTCGTGGATTTCATGAGTTAGCCGCACGTAGGTGTCGGTTTTGGGGAGCCAGACGTAAACCGGGTCTTCGACCTGATAGATATCGAAGCCCGCTTGTTTCAGCGGCGCCTTTTTGTGTTTGAAGGTGCCGGTTTTTTCCACATCGTCGCTGATTCGCAGGAAGACGGGGACGGCGTAGTGCGGCAGGTCACGGCGCAGTTCCGCAAGCAGGCGCCGGAAGTCGAAGTGGGCGATGTCGCAGTCCAGGCGCACGGACGCCATGCCGGCCCGGCCGTTGGTGTTGGGAATTTCCACGCCGTACACCACCGTCTCGCTGACGTGTGCACACCCGTCTGCGATCCGTTCTACTTCGGTGGTTGATACATTCTCGCCCTTCCAGCGGAAGGTGTCTCCCAGCCGGTCCACGAACTGAGCGTGCTTGAACCCGATGTCGCGCATCAGGTCGCCGCTGTCGAACCAGGCATCGCCCTTCTCGAATACGTCGGTCAGGATGCTTTTGCGGGTTTTCTCCGCGTCGGTATATCCGTGGAAGGGGGTCTTGTCGGTGATCTCACCGATCAGCAGGCCGGCTTCGCCTTTGCGCACGCGAATCATGCGGCCGTTGCGGTCGCGGACGGGCGTTTCGTTTTCCTGGTCGTATCGGACGATGGCGTAGGGGAAGGGGCACATGCCTACGGTGTTGTCGAAATTGAGCAGGTTGGTGAAGCCGATATTCCCCTCACTGGAGGCATAGAACTCCATGACCCGTGGAATCCCGAAGCGTTCCTTGAATGCTTTCCAGATGGTGGGGCGCAAGCCATTGCCGACAATCACCCGCACCTGGTTGTCGCTGTCGTTGGGGGACGATGGCTGGTCCATCAGATAGCGGCAGAGCTCGCCAACGTAGCCGAAGGCTGTGGCGCGGTGGTCGCGGATGTCCTGCCAGAATCTGCTCGCGCTGAAACGCCGCGCGATGATCAGGCCCGCATTGCCCGCCAGTACGGAGCCCCAGCACACAGCCAGTGCCGTGGCGTGATAAAACGGCATACAGACGTACAGGCGGTCCTGACTGTTCAGCCTGACGGCGGCAAAGCCGAAGGAGCCATAGGCCTTCATAAAACGGCCGTGGTTGAATACCACCGCCTTGGGCATACCGGTGGTGCCCGACGTGTAGATGTAGAAACAGGGATCGTCAGGGAAGATCGCGTCGACGGTTTCCGGGGTGGCATCGGACGCTCGGCGGGCCAGCTTCATCAGATTGTGCCACCCTTCCGGTGCGCTTGTTGGCTGGGTCAGGCAGTCACTGTCGGCGACGAAATAGCGGTCGTCGTCGGTCAGCGAGAGCGTTGATTCCACATCCCGGTACGCCTCGATCAGTTCCTGCCCGACGATCGCCATTTTCGGTTTCACCAGGTTGATGCTGTGGGACAGCACCTTACCCCGCTGAGAGGTGTTGACCAGGGCGCTGACGGCGCCGATCTTGGCGCATCCGGTGATCACCGCAAGGAGTTCGGGACGGTTCTCGATCATGACGGCCACGGCATCCCCTTTACCGATACCGGCCGATTGCAGGCAATGGGCAATGCGGTTGGTCCATACGTCAAACTCGCGGTAGCTGATCTCGCGGTCCTCAAAGGCGATGGCGGTACCGTCGGGGTTGGCCTGCGCGCAGCTTTGCACACACATACCGAGCCCGACCGGTTTGGTGTTGTCGGTGGTGTCGCCCACTTTGAGACCCTTGATCAGCCCCGGCACGCCGGAAACCAGCTTGGGGATTCTGGCTGCGAATTGGGGGAAGGTGATAACGTCCTGTCCGCTCATGACTGGCACTCCGTTTTGCTGTTGTTCTTCATTGATGATCGGCATTCAATAATAGGGGTTTGGGAACGATGCGGTAATGGTATGCTGTCGCTATTAACTGGCAATTTGTCTCATGAGGAATCTCGGAGCGAACAATGGGAACCAGGTCACGCCCCACAGTCTCTTCGGCGCTCGTGCTGGACCTCTACGACGGCCTGGCCGAGCAGGGATTTGCGTTCCCATCGGACCTTGAGGCTATTGGGGTCACCCGTGATGCCTTACTCGATGCCGACTACCGGCCGCCAGCGATCTACGTCGAGACGCTGTGGCAGTTGGCGCACCAACGCCGGGCCCCGGATCATATCGGCCTGCTGGTCGGCGGGCGCATGCACGACGGGGCCAAGGGTGTGCTGTCCAATCTTGCCCTGACCACGGCGACCTTGCGTGAGGCTATTCTGTTATTCTTGGAATACCTTCCGGTGATGAGCGAGATCGAGACCATCGAGGCGGAAAGCGATGCCCGCGGCCTGCGGTTGGTGTATGGCTACCGGGACGCGGCTCACTATCACCAGGCTGCCATTAGTCGCAGCATGAGTGCCGGCGTCACTTGGGCAAGCTACCTGACCGGCACTGAGGTGCGCCCGGTGAAGACGGGTTTTCGCCAGCGCGCGGTGGCTAATCCCGACCGTTACCGCGCCATGTTTGGCGACGGCTGTGTGTTTGGGGCCGAGGCAGATTATCTTGTGGTTTCCCATGAAGACCTGGCGCGGCCGGTGCTCTCGTCCAATCAGCTGGTCAAAAAGATCCTGCTGGAAAAGGCGGAGAGCATTCGCGAGACCCTGAACCGGAATGGCTGTGTGTCACAGGCGGTGGAAGCGGTGATCGAAGACAACCTGCATCGCGGCGTGGTGACCTCCGCCTTCGTGGCCGCACAACTCGACATGAGCAGGCAAACCATGCATCGGAAGCTGTCTGCGGAGGGGCTCAATTTCACCACCCTGATGTCCCGGGTTCGTCAGGCGAAGGCTCGGTATTACCTGCAAAACAAACGCTGCAACGTGGATGAACTCAGCGTGCTCCTCGGTTACAGTGAGCCGAGCGCGTTTTACAAGGCCTTCAAGAGTTGGTTCGACACAACCCCCCGGCGATTTTCATCCGCTTGAAAGGCCGCCCCCTGCGAGAATCTGCAAAGGGAGATGATGTCATGCACCTACCTGGCCAAATGGTCCTACTGCGGTGATGACGATTGGCGCGGCAATTGGCAGCGGGCGGAACGAATCCTGTGACCAGAGCTTGCAAGGCGGTTGTGTAAAACCGAGACAGATTCAGTCGCCTTTTTTGAATTTTGCTTTGCAATTGCCGCTCATGCACATGGTGCAGTAGTGCTCACGGTCTTCGTGTTCAGCGCCCTCGGCGATAAACACGCCGCAGCCGTTGCAAAGAAGGATGGTGACGTCTTTCTCGATTTTTACGATTGCATGCTTGTAGTCCATCAGTCGCTCCTTCTTAAGATCTCGTTTTGACTGGGCCGCCAACTCTATTGGCAGTAGTTTTGCGTCCCACATAGTGTAACGTTAGTTGATGTCGACTGGATCAGGGGAACGATAGTTGATGAATCCATGGTTTGTTTGTTGGGCGTTGGTTTTTGGGGTTGTGTTGATCTGGTCGGGCATTGAGCCGAAAGATCAGATGACCTGGTTCCTGGAAGTATCGCCGGGCATCATCGGCGGCATTCTTCTGCTGGTCACTTATAAGCGATTCCCGCTTACACCTTTGCTTTACACATTGATACTGGCCCACTGCGTGATTCTATTCGTGGGTGGGCACTACACCTACGCCGAAGTGCCGCTTTTCGACGGCCTGTTCGGCAGCGAGCGAAACAATTACGACAAACTGGGGCATTTTTTCCAGGGTTTGGTGCCGGCATTGATCGCACGGGAAATTCTGTTGCGGCGTGAAGTGGTGCGTCCCGGTGGCTGGCTAGTGTTGTTTGTGGTGTCCGTCGCGCTGGCCTTCAGTGCTTTCTATGAGCTGATCGAATGGTGGGTGGCGCTGTTGTCGGACGAGGCAGCGGACGCGTTCCTGGGAACTCAGGGGTACGTCTGGGATACCCAGTCTGACATGTTTTTCGCGTTGATCGGTGCGCTATGTACGGTGGTATTCCTGTCCCGTTGGCACGACGCGCAACTTACAAAACGAGGATTATCCCGCCCGTGATAACCCCAAACAGCAACACCAAAAAAAGGATGGCCCGCCAGGGGAACGGTGGCTTTGGCGGCTCCACCGTCAGTTGCGCTTCCAGGTATTCCCGCAGCATCTGGGTGTTTCGTGTGTTGGCTTTGTAGGCGGCGTCGAAGACATCGCCGAACACGGGTAACAAACCACCCAGAAAATCGATACCCACGTTGCGCAGCATGCGTAATTTTAAGCCTCTGCTGGCGCCCGCCCGCTGTGCTTCGACCAGCACGTAGCCAGACATCAAAAGGCCGGCTGCATCTCCCACCACCGGCAACAGGCCGATAACGGCATCGGCGCCAATGCTGAACCGGGTGAAGGGGATGGGGATACTGCTGTCGGTAAAGCGGCTAAATCTTTCCAGCCGTTTGAGTACGGCGCGTTGCTTGGCTTCCGTTGGCTGCTGCATGAAATAGTAGGTTCTCTCGGCCACTGGAAAGTGGGCGTTAAAGTAACAGGGGCGGATGCCCTATAATGCCAATATTGTCATCATCTCAGAGATTGTTATGCCCATCCAAAAAAACCAGGTTGTCCAATTTCACTACAGCGTCCGCGACGAACAGAACGATGAAGTAGAAAACTCCCGTGGCGGCGAACCGAACGCCTATCTGCATGGTCACGGTGGCATCATTAAAGGGCTGGAAGAAGCCCTGGAAGGTCGCGAGGCTGGCGATACGTTCAGTGTGACAATCACGCCGGACAAGGCCTACGGTCCGCGCAAGCCTGACGCCATTCAGCGGGTGCCAATCAAGCATCTGATGGGCGCCAAGCGGTGGAAGCCGGGCATGATTGCTCAGGTGAAAACCGAACACGGCCCACGCCATGTATTGGTCGCCAAGGTCGGCCACAAGTTTGCCGATGTGGACACCAATCATCCGATGGCGGGCAAAACTCTGACGTTCGACATCGAGGTTATCGACGTTCGCGATGCGGATGCTGAAGAGATCTCGCACGGCCACGCTCACGGGCCGGGCGGGCATCACTGACGGCACGAACACCCAGGCCGTCAGCAAGGCCCTCCCTGAGACCCTTTCGGCTGGGTCTAGTTTCGAGCCGCCAGGTTCTGAGTCCGTTCAATCGGGCGACGCTCCGTTTGCGGGGCTATCTGCAACAGTCGACGTTGTCAGCCGAGGTGCCGACGGCGGAATAGAACAATCGCCAGGACCTGAGCCCTGGCGATTGGGATATACGAGACGCAGTCTCAAGCTTTACTACATGCCTCGCTCGAGTTGCATCCGCCGGTTTTTCTCTACGTTTCTCCAGTACATACGCATGCCGCGATAATCTCGCGGGCCAGCAGCGGTCGGAGGCAGTTTTGCGATATCGAGGTCTGAGTCCCCACCCATCGTGTGCTCAAAGTGCACCCTTCTGCGGGCTTGAATGGCTGGCCAATCAAAATTCGGGTTGCCAGCGGATGCTGCCATTCTTTCAGCGCGAGCTGCGGACTCCATCTGCACTTCCCACTGTGCGCCATAGGAGCTGGGAACGGCCAGGAGTAGTGACAGGTATGCGGAATAAATGAACGTGCGTTTCATTTCTTTGCCCTCCCTACATGTACCCGGTGCATTGCACCGGAGTTTTCCCAAGGAGATAGGCAAACTGCGACTGCTCTAGCCCACCACCTTAGTCGTGCATTCCCTGACGAGCTGTAAGTATAGTTTAGAGATGCGATGCAGGTGGAAGTTCCGGGAAACTTAAATCTATATAAAAAATATCGCACGTGATGCCGCCGGCCTTTGAATCCTGTCAGAGAAGCCTATGCCGCAACGAATAACTTTTGATCCTCGGCACATCACCTGCTAGTGATAGACTGTTGTTTAACAACCACCTCCTGCAGCGTTAAAGGATCTTTTATGTGGATGCGAGCCACCTGTTCTATTGATCTGGATATTCGGATCGAGACGCCGTTTATCTTCATGTTGCGGCCACGCAGCGGTTGGCAACAGTGGATCGGACGTGAGCAATATCTGTTAACGCCCAGTGTGCAGGCGGTGGAATTTACGGATTCGTTTGGCAACCTGTGCCAACGATTGGTGGCGCCGCCCGGGCACTTCTCTGTAAAAACGTCGTTTGATGTTAAAACGGCTGATAGCTCTGATACCGAGCCGGACGCTCCCTTTATTGAAGTGCAGCAGTTGCCTGACGACACGCTCCCGTTTTTGCTCCCCAGTCGCTATTGCGAATCCGATCGTTGCACTCAGCTGGCGTCTTCCATCGTGGCGGGGCGAAAGCCCGGGTACGATCAATGCCACGCGATTTCCGAATACATCCGCCGAACCATTCAGTACACGCCGGGGGAAGGGCAGGAGATTATCAGTGCCTGGGAGGTGTCCCAGCGCTCACAGGCTGTATGCCGTGATATGTCCCATCTGGCGATTGCCTGCTGTCGCGCGCTGTCGATCCCGGCACGTCTGGTGGTGGGGTACTTTGAAAAGCTGCAACCGATGGACTTGCATGCGTGGTTCGAGGCGTTCGTGGGAGGGCGCTGGTATGCGTTTGACCCCACCCAGAGCAACATGGATGGCGGCAGAATCGTAGTCGCCTACGGCCGCGATGCGGCCGATGTGGCCATTTATACCCAGTTCGGAGAGCCGGTTGAGATGCTCAATATGCAGGTAGGCCTTGAGACAATCTCAGGGCCTTCCTGATAGCGCGTCGATCAGGGCGCGGCGAAATTGAAGTTTGCCCCAAAGGGTGAGATGTCACCTGTTGCGTCATCAGACATCCGGTAGATGATCTGATAGGTGCTGGCTTCAATGTCGTTATCCAGCTGGTAACCACTGGACGTGAGCTCTCCACCGGTCAGGTCGCCGCCACTGGTGGCTTCCGGGCTGGTGTAGGGTGAGCCGGGGAACTGAACGACGGCATTACCATTGTTCGGATCCAGATACTGGATAGAAACTTCGTCAATGTTGAACGTCCGGTTGGATATATTCCGGACCAACAGCAGGAACACGCTGCCAGCTTTCAATGTGCCATCCTGGAAATCTGCCTGGCTCAGGCCGGCGGCGACAATGCCGCTTCTCAGATCCGAGGTGCTCAAAACGCCCGAGCTTCTGCTCAGGTCGCCAAGCGTTGCCGACAGGCCAATCACACCCGAATAGCTGGAGGTGAGGGTATAGCTGGCCACGCCATCTGTAGTGGTGAGGCTGACCGTTCTCTGGGCCTCGCCTTCGGTGATGGTCAAGTTCACATCGGTGCCGTCCGCAATGGTGCCGGTTGGCAATGTGGGAATCACGTTAATGTTGATCTGCGAGGCGTCTGCGTCGTCATTCAGGATAATGTTTGGCTGTGGCGTTACTGTCAGCGCTGCAGGCAGGTCAGGGTCCTGAGTGACGGAGATAAGCAGGTTGTTCGACTGAACGCCACTCAGCGAGGCAATGATCTGGGCATCACCCACGGAAAGGGCGCTGATTTGCCCCTTATTGCCAGGCGTATTGTCCACGGCGGCCGTCGAAACCGCGCTGCTCGACCAGTTCACCTGGTTGGTGACGTTCTGGGTCGAATCGTCGGTATAGGTTGCCTGCGCAGTGGCCTGGACGGTGTTGTTCACGTTCAGGCTGCTTTGCGGGCTGCTGATCAGCAGGCTGCTCAGTACCGCATTGGTGACGGTGAAGCTTTCCTGGCCACTAACACCACCAGTGGTTGCGGTAATATTGGCCTGCCCCGGGCTTTGCCCGGTAATCGAGCCGAAATCGTCCCCGTTGTTGGCAACGGTCAATACGCTGATGTCACCGCTTTCCCAGGTAACCTGGTCAGTAATGTCCTGAGTTGAGTTGTCGGAATATAGGCCGCGCGCGACCAGTTGCAGGCTGGTGCCATCGGCAAGGGTGGTGCTGTCAGCTTCAATGGTGATGCTGGACAGTGTGGCGTCCGTAACGCTGATATTCGCCAGGCTGGTCACGCCGTCGAGTTGGGCCGTCACCAGTGCCTCGCCTTGGGCCAGGGTTTTAATTGTGCCGTTTGCGGCGGAGGACAGGTCGATCAGGCCGCTGCTGCTGGTGTCCCAGTTGACCAACGATGTGATATCCAGGCGCTTCCCGTCCGAATACTGACCGTAAGCGCGAATGGTGGCATCGCTTCCGTTGGCCACTGTCTGGTTGACGGGGTCGAGTTCGATAGTGCTTAACTGCGCATCGGTGACCGTCAGAGTTGTACTCTGTTGAACGTCACCCAGAACCGCAGAAATCGTTGTGCTGCCAGTTGCCAGCGTGTCAGCTCTGCCTTTTGCGGTGGCTGCATTGCCAATTACCGCTGCGTCCTGATCGGAAGAGAGCCAGGTAACCTCGCTGCTAAGATCCTGTACGCTGCCGTCCGAATAAGTGCCTTGAGCAATGTATTGCTGGGACCGCCCTAGTGGCACGGATGCGTTGACGGGATTGAGGGACAGGGACACCAGCTCGGCGCTGGTGACGCTGACGGGCACATCAATCTGCGCGCCCGCCAGGCTGGCCGTTAACGTTGCACTGCCTTCGAGCAGGGCAGTCACCAGGGAGTTGTCAGACACGTCGGCGACGCTGTCGGCGGAGCTTGTCCAGGTCACCTGGTCACTGACGTTCTGGTTACTGTTGTCAGAAAAAATGCCGGTCACCGTGACGCTCTGTGAGGTACCTTTCGCCAGCACCATGGTCGCGGGCGTGGCTTGCAGGCTCGTCAGGGTCGCCTCGCTGACAGTAAACGCCAGCGAGGCGCTCAGGCCTTCTTTTGTGGCTCTGACGGTCACTGAGCCGGCTTGTTCGCCGGTCAGCAGTCCGGTAGAGGCATTTATCGTCGCTTTGGTCAGATCGGAAACAGACCAGTTAACCTGATCGCTCAAATCCTGCTGTGTACCATCCGAATAGAGGCCTGAGGCGGAAAACTGGGTGCTGAGCCCGGCCGGGACCTGCGGGACAGCGGAGCTTATCGAGATAGACTGCAGGGTAGCGGGGGAAACCGTTACCGAAATTCGCTGGCTGATTGAACCTAGAGTGGCGGTAATATCTGCGGTTCCGGCCGCGTTGGCGGTGACAACACCGGCAGCGGACACCGACGCAGTGGCATCGTCGGAAGAGGACCAGCTCACTTGATCATCCACCGCCCGGGAACTGTTATCGGAGTAGATGCCCGTCGCGTTCAGCGACTGGGATGAGTCGATGGCTAAAGAGACGGAACCGGGTGAAATCGATAGTTCGCTCAGAGACACCTGATTCCCAGAAGATGCGTCGCCTCCGCCGCTTCCGCCCCCGCCGCAGCCTGCCAACAGAAACGAAAAGAATAACCAGGTTAGAACGATGAGGGACTGCTTGATGGGACTCATAGATGGGCATACTGCATTGCTTTCAGATCATTAAGTGTAGACCCTTTTTGAGATTGTCCTTGTGATTTTTCGTAAAATCTCGGATCGCCACTGCGATTAAGACATTGTAAGTTTTGTAGGCCTCTGGATTACGCTCAGGAAATCTCTGGTGATTGGCTTTGACATAGAATGGGGCGGCACACTCGTGATGCGCTACGAGCTAATTCGCCCCGCAATTTGATAACCCGATGGAGTGAGTCAGACGATGAGCAAGGTTTTTTCTTTGGTTTCCATGGTGGCCCTGGGCACATTTGCTGCGACCGCTTCAGCCGATATTTACAAATTGGGCGGCGGCAGCCTGTACGCGGGGGGCAAATACACGTTTGTGAGCATTGATAGCGGTGGCTCCGATGCGGACGTGGGTACGCTTTCAGCAAAGGTGGGCGGTTATATCACGCCGATACTTGGCCTTGAGGCCCGTGCCGGCTTCGGTACCGCTGATGACGATGTGGGTCTGGGTAGAGATCTGTCGGTAAACAGTTTTTTTGGCGGCTATGCGACCATCAATGCAAATATCCGAGGCGGTATCCGGTAACGTTGAGTACATGCGTTATGCCGACAAAGACGATGCCACCGTCGATGGCGTTGGCCTGGGTCTGACCGTTCACTTTTGAACCCCGTGTGAAAACGCTGCCGATCACCCGCTGTATCGGTCGACGAAGCTCGTCAGGGCTCTGGCGGATCGACCCGGAGTTTCGAGCATGGGCAGGTGGCCGACACCCCGGAATACGTGGATTTCTGCGTGCGGGGTCGCAGAGTTAAACCATTCGACGCAGCGGGTGGGGGTTATTACGTCTCGGTCGCCCCACTGAACCTGCAATGGCGGTGATTCGGGATTCAGATGGCGTGCCGGAGCCAGCCCATCGGCCACCATGTCCCGAAAAATGTGCTGCAGCGCGTCGGTGCGGCCCAGAAGGTCGGGGCCAAGAAGGCCGGCCATGGCCATGCCCGAGACGGTTTGCTTGCCGTTGCCGACGCTGTTAAACATCCGGTAAACGCCTTTCCAGTCGCGGGGAATAAGGATGTCGTCGCGGTCCGATTTAACGGGACGGTGAATGTCGGCGTCTGCCTGTTCCGGGATGCCGGCGCTGTTCATCAGCGTCAGCGAGCGCGGCGCCAGCCCTGGTCTGTGGGCAAGGACAGCGGCTATCGCGCCGCCCATGGAGCTGCCTACCAAGTGGACGTTGTCTGTGTCCCGGGTCGCAAGCCACTCGCCCAGACGCCGCGCCTGGGACTCGTAGCGGTAACAGTCGTCCGGCCGGTAATCGCTTTCTCCAAAACCTGGCAGATCCGGTGCCAGTATGTGCCAGTGTCGCGGAAGTTTTTGCAGCCACAGCCCCCAGTTTTCTTTCATCGCCGCAAAACCATGAATCAGCACCACCGTTGGGTGGCCGGGTCCAGGACGCCCCCGCTCCAGGAACACCATATTGTGGCCGTCTACCCTGGCTTCACGGCGTCGGGCGTTGAGCAGAAAGCGTTGCCCTGTGCGGGCAGCGGGCCAGAGATTGGGGGTTGGAATTCTCATCGGGTTCAGCCGTCACCGGTTTCGAGTGTGGCCTCCAGTCTATCGGGATCACCTCTCTGCACCTTGGCCTGAACGCCATGAGAGTGGGGCGGTTGGGCAACTGGATCTTTTTTGGGTTGTTATTGATCATGCCGGACACTACTCTGGCTGTCATAAATAATCCCTGGTGTTGGACTCGCTCGCAAAAACATGTGTCTGAGTGTTTTAGTCAGATCACTGGCCCTTTTCTTTCTTTTCCTGAGCGTTGGCGTTGCTGCTCAGCAACGCGTGTTGCTTGACGCAGAATTCGTACTTGATCCGTCGGCCGAGCGTTCTTTCGAAGAGATCATGGCCCTGCCCGACAGCGCCTGGACGGAGACCGAAAATCAGAGCGTCCGAATGCCCTTCTGGGACTCTGATTATTGGAGTGGAACGCAGGGTGGCGTCCTGTGGCTCCGCCTTGAGATACCTCCTGCAGAGGGCCTGAACAGGCTCTGGCTGGAGCTCTTGCCGAATACCGGGTTGGACGGGAAAGCAGCCCAGTACGATGGCAAGCAGTGGACCTGGATTGAACCGATCGGCAAAGATTCGACCAGGGAATTCCATCAACCTGCCCGCTACCTCACCTTTATTCTTGATACCGGGCTCGGTGAAAAGACCGTTTTTCTGAGGTTGACGACGGATCAGGTGTTTGGGTTTTCAATCCGTGCGACGCGTGTCGAAGGTTTGCTTTGGCAAATCACCAAGAGCCAGTTCTTCCTCGGAGTTGTGATTGGTATGGTGATCCTTGCCATTTGCTACAACCTTTCGATTGGTCTGAGGGCTCGAGAGCCCGTCTACCTCCGTTACAGCTTCTTTGTTTTCTGTAACCTGCTCTACCTGGTGTATATGGCGGGTCTTTTCCGGATGCTTTATCCCGATTCAGGAAGTGGGGCAGTGGTGGCGAACTTCACGAGCACCCTTACGGTGATTGCCTCCTATCAATTCGCAAGAAGCTTTCTGAATATCGCAGAGCAGCTACCCCGAATAGACAAGGTCCTCAAGGCTTTGATTGGTGCGTTCGCTGTGTTGCTGGCCTTTATTCCTTTCACCGGGCATCTGTACGGCTATCTCATCTCTATCAGCATCGGCATTATCGGCCCTGTGTTTCTTCTTTACGTGGCGATTCTGTCGTTCCGTGAAGGGCACCCACTGGCGAAGTATTTCCTGATTGCGTGGACCACGTTTCTGATCTCTGCAGGAGCCTGGGGGTGGATGTGGCTAGGCCTGGTAGAGCCGGAAGAGGAGCTGATTACCTTCTTCTATCTCGGTACGCTGATTGAGGTGGTGCTGTTGTCTGTCGCGCTCGGTTTTCGGTTCAGTATCCTGAAAAACCAGGCAGAAGCGCTGGGAGCGGACAAAAGCCGATACAAAACCCTGAGTCGCACCGACGAGCTTACCGGAGTCCTAAACCGAAGGGGCTTTACCAGAGCGGTCCGATGGGTTTTTGGGAGTGATCGGTCTGTGGATCTAGTCTGGCTGGCGTTGGATGTGGATCAATTCAAGCAGTTTAACGATACCCATGGTCACCTGGCCGGCGATAGACTTCTGCAGAAGCTGGGAGAAACGCTGATCGCCTTTTCCCGCAGTGACGACGTTGCCGGCCGCATTGGTGGAGAAGAGTTCGCCTTGCTTCTGGTGGGCTGCCCTCTTGAAAAGGCGGAGTTATACACCACCCGACTGTTGCATCGGTTTGCCGACATTTCGGTTGAGGGGGCTCATGGACAAAGTGCAAGCACCACACTGTCCATTGGCGCAACCCAAGTGAGGCCCGGTGAGGATGTTGAATCTGTTTGGGCAAGGGCTGACGAGCTGCTTTATGAAGCTAAGAAGCAAGGCCGCAACCGGGTGGTATTCGGCTAAAGTTGTCGGGGCTGGCCTATAGGGGGCTGACCTGTAGAGTAAAGCGTTCGATAACGCGATATACAGAACCCGTCTGGCCCGGCGTGCTGTCAAACAGAGCAAACTCAGTGACCGGAAACTGCCCGAAGGCACGCTCCCCGTTTTCTGCCAGTAGCGCCTCAACTGAGCCAGCGTCACGTTTGAAACGGGACAGGGTGATGTGTGGGCAAAACTTTCGGCTTTCGCATACAAAACCCAATTCTTCCACCCGCCCCTGAAGGCTGGCTCTGAGACGTGCCAGCGGTTCACGCGGCTGAACCCCTGCCCACAGGTTTCGCGGCGTTTGGGGTGAACCGAAACAGCCTAGGCTTTTGATCTGTAGAGAAAATGGTTCCAGTCGAATATCACGGGCCGAATCGCACAAGGCAGTGAGCTGCGCTTCCTCCACACTTCCTAAAAACAGAAGCGTGATATGCAATTGGGAGGCGCTCTGCCATTTTGCCCCCGGGATGTCTGATCGAATGTCCATTAAACGTTCGGTGATCTCGGGTGGGAGCTCCAAACCGAAAAAGACTCTTGGCATACACAGCGGCACTTAGGGAATGTTGCGTCGATGGTAGCGCGCGACGGTTAGCGGGGCCATGATTCTACGTCAGCTTTTCAACCATCTGAGTAAAAGCCTAAGCGTTTGAATAATCGTATAATGCATGACACTCATTATGCTATGGAGACAAATCTGTATGAGTTGGGAAGGCAATTTGCCGCGAAAGAGTCATTGAACTTCCCGATCCTGGCAGACCCGGAAGAAGTCGTGGTCAATCAGTACCACGTGCTGAAGCAGAAGAATATGTACGGCAAGCAGGTGATGTCTGTTAACCGGGAGTCGTTCCTGATTGATGAGAAGGGTGTGATCGTGCGCCATTACGGCAAGGTCAAACCGGCTGACCATGTGCAGGAAATACTGGACGATCTGGCCTGACTTTCCAGGCATCCTGGTTATGAGGTTCCCGGGTCAGGGTGCCATCGGTGTATATCAGCTATGCTTTATAGGAATGTGCCAACAACAAGGAAAGATCATGCGCTATCTAATGGTTCTGCTCGTAACGGTGGTTTTCTCGGGTACAGCGCTTGCCGGCCAATGCCCCTCTCTTGTACGTGACATCGATGAAAAGCTCAAAATGGCTGATATGGATACTGAGACCCTGGAGAAGATTAAAAAGCTTCGGGATCAGGGCCAGTCACTGCATGGCCAGGGAAAACATGGTGAGTCTGTGAAGGTGCTCAAGCAAGCGATGGAAGAGCTTGAGTCCATGAGCGAACTCGAAGGCGAAGCTTAGCAATCAGGAAATCTGGCTTAGCAAGTTTGAAGAGCGGGGTGCTGTTCCTCGCTCCTTGCCTTCTCCGCTATACAGGCAGTAGTCGATCTTTTTTACAGTAGAACCTAATTCCAGATTCGGACAAATTCGTTACCGTTGGATTTTTCAACGTTTTGTTTCAGTGGGTGCATAAATTGCGTCTAAGTTGCGGTAGTCCAACTCAAAGGGAATATGGCGATGTCTAATCTAAAACTGGTTTTTGGGGCTTTCTTTTTGTCTCTGGCATTTTCAGCGAATGCCAGCTTGATCGGTGACACAGTGACGTTCAACACCTACTTTCCGAATGATGGAGCATTGACATCCAGTCAGGATTTTCTGGTTACGAATTCGGTTGAGTGCGCGGGCTGCGCCTCTGCAGGTTTTGTGCTCGCCGATCAGACGCTGGATATCGGCGCAGACTTTATCGAGTTTCAAAGTGGGTTTACCACTGGCTTTTCAGGTCCGGATGCGATTTTCGAATTTACAGGGCTTGATTGGGTTGGTGGCCTGGGCGAACTTGTGGGATTCAATCTGACCACAAATTTTGCCAATGTGGCGGATTCCGCTGTTGCCTTTACCGGGAATTCGATTGAGATCGATATCGGCAATTCCGGACAGGGGACTTTCTGGCGCCTGGATCTCCGTGTTGCCTACGATGTTCCTGAGCCGGGAACGTTGGCGCTGTTGGGATTGGGGCTCGCTGGCCTGGGGTTTTTTCGCCGGAGGCAACACCTAGAGGCTTGATGCTTATTGCCTGCTAGCATAAACCCGTCGCAATGGCGGGTTTTTTGTTGGACATTAACTGCATGATTAATCAGCAAAGCTGAGCCGGGCTCTGCAGCCATGTGTCCTGCACGGATTGGTTGTAGTTGAGGTAAAGCCGGCCTTCCCTGATGCTCCTCCCTCCTTACGATCTCAAGAGGTCTTCCAGTAGTATCGGCTTGCCGAGGAAATAACCCTGACCCTCGTCCACGCCCAGTGCTTTCACGTAGTCGCAGATTTCACTGTCTTCGACAAACTCTGCAATGGTCTTCAGCCCCATAAACTGGGCGAGTTCTACGATGGATGAAACCAGTGCCTGGTCCTTGGTGTTGTGAACGATGTTACGAATAAAAATGCCGTCTATTTTCAGGAAATCCACGTCGAGCTTCTGCAGGTAGGCATAGGACGACAGGCCGGTGCCGAAGTCGTCCAATGAGAACCGGCAGCCGAAGCGTTTTACTTCGGAGATGAAGTCGTTGGCCGTCGCAAGGCTGCTGATGGCTGAGGTTTCGGTTATTTCAAAGCAGAGCTTCCGAGAGTTGACTTGCCTGCGTGTCAGCTGCGCCAGCACAAATTCAAGAACCCGGTCGTCGGTAACCGACTTGCCTGAGAGGTTGATTGAAAACCCCGCGATTTCGGTCATTTTTTCGGGGTTAGCCTCCATCCAGTCGAGGAGGGCGTTGAGAACCCAGCAATCCACCTCTGCCATTCTTTTGTGGTGTTCGGCTGCTTCGATAAACGCTGCCGGCGGCAGTACCTGACCGTCTGCTGTGCGCACACCAAGAAGAACTTCGTAGTGCGGGTTGTCGTCCGGATAGGTCAGCGAATTGATCGGTTGGCATCGTAGCGTCAGCAGTTCATCCAGCCCACGGTCCATCCCGGCCAACCAATTCATTTGTTCTGTCTGGCGAGTTTGTTCTTCGTTATTCGCCTCGTAGCATTCAACGTTGTTACCGCCGCGTTCCTTAACCGCCTGGCAGGCAAGCGCTGAGCGGCTCAGAGCCCTGTCGGCGGCCCCCGAATCCGGCCCCAATCGGTCGATACCGATGCTTACGGTCAATGGCATCGTGGCGTCCTGGTACTGAATCGATTTCATTGCAAGGCGCTTTCGCCAATCGTCGGCGAGCGAGCGTGCCATGGCTTTGTTATCGGCACGAACCAGTGCGCCAAATTCATTCCCGCCCAGTCGCCCCACAAATCCTGGCTCTTGTGTCCATTGGTGCAAACATTGCGCAATATCCTTCAATGCCCGGTCACCCGCGGCATGCCCTAACGTACTGTTGATCACCCTGAAGCGGTCGATGTCGATGTACAGCAGGTAGTGGCGTTCGTCGGAATCCGAACAACGTTGGGCCCGTTGTTCCAGTTTTCGCTCGAACTCCATGCGGGTCAGTGCGCCAGTCAGGGAATCGCCCTGGGTGTCAGTGATCAGGTCCTCGTAGAAAGAGTGGCCAATCTGATGAACACATAGGTCCACCAGTGGCCGCTCGCTCTCCTCCACTATTCGGGCCTCTCCTGATCGTAGTTGTTTGTTAAGCGCGCGATAGTGGACTTCGATGTCTTGCGGTCCAGCTTCGTTCACGCCTGAAAATCTGAACACCGGGCCGCCGCGCCAGGTCAGACGCAGGAACTGGTCGCCACCATCACGCTGTGAGAATGCAACCCAGTCTCCGGGTGCAAGCTGAGCCATCCGCTTGGACGGTGTATAGGTTGTCTCAAGCTGCGTTTTATGGACGCTCTCATGCTTGTGATCGTTACGGTAGGGTGCCTCTTTCTCGTCCAGGTAGGATTCTGAAAACTGGCGCGTTTCAACGTCAATCAGGCCGTCAATCTGTGCTTCCAGGGTGGCATTACAGTCAGAGACTCGCGTTCCATTGAGGGAGTTGAGCTCGTTTCGCAGAGCGGCTTTCAGCGCCTCCGGGTCTTCGGAGGGATCCGGGGTACCGTTCAGTTGGTGCAGCCACGAGGTAAGCAGACTCAGGCATTGCTGATAGGCGTCGCCACCCTCCGATTTGAGCCAGTGAACAACCAGCTGGTGGCGCCAGTCGACATCGTATAGCAGCGTTTCAAGGCTTGTGGGTACGGCTTCGTTCAACAATAGTTTAGACATGTCTGCTGCAACGGCCGTGCGGGCATCCCGCAGTTGCTGTTGAGCTTCGGCGGTTTTGGCAATTCGCGACTTTATCAGCCGGAATGCCTCGTCCTGGCGCTTTATGAGAGCGTCAATGTCTTTCGATATCGCGTTGAAGATACTGTTATCGCCCTGGTACTGCTCGATCGCCCGATCAATGAAGCGGGTCAGCCAACGATCAAGGTTCTTGTCAGCGGTGATGCGAAAACTCAGTCGCGCCAGTCCGTTGATGAAGTACCGTGCGGGTTGGGCGCGATTGAGGAAAAAAGAGTCGTCGCGCAGAAGCACCTGCAGGAAAACCCAGCGCAGGCGATACACCTGTTCTCGCAATGTCCGTTTGAATGACGTTGCATTCAGAACTGCATCGAAAAACCGTTGCGTGATATCGATGTAAGCGCGATCTTCTTCCGTCAGTGCGTCGGTAAGCGCAGGGTTTAACCCGGCTTCAACCAGTATGATATCGATCAGTGATTCCTGTTTCTCGGGTGATGCATTTGATCGCTGACGTTGAAGATGGCCAAGGATAGAGAGCAGGTCTTCACGTTTTAACCGGTTGCTTACCGTGTGCGGGATACGCCCGCTGGCCAGCATGTTCAGGGCCCGATGATAGTTGGACGACTGGGTACGGTCACTGATGCTGAACAGGGAGAGCAGTAACTCTTTTTCTGAAATTTGTCCGGCTTTACTCTCCCCCGCATCGCTGTTTTCTTGAATGGCTTCGTCTTTGCCGGTTACCCGTTGGGCAGCATCGGGATTGGACGATGCTTGGGGCGAGGGGAAACCTTCCGTGGCCGGCTCCGAATCCAGGCCTTGCTCTTCGGACTGAATGATCAGGTTGCGGTAAAAGCGCTTCAGTTTTGGCGCTATCGTTGCAGCAAGCTCCGGGAGGAATTCATTGACCGCCTGCTGGCTAAGCTCTTGATCCCGCAATTGTCCGTGAAGGCTCGTGATCAGAAGTTTGGGCCCGATCGGGTTGCTCTCGTTAGTGATCTGTCGGTCGGAAACATCGCAAAAAATCGTGTGCAGTTGGGCCAGCTCCAGTGACACTTGCTTGGCGATTCTCCGTGCTGTGAGGTTGATCGCAACTTCCTGTTCGGTGTCCTGGTCGGTCATGACCGACAAGTTACTGGGAAAAGCTGATTCACCGTTTATCTGCATCAGCTGTATGGCGTTACTCAAACACTGACGAACGCAGCGTTCAGCGATTTGGCTGGCATTCATTTTCAGGCAGACGGCTACTTCGGCGGCGCGTTGGCTACCCTTTTGGTTCTGAGAGTGCTCAGCCTCCAGGCTTTGCCCGCCTGCTCTCAGAGCATCGGTCAGAAGGTCGACTAACGTTTTTTCGGCACTACGGTGACAAAATGCCCAAAACTCATCGAAGCGATGGTGATGACTCAATTGGGCTTGAGGTTGCGACATAGGTGACCGGGCTCTTCAGGGGAACAACGTATAAGCAAATAGTGGCGCCAAGTCTATCGCAACAGGGTGTGGTTAGGCGTGACCCGTCGCCTGTTTTTCGCATAGCTTAACAATAGCCTGACATGAGCCACTACCGCGCTGAAGCCCAGCTGCCCCGGGCCAGTTCCATGGCACGGTTTACCTCATCGGCTGGGACCTGCTCCGGATCGCCTTTTTCTATTGGATCGTAGTGGAACACATACAGCCGGGAGACAAATTCGGCCACCGGTAGCGATGCCTCGCCGAAAAGCTCGCCGTGGCCCTGGGTGGAAGTGATAACTCCTTGCCCCCAGTTCTGACCGCTGTCGTTGTTGGGATTAAAAAAGTAGACCCGCATGTTTTTGTCTGAATCCATCGCCAGCCGTTGGATGGTGATGGCGTGCCAGCCAAGGAACCGCGTGGCGCTGTCGGTCACCGCGATACCGGCTGGCTGTGGATTAATGACGGGGATGTTGCCGTTGTAGAACGGGTGATAGGCGGCGTAGAAATCCCTTATGAACCCCTCGTAGTCTTTTAGAGCGCCGGTAAAAACGTCCACGGCGATGCGAAATCCGTGGCCTACGTAGTCGCCATGAAACTCGGCGTTGACCCACTTGTGCGGATCTTCTCCTCGGCCAATACTGCGCCGCCCCATTTCAAAATAAATGCGGTCCAGATGCGGCACGGTCAGCAGTGATACGGCATCGACATTTACCGGTGGCTCGGTGGCCAGACCGGCGCCAAGCTCCCGCGAAGAAATGCTGTTGCCTTCAAAACGCATGATGATTTCATCGTCTCGCGCAGCCCAGGCCAGGATGCGGAGTAGTTCTGCTGGCAAGCTGTAGGCCCACATGGACAAGGCACGGGTGGACTGGCAGGTCGGGTAGTTTCCCTGCCCCACGCCCAGAGGCCGCCCCAGCACATTCAGCACGTCTGCGAGCAGAAAACACTCGGGACTGCGGCTACTGCCGAAGACAGTGGCGATTTTTTCAGCCGCGGCGTCACAGAGCGTCATGCGTATCTGTCGCCACAATGAGGGCGCCACTGGCGGCGAGTAAAGAATGCCGCGCTCCAGCATCATGGCGAGGCCATAGGTACACTGGCTGGTTTCGGGGAATACCGCGTCGTCAATCAGGCGGTGTATCAGCGCCGGGTAGCAATGAAACGCGTCCGCACCGGTATAACTCAGGCCAAGGGCTGTGGGAATCAGGGCGTTCCAGCGTTCACGCAGGTACCGGATGAACACCGGCATGTAGGCTGACACCAGGCCGGTGTTATGCATCGCCTGGGCAAAGGCGATGGCCTCGCTCATCAGGCCGGCATCGTCCATCTCGGCCAATCGTTCGGCATAGACCTCGAAACCGGGGTCTTCGGCGCAACCTCGAGTGGGGCTGAACAAGGCATTGATGAGTTGTACGGCGTCGTCGTTGACTTCGCCGCCCAATGCGTCCGGTTTATCCAGACAAACGGCAATCTGGGTCACCATATGCTTGACGCCCTCAACCTGCACCGGGCGCTGCTCCAGAATTCGCCAAACTTCGGCCACCAGATGCTCTAACAGGTTTTCATAGCCCAGGTGCTGGAGCAGAAAGTGATAGAGGTTCTGGACGGCATGGCCGAGTTGATCGGGCCTTAGCCGGTCGCTCTCCTGCAGGTCGTCACTGACCACCAGGTCAAGGTTCATCGCCATGACCTGGGCGAGAAAATGATGGGCATGTTCTGCCGAGATAGAGGTGTGGACGTAGTCGCCGTTGGCGACCGCCAAAAGGCGAATCTGGCTCAGGCATTCGACCAGTGTCTCGATTGGCTCACCGTGTCGAACCGTGCGCGCCGCTAGAGAGGGAACCAGAGTCTGGGGAAAGTCCCAATCGCTGCCTCCAAAGAGCGCGGCTGATTCGATGGACGCAACGCGTTCGTAGATTGCTTCGAGGCCTTCTGGCTTAAGTACGAGGGGTTTTGCGGCATCAATCACTTCGAATACCGGCGAAACGCCCTCAACGGCATTGACTTCAGCAAGGCGGCTGACGGCGTCTTCAAAGGCCTTTACAAGGTGTGCCGGCGCGTTATTGCTCTGGTTTTCGGTTTCTCTATTAGGTTTGGTCATGCCTCCCATCCTTGAGGGAGCAATGCGCTGTGTCAACTGTGAACGTTGAAAACACGAAAAGGCCTGTGCGGCCAGCTGCCGAAATTTTGTTCAAATGGTGTGGCTTTGCACTACATTGTACTGAGGCAGACGGTGGCTGGCCCGAAGCGACACCATGGATCTATGGACTGGCGGTGGATTAATGGAGCTTGAACAAATCAACGCAATCGAGCGGGCGACCCGTTACGGGCGTGGCGAGGTTCTTCGAATTGGCGTAGCAGTGATCTTCCTTGTTGGAATCATGCTTTATGTCCGCGCGATCGGGGCCGATGCGCCGAACATTGTCCTGCTGGTCGCGGCAGCCATGATTGGCGGGTACATGGCGATGAACATCGGCGCCAACGATGTTGCCAATAATGTGGGCCCTGCTGTTGGTTCCAAAGCGCTGACCCTCGCCGGCGCTATCGCAATCGCCGCCATTTTCGAGGCCAGTGGCGCGCTTATCGCAGGCGGTGATGTAGTAAGCACGATCAAGAAGGGAATCATCGATCCCGGACTGATCGGCGACGCCAATACGTTCATCTGGCTGATGATAGCGGCCCTCCTTGCGGCGGCGCTCTGGTTGAATACGGCCACCTATATTGGGGCGCCCGTGTCCACGACTCACTCAATCGTTGGTGGTGTTATGGGTGCGGGGATCGCCGCTGGTGGCCCGGCCATCGTGGATTGGGGCCAGTTTGGCCAGATCGCTGCCAGCTGGGTGATATCACCGGTGCTCGGTGGCGCCATCGCTGCGTTCTCGCTTTACCTCATCAAACGTCGCATTACCTATAAGCGCGATATCGCGGAGGCCGCAAAATACAACGTGCCAATATTTGTGGCAATCATGGCCTGGGTGTTCTCGACCTACCTGGTGTTAAAAGGGTTAAGCAAGATTGTAGAGGTCGGCTTGCTGCCCGCGATTGGTCTGGGCGCGCTCGTCGGCGCCGGCATATGGTGGCTGACGCGGTGGCTGATTAACCGCCATTCGGCCAGTGTGAAGAACAGCAAAGCGGGCGTCGACACGCTGTTTACGATTCCACTGATTTTCGCCGCCGCACTGTTGAGTTTCGCTCATGGGGCGAACGACGTTGCGAACGCGGTAGGCCCACTGGCGGCGATCAATGAGGCGGTGCTGCAGGGCGGGGTCGCTGCTAAAGCGGCGATTCCCAGTTGGGTGTTGTTGGTAGGCGCGGCCGGGATTGCGCTTGGTCTGGCATTGTTCGGCCCCAAGCTGATACGCACTGTAGGATCGGAGATAACAGAACTCGATCGTATGCGGGCCTTCTGCGTCGCCATGGCGGCGGCAGTTACCGTCATTGTTGCCAGCCAGCTGGGCCTTCCGGTGAGCTCCACGCATATTGCCATAGGAGGCGTGTTCGGCGTCGGCTTCCTGCGCGAACACCTGAAAACCACCTATCGCCAGAAGATTGATGAGATCGAAGCGCATTACGGTGGTGAGGATCGGGGCGAGCTAGAGCGTGTATTGAAAGAATTCGAGGAGGCTTCGTTCGAAGAGAAGGGCGAAATCCTCAAGAACCTCAAGAACCTCAAGAGCCGAAGTGGTAGTCAGTCTGTGATCTCCAAAAGGGACCGGAAAGCGCTGAAAAAGGTCTACAGGCAGGATCTGGTCAAACGCTCCGCGGTCTTTCGGATTGTCGCTGCCTGGTTGATCACGGTGCCGTTATCGGGCCTGTTGGCGGCTATGTTGTTCTTCACTATCAGGGGGATGCTTCTTCCATAAGGGCTCGCAGTTTCGTCAGTTGCGCCTCGACCACGCGCAAGCGAACTTCGGTCTGAGCGGGTGTTTCCTCTGATGCGCCAGGCTTCAGATTAAGCCGGTCGCGGTATTTCTTCCTCTTCTTTTCAAGCGCTTCTTCCAGACGTTTCAGTTCCTCAAGTTTGAGACGCTTGCCCCTGTCATGTTTACCCAGAACATCATCGAGCTTTGCTACCAGGTTCTTGAAACCCATCTTTCAGCTCCTTTGTGGTGTGTTTTCGTCTGCCGGGCCCTCATTGCTCACCGATAGCGCCTGGGTGGTTCGCGCGGCCTCAACATCCATGGCGGTAAGCAGTTCTCGTATTGCGGTCAAAATAGCATCGACCGTTTCGCTGGCATAGGCAGAATCATTGAGCAGAGAAGTGGCCATGGCAGAATCGATCCGCTTTGTACCCAGGAATTGCGTCACCCGCTCGACCATTGACTCGCGGTCTACCCTTGCTCTTACGGAAATTTCGTCGAGTTCCAGGATGGCCGCGCTGATGTCGTCAAAATTACCCTCGAAAAACCGATGGGTTTCCCGAAGCACCACTGCCACTCGCAGTCGGAGCTCGTTGTACTCCTGCCGAATCGTTGCATTATTTGAAGCCAGATAGGTGGTGAGATTCTTTCGCAGATGTTTGACGTGTTTGATCGCTTCCACCATCTCCCCGGCGGCATGTTGAAGGCGGTAAAGCGATTCTGTAGAACCGGGGATTGATTCGCGGGTAATACACCCGGAAATGAAATCCAGAATGGCATTGTAAAGACGCTTGACGCGCTGCTGGTAGACCAGGTCGATGTCGATGTCGACGCGCTCGCGGGAATGGTTGATGGTTGCTGCCAGGTCCTTGCTCTCGCGAATTTGCTCGCGGTGCAGATGAAGGCCATGGGCAAGTATCACGAAAGCCTGATCGAACAAATGCCAGACTTCCCTGCGAACCGCCACGTTCGCGCTGTCCGTGGAGTCCATTGCTGCGGCGTTCAGGTATCTGGGCTGTGCGGCGACTTCGTCTCCCCGGTCTGGTAGCCAGCGCTCGAGTGCTCTTGCCATCTTTGACATCAGCGGCAACATAGTGGCGACACCCAGGCAGTTGAACAGGGTATGGAACACGGCGAGCTTGACCGTATAGTCATCATCAGCAACAGATATGAGCGCCGACAGGGCATCGACTGACCAGCGCAGGGGCTCGATAAGGACCAACGCGATCACCGCCGTTGCGGTATTGAACAGCAGATGTGCGCCGGCCAGGCGTTTGCCAGCTATATTCGCACCAAGGCCGCCAATCAGCGCTGTGACCGTTGTGCCGATATTGGCGCCGATGGCCAGGGCCAGCGCATTGTCGTAAGTAATCTGGCCGGTCGACAGTCCCGCCAGGGTGAGGGCGAGAGTCGCGTGGCTCGATTGCATAACAACCGTCGCCAGAATCCCTAGCACCGTGTAGATCAGTAGCCCCGCGACCCCCGTCATTGCGTACTCGCGCAGATCAAACGCCGACTGGTAGCTTTCGAACCCCTCCTTCATGAAATCGATGCCGAGAAACAGAAACCCCAGGCCGGCCAGAATAGCGCCGAAGGCTTTCAATGCGCGCCCTTGCTGGAAATTCAGCACCACGCCAAAGACAAGCATTGGCAGCGCGAAGGCGGAGAGACTCATTTTCATGCCGATGGTGGCGAACAGCCAGGCACCGGTGGTGGTGCCAAGGTTAGCCCCAAAGATAATACCGATGCCGGTTATCAGCGGAAGCAGGCCGGCGCTCAAGAAGGATATGGTGATAACCGATACCAGGGAGCTGGATTGCATGATGGCGGTGCTAATGATGCCAAAGCCCAGGCTTTTCGGAACCGTATCCGTTGAACGGTGCAGCACACGCTCGAGGAATCCCCCGGTGAATTGGCGAAACCCGCTCTCTAGCGACAGGATGCCAAACAGGAAGATCGCAACGCCGGAGGCAATCAGTTTGAATTCGGGGCTTGCCCAGATTGCGAAACCAAGGAGTCCGAGTATGGCCGCCAGGATGAGGTGGCGGACGTTCATTGGCTGTTACCTCCGTCCCTAGAGCGAATGTAGTTGATAAGAATACTGTGCCGCATTGCTGTGGATGCTAGAAAATAGGTTCGCCCGTCGCCTTGACCGCATAAAACAGGCAATCACTCTTCGCAATTACCGGGTTGGTGGTAATCATAAAGGTTTTGATGGCCTGGGCGGGGTAGATCCGTCCGTCCCTGACTTTTAGAACCTGCTCAACGCCCTCGGCCCGGTTGTGGCTGATTGCGGTAAGTATGCCCAGGCCCTTTTCCCCAACCCATCCCAGAGGCTCATGGGGTGAAACGATGCCGAAATTGCGATGTTCGATGTCTGGCGGAAACGTCATGTCGGCGTGGCCGGAAGGTTCAAGTCGATATTCGATGGTGGCATCGGGCGACAGCTCCACTCGAATCGGGTTCCTTAATACTGCGACCTCCCAGTCGGCTTCTTCGAGTGAAAGCACGTCCGGCCGTGAGGTGTATCGAACCAGGCCGTCGTAAGCCAGTTGGTGCGCGTTATCGTCCTGTCCGCCGCCACATTCGATGGTTACCGTGGGCACCTCCTGTTCGGAATACTCCATCAGTGCACCCAGGCGAAGATCGGTCATGATCAGGCGATCGGTATACAGCGAGGTCAGCGCCTGATGGGCGGCGTCATTGGTGATGGTTACCGCAAAGGCCGGGCCGGTGCCTGAAGTGTTGTGCACGTCCAGCAGGCATTCCGGGTTCGCCTTGTGAAGTTCGGCCAGCATGGCCTGTGCGATGGCACCTTCTTCGCCCTCGAAAGGTTCTTTGAAACAACGGTTCAGGTCACGTCCCTCGGGAAGTTGGCGAAGAGAGAAGGCGGGCGGAACCTTGGCAGGATAGACCCCGCCAATCAGAAACAGCATGTTCACCTCTGGCGTGTGCTGCTCCAGCAACCACCGGTGAATTGCGAACAGGCCTGAGGGCTCGTTGCCATGCAGAAGCGTTGCCATGGCGCGGGTGCGGGAGCGGTCGCGACCGGTTACATGCACAACGGTGGGCTTGTTCAGCCGGTTCAGCCATTCCAGGGGCGATTGCCCCAGCGTTCTGGGCGACGGGTCGTTCAGGTAGTCAAGTAGGTTCGAGTGGGTCACGGTGACAATGTCCATTCGTGGAGAGGGATATTTCTCTTCTGGTTGGCCATATAAAGTGCCAGCATGCTCCGGAAGGCGTCATCGGGCTCCATGGTTTTTAAAAAAGACTCGGTGATGTGGCGCTGCCATCGGGCGCCGGTCATGCCGGTTTCAATTCGGCCTTCGATGATACTCAGAAGGCGGTGAATTTCACTGTCGTCCACTGCGGTTCTTTCCAGTGCTTCACGGGCACGCGGAAGCAGTTCCCGGGCCACCGTTAGCAGTGGCCTGTCCTGCAACTGAACCTGATCCCGGTGGGGCCAGACGATGTCTGCGTTGATGCCGTATTTGGCGGCGCGGTAGAAATTGTGTTCGGTGTAGTGAAAAGGAAGTATCGACGTCAGATGGTGGACGTCGTCGAGCACCGCCAGCGCAGCGCCGATTACGAACAGCCCGTTCGCACACATATCAACGGGCGTCGGGCCCGCTGGCATGGAACGAATCTCGATGCGCAGATGGCCGCCGTCTGCGTGATCGAAAATCGCTCGATTCCAGGGCCATGTGGTGCCTTGATGCAGGCGTAGCTCAGTCAGTTCCGGCACCTCTCCGCGATCAATCACGGCCATCGGGTCTTCATCGGACATCAGCGGTATGATGGGCGGGTAAAGCGAAGCGGACGCCGCGAAGAGCTCCCAGGCATTGCGCGCCCAGCCGTTGCCGTAATAAACCCGGGGCGGGTGGCGCCAGCTTTTGCGGGTATTGGGTCGGCTGTCGATGGATTGCTTGAACAGGGCTACGCGGGTTTCGTCCCAAAGGTGGTGGCCAAACAGGCTGGGCGAGTTGCTAGCCAGGGCCAGGGCAATGGGTGTCACCAGCTGGACGGCATTGAAATAATCGGCGAACCGGCGGGCAGGTACACGCCAGTGCAGCTGAAACGAGGTATTGGCTCCCTCCATGGTGACATCGTCGGCTTCCAGATCGATGACATCGTTACCACCGATGTGAATGCTGAAAGGCTCACCGCGCTGCTTCAGTAGCGCTTTGGAGAGGGCATGATAGCGGGGTTCATCGGTCATGACTTTCGCGTCTATATCGGACTGGCGCAGGGTGGGCAAAATGCCGATAGGAACCAGCTCTCCGCCCAGCGGTGCCGCGTGCTGATTGATCCTCCGGATAGCCGCAAGCAGCTCCTGCTCGGTTCTGGCAAACGGGTCGCCCTTGAAGGCCTGAGGGCTTAGGTTGTATTCGAGATTGAAGCGGTTGAGCTCAACCGTCAGTTGCGGGTCCTTCACGCTTGCGGCGATTTCGGTGTTGATAGGCTGAACGCGCAGTTCCGGGTTGACGATGTAAAATTCCACTTCGGCGCCAATGGAGGTCTCGCCCTCGCCAAAGCCGGGTCGGTCGAGCAGACGAGTTAGTGCGGTAAGGTCCGTTCGGACCTTTGCGGCAAACGTTTCAAACTCATCTGCCGTAAACTCAGTTTGTTTGATCGAAGTTCCCAAGGTGATGCCATCTCCGGTGTTGGCTTACCTTGATAGTAGTCATTTTTGGGATTCTTTCATTCGCAAGTGGTTTCGAAACACTGGCGGCCGCCAATGCTGCTTTCAGTTCTTTTTCACGTCCGCCGCTTTCTGATCAGGACCTTGTGTAGTTCCTCCACCACGAGAAGGCTCATCGCGAAGGCCAGCAACTGTAACCATTCCTGCACTGAAATCGGCTGAATCTGCAGCACATCGGACAGCCCCGGGGTATACATGGCGCCAATGTGGGCCAGTTGCGCCAGGGGAACCGCTAGGATCAGGAACGGGTTGCGAAGCAGAGGGATACGGAAAAGCGAGCGGAATTCCGATCGACTTTGCATCGCGTGAATGTTGCCGAACAGCACCATCAGCATCAGCGTCAGGTTTCGGGCTGCCTCGATGCTTTGGCCCTGATCGAGCGTCCACTGAAAATAGAGGAATGCCACCAGGCCCATCCAGGAGCCCACCACAAGCACATGCTCAATGATGTGTTTGTCGAACACCGGCTCGTGAGGCGAGCGCGGCTTGACGGACAGTTCGCCGCCTTCTTTCGGTTCAAAGGCCAGGGCCACGTCCTGGAAGCCGTTGGCTACCAGGTTAAGCCAGAGCAACTGTACCGCGATCATGGGCATTGGCAGGCCACCCAGGACACACAGGAAAAAGAGCAGGATAGCCGAGAAACCGGTAGCCACGAGCAGCCCGATCACCTTACGGATGTTGTTGTAGACGACCCGACCCTGCTCGATGCCGGCGACGATGGACGAAAAGTTGTCATCGGTCACTATCAGGTCTGCGGTCTCCTTGGCCACGTCCGTACCGCGTTTACCCATGGCGATTCCCGCATGGGCCTGCCGCATCGCGGGTGCATCATTGACGCCGTCCCCGGTTACGGCAACAAAATGACCGTCCCGCATGAAGCTGTCTACAATCTGCGCTTTCCTGGCGGGTTCTATGCGGGCGAATACCCGTGCCTGACGGGTGAGCTCGTCGACGGCCACCTGGCCCCTTGCGCTGGCTTCCTCCAGCATGGGGCCCGTAACGACCGTTGCGTTGGCATCACACAGACCCAGTTCCAGCGCGATCGATTTTGCGGTGGCAGGGTGGTCGCCCGTGACCATGGCCACCTCAATCCCGCCGGAGCGGCATTTCTCGATGGCATCAAAGGCCTCTTGGCGGAGTGGGTCGATCATGGCGACCATACCGAGGAAGTCCATATCCGCCATCTCATGGTCACCGATGGAAGAGGTTCTCTTTGCCAACGCGATAATTCGATAGCCCCGGGACGCGAGTTCGGTGAACTGACGTTCGAGGGTGGGTTTGTCGATGGCGACTGAGCCGTAAGAGGTTGCCATCTGGTGGCACATGGCCAGCATCTTTTCAGGGCTACCTTTGGCATAGATGATGGTTTGATCGCCAATCCGGTTGACCACGCCGCTGTAGGCCTTTTCTGATTCATAAGGGATCAGTGCCACCTGTTCCTGGCGGGTTCGCAGGTCACTGATGGACATGCCCAGCTTCTTGGCCATGACCAGGAAGGCGATGTCCACGATATCCCCCTGGGAAACCCATTCGCCGCCGCTGTAGTCGAGATAGCTTTCATTGGCTAGGACGCCCGCGATACAGAGCTCTCTGAGTGTCTCCTGGCCGGTTGTATCCACCCCTGTTCCGGTATCGTTCAAGACCTTTCCGCCCGGGGTGACTCCCTCACCTGTAACGTCGAACTGCCGTCCATCCGGCAACATCACCTTGCGAATGGTGAGCTCGTTGACGGTCAGGGTGCCGGTCTTGTCGGAACAGATGAGGGTGCAGGACCCCAGGGCTTCTACCGCTACAAGCTTGCGAATGATGACATTGAGTTTGGCCATCCGGCTCATGCCGATGGCCAGGGCAACGGTGAGCGCGGCCGGCAGACCTTCGGGAATCACCGAGACCGCCAGGCCAATGGTCATCAGTATCATGTCTTCGGTGGAATAACCGCCATCCAGGATCATCAGGCCCGCCAGGGCGGCAATGGCAGCCAGAATGCCGAAGGCAAGCTGGTAAGTGAACTTGCGGATCCGGATCATCAGAGGCGGTTCGGCAGACGCTTTGCCGGTGACGCCCTGGGCAATCTTGCCAAGCTGGGTATCAGAGGCGGTGGCGATCACTCGGCCGCGTCCGCGCCCATGGGTGATGATGCTGCCCGCAAAGCACTGGCTAACGCGTTCAGTAAGCGGTGTGCTGTCGTCGCTGACCGTACCGGCATTCTTGGCAACTGCCAGAGACTCCCCCGTGAGCATGGACTCATCCACCGCCAGGCTGCTGGCGCTGAGCAACTGAATATCAGCCGGCACCTTGTCGCCTGAGGACAGTAAAACACTATCGCCCGGAACGATCTCCTCGACTTCAACGGTCAGAATCTGGCCATCCCGAAGTACATGGGCTGTCCCTTTCATCATTTGCTTCAGCGCGGCGGCCGCCTTCTGGGCCGAGAACTCCTGGACCGTGCCGATAATGGCATTGATCAGCAGGACGATCAGGATAAAAACCCCGCTGGGGGTCTGGCCGAGTGCAAATGACACCCCGGAGGCGACGAGCAGGATGTAAATGAAAGGGCTGAGAAATTGCCGGGCGAAAAGTCGGAGCACACCTGGCATTGGCGGCGCGGGAAGCCGGTTATAGCCAAATTTCTCCAGCCGGGCACTGGCTTCCTGTTGGGATAGCCCGTTGTCAGAGTTATCTGGGGCGGTCGTTGCTTCCGCGAGGGCGTCTTTCATAGTTGAGGGTTCGGGCCAGGCAGTTTCGTGCCCGTCGCGGGCAGAATCGGCATAAATCTGCGATTATTGCCTGAAGCTTAGTTTGCCCCTGCCAACGGGGCCACCGAAAAATGGACGACCCATGCTCTGGATTATCGTTGTCATAATAGGGTTGCTGGTTGCTGCAACCATGTTGTTGTTCCGGTTTGAAGACCTGTCTCACCTGGACCGGGAGGATTACCCAGTTAAGGATGCAACGCCCAGCGAAGCGAACCGGGAAGTGCTGGGGCGCATCCGCGAGCTGGGACAAGCGTCCCGCGGGCTGCGCGGCAAAGCCCGGCTGAGGGCCCTGCGGGAGCATATGGATGGGCTCAGTGATGGAGTGGATCTGGCCAGTACCATCCGTCCGTGCGACTCGCCCCGGGGCGAGTGGGTGATTGCTCCGGGCTGCGATAGCCGCCGCAGGATACTTTATATTCATGGCGGCGCCTGGGCGGCTGGAAGCCCCCGAAGCCATCGAACGATTACTGATCGCCTCGCACAAATAGCTGGTGCGGCTGTGTTCGCCGTCGACTACCGGCTGATGCCCGAGAACCGCTTTATGGACGGCGTGCGGGACTGCAGGCAAGCCTATCGTTGGATTCTGGATCACGGACCGGACGGTGCGGAACCCGCCGATTTCCTGGTGGTCGCCGGGGATTCTGCCGGCGGCAGCCACACGTTAAGCCTGATCGCCTGGGTTCGGGATAAGGGATTGCGCCAGGCAGACGCCGCCATTGCGTTCTCACCCTCGACTGATCTGTCTCTGACAGCACCCAGTAATCGAAACAACATCAGTACCGACCCTCTGCTGGGGCCAGCTTTCGGTGGTCTTTCAAAAATCCCGCTGCCGGTCATCTGGTGGGCCACCACGGCCGCTTTCCGGGTGTCCCCAACCAATCCGGTTGCATCACCGCTCAGGGGCATTTTGCAGGATCTGCCGCCCACTCTGATCCAGGTCAGTGATAGCGAGATGCTGCTGGACAACGCCCGGCGCTATGCGGCAAAAGCCGAAGCTGCGGGATCCTCGGTGACCTTGCATACCTGGTCGGGCATGGTGCACGTGTGGCAGATATTCGTGCCGCTGCTGCCGGAAGCGGAAGAGGCCTTCGACGAGGTCCAGACCTTTTTGAATCAATATTCGGCTGGCGTTTAGTCTATCTCGGAGGGCTGTGGCAGAGAATCCTGAACAATACACGGTTGCCTGGCTCGGGGTGTTTGGCAAACTCAGTCTGGCGGGTTCACGACCCAGACCTCCCCGTGTTGCATGACGCGAAATTCCGATTCGCGAATGCCGTGCGTTTCGAGTGCCATCCGCAGTCGCCGCGGTGGCTCGTCCATGGGTTCATCCGTTAGCACGAATGTGCCCCAGTGCATTGCGACGGACTGCCGGGCGCCGATATCCTGGTGAATTTTTACTGCCTCTTCTGGAGCCACGTGCACCGGAGCCATGAACCATCGTGGGTCGTAGGCGCCGATGGGTAGCAGTGCCAGATCGATCGGGGCAAACAGTTCACCAATGTCCCGAAACACTTTTCCATAGCCGGTATCACCGCCGAAATAGAGCCGGAAGCCGTCCATGTCGACGAGCCAGCTGCACCAGAGTGAGGTGTTGGTGTCGGTGGCGGTTCGCCCGCTGAAGTGCTGGGTTGGCAGGCAGAATACTTCGTTGTTTTCGGTCAGCTCAGCCGATTGCCACCAACCCAGTTCCACCAGATTATGTATGCCGCGCTTTTCGAACCATCGCCTCAGCCCCATGGGAACGCAGAAGCAAAGCTTTTCCCCAAAACGTCGATGCAACTGGCGCACGGTTGCGTCGTCTAGATGGTCGTAGTGATTGTGGGAGATCAATACCAGATGGATCGGCGGCATGTCTGCCACCGTCAATGCAGGGGGCGTGCATCGTTTTGGCCCGACCAATTTAAAGGGGCTGGCACGGTCTGATAACACCGGGTCGGTCAGAATGTTCAGGCCCTGATACTGAATCAGGAACGAGGCATGCCCCAGCCAGGTGAGTTGAGGTTGCGTCGGCGGGTTCCAAAGCTGATGAGCGTCGGGACGCAACAGCGTATAGCGTTTACCTTTCGGAAACCGGCGGCCCGGCGCCAGCTGCCAGCGCAGGAAATCCCCGAGGCCATGGCGGTCCACGGGCTCCAGATTTCGATACTTGCCGCCGCGAAAATGAGGTTCAGCGGCAAGGATTGTAAGGCGTTCACGGTCGATGGTCATGAATCGCGCTCAGCTCTGGCTAATAGGTCATTGTCCACGAAATGCCCCTGGGTGTGTTTGTAATGCTAAACAGATTAAGCTTTATCTTATAAGCTCATCGCTGAGTTACGAATGCAAGGAGTTAACTCTTATGGAGAAGCCTGTCTCGAAAAAGGTTCTATTGATGTTTCTCTCGCTTCTGGTGGCGCCGATCATGGTGTACGCCGATCCAGTCTGGATTGATGTCCGGACGGAGGCCGAGCATCGACAGGACAGTATTGATGGTGACCTGCTTATTCCGCACAACCAAATCGTTGAGCAGGTGTCCCGTCAGTTTCCGGACAAAGACACCGATATTCATCTTTATTGCCTAAGTGGGGGCAGGGCAGAGAAGGCTCGATCTGCTCTTGAGGATGCTGGGTATACCAGGGTGAAAAATACTGGAGGCATTGAAGATGCTCGAGCGGCCCGTGATCTTTGAGCTATTCGTGCTGAACGGACACTAACCAGACTTTAAGCATTCATTATGACGGTTGCTGCTGACAAAGAATCCAAAGGTCTTCCGAAGGGGCAGGTCATAGGGCTATTACTTGGCCCGCTGTTGCTGCTGATCACTCTGGTTTTCCCACCACCGGAAAGTATGTTGCCACAGGCCTGGGCGGCACTGGGGTTGATGTTGCTGATGGCTACCTGGTGGTCGACCGAGGCGATCCCGATTCCAGCGACAGCGCTGGTGCCCATTTTTTTGATACCCGCGCTTGGGCTGGGCGACATCAAAGAAGCGACAACACCGTATGCCAACCCGATTATCTTCCTGTTCCTGGGCGGGTTTACGCTGGGCCTGGCAATGCAGCGCTGGAATCTGCATCGGCGAATCGCTTTGTTGATCCTCAGGGGTGTGGGTGACAAACCACGCCGTCAGATTGCCGGTTTTATGGTAGCGACGGCTTTTTTGAGTATGTGGGTCAGTAATACCGCCACGGCCATCATGATGTTGCCCATCGGTGTCTCTGTCATTGCCATGATGGATTCCGCCAACGAGGATGGGGTGCGACGTTACGCCACGGCGCTGCTTCTGGCGATTGCTTATTCTGCCAGTGTTGGAGGCATTGGTACCTTGATTGGTACCCCGCCCAATGCGCTTCTGGCAGCCTATTTGATGGAAAACCAGAACATTTCCATCGGGTTCGCCCAATGGATGCTGCTGGGTGTTCCGGTGTCGCTGATGATGCTCTTGTTGATCTGGTGGTGGCTTACCCGAAGGGATTTCGGGTTGGGGGAGCAGGCTGGCGGCGCGGATACGCTCCGGAATGAACTGGCAGCGCTTGGTCGCCTGAAAAAGGGTGAAAAGCTGGTGGCGCTGGTATTCGTGGTTACGGCGTCCGCCTGGATATTCAGGCCATTACTGGCTGATGGGTTGATGCCCTGGCTAACGGATACCGGCATTGCCATTGCCGCGGCGATTGCTATGTTCCTGATACCGGTTGATATCAAACAGCGCGTATTTGTGCTGGACTGGGAGACAGCCAAAGGGATTCCCTGGGGAGTGCTCCTGTTGTTTGGCGGTGGGCTGGCCATGGCAGGAGTGATCAGTAGTTCCGGTCTGGCCGAATGGATTGCCCAGTCTCTGTCAGTGGCAGGCCAGATGCCGATGCTGGTGATCGTTGCGCTGGTGGTGACTGTGATTGTATTTCTAACGGAGGTGACCAGTAACACGGCTACAGCGGCGGCGTTTCTGCCATTGCTGGGCGCCCTGGCTGTGTCTCAGGATATGTCGGTGTTGTTGTTGACGGTGCCGGCTGCTATCGCCGCCAGTTGCGCCTTCATGATGCCGGTGGCGACACCGCCGAATGCCATCGTGTTTGCCAGCGGGCACATGAGAATCGCCGATATGATCAACGCCGGCTTCGCGCTGAACGTGATGGCAATCATCGTGGTGACCCTGATCAGTTATAGTTTACTGGGACTTGTCTTCACCCTTGGTTGAAATGGATGTCTGGACTGATGAAACCGTTCCTGTTGGTCATTGTTTATCTTGTCGCCGTTGTAACGCCGTTAATTCTGTCCGCGCTGGTTGGTGGGCCGCCACGGCAGTTTCATCAGGAATTGGCATCGGGCCTGGGTATTCTGGCCTTCTCCATGGTGCTAATGGAGTTCGTGCTTTCAGGCCGTTTCAGAGCGATTTCCAATGGCGTCGGGCTGGATGTGACCATGAGATTTCATCAGGTTATGGCTCGCACCGCGCTGGTCTTTGCGCTGTTGCATCCGCTGTTGTACCAGGGCACGCCGACCGCCGGGCCGCGCCCCTGGGATCCCACGCGCCAATTGACCCTCACGACCGACTTCTCGGCACTTTCGACCGGCATCATCGCCTATCTGCTGCTTGCAGGGCTCGTGGTGATGGCCATCGGCCGCACCCAGCTTAACTACAAATACGAGACATGGCGTTTGATACACGGAGTGGGCGCGCTCCTGATTGCCGTTCTGCTGCTCCATCACACCGTATATGCAGGGCGCTACGGCTCGCATCCTGTGATGACCTGGGTGTGGCTGGCCTTGACTGCGTTGGCGGTGGGCTCACTGCTGACGGTGTATCTGCTGGTTCCGCTCTACCAGAGGACTCGTCCCTGGAGCGTGACATCGATTATTCACTTGACCCCCAAACAATGGGAAGTGACCGTGACGCCGGAAGGTCACAGGGGCCTTGATTACAAGGCCGGGCAATTCGTTTGGCTGAACGTTGGGCACAGCCCGTTTTCGATGCGGGAAAATCCGTTCTCGATTTGTTCAGCGCCGGCTGGCGGGCCTGACGTCTCTTTTATGATCAAGGAACTTGGCGACTTTACCAGCAGTCTCAACCAGATTAAGAACGGAACCCGGGCCTATCTGGACGGGCCGTATGGCAATTTATCCGTTGATGGTCGTGACGAACCGGGGGTCGCGTTGATTGCCGGTGGCGTTGGTCTTGCGCCGTTGCTGGGTATTCTCAGGCAAATGCACATGACCGGAGATTCGCGCAAGGTGAAACTCATCTATGGTAACCGTGTGGTGGATCAGATCGCCTATCGGGAAGAATTGGAACAAACGCTGGGTGAGGAGAACCTGACCTACGTCTTGTCAGAGCCTCCGAAGGAGTGGCATGGAGAAACAGGCCTGATCGATGCGCCGCTGATCGACCGAACGTTTTCCGAGCAAGAGTTTCGTGACTGGGTCTTCGTGATGTGCGGGCCGGGTGTCATGATGGATGCGGTTGAAGATCACCTGATCAAGAGGGGCACACCCGGCCATCAAATCCTGTCGGAGCGTTTCAGCTATGACTAATGCATTCGCTCGTTCGAGCCAACGCCGTCGATTGTCCTTGATTGTCTGGGGGCTGAACATCAGCCTGTGCCTGATTCTTCTTGCGTTTGTGCTGCGTTAGACCCGCTCAGGGAAACTCCACCCAGGAAATACCATGGCCCGTATCGATCCCACTCGGCACTTCCTCGACAATCTGAAGCGGTTTGTGTCAGTAGGTCAACCACTGCTCTTTCTACTTTTAACGCTGTTGGCAAATGCGAGTCTCGCAGAGATCTACAAATGGGTGGATGAAGACGGAAAGGTCCATTTCAGCGATCGCAAAGACAACCGCATTGAGCAGGAATTGGTGGACGTGAAAACCACCTCGTCTGACTGGTCTCGCTTTGATATCAAGGTTGAGGCGGTGGATGTCGAACTGACTGAGCAGGAACACCAATACATCAAAGATGGCGTGAATCACGTCTATGAGTTTTTCGACAGCGTGATGTTCTTTGACATGTATAAGACCGTGCCGGTCAACATAATGATTTTGAAAGATCGGTCAGCCTACCAATATTATCTGCTCAGCAAGGACAGGGGCCAATCAGTGGCGTCTTACGGCATGTATATCCCCTCCGAGCATCAGATTGTTGTTTACATCCAGAAAGACCGAAGCCGCACCTTCAAAACCATCAAGCACGAAGTCAGTCATGCGGTTGTCGACACCATTGTTCCGTATGCGCCCGCCTGGCTGCATGAGGGGCTGGCGGAACAGATGGAAATGCTGGAGCGTGACCAAACCGGTTTGTATTTTGAGCGCCACCTCGACAATCAGCGGGTTGTTGCTTATGCCCGTGATAAAGGACTGCTAAAGGACATTGATCAGTTCCTGAAGCTGCCGAGTAACGAATGGCAGCATTCCCGCATGTCCGGGCAGGGGCCTTTGCAGGCCCAGGCTGGCCAGTTTCTGTCTTTTCTTCTGTCCAGACCCACCAGCCGTAATTTCGTCCTACGGCTGATGCACAACTTTAATCGGGGCGACCGCACCCTCTCTTATTATCTGGTGGATGATAATTACATTGGAGGGGTTGATGTGCTGGAGCTGGACTGGCGCAACTGGCTTCAGAAGCAGGGTGAGCCGATTATCAGGCTCTAGCCTGCCTATGGTTTTGCCCTGAAGACCAGAAGCTGGTTGTTGGCCGGCATGGCGTAATTATTAGTGAGCTTCATACCCACCGATTGCGCCAATGTGCTCAGGTCGTCCAGATCCCGGATGCCCATGTGAGAGGCCTGGGCTCTCAGGTGCCGGTCAAATTGGCGGTTGCTGTCGCTTGAATATTCGCCCTGATTGTTGAAAGGGCCGTACAGGCAAAAGGCACCGTTTTCTGGCAGCCGTTTTCCGATCTGTTGAAACATCTGCTCCACTTCCCGCCACGCCATGATGTGGGCCGTGTTCGCCGAAAACGCCCAGGTGAAATTTTCCACTGGCCAGTTCGGGGTGCTCACGTCCAGTTCAATCACGGGAAGCATGTTCGGCAATGCCGCCTGCTTCAGCCGGGGAAGGCAGGTATCCGCGGCATCGGGGTGGTCCGTTGGCTGCCACTGCAGATGGGGCATGGCCTGCGCGAAATGCACGGCGTGCTGGCCGGTCAGTGTCCCGATTTCCAGAACCTTGCCTGACTGATCAAAAATTTCCCGAAGCTTTTCGAGTATGGGTGCTTTGTTGTTTTCGCAGGCTTGGGAATAGGGAAGGTCGGCGGTCATTGGGTTGTGGTCTCCGAGCGGTCTTGTGGTGACTGATCTGTTGGCCCGGTGGCTGGATCAAAAAATGTTAAAACCGGGGAAAAAGTGACGGCCATTGTATTAAGAGCGCGACAAGAAGGGTAATGTGCTGCCCTCCAGGAAGTCACACAAACAACGAGGATGATATGAACAAGATAATTTTGCCAGCTGTTGCTATGGCATTGGCCACAACACCTGTCCAGGCGCAGGATGCCAGCGGTAGCTCCAGTCAAAGCAACTTCACCTACAGTTCGCTGGGTATTCAGTTAGGCAAAGTGACTCCCGAGCAGGAGCTCGTTTTTCTCGGGGAAGTTTACGAAGAGTTTGGTGCAGCGGCCATAACGGGCACCGTTCAGCTGGCGAATAATTTCGCGATTGGAGGTAGTTCAGCCGCATATGCCAACTCGGGCAACCGCACAGAGATCACAAATTCCTCGTTAAGTCTGAATCTGTTCTTTCCCATACCCATTGCTGACCGGGTGGATCTCGTGCCAAGGGTAGGTTTCGTCAGGGTTGAAACAGAGTTCTGTGCGGATGGCATATGCGCGTCGGAGGACGACAGCGTCGTAGCTTATGGTCTGGCATCGCGGATCTGGGTTGCGCCGGACAAGCTGGAAGTCAACGTTGGGTTTTCGGACGTGAATGAAGAAGATTCCGAATCCACCATTGCTCTTGGTGGCGCGATTTGGGCTACCGAGAATCACCGGTTTGCTCTGGACTACGAGACCAGTGACAGCGTTGATGCGGTATTTGTGGGGTACAGCTACAACTGGTGATTGTGTTTTGACAAGGGCCGCCGAATGGCGGCCTTGAGTTTCTTTCAAAAGCCGTCACTCGGCCATTGAAATTTGAGCTGAATCAATCTTCAGTTCGGAGAGCTTTTTCAGAAGTCCTTCTATATTAGCTTTCCCCGAGCCTTCATTGGCCAGTCTCAGGCGTGTTATTCCAGCAAAAGCATCGCTAACAGTCGCTGTGTAAGGTGCGGCAATCGTTTCATTAAGTACAACATCACCATCGTTCTGGCTATCGGTGAGTATGTATTTGACATGCGTGGTAACTTCAAAGTCTAGCCCGAACAGTGGTTGATCCACTTTTAGCATGATGGCTTCAAGCTGGTAGCGCCCCGTTCCAGAAAGCAACCCTTGCTTGAGAAGACTCTCTTTCAGCGCACCGGTAAAGGCGTCGTTGTCGATTTCTGATGTCCATGCCGGGTTAGTTTCTTCACCGCCAGTGACGTTTGATACGCCCATATTGTTCTCCAAGCCTGGGGCGAATTCCATCGCCTGATTGTCGTAAACCATGTTCTCCATTTTTGCACCGGAGGCGCAACCAGAGAGGTAAACGAGCGCGGCCAAGACAACCGTAATCCTTACATTTTGCACAGTAGCTTCCTTAAAAACGTTTGTATATTTAGTGTGTTGCCTTCATCTTCCATCATTTCTGCAACCGAGCAATCATAGACTAACCGCAGTTACGGCGCGAGGTATATGCTATAGGAGAGCAAAGTGACAGCGTGGATGCGGTGTTGGTGGGGTACAGCTACAACTGGTTATTCAGTTGTGCCAAGGGCCGCCAACGGGCGGCCCTGAGATTGTGAAAGTGCCTTCCTTTGAAGGATTAGCTGAGCTGGGGCTTAAAATTCGCGCCTCCCGCAGTGCGCTTCATCCACGCCATGTCGAGGGGAACCAGGATGTTCAGAGCAAACAGTGCCCAGCCGAGCGCCTGCAGGCTTTCTGCAAACCACAGCATCAAACCAAGCGACGCAAGACTCCACATCACGTCTACGGCAATCATCAGGTTGAAGAACTTCCGCATCAAGGGTTCGTTCATGGCCATGACAGTCATATCGACGCACCAGAGCAGCATCACAATACCCACGACCATGTAGAATGTTGCGCTTGGGCCTCCGGCCAACTGGGCGATGGGATCGGCGGCGATCACCAGTGCTAATGCCAGGGGAGTGGACAGGAAAACGTCACTCAGGACGATTTGTTTTACGCTGAATTGACGAACGAAATTTTTCATAGAATCACCTCAATCGGGTTTCGCAATGTGGTTGACTACGCTACAAAGCTTCTACCCGGGCGGTGATAGACTCAATTACCTGTAAGGTAATGGTGAGACCTACCCTCAAGGACGATAATCGTCGGATACTTGAAAAGTCACAGGAAATTCAATGAGCGCCTTCGGTACGCTTTTTCGGGAAATGCGGCAGGGCAAACGCCTGAGCCAGATGGATTTCGCCCTCGAATGCGAAGTATCAGCCAAACACATCAGCTTTCTGGAAACCGGACGTAGCAAACCCAGTAAAGGCATGGTTTTGCATCTGGCGCAGATGCTGAAAACGGATCTGGCGGCGACCAACCGACTGTTGTCTGCAGCGGGTTACAGCCAGGTTTTCAGTGACCAGGATTTGACCGCACCCGGCATGGCCATGATCAAGGAGGCAATAGAGCACCTATTGGAGTCGCACTTGCCATACCCGGCTGTGGTGTTTGACCACGAATACTATTTGGTGATGGCCAACGAGGCGATGCAGGAGATGATGGCGAGAATGGTGCAGCTGGGTGCCGAGTTTCCGGCCCGGCCAAATTTTTTACTGTCGCTGCTGAATGAGAGGGGGATGAAGCCCTTTGTAGGCGATTGGGAAAACATTGCCTGTCACATGCTGCAGCGGGTCTACCACGAGCATCTCGCTGGACCGTTCAGGGATCAACCCAACCGATTGCTGGACCAGGCGCTGACCATCCCGGGCGTGCCGCAAAAATGGAAAAGCCACGTTGTGGAGCATCTGGACTATCCGGCCATTCCCTTCACGCTAAACCTGGGGGATAAACAGCTTCGAATCTTCTCCACCATCGCAACCATTGGCACACCACTGGACGTCACCGCGCAGAATCTGCGGATTGAACACTTCTTTCCGATGGATGAGGTCAGCAAGGCATATTGGAAACCTCAAGCCGTTAGCTGAAGCCAATGTCTAATCTGGCTTACTGTTGAGAAGCAGTTCCTGCAACATGCTGTAGCTGAGCCCCCAGATACAGTAACCCTGGTATCGGCAACAGGGCAGGTTCAGAGTGCCCAGCGGCGTACGGAACGGCAGTGTGCTCTGGTTTTCAGGTGAGGCAAGGTAGTCGCCTGAAATCCATACCGTTTGTTCCACTTCATGATTCAGCGTTTCGGGCTGGCTACCGTTCCACTCGTAGACATAGGGTGTAACCACCATGGGTCGCCAGCGGCTGTGATGTCTGGTAATGAGATCGGATAGCCGGGTTTTGAATACGCCATCGCGAGCCAGATTGATGCCGGTCTCTTCGAGCGTTTCCCGCTCGGCGGCGGCTCTTGGGTTAGCATCGTTAGATTGAATTCGCCCGCCAGGGAAGGCCATGTCCCCGGACCACGGGTCACCTTCGCGGCGAGCGCGCTGGATGAACAGAATCTCGATGTCACCGCTATCAGACTGTCGATATATAAGAGCGACAGAGGCGCGGGTCAGGCGGCGTCGAAAAGGTATCTTACGGGGGCGGAATTTAATCATCGAGAATGCTCAGGCGACGCGTTCTCCCAACATGGAGGTGTACGCATCAATGCCCAGGAAGGGCGTGTGTTTTATTTCTCGCATCTTCAATCCAGCCTCTTCCATGTACCGCTGATAGTCGTAGACCGGGTGTATCTCCGCCCCCGTGGTGGCCCAGAAGATCAGAATGGCGGTGTACCAGTAGGCTTGTTTGAAGAGCTTGGCCAGAGGATTTCCCTGGGGATAGGCGAAATCGCTGATGACCACATGGCCGTTTACCCGCGTCAGCTTGATCAGGTGTTCCAGCAGAGTTGGCACCATGTTGCGTGGAAACAGGTTGAAGAAGAAATTGCCGGTAACCATGTCGTATTCGCCGAACTCTTCGACTTTGAAAATGTCGGCGTGGATGATGCGAATGTCCAGGTCTTTGCCGGTTCGTTCAACGGCCTCACGGAATTTTTTAAGCATTGCTTCGGACAGGTCCACGACGGTCACCCTGGCACCCTGTTCCGCTGCGTAGATGGCTTCCTTACCATGCCCGACGCCAGCAAACAGCACCTTGTCACCCGGTTTCAGCCAGGGCTTTTTCAGCATGCTGCATTTACATTTGTAGATGGAGTTACCTGCAAAGACCCAGCTTAACGCATCGTAAACCGGACCCATTAACCAATACTTGTCCTTACTCATCCTGCTGCCATTCCTTATCTGATGCGTTTTGAAGGGCAGAACGATAGCACTGTTTTGTTGCTTGGCTCGTTGCGTGGTCGCTCAAAAAAACAAAACGTCTGTAAATTTTTTGTCGCAGGTCACAGCTCTATAAACCTGGGTACCAGCATTAACCCAATGCCGACTGCCAGCATTTCCCAGACGCTGCTCGCCAGGTAGGGGTATAAGAGCATCGCTATACCGCAGTAGCGGGCAACGATGTTCTGTTTTCTTCGCCCGTACATAAAATAGCCGAATCCAATGCTGCCAAAAATCAGCGCCAGGAATAGTTCAGCGGTTTCCATGCCGTTCGGTCCTGCGGTCAGTGTGGTTAATTCTGTATGTCAGAATAGTCGGAATCTGAGGAACGACACTGTGAAGAGGGTGCAGGTTTTGGAAAGTGCAGACTACTAAACGAAAAAAGGCAGCCCGAAGGCTGCCTTTTCTATCAAACGTTTTGGCTGTTATTTACAGGCCAATAACGTTCTCTGCCTGAGGGCCTTTCTGGCCTTCAGTTACGGTGAACTCAACTTGCTGGCCTTCGGCCAGTGTCTTGAATCCGCCGCCTTGAATAGCGCTGTAGTGAACGAATACGTCCGCACCGCCTTCACGAGTGATAAAACCAAAACCTTTTGCTTCGTTGAAGAACTTAACGTTGCCGGTAACTGTAGACATAATAAATATCCTGATATTAATCAATTAGATGCTGCCGGAAGATCTTTGTGATCTTGGGTCAGCGGTGTGCGGGAAAAAACGTGCAGGATCAAAAACAGGACAACAGGTTTTACAACGCTAAAGGTCTTATTCGTGAAATGCTTTGCTAAATCTTTCCAACGCGAAGAACAGTACGCTACTTAAGAGCCCCTGCATAGGAAAGATTCAACTATTTTCAAAAATAGGCGGCTCAGGCCTCTCTGAGCAATACGGCCGGATTAAGCCTCAATGCGTTCAGTGTGGGTAAAAGGCCGCCAAGCAAGGCCAGGGAGCTGACGATTCCGGCGACCAGCGCGCCAATCCACCAGAGATCCGCAGCGGGTAGCTTCAATGCCATTTCCGCTACGGGCAGGGCGATCAGCGCTCCGAGTGCTGTCGCAAATACGGTTGCCAGAAGGGTAAGCAGCCCGGTTTCCAGCAACATGGATTGCCGTATCGCCTGATGTCTGGCACCCAGGCAATGAAGCAGGTTCGCTTCATAAAGCTGCCGTCGACGGCTGACACTCACCACGCTGGATAACACCAGCAGGCTGGCCATCAGGCTGACAGACGCTACCGCAGCCAGGCCTGCAGCAGCCTTGTTCAGCAGGCTGCCAGCGGTTTCCAGCCAGTCGGCGGTACGCAAGGTGATGACATTGGGCGTGTTCTGAGCGATCCACTGCTGTGATTGTTTGGCGGAGGTATCTGTTTGATAAACGGCGCCAACGTAACGACCAATCAGCTCATCCAGCGAGCCGTCCTGAAGGATGCCTTCGAACCAGAACCGTGTCTGAAGCCCTTTCTGGCGGTAAATGGCTTTGATTTCCGCGGTGATCGGCTGGTCTTGCGCGGTGAACTGAACCTGGTCGCCGACGGTGAGCCCCAACTCGTTCGCTTCGCGGTCTTCCATCGCCATAAAGACGGGTTGGCCATCGTCAGCTGGCTGGTTCCACCAATTGCCCTGGACCAGTTCCAGTCCTTCCGGGTTGCCGGACAGATAGCTGAGTTTGTATTCGTCGCCCATGGCTTCGCGTCGGGCTTTGGCGTCATTGGCCAATACTTCGGCAATGCGAGTGCCATTGATCCTTGCCAGCCGGGCGCGGACGAGGGGCAGAAGTTCTGTTTTGCTGGCGCTGTCCAGGTCTTTCAGGCCGGATTCCACCTGTTTCCTCTGGTCTGGGAAAACGTCGTAAAGAATCAGTGCCGGTGATTCGGCCGGTATGGTGGTTTCCAGCGCCCGCAGCAGGGTGGTAACGATCAGTGTGCAGGCAACGACCAGGGTGAGCGCGGTGCCCAGTGACAGCAGGGTTGCCCGAAGCGGGGAATCCGGTCGGTGAAGGTTCGCAAGGGCCAGTCGGCGGGCAAAGCTTCGGTCGGCAAAGCCTCCGTTTTCCAGCTTCTTGGCCCCTCGGCGAATGCCTTTAATGAGCAATTCCAGGAGTACCCAGAGAACAATGACCGCTAACAAAAACAGAAAGCCGATCACCGGTGAGGGTAGCCAGAACAAAGTGGCGCTGATGTAGACGGCCAGCAACAGATTGCTGGCAATGCGCCATTTGCGGGGTTCGTGGCTGGCGGCCTGAACCTGGCCCCGGAAAAGCCCGGCGGGCGAGGCGGCCAGGGCTTTGGCCAGGGCCGGCAGCGCGAACACATAGGCGGTCAGCACGGCAAACAGCCAGCTGAGAAACAGCGGTATTAACCACAGGGACACCCAGGCCCCTGAGCTTTCGGGGCCTGCGAGCGCAAAGGCATCACCGGCAACGTTGATGGCAATGACCGAAAGCCCCAGGCCGATTGCGCCACCCACCAGGCCAGCAATGCTGCCCATAAGGCCGATTTGCAGAAGATAGATGGCCACAAGTGGCTGGCGACGGAGCCCAAGGGTTTGAAGAGTGGCAATGGTGCCCAATTTTTCATCCAGATAGGCGTGAATGCTGTTGGCCACGCCCAGGCCACCGATGAACAGCGTGGTGAAGGCGATCAGGATGAGTGCCGTGGCGATCTGATCCAGCCTCTCGGCGATGCGCTCGCTGCGTTCTGCAAAGGTGGTGATGTCCCAGCGCGTCTCGGGGAACGCCTGCTCGAATTCTTCCAGCCAGGCTTCCAGATTCTGGTCAGTTTGTACCCGATATTCGTAATCCACCCGGCTGCCGGGGCGGATCAGTTCTGTGGCTTCGACCGCTTGCGGCGAAATCATGATCGGCAGCCCACGCCAGTTGGCATTCAACCGCCGATCTGGCTGCTTCTTAATCAGGCCACTGATACGGAAGGTGGCGGCGCCGATCTGTAGTTGATCGCCAACCGATTGCTCTAAACGCTCTGCCAGCAGTGGGTCAATCACCGCGCCCCAGAGGTTGTCCTGCCTGGCGGTCAGTTTGGCCAGGGATTCGTTGGGTGACAGTTGAAGCTTGCCGTAAAGTGGATAAGCGGAATCCGGCACCAGTATTTCGGCTCTGAAAAAGCCGTCGCCGCTTTCACTGCTGACGATCGTGTCGAACTCGCGAACCAGTGATAGGTGGCCGGTGCGCTCAATCCACGTGACCACGTCATCGGGTAGTGGCTCGTTCGCATCCAGCTCTACATCGCCGCCGAGTATGGCGCGGGTGTCTGCCAGCAGGTTCTGTTCGATTACCCGATACAGACTGGCAGTGGCGGCTACCAGGGTGACACCCAGAATCAGGCAGGCAAGGAAAACCTTGAGAGCAGAGATACGCGACCGCAGATCAGATATCGCAAATCTGAACATCCAGAATGGGCTAGTGGAGCCCTCAGTCTTCATACAGACGACCACCATCCATCCGCACGCGATGCTGGCACCTTTTGGCAACCCGCTCGTCGTGGGTCACCAGGACCAGTGTGGCGTTGATTTTTTCGTGCAGGTCGAACAACAGCGACAGTACTTTCTCGCCGGTTTCCTGATCCAGATTCCCGGTGGGTTCATCGCCCAGCAGCAGGCTGGGTTTGTGAACCAGCGCCCTAGCGATGGCAACGCGCTGTTGCTCTCCGCCTGACAGCTGTTCGGGATAATGCTGAACTCGGTGGCCAAGGCCTACGGACTCCAGCATGGACAGCGCCTGTTCCCGTGCTCTGGGCTGGCCGGCAATCTCCAGTGGCAGGCTGACGTTCCCCAAAGCCGTCAATCCCGGCAGCAGGTGAAATGACTGGAAAATAATCCCCAGGTGTTTGCTGCGCCAGTCCGCCAGGGTGTTGGCGTCCATGTCACTCAGGCTTTGATCCCCCACCAGGATGTCCCCGCCGGTCGGGCGTTGAAGGCCCGATAACAGCAATAGTAACGAGGTTTTACCGCTGCCAGATGGCCCGGTGATCGCCAATGTATCCCCGGGCGGAACTTTCAACGAAGCATTTTTAAGCACTGATACTTCACCCGAGTCAGTCGGGTAGCTCAATTGAATGTTGCTAATCTGTACGCTGGTGGACACAGGAATACCTATAAGAGAAGCTTGAGTGAGCAGGTACGAATCGTCAGTCGAACTGGCCTATCAGACATTGAGCCGACTCGGAACTTTTACCTTAAACGAATAAACAGCGGAGTGTTGATTCATTTATGGGTGTCACCGCAATCAGTTTTATCAGTGTTCTCTGTATTTTTCTGATTATCGGCATTTCTTCGATTCGGAAAAAACACGATGACGTGAACGACTATTTAACAGCGGGCTACAATACGCCAGCCTGGATCATCGGCTTGTCATCGGTGGCAACCAACAATTCCGGTTATATGTTCATCGGTTTGGTTGGCTACACCTGGGTGGCCGGGGTGTCGGCCTTTTGGGTGGCTTTTGGCTGGCTGGTGGGGGATTGGTTCGTCTGGCAGGGTTTCCACCGCCGCCTGAGAGAATATTCGGAGAAACATCCGGTCAATACCATACCGGCACTGACTTCTCAGAACCCTGCGCTTGAGTCCAGTCCTTTGCGGATTGTGTCAGCGGTTCTGACGTTGCTGTTTCTATCGGTATACGCTGCCGCTCAGTTAAAGGCTGGCAGTAAAGCACTGCATGTGATGTTCGACTGGCCGGTTTGGCTGGGAGCGGTTCTGGGCGCGGTGGTCGTGGTTTTGTATTCGTTTGCCGGTGGATTGCGGGCTTCTATCTGGACAGACGTGGCGCAATCGTTCGTGATGTTGTTTGGCATGGTGGTGCTGTGCATCGCGGCAATTCTCAATGCAGGCATGCCCTGGACCCTTGCTGATCAGCTTTATGCCATTGATCCGAAGCTTCTGGACTGGACTCCCGACCACCTGGCTTTCGGAACGGCCGCCTTCGTTCTGGGCTGGGTTGCGGCGGGTATCGGTGCCATTGGGCAGCCCCACATTCTGGTACGAACCATTGCGCTGCGCAGTCCGGAAGACGTTCCGGCGGCGCGGAGAGTGTATTTTGCCTGGTATATTCCTTTCGCGTTGATGACAGTAATCATCGGGTTATACGCTCGATCGATGCTGGCGGGTGATCTGGTGGATCCGGAGCTGACGCTGCCCACCATGGCGCAGGTCTATTTGCCGGAGGTGCTGACCGGTATGGTTCTCGCCGCTATTTTTGCCGCCACTCTTTCAACCGCTGATTCCATGTTGCTGTCGTGCTCGGCTGCGATCAGCCAGGATCTTATTCCCCGATTCGGGCAGTCCTATGTCCGAACCAAAATCGGCACCCTGGGCATTACGTTGGTGGTGCTGGTGGTCGCACTGAGCGCGCCTGCAAATGTGTTTACTCTGGTGGTGTTTGCCTGGTCTGCGCTCGGCGGCACACTTGGCCCGGTCATCGTTCTGCGAGTCCTGAAAGTGCGGCTGACCCGACCGACTGCGTTGCTCATGATGCTGGCGGGTTTCGTCACTCTTATCACCTGGCAGGCACTTGGCTATTCCGAGGCCATGTATGAACTCATGCCTGCGCTGGCAGTGTCTTTCGGCGTCTATTTCCTGATGCGGCTTTTCTATCCCAAGGAGGCATAAATGACATCCACTGACCCCCAGGATCAGAAGCTGAAAGCTCTCTTCGCCGTCGATCCCTTGCGGCCAATCGAGCAGCTCGATCCCGCCGGAAAATTGGTGAGTCCCGACAGGTTCTCTCTGCTGGTGCTATTGGTGTGTGAGGTGCCCGAAGAAAGCCTGATTCTGTTTCGCAAGCAACTGGTTCCGCCCAAGCAGCTTGGGCGTCAGGTCGCCGCGCGGGAAGTGGAATTGAAGAGGCATCTCGCAGAAATTACCCAGAAACTTGAATCGATGGGGTATGAGGTTGAAGGGCGTGTGGAGCGTGGGAAGCAGACAGGCGTTGTGATCACAGAGGTTGCAGATCAGGACGATGTCGACCTGATCATCCTTCAGCGCCGTCGACAGAAACCTTGGCAGCGGGTACTTGTTGGCAGCGTGGCCGATTATCTGACCCGCCACACAACAAGGCCGCTGGTGATCATGCCCTATGCCTGACTCGGGGCCTACTCGTCGGCATCCGCAACTTTCTTGGTTTCGTGCTCTGTCCCTGGCGCATGCTCTGGGGGACAGTAAGTGGTGTACAGCTTGAGCATGCCACTTCCGATGTTGCGGAAGTTGTGGAAAGTACCGGATGGCACGATGCTCACATCGCCAGCTTTTACCGGCGCGATGACTTCGCCAATGGTGGCTTCGCCTTCTCCTTCGACAAAGTACAACAACTGGTCGTGACCTTCGTGGACTTCACCGCCGATTTCGCCGCCTTCCGGAATGGCCATTAGAACTAGCTGAGTGTTGTCGCCGGTCCAGAGAACCTGGCGGAATTCGTCGTTTTGTCTGGCCAGTTCAACAATGGGGAGCGTCGTTCTTCGCGTTTCCTTCATACTACATTCTCCAATGTCGGCATAGATGAGACGTTGTCTGCGTTAGCCGGGTACTTCTGTGCCTACCTGATCCTTTTCGAACTTTGAGTGGGTACCGTCACAGAAGGGCGCGTCGTTAGTGTGCTTGCACTGACACAGGAACGCGTGGCCATCGTCTTCGGCCACAAATGGCTTCGGTGTAATGCCTGTGCCGGAATGGGAACCGTCACAAAAGGGCTGATTGCCGGAGCGTCCACAGGCGCAAAACATGTATTTCTTGCCTTGCTCCAGGGTCACTTTTACGGGTTTGTTGTCCGCAATAACTGGGCTGCTCATAGTCTCTCTCCTTATTGTCGTGTACAAAGCTACGTGTTGACGGAGGATGCGGATTGGCCAGCAAGGTATTTCTGCAACTGTTCAAAAGATAGCGGCCTGGAGTAAAAATAGCCTTGACCAAAATTACAGCCCATTCCGCGCAACAGATTGGCCTCAAGTTCTGATTCCATTCCCTCTGCAATGATGTCCAGGCCTTGCATTTCGGCCAGCATGACGATGCTGCGGCATAGATTCAGGGCAGAGCGGCTATGGAGTATCTGGCGAACAAATGATTGATCGAGTTTCAAGGTATCGAAACTGAACTTGTTCAAATAGGCCAGGCTGGCGTAACCGGTTCCGAAATCATCAAGAACCATGGGGAAGCCGTTCTCGCGGCACCGCTCGATCCACTCTATGGCGTGGTCGCCGACCAGGCTGCGTTCCAGTATTTCTAGCTTGACCCGCGATGTGGAAATGGCGTGCTTTTGGCACTGGTCAACCAGCCAGGGCAAAAATGACTCGTCTGCAATCAGTCGGTTGTCGATGTTAAAACTCAATCGAATCGGTGTGTGGGCTTGGGCATCCAGTTTTTGCAGGCTTTTCAGTCCGTTCTCAATACACCAGTAGGTGATTGGCACGACCAGTTCGGTGACTTCCGCCAGCTCCATAAAGACACCGGGCGAAACATTTCCGCGTTCCGGGCTTTCCCACCGAATCAAAACCTCTGCGGCGTCTGTGTGGCCAGACTCCAGTTCCACGATTGGCTGGAAATTCAGATAGAGCTGCTGGTTCTCTATCGCAAGGGCTAACTCGCTTTCCATTCTGACCAGATCGGCCAGTTCCTTGGACGGTTGGGCGGCTTTGGGCTGATCGGGTAGTTGCCGATCCTGGCGATGACCAACCTCCGTTCGGAAATGCCCCATCAGGGCATCAAAAAAAAGCCGCAGCACAGGGTCGGCAGAGCTGAGTCTTGCGCGAATCTGGTCTTTACTGATCATTGTGACCAGCGTGTCGGTGACGGCTTTGGCAGAAGCGGATCGAATATTGTCGTCCAGAACAGACAGCTCGCCGAATACATGCCCATCGGCCAGATGGTTCAGCGTTTCGTGCTTGCCGTCCTGGACGGTGAATATTTCGACCTGGCCAGATTCAATGAGAAATGCCGATTGGCTGGCTTCACCTTCCTTGAAAATGACATCCCCTGCACGGAAGAAGCGCCTTGGCAGCTGTGTTTTTTTCTGCACGATACCCCCGACCTTTCATAAGCCTTTGCGTTGACGAATGCCGCTCCGGATCGCTGATTTCAAGTATAGGTCAGGGAACGAGGCCGGGCTTGCGAGCCGCGGTCAGAAGAGAAGGTTTCGAATCCGAGCTCGAATTCGGTGTTCGATGGATAGTCGTAGTAGAAGCTTCTGCGAATCAAGGCGGTGCCCCGATCCCTGGGGCACCTTCTGTCGCCGTGAAAGGCATTGGAAGCGTGTTGCCAAAGCAACCAACGCGGTCCCTGTTAGCGAACCTTTGAGAGGAATTTCTGAGTCAATTCATTCTGGGGGTCATTAATGACCTGTTTCGCTTCGCCAATTTCTGCGATTACACCCTGATGGAAATAAGCCACACGATCAGATACATCCCGCGCAAAGCCCATTTCATGGGTGACACAGATCATGGTCATGCCTTCTTCGGCCAACAGGCGCAGCGTTTCCAGAACCTCGCCGACCAGCTCCGGGTCAAGCGCGGACGTCACCTCGTCTAGAAGCATAAAATCCGGCTTCATGGCCAGGGCGCGGGCAATGGCCAAACGCTGCTGCTGACCGCCGGACATTCTCGTCGGATAAACGTCGAATTTGTCACCAAGACCAACGTGTTTCAGTTCCTTCTTGGCAATTTCCATCGCCTCGTCTTTGCTCATCTTTTTGACGATGCGCGGGGCAAGAGCCGCGTTTTCCAGCACGGTCATGTGCGGGAAAGCGTTGAATTGCTGAAACACCATGCCCAGTTTCTGACGCAGTTTGTCTTTGTTCGTGTCTTTGCTGTGAACGTCAATATCGTTGACCAGGATCTTGCCTGAATTGATCGTCTCGATGGCGTTGATGCAATACAGCAGCGTTGATTTACCGCTGCCAGATCCGCCGATGACACTGACGACCTCGCCATTGGGGACATCCAGACTGACGCCTTTCAGTACCTCAAGGTCACCAAAGGATTTATGGACATTCTGGACGCTAATCATATTGCCATTTTCCTTTCGAGATACCGCCCGTAGTGCGAGAGCGGGTAAGAAATAATGAAGTAGAAGATGCCGACACCGATCAGAATTTCGAGCGGTTGCTGGGTTCGGGAAATCAGCTGTTCGGAAGTGCGCAGCAATTCCATATAGCCGATCACGGAAACCAGGGCAGAATCCTTGATGACGCTGAGGGCGACACCCATCCACGACGGCAGAACTGCGCGCAGACCAATGGGGAACCGGATGTGATAGACGGTTTGCCAGTAGGTCATGCCGAGCGAACGGGCTGCGGTTTGCATGGACTTGCTCACGCTTTCGAAGCCGCCGCGGAACACTTCACTCATGAAGGCCATGGTATACAGCGAAAGCACGATTGAGCCTGCAAGGAACGGGTTCATCGGATGACCGATGGCGCCGACAAAGGTCGAGAACAGAATCAACTGAATGATCAGCGGCACACTTCTGAGAATGTCCAGCACGCTGCCGAACAGAACATTAACCGCCTTGTTGCTTTCCGCCCGCGCAAAGCCGACGATCATGCCCAGCAACGTGCCCACGACGATGGCAACAACCGAGATGGTGATGGTGTTCCAGACGCCAGTCAGAATGTAACCGGTATCGTCCCAGGATAGGGGAGTAAACAGAGAGTTCATCAGATTTCCCCCTTGAACAGTCGGCGGGATAGAAGCGATGCACCGAACAGCACCAGTTTGGTGATGATGAAGTACATGACAGCCGCCACTATGAAGAACTCAAGCGTGCGGAACGACAGTGACTGAAGCCTCTGGGTCGTGCCGGACAGCTCACTCATGCCCACCAGGATGCCCAGCGAACTCATCAGAATGGACCAGACAAACTGGTTGGTCATCGGATGGTAAATGCGCCGGAGCATTTGCGGCAGGATCACGTATCGATAGGTTTGAATGCTGGTCATGCCCAGAGACTTGGACGCGCTGTACTGGGTACTGGGAATGGACTGGAACCCACCCCGGAAGGTCTCTGTCAGATAACCCGCATTGATAAATACCAGGGCGCTTAAGACGGCAACGTAGGGGCTGAGATGAATGCCAAAGGCTCCCAGGCCGAAATACGCCATGTAGATTTGAAAAAGTGCCGGTGTGTTCCTGGCAATTTCGACCCAAACGGTCGCCACGTAGCAGAAGGGTTTGCTGTTGTTCATCTTGGCGATCGCAAGCAGAACGGCGATGACAACACCCAGGAGCATGGCGAGCACAGAGACGTGCAGGGTGACGAAAGCACCGTTCAGTAACTCAGGCATCTTCTGGAGCACAATGTTCCAGTGAAATTCGTATTCCATACCTTGGCCACTTTGAGTGGTTTGAGAGGACTGGCCAGCGACCTTTTCAGGCCGCCGGCCAGTGTTCTAAGCAGTTACACGAGAGGCTGTGTAATTACTTGTTGTCCCTCAGGGACTTGATCAGATCGGCAGGTGCATCTGAACCGAAGTACTTGTTGTACGCCTCGTTCATGTTGCCGTCACGGATCTGGCGAATCAGGAACAAGTTCAGGTAGTTGATCCACGCCACTTCACTGCGCTTGGCAATGATGCCAACGACGTCGTCGTAGTTAGGCACGTAGGGACCGGCCTCGAAATCTGAGAATTCGTCACTCTGCAGTTTGGTCGCGATGTTGGTGTTCGTGGAGATGATCGCATCCACTTTGCCCTGATACAGGCCAAGGAAGGCATCGTTCTCAGACTTGAAAGACGTGTAGTTGTCTTTGCCCCAGCCCTGCTGCTCGGCATAGGCCAGATACTCGGTTTCGTAGGTGGTGCCCAGTGCTGCGCCCACTTTCAGGTTTTTCAGGTCAGCGAAGGACTCGATGTTCTTGTCCTTGTTGGAAATGACCTGGAACTTGAACACGAAGTACGGGTAGGTGAAGCCGACGGACTTGGCGCGCTCGAGTGTGTCAGAGGTCGAGCCGATAACCACGTCGGTTTTGCCGGCAACCAGAGAAGGAATACGATCCCCCCAGGTCAGGTTCAGGATGTTTGCGTCTACACCCAGCGCTTCGGCCAGATCTTTGCAGTAATCAACGTCAAAGCCAGCTGGCTCATTGTTCTCGTCAAGATAACCCATCGGGGGAAAGTCAAGAACCACGCCGCAGTTCAGGGTGCCTCGCTTGATCACGTCGTCCAACTGATCAGCGGTCGCGTTCATGGAAGTGAACGCAACGCAAGCAAGGATGATTGCCGTTAGTTTCTTCATCATAATTTGCTTCTCCGGTTATTTTTCTGTCGGCTACAAATGCAATATGTATATGCACTGACACTGTACATAACAAAGTCTAACTGAGAATTTTTAGGGATAATCCCTAAAATTCCCGATTAAACGGGCTTTTCGACTCTTATTGAAGGGTTTAGCAGTTTTCGGTCGGAAAACAAGGCGCTTTCCACTGAAATTTCGACACCTTCAGCGAAATCCATTTCAGGCAAAATCGTACTCCCCACCTTTCTCGAGCGCTCTTTTGTAGGCGGGTCGTGCGTGCACGCGCTCCACCCAGGCGTTAATGTGAGGCCGATCTTTGCCAACAATTCCGCGGGCGACTGATGCCTCCAGCGGAAAACTCATCTGAATGTCCGCCGCGCTCAGCGTATCTCCCAGAAACCAGGTGTTACGGGCCAAGTGTGCTTCGATGAAATCCAGGTGGGTTTTAATCATCGGGCCAATGAACACTTCGTTAGTTTTATCGGAAATGCCCTTGGCAACAGGCTTGATGAAGAATGGCATCGGGCTGGTCTTAACCTTCTCGAACACCAGACGCATCACCAAAGGCGGCATCAGTGAACCTTCAGCGTAGTGCAGCCAGTAGGTGTAATCCAGCCAAGCTTGGCCACCGGGCGACGGCAGGAGCGCGTTTTTTCCGTAAGTATGGGCCAGATACTCAATAATGGCGCCCGATTCCGCCACCACCAGCTTCCCTTCGGTAATGACCGGTGACTTGCCCAGTGGGTGGACTTTTTTGAGGCTGGCTGGCGCTAGCATGGTATCTGGATCGCGTTGGTAGCGCTGAATTTCATAGGGCACCTCCAACTCTTCCAGCATCCAGAGAACGCGTTGAGACCGGGAGTTATTGAGGTGATGGACGGTGATCATGGCGAGACTCCTTTTGCCTTGGACCAGAGGGAATGTAAGGGGATGTAGTCTTGAAATGGGAATTTGGTTCACTTGAAAAGTCCTTTGAACCTTTAAGGTAATTCCGTTACATATAGCCACCCAATCCATACAACAGGAGGTAGGCCATGGCTGCCGAATCTTTAAAGGAACAACTCAGCACCGCAGTTAAGAATGCGATGCGCAATAAAGATAAAGACCGGCTTGTAACACTGCGCATGGCTCAGTCAGCGGTGAAGCAGATCGAGATCGATGAGCGCCGTGAGCTGTCAGACGATGATGTTTTGAAGGTATTGGACAAAATGCTCAAGCAGCGTCGTGACGCCGCAGCCCAATACGATGATGCCGGGCGTCAGGAGCTGGCGGATAAAGAACGGGCGGAGATGGTCATCATCGAAGAGTTCATGCCCGCCGCGCTCAATGAGGACGACCTGGATGCGCTGATTCGCGAAGCCATCAGCTCCGCAGATGCCCAGGGCATGCAGGACATGGGCAAAGTGATGGGTGTATTGAAGCCTCAGGTACTTGGCCGGGTAGATATGGGCCATTTGAGCAAGAAAGTGAAGGCCGCCCTCGCAGGTTGAATTCCACTCAGGGCTGGCGGTTCCGCGAGCCCTGCTTGCGCAGTTCGAAAGCCTGCTGTTTGAGATCCTGGATTATCTCCGGGATTTTCAACGGCAGCACTTTTCCGGCGGCTTTTATTAGGTACACCACAAGGTTCATGCGCTTGTACCACAGCAGACGCTGAATTTTCTTCTTCATCGGGCGGTAGCCTTCATCGCAAAGCTCATCGATGCAATCGGCGTTGTTGATCAGGCTGTACCGGCTTAAATCGAGGGGTACGGCAATGTCGGCGGCTTTCAGTTGCCTGCGCGTTCGGAGGTCAATGCCGATGTTAATGGCATTGCTGATAACATCCAGTGTGTCATCTGGCTTTGGATAGCGTTTTACGTGGCTTAGATCGACGGCCACAGTAATGCCTGCACCCATGCCAGCCAGCGGCGAAATGGGCACGTTCTCGACAAGCCCGCCATCCACCAGTATCCGGCCATCCATTTCGACCGGTACGAACAGACCAGGCACCGCCATGGAGGCACACACGGCGTCAGCCAGATTGCCTTTGCGGAAAATCAGTTGCTCACCGGTTTCAATGTCAGTGGCGCAGATGGCCAGTGGAATCTTTGCATCTTCGATTTTTACATCGCCAAGGTCTTTATGAACCATGTCGCGGATGGCTTTGGTGCTGAACAGGCCACCGCTTTTCAGAGTGAAATTCAGAATTTTCGAGAGGTTCAGCGTAGAGCCGATGGTCAGGATGGATTCTGCGGGCTGGCCGAACGCGTGATAACTGGCCACCAGAGCTCCAACGCTGGTTCCCGAAATACAGTGAATGGCAATCTGTTCCTCTTCGAAGGCTTTGAGCACGCCGATATGGGCGATGCCTTTGGCAGCACCGCCCCCCAGAGCAAGGCCGATTCGGGTGTTAAACGGGTTGAGTTTCATGCGCGGCAGTCCGTTGACGTCGGAAATTTGGTGATCCCCGATTCTACCACTTTGTTGCTGCTGGCTGTTTAGTAGCTGGCTTCCAACAATTCGTGATAATCCGCCCGGAAGCGGGCAAAACTGAGGTATTGACCGCGGTGATCCACCAGATCCATGGCATTGAATGCCTCCACAAAAGCCAGAGACTCGCCGGTTACGATTTGGCCAACGTAGTCACCCGTCCAGTCCATATACTGAACCAGATCCAGTAACAGGGTCATGGCCAGGGTGCCGTTAGCCCGTTTCAGGTAGCGATAGGCTAGCGCATAGTGCTCGTAGCGGTAGCTGGCGGTGCCGGCTTGCGACGCTGTGGCGTCCCAAAGTGGGTCGTAATCATAGTGCTGGTAAGGCGCTGCGACGGGTTCGCCGGCAATAATCCGGGCCTGCCCTTCGGCAAACCAGAGCGGAAGCAGGGTGTGGTCTGCCACCGAACGGCTCAGGTTTTCCTGGGCGTAGTGAGCCAGATGGTGGGTAAAGATCTTGCCGGAATCATAAGGCCAGGCGCTGTGATAGGGGGCGACAGCCACTGCAGCCAGAGACGCGGATGACAGCTCGGTGGAACTGACTCTCGGGCTGAGGCAGGCGATCAACTGATCGGGATAAGAAGCATGGGCGCTGCGCTCGGCGACAAAGTCGTGCCAGCTCATGCGAAGCTTGCTGAGCACGTGATCGATGCGATTGTCCATCTCTGCAGCGGTGACGCGAAAGGTGGTCTCGCTGTACGCGGGGGAGCCGTAGACTCGAACCCGTTCGTTGGCGGTTTCGAAGTACAGGGTTTCATCGATGCAGGCCGCCGCATCCCGTTTAAGGCCCCAGGCGGTGTCGGGAAAGTAGGCACCCGTATCCCTGGCGTCGTAAAAATGACCATGGACATAGTGGCCGTCGCCGCCATAGTAGTCATCCTCTGTGCCTGCGGTAACCTTGCACCCTGATAGCACTAAGATACCCAGCATCAGCCAGCAGCTTCTTACCGAATCCACCATGGGTCTGCTCCGTTATAATCATGTTTCAGGTATCTTCGCGAAGAAGGGGCAAGCTGTCCGTCAAGGCGTGTAAAAACGACGTAAAGGCGGTAGAGGAATGTCTAATGACTCAAGGTGATCCCAGGGGCGTATAAGTGGGCACATGAACGTCAAAAAAGGAGAAGGTTATGACGGATCCTGTTCTATTGATCACAGGCGCGTCTTCGGGCATTGGTGCGGAGACGGCCCGGGCAGCGGCAAAACAGGGTTACAGGCTGGTGTTGGCCGCAAGGTCTGAAGACAAATTGCAGACGCTGAAGGATGAACTGGGCAGCGACAGGGTCGTTACGGTTCGTTGTGATGTGCAAAGCAACGACGATCAGAAAGCCATGGTGGATCGGGCCCTTGAAGCCTTCGGTCGTATCGACGCGGTGTTCGCCAATGCGGGCCGTGGTGGTTCGCCGGGCGGGTTCAGCGGCGCCGACACCGAGGCCTGGCGCGATATGATTCTCACCAACATTTACGGCGTAGGGCTCACGCTTCAACACTGCATGCCGGCGCTGAAAGAAAGCAAAGGCCATCTTCTGTTGACGGGGTCTGCCGCCGGCCGAGCGACCATTCCCGGCTCCATGTACAGCGCCACTAAATGGGCGGTGTCTGCCATTGGCTATGGCGTGCGAGAGGAGCTACGGGGCACGGGCATTCGCGTGACTCTGATCGAACCGGGCATGGTCGACACGCCCTTCTTTGATGAACGGCCGGAAACGGCGCTGAAGCCAGAAGATGTCGCCAATGCGGTGGTCTATTCATTGACCCAGCCGGCCCATGTGGACGTGAACGAGATACTGGTCAGGCCGACGCCTCCGATCAAAGACTGAGTTTGTGGCGGCGAGCGGGGTTGTTCCGTTCGCCCGCGGTTCTGTTACGTTAGAGTCACATCGTCTGAAAAGGAAAGGCCATGGGAACCCTGATCATTATCCTTGCCGTTCTGTTTCTGTCCCTGATCGTTGTGATTCCACTGATCGAAAAGTATGCGCCGAAAAGTGAAGGTCAGGACTTCAGCAAATACTCCAGGTGGATTATTCCGCTGTTGATGCTTTTGCTGGTCGCTCAGTTACTTCGGTATGCGTTTGGCTGAGGCGTGCGCCAAATAGAACGTTTGAATCCATTTTTCGGGCCGCTTGGATGTTTATGGAACCACTGTTGAACAAAGCTGAACCGCTCAACGATGCAGGGCTTAGAGCCATTGCGCATATGCCCACCGGCAGTTTGCGAACGTTAATCAGCGATACGCTCTGCAAGTCGTTTGCAGATGCTGACTTTATGAGAGTGGCCGTTTTCCTGGCAGAGAAAAGCTATGACGAGGGCGGTTGCCCCATTGGTGCCGTCATCGTGGACAACCGGACGGGCTGGATACTGGGCAAAGGCCACAATACCCTGGTTCAGGAAAATCATCCCTATAACCACGGTGAAACCTCTGCTATCCGGGACGCCGGACGCATCGATTTCAGCCAGACCACGCTCTATACCAGCCTTAGCCCTTGTGACGTCTGCGCCACCTTGTTGTACATGCGCGGATTCAGTCGTGTGGTTGTGGGGGATGTGACGAATGCGTCAGGCAACGAGGAATGGTTACGGCAGAAGGGACTGAGGGTTGATACTCTCGAGGATTCGCATGGCATTGAACTGTATGCCCGTTTTCGTCGTGAAAAGCCCGAACAGGATCTTGAAGACTGGAAAGGGCTGAGCTCTGTCCCGAAAAATTGATTCCACTATCAGGAGGAACGCTTTATGAGCCTTAAAACGCTTCAGGAAATTGTGGCCGAGGCCAAATCGGCGGCGCACTGCTTGACGCCTCAGGCCGCAAAGGAGCTGATGGCTGGAGAAAGCCAGGCTCTGGTCATTGATGTGAGGGAACCCGGTGAGGTTGCTGAAAAACGCCCCGCAGGCACAGTCAATATCCCTCGTGGTGTCCTGGAAATGAAAATTACCGAACACACCAGCGATCCTGAGCAGCCCATTCTTTTGCACTGTGCGACGGGCGGGCGAGCGGCTCTGGCGGCCGCGTCACTGGAGAATATGGGGTTTCGGAATGTGAGCGTCATTGACTGCAGCGCTGACGATCTGATCGCGAACCTCGGCGCTGCCTAGGGCCGGCGATCAGGCTGTGGTCAGTGCAAAGCTGAGAATCCAGCGTTTTCCCTTCTCAATACGAGACACTTGATGCTGGTACAGGTCAGGGCGAAACAGGTACACCCGACCGAACAGATTGAAGATGTTCTTGTCGCAGATGAACGTTCCGCCCGACTTGGGTTTCGACATCACATAGTTAAGCTTGTACAGGCGACCGCTGGCGATCATGTCCACATGCGGCACTACCCGATGTCCCTCGGGGTATCGCACTGAATAGATGTTCAGGTATCTGGAGCGAAACAAAATTCGCGTTTTTACCTTTCCTTTCTGCACGCCCACAACTCCAAAACACATTACATTCTTTCTCCATAGTAACAGTTGGCTCTGTGGTTGATCATCCCCGGACTCCTAACCGATCCAGGTAGACATGGAGCTCCGCTTCACTCATGTCCACATATTCCAGCACTCGCCCATAGAGCATGGCCGTTGGAACATTGCGGTTATCGAGTTCTTCCTGCGTTTGCTTCAGCACGTACAGCACGGTGCGTTCGGTGCGGGTGAGACCATCCCGAGCATCCGGTATGGCTTCCTGAATTGCCTGCCATTCTTCTTCGGTCATTGATCTTCCAACTCTACTGATACCGCTTGAATCCTGGGCTCACAGATTCTAGGCTCAAGCCCTGACGATGGTCGTCCGTACACAGTGTTTGCCTGCTGGGGGCAAGGTCATGAACGGAATCTCAAGCAGCAGGTTTTGTGCTTACGGCCGCTGCCGCACGGGCAGGGGTCGTTGCGGCCAGGTTTAAACTGGCCTTCGCGGGTTTCTCCGCCAAGGTAATACCAGCGGCCGCTCTCTTTCAGGAAATCCGATTTTTCCTCCAGATAGCCCCATCCGCTGCCCGCTTGATAAATAGCGCGAAAATGCACAGTGCCTTTTTGGCCGTTCTCGCTGGAGTCTAGAATTTGGAGCGATGTCCAGTCCGGTGACTGCTCCAGGCTGAGAGTTGCCGGACGAGTGTCCGGATGCCAGGTGTCCATCAGGTAGTCGGTCTTTTTCTGGAAGAAAGCGACATACCGGGAGCGCATCAATGCCTCTGGGGAAGATGCCGGTTCTCCCTGGTGAAGTGGCTGGCAGCAATCCTGGTACGCTTTTCTGCTGCCGCAGGGGCAGTTGTCTTGATCCGTCATGTGTTCCGTCTGCCTTGTAAAAACTCTACAGTGACGCTCCGATAGGCTTCAAGTTACGTAGGTTATCATTGACCATCTATTCACTGTTGTTTGAGGGAGCCATTTCCCATGAAAAAAATTATCGGCCTGTCTGTTTTTCTGGCTCTGTTTGCTCAGCATTCGCTGGCCCAGGAAACGGATGTTGATAAACGAAATCTTCATATCTTCTGCCATTCCCATCTGGCCATGGTCAGCCAGACCCTGGATGAAGAAGACGATGGACGTCAGGCCCTGGGCTACCTGTCAGGACTTCACAAGGAAGAAGCCGTGAAGCTCGGCGCCAACCAGAAGCATTTTTCCGATGTGTCCGGTTATCTCAGGAAAGTCCGCAACAACAGCGGTAAGAAGTGGGCAAGGCTTTCGGAGCGCAGCAAAAAAGTGTGCCTGCCGGGATCCGAAGGCTAACGCGCCCAGAACCGAACGCAGTAACCGCTGCGGCGCCAGAGCAACGCAAGCCAGAGCGCATGGGCGTTGATCAGGAAGGCGAGAATCCATTCAAAGGCATCATCGATCTGGTCGTGAAAGTTTGGCGCTACACCGTCAATGATCACCGACAGAATGCCCACACTGAGCGTCACCAGGCAAAGCCTCATCAATTTCTCGCCGGTTTCCCTCCACTGTGGATGGCTGCGCAGGCCGGCGCTGATCAGTAATTCGCAGATGTAGGTCAGTGAAAAATACAGCACTACACCAGTACGGCGAACGAGATTGAACCCTTCGCCCTCATGGCCCAGCGCCAGCGTGTAGGCTCCGAGCGATGCGCTGGCAATGAAACCCAGCCAGGGAAGCCAGGCTGCCCCTATGCTGTGAATGCCCAACTGCCGGAGCCAGCGTCCGCTCAGCCCCCACAGAGCGATGCCCAGCAGGGCAGCCGGCAGCATGGCGCCCTTGAAAATGAAGTAGGACGTTCCGTGGCGCCCAGTGCGGCTGATGCTGGTGCAGCTGTCCCAGTAGGGCACGCAGGGTTCGACGAAGCCCTGAATAATCGACACCGCCAGAGTCACGTGGATCGTCAGCAGCGGCAGCAGGCTGGCCGCTAGAGCCAGCCACCAGAGTTGGAGATAACGATGGTCCGCCATGGCAGTCTGCTCGGCAATCTTACGTATGGATATAACACACTGTAGTATCTTATCGCCGGGAATACGGCGTCGAGATACTATGTTCCTAATTAGGAGAAAACCCACGATGACATCGGTTGCTTTGCTTGACGGTGGCCTTGGCCAGGAAATCTATCGGCGTGCCCGGAATGTCAGCTCTCCGCTGTGGTCTGTTGCGGTGATGCTTGAGCAGCCGGATGTCGTACAGGATGTGCACGCCGATTTTATCCGGGCCGGGGCCAAAACTCTGACCCTGAATACCTACGCTGCTACGCCAACCCGTCTGGACCGGGCGGGAATTCATGACCAGATTACGACGATTCACCAAAAGGCGTTCCAGGCGCTGCAACAGGCAATCGACGACACCGGTATCGATGTGGATATTGCTGGTTGCCTGCCGCCGTTGGCCGCAAGTTATCAGGGTCAGCCGGAGCGAACGTTTCAGGACTTGCAGAATGAGTACGCCACATTGGTGTCATTGCAAGAATCGGCCGATGTTTTCCTGATTGAAACCATGACCAACACTCTGGAAGCCAGAGCCGCCTGCGCCGCCGCCCAGGCCCTGGGAAAACCCTTTGGCGTGTCATTTCGTGTGGAAGTGAACGGGTATCTCAAGTCTGGTGAGACATTGGCGGAAGCCGTGGCTGCGGTTGCCGATTATTCCCCCGACGCCGTGATGCTTAATTGTTGTGACTTGGAGATTCTGAACGCGGCCATGCCTCAGCTGGTGGCCCGATATCCCATAGCCGGTGGGTATGCCAATGCTTTCGAGTCGGTCGAGGATGTCGCGAAGGGTGGACTGGTGGATTCTCTGGAGGCGCGGGCGGACGTTAATCCTGCGAGCTATACTCGAGCTGTAAGGCAGTGGCTCGACGATGGCGCCGTGGTTGTCGGTGGTTGTTGCGAAATCACGCCCGAGCACATTCGACACCTGGCGAATAGCCTGCGACAGGACTATGACCTGATCAGCTTTTCCCGGTTGGCGCGCACTGCTTCCGGGCCTCGAAGCTTTCAAGCTCAACGTTGATGGCATTTGTTGAGATGACAATTTCATACAGCGAATAAAGCAACGAAATTGATAGCAGCACGAGACTGATGCCGAAGGCGATGGCACCCGTCAGATCACCGCCAAGAAACACGATGAACATGGATACGGTACAAAGGAAAAAGCTGAGTACGCCGTAAGTTTGCATGCGTTTGGTCAGGACAATTCGTTTTCGAAGCATGCTGATCTGCCTGGCGATAAGGTTGTGGTCTTCCTCAGTATCCATCTGCTTGAGCTGCCTGATCAGCTGGGCCAGCACCAGAAAACGATTGGTGTAGGCCAGCAACAGCAGGGAAATGGCAGGAAATAGCAGGGCAGGGGTGGTCAGCGTCAACGCATACTCCTTGATCTGGGCCTCTTGATGTGTTCTTTTCTGCCCGAAATAGGTGTACTTCAATATAGCAGGATTCGACCTGTCTTCCTTCCCAAAGCCAAACCAAATAGCGATGCCTGAATATGAACAGAGAACAGATCAACGACATTCTCGACATGGACGGCGAGGAACGCTACGACTTTTTCCTCACACAGGTTCTTGAGGAACGGGAAATCTGGATTCTGGTGAATGCAGACAACCAGTTCCTGAAAATCGTGTCGGAGGAGGATGGTGTGGCTTACCTTCCTGTCTGGCCATGTGCCGAATTGGCCTCTGAGTACGCAGAACATTCGACAGAATTATCCCCTAAAAGTCTCTCTTTACCTGATTTCTTCAGGAAGTGGGTGCCTGGCCTGACCAAAGACGGGCTTGAAATCGGTGTGCTGCCAGGATTGGACGGAGAACTCTGGATTACCGAACCCGAAGAACTCAAGCGCGACCTTCAGGACGATCTTTTCTAGAAAGAAATTCGGCAACTTGAAGCGCTCCTGTCTATTCACGCGTCGCTGAACTAGATTTGTTATAGGCTCAATTACAACAGGCTGCGCCGTTATGCGCATTAAGCAGATTTCTGTCTATACCGCGAACCTGGAATATACCGGCAAAGCCTATGCCTTTGCCGGTGGACGTTCGCATCAGGTATTTGAAACCACGGTGGTCGTCCTGGCTACGGACACGGGCATTGAGGGGTATGGCGAAGTCTGTCCCTGCGGGCCCAACTATATGGCGGCCTTTGCAGAAGGGATACCCTCTTGTTTGTCTCTGCTGGCTCCCAGTGTGCTTGGCCAGGATCCCAGGGACGTGTCGGTGATTCAGGAACGCATGAACCAGGCGCTCACGGGGCATTCGGTCGCCAAGGCTGCGATTGACCTTGCGTGCTGGGATCTTCTGGGGAAGGCCACGGGGCTGCCGGTATACACGCTGCTAGGCGGGCTTCAGTCCCCCTCGATGCCACTGCATCGCATTGTTCCGCTTGCCGAGCCCGAAGAAATGGAAGAATCACTCCGCCTTTATCGCGCAGAGGGCTTTCGGCATATTCAGATCAAGCTGGGGCATGAGGTCGAAGAAGACATTGACCTGATCCTAAGACTCAGCAGACTCAAGCAGCCCGATGAGCTGTGGATTGGGGATATCAATGCTGCCTGGCGGCGCGATCAGGCGCTGCGTTTTTCGAAGGCCATTGAAGACGTTGATATCTATCTTGAGCAGCCATGCAGAACTTACGAAGAGTGTTTGTCTTTCAGGCGACGCGGGAAGCATCCGGTCAAGCTGGATGAGGCTTTCAATACCCTGAACGAACTTCAGCGTGGTTTGAAAGACGATGCCATGGATGCCATCGCTCTTAAAGTCAGCAAGTTCGGCGGGTTGACCCCATCCCGGATCATTCGGGACGTCTGCTCGGACGCGGGCATACCCATGACCATTGAAGACGCCTGGGGCAGCGGCATTGCGACCGCTGCCTATGCTCACCTGGCGGCCAGTACATCACCCAGGGCACTGCTGAACACAACCGACTTGCACAATTACAACACGCTCCAGCTGGCTTCTGGTGGACCCGAAGTGATGGACGGGCGTATGTGGCTGAGCGATCGACCGGGGTTGGGTGTTACACCGGACTTCACGCTGCTGACTATGCGGGATGTCTACGAGTAGGGTCAGGCGAAACGAACCCGGTTTCTGCCGCTTCGCTTGGCCTTGTACATAGCCTGATCGGCGGCCGAAACCAGTTCTTCCACACTGTTTTGATCATCCGGAATCATGGTGGCACCGCCGACGCTAGCGGTTACCCGGTCACTGGTGTCGGAAAACCCATGTTCGATGCCAGCGCTCTCGATGGCCAACCGGACGTTTTCCGCGACCCGAATGGCACCTTCTTTATCGGTGTTGGGAAGAATCAGCATGAATTCTTCGCCCCCGTAGCGTGCGACCATGTCGGCGGAGCGTTGCATCTGGCTTTTGAGCGTTTCGGCAATCCTGGTCAGGCAATCGTCGCCTTTCTGGTGGCCATAAGAGTCGTTGTAGGCCTTGAAGTGATCAACATCCAGCATGATCACTGACAAGGGCTGCTGCTGTCGGCGCTGGCGCAACCAGGTATCATGGAGGTATGCATCTCCTGAGCGTCGGTTGGCGACACCGGTGAGACCATCACGATCCGCCAGGCGCTGAAGTTCTTCGTTGAGGGCTTCCAGTTCGGCGGTTCGTTCCGTTACCTTCTCTTCCAGCAGGAAGGTGTAGTCCTGAATCTGGGCATACAGGCTGGCATTTTCGATAGCAACCGACGCCTGAGCGGCCAACAGCTGTATCAGCTCTACCCGTGCTTCGGTAAACACACCATCGGCGAGGTTATTTTCCATGTAAACCGCGGCTTCGATGTGCTCTCGGTTGACTGGCACACAGAGTACCGATCGCGGTTTGCGATTGATCGTGTAAGGATCGTTAATAAACGGACCATCCATACTGGCGTTGTGAAGCACGATCGCTTCGTCCCTCTGAAACACCTGGCTGATGATGCTCATCGGAACTGGGATGTCGTTGCCGCTGCGATCCCCCAGCACAAAATGCCCGGGGATATCGGTGGTGTGTTGGGCTCTCTCAGGAAGAACCGCCGCTTCGATCACGCACTGGCCCTTTTCACGAACAATCACGCAGCCCCACTGGCCACCTGCGTTCTGCAGCAGAATGTTTAGTGTTTTTTGCAGTAACTGATCCAGCATCATTTCGCCAGAAATTTCCCGCGACGCCCGCATCACCGATGCCAGATCCAGGTCGGTAAGCTGGCCGCAAGCTGGCTTTGCCGCCGTTGTGCTTAGTTCACGCAGTACCGGGAATTCCTCTTGAAGCATGCCAGCCTTACGGTGGGCGCCCCAGCGGTTGTACATGCCCAGTGCACCCCGCAGGTAACCTTCAGCGGATCGCCCTCGACCGATGGTGAGCAGGTATCTTGCAGCGCGCTCATAAGCGATGGCTTCGTCACGAAGAAATCGGTGATTTCTGGCGCCGTCGATGGCCGCATCGTAATAGGCGAGGGCAGCGTTCTGGTCCCCATCGAGGCAGGCTAGCTCGGCCATCATCAGGTGTTGAAGATGGCGGAAGTTTGCTTCGCAGTTGTCGGCCCATCGAGTCATTCGCGCCAGGTCGTCTTCCAGTCGTTTCCGGGTTGTGCGCTGCTCTGATTTGTCCATCGATGGGTAAAGGGCGGTGAGCGTTAAATTAGCGACAATGTAGAAACGTGCCAGCTGGGGCAGTGACATGGCGGATTTGATCAGCGTGTCCTGCTTGTGGACAAAATGCCGAGCCCGATCATAGTCGTTGTAGAGCAGGTTGATCTCAGCGCTGTAGATGTTGTGGTTGGCGATGCCTGTCATGAACTGGCGTTCGCTCATATCATCAAGGCATTGCTGTTCGCTGAAGTCGTCGCTGCTCAGACTGTCCGCCGAGTGGGTTTCGCCAAGCAAGTTACGCTGCATTTGCAGAAACAGCATGCCCGAATCGAGAGAGTCCTGATAGGCGCATTCGCGTACGATTTCCAGGTTTTCCTGATGCTGTCGGCGAGCCGTTTCCAGATCCAGACTGGGGTCCCAGATCACACAGTCCTGCGCGCTGTATGCAAGATAAAGCAGGTCGCCAGACTGATAGCCCGCCTCAATCCCTTTGCGGAACAAGGGCGTCAGCGTCGCCCAGTTGTTGCTCCAGTGATGCACAAACATGGCGTACACATAGATCACACGCGCCCGCAGGCTCAGGTCATCCAGCCGGTCATTAATGGCCAGCCCGACCTTGCCGTATTGATAACCCAGAGCCGGCTCATCCAGCTCTCCGCACAGCAGCATCCCATAAGCCGCATAGGCAAAGGCAGATTCGGGACAGTTGCCTTTGTGCAGCGCCAGATTAACGGCCTTGAGCACCAGGTAGCTGAATATCTTGCTGCCCGACAGGAACGCGGCGGCAAATATCTCCATCAGCAGGCGCATGGCTGTCAGGGTCGCGGTATCCTCGATGATCGGCGCATCCACCAGGTCTGCAATGTTGCGACCTGCCAGATATTCTTCGACCCGCTCGCGTTCGGTATCGATATCCGCTTGAGTGGGGTGTTCGCTGAAGTCGATACCCACTAACGCCAGCCCCTCGATCGCCGCGTGAATGGATTCGCTCATGCGGCCGAGCGTTGCATTCTGCCGGGTGCGAATGGCCAGAATGTCAGCCCGGTGAAGATCGGATTCCGCGTGGTCCAACATCTGTTGCAGCCAGCGGTCGGCTTCGTCAATTCTGCCGGTGAGGTAAAGGCATAGCTGCATCTCCGCGGCCATGTCCGTCATTAATTCTGGCAGTTGCGTCCAGGGGGTCTCCGGTAACTGTTCTTCGGCAATCAGCAGGTAGTTCAATGCGGCTTCATAGGCTGAAGAATGGCGGGCACGGGCGCCGGCACGAAGGTTCAGTTCAGCCAGTTGCAGGTGCTCCTGCCCGGAATCAATCAGGGTTCGTCCCTTGTTCAGGTGGTTGGCGATATCGATCACCTGATCGTTTGGAACCACACCCTCGTTGTGCTGCAGCATGAGCCGCCCCACCGAAAGATGCATGCGTGGCAGATCCTCCGATGCGATCAATCCATACGCGGCTTGCTGAACCCGGTCGTGCTGGAAGCGATAATTGGGGTTGATCGTCAGGCTGTCATCCCTGTGGCTGGCCAGGCGATAATCGCCGTGCAAAGGCAGTATGGTGTATTGCTTGAGCGCCGGAAGCAGTGCTCTTGCGGTCTCGGCCAGGGACTTTTCGTAGATGTTCGCCAGAGTCTGCAAGTCGAAGGTATTGCCGATGCAGGCGGCAAGTTGCAGCACTCTCTGGGTGTTGTCCGGCAGCTGTCGCAGGTTCTCCAACATGAACTCGACCACGTCCAGGCTGGCCTCCTCCCAGCCGGTCTGGTCCAGCTGCCACTGGAATCTGCCGGTCTCAGAATCAGACCAGATCGCGCCCTGAGAGTAGAGCTGGCGCAGGAGTTCATTGGTGAAGAACGGGTTGCCTCGCGCACGGTGGAACAACATGTCGCTCAGATTCAGACAATTGTCCGGATGACAGCGAAGAGTGTCTGCGACCAGATTCGCCACCGATTTCTGATCCAGCGGGCCCACCGGGATCTGGTGAATGCGCTGATGATTGTCCAGATCTTCCAGCAATAACCGTAGCGGGTGGCCCGGCCCTACTTCATTGCTGCGGTACGCGCCGATCAGCAGCAGGTGACTCTGATCCCGTGAGGTGACGATGCGTCGCAACAGTTCCAGCGTCGGCTTGTCGCTCCATTGCAAGTCGTCGAGGAATAGCACCACCGGGTGGCCTTCTCCGGCGAACGCTCTCAGGAATGACGTCAGCACCAGTTGCAGTCGGTTCCGTTCTTCGGCCGGCGGCAACTCGCTCACCGGCGGCTGCGGGCCAATGATCATGGTCAGTTCCGGTACCAGGTCAACGATCAGCGCGCCATTGGGCCCAAGCGCATCGGAAAGACGCGTGCGCCATTTCGCCAGGGCCTGTTCCGGCTCCAGGAGCACCTGTTGGACCAGCGCCCGGAAGGTCACGGCCAACGCTGAGTAGGCCTCGCCATGTTTAAACTGGTCAAACTTGCTCTGAACCAGAAAGCCCCGCTCCCGAATTTGATATCGGTCAATCTCATTCACCAGGGCAGATTTGCCCACGCCGGAGTAGCCATGAACCAGACAAAAGCGGGTCTGGCCCTGAACTGCCTGCTCGAACAGATCCAGTAGTTGTTGAAGTTCCCGATCGCGCCCGAACAGCGCCTGAGGTATCAGGAATTTCTGTGAGTGGTCCCGTTCGCCCAGGGGGAAGTCCTGCGGCATGCGGCCCTGATCCAGGGCGGTGCTGCAGCGGGACAGATCGTGCATCAGACCTTCGCCGCTCTGGTAACGCTCATCGGGGGATTTGGCCAGCAGCTTCAGGACGATGGCAGAGACAGGCTTCGGAATGCCAGGCGCCAGGGAATCGGGCTGTGGCGGCAATTGGCTGATGTGATGATGCACCCACTCAAGCGTGGTACCTGCATAAAACGGTGGTTGGCCGGTTAGCAATTCGAACAACAACACCCCGACAGAGTAGTAGTCTGATCGGTAGTCCAGGCTGCGATTCATGCGCCCGGTCTGTTCCGGAGACATGTAGGGCAGGATGCCTTCCAGATGCCCGGAAAAGTCCTGAGTCTGTTGTTCCTGTCCCAATTCTGACGCGATGCTGAAACCAGACAGGACAAGCAGGTCGCGCTTGCTGTCGATCAGCACATTCTGAGGCGATATCGCCTTGTGGACGATTTCTCTGGCATGGACTTCATCCAGGGTCTGAACCAGGCGTTGCGCGATGCTCAGTACATCGGTGACGGACAGACGACCTCCGGAACTCTGATTCAACCTGGCAGACAGCGAGCTCTCGTAAAGGTCAGTGATCAGTGCAATATTGCCACTGCCGTGTTGAAGGATGTGATTTACCGGGCGAACGCCTTCAATGCCGGCAAGCCGCTGGGCAATGCTGGCCTCATGGTGCATGACAGCCACTTGCCGGCGATCAGGATATTCCGAATCCAGGGTTTCGACCGTCACTTCCTGGCCGTCGGACTCGCGTACGGCACGATAAGCCACCCGTCCGGCGTTTCGCCACAGAAAAGACTTGAGACTGTAATCGGGCAGCTGAATGTGGGTCTGCATCAGGTACGGCTCGATCCTGGGGCTTAGCTGGGAAATAGCCTGTCGAAGGTGGCACTGAATGCCTGGTGGGCATTATCACGAACGGGTTCGCCGTGGCCGCAGAGCGCGTGCCTGAACTCCAGAGCCTTGAGTCGGTTAAAGTCCTTGGCTTCCGGTTCTGCAGCCTGCATCCAGACGGGACCAACGTTGGCCGGGGTAAAAAAGCCCATGCCTTCCATCCGTTCCCGGGAGGCATCGCAAAAGTGCTCGTCTGGTTGCAGCCAGTTCTGGAGTGCATCGCAGGCAATCAGAATGCCGCCTTCTCGGTCGAGTCGAAGGACCCCTTCCGGGACATTGGCGGTTTCAAACCGGAACAGGCTGGCGCCGGTCAGCGGCAGGGAAGCGTCGGGAGCCATCGCCCTGGCAGCAGAGCCAGCTTCTTCCTCCAGACCGGGCGTGACCCAGTACTGGGCCTGATAGCGGTCGAGATAGAATTCATCATCGCGGCCATGCAGTGCCCCCAGGCGAATAACGTCGGTCACTCTGCCGAGCTCCTCGAGTTGCGCAAGGCCCTCGTCACTTAGCCGGATAGAGTTGATAAGGATGAGCCGGTCGCCTTCGCGAACGATGGTCATGTTGCGGCTGAACTGCCAATCCAGTTCCATCAGAACGGTTTCCATGGCACCGCTGACCACAAACACATCCGGGAAAACCTCTTCGATGGCACCATGGGCCAGTGCCGGTGGAAAGGATGTGTCTGTTGTCTGGTTCATCGGTGTTCCTCAGTCTTTGTGATAGGAATAACGGCCAACGTAGCGATATTCCCTGGCGTACTCGTTGAGGTAGGTGTTCAGGTACCGCTGTTGAGTCTGATCAAGATGTCCATTTCGAATGTCGTCGATGGTTTCCTCTGCACTGCTGCTGTCCAGCCGTTTCAGGTGGAAGAGTGTCATGTCCCGCCCGCCGAAAAAGCTTTTCAGATAGTCGTGCAGCGATCGCGCCTGCGACATATCAAAAACCGCGCCATAGAGTGCCGTGAGATGGGGCTGTTTGGCCAGCGAGTCTTTGTCAAAAATAGGAAAATCTCCCTCGGGTGGAGAGAAAGCGGGGTAGCGCCCCACTTCATGAATCGGTTGACCGGCCAGGTCTTGAATATAATCCTCATCCAACTGAGCCTGACGGGCGCCATCAAGCACGATGTTCAGATAGCGCTGGCTGGGTCGGCAGTGATTATTGATGAACTGTGGCATACCAACGTAGGTTAACGCAGAGACCGAATCGCTCTCGCCGGGCACGTGCTCGTCGGGAATTACCTCCACTTCAATGCGGTCATAGCCGTGCCCGTACGCTTCAGCAGCATCCAGCAGCTCCAGCGCGTTGTCGTGGCAAAGATGCAATAAGCCGAGCACCCGGTCGTGTGACGCATCGGTACATTCGATGTTACCGACGCCTCCCTCGTGCTGAAAAAAATGCTCGACGTTGAAGCGCAGGCGCCAGCCAGGCAGCTCGGCGCGCCAGGATGCCTCAGGTTCGACGCCTTTGGCTTTCAACGACAGCATGCTCATGTTTGAACCAAAACCAAAGTAGTAAAACATAGCGCCAGTTGCGAGCCTGTCTGCCAAATATACACAAAAACAGAAAAGCTACAGGTTACCCTGCTGACCTCCTTTCGGAAAGTCCTTGTCATAGGGCACCTGGAGGTCAGTGTGCTGCAAAGTCCTCTCCTTAAGACGTTCTGTTCGCTATGGTTAGGGGGGCATGAAAAAAAGTAGGTGAAAGTATTGAATGATCAATTTTTTCTGCTGTTTGCAGATCTGCTTCTGGTGATTCACGTCCTGCTGGTTGCCTTTGTCATCCTGGGGCTGTTGGCCACTTTTGTTGGCTATTTTCTGCAATGGCGTTGGGTTCGAAACGTCTGGTTTCGGCTGGTACACCTGATCGTGATTGGCATCGTGGTGATTCAGTCCTGGCTGGGTGTTCTGTGTCCGTTGACTGCCTGGGAGATGGCGCTGAGGAGAAAGGCAGATCAGGCCGGCTATGAAGGCTCCTTCATTCAGCACTGGCTGCAGTCTCTGCTGTATTACAACGCCCCAGATTGGGTTTTCATATTCGCGTATACCCTGTTCGGGGCACTGGTTCTTGTGAGCTGGTTTTTGGTCAGGCCGAAACGTTAATTGATGGGCGCAAGAGTCGCTCTGACGTTTTTGGTTGTTTTCGTGTCGTATTGGTTCAATCTGCAAATATCAAAGAGGGCCACATTAGGGCTATCCACAACCCGATGAGGGGAGATAGCAATGGCCGTTAAATTCGAAGAAGCACTTCTTGGTTATCCTCAGCAACGCGCGGGCGCTGCCCGTCAGCCCGGTTCTGTAGATCAGTCCGATCGTCGGGTTCCCATCAATCTGCGCCAGTCGGGGCCAACGCCGGTAGAGATGCTGATTTCTACCCGGGTTCGCAAGTCCCCCTACTGGCATCTGGCCTACGAGGCTGGCTGCTGGCGCGCCACGGTGTATAACCGCATGTATCACCCCCGTGGTTACATTCGTCCGGAAGACGGCGGCGCCATGCTGGAGTACGAATCGCTGATTCACGACGTCACCATGTGGAACGTGGCCGTAGAGCGTCAAATTCAGGTGAAAGGACCGGATGCCGAGCGTTTCGTGAACTATGTGATCACGCGGGACGCCACTAAGATCCATCCGATGCGTGGCAAGTACGTCATCCTTTGCAACGAGGAGGGTGGCATCCTCAATGACCCGGTGCTGCTGCGTGTGGCTGAGGATGAATTCTGGTTCTCCCTGTCCGACAGCGATCTGGAGCTCTGGCTGCGGGGCGTCAATCTGGGCATGGGATTTGACGTTACCATCGCGGAAATCGATGTGGCACCGGTGCAGATCCAGGGCCCGAAATCCGAAGCACTGATGGCGGATCTGTTTGGTGAGGCGGTCAGGGATTTGCCCTACTACGGCTTGATGGAAGGCAAGGTGGCGGGTCGTGATGTCATCGTTTCGCAGACTGGCTTCACTGGTGAGAAAGGCTATGAGATCTATCTCAAGGAAGCGACCAAGTACGCCGAAGATCTCTGGTACAGCGTATTGGCTGCGGGTGAGCCTCATAAACTGCGCGTGATTGCGCCAGCTCATCATCGTCGTATTGCTGCGGGCATTCTGTCCTGGGGCCAGGATATAGATCAGGAGACCCTGCCATTCCAATGCAACCTGGCGTATCAGGTGCCACGCAACAAAGAGGCGGACTACATCGGTAAGCAGAAACTTGAGAAGGTCCGCGAACAGATGGATGCAGGGCATCCACCGTTCAGTCACATCATGGTGGGTATCCGATTTGGTGGAGGCCAGGTCACTGACTATGCCAACGATTTCTGGCTGATCAGCGGTGCCGGCGGTGGTGAGGCTCTGGGGTATGTCACGTCTCCCTGGTATTCGCCTGAACTGCAAACGAATATCGGGTTGGGCTATGTGCCCTTCGATATGCGTGATATCGGGACTCGACTCACCGTTCACCTGCCGGTGGAGTATGCCGCTGCGGATGGCTCAACCGCGGTTGAGGCAGAGGTCGTGGAAGTACCTTTCCGGCCATCGGTGAACCCCAATGCCCGGGAACGGGCCAGGGCGAAGGGTATCGACTTCGCCGACTAGCAAAACCGGCCGGGCGGAGGGCGGATTTCTGCCAACCCGGCCAACCCTTCACCTCTTGCGTTGGGGTATGCGTTATGAAGTGGGTGAGCGAGAAACAGCCGATCGGACCTCCTGACCAGGAATCCGCAGCGCGGCTTCAGGCCCTTGTGCGTCTTGCATCTCTGGAAGCGACGCCGCGCCAGATTCTTCAGGCTGAGGATCTTCAGTCCATGCTGCCTGCAGGCACCTGCGTTTACGTGCCTTTTCTGCCGAAAGGCCAGTTCGCCGATACGCTGGCAGCGTGCAGGCGGTTGCTGGAGATTGGCATGCAGCCAATACCGCACGTGCCGGCCCGAATGGCAGAAAGCCGCGAGCAACTTCGGGGCTGGCTGGCAGAGATGGAGGAAAGTGGCATCGACCGTCTGCTGCTGATTGCCGGCGACAGCGATTCCGTTGCGGGTCCTTTTCCGGACACGCTGGCGGTTTTTGAATCCGGATTGCTTTCCCAGTTCCGGTTTCATGGCATCGGAGTTGCCGCCCACCCGGACGGTCACCCCTGGGCTGACAGAGCAACGCTGCTAGAAGCCCTGCGCTACAAGCGCGAGTACGCGCGAACAACCTCGACGCGTCTCTGGGTAGTTACCCAGTTCACTTTCGATTCCGAGGTGGTGATCGACTGGCTTCAAAGTCTGGGCAACATCCTGGAAGAAATACCGGTCTATATCGGAATGGCAGGCCCTACCAGGGTAACAACGTTGTTGGCCTATGCCGCTCAGTGCGGAGTGGGAGCGGCTGCCCGTGCCATGCTCAAACGTCCTGGAAGTGTGCGGCTGTTGGGCGCGTGGACGCCAGACGACATGGTGCGCGAGCTCGTTCGGTACTGTCTGGACAACCCGGAAACCCTGCTTCGGGGCATTCATCTTTTTCCATTTGGTGGGTTGCGCCAGTCAGCGCAATGGATACAGGAACACAGCGGGTCCGTCGAGGATCAGAGGAGTGAGTACCATGAGTCTTCAGTACAATAAACTGTCACCCGTCACCCCGACGCTGGCGGATTTTCCACCGCCGGGCACTCCGGACATTGAGATTGCTCGATCCGTTCAGCCTCAGTCGATTCTGCTGCTGGCACAGCAGCGGTTTGGCCTGCCGGCGGAAAGCCTGGTGCCCTTCGGTCACTACAAAGCCAAGCTGGATATGTCTTATGTCGATACGTCCGCCGCGGCGCCCAAAGGCAAGCTGGTACTGGTTACCGCGATTACGCCAACGCCGGCGGGCGAGGGCAAGACCACCACCAGCGTGGGATTGAACGACGGATTCAATCGGCTTGGCGTGCGCTCTTCCGTGTGCCTGCGTGAGCCCTCTTTGGGTCCCTGCTTTGGAATGAAAGGTGGGGCAGCCGGCGGCGGCCGGTCGCAGGTGATTCCAATGGAGGACATCAACCTGCATTTCAATGGTGATTTCCATGCAATTACCACGGCCCATAACCTGCTGGCGTCGCTGATTGACAATCATATTCACTGGGGCAACGAATCCGGCCTGGACCCACGTCACGTCAGTTGGCGGCGGGTGATGGATCTGACCGACCGTTCGTTGCGCAACATGGTCTGTGGTCTTGGCGGTGCCGCCCACGGCGTGCCCCGGGAAACGGGTTTCGATATCACCGTGTCGTCTGAAATCATGGCGATTCTCTGTCTGGCAGACGGCCGTGCTGATCTGAAACAAAGGCTGGGCAACATCATCGTTGGTCGACGTACGGACATGACCCCGGTCACGGTTCGTGATCTGGGGATGGAAGGCGCTTTGACGGTTCTGTTGAAAGATGCGCTCCAGCCAAACCTGGTGCAGAGCCTGGAGCACAACCCGGTGTTCATCCACGGTGGTCCTTTCGCCAACATTGCCCATGGATGCAATTCGGTGACGGCGACAAGGGCAGCTCTGGCCCTCAACGATGTGGTAGTCACCGAAGCTGGATTCGGCGCCGATCTGGGCGCCGAGAAATTTATCGACATCAAGTGCCGGCACACGGGGTTGCGGCCTGATGCTGCTGTGGTGGTCTGTACGATACGCGCCCTGAAAATGCAGGGCGGAGTGGCGAAAACGCAGCTTTCCATACCTGATCTGGAGGCCGTGCGTCAGGGCTCTGCCAATCTGGAGCGACACGTTCGTAATCTGCAACAGTTCGGGCTGACACCGGTGGTCTGCATTAACCGGTTCCCGGACGATACGGAAGAGGAGATGAACCTTGTGAAGTCGCTTTGCGGCGAACTGGGCGTAAAAGCCATTCCGTCCAGTCATTGGGCGACGGGTGGCGAAGGAGCAACGGATCTGGCTCAGGCGGTGATGGACCAGATGGATGAGGGCAAGCCCGATATTGAGTTTCTGTACGAGGACAGTCTGCCGCTGGCGGATAAAATCGAGACCGTTGCCACCCGCATCTACCATGCCCGGAACGTGGAGTTTGCGCCGGCGGCCAAACGTCAGCTGCAGGAGTACGAAGACCTTGGTTTTGGGCATTTGCCAGTGTGCATTGCCAAAACCCAGTACAGCTTCTCGGCGGATTCATCTCTCAGAGGTGCTCCAACGGGACACACCTTGCCGGTCAGAGAAGTACGATTGGCTGCTGGCGCAGGTTTCGTGGTGGCCGTGTGTGGCGACATCATGACCATGCCGGGCTTGCCTCGGCGCCCGGCCGCTCTGGATATTGAGTTGGATGACAATGGCCTGGTGGTGGGGCTAACCTGAGCGAGAGCTGAGCACGGTGCCATAGGTGGGCTCTGTGCGGGCCCGCCTTAGCGCTTCAAATGACGCGGACGCCAGATCGACCGGCCCGCCGGCCGACTGGTGTTCCCCGTACAGTTCCATTCGTTCGTGTTTGGGCGCGCGGCCCATGATCTTGCGATAGCACCGGCTGAAGTGTGTTGCGGAGACAAACCCGCACATCGAAGCTATCTCGACAATCGAACAAGAGGTCTGTTTCAGCAGCCGCCGGGCCCGGCTCAAGCGCACACGAAGATAGTAACGGGACGGTGTGCAGCCGACATGTTTCAGGAACAGCCGCTCCAACTGCCGACTGGACACTCCGGCCAGAGACGCCAGCTCCTTCAGTTCTATGGGCTCCTCGATGTTCGCTTCCATTAGCTGGGCGGCCTCCGCCAGTTTGGGTTGGGCGCAGGCCAGTCTGGGATGGATGGGCATGGGTTGATGTTCGCTCTCCTCCCGCACCCGGTCACAGATAAACATGTGGGACACGGCGTTGCTCAGATCCTTGCCGTGTCGGCGAGACAGAAAGCTGAGCATCATGTGCATGGGTACGGAGCCTCCGGTGCAGGTCATCCGGTCTTTTTCGATGGTGAATAGGCGATTGTTGGTCTGTACCCGTGGAAAATCTTCCTGAATGGCTTCCAGGCATTCCCAGTGCGCGCTGCAGGCGTGGCCATCCAAAAGGTGAGCGCTTGCCAGGACGTAAGCACCGGTGCAGACGGCACCCAGAAGCACATGTCGACGCCCCATCTGCTTTAGCCAGTTGACCTCTTTGGTCGAGAAACTGCGGGTGACGTTAATGCCGGCTACGACGATAACCAGATCGAAATGGGTTTCGTCCCGTATGGATGCATCAGGAACCATGGTGATGCCGTCACTTGCGCGAGCGAATTCGCCATCGGCGGTCAGCAGTTTCCAGGTATAGAGTTCTGTGCCCGCCAACTGGTTGGCCATGCGAAGGGGTTCAACCGCCGTGGCCAGGGCAATCAGCGTGAAGTTATCAATCAGCAGAAAGCCGACGCGGTAGGGGGGCCAAACCGTTGGCTGAATGGGCGAGTCTGTGTCAGTCGTCATGCAACCTCCCCCGCGGCCCAGCGAAGGTCGTCTGTATCTGGACCGTCGTCTTCTGAAATTAGCTTTGTTGTTTTGACCGTGCAAATAATGATCAGTTCAGACTTTTGATCATTCTATGGCGGCCCTCTGATCAGACATGGTCCAAAAACGACACTGCCCGGTCCCGGATGGCCTCCATGCGACGCGGTAGTCTGTCGAAAATCATCTTGCTGTTGTCGTCAGAAAGCATGCGTGAGCCTTCCCTGGGCGCTATCCTGAACCTAAATCTCAGCGCAGGAGTCTGCGAATTGGCTATCAGTCTGTTCGAGCTTTTCAAAGCAGGCATCGGACCATCCAGCTCCCATACCGTGGGGCCGATGGAAGCCGCGCGCCGTTTTGCGGTGATGCTGGAAGAGCAGGGCTTGCTTGACCGTGTGTGCCGGGTCAAAGTCGCTCTGTACGGTTCTCTGGGCGCTACCGGCAAAGGCCACGGCAGCGGCCCGGCGGTTATGATGGGGCTGGAAGGCGAACGCGCCGCGCTGATTGATCCTGACCAGATGCCGGAACGCCTTGAAGCCATTCGAAGCAGTGGAAGTCTGACGCTGGCAGGGCTTCATCCCGTGCGCTTCCGGGAAAACCATGACCTGATCTATCACCGTCGGAAGTCGTTGCCTGCGCACCCGAATGGCATGGTGTGTCAGGCGTTTGATCACTCCGGGGAGTGTCTCAGCGAGAAGACCTATTATTCCGTTGGCGGCGGCTTCGTGGTCAATACCAATAACCAGGGCGAGTTGGACATACGTGAAGACGATACGCCGTTACCCTTTCCGTTCAGCAGCGGCAGAACCCTGTTGGCCCAATGCCGGGATAACGAGCTGACCATTGCCGATATCATGCTGGCCAACGAACAGGCATGGCGAACAGAGGACGAGATCCGGCGCGGCATCCTCGAATTATGGTGGGTAATGCGGGAATGCGTTCAGAACGGTATCCGCCACGAAGGCGAATTACCCGGGGGGCTGAAAGTTCGTCGCAGGGCGGCCTCGCTGTATCAGTCGTTGATGGATAAGGATCGAGTTGACCTGATTTCCCCATCCCTGAGCGCGTTGGACTGGGTAAATCTCTATGCCCTGGCGGTGAACGAAGAGAACGCGGCCGGTGGACGGGTTGTGACAGCCCCCACCAATGGCGCCGCCGGTATCATTCCTGCTGTTTTGCATTACTACTGGGAGTTCTGCCCCCAGGCCACCGAAGACGGCATTGTTCGCTTTATGCTGACTGCCGGGGCGATTGGCCTCCTGTTCAAGCAGAACGCGTCGATCTCGGGGGCCGAAGTGGGGTGTCAGGGCGAAGTGGGCTCCGCCTGCGCCATGGCGGCTGCGGGATTGGCGGCGGCCACCGGCGGCTCGCCGGAACAGGTGGAAAACGCCGCGGAAATCGGCATGGAACATCACCTCGGGATGACGTGCGATCCGATTGGCGGATTGGTGCAGATTCCATGCATTGAACGCAATGCCATGGCGTCAGTGAAGGCCATCGATGCAGCCATTATGGCGTTACGGGGTGACGGCAAGCACTTTGTATCCCTGGATAAGGTGCTTCACACCATGCGGGAAACCGGAAAAGATATGCTGGATAAATACAAGGAAACTGCGAGAGGCGGGTTGGCGGTCAACATCATTGAATGCTGACCGCCGAACGCTCCGGGTTAATCAGGGGTAATCAGGGTCAGGATTTGACCCGTTCGTTATCCGGGTCGTACATCGCCCGATAGCCAACCGACTCAATGCGGATGGGGTAGTGCTCCTGGAAGTACTCCAGCGTCAGTTCCCGGCCTTCTTCAGCGTACTCGGCGGGGATGTACCCCAGCAGAATGATCTTGCCCACCGATGGACCATAGGCAATGCTGGTGTTGTAGGAGCGGCGCCCCTGGCTGTCCACCAGCACCTCGCCGGAATTCGGGTCCAGGATTGGCCACTGGCCGACCGGATACCGCAACACGCCGCTGGCATCTTTGTGTTCGGTCATGGTCATGGTGCAAAGATAGGCGGCTTGCTTTGCCAACGCCCGTTGTTGCAGGTAGGCGTCCTTGCCATGGAAGTTGGCGTCTTTTACTTTCGGTCGCTGCAGCCCGGCCTCGTAGAGGTTGTACTCGGTTTCCAGATCGGTGTTCTGCAAACGCAGGCTTTTCTCCATGCGACGGGTATTGGCGTAGGTTTCTATACCGACCGGGGTCACTCCTGCGCTGAAGAACAGGTCCCAGATCCGTAGACCGTAACTAAACGGGAAGTAGAGCTCCCAGCCCTGTTCGCCCACATAGGAAATACGGAAGGCCCAGACCGGCACCCCCTGAACGTTCAATTCCCGGGCAGTGGCAAACGGGAAATTCTCGTTCGACAACTGATCCGGATCTGTGACGAATTGCGCCAGAGTTTCCCGGGCTTTGGGCCCCCAAAGCCCCAGGGTGGCGACTTCGTCCGTGCGGTCGTCCAGTCGAATGTTGTTCAGTCCTTGTTCGCGGGCCATGCGGGTGATCCAGCAGTAATCCCGATAACCGGTATCGCCGCCGCAGACAACGCGGTAGTCATTGTCACCTCGCCGGATGATGGTCAGGTCCGAGCGGATGCCTCCGCGTGAATCCAGGAAATGGGTGTAAACGCCTTTGCCATGCGGTGTGCTGCCGCCGACCTTGGCCACGGACAGATATTCCAGCAGCGATTCCGCGTCGTCGCCGGTGATGTCGAAAATTGCGAAGTGAGACAGGTTCACCATGCCCACGGATTCGCTCATTTCCAATTGCTCCGCGTTGGACACTTCCCAGAAATGGCGGGCGTCCCACTCGTTTTCCCGCCGGGGAATGCGGTCGCGGTATTTCTCCAACAGGGTGGCCTCGTTGGCCGCATAGCCATGAGCCCGCTCCCAGCCGGCCGCTTCCATAAAATAACCACCCAGCTCTACCTCTCGAAGGTAGAACGGGCTGTTGCGCATCCGGCGCCCGGTTTCATAGGGCTCTCTTGGGTGTACCGCCGGGGTGTAGATCTTCTTGGCCGTTTCGTAGCAGCGGTTATACACATAGTCCGGTGTTTTCTGAACCGGATAATGCCGGGCAATATCAACGCTATGAATATCCAGGTCTGCAGAGCCATGGGTCATCCAGTCTGCCAGGACTTTGCCAGCGCCGGGGCCGTCTTTGACCCACACCGCCTCGCAGAACCAAAGGTTGTTTACTTCCGGGCTCTCTCCCATCAGTGAACCGCCGTCGGGTGTGACCGACAGCAGCCCGTTGAAGGAGTGTTTTTCCTCCCACCCCAATTCGCCCAGTATCGGCGTCATCTCGATGGCTTTCTCGTAGGCGTCCATGACCTGCTCCAAAGAGAGATCCCGCATGGAAGGCGACATGCGTGCCTCGCCAGGCTCGGCAATGGCTTTGGGGTAAACCAGTCTTGGGTCTTCGGCTTCGTAGTAGCCCCATTCGATGCGACCACCCTCGGTGGTTTTGGGGTCGCCGGTATCCCGGACATAGGCGGAATTGCCCTGATCCCGGAACAGGGGGTAGCCAATCTGTTTGCCGGTGCCTTCAAATTCATCGTAGGGCCCGAAAAACAGCAGTGGGTGTTCCAGGGGCATCAGCGGCAGGGCTGCTTTTGCAGTGTCTGCCATGATTGGCCCCCAGATACCCATCGACAGTACGACATACTCTGCTTCAATGTAGCCTTTGTGAGTCTCTACGCCGCGCACCTTGCCATCCTGCACGTCGATGCGAATGGCCGGGGTGTAGGCAAACGCCTGAAGTTTGCCGGTGGCCACCGCTTCTTCCACCAGGTCGCCAGCCACTCGTTGTGACCGTGGCACGACCAGTCCGGCGTCCGGGTCCCACATGGCGCCCTGGATGGAGTCTTCGTTCAACAACGGAAACAGCTCTTTGGCCTGGGCTGGCGAAATCATGCTGACATTGGTGCCGAAGGCTTTGCCGGAACCTACTTTACGAAGCAGTTCCTGCATCCGCCCGTCGTCGTCCTTGCGGGCGACTTCCATGCCGCCACACTTCACATAGTTGCCCCGTTTCTCGTAAAACGCCTGACTGTACTTGGTGGTGTAAATGTTCAGTTTGTCGTGGGAGGTGGTAAAGCAGAAATCCGAGGCGTGGGAGGTGGAGCCGATATCAGACGGGATGGCGGACTTTTCAAGCCCGACGATGTCATCCCAGCCGTTTTCGATCAGGTGATGGGCCACCGACGCCCCAACAATACCGCCTTGGCCGACAATGACGACTTTTGCACGTTTCGGTAATTGTGCCATGTTGAATCTCCCTCACCCGTGGTTAACGGACATTGAACGCCCGGGGTTACCGCAGCTCTGATTCAATGTGGCTCTCATTGGGGTAAGGTGGTAAATCCAATACGACACCAAGGCGACCAAAAACGGCAAGGTGACGTCTGCATTAACCTTGCGAACAATAACAATACTTTTGAGGATTCTTATGCTGCGTTCGGGTCACGTTCTGATTCTATCCCTGTTTGCCATGATGGTTTTGTTGGCGGGGTGTGGTTCTGATTCCGGTGAGTTATCTGGCGAGAGTCAGTCAGGTCATTCAGCGCCTACTGAAAGCACGCGGGTTGCCAACGAAGCAGTGCTGAGCCAGCGACCCTTCTCCAATCGCGAGGATTTCGATCACGCACGTCGTGGACTGATTGCTCAGGACCCGGATCTGGTGGTGAAACAGTCGGATGGCCAACAGGTTTGGAATATGCCGGCCTACGACTTTGTGAATGACGAAGGCAAGAATGCTCCGGCTTCCGTCAATCCCAGCCTCTGGCGCCAGGCGGCCCTGAACAACATTCACGGGCTGTTTGAAGTCACCGATGGCATTTATCAGATCCGAGGTTACGACCTGTCGAACATGACCCTGATTGAAGGCGATACCGGCTGGATTCTGGTTGATCCTCTGACGGCGAAAGAAACCGCCAGTCGAGCGTTTTTGTTTGCCCGTGAGCATCTGGGCGAGAAACCGGTTCACGCGATCATGTTTACCCATAGCCATGTCGACCATTTCGGCGGGGTGCAGGGCATCCTTCAGCATCTGTCTGAGCAAGAGAAAGCCGGGTTGAAAATCATTGCTCCTGCGGGTTTTGAAGACGAGGCAACCAGCGAAAACATAATTGCGGGTCCTGCCATGAGCCGCCGTGCCACGTACATGTACGGCAAGCGCCTGGCCCGGGATTCGCGCGGGCACATTGATACGGGGCTGGGGAAGAGCCCCGCGTTTGGTACCTTTGGCTTTGCACCACCCACGGACGTGATCAGTGAGACCGGTTCGACCATGACGGTGGACGGTGTGCCTATGGAATTCCAGATTGTGTCGGGGTCTGAGGCGCCGGCCGAGTTCACCTTTTATCTGCCCGAAAAGAAAGCTTTCTGCGGCGCCGAGCTGGTCAGCCGGAACATGCATAATCTTTACACCCTGCGTGGCGCCAAGGTCCGTGACGCCCGTATCTGGAGCGGATTTATTGACGAGGCCAGGACCCGTTTTGCAGAGGCTGAGGTCTATTTTGCCAGCCACCACTGGCCGCTCTGGGGGCAAGAGGCCATTCAGGATTTTCTGGCCAAGCAACGCGACACCTATAAATTCATCCACGACCAGACGGTTCGCCTGATGAATCAGGGCGCAACGCCACGAGAAATCTCGGAACAGATCAGTCTACCTAAAGCATTGAGCTCTGATTTTCACAACCAGGGCTATTACGGCACCGTGTCCCACAACGCGAAGGCGGTTTACCAGTATTACATGGGGTGGTTTAACGCCAATCCAGCCCAGTTGAATCCCTTGCCGGAGGGCGAAACAGCCCAGCGCTACGTCGATATGATGGGGGGCGTGGATGAGGTTCTACTGAAAGCCCGAAAACAATTTGATTCCGCCGCAGACAAGAACGCAGAAGAGGGCCTGGATACCTATCGCTGGCTTGCCGAGTTGCTGAACCACGTGGTGTTTGTGGCGCCCGATAATGACGATGCCAAAGCTTTGCTGGCAGGCGTTTACGACCAGCTGGGCTATCAGGCGGAATCCGGACCCTGGCGGGATTTCTACCTTTCAGGAGCCTATGAATTACGTCATGGATCGCCCGAAACCGGCATCGAGCCAGTAATGATGAAGGACCTGCTGTTGCACACGCCGGTATCATTGTTTTTTGACAGCATGGCCGTTCGCCTGATTGCCGAAGCAGCAGAGGGCGAACACCTGAACATAAAGATCCGTTTTACCGACCTTGAGGAAACCTATCTACTGACTCTGCAAAACTCCGTGCTGCACAATCGTCTGGTCACGGCAGACACACCGGCTGACGCCACGCTGATGGTCACTCGCGCGGCGTTTGTGGACCTGTTGATTGGTGAGGCAGGGATCTCAGACCTGCTGTTCAGCGATGACATCAACTTCGAGGGAAGCAAGCTGGATCTGATCAGCTTCTTTGGCATGCTGGATAAACCGGAAGGTCGGTTCGATGTCGTGACTCCGTAAAACGGTGTAACACCAGAGCCCTACAGTCCGGTCTACAATAAGTACTATGAAGGTTTGAAAAATGATCAGGAATCCGAAGAGTAATCTGATCCCGGGTTAACCAATGTTTAAACACGAGCAGCTCCAAACGGAGCTGTTTGTTTTTCAGAATACCGGATGACTGGGCGTGGAAATAACGATACTTACTTAACGAAAAAAATCCCTGCGACTCAGAAATGGTGGAGAATCCATGCTTATTGACCTCGAGACGATCGATTCCAAACACATACATCCCATCCTCACGCAGACAGTGATTCCGCGCCCGGTGGCGTGGGTGCTGTCGACCAACCCGGGCGGCGATTACAATCTTGCCCCGTATTCTTTTTTTACCGTCATTACCAGCAAGCCGCCCATTCTGATGGTGTCCGTCGGCAAGAAGCCGTCTGACGGTTCGTTCAAGGACACTCGAGTCAATCTGGAAGCTCGCAGGCAGTTTGTAGTGCACATTGGTGCCAGCGAGCACGCCGAAGCCATGACGGCATCGTCGCGCCATCTGGATCACGGCGAGTCGGAGCTGGATCAGCTGGATCTGCAACTGGTGCATGAAGAGGATTGGCCTCTGCCGCGTGTAGAGGGTTGTCCTGTGGCCCTGTATTGTGAGCTCCGGGAAGTGATTGAAATGGGTGATACACCTCAGTCGCTGGTGTTTGGTGATATCAAGCGGGTGTTCGTGGACGACCGGGTGGGCAGCATCAATGATCAGGGGCGTTACGTCATTGACGCCCAAGGCATTGACCCGATTGCACGCCTCGGTGGCAGCGAGTACAGCACTCTGGGTGACATTCTGAATGTGCCAAGACCCGACTGACGATACGTATCTGATATCTCCAGGCCTGAAGGGATGGTAGCGATGGTCTTACGCGACACACTTAAAACAGCGGACGTGTACGTAAAGGTTTCGCTCGCCGTCTGGTTGGCGGCCACCGTTGATGCCCTGGGCGGGCTTATGGGTTTTTGGTCAGTGGTTGGCGATGCCAGGGAACTGGTCCTGATTGCCGAGTTTGTAATGATGCTCGTGCTCCTGATCAATTGCTATGCGCTTAAAAACTGGATAGTCAGACACACCGATCACTCCCTTTATCGTCAAGTGGCGTGGCTCAGTGTCGGCTCTCTGGTCCTTTGTATTCTGGGTGATCTGGTGAACTTCAACCTGCCGGAATCCTATTACCGCTATGGCCAGGTTGTTAAGCATGACTACCTTGCTGATTCGGTCTGGTTTTTCGCCCCCGGTTATCTGCTTTTGCTGATAGCAGCCGTCAGAATTGCGCGAGCGAATGGTCTGGGAATTGCGGGCATTGCTGCCTTGCTGGCGGTTGCGGGCATTATCGGCGGTGTCTCTATCAACGCCATGCATCTGCCGGGTACTGGCACTTACGTCTCAGCCATCACAGGCTTTTACGGCATTTTTATTACGGTGGTCGGTGCCAGTGGTATCGTCTTCATGTTGTCTTTTGGCAAGCGGCGGTTCCGTCCGGGCGTGCTTCTGGTCAGCGTTGGAATTTTGATGGCTGCGGTGGCAGACAGCGTGATTGGTCAGTTCTGGATCTACGGTAACGGCGGTGAGGGCTTCTTCCCCGCCGCCCGGTACGTGAACTGGTCGCTTTACGTTGGGTCCCAGTGTCTAGTCATCCACTTGGCGCGCGTGGCCTATTGGAATCGACCTTGTTCTTGAGACCCCAAACTCTATTTTTTGATAAACGTCAGGAAGGCACCGGCCGCTGCAGAAGCAGCGCCGCCGATCAAATACCACATGGTTTCATCGGTAAAACGACCGGTCAGTGATTCGGTAATCTGTCCGCCGACGGACTGTGAGGATTGGTAGCCGAAGTAGAGCAGAACGATACCGACAACCAGAAGAACGATACCGATTAGCTTATTGTTTCCCATAGGTATTCCACTTTTGAAGGTTTGATTTATGTCTGAAGATCCGCTGAAAACACTCTCTGATATGGCCAGTGACGCTCATGCCCGCATTCAGGCGACCCATGATCACATCAATCCGGTCATTGAGGTTCGCCGGAAAATGCGAGATGCAGGTATCCCCGCAGACGTGATGACCATCGACTGTTTGCGAACCCGTCGCAGGATCACACTCATATTACACGATGGTCAGCCCGGGATGCTGCTCTACCAGTTCATCACAATTGATGAGGAAGTGGGAAATAACTTCCAGAGCATGGCATTTGCCGACATGGACACCCAGAAGCTCTTTGGGTGGATTGAAGATTATTTCGGCTAGAGGCTGAAAGCTTTAGAACTTTTGCCCTGTATAAAAGTCTGACTTGGTGAGTAAGGCGTAACCAGAGTCAGGGAGCATAGGAGGGCAAGATCATGAAATACCTTGTAACGGTTGCAATACTGCTGTTTTTGGCGGGTTGTTCATCGCAGCCTAAAATCATTTCAGCCGAAAACTCTGAAGGCGGAGTGGCAGTCAGTAAGCCGGAAGGCTATCCGAAGACAGAGATAAGAGCCCTGCCGGATCAGCCAGGTTTCTGCGTTGCTGTTACAGAAAGCTGGAGAGAAGGGAGTCGCGATGGCCAGACCGTATGGCTGAAGGAGGCAGCGGTCGAGAGCGCAAGCTGCACCAAAACGCAATGGTATGAGCTGGCCAGACACTACTAAAGACTCTATGATCCTACCTCCACACGGCAGGATCGGGATGGTCTATGAAGTTTCCGATAGCGACGGTCGCGCTGGTATCAGCCGCGTTAGCGTTTGTATTTTGGCAATACAATCAGGCGCCGCCTGCAGGCTCTGAAGAAAACCGGTTTCATAATCTTTCATCGAACCCCATCGAGCGAGGCGAAGTCGTCGATTGGGTAGCGAGTCAGGTATCGGACCTGTGCGTCGAAGCGACTGGCTTTCCCTCAGGCACTGAGAAGCACGGTGATTGTGTTGCTTCGAGCGAGTCCAATCAGCCCGGCTGTCGACGCCTTGCAGCAGCAGAATATCCCCCTGAAATCACTTCAGATGCGGCTTTTCGGGATCTGTCCACTACAATGATGGCATGCATGGTACGACAGTCTCGCCCTCTCAATGGATGATCTTCAAGTGACAAGCTTGAGAGCCGTCTTGGTGTTGCTTGGTCTGTTTCTTTTCACAGCGCAGACCATTGCCGATTCCGCCATCGTTGTGGGATACGGGGACGCCTACGAGCCGTTTGCCTGGGTAGAAGAAGGGCAGGTTCGAGGTATTCAGGTCGATTTTGTGGAAGCAGTGCTGGTCGAACGAATGGGTTTGAAGGTTCGACATGAGGGCTGCCCCTGGAATCGTTGCCAGCGTGAGGTACGCAAGGGAGAAAAGGATGCGTTCTTTACCGTGCCCACGGCTGAACGGGAGGAGTATACTCTTAAAAGCCTGTTTCCATTCTATGTGACCCGCTTTGTCATGCACACAAGCCGGGAAAACCGCTTCCGCGACCAGCTCAGCGAAGTCAGAACTCTGGAAGAGCTGGAATCAATGACCGAGCTTCGTCACGTTCATATGTTGGGCTCTGGCTGGCACGAAAGTGCCCTTGCGAACATGGAGCACGTACAGACCAGCCATGGCGCCGATATGATTCCGATCCTGCTTGCGCGAGACCGGGCTGACGTTTACATCGAGCAGGCGGAAATGTTCCGCTACCAGGCCCGCCAGAAAGGGGTGCTTGATGAGGTAATCAGTTTCGATCAATTCGCTGCCGGGGCCCTGGGATGGCATTTGTTCATTGGCAGGGACTCTAAACACGCTGATGTCATGTCACGTATCGATCTGGTGTTGGCAGAAATGACGGCCAGCGGAGAATTGCAAACCCTGAAACGACAAATTTTCGCCAAGTATGGTGTCGAATGAAGCCTGTTATTCGTGATGCTCGCGAAGAAGACCTTCCCACTTTGGTGAATTTTCTGGCCAGTCTTGCCTTACATGTATCCGGTGCGCCGCCACAGGAGCTGAAAGCCTCCGAGCGTGAACGCCTGACCCAATCATTGCAGCGGGCGATGGCATCACCAGATCGAAAAATTTTGGTCGCAGAGGCCACTGGCGGCGTCCTTGCCGGGATGGGCGACATTTCAGTCTGGTCCAGTCAGGGCATCTGGGAACAGGCCCAGGACGTGGTGTATCGCTCTGCCGTTATTGATGACGTCTGGGTAGAGCCTGATTTTCGTGGTTTGGGGTTGTTCAAGGATATCCTGAGGGTATTGGTAGATTTTGCCGCGCAACGAGGTGCTCAGGAATTGGTCCTGGAATATTCCGCGTCAAACAAGGAAGCGAAGACTGCCTGGACTAAACTTGGATTTAAGACCACCGGTGTGCGAGCTGCGGCCTTCACACAGAACATTCAGGAAGCACTGGCAGGACCGAGATAAGGAATGAACCTGACAACTCGCTGATATCAGACTGAGTCTGATGTGAAGTGATGCGTCGTGAATATAGGGAGGGGCTTTGCCCATGGACAGAAGCACGGTTAATGTCTTTTTTGACGAAGTGATGCTGGGCCACAACCCGGAAGTAGATCTGCCTTTTCTTCCCAGTCGGGTTGAGAAGCGGGTGAGGGCAGTGCTGGAGGGACTGGATTTCAAGTGGAGTTACCCTGAGCACCCCGGTCGGCTGATAGAGATCAAATCCTATCTTGAAGAGCATCCCATCGAAGGCGTTCATTTCAAGTCGGGCCCGCCGGCTACCTATGACCAGTTGGCTCGAGTGCATACGGCGTCTTATCTGGATTACATTCTTTCGCTGAAGGGAAAACGCGCGTGGCTGGACAAAGACACCACCGCCGTATCGCCAGACAGCATCACCGCCGCGTTGTCCGCTTCGGGCAATGCGATTGCCGCTGTTGAAAGTGTGGTCAAAGGTGAATGTGACAGTGCCTTTGCATTGGTACGCCCGCCCGGGCACCATGCCGAGCCGGTTCGAGCCCGTGGCTTCTGCCTGATAAACAACGTGGCCGTCGCCGCTTCCCATGCCATCGCCAAGCTTGGCTGTGAAAAAGTTCTGATCATCGACTGGGATGCTCACCACGGCAATGGCACTCAGGATATTTTCTGGGCCGATCCGAACGTCCTGTTTTTTGACACCCACTGCGCAGCGCCTTTCTATCCTGGTTCGGGCGACCTTGATGAGGTTGGCGAGGGACTTGGCGAAGGCTACACAATCAACGTTCCCCTCCCGGAGACAGCAGGCGATGTGGCGTTCGAGAAAGTATTCCGTGAGATTCTGGTGCCGGCAGCGGATCATTTTGAGCCCGATCTGGTGTTGGTGTCGGCGGGCTTCGACCCACACAGAAACGATATGGCATTGAACCTGACCTTCGATGGGTTCAAGGTGATCACAAGCATTGTTCAAGACATCGCCAAAAAGCACTGTGATGGCAAGCTGGCATTGGTATTGGAAGGTGGCTACAACCTGACCTCCCTTTCTCATGGTGTACACGCCGTATTGGAGGTGCTGACGGGCGGTGAAGTACCCGAAGTGTTCGAGATGGGGGTGAAAGATGCGGCAGCTGCAGCCGAATTTCATCGCTCTGCATTCAGCGACGATGAGTAACACCTATGATGGTATTTTCAAACCCGGTCGGCCGTGGGTCGCTCTGGTTCGATAACCTGACAACGTCTGATGGCACGCCTGTGGCCTATGATCCCCAGGCACGTGCTTTTTTGCCCATGCCTCCGTTCTGTGCCAACCGGGAAGTGATTGGCTGTAACTGGATTGCCCCTGAGCAGGGGGCGTTCTGCCGTTCCTGCGCCATGACGGCACTGGCCCCTGATCCCTCCATCGAAAACGCCGTTCCCAACTGGGCGCAGACCGAGGCCGCGAAACGCTGGGTGCTGGATAACCTGGGACGCTGGCACTGGTTCCGTCCCGAAGATCCTGGCACTCGGCCTGTTTTCCACATGCTGGCAGAAGGTCTGATGCCGGTTCAGATGGGCCATGCCAATGGTGTTGTTACCATAAGTGTTGCGGAGGCCGACCCGGTCGTCAGCACGTCCCGGCGAAAGGCGCTGGATGAACCCTATCGCACCATGATTGGCCACATGCGTCATGAAATATCGCACATGCTTTGGTGGCGACTGAGTCTCAGGGAAGATTTCATGACGGAGTTCAGAGCCATGTTCGGCGATGAACGCATGAACTACCAGGGCGCTCTGCAGTACCATTACGAGAATGGACCCCCACCCGAGTGGCGGCAGTACTACATGACCAGCTATGCCTCGGCTCATCCCCATGAGGACTGGGCGGAAACTGCTGCTCATCTGTTGCACCTGACTGACATCACGGACAGTGCTGTTGCTTCGGAGTTGGGATCACCGGAAATTCCGTATCAAAAGTGGGACCCCTATACTGAAACGGATTCTTTCAAGTTGATTCATGTTGCGGCCGATCTGGCCATGAGAGTGAATCACGTAAACCGTGCCATGGGATTGTCGGATCTTTATCCGTTTATTCTTTCGGACATGGCACTTCACAAGCTCGCCTTCGTTCATAAATGGCTAAGGCGAGGCGCCCAGGGACTATAAACCAGTGGTCTGATCACTGCTGTCTACAGACACTCTCGTCCGCATTCGGGCTGTCACTCAAGGAAAGGAGGACGGCCAATGGCCAAAAACGTGGTATTTGTCATTCATGGCGTCGGTGCCCATCAGGAAGGGTGGGCAACCGCAGACGACGGCCCGGTTTCAACACTCGTTGAGGCGGCCAATGCATACCCTGGTTTCAGCGAGCAGGACCCTCTGACCAACAGCCTCGAATTCGTCGAGATCCGTTACGACGATATCTTCGATCGTGTGCTTGGCCGTTGGCAGGGGCTGGCCGAAGGGCTGGCTGACATGCCCGGGGCCTCGCCTCAGGCCATTGCCCAGGTGCGGGATGCCATCATCGAGTATGGCGACACAACAGAAAGTTTTTTCACCAGCCACGGTATGGATGTGGTTTTCTACGCCGGTTTTGCTCTGGTGCGGCGACTGGTACAGCTGACGGTTGCGACGAAGATCATGAAGACCGTCGCCGAGCAGGGCACCAAAGACCGGCGCTATGCGGTGTTGGCGCATTCCCTTGGAACCGCGGTTGCTCACGACGCCATTCACCGAATGGCCAGCACCCAGTGGCTGAGCAGGTACGTGAAGTCAGGCGCAAGAGTGCTTCCGGAACTCGCCGATCTCCCGGACGATCCTTCGGCGGTGGACGATCTTTTAAAGCGCTATAAAAGTAACCCCTTTGGCCCGGGCAAGTTCACCTTTGACGGCATCTTCATGCTGGCCAACACCAGCGCGTTGCTCCACGGCGACACCCCATCGCCGGAACGAAGCCTGGTGCGGCCAAGACTGGCTCAGCCTGACCCGGAGCAATACATGTGCTCCCACTTCTTCAACATTGATCATAAATTGGACCCTATAGGAAAAGTGAAACGGTTTAGGGCAGAAGAAGCCTGGCCAACCCCCGCCATGTTCGGCCTTGCAACCGACCTGTTTTCGATCGACCACATTCACGATGTGAACGTGCACGGATTCAGCCATTACCTGGCTCATCCACTGGTGCATAGAGAACTGTTTCGACTGATGGTGAAGCACCGCTTCAGCGACGAGGACTACGTACACGCTCAGGAGCGCACGCGACCGGGAGGCGACTTTCCCCAGCTCGGGGACGCCTACCGCGACGAAGACCGTCAGGAAGAACTGGTTGGCAAGCTGGAAGGAATCGCAACGCATCTTGGAGTCAGCCAGAAAGTTGAGAGCCTTGTGGAGCTCTACATTGCACTGGATGCGATCTACCGGGAGTTGCGTGAGGAGGGCCAGACCCATGTTTAAATTCATTGCTTCCGCGATTGGTCTGACGATGCTCATCCTGGCTGGGCCGGTTTGGGCCCAGCAAACCTGGTGCGGGAATCAGTCACCGGCTGAGGATCACCCGTTGGCTTGGCCAACATTAAAGCCTGGCTTCAGTCCGTTGATTCAGGAAAAGGATTACGAGGGTGCATACCGGTACGTGCTTGGCGAATACCGATCTGCCTTTGGCAGCCAGGATCCGGAGCTGATGGACGGACTTCAGCAAAAAGCCATGACGTATCTCCAGCGTCGAAAAACCGAAGGCGAACTGCCATCAGAGTGGGACACCGTGTTCAGTCCTTCCCGGAACGCTGAATTACTCATTCTGGACGGCCGCGCTCCGAGAATTCATCAAGTGTCCTGCGATAGCCCGGCGTGGGATAACCCGGAATCACCAGCGGTGGCAGTGTTCTATCTGGCATCCGCCATGAACCGGCTGGCCAGCGATACGATTCGCCAAGCCCAGATTCTGGCCGCCAGGGAGGCGGACCAGGCACGCCGCAGCTATGAAGACTGGTTGTTCAATGGCTTTGCCATGTGGCCCTGGGAGATGAAGCTCAACGAACTGCGTATCGAGAAAGACTTCTTAAGTCCCGCGCCCGAATGGCAGTTCACAGCCCTGCGGCCCAGCGTTGCGTTGGCGGTGAGGTCTGACAGTTTTAATCGTTCCCAGCTGGACCATGCCCTGGTGATAGAGCCCATCGGTTATGTGCGGTACCTCGACGGTTCCCGGCATCAGGATTGGTGGGGCGTCTCACCCATTGTCACCGTCACAAGTGAAAACGGCGGTGGTTACGGAATGCTGGCAAGGTACAACCAGTTCACGCTGGGCGCCGCCCATCATGAGAGCGTGGATGAGGTGTTGGTGTATTTTAGCGTGGACCTGTATCAGTACCTGTTAACCCAAGAAGAGAAGCTGCGTCGAGCGAAAACATTTTTCGGTGGTGACTAGTTGGTCCCGGTTGACGGGTAAACCATTGAGGCAGGGTGCAGAAGCTGGCAAAGTTCAGCCTTCAACACCTATGACAACGAGAGGAAAGGCCGGTGACGGATCTTGTAGATTATCAATTGAACGATGGAGTGGCGACGATCACCATCAGCAATGGCAAGGCTAACGCCCTGAGCCACGAAGTATTCGAAGCGTTGAATACTGCTCTGGATCGCGCCGAAGAAGACAAAGCTGTGGTGATTCTCACCGGCCAACCCGGCATTTTTTCCGGTGGTTATGATCTGAAAGAAATGCAGAAAGGCCCGGAAGAAGCCACGGCCCTGGTGACAGTGGGGTCCACGTTTACCCGTCGCCTTGCTGCGTTTCCACTGCCGATCATCGGCGCATGCAGTGGCCATGCGATCGCCAAGGGTGCGTTTGTCTTGCTGTCCGTGGATTACCGCATCGGCATTGAAGGCAGTTTCAAGCTCGGCCTTAACGAAGTAGCCATCGGTATGACCATGCACCATGCCGGCATTGAAATTGCCCGCCATCGTCTGGCCCCGGCACATTTTTATCGCAGTGTCGTAAACGCAGAAATCTACAACCCGGCCGGCGCCGTTGAAGCCGGATATCTGGACGAAACCGTCGAGCCGGATGCCCTGATGGCTCGCGCCAACGAAGTGGCGCAGCAGTTCAAGCAACTGAACATGAAAGCGCATGCTCAGACGAAGCAGAAAGCCAAGGCGGGTTATCTGGAATTGCTGGATCAGTGCATTCTGAAAGACGGCGAGGCACTGGGATTGTAAGCCCGGCGATCACGCTGAGCGGAACATCCGAAACCGCCAAATTGTAGCGTCGCGCGTCCTCGAAATAGGGCGCGTGGCCTCTGGGTGACCATTAATTGTTCGAACCTAAACAAAAGCGAACATTCGCTACGTTCTTGAAGCGGTTCTTTTTGCCAGTCCAGTTCAGAGCCATCGTTTGACTTCAGCAATTACCGTTTTCATTCTCCTCTGAAGCGTCCTATGCCGCAGAGCGCAAAGATACAGCGTCTCGCTGACCGGGCTGGCAAGTCGATGAGCTTTAATGCGCTCTGGCTTTTGGAAGGCTTCAACGGCATGTGCTGGTAAGACCGTAAACCCCAAGCCCATACTGACCGGCTCCAGAATCAAACCGATCTGGTTTGAGAAGCCCTTTCTGGGAAACAGGTTGCTGTGCTGAAACTCAGGGTAATTGGCACCAAGAAGCAGGTTAGCATGATGACTTCCGTCGGGATGATCAATAAAGCCAAGGGTCATCAGATCGTCCCAATCCGGTTCTTCGACCGAAGCAGGTGTTACCAATAGCAGCGACTCTTGCGCGACCGGCATGCAACTTACGTCGGCCAGGGCGGATTTCGACGTCATGAATCCAATATCAACGGTAGACTCAGCGATTGCTTTTTCCACATCGGTATTCGGCGCAAACCGGTAATCGATAATGAGCTTAGGGTGCTTGCTCTGCAACGCCAGCAAATGCGGATATAGTTTAAGCCCAACACTTCCCGGAGACATCATCCGCACAGCCCCTTCATAGGGTGGGTCCTCTCCGACGCTCTGTTCCAGATTCGACAACGCCAAGAGAATGTCCTGCGCGTCGGCATAAAGCCTTTCGCCGGCATCCGAGAGCGAAAACTGTTTGCCCTGCCGCACAAGCAGCTCGGCGCCAAGCTGCTCCTCCAGCTTACGCACATGCTGACTAACACCCGACTGTGTCATGTGGAGGCGTTCCGCCGTGCGGGTGAAATGACCAACCTCAATCAGAGTGCAAAAGGAGCGTAACCAAGCGATATTTATCATAACGAATAATGATCTATTGAAGAATAAATAATAATTTTAACTAATGATCAGCGCCAAGTAACCTGCTCTCATCAAATACAGAGGAGGACAGGCAATGAACAACGTTTACCCACGAAATTTTTCACACATCGGCATATCCGTGCCGGATCTTGAGCGCGCCGTAAAGTTCTACACGGATGTAATGGGTTGGTATCTGATTATGGAACCAACCGAGATTGAAGAGGACGACAGCGCCATCGGGGAGATGTGCACGGATGTTTTCGGCGCAGGCTGGGGAAGTTTCCGTATCGCTCACCTATCGACCGGAGATCGAATTGGCGTGGAACTTTTTCAGTTCAACAACCAGACCAACCCGGAGGACAATTTCGAGTACTGGAAAACCGGCGTTTTTCACTTCTGCGTTCAAGACCCGAACGTCGAGGAACTGGCAGAACGCATTGTGGCTGCTGGTGGTAAAAAGCGCATGGAGAAACCGCGCTATTACTATCCGGGCGAGAAGCCTTACCGCATGATTTATATGGAAGACCCGTTTGGGAACATCTTAGAAATTTACAGCCATAGCTACGAGTTGATCTACAGCGAGGGCGCCTACTGAATTTACCAGTCTGCTACTCTTACCTAACCCCACCTGATCACTGAGATCAGAGACCCCAGCGACGCGGATCACACAGGCGCTAGGGGCTTGCCCCACTTTTCATGTGGTAACAGCGGTTATCAAAGTGCCAAACCACTTAACTTTTGCAGGAGAAAAAAGTGTCAGATACCAACATCGAGCTTACTTCCACCATTAGCGAAGACAACAAACTGGAACTGGCCCTGCGCGAGATCGAGATCCCAGAGCCGGGCGAAAACCAAGTGGTCATCCGCATCGAAGCTGCCCCTATCAACCCGTCTGACCTCGGCGTGATGTTCAGCGCGGCCGATATGACGACGGCCAGCCAATCTGGCAGCGCCGATCGCCCGGTCATCAGTGCCGATGTCCCGGCCAAGTTCATGGGTGCCGTTAAAAAGCGGGTTGGCAAGCCTATACCCGTCGGCAACGAAGGCGCCGGTACGGTCGTCGCTGCTGGCTCATCAGCCGCTGCGCAAAGCCTGATGGGCAAAACCGTTGCGGTCATTGGCGGTGGTAGCTACCGCAAATATCTCTGCGCCAATGTTCAAAGCTGTCTGGAACTGGAGCCGGGTACGACGGCAGCCGAAGGCGCCTCAAGCTTTGTTAATCCGCTGACGGCATTGGCCATGGTAGAAACCATGCGAGCTGAAGGCCACAAGGCTATCGTTCACGCTGCCGCCGCCTCTAACCTCGGACAAATGCTCAACCGCATCTGCATCGCCGACGGCATCGACCTGGTCAATATCGTCCGCAAGCCGGAACAGGAAACTTTGCTGCGCGATATGGGTGCTAAATACGTGGTCAACTCCAGTAGCGACAGCTTTATGGCAGACCTGACCGAAGCCCTTATTGAAACCGGCGCTACTATCGCCTTCGACCCTATCGGTGGCGGCAGATTGGCTAGTGATATTCTCACCTGCATGGAAGTCGCGGTCTCTCGCAACATGACTGAATACAGCGTGTATGGATCTGACATCTACAAGCAGGTGTATATCTATGGCGGCCTTGATCGCGGCCCGATCACGCTGAACCGCACGTTTGGTTTTGCCTGGGGTGTGAACGGCTTTTTATTGTTCAATGTATTAGGAAAACTGGGCAAAGAAACCAACATCGCCATGCGCAAACGCATAGCCGCCGAGATCAAGACCACGTTCGCCAGTCACTACACTCACGAAGTATCCCTGGCCGGTGCATTACAACTGGATGCGATGGCGGTTTACGGCAAACAGGCGACGGGAGAGAAGTTCCTGATCAAACCACAGAGCTAACGCTTGATCTCTGTCCGCAAGGCCATCCTGGGCTGCTGAGGTCAGATTGAACTGACCTCAGTTTTCCGTTAATACACGACGGGTATCTATGTAAACATCCCTTTTCTAGTTTCACCACTTATTCGAAAGCTGCGGTCGAACGGGAGGAATACGCAGACTTTCTCAGACGAATTTTTATTCCCTTTCTAGAGGACCACTTTATTAGAAAGCGGCCAATTTATGGTGACAATAGACGGCCATTTTTTGGTGTCACTTCCAAAGTCTTCGGACTCGGATCTGAATGTTCGCTTTGCGACCAAACAGGCCAGTGAGGCGGTCATTTTAGCTCGTCTAGGTCACTGTAAGTTGGCCAAAACAGCTCATTAAAGTTCCAAAACCACGTGTCGCAGCTCAGAACCAGACAGCTGCTCTGGATATGGCCATGCTCCATTCTATGGATGCAAGATCCCGAACTATTCCTTCTCTTTCCACGAAATCGTGACGGTGCGTTTGCCCCATTCCTTCGCAGCCTCGATGTCCAGCCCCATGTAGATGTCGATCTTGTCTTCCCACCGTTTGTTCATCTTGTCGCGAACAATGTATGTCCCTGGCAGGCCTTCGATCTTGACCTCTGTGCCGTGAGTCAGGCCGTCGTCAATCAAGTCGCGGGATACGGCAATCGCTTTCATGCCGGGCTTCAGCGTGTCGCCCCAGGCGGTCAGTGTCGGGTCGCCGGCTTTGGTTTGGCTGTTAACGGAGTTATAGGCGGTGGCGGTTACTTCCCGAGGGTTGCCTCCACTGCATCCGGCCAGGATGGCGGCTGTGGTCAATGCTGCTATCAGTCGGGTCATTCTGTTTCCTTAACGTGGTTTACTTATGTGCACGCTGACGACATACGATGATAGTGCGATAGAGATTCACTGCGAATCGTGTAATTTAGACCCTTTATGGCAAAAATTTGTTGGTTATTGGCCGGAGGCGTTGATTTGGAGAAGTCAGAGCAGTTTGCAAGCGATAATTACAGTGGGGTTTGCCCGCAAGCCTGGGAGGCCATGGCCCTGGCCAACAAATCGGACGAACCGGCCTACGGTGAGGATCGCTGGACCCAGCAGGCGGCCGATGAATTGCGGCGTTTGTTTGATACTGATTGTGAAGTGTATTTTGTGTTCAACGGCACCGCAGCCAATTCGCTGGCGCTGGCGTCCATGGGTCAGTCATTTCACAGTGTGATCTGTCACGAACTGGCCCACATTGAAACCGACGAATGTGGCGGGCCGGAATACGCGTCGAATGGAGCGAAGTTGCTTCTGGGAACCGGTGCTGACGGCAAGCTGACGCCAGAAAGCATCGAGCATCTGGTGACCAAGCGAAGTGATATCCATTACCCAAAACCCAAGGTGATCAGTCTGACCCAGGCCACCGAGGTGGGCACGGTTTACACGCCGGAGGACATTCAGACCATCAGAACGGTTGCTGACAAGCATGGGTTACGCATTCACATGGATGGTGCCAGATTTGCCAATGCGGTGGCGGCCCTGGATGTGCACCCGTCGGAAATTACCTGGAAAGCGGGTGTGGACGTGCTGTGTTTTTCCGGTACCAAGAATGGCCTGGCGCTGGGTGAGGCCGTGGTGTTCTTCAACAAGTCACTGGCTGAAGATTTTGAATGGCGTTGCAAACAGGCAGGACAGCTTGCCTCGAAAATGCGTTTTATCTCGGCGCCCTGGTGCGGCCTGCTGGAAAACGACGTCTGGTTGGCCAATGCCCGTCACGCCAACGCCTGCGCTGAGAGGCTCGAGCAGGGCATTGCGCGCATCCCCGGCGTTGAGCTGCGATTCCCCAGACAGGCGAACGGTGTATTCGTGGAGCTGCCCGAAACCGTCCAGTTGGCATTGCGTGAAAAAGGATGGCATTTTTACACCTTCATTGGCGGTTCCGCCCGTTTGATGTGCTCCTGGGCTACCCGCCCGGATCAGGTGGACCGGTTTCTTGCCGACCTGAAGTCACTGGTCTAATCGACCGTTACACCCCGCGCCAAGGACAGAGTCTCAGTATGTTTCATATCCACGTAGAGCGAACCATTGAAAAAGACATCGACACGGTCTTTGAAGCGTTAAGTGATCATGCCTCGTACGACCAGTTCCCCGGCGTTGACCGGTCGGTTCTGGTGGAACAGGGTCAGGAGGATAAGAACGGAAAGGGAGCGTTGAGAATTATTGGCGCGGGTGCGCTGGAGCTTCACGAGCGCATCACGGATTTCAAACGCCCTGAGAAAATGCATTACCGGATCGAAAAATCCAGGCCTTTCCCCGTAGACCACCGCCGTGGCGAAATCACGCTGCATCGGGTTGGCAACGCCACCCGGGTAATCTGGATTTCCACCGGCCACATCAAGCTTCCCCTTGCGGGCCACCTGCTGGATAAAGTTGCACAAAAGCAGTTTTCCAGGGCCTTTGATTCGGTACTGAAAGCCATCGCAAGGCGCTGAACCTAAACGACTTCCACCAGTTGAATGGAGGGGCTGTGAGCAGGCTATCAGACAATGTGGACTGGCAATACGTGTTTCGGGAATTCTGGCACTTGTACCGGTTTGGTTCCGCCGGTGGCAACCAGGTGATCCGCTCGCACCTCAAGGAAGTGCGAAACCGGCTGAACGCAGAGCTGGAGAAAAACCCGAGAGTCGCGTTTGAGCAGCCCATCAAGCTTCCGGTCTGTGCCTGGTTGAATCGGGCGATTGACCAGGGCCTCAGCCAGCCCACGGCGTCCCTGGTTCGCGCGTTTGTTCGGGTGTCTGATCAACTCACCTGGAAATACGGCTATGAGCGCATGCGGCCCGGGCTTGCGCGCAAGTATGCTTATGCAGAATTGATGGGCCCCAACGGTCCCGTGATTAGCGATCATCTGATTCTGGGCATGGTTCTGTTTGCCCCAAAGTGTACCTACCCGGAACACAGTCACGACGGCATAAGCGAATCCTACATCTGTCTGAGTGGCTCGGTATCCGACAGCAACTACAGCGTATTCACCCCTGGCTCATTGCTGTTTAATCCACCACGACGGGCCCACCGCATGACGACCGGGGATTTCGAGCCAACGCTGCTGGCATACGCCTGGGTGGGCGACCCGGATAAACTGGCCCATCAGAAGATGGATTTCTCGGTCAAGAAATAGTCGTAGGGACGAAAGCGGAACAGTTTTGCCAGAATCAGATCCGGAAAGGACTGAATGCGCGTGTTGTAGATTTTGGCGCTGTCGGTGTAGCTGTTTCGCAGCAGCGACAGGTAGTTTTCGGTGCGGGTCATGATGGCCATGAACTGCTGCATGACGTCATGGTTTTTCATGTCCGGATAATCTTCGACTCGAGCGACCAGCTTGTTCTTGAGGGTCTGTTCGAACGCGATCAGCTTGTCGGTTTCCTCAGGTGTATTGACGGCTTTCAGGTTGACCGCGCGAAGTTTGGCGATGGCCGTTTGCAGATCACGCTCGTGAGCCATGGATGCTTTGACGATGGCTTCCAGATTGGGCCAGAGGTCGTGTCGCTGTTGCAGAATCGTGTCGATGTTGGCCCTTGCCCGTTTAACGCGATTCTCCAGAAATACAATGTCGTTGTAATGAAGAATGCCGATGTAGCCCAGAAGTACCATGGGCACCGCGAGGGCCGAGGTCAGCAGGTTATCCGGGCTGAAGCTTCCATCGGCGGACAATAAAGCGGTGGTTGCGAACAGAATCAGCCCAAGGCTGGCCGCCACACCGACAAAGCCCTTGGCACCCCGGTCGATCAGGATGTCGCTTTCTTCCCGGGCGCTGATCAGGAAAGGCGATTCGCTGTCCTGCTGTATGGTCAGCCGGTCCGGCTGATTCTGGTCCAGTCCAGCAAATCCCAGGCAATAGACATTGATGAACGTGTCCATAAAGCTGACGGAATAGCGGCGGTCCCCCCGGGTCTCCGTGTGATGTTTGTGGTATTCGAAGTCGGCGCCTTCCGGATCGATCTTGATCTTGCCGTGGTTGTCTTCAAGCCAGAAGGGCACGGCATTTTTCTGATGTTCAATGGTTTTCCAACGGGCGTTCTTGCCGGAACCGCGTTTCTCCTTGACCGTGTAGTCGAATGCAATGCATTTTTCGTCCAGCAGCGGGTCGCGAATAAACGGACACTGGTCATCCACTTCGATCATGCCTTTAAGCTCGCAAAGCCCGTGGCTGGTGCCCTGGCTGCTGATGGTGGGTAACGCTTCCACCAGACGTTTGAATTTCACCGTACGAATGGCCAGCCACAGCAGTAACAACGCTGCCAGGGCACTGCCTGCCGATAGCGCAATGCTGACTGTCGAATGCTGGAATTGGCCTCTTGGGCGGCTGTTCGCGATGGCTTGCGCTCTGGCCTCGGTTTCACTGCTCAGTTCTGGAAGCGCCAGGTTTTTCTCTAACACCTGCCGGGCCATCCATTGGTCCAGCAAGCCGCTGGTGTTTCGGTCGATCAATCTTTTGTAGGCGGCGACGTCCGCAAGCGCCATTGAGTTACCCGTCGCGCCGGTGGCTTGCTGGTAGCGGGTTTCGTAAAGGTTGGAAATGGCCTGCCACTCTTTCTTTAACTGTGTGATACCCAGCACCGAAAGTGTGCCGGTGACGGATAGGGTCATGACCACCAGATACACCCAGAAACGATGAATCTTCAGGATTGGCAGGGCCAGCGCAATGCCCAGCGCCAGTAGACCGGTGGCCAGTGAAATACGAATGGAGGCCTGGAACAGCCGGTCACCGCTATCCGTCCCTAGAGCCTGTTCAGACACCAGGGCAGGCAGGTGGTGATCGCTCAGGCCCTGAAATGTCAGGGTTGAAGCTGCCGCGTTCTTTCCCGCCCGGCTGAAGTTACCTACCACATTCACGGAATCACCGGGTTCCAGAGACCATTCCGTGTAGGTTCGCTTGCCCTGTTCAGACTGGTAGGAACGTGGAATATTCCAATCCACGGTGTTCAGCGCAGCCGGTGGCTGAACCGTCGACTGGCCCGATGTATCGGTCAGACGGAAGGCGCCGCCGCGCTGACCGGATTCCAGCACACGGGTGCGCAGGTCGCCGTCAGAATCACGGTATTCCTCGGTCAGCTTGTATTCGTAATACAGCGCCTGACTGCCTGAGTAAGGTGTCTTCAACGTGCCATTGCTGGCCTCGGCGACGCCGGATACCAGGTAAGGTCCCTGCGCCAGGGCGGCAATCGGAGTGACGGGCAGCCGTTCGAGCTGCCGGGCCTCGGTGAGCTGCGCCAGTCCCTGGCTCATGAAAAAGTGGGTACCCGCCAGACACAGAACAGCCAGAACAGCCGAAATAATGCGTCCCGGCCAGCCAGTGAGATTGAATTTCTTCATCCTCAGTACATCCTTGCCCGGGTGCTCAGATCCCGACGTCCTTTACGTTTTCCATGACCACATAGGTGCTGGTTTGCAGAACGTGGGGCAGGGCAGACACCTGCTCACCCAAAACTTTCCGATATTCTGCCATGTTGCTGGTGCGGACTTTTAAAAGGTAATCAAAATTGCCTGCAATCATGTGGCATTGTTCCACGGCCGAGATCTGATTGACCGACTCATTGAACGCCGCCAGTGCCTGGCTGCTGGTATCGTTCAGCTTTACTTCGGCAAACGCGATGTGGTTTTGGCCCAGTTTCGTATGGTTCACCAGCGCGGTGTAGCCCGTAATGTAGCTTTGCTCTTCCAGCCGCCGCATTCTGACCTGGCAGGGTGTCTTTGACAGGCCCACCCGTGACGCCAGCTCTGTGACCGTCACCCGGGCATTTTTTTGCAGTTCCCGGATGATGGAGTGGTCAATCCGATCCAGTTCAACCATGGTTTTCTCCTGATCTTTCCCTGCCTTCCCTGCGTAATTCCCTTATAACAGCTACTCTTTAGAGATATGTGCTCACTCACCGAGGGGAGGAATATGTCTTTTCCCGCTTCAAAGCTTAAGGTTTTTTGACTAATCCGCAAGCGTCTTCGAGTTTTATTGCTGCTTTTCGCTCTCCAGAAAAGCCAAATCGAATTGCAAAAACAGATTTTACAGTGAAACAGCCTTGAGCGTTCTCGGTAAAATGCTGTAAAGGCTAACAAGACACACAAACATGAGGGTTCAACTATGAGACCGCAGGAATCAGTGACGCCTGAGCTCGTCGATAGCCGGCAGGCCATCCGCAATTATTATCTGGCTGACGAATACACCGTCATTAGCGAAATGATTGCCGGCGCCCAGTTGACCCAGGAAGAGCGCAACGCGATTTCTACCCGCGCGGCGGAACTTGTGCGTAAGGTTCGCAAGAACGCCAAGTCCACGATCATGGAAAAGTTCCTGGCGGAGTATGGTCTCAGTACCAAAGAAGGTGTGGCATTGATGTGTCTGGCGGAGGCCATGCTGAGGGTCCCGGACAGCACCACCATTAATGATCTGATTGAAGACAAGATCACCGCTGGCAGCTGGGGCGAGCACGTCGGCAAGGCCGACTCCTCCCTGATTAACACGGCAACGGTAGCGTTGTTGATGACCAGCACCCTGCTGACAGAAACCGAACGCCAGAGCATTGTTCAAACCCTGCGTCGTTTGCTGAAACGCCTGGGCGAGCCTGTGATTCGCACGGTGGCCGGCCTGGCCATGAAGGAAATGGGTCGCCAGTTTGTGCTGGGGCGTGACATCAAGGAAGCCCAGAAGGCGGGTGAAGGCTACATGGCCCGGGGCTACACCTATTCCTATGACATGTTGGGCGAGGCCGCCCGCACGGATCATGACGCTCAGCGTTATTACAATTCCTACTCGGATGCCATCGACAGCATTGCCAAGCATTGCAGCGGGGATGTGCGTAAGAACCCCGGTATTTCGGTCAAGCTTTCCGCGTTGCTTGCACGGTACGAGTACGGCAACAAAGAACGGGTGATGAAAGAACTGCTGCCACGGGCAAAGCGCCTGGTCCAGAAGGCAGCGGCTGCCAATATGGGCTTCAATATCGACGCCGAAGAGCAGGAGCGCCTGGACATCTCTATGGATGTGATCGAAACCTTGCTGAGCGATCCTGACCTGGCCGGCTGGAATGGCTTTGGCGTGGTGGTTCAGGCCTATGGCAAGCGGGCGCCTTTCGTTCTGGATTGGCTGTATGGCCTGGCGGAGAAGTACGACCGCCGCATCATGGTCCGGCTGGTTAAAGGTGCCTATTGGGATGCTGAAATCAAGCGCTCGCAGGTCATGGGCCTGGACGGCTTCCCGGTATTTACCCGCAAGGCCTGCAGTGACGTGTCGTATCTGTCCTGCTCGACCAAGCTGATGAACATGACCGACCGCATTTACCCGCAGTTTGCCACTCACAATGCGCATTCTGTGTCTGCCATTCTGGAAATGGCTCGGGTTCGTGGCGAAGCCAACTACGAATTCCAGCGCCTGCATGGCATGGGCGAAGCGCTTCACGCCCAGGTGATGGAAGAAAGTGGGGTGCCTTGCCGCATCTATGCGCCGGTTGGTCCTCACCGGGAGCTGTTGGCCTATCTGGTACGTCGCCTGCTTGAGAACGGTGCCAACAGTTCGTTCGTGAACCAGATTGTGGATGAAGACATCACCCCGGAAATGATCGCGAAAGACCCGATCGATGCAGTCACGGAAATGGGCGAAAACATTTCCAGCAAGTCGATTGTGCATCCGTTCAAGATCTTCGGCGAGAATCGCCGCAACTCGAAAGGTTGGGATCTCACCGATCCGGTGACCATCGAGGCGATCGAGAAGGGTCGTGGTGCCTACAAAGAGCACCACTGGAAAGGCGGTCCTTTAATCAAGGGGAAAGTGTCGGGCTCCGAAGTTCAGGTGGTGCGTAACCCGGCCAATCCGGACGACCTTGTAGGTCACGTCACCCAGGCTGATAAAGCGGACATCGACACGGCCATTTCCGCCGCTGGGAAAGGCTTCAAATCCTGGTCCGCCAAACCGGTTGAAGAGCGCGCCGAGTGTCTGCGCAAAGTGGCCGACCTCTATGAAGAGAACACCTATGAGCTGTTCGCGCTGACCGCCCGGGAAGCGGGCAAGTCGCTGTCGGACGCTGTTGCGGAAATCCGCGAAGCGGTGGACTTTGCCCATTTCTATGCCAACGAAGGCATTCGTTACAAAGACAGCGGGGAAGCTCGTGGGCCAGTGGTGTGCATTTCACCCTGGAACTTCCCGCTGGCCATCTTTACCGGCCAGATCCTGGCGAATCTGGTCGCGGGCAATACGGTTCTGGCCAAGCCGGCCGAACAGACGTCGCTGCTTGCTGCGCGAGCCGTTGAACTGATGCACGAGGCAGGCATTCCGAAGGACGCAATCCAGTTGCTGCCAGGCACCGGTGCAACCGTGGGTGCGGGCCTGACCTCGGATTCTCGTGTTGCCGGGGTCTGCTTCACCGGTTCCACCAATACGGCGAAGGTGATTGACAAGGCCATGGCGGAAAACATGGACCCGGACGCCGTAATGGTGGCAGAGACCGGTGGCCTGAACGCCATGATTGTGGATTCCACGGCCCTGCCAGAGCAGGTCGTGCGCGATGTGATGGCGTCGTCGTTCCAGAGTGCGGGCCAGCGTTGTTCGGCACTTCGGATGCTGTATGTCCAGGAGGATGTTGCCGACGGGCTGATGGACATGCTCTACGGTGCCATGGAAGAGCTGGGCATCGGTGACCCCTGGCTGCTGTCCACGGACGTCGGTCCGGTGATTGATGACCCATCGGCCAAGAAAATTACCGATCACTGCAAGAAGTTCGAGAATACGGGTCAGCTTCTGAAGAAGCTGAGTGTGCCGCACACCGGCAACTTTGTGTCTCCGGCTGTAATCCGGGTAAACGGCATCGAGGATCTCGAGGAAGAAATCTTTGGCCCGGTGTTGCACGTGGCCACCTTCAAAGCCAAGGACCTCGATAAGGTTGTGGACGACATCAATGCGAAAGGCTATGGCCTGACCTTTGGTGTTCACAGCAGGGTGGATACCCGTGTCGATCGCATCACCCGCCGTATCAAGGTGGGTAACACCTACGTAAACCGCAATCAGATCGGCGCCATTGTTGGGTCTCAGCCATTTGGTGGTGAAGGCCTGTCGGGCACTGGCCCGAAAGCCGGTGGCCCCCAGTATGTGCGTCGGTTTATGAAAGGTGAGACGGTTCAGACCACCACGGAGTCCGGTGGTGACAAGGTGGATGCGAAAAAGCTGAAGAGCCTGATTGGCAAACTGGACAACATGGAAACCCAGGAGCCAAAAGCCCGGGTCGAGACCATGAAGCAGATCTTCGATTCGGTGCCGGAGCCACTGGATGCCCACGTCGAGGAAATGCCCGGGCCGACTGGCGAATCCAACCTGTTGAGCAATCATGCTCGCGGCGTGGTGATCTGTCTGGGTCCTGACAAGGAGACGGCCATTGAGCAGATGGAGATGGCTCTGGCGCAAGGCAACAAAGCCGTGGTGATTGCGCTGGGGATCAGTCATACCCTGGATCGTGCTGCCAGGGCTGGCTTGCCTGTCGTGGGTGTGGAAGGCCGTCTGGAGCCAGATGCCGTTGAGAACGTCGATGGTTTCGATGCGCTCGTCAGCTGCGCCAAGCCGTCACTGCTGAAGCCATTCCGCCAGGCGCTGATGAAGCGCAGCGGCGCGCTGCTGCCACTGATCACCGAGCACAAGCTGGATCAGCGGTACGTGGTTGAACGTCACGTCTGTGTGGACACCACCGCCGCCGGTGGTAATGCCAGCCTGATCGCGGCTTCAGAATAGGGCCTAAGGCCGAGGATGCCCCGGAAAACGGGGCATCCTCGGCAGGTGCTCAGGCTTCCTGTGAAATTTCCCGGAATGCCTGAATCAGGGTTTCGGGTTCCTGAGCCCCTGAAATCAGGTACTTCTCGTTGACGATAAAAGCCGGCACGGCGGAAACGCCAGCCTGCTGATATTTTGCTTCGTCCTGGCGAACGGCTTCGGCGTATAGATCTGAAGACAGAATGTCCCGGGCCTGATTTCCATCCAATCCTGCGTTTTCCGCACAATCGGCGAGGACCTCCGGGTCCGAGATGTTCGCTGCGTCCCCAAAGTAGGCATCGAAACAAGCCAGTTTCATTGCCGTCTGCTTTCCCTGCTCTTCGGCCCATTTCACCAGGCGATGGGCGTCGAAGGTATTGCGGGTATAGCGTTGCTGCATCTTTTCAAAGTTCAGCCCCAGATCCGTGGCAATCGCGATCATCTGTGACTGGGCTTCCTCCATTTCCTGTTCAGACCGACCGTACTTTTTGGCAAGGGCGGGCAGGATGGGTTCTGCTTCGGCAGCTGGATCCGGGTTCAACTCGAAGGCGTGCCACTGGATTTCGAAGTCCACTTCATTTTGCAATGCCTCCATGGCCTTCTGCAGTCTGGCGTAGCCAATGGCGCACCAGGGGCAGGCGATATCGGACACAATGTCTAACTTAAGTTCGGTCATGGTTCTCCTCGAATTGCTTGGTCTGGAGCCAGTCGTTCCATGATCCGGCAGGTAAGAAGATCTCCGGTGACGTTGATGGCGGTTCGGCACATGTCCAGAATGCGATCAACGCCCATGATCAGAGCGATCCCGGCAGGGGGAACCCCTACAGTCTGAAGAACCATGGCCAGAATTACGATACCCACGCCGGGTGTCGCGGGTGAACCAATGGATGCACCGACGGCCATGGCAACCACCAGTGCCATGCTGCCCATGCTCAGATCAATCCCATAAACCTGGGCCAGAAAAATCGTTGCCACTGCCTGGTACAGGGCGGTGCCATTCATATTAATGGTGGCGCCCAGTGGAATGACGAACTGGGAAATCGATGGCCGTACCTTGAGCTTGTCTTCCGCGGTGCGAATCGAAAGAGGCATGACGGCGGCGGAGCTGGAGGTCGAAAACGCAAGCAGCAGGACGTCACGAGTGTTGCGCAGAAACGCGGACGGTGAATCTCCCACCAGAAAGCGAAGGATCAGCATATAAACGCCCATCAACAGAAGAAGCCCAATTAGTACTGTGGCAACGTAAGACGCCATGCCGAGCATCGCCTGGAACCCGATCGTGGTGGTCAGTTGCGCCATGAGGCCGAAAACCGCGTAGGGCGCCAGTTTCATGGCCCACTTTACGACGGTCATACAGACCTGTTGCAGGGAATCCAGCAGGTCCAGCATGGGGCGGGATTTTTCCTCAGGCATGCTGACAAGTGCGACTCCCACGATGATCGAGAAAATCACGACCTGAAGCATCTGGCCTTCGACCATGGCATCCAGCGGGTTGCCGGGCAGAAGGCCGAGTAACGCCTGGGGCAGTTCCATCACCGAAGGCACGGGTGCGGCTGCACCGGCGCCCGCCTCGCCGGCGGGTAGCGTCAGGCCTTCCATCATGCTGCCAGGGTTGAGCACAGACCCGACCCAAAGGCCGATTGCGGCCGCCATGGCCGTGGTAACAACGAAGAAACTGGTCACTCGGAAGCCAAGCTTTCGCAGTTGCTCCAGGTTTTCACTGGCGGCCAGGCCGCGCACCACCGAGGCAATGACCAGGGGAATCACGATCATCTGGATGGTGGCAAGAAAGAGCTGGCCTGGAAAGGCCAGCCAGTTGCCAATCAGCAAGCCGCGTTCAGGTTCCACCAGGCCGACCGATGGGCCCAGAAGGGTTCCGACGACAAGGCCAAGAAACATTCCGACCAGAACTTTCAGCCACAGTCGGCCTTTAACCAGACCAACCAGATAGATGCTCAGATGCCTTAGCGGACGGGGAGGGTCTTGTAACGGGTTGCTTTGGGCGTCTGCCATGAGGACAGCATTCCTTGGAATGTCATGGGGAATGACTGAAGCATAGCGCAGTCAGACCTGGTTGACGCTGTCGATCTCCTGTTGGGTCAAAGTACGATAGTCTCCGGGAGCCAGTGTGTGGTCCAGTTCAATGTCGCCAATTTGTTCCCGATGTAAAGCGACGACGCGATTGCCAACCGCATGGAACATGCGTTTTATCTGGTGGTAACGGCCTTCGTAGAGTGTCAGTTTTGCGACGCGGCCTGACAAAGGTTCCAGAGTTGCGGGCCGGGTCGTCAATTGCTCGTATTCGAACCATATGCCTGCCGCAAACCGGTCCACCGTGTCGGGCGAGAACTCATACGCTGTGGTTACCCGATAGACCTTTGGCTTTTCAGAATCTGGCTCCGTCAGGGTTCGCGACCACTGGCCATCATTGGTAAGAAGCATGAGCCCGGTACTGGCACGATCCAACCTGCCGGCAATGTGTAATTCGGGGTAGTGGCTGGTATCAATGAGATCCATCACAGTGGAGTGAGTGGTATCTGTTGTGGCGCTCAAAATGCCAGCGGGCTTGTATAGCATCAGGTAATGGGCGACAGCCCCGGCCTGAACGATGTGCCCCTGACAGGTGACCGTCGAGAAACGGCTGACTTCCTGAGCAGGCTCACTACAGGGGGTGCCATCGACCTGAACAAGGCCGGCCGCAAGGAGACCATTGGCCTGTTTGCGACTAACCCCGTTCTGATTACTCAGAATCCGCGATAATTTCATGGCCGCATCTTAGCCTGTCACTAACCCGAAAACTCAAATCCCAGCAGGGTTCTGTCGTCTTTGACCGGAGCACCATCACGAAAACGCTCAACGGATCGGAAAATCCGGTCCATGCTTTCAGCCAAGGATGAATCCTGAGTTTCCATAAACGCCTGATAGAGGCGTTCGATGGAGTACATCTCGCCCGTATCATTGAATTGCTCGAATAAACCGTCAGTGAATACCATGCCTCGTTTCCCGATTGCCCGAGTATCGAGAACCTGCTCGGGCCATGGCCCCGCATCGGACAGAACGCCGACCGGCATCCCACCCTCAAGCTTGACCGCGCCCATATTCGTTGTCAGCAATCCCTGATGGCCGAATGTCGCAATACTGATCTTGTGAAGGTCCATGTCTATCAGACATAGAATCCCTGACACAAACATCCGGCCTTCATCGTTCCGGTAGGCCTGGATGAAGCGGTCGTTGACCTTTTGGACAACCGATTGCGGCGAACCGCCCAAGTTTTCGGCGACAAGGGCCCTCACACACTGCACAGCGCGGTTCGACCGCTCGTCATGCCCCATCGCGTCAGCGATTAGCCACCAGGCGCGTGTGTCAGTTTCATGGTGCGTCCAGACAGCGTCACCCCCGTTGCCGTGCAGCGGGAGACACTTACTTTGTATCGAAACGGCATGTTTCTCTACACCTGGCTCTGAAGTCGGCGTTTCTGGGCCGGGTACGTGTATCCCGGGAAGCCTCGCGGCTGGCTTTGAGGACAGCAGGCGTAATCGATGTTCGAGGTATGCAACCTCATTCGAGTCAGAAAAGCGTGGTTCAATGGTGAGTTCATACTCTCGACGTAGTGTCGGGGAGGGGCACGACAGGCGTTCAGTGTGTCGCGCAATATCACCGCGCAACAATGCCTTATAGAGAGCTTCCCAGCGTGCTTTTTGCGATCCATCCATCGCTTCAAGAACATTGATCCGCGCACCCTCGCGCAGCAGTGTCTCACCGTTGTTGTCTGTGGCGAAGTCACGCCAGGCATCATTCGCCTCGACCAGATTGAGATTTGTATCGATTACATAGGTTGGGTCTTGCGTTGGATCATGCTCACTTACTTTGGTAGGGCTCATACGTAGGTTTACCTGGCCCAACAGAACAGTCTGCTGGGGTAACGGATCAGTCTTGCATGCCCGCTACCTTTTTACTAATTTCTCAGGCATTTACTTTCTTCGTGGATGTGTACCCCACAACGCCTGACCTCCCATAGCCTCAAACGCAAGACAGTCTATTGGCATCGACCGCCTTACTCGAATGCTCGCTTTTCGACCACCCGGAACTGCGAGAGCTACCTTAAGGACGGTGCCAACTCTTTGTATTTGATAGGTCTCGTGAAGATGAAACTGCGATTCTTACTGTGGGATTCAGCAGTTGCGTCCGTTCAGGCGCAAGCTTATCGTTAAGCACAGATGACTTGGACGGGAGTGTGCATCTTGAATGCCCAGCATGCCATCGCCGACGCGGCACAGCGATTGAGAATGCCGGTGTTACTGGCGCTGTTTCTCCTAATCACTGCCTGCAGTGATTCTTCGCCTCGCTATCAGCCTCTGGCGCAGGACTCAGTTGTGCTGGCATTCGGGAACAGCGTCACCCATGGAACTGGAGCCGGAAAGGGCGAAGACTTCCCTTCACTGCTGGCAAAGGACACCGGTTGGACGGTCGTCAATGCCGGTATACCCGGTGACACGGCGAGAGAAGCACGTGGACGCATCGGCGGACTGCTCCAGAAACACGAACCGGACCTGGTGATAGTGGAACTGGGCGGTAATGATTTTTTGCGTCGCCAGTCTGCTAATCAGGTGAAGGAGCATCTTCGGGAAATAATTACCGCCGTGCGCCGGTCCGGAGCCATACCTGCGCTTGTCGCGGTACCAGAGTTTTCCGTGTTTGGCGCCAGTGTGGGCAGCCTGTCAGACTCGCCCATCTATGCGGAGCTGGCCGAGGAAGAGCGCATTCTGCTGATCGACGGTATTTTCTCCGAAGTACTCTCTGACGAAGGTCTGCGGGCAGACCGGATTCACCCCAATGCTAGCGGCTATCGCAAGATGGCTGACGGCATTGCCGCGGCGCTAACTGAAGCGGGCCTGAAACCTGAGATCAGCCCTTGAAAGAGTGAGTTATGGAAAAACTAGCGCATGAAATATGGATATTTGATGGTGAACCTGTTCAGTTCTTTTGTTTGCCTTTTTCCACTCGAATGACGGTTGTTAGGCTTTCTAGCGGAGAGCTATGGGTTCATAGTCCAATCAAATTATCCAAGTCAATTGCAGAGCAAATTGACAGTCTAGGTCGTGTTAAATATTTAATTGCCCCCAATCATTTACACCACTTATTCATATCTGAATGGATTGCGACCTATCCAAACGCAGAAGTCTATGGGACAAACGAGGTGATTAAAAAGCGTAGTGATATCGCTTTTCATGCCTCTCTTGATAACCCGAAAAGCTATGCTTGGGAACCAGACATTGAACAAGAACTGTTTTCTGGTTCTCCGCTGATGGAAGAATGTGTTTTTTACCATAGGAGTTCAGGTGCGTTAATTGTTACTGACCTCGTTGAGAACTTTTCAGGTAAGGACTTTAACTACTGGCAACGGGTTGTGGCGAAAGGTGCTGGTATACTCGCCCCTAATGGGAAAATGCCTTTGGATTGGCGTTTAAGCTTCACGTTTGGAAAAGCGGACGCGCGAAAACACCTCAACAGGTTGTTGTCTTGGAATCCGAAAATATTGGTCATGGCGCATGGTGAAATCGTCACTGAAAATGCAGACAAGTTCTTACAACAGTCTTTCAAATGGTTAGTATGAAAAATCTTTGAGAAAATCACATAAATAAGCATTTAAGAGGGATTCTCAACACTTGGCGGTCTTGGTTCAAAGTTCAGCTTATGTGTTTATGGCACAGTGGTTTAGTTAGCGTTGTTCACTCCTGAATGTTGCGCTATGCCGTCTAAGAGTCAGTTTCATGCCTGAGATAAATCCAACGAAAGTCATGACCTTCGCAACACCAAAAGATCTCGGTCAGTGGCTCAAGATTAACCACGCAACCGAGACCGAGTTGTGGGTGAAGATTTTTAAAAAAGGAACTGATATTCCCAGCGTGAATTGGGATGACGTTGTGATTGAGGCACTGTGTTGGGGTTGGATCGACGGTGTTAAGAAATCAATCGATGATCAATCCTATTTCCAGAGAATCACCCCAAGAAAAGCTAGAAGCGCCTGGTCAAAGAGGAATAGAGAACATGCGGAGCGCTTGATAGGCGAGGGTATGATGACGGAGGCTGGTCTTGCTCATGTTCGTGCTGCCAAAGCTGATGGCCGTTGGGAGAATGCCTATACGGCGAGTGAAATGGAAGTGCCTCCGGACTTTATAGCGGCACTGGATAGCAATCCGAAGGCGAAACAATTTTTTGAAACACTGACTAAATCCAGTCGCTATGTCGTCGCGCACGGATTGGGAAGTGCAAAAAGACCGGAAACCAGAAAAAGACGGTTTGAGAAATTCATGGAAATGCTTCTCCGAGAAGAAAAGCCTTAGCTTGGTTCCGTGAGTACCTCTAAAAACGGAACCTGTGTTGTTTTTGGCGTTGGTGCTTCCGTGCAATGGTGGAGAGCCTAGCGACCTTATTTAGGGACTTCATACTAATTCCCTGAAAATACGAATAAATTAAGAGACATCTTCTGTGCTGACATTGAACTGGTCACTGTTATCGGCCTTTATCCCAACCTTTTTTGTGGTGTCGATTACCCCCGGCATGTGCATGACGCTGGCCTTGTCTATGGGTATTACCATCGGGGTTCGCCGGGCCTTGTGGATGATGGTGGGCGAGCTGCTTGGGGTTGCGGTTGTGGCAACCTCTGCTGCGGTGGGGGTGGCGGCATTTATGCTGCAGTACCCCACGGCTTTTGCCGTGTTCAAATACGCAGGTGGCGCTTACCTGGCGTGGCTCGGGATTCAGATGTGGCGCTCTCGTGGGCGAATGGCCATGCCCGAGGAAGAAGATACCAGTAGCCGTCAGGCGTCTCGTTTACAGTTGGCCATTCAGGGGTTCGTAACGGCCATTGCCAACCCCAAGGGCTGGGCCTTCTTTGTGGCCTTGTTGCCACCGTTTCTGGACAGCGACATCCCCATGGCGCCCCAATTGACAGCGCTGATCCTGATTATTCTGCTGCTGGAGTTTATTTGTCTGCAGATATACGCCCACGGTGGTAAAGGTCTGCGGCGGGCCTTGAATCGTGGTGGCGGTGTCAGGACGGTAAACCGTGTTGCAGGCAGCCTGATGCTGCTGGTCGGAGCCTGGCTGGCGTTCGGGTAGACAATCAGTTGCTTGCGTAGCGTTCGTGCAATATGCCGACCCGATTCACATAGGCCTTGGTTTCGGCATAGGGCGGTACACCACCGTAGCGGCCAACTGCGCCGGGGCCGGCGTTGTAGGCGGCGGTTGCCAGGGTAATGTCGCCGCCAAACCGCTGGAGCATCTTGGCCAGGTAGTGAACACCGCCGCGAATGTTGTGGTTAGCCGACATCGCGTCTGTCACGCCCAGTTCCTGGGCGGTGGCTGGCATCAGTTGCATCAGGCCCTGAGCGCCGGCCGGGGAGATCGCGGACTCGTTGAAGGCCGATTCGGCATGAATCACCGCTCTGACCAGGGCGGGATCGACGCCGAACTCCTCAGCCGCGACTGCAATTTCGTCGGCATAGGGTTCGACAAACAGCGGGGTCTTGCGCCAGTCGACGCTGGAATCGGGGTCGCAGGCAAAGCAGTGGAAACGAATGACTTCAAAGCTGGCGCCTGCGGGCTGGACTTCGCTGAAGGCGACTACGCCCTGGTCATTCCGATAACGGTAGACCACTTCGTCTTTTGTGGATGCACGTTTGTTACTGGACTCGCCCACGTTGGTGAATTCAATTGAGCCGTCGGGGTGAACAATTTTTTTAACGTCACCAGCCAGGGTGGCGGACGACAGCAGGCTGGCCAACAGGGTGCTGGCCAGACAAAAGACAAGTTGGCGGTTTAGATGGCGAGTCCAACCCATGGGTGTTCACGTCTCAGAATTCGATAAGTGCAAGAGTAAACGAATTTCAGGGGCTTAGAAAATGGCGCCTTTGTCTGAATGTGTTACGGGTTGTACTTTTAAAGCAGATTCCACTGCCTGAGGAGAGCAAATTTGGGCCCGGTTAATGTAGTACTGATTGGCATGCCAGGCAGCGGCAAGAGCACCGTGGGTGTTCTGCTGGCCAAACGGCTTGGCTTGGGGTTTACCGATACCGACCTGGTTATTCAGCAGGAAACCGGGCAAACCTTGCAGACGATTGTGGATACTCAGGGGTATGCGGCACTTCGTGACGTCGAGGCCAGGGTGTTGCAGACCCTGGATGTTCAGGGGCATGTCATCTCAACGGGAGGCAGCGCCGTTTATAGCGAAGCGGCGATGGCGCATTTGTCGGCCCGTGGCATCGTGGTGTTTCTGAACATTCCGCTCGATGAAGTAGAACGTCGAATCGGCGATTACAGTTTACGCGGTATTTCCCGCCACCCTGACCAGTCTCTGGACGATCTGTTTCAGGAACGATTTGCGTTATACAAGCGCTACAGCCAGATCACGGTCGAGGCTGCCGGATATACACCTGAGCAGGTGTGCAGCGACGTTGCGGCGCAGCTGGCCAAACAGACCCACTTCTCGCCGGTTCAATAACATGTCAGCGAACCCCCGATCTTCGGCATTGTTCTCGATTGGTATTCCCGCCTTGTTCGTGTGGTTGTGGAGCACCGGGTTCATTGGCGCCAAATACGGGCTGCCTTACGCGGAACCCTTTACGTTGCTGCTGATTCGAATGCTGTTTACCCTCGCTTTGCTCGGGGTATTGGCGTGGATTCTGAAACCCCGCTGGCCCGGTATCCGCGCGGCTGGGCACCTGGCGGTGACCGGTGTGCTGGTTCATGGGTGTTATCTGGGCGGCGTCTACTATGCCATTCAGGGCGGTATGCCCTCGGGGATTATTTCCCTGATCGTGGGATTGCAGCCGCTGGTGACGTCTGCGGTCGCCATAGCAGTGCTGAAGGAACGGGTTTCCGTTCGACAGTGGCTGGGGCTGATGTTGGGCCTGATCGGCGTGTCTCTGGTGTTGCTGGAAAAGTTCGTGGCCAGCGAGGCCGGCGGGAGTTTCCCAGCCTGGACGCTGATATGGGCAGCCCTGTCTCTGGGTGGTATCTCGCTGGGCACGGTTTACCAGAAACGTCGGGGTACCAAGGCGGATCTGGTATCAGGCACGTTCATCCAGTATTCCGCGGCGGCGACGTTATTTGCCATTGGCGCTTTCAGCTTCGAAACCCGGGAAGTGGAGTGGGCGCTGCCCCTGATCCTCTCCATGGCCTGGTTGGTTCTGGGCGTATCCATTGGTGCCATTCTGCTTCTGATGTGGCTGATTCGTCGCGGTGCGGCCTCACAGGTGGCCAGCCTGTTCTATCTGGTTCCACCCGTAACGGCTCTGGAAGCCTTCCTGCTATTCGATGAGCGTTTGGGGTTGCTGGCCATGGCCGGGGGCACCTTGTCGATCATCGGCGTGGCAATGGTGGTCATTCGGCCGCCGGCGACGGAACCTTCGTGACGCTATCTCGCCAGAAGAAAGACGACGATCGCTGCCAGGATGGCAGAAACGCCCTGCCAGAAGGCAACCGGATTGCGCTCGAGTAGAGGCGGCCGCGTCTGACTGAGAAATTCCGGGTTGGGGTGTCGCAAGTCATGGATGAACTCGGACAGCTCCTGATAGCGCTTTTCCGGGTTGACCTGCACCGCTTTTCGCAGCGTCTGGTCGATCCAGGAAGGGATTTCCCGGTCGTCGTCCAGAACCGACTGGTAGATAAGCCTTCGCTGAGCCGTCGCGGTACGGCATTTTGCCATTCCTGTCCCGTAGGGAAAGTCACCGCTCAGCAGGTGATAGGCAAGCACTCCCAGTGAAAACAGATCCGAGCGGGTGGTGCCGGTCTCGCCCAGGAAATATTCCGGCGCCATAAAAAGGGCCGTGCCGGGGAATTCGGTAGGGCCGAGCTCGGATGCCTCGAGGATGCCAGCGACCTGGGCAGCGCCGAAATCGATAATCTTTACGGTTCCCTGATTATCCAGCATCAGATTCTCCGGGCGAATGTCCTGGTGCAGGATTTCCATTCGATGCAGGGCATAGAGTCCTCGGGCAACCTGTTCAACGATGCCCCGTACCGTCTCCAGATCAGGTTCCGGGTTGTCATTCAGCCATTGTCTGAGGGTTTGCCCCTCAATGTATTCCATGGCGGTGTAAAGGTAATGGCGTGGCCGGTCTGGCAGACCTGCTTTCATCACGTGAGCGCTGTTTACACGCCTGGCAATCCATTCTTCCATCAACAGCCCTTCCAGATACTGCGGGTCGTCGCGCAGGTCGATGGATGGGGTTTTCAGGACAACCTGGGTGTCGGATGCATTATCAACGGCCAGATAGACGTGGCTCCGGCTATTACTGTGCAGCTCCCGAAGAATGGTGTGCCCGTCGAATTCATTCCGGGGCTCAAGCATGGGTGGAAAGGGCAGGTTCTCTATCTGGTGGTCAAGTGCTGGCCGGTCGCTTTCGGGAAGCGCATCCACCCGAACAATCTGGACAGTGAGGTTGTCATCGCTGCCCTGTTCGAGGGCCAGCTCAACCAGATGCTCTGCTGCTTGATCCAGATCATCGGCGTATCGATCGACGGCTTCAATGATCTGTTTTGTTTTGCAATGCTCGTGAACGCCGTCGGTGCTGAGGAAGAATACGTCCCCTTGGCGAACCGTCTCAGCGCGGTGGTCGATTTCCAGCTGGTCATTCACACCCAGGGCACGGCTCAGGTAACTCTCGGTTTCAGAAGCCCAGAGACGGTGATCGTGAGTCAGCTGTTCCAATGCCTTATCTCTCAGGCGGTAAACCCGGCTATCGCCAACGTGAATCACGTGAGCGGTGCTGGCTTTGATGATCAGCCCGCTAAAGGTGCAGACGTACCCTCGGTTGGGGTCGTAGCGGGATGGGCCATTACGGGTTTGTGAATACAGCCAGGAATTGGTTGCCAAAAGTACTCTCTCGGCTGCCGTCCTGACGGACCAGGCCTCGGAGGTACAGACGTAGTCTTCCAGAAAGCTGGTAACGGCAGTTTCGCTGGCAATCTGGCTGACGTCGCTTGAGCTGATGCCATCTGCTATGGCGAAGGCCGCGCCTTTCATGTCGAGCGTTGCGCCTTTCGGCACAACACAGGCGGAGAAATCCTGTTGGATCGGTTTTGTGCCTTTACTGGCATACCGACCGGTGGAGAGAGTAAGAGGTTGGGTCATATTGAGATAGGCAGTTTGCCCGGAGAAGCCTGTAGCTAAAGACTCCCCCGGGCAATACCAGTGCCGTTATTAAGCGGCTACGCGCTCTTTGCTTGATGCTTTAACGTCCTTGAACTGGCGCTTCGGCGCAGTGCGAACGTGAGTGGTGTACAGCACCAGGCCAACCAGAGTCAGGCCGCCAACGAGGTTACCCAGAACGGTGGGGATCTCATTCCACATGATGTACTGATACAGGGTGAAATCAGCGCCCATCATCAGGCCAATCGGGAACAGGAACATGTTAACGACTGAGTGCTCGAAACCAAGGAAGAAGAACACAATGATCGGCATCCACATGGCCATGATCTTACCGGAAACGTGGGTAGAGATGGTTGCACCAACAACGCCCATGGACACCATCCAGTTACAGAACATGCCGCGCAGGAACAGAACGATCCAGCCCGCAAGGCCAGCATCCTGATAACCAACGGTTCTTGATTCACCAACGGCCATCATTTTCTCGCCGACAGCGTTAATGGCTTCGGAGCCGCCCATGGAAAAGTTCAGGTAGCCGAAAACAGCGATGAACAGCGCACCGCCAAGGTTACCAAGACCGACCAGACCCCAGCATTTGAGCATGCGCGGGAAAGTCACCCCGGGGCGCTTGTCCAGAAGGGCAAGGGGTACCAGGGTGAATACGCCGGTCAGCAGGTCGTAACCCATCAGGTAAAGCATGCAGAAACCAACCGGGAAAAGCAGCGCACCCAAAAGGAAGGAGCCGGTCTGCACGGCAATGGTCACCGCGAAAATAACCGCGAGGGCCAGAGTTGCACCGGCCATGAACGCCCGGATGAGCGTGTCTCGTGTACTCATGTAGACCTTGGCTTCGCCAGCATCTACCAGTTTGGTAACGAATTCTGAAGGAGCTAGATAGGACATCCTTTTTACCTCGTTTTGTACATTTAAAATCATTTTTCAGGCGCAAAAAAAAGACACCCACACATACCCCAGGCTTTGAGGGGTGTGCGGACGCCTTTGTCCGATAATTCGGTTTTCTGTGCCCTGGATGGCAATGAAGATCATCAACAGGATCTGCCTATTATTAGGCAATTGCCATGCCTGTTATGTCGAAAGTTAAAAAAGAGTATTTAAATTAGGCAATTAAGGAGGAGGGTAAGAAGCTGACGGATGCTTGGGTAGGTGGGGCATCAGGTATTGACCTGATGCCCTGACCTGTTTTGGTGCAGAAAACCTGCGACCGTTCGATAATGGGGAGTAAGCTAATTTTTAAAAGGTCGTTTCCAGCACAGTGCCCATTTTCGTGGTGCCGAGGCTGGGCTCGAAGTCGTCTCCGTTCCAGGCGGCGTGCCCAGCGATCATGACCAGCGGTACTACGCCATCGGTACGGTTGACCAGCTGCTCGTGCTGGAATTCCTCCCGATACTGGCGTTTCACGGTGTTGTTGTGGTCCATTCGCCGCAGAGCGGATGGATCGATAAGAATCAGATCCGCCTGGTCTCCCACATTGATGGTGCCACCCTTAACGCCGAACACCTTTGCCGGGTCGCTGGTCAAACGGCGAACCATATAGGCGACATCGGCATCGCCTCCGTCAGAGGCCAATTTCAATGCCCGCAGATTGCCATCGTAAAATGCCATGTTGGTAAGGTGCGCACCGCTGTCATTGAATCCCGGCAGTAGTTGACGATCCATCAACAGTTTGCGGACCACGGTCTCGTTGCGGTTGGCAGAGACGGTGTACCAGCTCAGATCACGATCAAATGCCCGAAGCATGGCCAGCACAAAATCCGCTTCGTCCTGAACCTGCGTGAAGTAGTCTTTGATCAGCGAGTGTTCGCTATCGGTCAGTTGGCTCGTATTGCCGGCGTTGGCGGCACGAACACGATCGAACACCTCGGCGAACGTCAGACCTTCCCACTCTTTCAGTGGGCAAATGTCGATGGTCATGTCTGCCAGGGTGCGGTTGAACGCATAGTCCTCCAAACGCAGCAGGCGTTTGATCCTCGCCAGTCCGAAGCCCTGCTTGCCATGCATCCACATGGCTTTGAACTTCTCGATGTATTCCGGGTCGTTCAGGATCTTGCAGCGGGTTTCCCGGTCTTCCAATTCGGTTTCGTTGAGAATGCGCAGTTCTTCGATTTCCTCAGACAGTGGCGTCACTGCGCCATCTGACCAGGTTTTGAAGGGCGCAGCCAGAGCCTGGAGGTGGAAATCACCTTTCAGGAATCGGGAATTCAGGATGCGGGCCAGCAAACGTGCCAGTCGCACGATCTTGCGGTTGCTTTGGACGTCCAGCGCGGCGACCACCGTGGTCTTCAAAGGCTTGCCGTGCAGGCGTCCACAGCTCAGCAGGAAGGTTTTGATGGTGCCAATGGTGCTGTCTTTCGGAGGAGTCGCCTGCCAGATACCACCTTTGCGCCGAACTACGTCCGTCAACCGCTTGATTTCATAGTACTTGGCGAACTGGGTTGGAATGGTCTTCCGGGTGTTGGGCTGATTGGCCAGATAATGAAAGGGCAGTGCATCGGTGGAAAAACCCGCATAGCCGTTGTCCATGGCCTTATCCAGCAATTCTTCCATGGCGACGAGTTCGTCTTCCGTCGGGTCACGGGAAATGCTGGCGTCAAAGCCCATGACTTCGATCCGCAGCATGGAGTGAGGCACCATCGTCACCAGGTTGGGGCCCAGGTTCAGCTTGTTCAGGTGCTGCATGTATTCCTTCGGATTGTGCCAGTCCACTTTATCGGCAGTGGCTCTGAGGACATCCTTTGGAATATTCTCGACGCGGGCATAGCAGTCGACAATCGGGTCGGCGCCCTCTTTGCGCTGGGCACCGAAGGCCAGCCCCAGGCTGCAGTTGGCGATGACAACGGTGGTGGTGCCATGTCGCACTGATTCCGGCAGGCCTGGAGCCACTTCCAGTTCCAGATCGTAGTGGGTATGGATGTCAAACAGGCCGGGCATGGCCCAGCGATCGGTGCCGTCGATAACCTTGCTGGCTTTACTCGGGTCCAGTTCGGGGGCCCTCGCCGCAATTTTCCCGTCGGCGATGGCAATATCTTCCCGAGCCGGGAGCGCGCCGCTGCCGTCAAAGACTTTGGCGCCGCGAATCAGGTAATCCCACGATGTAGCTTGTGCTGCTGTGTCACTCATGATCGCCTCAACACTGACGTTGTTGTTCGAAATAGGCCGATAACAGACGGGTTCCCGTGGCAATAACTTCGTCGCGGGAGACAGCGCTGTGGCCCTGAAATACGTGCCGATGCACGATGCCTTCTGCCATGGAAAACAGACAAAAAGCGGTAGTCTCGACCTGATCACGCACGTAGCGGGCTACGAAGGCGCGAACACGCTCCATCAAAATTGCTTCTCCACCGTCCATCAATTCGGCCAGAGCTGGATCCACGCGGCGCCGGTATTCCAGAACATCATGCAAGCCCGCTTCCTGTTGGTGGAAATCGTATAGAAAGCTCAATGCCTGGCTGAAAACCTGTTGCAAGTCGGTGCCCCGATCTGATCCCTCCGCCACATTCAGGTCTGCCTCTGGGACCTGCAAATGCGCGTGTAGTGCTTCAAACCGCTGGCGTGTGACCTCCAGCAGTACGTCATCCTTATTGTGGAAATGCTGATAGAACGTACCTGTTGCCACGCCAGCGTGGTCGGCGATGGATTTTGCGGTTGTCGCTTCAAACCCTTTGGCTGAGAACTCGGCAGACGCTGACGCCAGCAGGGCATTGCGCTTGCGGATCGCGCGTTCCTGTTTAGGTGCAGCTTTTGGGGACGCTCTCATAGACGATAATCTCTGGTATTTGCGCAAATTGAACAATAACTGAAACTTGACGTCAAGTTCATGTTTTAGCATGATTCTCAACCAGAACAACAAGAATAGGAGCACACATGCAGCCCGAAGACTGGAAAGCCCTCGGTGAATACCGGCAAATCAACGGTCGAAATCTGTTCCTGGTGGACGAAGGCGAGCCAAATCAGCCCACGATTTTACTGATTCATGGTTTTCCCACCTCGAGTTGGGACTGGCAACCTGTGTGGGCCAGTCTTCGCCGGAATTATCGGTTGGTCGCCATGGATATGCTGGGGTTTGGTTTTTCCGACAAGCCCAAAGGGCATCGCTACTCGATCCACGAACAGGCGGATTTGGTGGAAGGCCTGGTCAGAGAGCTTGGTCTGAATCAGTTTCACGTGCTGGCGCATGACTACGGCGATACCGTGGCGCAGGAACTGCTGGCCCGTCAAAACTCGGGCGACGGTGCGGGGCAGTGGTTATCGGTGTGTTTTCTTAATGGCGGCCTGTTCCCCGAAACTCATCGCGCGTTGCTTACCCAGAAATTGCTGCTGAGTCCTCTGGGGTGGTTGTTCAACAAGCTTTCGAACAAGCGCAAATTCGATGCTGCCTTCTCACGCGTGTTCGGACCTGACACCAAGCCTTCGGCGGAAGAGCTGGATCAGTTCTGGTCTCTGGTCACATACAACGATGGCAAGCACATCTTTCATAACCTGATTACCTACATGACTGACCGTAAAATCCATCGGGAACGATGGGTTGAAGCGATCAGAAGCGCCCGGATTCCGGTGGCTTTGATCAACGGTTCACTGGATCCGGTATCCGGTGCTCATATGGTTGAGCGATTCAAAGAGCTTGAGCTGCCATTGGCCTGGCTGGAGCAACTGGAGGATATAGGACACTACCCACAGGTGGAGGCACCCGACAGAGTGAGCGCGTCTTACATGAAATTCCTCGAGCAAAACGTTTCCTAGGTTCCCGCTACCCTCATAACCTGCTAGTTTGTCAGGGGTTTCACGACGCCTGTAGGAGGGTTCATGGTGACAACCGTTCAGGACGCATTTGCCGCCTGGCTGACGACTGTTGGCTACGCGCTCTTCGCTGTTTTTCTGGCCATCATGGCGTACAAGGTGCTGGTTTATCTGCTGGTGCGATTCTTCACGCCCGCATCGGCAACCCGCATGTTTTTCAACGCGGCCGCTCCTGCAATCTGGGTGTCGCTCTGCCTCTTCGCGGTCAACGGAGTGCTTCACTCTGCGCCGAGTGATCTGCCTCTGCTGCCGGGTATACAGCAATTGGTCACACTGCTATTGGTCGGCTCACTGACCTGGGCAGCGGTGTGCTGCACCTCGGCGATTGGCGAAGTGATTGTCAAACTCAACCCGGCGTTGGAAGGCCGGTGGAAAAAAGCGCGCAAGGTTGAGACTCAGACCCGCTTCCTGGTCCGTGGCCTGAACATCGTTATTGTGCTGATTGGTACTGGCCTGGCGCTGATGACATTCGATTCTGTGCGCCAGATCGGCACCAGCCTGCTGGCGTCTGCCGGTGTGGGTGGCATCATTCTGGGCTTCGCTGCGCGACCGGTGCTCAGCAATTTGCTGGCCGGTATGCAGATTGCCCTCACGCAACCATTGCGCATTGATGATGTGGTATATGTTCAGAATGAATGGTGCTGGGTAGAGGAGGTCACGGCGACTTATGTCGTTTTAAGAGTCTGGGACCTGCGTCGCCTGGTGGTGCCGCTGCAGTGGTTTATCGAAAATCCGTTTCAGAACTGGTCTCGTAATAGCTCCGATCTGATTGGCAGCGCACTGATCTGGGTAGATTACAGCATCCCCATCGACCCGTTGAGAGAAGAGTTTGCCCGTTTGCTGCGGGCGTCGGCTGATTGGGACGGGGTGACGGAAACGGTGCAGGTGGTCGACGCTGGCGATAAAGCCATGCAGATCCGCTTTTTGATGAGCGCGAAGGACTCCAGTGCATTGTGGAACTTACGTTGTGAGATGAGAGAAGGCCTTATTCGTTATATACAGCATCATTACCCGGAGCATCTTCCCCGCATACGTGCGCAGATGCTCGAATCAGATATTCCCACTACAAATTAATACGCAGCAAGAAAGGATCATTGTATGTTGGCAGGAAAGCGACCGAAAAATCTGGGTGTAAAGGATGGCAAATTGGCGGCCTGCCCCGGCAAACCCAATTGTGTTTCCAGTCAGGCCAGTTCAGCCAGCCATCGCGTGCCGCCACTGCCTCTTTCTGGTGAGCCCGCCGCTGACATGAAGCGTCTGAAGGAAGTGGTCAACAAATTGCCCGGCGCCTCGCTGGTCGAGGAGGACAAGCATTATCTCTACTTCGAGTGCGCATCCAAACTGCTCGGTTTTGTCGATGACCTGGAGTTCTACTGCGATCCGGCTGAAGAGGTCATTCACGTGCGCTCCGCGTCGCGACTGGGGTACTCTGATCTGGGCGTGAACCGCAAGCGCATTGAAGGTATCCGCCGGAAATTCGAACTGGCCTGAACCGCCAGGCCAGGGTCCGGGGTCAGTCCCAGGCTCGGGCCTTCAGGCGGTAGAATTGCTCGACAACTTCGTCCATGGCGTCTGCGTCGTATTCGCGGAGGCCGCTTACCACCAGTTTTTTGGAGACGTGACCAGTAATCTGGCCATTTGAAACCAGCTGGTAATCCAGGGCCACGTTGCCTCTTTTTCCTTCTGCGGTCAGAGAGGCATTGCCCAATTCCAGTGCGGGGTTGGAGATGTCCAGGGTTTCCAGCTGCAGGCTCATGCTCTGGTACATGACCATTGGCCTGTCTGGATTGAACATCAGGCCATTTTTTTCCATCAGTGGTTTCAGGGTATGAGGGAAGTTCTTGCCAGAGGCGGCCACGTAGCACTTGGTCAGGGACTCAATCAGATCCTGATCCTTGGTTGACTCACCACTGCGTTCGACTTCTATGTAGATCTTGCCGCTGTCGTCATAAACCCGGATCAGACCGTCTTCATCCTCTTTCAGGGTCAATGGCACGGAGTCCCCGAGCAGGCTGCGAAAGTGGAAAGTCATGTTTCGGTACAGGCCAAAGTGTGACAACAACAGCGCGAACAGCAGATCACCTGGCACACAGAAGCGCCGGGCGTCAGGGTTGTGAATGGGATTGAAGTCGCCAGCAACTTCCTTGGCAAAACGGCTGCCCTGATGGGCATCGATCACTACCTTGCCATTCTGTAGTGAGTGGTAACGGTCAAGAAACATGCCTTTCCTTTGGATTTTTTGCAGAGGCGTAGATAGTGGCCTGAAATGGCGAGCGTCACAAGTATCCCTCAACCAATGTCTAAGCCTTTGACACCCAATGTATCAGGTCATCGATAGATCCGGTTAATCTGCTGAAGACCTGTCGGTATGTCCCAGTGAACGATTAGGAGAGATCCGGTCGCGTACCAGTTGTTTGAGTTCCTTGATGTCCGGGAATCGTTGCGCTTCCTTGCGTGACCAGATGCGTTGGCCGTTCACGTGGACTTCAAAAATTCCGCTTGGCCCGGGGCGAAGAGACAGCTCGTCAAGCTCATCTTCGAACGTGGAAAGCAGTTCCTGAGCCATCCAGGCCGAACGCAGCAGCCACTTGCAGCCCGGACAGTAAGTGATAACGACATGGTTTTCCATAATTGAATCAAGCTCCTGGAGAAAACGGCCGAGCCGGGATACGAAATTTCACTGAAATCATTCACCAGACCCTACATGATGGTCGTATTGCAAAAAATACCAGAGGCGCTAGCTTTTTCGTCCAGGTTCGGAAAATTCATCGAATGGGTCAGCCAAGAGGTCAATGTCATGTCGGAACAACCAGAGAACCGAAGCACCCTTTTGGGTAGGATTCTGAGTAAAACTCTGCCATGGCTTCTGCTGATGTGTGCGGGGCCTCTGACAGCCGCCGAGGGTGAGCGGTTCTATATATTCACCGAAAACTACCCGCCCTACAACGCACCCACGAACGGCAAGAGCTTTGCTCACGATTCCGAGGATATCTCTGGCATCTGCACGGACATGGTGAAGGCCATGATGTCCCGGCTGGATTATGACTTTGTCATGAAAATGCGTGACTGGAGCCTGGCCTATGACTGGGTGAAAGGACGGGAAAATCATGGTCTGTTCTGCACCGCACGCACCGAAGAGCGTGAAAACGAGTTTCAGTGGGTGGGGCCTTTGGCGTCCATCCGGTGGACCCTGTTTGCAGCGCCAGACTCGGATATCAGTATCGACTCGCTCGAGGAAGCGCGTCAGTACACCATCGCCGGTTATAAAGGGGATGTGATGTCTGACTACCTCATCAGCGAAGGCTTTGAAGTGATTGCCAGCGTCAGCGGTGAACAAAACCCCAGGCGACTGACACTGGGGCAAGCGGATCTGTGGGTGACAGACGGTGCCGTAGGCCCTCTGGTAGCCGAGGAACAGCACGGTATCACGGGGCTTAAGCCGGTACTGGTATTCCGGGAAACGCCCATGTATCTGGCTGTAAGCAACGAGACCGACCAGTCCGTGGTTGATGACTTGCAGGCGGCTCTTGATCAGGCCCGTGACGCCGGGGAAATTGACGAGGTGCTTGCCAGCTACGGCCTTTCACAGTAGAAGGCATTCAGACATCGGTCAGGTTTGTGTGCTAGCTTTTACACAGTACATCCGAACCTGACCGGTGTTGTTCATGAGTAATCCCAAGCATACCCTGTTCTGGATGACGGCGTTTCTGGCGGTCGTGCTGGTCGTCTGCGCCCTCATCTATCAACCCCTCCAAACGGCTTTTCTTGCCAACTGGGTGTTTAACCTGCTGATTTTATGCGTGCTGGTGGTCGGTATTGTGATCACTTATCGACAGGTCATTGTGCTTTTTCCGGAACTGCGCTGGATCGCCCAGTTCAGAACCGGGAACGCCGGATTATCGGTGTTACAGGAACCCAGACTACTCAAGCCCTTGGCACGCCAGCTCAACGAGGATTCCAAGCGGGATCGGTTTAGCCTGTCTACCTTGTCGCTGCGCACGGTACTGGATGGCATACACAGCCGGATGGACGAGCAGCGGGAGATTACGCGTTACTTCATCAGCCTGCTGATATTCCTGGGCCTTCTGGGTACGTTCTGGGGGCTTCTGGGCACGATCAATGCGGTGGGGACGGTTATTGTTAACCTCGATATGGGCCAGGGCAATTTTGGTCAGGTGTTCGAGCGCCTTCAGTCAGGGCTGCTGCAGCCGCTTGAAGGCATGGGAACGGCGTTCAGTTCTTCGCTGCTTGGGCTGGGCGGATCGCTGATTCTTGGCTTTCTGGATATTCAGGCAAGCCACGCTCAGAACCGCTTTTACGACGGTCTGGAAGAATGGTTGACCAGCGTCACCAACCTCGTCGGCCGCGCCGGCGAGGGCGACGACGGATCTGAACTGGACGAACTTTCCCGTCTTGAAGAGGAAAACCGGCAGCTGCGGGATCGGCTAGCGGACAGATCATGATTGGATCGAAGCGTCGAACCCGAAGCACAATTAATGTCTGGCCTGGTTATGTGGATGCACTGTCGGCATTGCTGATGCTGATCATCTTCATGCTGATGATTTATGTCGTCAGTCAGCTCTACCTGTCGCAGACGCTTTCAGACAAGGACTCGGAACTCGCGAGGTTGAACACCCGCCTTGAGGAAATCTCTCGACTGCTGGGTCTTGAGGAAGAACAGAACCAGGCGATGGAAGAAGCCATGGCGGAATTGCAGGCTGCTTATGGCGAGACCCTGGCCATCAACGATGAGCTTTCGCAGGCATTAGAGGAAGAGCGAAAAGGGCGCTTGGCGCAAAAGTTCAACGCCGAGGCTCAATCTCAAAGGGTTGAGCAGCTCGAGCAGACCCTCGAAGAGCGCCAGGCAGACCTGGAACAGCAGCGGGACCTCTCCGCGTCCCAGAGGGCGATCATTGCCCAGTTGTCGCGTCAGATTAATGCATTGCAGGATCAGCTCAGCCGGATCAGTGCGGCACTTAAACTTCAGGAAAACCTGACCGCGAAAAAAGAAGCTGAACTGAAAGAAGTCGGCAAGCGCTTGAACACCCTTTTGGCAGAGCGGGTGAATGAACTGGAGCAATATCAGTCGGAATTCTTCGCGCGCCTGAGGGATATTCTTCAGGACAATGAAAATATCAGGGTTGTCGGAGACAGGTTCCTGCTGCCTTCAGAGTTGTTGTTTGCCTCAGGTTCAGCCAGTCTTGGCCCCAGCGGCAAGGCAGAGCTGGACAAGCTCGCTGGTGTGCTGCTGGATGTGGTCGCCGAAATTCCCGAAGACATTGACTGGATTCTCCGCATCGACGGACACACGGATCGAATACCTATCAACACGGCGGAGTTCCCCTCTAACTGGGAGCTGTCGACGGCCAGGGCAGTGTCGGTGGTGCGGTATCTGGCGTCAAAAGGCGTACCGGAGCGTCGAATGGCGGCGGCCGGGTTTGGCGAATTTTTCCCGGTGGCTACTGGAAACACCCCCGAAGCGTTACAGCGCAACCGCCGTATCGAAGTGAAACTTACCGACCGCTAGTCTTTTGTGTCTGAAACTCAACAGCCCGGCTCGCTTAACCTATGTCTGAATTGGCGTTGTACCAATACGTTCTGATTGGTCTGATCTTTATCTGGAGCGGTTTTGTTCGCTCCGGTCTTGGTTTTGGTGGCGCCGTACTGTCTCTGCCTTTTTTGCTGCTTGTTGTTGATGACCCGCTGATTTTCCTGCCACTGATTGCCGTCCACCTGCTGGTGTTCTCGTCTTTGACCATCTGGCTAAACAACCGTAAGAGCGTGTCGAATGTTGATGATGGCCAGGGCGCGGTTGCGACCGTCGATTGGCCTTACCTATGGCGCATTCTGGGCATCATGATCGTTCCGAAGCTGATCGGGGTTTTCGGCCTGATTACACTGCCATCCGACATCATGAGCCTGATCATTTTCGTGATTGTGGCTGTGTACTCGGTTTCCTACATCCTGAATCGGCCATTTCGCAGCGGCAGCCGTTGGGTGGACGTGGCGTTTCTGATGCTCGGCGGTTATGTCAGCGGGACCTCTCTTATTGGAGCGCCGCTGATCATTGCCGTGGTGGCTCAGCATCTGCCCAAGGAAAAACTGCGGGACACGCTGTTTGCCCTGTGGTTCATTCTGGTTGTTATCAAGATGGCGGCGTTTGTATGGGTGGGCGTGGATTTGCAACTGATTCACCACCTCTGGTTACTACCTTGTGCCGCAATCGGACATGTCATTGGCCTGAAGGCCCACGATCGCATATTGAGGGCCGAAACGCCGGTGTTTTTCCGGGTTCTGGGTTCGGTTCTCCTGATCGTGAGTGGCATTGGCGTTTATCAGGTTGTGGCCGCGGGCTAGCCCGGTATTAGCCCAACGTTGCGTCCAGAAACATCATCACCACGAAGCCGCCCAGCAGGGAAAAAGTGGCCAATGTCTTGAATTCGCCACGATGGGTTTCGGGAATGATTTCGTCGCTGATAATGAAGAGCATGGCGCCGGCTGCGAAGCCAAGCGTCCAGGGCATCAGTGGTTCGGCCAGCCAAACCATGGTGCTGCCAAACACGCCGCCGATGGGCTCCAGAAGCCCTGTCAGCAGGGCAATGGTGAAGGCTTTCAGGCGGGAATGCTCAATGGCCAGCAGCGACACCGCCACGGCAAGGCCTTCCGGTATGTTCTGGAGGCCTATACCGATGGCCAGCGCGACACCGTTACCGATATCGCCGCCACCGAAGCCGACGCCTACCGCCATACCCTCGGGAAAATTGTGCAGGGCAATGGCAATGATAAACAGCCAGATTCGCCGAATGCGGGCGCTGTCGGGCCCTTCGCGACCCAATTGGAAGTGTTCGTGGGGCAATCGCTGGTGAATCAGATAGAGCAGGGTGGCGCCCATCAGCAGGCCGACAATAACGATGCTGGCGGCGATCCAGGTGGCGCCTGTCAGTTCCTCGCCGTACTCGATACCGGGCAATAACAGGGAGAAAAACGACGCGGCCAGCATTACGCCAGCGGCGGCGCTGAGCATGCCGTCCTGCAGCTGGGGGGTCAGCTTTCTGACGCCGAAAACCCCCAGTGCACCGACTCCGGTTCCAAGTCCTGCCAGAAGGCTGGCCAGTGAACCCAACCAGACGACACCTATATCCCCCAACATTAAAAACCCTTATCTCACAATGCGTTTCGTGCTGGTTGGTCTACGAAACGTTTGCAGGATTGTCTTTCTATCAGGCTTTGCTGTCTGTGCTTTCGAAGATTTTATCCGCGGAAGCGGCAACAAAGCCGCTGTATAGCTGACCATCTGCTTTCGGATAACGCAACGCGAACTCATAAAAGCAGCTGGGAATGCTGGCGGTGCGATCGGTGAACTGGACTTCTGCCCGATCGGCCATCGTGGACGACTGTTCCAGCAGCTCTTCCGGCGATCCTTTGATCTCTCCACCGGAGGTGTTCAACCGGAACCCTTCGTCTTTCAGACGCTGATTCACCTCTGCCAGGGTCGTAAATTGGCTCAGCTGATTCACACTGACCGTAAAGTGATTGGCGCGATAGCCCCATGCTGCCAGCCAGGCGGCGTATTCACTTTCCTCCAGCAATGTCTGGTAGGTGCCGTAGTCGAGATCCCAATGCCGACCGGAGTATAAAAAGTTGTCCTCAGCTACCACGGCCGGATCAACCGCTTCAACCAGGTCATGAACCACGGACTGAAGGCTTTCGGAGCAACGCTCGACCAGCAGTTCAGAAATAAACACTTTGGGAGCGGTAGGGTCCGGGTGCTCGTAATGCCGGGCGTACAGCTTCTTGGCTTCGAAGTCGTATTCACCGCCCTGCTGATAGCCAAGCGCCAGAAAGTGAGCCGCCAGTTTGTCCAGATTGAGCTTGTCCAGGTTAAAGGTACGCAGGGCAATGTGGTCATTGACGATGGCCTGGCCCTGACTGTTGTCGAGCAGCTTATGAATGCGCTGCGCAGAGGGCGTCACCTGGCAATAGTTATCCCATAAGTTGGCAAAGAGGGTGTCTCTGTCAGTGTGCACGATTCGCCTCCAGGAGCGGGGTGGTTGTTTGAGCGTCTGCAAAGAACGGGTTGCTGTTGCGTTGTTTTTCCAGATCAGAGAACCAGACTTCCGCGCCGCTACTCAGGCCAAGATGTTGAGCGACAGAGGCCGGGACCTCAAGCATCTGATGCGCAGGCAAATAGCGAGCAGCCTGGGTCACGGTCGCGCGAAACCCGTCGGTTTTGGTGTTGGCAACCATCAGTGTCTTACCCTGACCGCCTTTTGTCCATGCGCTGTTGGTGGAGCCTGTGTCCTCGATAGAGTCCGGGCGGATATGAACCTGACAGCGATTGGACTGGTTCACCGAACGGATGTCCGACAGACGGGCTTCCACAGTTGGGCCGCCGTCGAAAGGATCAATGTAACCGTTAAACCGGAACCCTTCAGATTTGAGCATGTGCAGTGCCGGCCGGGTTTGCGGGTGAACTTCACCAATCACTGCCTGGGCATCCTTGTCCATCAGGTGGGTATACAGCGGATGTTCCGGCATCAGGTCGGCGATAAACCCGTTGTCACCGGTACCGACCATCTGGCTGACGGTGGCGAAATCCAGATCAATAAAGTGGGCCTGAAGCCAGCGCCAGAAGGGCGACTGACCCGCGTCATCACAGACACCGCGCATTTCTGCAATCACCGTGTCCGCGAAGCGTTCCGGGTGTTGCGCCATGAATAGAAAACGCACCCGGGACAGCAGTTTTCCGGCCCAGGCCCGGCGGTAGTCCGGGCGCAGGAACAGAGTGCAGATCTCGCTGCAGCCGGCGTAGTGGGTGCCGAGGGTCAGCGTCTGCTGGCGCCGGGTAAGGCCAAGCTGGCGAGACTGTTTTACGGCGTCGCCTACGCGGTAGTGGTAAAGCGGGCGCCGTGTGCCAACCGATGCCTCAATGCCGGTGGTGCCCATGATGTGGCCTTCGACCGGGTCTACCAGTACAAACAGGTAGCTCTGGTCTCCGGCGTGCCGTACGTCATTGGCAAAACTGGCGATAGAGCGTTCAATTTTCTGCACAAGAAAATCATGGTCGTTAGCCAACGACGTAAAGCCGGGGCCGGACTCGATGGCAATGGCCTTCAGGTCGGGCAAATCCTTCATGGCGACGGGGCGAATGATCATGGCGCAGTCCTCAAGTCGTTTTCGCCAGTATGAACACACCGAGTGACAGAATGTAGTGGCAAAAATGTTAGATTGACGCTAAATTATGGCAAAATAACCAAGCCTACGGTCAATATGCTGAGTATTCAGGATCAAAAGCTGTTGCTGCACCTGCGCCAGAACGCCCGTATCAGCGTATCTGATCTGGCACGCCAGATGGATCTGTCTCGGTCCACGGTGCAGAATCGGCTTGCCCGCCTGGAAGAATCTGGCGTTATCAGAGGCTATTCGGTGGAATTGGGCACTGATTACGCCGCCAGTCAGGTTGAAGCTCATGTGTCCATCAAGGTATTCCAGAAACTGACGGCACGAACCAACCGCGCTCTGGAGGGCATTAGCCAGGTCTCCCAGCTTTATTCCGTGAGCGGCGAGTACGATCTGATCGCTATCGTTCAGGCCCAGTCTCTCGAGCAGCTTAGTGCGGTGCTGGACGAGATTGGCAATCTGGAAGGGGTTGAACGAACCAATTCCGCCGTGGTGCTTGAAACCCGTTTCAGGCGCTAGCGGCTTCGTCTTAATACCCAAATGTTCTTAATGGTGCCGGGGCCTCGGCCGATAACCTGTGTATCAGGTTACGAGGTTCAGGCCATGGTTTCTCCCGTTATCATTTCCGGCAACGCCCAGAGCGGTCGCTCTCCTGTTGTTGCCGACTCGCTTTCCGGATCTGTGCCGAATGCCATCGGTCCTGCGGGGCAGGGCACACCAGAGAATAACAAGGTGTCCGAGGCAGCCCGTGCCCCCATCCGAACCGCCGAAGATGCAATCAATGTTCTGAAAGCCAGGTTGGCCCAGCGTCTTGAGCAGCAGCTGGGAAAGGCGCCCGCTCAGGGAGCGTCGCGATTTACTCCGTCGACGTTCGAGGCGCCTTCGGCGGAGCAGGTTGCGCAACGAGTGCTGGGATTCGTGCAGCAGCGGCTGCAGGCCGAGGCGAGTTCCGGAGCCGACACAGAGCGACTGGCGGGCTTGCTTTCAGACGCCAGAGCAGGAGTGACGCAGGGGTTTGCCGAGGCAAGAGAACAGATCGAAGCGATCGGCATGATGGATGAGCAGCTCAACGCCGATATTGATGACAGCTTTAACCGCATTCAGGCAGGCCTGGATGATCTGGAGAGCCAGTTCGTGCAGCCCGCTGAAAACCAATCGTCTGTTGAGTCGGTTGGTGCCTCCGGGTATCGCCTGGAAAGAGCGTCCGAATCCCTGTTTTCCTTTGAAGTGACCACCGAGGAGGGCGACCGAGTGACGGTGCAAATGGCCGAGCAGCGATACGCCGGTTCCACTGTTGAAAGTCGTCAGAACGAACTGGGGCAGTCGTTAAGCATGTCCTTTGAAAGCGGTTTCTCCGGGCGCTATTCCTTCAGCGTGGAAGGCGACCTGAATGCCGGGGAGCGGAAGGCGCTGGCGGATCTGTTCAGCCGGGTAGAGAAGGTTTCGAACCGGTTTTTTGACGGCGATATTCAGGGGGCCTTTCGCAAGGCGAAGAGCCTTGGTCTTGGCGGTGAGGAGCTGGCGAGCTTCAGCCTCAGCCTCACTTCAACCCGCATTGTGTCGGCGGCCGCTTATGAATCCATTTCGCAACAGCCGTCGGCGAATGCGGAACTCAGGCCCCTGGGCAATCTGGCTCGTGATCTTCGGGGCGTGGCCCAGTCAGCCTTCGAACGAGGCGCCTCGGAGCCTGCTTTTAAGGGGTTGATGAACGCACTGCTTGAGGATATCCGGCAATGGCAGGTAGAGCGTGCAGACATCGCTGAACGTGGTGATGAAACGCTCATGAACGATTTCATGAGCGCTGTTATTCGTTCACTAAACCCTAAGCAGGATTCACAGCTTCAAGTGTAAAACCCTGACGTGGGAAATGGACGTGTACCTCGCCAACCCGCTTGTGGGTCCGCGAGATAATGATCCGCTGATCGTCTGCAAACACCAGGGTGCCGGTGACGGGGTCGCGGGCATAATCGTCAGGAGCGACGGTCACCTGATGGCCGGTGAGCCCGTCGGTGCTTTCTGATGGGGTTGGTCGTGGGCTGGCTGCCTTTGCTTCGTCCAGACCCTGTTTGTCTTTGATGGTTTTAGGATCGCCGTGACCGAACGTTTTCATTCGCGCAAGCCAGGCTTTGACCTTCGGGTATTCCTCCACCCATTTCTTCTCGCCCAGATCGCTGACAAACCATAGACCGTGATAGGCAGAAAAGTCCGCGATGCAGGGCTTGTCGCCAAACAGGAAATCCTGCGTCAGCATTTGCTCCATATTGGCCATGTGTTCCAGCACCATGGCTTTGGCCTTGGGCCGCCGCGCTGTTCTGACCCGTGAGGATTTGCCCATCGCGATACGATCCCGGAGAAACAGGAACGTATTCCACAGAGAAGTCTCTTTGACCAGTTTCTTGAGCATGCTTTTATCACTGGCGGATAGCACGCAGGCAAAGAATATCTCCAGATCCGTTTTCTTAACGAAATCGTGCACGTCCTGCGGTTGATTGGCCAGGCTCAGTTCCGGCTTGTTGCCGATACGTGCCAGCTCATCCGAAATGGTGCGGGTGTCGCAGAATATGTCAGCGCCGATCTGGGCAACCGGCACTTTGCGGTAGCCACCCGCCAGAATGGATAGCACTTTGCGCGGCGGCATTTCTCGCACCGTGATTGACTGCCAGGGCACCCCGGAATAGCCCAGCATGGCGCGAATCTTTTCGGAGAAAGGCGACATGGAATAGTGGTAAAGAATCAGATCCTGCATGGGGTACCCCTGTCATGATGCAACGAAAACAGTCGCTGCAAAGCGTTCGTGAGCAGGGAGGGTACCCCGAGAGCTTGAATCTAGGAAGTCCTGAGATTGTCCGGCTGGGCCACTTAGACGGTAAGCAAACCAGCAGACGCGCAATACAGGAAGGCAACAGCGCCTGAACAGATCAAGAGCCAGGCGGGGAAAATCAGTGACGAGCGAGTTGTTGTTTTCATTGGTGTCTCTGTCATGGAGTCGATGTTGATGGCTGTTCTTAACCCAGCCAAAAAAACACTCTAGACGATTAAGTGGCATTGTCACTTAAAAAGTGTGCTGTAAGTCGCAGTGTACTATTTTAGCGATGTCCCACCCGGTCTTTGCGAAGAGTAAATTGATGGGTATAGAATCCGGACCGGACGAAAATAATCACAAAACAAAAAGGAGCGTTCGATGGCCGATGAAAGCCAGAAACAGACCTCGCTGCATTGCCTATTTTACTGGGCGAAAACCACGCCAGACAAAGTCTACCTGACCCAGCCATTCCAGGACGGCTCGACCGAGGACATCACCTGGAAGCAGGCATCGGATCAGGTTTTGCGAATGGCAGCCTATCTAAAGGCCCAGCAATATCCCGAGCGCAGTAACATCGCGATTCTGGGCAAGAACAGTGCTCACTGGATTCTGAGCGATCTGGCCATCTGGGCAGCAGGCCACGTATCCGTTCCTCTATATCCCACTCTCAATGGCGACACTGCCGGGTATGTGCTTGAGCACAGTGAAGCCAAGTTATTGTTCCTGGGTAAACTGGATGGCAAGGCAGACGGCTGGAACGACATCAAAGGGCACCTTCCGGACGATCTTCCCATCGTGTCTTTGCCCATGTCGCCCAGGGACGACACCCCAAAGTGGGTGGAATTGATAGAACATTATGAGCCGATTGATCCCCAGTTGCCGGAACCCGACGATCTGGCAACGATCGTATACACCTCTGGTAGCACCGGACGCCCCAAAGGCGTGATGCACAGTTTCCGAACCATGATTGCGGCGGCCGATGGTCTGCAGAAAATCTTCCCGGTAACCAACGAAGAGCGCATGCTGTCCTATCTGCCACTGGCACACGTGGCCGAGCGGGCCGCTGTGGAAACCCAGTCGCTGTATTACGGTTTTCATCTGTATTTCGCCAATTCCCTCGATACCTTTCAGGAAGACCTCCAGCGCGCTCGCCCCACGCTGTTCTTCTCGGTCCCGCGTCTGTGGATGAAGTTCTATTTGGCCATCAACAGCAAGCTGCCGCCCAAAAAACAGAAAGTACTGTTCAATATTCCGCTGTTGAACAGACTGGTGAAGAAGAAAGTCCTGAAGCAGTTGGGCCTGGAACACTGCCGGGCCGCATTGACCGGGGCAGCGCCGTTGTCTTCAGACATCATCGGTTGGTATCGCAACCTGGGTTTGGAGTTGCTGGAGGTCTACGGCATGTCGGAAAACTTCGGCTATTCCCACGCCAATCGGCCGGGGCAGGCCAAGGTGGGCACCGTGGGCGTGACCAACCCGGGAGTCGAACATCGGCTGGCCGAGGGCGAGGAAGTGCAGGTGCGCAGCCCCAGCCAGATGCTGGGCTATTTCAAGAACGAGGAGAAAACCCGCGAGGACATTACAGAAGACGGCTTCCTGAAAACCGGTGATATGGGTGAAATCGACGCTGACGGATACCTGCGCATCACCGGTCGGGTGAAAGACCTGTTTAAGACATCAAAAGGCAAGTACGTGGTGCCGGTACCGATCGAAAACCGCTTTAACCATCCCAAGGCCGAGGTGGTCTGCGTGGCGGGTGCCAATCAGCCGCAGCCCTGCCTGATGATCCTGCTTTCGGAAGAGGCAAGGGAAGAGCTGGAATCGGGTGGTAGCCGTGAGGAGCTCGAACAGGAGCTGGCCGCAGAGCTGGACGAGGTAAACGCAGCGTGTGAGGCCCACGAGAAGCTCGCATTTGCCGTGGTAGTCAAGGAACCCTGGACCATGGAAAACGGCATGCTGACGCCAACCATGAAGATCAAGCGGAACGTGCTTGAGAATTACTACAACAGCAAAATGGATGACTGGTTTTCTCAGAAGAAAAAGATCGTCTGGGAATTCTAATGCGATTCCGGCCTTGTTCAGGCCACACAACAAAAAACGCCGGCATCCCTGTGGACAGGGGCCGGCGTTTTCGTGTTCGATCCAGCGTGCTTCTGAAAACCAGCCTCAGATGCCTGGCTGGTAATCCGGGGTAACGCTTGGTGCACGCTTTCTCCAGACAGCGATTTTACGACTGATTACCTGGAATGCCTGCTGTGCCGCTGCACGGGTGTACTGGCGCCTGACATCGTTTCCATTATGGAGGATGCTGGATGGCAGCGGATGATGAGATACGTTATGGATTTGGGTCATAGCGCCTCCTCCTTAATTCCGGTGTATTGATTGCTAAGATGACTAACAAGATATTGGTTAGCTGACTATGTGTTGAAGTATACGGATTCGTTTTTGCAGCGTGAATACGTTAAAATCCGTACAAGCCTTGCAAATATGCAGTTATTTTATGGATTGGGATTACCTTCGCTACATCCACGCCCTCGCCACCGGCGGCACACTTGCCAAAGCGGGTGAGATTCTGGGGGTCCATCAGACCACCGTTCTCCGTCGTCTGGACCAGATGGAAGAGCAAATGGGCGTTCAGTTCTTCGAGCGTGACCGTGAAGGCCTTCACCTGACGCCGGTTGGTGAAACGGCCTTTCGGGAAGCCGATCGCCTGGCCACGGACATGGAAAATCTGGAGCGTCAGTTAATTGGTCAGGATTCGGCCCCGGTAGGGAAAGTCAGGCTGGCCGCCACTGATACCATGGTGAATGCGCTGATCGGCCCGATGGTGTCAGAGTTGTTGCAGGCCTATCCTGACATTGAGCTGGAAGTGCTGACAGACAATGACGTGCTCAATTTGAGCCACCGTGAGGCGGACCTCACCCTTCGGCCCGTCAATCGGCCGCAAGCAACCCTGGAAGGCGAACGCATTGGTACCATTGAGTCGGCCGTGTATGGCTCAAAGGACTATTGTGACCGCAATCCGGATATGGATCTGGGCCACACCCCGGAGCTGTGCAGCTGGATTCTACCCGACGAAAGCTTCAGTCACCTGGCAACCGGACGCTGGTACCGGAAGATGCTGAAAAATGCGCGGTCAGTGGTGCGCTGTAACAGTCTTCAGGCGATGTTCTCCCTGGCCCGCGCTGGCAGTGGCCTGGCGGTGTTGCCCTGCTATCTGGGCGACGTTACACAGGATCTGCGGCGTTTGACCCCGCCTCTGGAAGGAGAAGGCGTGGATTTGTGGCTGATGGTTAATCAGGACACCCGGCAGATGGCCCGGGTTCGGCTGGTGATGGAGTTTCTCAAGCAACAATTGATGGCCCTGACCAATCGTATCGAGGCGCGTCAGTAGCCTTCTGCATATAGGTTTACCAGTCTCCGCAAAAGGGCCAGAACTGATAGAAACGCCAACACTGAAATTCCTGTTCGCAGGTTTTGAGCTGATTGTCGTAGCGGAACGCCCGGTTCTGCACTCGATCTGCCAGTTTTACGATGTCTGGTTTCCGGCTGTAGTTTTTTCTCTGATAGCCAGTTCGTCCTTCATGGTACGCCAGGTAGAGATTTCGGGGCTGATTCAAAGGCACGCCAACCTCACGACGGGTCAGATGGTTGTACCAGCCAACAAAGTCCAGAGCGTATTTCATATTGGTTCTAACCACTGCCAGGCCGTCGCCGTTTGCTTCCAGATATTCTCCCCAGGCGGGGTCAAGCGCCTGAGCGTAGCCGAAGGCTGACGTAGGGCGGAGCCACGGAATGAATCCGAGCAGCAATTTCCGGGGTGGCCGGGCATGACTGCGAAACGACGACTCGTAGTAGACAAAGGCAAGTTGGGTAGCAATCGGGGTGCCCCATTTTTGCTGGGCGTCTTTTGCGTAGTCATACCACACGGGGTGCTCACGAAAGACGCTGCAGATATTGTCTGGATCCGCCGGTGAATCAGGCTCGAGCAGGCTGAACCGTATGGTTATCAGAATGGTAATAATCACGCCTGTGGCAGGCAGAACGACCCATGTCAGGCGTGAGGACCAGGTTGCGGACAGCCAGTGCCGCTTTCTTTGTTTGACCATATCTTGCGTCGGTTACTCGGCCCATGGCATAACGGAGTTTTCCTACTGAGGATACTAGGTTGATGCCGTCTCTTTCCCAAGTTAAACCGGTTTTATGTTTGCTTCTGTTCCTTTCCGGATCGGTGCAGGCCAGCACGCTGGCAAAATCCGTGCTGGAAGCCTCACCGGTGGACGATATTGTGGCGACGTATCCGGATATGATGAGTGAGGGCGTTCGTCAGGGGTTGAGCCAGAGCGGTCGGTTAGACCCAATGATGGTCTCGACCATTGTCACGGTTGTGCGCGGTGCATTCCAGTCTGCCAATATCGAGAACAAACTGGTCGCAGACCTGTCGGCCTCATTGAGTGAAGAGCAACTGAACTCGGTAGGGCAATGGTACCGCACGCCATTGGCAGAACGTATCTCCAGGGCCGAGATCAAAGCGTCCAGTACCGATGCGTGGCTCAGCATTCAACAAGGCGCACCAGAGCTGCAGGCTGAGTATCGGGGCAGCGAGCGAGCACAACTCTTCACCCGCTATGATAAAGCGGCCCGTGCTACCGAAAGTGCCGTCGATACCACCGTAGCCGTACAATTGGGCCTGGCGACGGCGATGGCTGCGTTTCAGGGTGGCAAAGGCCCCGGTTTCGATCAGATGGAACAGATGATCGAAAGCCAACGGGACCAGGTTCGGGCGATGGTGGCGCAACAGGTCTATGATATCTACCTTTATACCTATCAGGACCTTTCCAATGACGAGCTGAACGAGTACATCCGTTTTCTGGAAAGTGATGCTGGCACCCGTTTTACCAGAGTCGTCACGGCGGGTATCCAGGACGCAATTACCCGCCCCGTAAAATCGGTCGGGCGTCAGTTGGCAAGGTTTCTGAATCCATCCTGATCAATCAGGCCAACCATGGTTCGGCAAGAACCTTCATGTGAGGTGCGCTATGGACTTTCACGCCTATCAGGCTGCACTGGCCGAAGAATTTCGTGGGCAGGAATGCCCGTTTACGGTAGAAGAATTTGATCGCCGACTGCAGGCCACTCGCGCCAGAATGGCGTCCAATGGCCTCGGAGCACTGTTGTTGACCGATCCGTCCGATGTGTTCTACCTGACGGGTTACAGCACCTTTGAGGTATCAGTACACATTGCCCTGGTTGTAACCGCGGATTCGCTCGTGCTTCAGGTGCCTTCCATTGAGACGGGCCCCGCCACCATCACGACGCGGCTGGCAAAGGTGATCGGATACCGATGGGAGAGTATTGAAGCGGTACTGGACCCCCTTGCGGATGAAGTGAAAGGTCATGGGGATCGTCTGGGCATTGACTCCTGGCATGGTTCATTGCGCACCGGGGTTGTTGAGGGGCTTCGCGCCCGGTTGCCCGGCATTCAGCTGGTGGATGCCTCCGGTTTGCTGAAGCCCATTCGTATTGTGAAATCAGCGGCCGAGATAGAATGCTTGAGGCGCAGCGCCCAGATGACTGGCCAGGGCATGGAGGCAGCAGCGTCGGCGGTGAGCCCGGGGAAGACAGACAATGACATTGCCGCTATCGGCGCCCAGACGCTGCTTGCCTGTGGCAGCGAATTTATGAGCATGCAGCCGATCGTAACCACCGGCAAACGAAGCAGTGTGATTCATACCAATCACAAGCGAGTAACCATCAACGAAGGCGAGCCGGTGTTTCTGGAATTCGGGGCAGTTTTCCAGCGCTACACGGCGCCCATGATGCGGACGGTCATCGCCGGCACACCGACAGCCGAAATGCGCGAAGTATTTGATGGATGCCGTCGAATTGTGGATGCCCTGCAGCGAACCATGATACCCGGCCAGACCTTTGATTCCGCTGCAAAGGCGGCGGAAACAGCGTTGGCGCCGCTGGCAGGAAAGGTGTTTTTCTCTGGTGTGTTCGGGTATACCGTCGGTGCCCAGTTTCCTCCGTCCTGGGTGGAAGGCTCGGGGTTTATCGCGCGGGGAGAAACCGCCGTGTTCGAAACCGGCATGGTATTTCATCTTCCGATATGCCTGAGGATTCCGGGGCAGTGGGGTATGGGCTTCAGCGATACCGTTGTGGTCGCGGAAAACGGTGCGGAAGCGTTGACTTCGAATCCCTGGGTCCTGGACTGAAAGAAGCGTGCTAAAGGGCTGACGCAGAGCCTTTTTCGAGGGATGCCTGCGGTCGGATGTCGAAGTAGCGTGTGTATTGGCCACTTTCACGGAATTTCTTTAAACCTTCATTGAAGGCGCTCAGAAGTTCTTTTGTGTCCGGGTCATTGCGAGGGAACAGCAAAAAGCTTTCGTTTTCCGATATGGATTTGGGATGGTGAGTGATCGCATTGGTGTCCGGTTTGTCAGTTTCACGCCGCAATATGTAGTAACCGACGTTGATCTCTTCGGGGAAGGCGTCAATCCGGTCATATAGCAGTTTTTTGAAATTCAGTTCCGTAGACGACGCCCGCTCCACGGAAATAACGCCCTGTTCCAGCGCTTCGTCAAACTCCGGGCCGTAACTGTAACCAATGCTGGCGCCCAGTTTTAGCCCGGACAGGTCTTTCATGGTGTCCCACGTCAGCGGCTTATCCTTGCGATGGAAAAGTACAAATCGTTCTTTCATCACCGCGTCGCTGTAAATGAAGTCTTTTTCGCGCTCTTCCTTGTGCATCCATATTGCCGTGGCGCTGTGTTTACCGATGGCGGCTTCGCGATAGGCTCGCTTCCAGGGGAGAAAATCAAAGGTGACATCATAGCCCTGGTCGGCAAAAACGTCGCGAACCAGTCTGGCAACGCTGCCCTGGCCGGGCTCGTTTTCGACGAAAAACGGAGGCCAGTCACCAACACTGATGGTCAGTGGTTTCATCTCATCTGCCCAGAGCGCGCTTGCCCAGACAAACAAAACCATCCCCAGGCCGCGTAATAAGCCTTTGGCCACGCGGCGGTTGGGGCAGGTGGGGCGAACTGCGCCCCGGCAGACATCGTTTCGCATAGTCGACAGTTTAGTCCAAACCTTCGGTGGCGTCATGAACCTTTGTGAGCTTGAGAGCTACCAGGCAGAGGCGGGCGGGTTTTTCCAGATTTGACGTAAATAACATTAGCCGTCGGATGTTGTCCATGTTCATGGTTCTTTCCACTGGCGCATTCGCCACCATGCTGAGGTCCTGATCCACTCGATTGACACCGGGTTGTATCTGAAAAGTATGGTTAAAACGATCCTGAAAATGGATGCCCCTATCCTCATGCTCCCGGTCATTAATGCGCAGAGTTAGCGCAATATCCTGATGTTGAGGGTTCCAGATAACCATTCTGAGCGAATCATATGCGTGCCAGTCGGCAGGCGGGTTGCGCAGGGATGCCCCTGAGTAACGGTGAGTCTTCAGGCCAATAGACAGTCCATGGTCAGTGAGCTCGCCGCATTCTTTGCTGCCTGCGATGCGGACGTCCCCTTTCCAGAAGGTTTCCGGGCTCTGTTGGTTAAAATTGTAAAGGTCGGGCAGCCATTGGCTGACCTGGTACTGCTGGTAAGCAATCTTGCAGACCGCCGTAACGTCTGCGGCAAGCAACGCGAAAACACTCAGTCGCACTAGCCAGCGTACAAAGGGTCGTAAAGACAGGAATCCGGCGCAAGGGAGTAGCGCAAGCACCAGCCAGAGCCCCGTCAGGTTTCGTAATAAATCAACTGAATCGATGTTGCGTTGGTGGTTGAAAGACTGGGCGTACTCTATGCCAATGCCTATCAGCAGGACCACAATACTGCTCGCCAGCCAGAGTGCCAATCCGGTCAGATAGCGCCAGGGCTGAACCACGAGCGCCAGCAGTGCAAAGAAAAGCGGATGCCCAAGATTCCACGCCGACTTGATGAGAGGGCCGTCGCTCCAGCCCGGACCACCGACGAAAAACAGCGGAAGAAGGCAGAGCAGGCCCGCCAGGGCCATCCAGAAGAGGATACGGCCTCGGCGGGTTGAGTTAGCCAATAGAGAGTCGAAGCCCATCAACTCCGGCTGGTGACTTCCAGGAGGTGATAGCCGAACTGGGTTTGTACCGGGCCAAGTACTTTGTTGACTTCGCCACTGAAGACCACTTTGTCGAATTCAGGAACCATCTGGCCGGGGCCGAATGAGCCCAGGTCGCCGCCGTTGCGGCCGGAAGGGCAGGAAGAATGCTGCTTGGCGACCTCGGCGAAGTCCTGGCCGCCTTCAATGGCTGCTTTGAGTTCGTTGCACTTCGCTTCGCTGTCTACAAGGATATGACGGGCTGTTGCCTGTGCCATGTTAGAAGTTTCCTTTTGAAGGTTTGGAGGAAAAGCCAAAGGCTTTGTCTGAGCCTGAAATGCTGCCCGCCAGAGCGCTCTCAGGCAAGCGGTTTTTATCCGTGTTTTTGCGGTCTCACGGTTTGTGCCTGAAATCTGTACAATGCGCGCTTTTCGCGCCGGTGTTATTACCGGGCATTCACCAAGATACGGATTCCTCCTTTGATTTCCACCGCGAACATCACCATGCAGTTTGGTGCCCGGCCCCTGTTTGAAAATGTGTCGGTCAAATTTGGCAACGGCAACCGTTATGGTCTGATTGGCGCCAACGGTTGCGGCAAGTCCACCTTTATGAAAATCCTGGGCGGTGACCTTGAACCCTCAGCCGGCCAGGTGATGGTGGACCACAACCAGCGGCTGGGTAAGCTGCGCCAGGATCAGTACGCCTATGAAGACTGCACGGTACTGGATACCGTCATCATGGGCCATGAACAGTTGTGGCAGGTGAAGGCGGAAAGAGATCGCATCTATTCGCTGGCGGAAATGAGCGAGGAAGACGGCATGGCGGTTGCCGATCTGGAAGTGCAGTTTGCCGAACTGGACGGCTATACCGCCGAGGCAAGAGCCGGAGAGCTGCTGCTGGGCCTGGATATTCCGGAGCATCAGCACAACGGCCTGATGAGCGAAGTGGCACCGGGTTGGAAATTGCGTGTGCTGCTGGCCCAGGCATTGTTTTCCGACCCGGACATTCTGTTGCTGGACGAGCCAACCAACCATCTGGACATCAACACCATCCGTTGGCTGGAAAATATTCTGGTGGCCCGCAACAGCACCATGATTATTATCTCCCACGACCGCCATTTTCTGAACAGTGTTTGCACCCACATGGCGGACCTGGATTACGGTGAGCTACGCCTGTTCCCCGGCAATTACGACGAGTATATGACCGCAGCCACCCAGGCGCGGGAACGCTTGCTGGCAGACAACGCCAAGAAGAAAAAGGAGATCGCCGAACTGCAGCAGTTTGTCAGCCGTTTCTCGGCCAATGCCTCCAAAGCCAAGCAGGCAACCTCAAGGGCCCGGCAGATCGACAAGATTCAGCTGGAAGAGGTAAAGCCGTCCAGTCGGGTCAGCCCCTTTATTCGCTTCGAGCAGACCAAAAAACTGCATCGTCAGGCTGTTACTCTGAATGGCTTGACCAAGGGTTTTGACGGAAAGCCATTGTTTGAAAATCTGGATCTGAAAGTGGAGGCGGGTGAGCGAGTCGCGATCATTGGTCCCAACGGTATCGGTAAAACCACTTTGATGCAGTGTCTGGCAGGAAATTATGAGCCTGATAGCGGCGAGGTCAAATGGACCGACAGCGCACAGGTGGGCTATTACGCCCAGGATCATTCTCATGAGTTTGCAGAGGACATGAATCTGACCGACTGGATGGCCCAGTGGACCCAGGAAGGTGAGCAGATGGTTCGTGGCACGCTCGGGCGGATGCTGTTTTCAGGGGATGAAATCAGTAAGTCTGTCAAAGTGATTTCGGGTGGTGAAGAAGGGCGGATGCTGTTCGGCAAACTCATCCTGCAAAAGCCGAACGTGTTGTTGATGGATGAACCTACCAACCACCTGGATATGGAGTCCATCGAGGCGCTGAACCTGGCGCTTGAGAACTACCCGGGCACGCTGATTTTTGTCAGTCATGACCGGGAGTTTGTATCGTCACTGGCCACGCGCATTCTGGATCTTTCAGCCGATGGCGTGACTGATTTCAGTGGCAACTACGACGAGTATTTGCGCAGCCAGGGTTATTACTGAAAACCACCGGGGTCTGTTGGCAACGGTTCAGTTGCAACCTGTCCGGTGGCTTTGTCAGTCATTCGTGTTTAGCGCCATCCATTCGCGCAATCAGTTGGTTTACCGCATTCGCAAACTGCACCGGCGAGTCTTCCTGTAGAAAGTGGCCGCCGGTCAGGGTGACGTGAGGCTGGTCTTTGGCGCCGGGAACGCGTTCCTGGACATATTTGTCGCCGCCACGTGTGACCGGGTCGCCGTTGCTAAAGGTGGTCAGGAAAGGTTTTTCCCATTTCTCGAATACTTTCCAGGCCGCTCGGTTGGCTTCGGTGGCCGGGTCATTTGGCGTAGCGGGCACGAGCTTTGGAAAAGCCCGGGCTCCGGCTTTGTACTTCTTGCTGGGGAAAGGTGCATCGTAGGCGCGCTTCTCATCGGGCCCCAGCTTTCGGAAACTGCCTGTGTCGATGATGCGGGCAATGGGAAACCAGGGGCTGTGTACGGCAAAGTTCTTCCATATTTTGAAGGCTTTGGGCAACGCCTGGTCGCCCGTGGGAAGCATGCCGTTTCCCAGCACGATGGCACGGAAGCGGTCCGGGTTTTCGGCAGCCAGGCGCAGGCCGAGCAGCGAGCCCCAGTCCTGGCAAACGAGGGTAATATCGGTCAGGCCGGTCTGGTCCAGAAAGCTCTGCATCCAGTCCATGTGCTGCTGGTAGCTGTAATCGTCTATGTTTGTCGGTTTGTCGGATTTTCCGAATCCGATCAGATCCGGCGCAATCACCCGGTGGCCCGCAGCCGCACAAATGGGAATCATGTGTCGATAAAGGTAAGACCAGGACGGCTCGCCGTGCATCATAAGCACCGGTTTGGCATCAGTGGGGCCCTCGTCCACGTAGTGCATTCGCAGGCCCTCCACATCGATGTAGTTAGGCTCAAAGGGGTAGTCCAGCAGGCGGTTGAATCGTTCGTCGGGGGTGCGTAGGGCGTCCATGTTGGAATCTCCTGTGGCGCTTTTGGATTATTATAAGCATGCTCAACATACCATGACTTCGACCGGCATGTAGGGCCAGATTTAAACTTTGGAAAGGAGCAAACTTGAATACGTCGGGAGTTGAAAAGGCTACGCGCCAATGGTTGGAAGAAGTGGTTATCGGGCTGAATCTCTGTCCGTTTGCGCGCAAAGAGCTGATGAAAGGCCGGATTCGGTTCGAGGTGTCACCGGCGGATTCAGAAGATGCTTTGCTGATGGCGCTGCAGGGAGAGCTACGGTTTCTACACGAAAATCCGGCGGTCGAAACCACGCTTCTGATTCATCCCGGTGTGCTGGCCGATTTTGATCTGTACAACGAGTTTCTCGATGCTGCGGATGGGTTGCTCGACTATCTGGAGCTGACGGGGATTTACCAGATTGCCAGCTTTCATCCCGACTACCGCTTTGCCGGAACCCAACCGGAGGATGCCGAGAATTATACCAATCGCTCGCCCTACCCAATGCTGCATCTGTTGAGAGAGTCCAGCGTTGAAAAGGCATTGGAGAGCTATCCAGATCCCGATGCTATCCCTGAACGCAACATCGCCCTGATGAAAGAACTGGGCGCGGATGAAATGCGTCAGAGACTCTCCCGAATCCACTCCCCGAAGGTTTGAACGGCCCGCACGCGTTCCTGGCTCCAGCCCTGGGCGAAATTGATCCGGAAACAGCATTTGTACTGACCGGACGCGGAAAAAATCTCGCCAGGGGCAATGGTGAGATTCTGGCTGCGGCCACGGTGATAGAGTTCGGTTGTGTTCACGCTGTCAGGTAGCTCTATCCAGGCCACCAGGCCGCCTTTGGGTCGTGAAAGCCGGGTCTGTTCGGGAAAATGCTGGCTGACCAGATTCACCAGCTGCTGGCTCCTCATGCGGTAGGTTTCCCGCGCCTGGCGCAGGTGCCTGTCATAGGCGCCCTGGGCCATGATTTCTGCGGTGACCATCTGCGGCAGGGTGGAGCCAGACACCTGCTGAATGAACTTCTGATGGGTTACCTGTTCCAGATAACGGCCGGGCATGATCCAGCCGACCCGCAGCTGCGGGTCGATGGTTTTAGACACCGATGAGCACAGCAATACCCGACCGTCACGATCAAAGGCTTTGACGGACTTGGGACGCCGGTCACCGAAGTACAGATCGCCGTAGATGTCGTCTTCGATCATCGGCACATCGTATTTTTCCAGCAGTTCCATCAGTTCCTGCTTCCGCTCATCAGGGATGATCGAACCCAGCGGGTTGGAAAACGTCGCTACGGATACCAGCGCTTTGATGGGCCATTTCTCCAGCGCCAGTTTTAAGGCTTCGATGCCAATACCCGTATCGTGATGGGCGGGTATCTCGATGACTTGAAGGCCGAACGCTTCGGCCATCTGAATCAGGCCGTAATAACACGGCGACTCCACCGCAATGATATCGCCGGGTTTGGTCAACACTCGTAGTCCAAGAGCCATGGCATTCTGGCAGCCTGCCGTACTGACTATTTCGTCCGGGGATACATGCACGCCCGCGTCGACTGCACGGCGTGCAATCTGCTGGCGGAATTCCGGCAAGCCCTCCGGAGCATCGTATCCCACGCCAAGAAACTTTCGGGTTCTGGAAAGTCGGGTAAACGCGCGCTGGACGTTTGAAAGAATGGGGAAGTCCAGCGCCGGAATGGCTGCTGACATGCTCACGCCTTTCTGTCGAGCGGAATCCCGCTGTACCTCCATGACCAATTCCGATGTGGTTGCGGCCCTGGGCCTCGGCTTCATCTTCACCTGGCGCGGAATCGCGAGCTTGTCGTCCTGGCGATGGGAGACAAAATAACCGGACTTAGGGCGGGCCTCTACCCAGCCCCACTGTTCAAGCAAACTGTAGGCGGTAGTGACCGTTGAGATACTCACCTCTTCACGTTTGGCCAGGCGCCGAACCGAGGGCATCTTATCCCCGGTTTTAAACAGTCCTTCCTGAATCTGCTGGCTGAGTGAGTCCGCCAGTTGTGCATACAGATTGGTTTCCATGAATCCTCGACCAGTACAGATGAAAGAATTAAGACCATCACAGATGGGGGTTATATGAATCTGTGCTGGTCAAAATACCAAAAAACTGAATCTGTAACCATTGCAAAAAGCCTTTTAGGATGAACAGGCTCATAAACGGAAAGCAAGGAGAAGGCTCATGACAACTGTACGCATTCATTCGTTGACTCACGGCGGCACCACCGGTGCGGTGAAAGCGGTCATCGTTACCACAGCAATTCAGCTGGCAAAGGTGCGTCGCGTCATTATGTTGCCTTCTATTGTGAGATGGCTGATGAAGCTGCACCGCAATCATCGCAGCCGCCAACAGCTTGCGCGCCTGGACTCACGCCTGCTGGAAGATATCGGTATCAGTGAGGCCCAGCGACAGGCCTGTCTGCGCAAACCGCTTTGGAAACTGCAGGGGCCGGGAAGATGACCATGGAGATACTATTGAGTGTGTTGCTGTTCGCGCTGGTGTCTACGGCCACTCCCGGCCCGAATAACATCATGGTAATGACGTCGGGTATGAATTTTGGGGTTTGGCGAACGTTGCCGCATTACTTGGGGATCTGTATCGGATTCCCTGCGATGGTGTTGGGAGTAAGCCTTGGCCTGGGGACACTGTTCGAAGCGGTACCGGTAATGCATCAGTTGATCAAGGTTCTGGGAATCAGCTATCTGATGTACCTGGCCTGGCGAATCGCGACCACTGCAACGGAAGTAACGCAGGACGATACCAGTCGTCCACTGTCGTTCTGGCAGGCCGCCGCTTTTCAGTGGGTAAACCCGAAAGCCTGGGTTATGGCGGTGGGGGCACTGGCCACATTCACCACAGTGAGTGGTGAGGTGGTGTACCAAGCCTTCTGGATTGCGGCGGCATTCATGGTGGTGGCCATCCCCAGCGTCGGCAGCTGGATGCTGGGCGGAGCAGGCCTTCGCAGGTTGTTGCAGAAGCCCGCATACAGGCGCTGGTTCAACTGGATAATGGGATTACTGCTGGCGCTGTCGGTGATTCCCATGGTGTCAGTGGAACTTGCCGAAGTGCTATGAAACTGAATAAAAAAAGGCAGCGGTTGAACCGCTGCCTTTTTTGTTGACTGATACTGCCGCTTACTCGACGCGCGTCAGTTTGACATCGATGTTGCCACGGGTGGCATTGGAGTAGGGGCACACTTTGTGCGCTTCCTCAATAAGCTTATCGGCCTGGGCATCGTCCATGCCTGGCAGCGAGATTTTCAGTTCAACCTCGATGCCGAAACCCTGCGGGATTTTGCCAATGCCCACAACGCCCTCGATCGACGCATCTTCCGGCATCGGAAGCTTGGCCTCGCCGGCGACGAATTTCATGGCGCCAATGAAACATGCCGAGTATCCCGCGGCAAACAATTGTTCCGGGTTAGTGCCCTTGCCGCCTGCGCCACCAAGCGCTTGGGGCGTTTTCAGTTCTACGTCCAGAATGCCATCTGATGAAATGGCACGCCCGTCGCGGCCGCCTGTGGCTTCTGCGGATGCGCGATAGAGAACTTCTTCGATAGCCATGGAATTACTCCTTGATCTTGAGTGTGGCGATTAACTTAGCGCACAAAAGGTTGGCGCGCAAGTTAAATTCCAAAATCACACGTTGTGACGAGTCGACAAGCCTTACAGGTTTGGCTTCAGGTGACTCCGGAGTTTAATGAGCTGGCGTTTCAGTTCCATCAGGTCGGGCAGGGACTGCCCGCTGGCTTCCACAATGCACCCGGGAATACCACGTGCTTTGTCTTGAAGGGCTTTGCCTTTGTCAGTCAGGAAAAGCTCGACGACCCGCTCGTCATCCGTCCGACGCTTTCGGCTCAACAGCCCGTCGGCTTCCAGGCGTTTGAGCAGAGGCGTCACGGAACCTGGGTCCGTCAGTAGCCGCTTGCTGATGTGGCTGACGGTAATGCCGTCTTCTTCCCATAGCACCAGCATGGCCAGATATTGCGGGTAGGTCAGATCCAGCGCTTTCAGTATGGGTTTATAGGTTTTGGTCATCATTAGCGACGTGGAATAGAGCGCAAAGCAAAGTTGATTATCCAGCAATAGCTCTGAGCAGGAAGAGTCGTCGGCCATGAAATACTCCGTTCTGACGGCAATAAAAACCGTCGCGCAAACATTTAGTGCTCAATTTTAAGACCACAACCGGGTAAATGGCCAGAATCAACATTGGCACAGCCGATCACTGACCCTAAAGTAGAGGGGTCATTCATAAGAAGTGCGATTCATGTCAGCGATTCGAAATCCTACCAAAGGCGTTGTCATGCCTGGCTGCGAGCGTCCGCTGGAAGCTCATGACCCACAGGAGGCTGGCGAGCGACTGGCAGACTTCATCCACCGTAATCCACGCCTGATGATTCTGACCGGGGCGGGCGTCAGTACCGGATCGGGCATTCCGGATTATCGTGACGGCGAAGGCAGTTGGAAGCGGAAACCGCCGGTTCAGCATGACGAGTTCATGTCCAGCCTGCACGCGCGGCGGCGGTACTGGGGACGAAGCCTGATTGGTTGGCCGGTGATACGCAACGCCACGCCAAACCCGTCTCACGGTTACATTGCGGAGCTTGAGAAGCGCGGTCACAGCCGCTTGCTGGTCACCCAGAACGTGGATCGACTTCACCAGAAAGCGGGCAGTTCGCTGGCAATGGATCTGCATGGTAGGGCAGACGAGGTGATCTGCATGAGCTGCGGTGAGCGGTCCAGAAGGGATCAAGTGCACGATCGCTGCGCGCAACTGAATCCCGGGTTTGGCGATTACTCCGTGGCCGTTGCCCCTGACGGTGATGCCGATCTTGAACTGGATTTTGATCGTTTCGAGGTAGCCGATTGTGAACATTGTGGCGGCATCCTGAAGCCAGACGTGGTGTTTTTCGGAGATTATGTCCCGAAGCAGAGAGTCTACTCGGCCCTGGACGCGCTGAAAGACAGTGACGGCCTGCTGGTCATCGGGTCATCGCTGATGGTTTATTCCGGCTTCCGTTTCTGCCGTTACGCCACCGAATGGTCGCGGCCCATGGTAACGTTGAATCTGGGCCGCACACGGGCGGATTCGCTGGTGGACCTGAAACTCAATGCCTCGATCGACGCTACTCTGGAGCGCGCTCTTAGCCTGCTTTGATACTACGTTGGTCGGGTCTTCGGCATCTACCTATGGGGTTGAGTGCTGATTTTCATTAGCTTGCTAAAATGACGAACGCCACTTACCCCTATCAGTTGAGCGCCCGAAAGGTGCGCGCCGAGTTCATTCGGCTTTTGCCCATCTCGCTTTTCGTGGTGGCGTTTGGTGCTGCCTTTGGCCTGGCAGCCGTCCAGAAAGGATTGGAGCCTCTTCAGGCTATCCTGATGAGCACCACGGTGTTTGCAGGTGCCTCCCAGTTTGCGGCCGTTGATATGTGGGGCAGCGAAGTCTCCCTGATTCCACTGATCGCTGTGGTCTTCGCCATCAATTCACGCCATTTGCTGATGGGTGCGTCCCTGTATCCCATGTTGAGGGATCTGTCGCCCGGTCGTCGCTACAGTCTGTTGCTTCTACTCACGGATGCCAACTGGGCGGTGTCTGCTCAGGAATATCAGAGCGGTAAACGAAATCTGGAAGTCATCCTTGGTGGTGGCCTGGTTCTCTGGGTGGCCTGGATATTCGGTACCTGGCTGGGGGTTTATTTTGGCGGCCTGCTGCAGAATCCCAAGACTCTGGGGCTGGATATGGTGCTCGGTTGCTTCCTGCTGGCCATGGCGCTGGGGGGCAAGAAATCCCCTAGAATCCTGGTAGCCTGTTCCATCGCTGCGCTGTCTTCATTGGCCGCCTGGAAGTGGCTGCCACCCAATACTCACGTGGTCGTCGGCGCCCTCGCTGGTGGCGCTATTGGTTTTTTCTGGCTGGATAAGAAATCTGAACGCGCCAGCCCGGATGAGGAGGGGGCGGCATGAGCGTTGAAACGACGACTCTGGGCATTCTTGCACTGATCGCGGTGATTACCCTGGTGACTGTGGTAACGCGGTTCGGTGGCGTCTTCCTGATGTCTTTCGTGACCATAAATCCCCGCATCGAAAGCTTTATCAACACCATGGCCAGTTCGGTGTTGATCGCCATCATTGTACCCATGGCTTTCAGTGGCGATGCCGGGTCAGTGGCGGCTTTGTCAGTCACGGCTGTCATCATGCTCGCAACACGAAAGCCCCTGCCCGCTATTGCCGCCGGTATCGCAGCTGCTGGGTTAGTGCGCTACTTGTGACTGACATCCGGCATCGGATTAGCATTTCTCAGTGCCAGTTCTCCTACGCCCGGTAATTTGATGCCCAGAGCGGCTGGATTCACGCCCAGAGACAGACCCAGAATGTTGAGTTCAACGCCTTCTCTGACGCCTGCCAGAAGTCCCAGGTAACCGCCCAGAGAAAGCTGATAGCCAGCGCCACCGGGAACTTCTGCAACAAAATCGTCACCCAGGTAATCCTTGCCGATTGCGTGATTGGGCAGGGCCACATCCATTTCCGGTATTTGTCGAATCACCCAGGCAATAAAGGTGTTGCTGTTAGGCCCGGGCCAAGCTTTGTAGGTGGTCGGATAAGGATAGCGCGAAATGACGTCATCCAGTTGTTCGATGATCTTTTCGGCCCGTTCTCCACGAAAATCAGCGATCAGGTCTGGTTTCGATCCGTACCAGGCACGGTCGGGCTCGCCGGGCCGGGATTGAACAACGTAGTGTCGCCACCCGGTTACCTGATGGACGTAATATTGGTTCGCACCGGCTTCCTTGGTGCTGATCCATGTATGAACGGCGAAGTACCCTCGCCAACTGTAGGCTCGTGCGCCGTATACCTGCACAACGGCGCCGGTTTCCTGGGCTGGTTTGGGCGCTATGCCGGCGCTGGATCGGTCTGCAGTACGCCAGCTGGATGAATCCTGAAAGCCTGCACAGGCGGCCAGGAAAAGAGGGCCGGACAGCAGCAGAACGAGCATCATGGCGAAACCGGCGAAACACCGTTTGAGCTTCTTCATAGTGGGAATACGTTCGAAAGGTTTGGAAAGAAATACGACACCGGAAACCTCAGAGTTCAGGGGTTGGGGAAAGTTCCCTGGCTGTTTGATGGATCTCGGTTACTAGGTTACGTTGAAATGATCGGTAACCGGACGGTATCCGGTTCAACGCGGCCCTGGTAACGGAGGTGTTATGTCTGATCATCATGTTTATAAGAAAGTAGAAGTGGTTGGCTCCTCGAAAACGAGCATTGAGGACGCCATCGAAAACGCGATCTCCGAATGCAGCAAAAACCTGCGCAACATCGAATGGTTCGAAGTGCAGGAAACCCGGGGCCACGTCGTCGACGGCAAAGTCGGGCATTACCAGGTCGTGCTCAAGATTGGCTTCAGAATCGAAGGAAGCTGATATCCGGGGATCTGCAGCATTATGGCATTCATAATCTGATCCTCGCCTGTGTTCAGCGCGAGGTCAGCATCCGCTCCCGGATTACTACAACTAGTTGGTCCAGCATATCCTTCGCATCTGTTTCATAGAGGGCGTGGCACTTGTCGTGGTGGATTCTTCGATCGTGGTCCGATGGCGGAGCCTCTTTCATCAAATCCAGGTATTGGCACGCGGATAAGTGAGCTTTGATTTCAGTGTCGATCAGTTGAGTCACAAGTTTATCCACCGCTTCAAAACAGAAAGGTCGGTAACGGTTGAGCAGGGAGCGGGCTTCGAGCGCTGCGTTCCTTGCGTCTCGCCGATGCTCACCAACGGCTTCCCCGGATTCGATAGCCCGCAGAAAGACGCCCAGCCGATCATGAAGAAGCCAGACCTGGGGCCAGAGTTGCTGGTATGCTTCTTTTTCCAACAAATAGCTCGCTGTTTCAGCTTTTGACGATTTGGCGGTAGAGCCTGGCTGATTCGGTTCGTTGAACTGCCTAATGCGAAAGTCGTCCATTTCGCGACCCAGAATACCGACCCGTTGTCGCAGAGATTCTGCTTCCTGTTTTGCGCGCTGTTTGATGCCATTGGAAAGCGCCAGCGCAATCAGCGCGACAAGCAAGGCCAGTCCGGAAAGCCAGACAGGAAGATTGAGCGTGAATAGCCAGTCCAGGAGTGAATCCGCATCCATAGCATATGCTCCTCAGTGAAAGTCCGTTCTCGATTTTCAGTATAGAGGCTAACCGTCCGTCGCTTGCTTGAATGGCAAGACAGAATAGGCCTCGTCAAAATAGTTCTGGACCTGCTTTGCTTCGTCCTGCGTAAAGGCTTCGATGGCCTCCCGAAAACCGGGGTGGGCAATGCCATGCCATGAATGGGTAATCGCCGGTTCAAAACCACGAATGAGTTTGTGTTCGCCCTGAGCACCCGCATCAAAGCGTGACAGTCCTCGTTCTATCGCCAATTCGATGCCCTGGTAATAGCAGGTTTCGAAATGCAGAAAGTTGTACTCATCCAGACATCCCCAATAGCGCCCATACAGCGTATTTTCCCCGCTCATGAACAGTGCCCCGGCAATCATTCGTCCGTCTTGAACCGCCATTATCAGGCTCAGATGTTCCGGCAGTCGCTCCCGTAGCTGTTCGAAGAATGCCTTGTTGAGATAGGGCCGTTGGCCCCGCTTGAGATAGGTGGCCTGGTAAAAAATATAGAAGGTCGACAACACCGAGTCGGATATATCCCGGCCGTGGTATCTGACAAAGGTGATTCCCTGTTCCACCACCTGTTTTCGCTCCTTGCGAATGGCTTTGCGCTTGCGGGACGTCAATTCCCCCAGAAAGTCATCGAAGTTCTGGTAGTCACGATTTTGCCAGTGAAACTGACAGCCAATTCGGTGCAGTTCAGAGTCCTGGCTCAGCAAGGCCTGATCAGCTTCGTCTGGAAACAGCAGGTGCCACGACTGAACGTTCAGCTCCTCGATTAGATCGTTGAGCAAATCGGGAATGTCACCGGGCGCTAGCTTGTTCCTCACTTCAGGAGTGATCAGCAGTCTGGGCCCACGAGACGGCGTGAACGGCACCGCAATCAGCAGTTTTGGATAGTAATGAATGCCATAGCGCTGAAAAGCTTCGGCCCAGGCAAAATCGAACACGTACTCGCCCATGGAGTGTGACTTCAGATAGCCGGGCGCAACGCCCACAATGCTGTCGCCGGACTTTATGACCAGATGCTGCGGTTGCCACCCTGTTTCCGGCGTGGTGCAGCCGGTGTCCTCCAGAGCTTCAAAAAACTCGAAGCGAAGAAAGGGGTTGCCCCTGCCCGCCAGTGCTTCCCATTGTTCCTGCCCGATGTCTGTTATGGACTCGCAGGTCGAGATGGTGAGGGAGGGGGCGTCAGAAAGTTCTGGATGGTCCGTGTCCGGCATTGTTTTTCCTGTTCCAGTTGATCCTTCATACCATACGCCAGAAACCGTGGGCTGATCACTGACTTCCGCCGTTACCATCGTGTAAAGGTTTTGCAAAAGCGCGGCGGGTCAGGCGGTGGTGTTTTCCGGCATGGTAGACTTCTGGCAGATTTCAGGAGAGTTTCTATGCAAAACCGCGTGTTGCTGGTTGAAGATGATGACGAACTTCGCTCCTTGCTGTCGCGCTACCTGACCAATCAGGGTTTTACAGTTCGGGAAGCCGCTAACGGCAACGATGGCCTGTCGCTGGCGATGGGCCAGGATTGTGACATTGTTGTGCTGGATATTATGCTGCCCGACATCAGCGGCCTGGACGTGCTTCGCCAGCTTCGGGCAAAAACACACCTGCCAGTGGTATTGCTGACGGCCAGAGGCGATGAGACCGATCGCATCGTGGGCTTTGAAGTGGGGGCCGACGATTACATCCCCAAACCATGCAACCCCAGAGAGCTCATCGCGCGACTGCAGGCTCTGCTTCGTCGAATCGCCTGGGATCAGGAGGTCGGCGTGGACGAGTCCAGACACTACGGCGACCTTCGTGTCGAACCGGTGCAGCGTCGCATCTACCAGAACAATGAAGCCCTGGATCTGACCGCGACGGAATACGAAGTGCTACAGGTTTTGCTGGCACACGCTGGCAGTGTTGTGCGCAAGACCGACTTGATGCAATGGGCACTTGGTCGTCGGCTTGAGGCCTATGACCGCACTCTGGACATGCACATCAGTAACCTTCGTAAAAAGTTGGGCAACGACGATCCGCCCCGGATAGAAACCATCAGAGGGCTGGGATACAGCTATCGGGTGCCTGCATGAAAACCGGATTCAGGATCACGCTGTTCTGGCGAGTGTTTATCTCTATCTGGGTGGCGATGGTGATTACCGCGTTAGCCGGTAATGTAGTGACTCACACTCTGCAGGATCGTGAACGGGCTGCTATTGAACGACAGGCCGGACTTCGGGACGTCGCGCGACAGGCACTGGCTTACCGTCGAGACGATGACGGCGGCAGTATGTGGCGTTATCTGCGTTCGGAGGGGCAGCGGCTGGACCTGCATCTTCGCCTGATTGAGACCGACCGTGACGACAAAGGCTTGCCACAGAACATTCGAGAGCGGCTGGAAACAAGCGGCTGGTACAACCTGAAACCGGCAGTGATTCCCGTCGAAGACGACTATCAGCTCGTCGCCTGGCCCCGCAAGGGCGCTGAGGGCTGGCTGGATGCCCGAATATATCGCTGGCTTGAGTTGGCCGTGGCTTTCGTCATCATCACTCTGGCGTGCTGGTGGGTCGCAAGGCTGGTTTCCCGGCCACTGAAACACATGGAATCTGCAGCCCGCGACATCGCGGCCGGTCAAACCGACCTGCGGGTTAGTGGCCGTATTGCTTCCAGGCAAGACGAAATCGGCGCCCTGGCGACCGCGTTCAATGAGATGACCGAACGGCTGTGTTATCTGCTGGATCGGCAGAAGCACCTGATGAGGGATATCTCCCACGATCTTCGAACGCCACTGACACGGCAGCGTGTGGCCATTGAGCTGGCCAGTGAAGGCGGCATCGATGACGATCTGATGGCCAGCATTCTTCGCCAGAATGAACGGCTTGAAGCAATGACCGGGCAGATACTGACCCTTTACCGGGTCACGGAAGCTGGCGCCGATATTGAGCGCGAGCCAGTTGAGCCGGTGACTATTGTGAATCGGGTGCTGCGGGACGCAGCCGATTATGCCGAGCATCAGCGAGTCGACTGCAAACTGGTCGTCTCGCCTGACAGTCGTCACATCAAGGTGGCTGGCAACGAGGGACTGTTGCAAAGAGCCATTGATAATATTCTCCAGAATGCGCTGGATCATACGCCGCCGGGTAAGGCAGTGCATCTTGCGGTATCCAATGCTGGGGGCTGGATTAGTCTGGCGATTGAAGACGAAGGTACGGGTGTGCCGGAAGAAAACCTTGGACAGTTGTTCGAGCCGTTTTTCCGGGCTGATAAATCCCGCAGCGGCGCAGGCTGGGGCTTGGGCCTGGCCATAGCCCGGGATATCGTAACCGCTCACGACGGTCAGATTGAGGCCGCCACGGCCGAATCCGGGGGCCTAAGAGTGACGCTTCGTCTTCCGTTGTTTGTCAGCGGGTGAGGGTGACGATGCCTTTGACTGTTTGGTCAGCAGCCGTGCTGCGCCAGAAAAGTCGATGCCTTCCTGCAGTTCGTCCTCCTGGAACCGAATCCCGCAGGCGGCTTTTTGTGTCTTGGCGGGTTTTGCCGTTCCAGGGCTGTTGTATTCATCATCAGTGGCCATAGGTCAGTGTCCATGCAAAAACATTACCCGGTACCCGCAGGATACCTCGAGCGGGAAACCGAAGTGAAGAAAAGCCGTTTCATCGCCCGGGTAGCGCCCGTCGGCTCGCGCGATGAGGTGAAAGCCTGGCTCGCGTCGGCGCATCAGGATCATCCCGACGCAAGGCACATCTGCTGGGCCTATCAGATCGGTCAACCAGGCGCTGCGGCAGAAGCCGGAATGAATGATGATGGCGAGCCGTCCGGAACGGCCGGTAAGCCGATACTCGGTGTCATTCAGCACAAAGATATGGGCGATGTGCTGGTGATGGTGATCCGGTACTTTGGCGGCGTCAAGCTGGGGGCCGGAGGGCTGGTCCGGGCTTATGCCGGTGCGGCAGAAAGCGTGTTGTCTGATGTGGGCCGGGTTGTGCAGAAGCCACTGGAAACCGTGTCAGTCACGTTGGATTTTTCAGACGAGCAACCTTTGCGGCATTGGTGTGAAGGACACGATGCCGTGATAACGCGGGTTGATTACGGCACTGAAGTGACCGTATTCCTTGAGCTGGCCGAGGAAATGCGGGGAGAGCTAAAAGCCTTCTGCGACGCGCGAGGGCTTAAGGTTGAGTCGCCGCATCGGGCTTGAAACCTATTCGGCCTGACAGGCGTAATATCTGTCAGAATGGTATTGCAGCAATGCTGAATGAACAGAGAGGTGAGTAGCTTGATCAGATTACTACTGATATCCGTGTTCGCGCTGGCGATGACAGGTTGCGCCAGCAACGTCATCACCGATTACGATTCGGCGGCTGTGTTCGGGAACTACAGTTCGTGGAATTTTGCGCCAAGACCGAATGGCAACGATGGTTTCCTATCACTGGACGGCAAGCGCATTAACAGTGCCATCGAGCGGGAAATGAAGCTTGAAGCCATGCGTAAGGTAGACGTCAGTGAAGCCGACCTTTTCGTTACCTGGCAGATCGTGACCGAGGAGCGTCTGGAAAGAGGGGGCTCAGGTTTCGGTTTCGGTCTCGGATTTGGCAGAGGTAACTTCGGCTGGGGCATATCCACCGCACCACCGGTAGAAAAGGTGGAGGAAGGCAAGCTGGTGATTGAGCTGGTAGATACGGACACCAAGCAGGTAGTGTGGCGCGCCGCAAGCCGTCGATACCTTAACGACGAGCAGTCCTCTGAATACCGCCGTGAGCTGATCGATGAAATCGTGGCCGACATGTTCGATGAATACCCACCAGGAGTTTGATAATGAAAAAGCGCTCAGGCGGCGGACTGGTCTTTTCCACAGAACAGGGCCGTATGTGCCCGGAATGCCGCCATCCTGTTGATGAATGCGTGTGCAGTCAGGAGCAAGCGCCCGCCGGTGACGGCGTGGTGCGGGTCAGCCGGGAAACCAAGGGCCGGAAAGGCAAGGGCGTTACCCTGATTACAGGCATCCCAATGGCCGGTTCTGACCTGAAAGCTTACGCCAAAACCCTGAAAGCGAAGTGTGGCACTGGCGGCACCGTAAAAGATGGGGTGGTAGAGATTCAGGGGGATCAGCGGGACATCCTTATCCCGCTATTGAAAGAAAAGGGCTGGACGGTCAAGAAAGCCGGCGGCTAGCCTCCCAGCTGGTCACGAATCAGCTTCTTGTTGATCTTGCCAACGCTGGTCTTGGGAATGTCCTCCACGAAATCAATCTTGCTGGGAATCGCCCATTTGTTGATTTCACCGGATTCCACGAACTGCTTCAGGTGCTCCTGAAGGTCTTCCAGCGTTGCCTGTTCGCCTGGTTTGAGGACGACCAGTGCGTGAGGCCGTTCGCCCCATTTCTCATCTGGAACGCCTACTACCGCTGCACCTGCAACTGCCGAATGCTGGCTGATCAGGTTTTCCAGCTCCAGTGATGACAGCCATTCACCGCCAGTCTTGATCACGTCCTTGATGCGATCCTTGATGACCAGGGTGCTGTTGGGCTCCATGGAGGCCACATCGCCCGTGTGCAGCCAGCCGCCCTGCCACAGCTCCTCACCTTTTTCAGGCTCTTTGAAGTAGCTCTGGGTCAGCCAGGGCGAGCGGGCCACCACTTCGCCTTTGGCTTCACCATCGTGGGGCACCGGATTGCCATCTGGATCAACCACCTCAAGTTGCACCATTGGCACGGCGACGCCGGTTTTGATGCGCTTGGACGTCTGCTGGTCAAGCGGCAGCTCCAGATCTTCCGGTTTCAGATAGGTGGTGGACAGCAGCGGGCAAGTCTCAGACATCCCGTAGCCGGTGTACATCTTGATGCCAAGGCCGGCGGCTGCGTCACACAGGCCACGGGTCAAGGCACTGCCGCCAATCAAAACGTGCCAGTTGCTGAGGTCTGCCGTCTTGATCGACTTGGTGGCCATCATCATCTGCATCACGGTCGGTACGCAGTGAGAGAAGGTCACTTTGTGCTCCTTCAGCAGGTCTACTAGCAGTTCCGGTTCATACCGGCCCGGGTAAACCTGCTTGATGCCAAGCAAGGTCGCGGCATAGGGCACGCCCCAGGCATGCACGTGGAACATCGGCGTCACCGGCATGTACACCGAGGATGAGCGTAGCATGGGCATCTCATCGAAGGCCGATAGAGAGCCGGTCATGGCCAGTGTGTGCAGCACCAGTTGGCGGTGGCTGAAGAAAACGCCTTTCGGGTTGCCGGTGGTGCCGGTGGTGTAGAAGGTGGTCGCGATGCTGTTTTCGTCAAAATCCGGGAAATCGAATTCGGTACCGGACTTTTTCAGCAAGGCTTCGTATTCCCCAGTCGTGGGCAGATTCGTCGATTTGGCCTCTGCTTCGTCGGTCAGCTGGACATACTGCTTTACGGTTTTGATGTCGTCTTTCACGCCTTCGAGCAGGGGCAGGAAGTCGTCATGGATCAGCACCATGTCGTCCTCAGCGTGGTTCATGGTGTAAACGATCTGCTCGGGTGACAGGCGCACGTTGATGGTATGGAGCACCGCACCAATCATGGGGATCGCAAAAAAGCATTCCAGGTAGCGAGGCGTATCCCAATCCATCACCGCCACAGTGTCGCCCGGTTTGATACCCGCGTCCGTCAGGGCATGGGCCAGGCGGTGGATGCGCTCCACCAGATCGGTATAGGTGTACTTGCTTTTGTCAGCGTAGACAATTTCCTGATCTGGCGCGTAGCGCGGTGCAGACAGCAGCAGTTGTTTAATCAGCAGGGGGTATTGGTAGGCGTTGTCTGCCGGCGGCAGAATACGGGTGTTGGCCATGCTTGTCCCTCGTTCTCGCTTATTGGTTTTGTTGGAGAAGAGGGACTAATCTGCCACAGATTCTGGCTTACTGATAGGTGCAGAGATACGCCACGTCAACGTCGGCCTTGGCTTTAAAGCTTGCTTGCCCGGCTACTTCGAAATATTCGCCCGCACCATAGGTCATCCAGTCTTTCATGCCTGGAAGCAGAACGGTCAGAGCGCCGCTGAGCACGGTCATGGTTTCACGCTTGGTAGTACCGAATTCGTATTCGCCCGGGCTGATTACGCCAACGGTAGCGGGCAGGGTGTCCGCCTGAAAGCCAATAGACTTTGCTTTGCCATCGAAGTATTCGTTCACTTTTAGCATGGGTGGGCTCCTCGAAAATTTGGGTGGCCTACTATACGGGAATTTTATGCACTTCCAATGACAAATTACTGATCCCAGGTTCGGCCACGGGTTCCTTCCGTCGGTTCAATCTGCATGTGCATGGCTGCTTTGGCGATCATGTTGGCACTAATAGGCGCCGTGATGAACAGGAAAACCATGATCAACATCTCGGCAATAGCAATGCCTTCGCCGCGAGTACTGAAATACACCACCGATGCTAGAACGATTGCGCCAATGCCGACGGTCGTGGCCTTGGTTGGGCCGTGAAGCCGGGTGTAGAAATCCGGAAGTCGTGCCAGGCCAATGGCTCCGACCAGAGTGAAAAAGCCGCCGGTCAGCAACAGGAAGACCACGGCGTATTCTGCAATCTGACTCATGATGTCTCTCCGTCCGGGCTATTCATGGCGGTTACTCGATGACGCTGCCGCGTTTGAGATATTTTGCCAGGGCCACCGTACCAATGAAGCCCATGACCGCAATTAGCAGTGCCGCCTCCAGGTACATTCGGGTTCCGAGGGATATACCCAATAGAATGATCAGGCCAATGGCGTTGATGTACAGGGTATCCAGTGCCAACACGCGATCAGGCGCATCGGGGCCCTTGATCAGTCGATAGACGTTCAGCAAAGCCGCCACCACGACCATGGCGATAGTGATTTGAAGCGCAATGGTAATCATTTGAACATCTCCAGCAGGCGGCGCTCGTAGCGTTCGTGAATGTCTTTTATGACCTCATCATCGCTTTCCGCGTCTAATGCATGGATGAGCAGTAGTTTCTGATCGTCGCTGACATCAGCGCTGACTGTGCCCGGGGTCAGGGAAATGGTGCTGGCCAGAATGGTAATGGCCAGTGGGTGATCCAGAGTCAGTGGATAGGACACGAAAGCAGGCTTAGGGTTTCGTCCGCTCAAGATCAGTTTGGCCACGCTAACGCTGGCCAGCACGATGTCCATCAGTACGATGCCCATATACCCTGGAAGCTTCCAGGCACGGATGAAGGCAGGTCGCTCAGGCCAGAAACCGTGGGTGATCAGGGGGATGGTCCACGCCAGAACCAAGCCCATGACTACGCTCGCACCGGAAACGCCATCACTGAGGAACTGCCACACCACGAATAGCAGCAGGCTGAGATAGGGCTGAGGGAACGTCAGTTTGTCCAGCATTATTCTTCCTCCCCGATCATAGGAGTTTTCAGAACCTCAGTATACGCAGAGGGGTTGTGAAGCTGGGCGGCCGTGTCGTCCACATAGCGACTTATGGGTTCGGCCAGAATGACAATCACCACGCTCATTGCAATCAGGGCACTGGCAGACACAGTGACTGTACCGGTGAGTTTGCGGGTTTCCGCCAAATGGCCTTCCACGTTGCGCCAGAAGACAATGCTTCCTGCTCGGCTGTAGGCAATCAGCGTGAAAAAGCTGCCGATCAGTAGCACGAACCAGAGCCAGGTGCGGTCCGCGCCCGGTGACGCCGATTCCAGAATCATCAGCTTGGCAAAGAAGCCGCTCAGAGGTGGAAGGCCTGCGGCTGCCACCGCACCGATCATGAACAGGGTGCTTAAAAAGGTGCGGTTGCGCATGCGGGGAGCGGTAACGATCTGATCCTGAACACTGCCACGCTGGCCCGCGATCAGGTCCGCCAACAGGAACAAGCCACCAACCACCCATGTGGTGTTTAACAGGTAAAACAGGGCGGCCGAGGTGCCTTTCTCGGTGCTGAATGAAATCGCGGCCAGCAGCGTACCGACGGAAATGATGACCTGCCAGGCAAATAACTTGCGCAGGTTCGCCGCTCCCAACGCGCCGATGACGCCCATTGCCAGAGTGATCAGAGCCAGCGGGAACAACCAGTCCATGCCCAGCCCTGCCAGGTCGCCAGCCTCAGATCCGAAAATCAGGTTATACACCCGCAGAATGGCGTAGATGCCCACTTTGGTCATGATCGCAAACAACGCCGCCACGGGCGCGGTGGCGTTGGCGTAGGCTTTCGGCAGCCAGAAGCACAGGGGCAGTATGGCGGCTTTCAAGCCGAATACCACCAGCAGCATCATGCCGCCAGCCTTTACAATCGGTTGGTTTTCGGCAGCAACCTGAGGAATCTTCAGCGCCAGATCCGCCATGTTCAGGGTGCCGGTGACGCTGTAGATCATGCCGACGCTGATCAGAAAGATGGCGGAGCCCGCGAGGTTCAACACGACGTAGTGCAGACCGGGCGTCGTCCGATTCGTCCCCTCGCCATGCATTAACAGGCCGTAAGAGGCGATCAGCAGCACTTCAAAGGCCACGAAAAGGTTAAACAGGTCGCCGGTCAGGAAGGCAATGTTCAGGCCTAGTAGCTGGAACAGGAACAGGCCGTGGAACTGACGGTGATTCTCATCCGAACCGCCAAGCGAATAGATATGACAAAACAGGGCAAGTATCCCTGTTAGCACCAGCATCAGAGCGGCCAGCCGGTCCAGCACCAACACGATGCCAAACGGGGGTTCCCAGTTGCCGAACGCATACAGACGATAGGCGCCGTCGTCTGCAAGCGCCAGCAGCGTAATTGCTGACGCCAGGGTCAGGGCTGTCGTGGCAATGCCCAGCGTTCGTCGAAGGGCTACCGGGGCATAGCCCATGAAGGCTTGCAGGATGCCACCAAGCAGAGGAACAAGAATGGGCGCGGTAAGCCAATGATTCATGATTTGGCGTCCTCCTGCCCGTTCTCTTTGTCCGAGGAAGCTGATACTTGCCCGTCCACATGGTCGTCACTGTGGTCGGCCAGACTCCGGAGCGACAACACCACCACGAAGGCGGTCATGGCAAAGCCGATAACGATCGCCGTAAGTACCAAAGCCTGCGGCAGTGGGTCGGAATAAGTGTCTGCGGTACCAATGATGGGCTGCCCGCCGGTGGCGAGTCGTCCACTGGAAAACAGGAAGAGGTTGACGCCGTAGGAAAGCAGAGTCAGTCCAACCACCACGGGAAAGGTTCTTGCCCTGAGGATGAGGTAGACACCTGATGCGGTCAGGGCGCCGATAACGAGTGCGAATGCCAACTCCATTACTGGCCCTCCTCTTTGTTGTTGGCTGCTGACGGCTCCGTCTCCAGCGGTGCATCTGATCGTGACTTGATTGCAGAATGGGGCGACAGGCGGCCGATGCTGACAAGTGCCAGCAAAGTGGCACCAATAACAGCCAGATAGACGCCAAGATCGAACACCAGCGCCGAAGCCACTTCAAACTTGCCGACAACCGGCCATTTGATGTAATCGAACGTTGAAGTAAGGAACGGATAGCTGAAGGCAAAACTGGCTGCACCGGCGATCACGGCAAACAGCAGGCCGAGGCCGATCACATTGTGGTATTTCACGGAAATCCGGTCCTGAGTCCAGGACATACCGTGGGAAACGTACTGCAGTATCAGCGCAATCGCAGTGATCAGGCCCGCAATGAAACCACCACCCGGCAGGTTGTGGCCGCGAAGGAAAATGTAGACAGACACCATCAGAGCCAGGGGCAGCATGGGCCGTGCGATCTGCTGAAGCATCAGTGGGTGGGCGTCCCGAGACCAGCGATTGCCCAGGCCGTCGCTGGGTGGCGGCGTCAGAACAGTGTTTCTCAGCATGGCGTAGATGCCCAGTGCGGCGATGCCGAGCACGGTGATCTCGCCCAGGGTATCGAAACCACGGAAGTCCACCAGAATCACGTTGACCACGTTGGTGCCACCGCCGCCGGGCTTACTGTTCTGCAGGAAGAATTCGGAAATCGAACTGAAAGGCTGGGTCAGCATGGCCAGGGTGACCAGTGTCATGCCGATACCGGCCAACCCGGCCAGCACGATGTCGCGGAATCGACGTCCCGCAGACGATTCGACGGGTGTCCACGAAGGCATGTAATACAGCGCCAACATCAGCAGGACAATGGTCACGACTTCAACGGATAATTGGGTCATGGCCAGATCTGGCGCTGAGAAACGGGCGAACCCTAGAGACACCATAAGGCCAACCACGCTGAGCAGAATCAACGCGTAAAAACGGTTTCTGTGCATGGCTGCGGTAGCGAATGCGCAGACGATCAACACGCCAATGCCGATTAGCGTTGGCCAGTCGATAGGCGACAGCCCGTTCTCACCAATGGAAATGCCCAGAGAGGCCATCGGCACGATCGCGACAGCGATAACACTGACTACCAGCAACATGGCGTAGCGCTGCAAAGAACCGTTTTCAATGGCGCCGGTCATGCGGTTGGCGATGTCGGATGTCCGGCTGACAAACGCCTCGAAAATGGCCTTCTCATCGATTTCTTTGAACCGTTCGTGAAAGGCGAAGAATTTCTTACGTTGGGTGTACATGAACAGGCCACCGGCGAAGGCAACAAAGCTCATCAGCAGGGGCAAATTGAAACCATGGGCTACGGCGAGGGTGTAATCGGGAACGTTGCCGCCCAGAGTAGCTGACGCTGCAGCATACAACAGCGGACCAACGGAAAATGCTGGGAACATACCCACCGCCAGACAGGCGAATACCAGAATCTCCACCGGAATTTTCATGTACCGGGGAGGTTCATGAGGCGGGAAGATCGGTAGATTCTTGGGTCTGCCGTTAAAGAAAACGTCGTGGATAAAACGTGCCGAATAGGCCACCGCAAATATGCCGGCCAGGGTCGCCACCAGCGGTGGAAGGTACGCCCAGATGCCAGGCAAGTTGAGTTCGAGGGCCTCGGCAAAGAACATTTCCTTACTCAGGAAGCCATTCAGTAGTGGCACACCAGCCATCGAGCCAGCGGCCACCATGGCAAGCGTGGCCGTATGGGGCATGTAACGCCAAAGGCCGTTGATCCGTCGCATGTCCCGGGTGCCGGTTTCGTGATCAATGATACCGGCCGCCATAAACAAAGATGCCTTAAACGTGGCGTGGTTAATCACGTGGAAGACGGCCGCCACCGCCGCCAATTCGGTACCCATACCAAAAAGCAGAGTGATCAGGCCGAGGTGACTGACGGTGGAATGGGCCAGCAGGCCTTTCAGGTCGTGTTTGAACATGGCCACGTAGGCGCCGATCAACAGGGTGGCCATGCCGGTGAAGCTGACCATGTAGAACCATTGCTCGGTGCCGGCCAGCGCCGGGTAAAGACGCGCCATCAGAAAAATACCGGCTTTCACCATGGTGGCAGAGTGCAGGTAAGCCGAGACGGGTGTCGGTGCCTGCATGGCGTGGGGGAGCCAGAAGTGGAACGGGAACTGGGCGGATTTGGTGAATGCGCCCAGTAGAATCAGCGTGAGAGCGACAGGGTACATGCTGTGGTTTTTGATCAGCTCGCCCGACGCGAGCACATCGGCCAGTTCAAAGCTGCCGACAATGTCCCCGATCAGCAGTATGCCAGCCAGCAGGGCCAAGCCACCGCCTCCGGTGACGGCCAGGGCCATACGCGCACCGCGTCTGGCATCCTGTTTATGGTTCCAGAAACTGATCAGCAGGAACGAAGTCAGGCTGGTCAATTCCCAGAAAATCAGCATAAGCAGCAGGTTGCTGGACAATACGATCCCCAGCATTGAGCCTTTAAAACACAGCAGCATCGCGTAGAACTTGCCTATGTTTTCATGGGGCTTCAGGTAATAGCGCGCATACACGATGATCAGTATGCCGATGATCAGGATCAGCAATGCGAACAGCAGCGACAGGCCATCAAGCCTGAAACTGAAGGAAAGCCCCAGAGAGGGCATCCAGGCGAAACTGTTCTCAACGATGCCGCCGCTGGCCAGGGTCTTCCAATGAGGGAACAGTGCTGCCAGGCCGATGATGGCTGGCGTGGACGATGCTATGGCAATCGCCGTGCGGCCACCTTGCGCAAACAATGGTGCTGCCAGAGCACCCAGAAAAGGCAGTAAAACAACCAGCGGTAGCGACATCGCAACCTCTTTATTCGTTTTTCTTTCATGGATGGAGAGGCGATCAACGATCTGATCATACGTGGCCGGCGGAACAGGTCAAGACTGCCATGTAGCCAGCTGCAAGCCGTCGTGAGCTTGCGGGCAGATCAAAGACTTCTGCGATCCTGATAGGGCTTCTCTGGCTCGCCGGAATTGCGGGCGATGGCGATGCGTTGATTGGCGCGGCCGATCACTTTTTTCTGGAGTCGGGTTTCCCAGTCCAGGGCGACCTTGTCGGTGGCTGTCCAGGTTCGGTTGAACAACAGTTTGCTAGCTGCCACCGCATCGGGGGAGCGATTGGCCAGTTCTTCGGCAAAGGCTTTGGCTTCGGCCATGGGATCATCACAAACTCGGCTGACCAGCCCCATCTCACGGGCTTCGGCGCCGGTAAATCTTCGGGCCGTCATCGTCAGCTCCTTGGCCAGATCGATGGGGATCAGTTCCCGCAGGGTAACGCCCAGGCTCATGTCCGGGATCAGCCCCCATTTGCTTTCCATAATCGAAAACTCGCAGCTTGCGGTAGAGAATCGGAAATCCGCGCCCAGAGCAATCTGAAAACCGCCGCCGAAACAATAGCCGTGGGTAACAGCGATCACCGGGGCGGGAACGTCGCGCCACAGATAGCCCACGTCCTGGGCCAGGTTGCTGATCTTTCGGCCTGGCTTGAACAGAAGCTTCAGGAAGTTGGTGGGGTTCTTGGATACGGTTTTTACATCCAGGCCTGAGCAGAAGGCTTCGCCAGCGCCGCTGAGAATAATGGCCCGCACACTGCGATCTTTCTTAAGGGTTTTGGCGGCGTCGGCAATGGCCCTGAACATGGGCATGTCCAGACCGTTGTACTTTTCCGGGCGATTGAGCGTAACCATGGCAATGCCATTTTCAATACTGATCTTTACCCGGTCGGAGTTGGAGCTGCTCATAAGTATCGTTTCCGCGTCATACATTGGTCTAAGCCCGCTATGCTACCATGTTGAACCCTGATGAGAACGCCCGCTCCACTGAATGGAAAAAAGGACAAGAGAGACCAACATGTCGCAAGCCTATCCCAATCTTCTCAAACCACTGGATCTTGGTTTTACGGAACTGAAAAACCGCGTGTTGATGGGGTCCATGCACACGGGCCTGGAAGATCGTTTCTGGAATATCCACAAACTGGCCCGGTATTTTGCCGAACGCGCCGAAGGCGGTATAGGCCTGATGGTCACCGGCGGGTTTTCACCCAATATGGTGGGTCAGCTGTCGCCCTTTGCTTCCACCATGAACAATCGCGGAACGGCCATGCTGCACCGGCACGTAACCAGCGAAGTACACGATGCTGGCGGCAAAATCTGCCTGCAGCTGCTCCACGCCGGCCGGTACAGCTATCATCCGTTCAGCGTATCGGCGTCAGCGACCAAGGCGCCCATTACTCCGTTCAAGGCCAAGGCGCTGTCTACCAAAGCGGTCGATAAGCAGATCGACGATTTCGTCAGTGCCGCCAAGCTGGCAAAAATGGCGCGGTACGATGGCGTTGAGGTGATGGGCTCGGAAGGTTACTTCATCAACCAGTTCCTGTGCGAACGCACCAACAAGCGCAAGGACAAGTGGGGTGGCCCGTTTGAGAACCGGATGCAGTTGCCGGTGGAGATCGTGCGCCGTATGCGTGAGGCCGTTGGGCCAGATTTCATTATTATCTATCGTCTGTCGATGCTGGATCTGGTGGAAGGCGGCCAGACCTGGGACGAAGTGGTCAAGCTCGGCAAGGCTATCGAAAAGGCAGGCGCGACCATCATCAATACCGGTATTGGCTGGCACGAAGCAAGGGTGCCGACCATCGTGACGTCTGTGCCTCGCGGCGGCTTCTCAGAAGTGACGGCCAAATTTTATGGCGAGGTGGACATACCGGTGTGCACCACTAACCGGATCAACACGCCCGAAAAAGGCGAAGAAATTCTGTCGGGTGGCAAAGCCGACATGGTGTCCATGGCAAGGCCCCTGCTGGCGGATTCCGAATTTGTCCGCAAGGCCCAGGAAAACCGCAGCGACGAAATCAATACCTGCATCGCCTGCAACCAGGCCTGCCTGGATCACGTGTTCCAGTTGAAGCGGGCGTCGTGCCTGGTCAACCCCAGAGCCTGCCATGAGACCGAGCTGGTGCTTACCGTCGCCCCGGTCAGCCGTCGCGTTGCCGTGGTCGGTGCTGGCCCCGCAGGTTTGGCTGCAGCCACAACCGCGGCGAAGCGCGGCCATAATGTCACTCTGTTCGAAGCAGACGACAAGATCGGCGGTCAGTTCAACTACGCCAAGCGCATCCCAGGGAAGGAAGAGTTTTACGAAACTCTGCGTTATTACCAGCGCCAGATCGAACTGTTGGACATTGATCTGCAACTGAACACCCGGGTGGATGCTGATCGACTGAAGCAGGATGGCTTCGATGACGTGATTATTGCCACCGGTGTCAAACCAAGGACGCCCGGCATTGACGGTATCGATCATCCCAAGGTGTTGGGATATCTGGATGTTCTTCGGCACAACAAACCGGTCGGCAACTCCGTGGCCGTTATTGGTGCCGGAGGTATCGGCTTTGATGTCAGCGAGTTCCTGACACACGATTTCAGCCATCATCCTGAAGGTCAGCAGGCGGACTTCGAAGACTGGAAGGCCGAGTGGGGTGTCCAGCCAGATTATGAAGGGCCCGGTGGACTTGCCGAGCGCAAGCCGACTTCGACGCCGCGCAAGATTTACCTGATGCAGCGGAAAACCAGCAAAGTAGGCGGCGGCCTCGGGAAAACGTCAGGTTGGGTGCATCGCAACAGCCTGAAGCATCGTGACGTAGAGATGATCGGGGGATGCAGCTATGACCGCATCGATGATCAGGGGCTCCACATTACGCTGTCGGACAAAGAGGGTAAGGTAATTGAGTCCAGAGTTCTGGACGTCGACAACGTGGTGATCTGTGCAGGACAGGAACCCTTCCGGGAGCTGTTTGATGACCTTGCCGCCCAGGGTGTGAAAACGCATCTGATCGGTGGTGCCGACGTTGCCGAAGAATTGGACGCCAAACGAGCGATTCGCCAGGGCACCGAAGTGGCAGCAGGGGTTTAAGAAGGATTTATGGCGCTACTGATCGCCTTTGCGGTTTTATCAATTGGCTTTTCGTTTCTGTGCTCGGTGCTTGAAGCATCTCTGCTGTCAATCACACCCAGTTATATTGCGTCGCTTAAAAAAGAGCGGCCGAAACTGTTTGCGCGGCTCAGAAAACTGAAGGACGACATTGATGATCCGCTGTCGGCGATACTGACCCTCAACACCATTGCCCACACCATCGGCGCAACGGGCGTTGGGGCTCAGGTTGCGGTCGTCTTCGGTGAAGCGTGGCTGGGGCTTGCCTCCGGTCTTATGACCCTGGCCATTCTGATTTTTTCAGAGATCATCCCGAAGACCATCGGTGCTAAATACTGGCGCGGCATTGCTCCCTCTTTACCCACCATTCTGGGGGTCATGATCAAGGCATTGCTGCCCTTTATCTGGCTATCGAAGCAGGTTACCCGCAGGATCGGTTCGAGTGAGCCGGATACGGACATTCGGGCGGAAATCAGTGCGCTGGCAGAAATCGGAAGAGACCAGCAGGCGTTGGATAATGATGAACGCCGGATGATCCAGAACGTACTCAGGTTTCACGAAATCAAAGTAAGTAGTGTGATGACGCCCCGCACCGTCTGCAAAACCATATCCCCTGATACCTCGGTGGAGGCTTTTCGGGAAATGGTGAAGTCGGGGCCTTTTTCCCGGTATCCCATGCTGGACGAAGAAGGCGAGACTCTGGGCTACATTCATCGCAGTGACCTGATCGGCATCTCCGACGATACCCGGCTTAGCGACATACTTCGGGAAGTTAAGCGGGTTAAAGGCAATTCCAACATCGAGTTTGTGTTTGCCGATATGCTGCGAGAGCGGCAGCATCTGGCCGTTGTCTATGACGAACTGGGCACCTGGATGGGAATAGTGACGCTGGAGGACATATTAGAGACACTTTTGGGCACCGAAATCATGGACGAGACCGACAATGTGTCCAATCTTCGACGTTATGCGAAGCAGCGCTGGAGTCGACGACTCAGAAAACTCAGCGCAGACTCTTGAGCGCGTTTGAAATGGCGTCAGCTTCTGCTGTAAGCACCTGACACCGAAAAGGATTATCCTGCTGAATGGCGCGTTCAAGCTGCTTCTGTTTCATGTCGTACAGACGACTCAGAATGTCGGCTTGGCTCTGCTGAATGGGTGCGTTCATGGCTTTCTCTCCACCGAAAAACGGTATACGTCGCATAAACCTGTCGATGTTCTTTACACTTTGAGGCTCTAGCGGCCTTCTTATCCTGTTTGATGCATAACCTGAGCCAACGCCATGTGTGCTGGGTCTCAAACTCCGAAACGGGAACGATAGGCACCGGGAGCCAGCCCGGTGTGTTTGCGGAACAGGCGGCTGAAGGAACTGACGTCATCGTAGCCAACCCGCTGTGTAATGGTTTCAATCGACGCCCGGGATTTTTCAAGTTCCTGCCTGGCGGCTTCGATTCTGAGAATTTGCAGGTAGCTGGTGGGCGTGTCCCCGGTCGCGGCCTTGAAACGGCGAATCAGTGATCGCTCGGTCAATCCGCTTAAAGCGGCCAGGGAGTGCAGGCTGATGGGCTCCGGGTAATGTTGGTCCAGCCATTCCTGCAGTTGAAGTACTGCCTGATCCGAATGGTAGCGGCGGGACTGCATCGCCGAGTAGGGCGCCTGACTGGTCCGGCCTGCATCAATCACAAACGATTTAGCCAATTCCCGGGCCGTCTGAGTGCCGGCGTAGCGCTCGACCAGATAGACTCCAAGATCCCACCAGGCCATGCCCCCGCCTGCACAGGCGATAGGCTCATCGACGGTCATCAGCTTTTCAGGCTGCAGGTTTACCCCTGGATAGCGCTGTCGAAACTGCTGACTAAACCCCCAGTGGGTGGTGGCCTGGCGACCATCGAGCAGGCCCGCCTCAGCGAGCAGGAAAGCGCCGGTGCAGTTACTCGCCAATCTGACCGAGCCATCATTCTGAAGGTCAGATCGAGAGAGCCAACCGATGAGCGCCTGATTGTCCGCCAGTACCTGACCGATCGGGGCGCCAATGGTCGGGATCATGACTAGGCTGGATCGTTCGAGTGATGCATCCTCCAGCGCCCCGTCTGGCATCAAAGTGATGCCGTTGATGCAGCGAAACGGCTGCCCGTCAGCGGTCAGAAGGCGTGTGGTGAAGCGGGGTTCCGGTTGCTGTCCATGGATGCGAGCCCAGGTCACACCGGCTAGCCTGAACAGGTCAATGATTCCCGTGATGGCGCTGGCCAGAGCGCCGTTGAAACCGATGATGGAGACTGTCTGCATAGTCTGATTCAAAGCATTGCCTGCTTAAATGTCAATTTTGGCCATGATTATGTCATAAACGCCGGTTTGCAGAGAACACAACCTGTGAGAGGCTAGCGGCAATCAACAGGAGACCCCACATGACCGATATTCTGATCGATCGCCGTGATCTGGCATTTCAGCTTTATGAAGTATTTGATACCGAGAGCCTGAGCGAGCGAGAGCGTTTCAGTGAGCATAATCGCGAAACGTTCGACGCGGTTATCGAGACCGCTGACAAAATCGCGCGGGAAAAATTCGCCACCCACAACTCCCTGGCCGACAAAGACGAACCAAAATTTGTGGATGGCAAGGTTGAGATGCTTCCTGAGGTGAAAGAAGCCTTCGACGCTTACGCAGACGCGGGCTTTATCGCCGGGCGCTACGATTATGAATTGGGGGGGATGCAGCTGCCAGAATCCGTGATGGCCGCCTGCAACGGATTCTTTACTGCAGCCAATCCAGGAACGGCGGGTTACCCGTTCCTGACCACGGCCGCCGCTAACTTGATCCGTGTTTTTGGCAATGAGCAGCAGAAGTCCACATACCTGCCGCACATGCTGAGCGGCCGCTTCAGTGGCACCATGGCGCTCACCGAACCCCATGCCGGTTCCTCGCTGGCGGACATTCGCACCTCCGCGACGCCGACCGATGACGGGGACTATCTCATCAAGGGCGCCAAGATCTACATTTCTGGTGGCGAGCAGTCCATTACCGACAACATCGTTCACATGGTCCTGGCCAAGATCAAAGGCGCGCCCGCCGGCGTAAAGGGTATCTCGCTGTTTATCGTGCCCAAGTATGTGGTGGACGAGGATGGTAACCCGACCGAACGCAACGGCGTGAACCTGGCCGGGTTGATCCACAAGCTGGGCTATCGTGGCACCACCTCCACCGCGCTGAGTTTCGGGGACGATGCTCCGTGCCATGGCTATCTGGTGGGGGAGCCTCATCGGGGACTGAAGTACATGTTCCAGATGATGAATGAGGCCCGCGTTGGCGTAGGTTTTGGCGCGGCTCTGATTGGCTATCGTGGTTACATGCACAGCCTGGAGTACGCGAAAGATCGTTTGCAGGGGCGCAAAGCGTCTGAGAAAAACCCGGAAGCACCGCAAATTCCGATCATTGAACACGCCGACGTACGGCGCATGTTGCTGGCCCAGAAAGCCTACAGCGAAGGTGGTCTGGCGCTTTGCCTTTATGGTGCCCGTCTGATGGACGATCAGCACACCCATCCAGACGAACAGAAGCGCATGGAAGCGGGCAAGCTGCTGGACCTTCTGACGCCAGTCATCAAGGCCTGGCCTTCCGAGTACGGCCCTAAAGCCAATGATCTGGCTATTCAGGTTTATGGCGGCGCTGGCTATACACGGGAGTATCCGGTGGAACAATGCTGGCGTGACAACCGCCTGAATCCGATCCACGAGGGCACCAACGGCATCCAGGCCCTGGATCTGCTGGGCCGCAAAATCTGGCAGGATCAGAGCCACGGTTTGCAACTGTTGATGCAGGAAATGCAGGTGGACCTGGAAGCAGCAACCAGCGAGCGCTGCCAGCAATGGGCTCTGTCATTAAGCGAGACACTTCAACAGGCTGTGAAGGTGACCCAAGGCCTTGGTAAATCACTGATGTCAGAAGACCCAGACCGGGTGTTGGCCAACGCCTCCTGTTACCTGCATTTGTTCGGACATATTGTGGTGTCGTGGATGTGGCTGCGCCAGGCTAACGCAGCAGCGCAGGCGCTGAGCTCGGCCAACAGCGATGACGAGCGAAACTTTTATCAGGGCAAGCTTCAGGCCGCCCAGTACTTCTTCCACTGGGAGCTTCCAACGGTGGCTCAGGATCTTGTGCTGCTGAGGAATGAGGACGACACCTGCCTGAACATGAAAGCAGACTGGTTCTGATAGCTGGCGAACCAGCCGAAACTGAACCAGACTTGAGGGCATGCCAGTCGCTAGCGGGTGTTTGTCATGTCCTCATTGTCTTCAGATGGCGCCGGCCAGCCGGTTTCCTGTGAAATACAGACGTTGCTCAGGCAATATCTGACCTCTTCTCAACTGGCTGAAATTGTCTATCGAGACGATGCCGGACAGATCCAAACCACACACGATGTTGTCCGCGACCTGTTCAGTCGGGCGGGTCAGGACTTTATTTACCTCAGCCGTGGACAAATGCTGCGGCTGGATCATGTCCTTACTCTTGACGGTCGCCTGATTGGCGGTGGCTACTGATAGCACCTGAAATCTGAATGACGGGTAAATCGCGTTCTGAAACTGTTGAACTAAAGTACGACCCTGGAGCGATCCAAAGGACGGGTTTTGAGCCCAGAGACTGCTAAACTCCTGAAAGATGCATTTATTCAGTGAGGTGCAGATGGGATTGCTTAGTCAGTCGATGATCCGGAGTGGTGTCCTGCTTGGCGTTGCGACCTTGGTCGTTGCCGCACTGCTTTCCTATTTTTACGGCCTGGACTGGGTGTCGGTGAGCATCGGCGTCCTGATAGGCCTACTGGTTGCCGGCGGCAGCATGATGCTGCGGGCGCTCATTCCTCTGGAAAATGCTCTTCTACGCTTGAACGACGGCACCCTTGAGCCTGACGACCCCATGGCCGATACGCTGAAGCCCGCCATGGAAAAGGTCAGGGCAGGCGACGTGCTTATGGACTCGCTGTCTGGCACGGCGGACGAAAACGCCGTATCGGCGGCCCGGGTATCCTTCGCTGCAGACGAGCTCAAGCAACGCCTGGACGAGCAGGTTGAAGAGGTCAGCCGGATTAGTAATTACGCTGGCCAGATCACCGAGACGGTGCAAGAGTCATCAGAGCAGGCCAGTGATGCCTCCCGGCTGGCCAGCGAGACCAGCCAGGCCAGCGAGCAAGGTCGGGAAGCGCTGCGCAGTGCCATCGACCGGGTGCGCCATATCCACGAAGAATCGATGCAGAACCTTAGCCTGATTCAGGCGCTTAATGAAAAATCGAATCGGATTCAAAACGTTACTACCACTATCCAGACCATTGCTGAACAGACCAACCTGCTGGCGTTGAATGCCGCCATAGAAGCAGCAAGAGCCGGAGAGCAGGGGCGCGGGTTCTCGGTCGTGGCAGATGAAGTGCGCCAACTGGCTGCTCGCACTGCCGAGGCAACCAAGGACGTAGAAACGACTCTGACCGAGGTGCGAACAGATACCACCCATATTCTCGAACGCATCGAGCAGCTGGGGGAGGTGGTTGAACAGGGTCTGGAATCCGTGGAATCGGTGGGACAGCAGTTGGACCAGATTTATGACCATTCCGGCCAGTTGAATCAACAGGTCACTCAGATTGCGGAAAAGGGAGAATCCAACAGCGAGCAGCTCAAGCAGATGTTTTCTGCCATCGAAACCATGAGTGCGCAGATGCGTGAGAGTGACGAGCGATTGGCTTCTCTGGCGGAAATGTCGGCTCTATTGATGGAACTGGCCGAAAAAAGTAATGCGACTTTTGCCCTGCACAGTGACAATAGCTATCACAGGGCTTTCTATGAACAGGCCCGTCGGGGCGCGGATGATATTGGGCGGTTGTTCGAGACCGCCATTGAATCGGGTGAAATCACCGAGCGGGATCTTTTTGACGATTCCCGCACTCCGATTCCCAATACCCATCCACAGCAGTACTCCTCGCGGTTTGATGACTTCACGGATCACCGTCTGCCGGAAATTCAGGAAGCTGTTAAACGTTTTCATCCATCCATGGTGTTTGCGATTTCCACTCGCCCCGACGGCTATGTACCCACGCACAACAAGGAGTTTGCCAATCGCCCAGTCGGTGATCCGGAGGTGGATCTGGTCAAGAGTCGAAGCAAGCGGCTGTTCAATGACCGCACAGGCAGACGCTGTGGGAGCCATACCCAGGATATGCTGTTGCAGACTTATCGCCGGGACACCGGAGAAATCATGCACGATTTGTCAGTGCCGGTTTACGTGAATGGGAAACACTGGGGAGGATTCCGATTGGGATACCGTCCTCAAGAGGGACATTCTGTACAGAACTGAGACGCGTTATAGTCAGGCACCTATTTGCCTGGGAGGATCAGGACATTGGCTGAACATGAGTACATACCGGCTGACAGCAATCCCGAAAACCGCCGTAAGGACCCTATGCGCAATCTGGCGGTGGCGGTCTATATTCTCCAGGCTCTGTCTTTTTTTGTCGGTGGTGTTACCGGACTTGCGGGCGTCATCGTTAACTACATCAAACTGGATGATGTTCGTGACACCTGGATTGAACCCCATTTTCGTTGGCAGATTCGCACCTTCTGGATTGGGCTTCTATGGGGGGTGATCGGCTTGATGACTATCTTTATTCTAATCGGCTGGCTGATACTGCTTGCCATCTCGATCTGGGTCATTTACCGCATTGTAAAAGGCGCGCTGGCCCTGAACGACGGGTTGCCGCCAGAGCCGCTCTGATCATTCGTTGGTCACATCTTTGAGCCGTGTGGCGCTGATGGCGCCAGCCAGGCCCATCAGTCCAAGTGTGAAGATGACGGCCACTTCGGATATCAGAGAAATGGCGGCGGTCATGGCACCGGTCAGCAACAGAATCACGCCAATGACCGTGTTGCTAACGGACGTGTAGTCGGTTCGCTTGTTGCCGCCAGCCATGTCGACCAGGTAAGTTTTTCGCCCAAGCCGAACGCCTGCATGTGCAATGCTCAGCACGAAAAAGCCGAACGGATAGAACCAACCCACCCAGCTTGCGTCGCCCAGTATCCATGCCACCATGCCAACGACCAGACAGGCACCGCTGGCAATCAGCGCGCCGCGAATCATGACCGTGCGGCTGGATGCATCAGCCATCCAGCCCCAGACACTGGCACTGAGCGAACTGGCCAGGCTGCTGGCCAACAGAAACACTCCGAGCAGCCAACCACTGTCATTGGATGTCTGGGCCAGCACCACGAAATAGGGTGCCGCCAGTGCGGAGCAAAGTAACAGCGCGCGGGTGATGACGAAATGTCGAAAGGGTGCATCGTCACGCAGCAGCGAGAGGCTTTCAATGGCCTGAGTCAATGCACTGCCACCGCCCCCGGTTTCACCGGCATATTCGTCCACCGAGGCAAAGAGAACCCCGGCAATCACCCAGAGACTTGCCGCCAGTATCAGAAGCACTGCGTAAAACCCGATGCCTGGATCACCGCGATCAAAAAACAGAATGGCCGTCAGAATCACGGTGAGAGTGCCGCCGATGGTGGAAGCCAACCCGGATAACCGGCCCCGGCGCTTTTTCGGAATGCACTTGCCCTGTACATCCTTCATCGAAACCGAGCAGAATCCACGCGCCAGCGAGAAAGCAATCAGTGCCGCCACAACGCCAGCACCGGCTGGGTAGCCCTCCATAAACCAGACACTGGCAGCCATCGCAAGTACACTCACAGCCTGGCCGATACTGCCCAGTGTCCAGAACCATTTGCGCACCGGCTTCTTGCGAACCCATGCGCCGATGACCATCTGCGGAATCATCGAGCCGGATTCGCGAATCGGCACCAGCCAGGCGACCAGAGCAGGGGCGCCCACGGCGCTGACCATCCATGCCAGAACCGTCTTGGGGTTGACCAGAAGGTCGCCCAGCTTGGTCAGTACGTTGCTGGCAAGAATCAGAAAGAAATTCCTGGGTACTTCGCGGCAGGCCTGCTCAGGAATGTCCGCGCAGGCACGAGCGTCTTCCTCGTTGGCGATGAGGTTGTAGAGCTGTTCAATGGTTTCGGGGTTCTTGTTGGCCAAACCGGTATCCTCAGGGCATTTTTGAAGCAAGGATAACAGTGGGGCTGGCTATCCCTGAACCCCGAATTACGCAGAGGCCGTCCAGCCAGAGCACGAGTTTGCGCGTAATGGTCGCGGGTGCTTGCCTAATGGGATGGCCTGGTGCCCAATGGGCGATCATTTCACGGAGGCGACTATGCTGAGTTATCTACACGGGTTTCATGCGGGTAATTTTGCAGACATTCAGAAGCATGCCGCACTGACACTTGTGCTCAGGATGCTGCAGGTAAAGCCGTCTGCCATCGCCATGTTTGATACCCATGCCGGCAGTGCCAGCTACCATCTTGATGATGAAAGGGCTCGCAAAACAGGTGAGTCAGACAGTGGTATTCAGAAGGTGTGGCAGTTCCGATCGCAGCTGACGTCCGATGACTGGGCTGGGTTGCTCGAACCTCTTACCTCGGTAAATTCTGGTGACCCCGGAGATCGGGTCAAAATCTATCCGGGATCACCCGCATTGATGCATCATTACCTGAGAGAGCAGGATCAACTCTGTGCCTGGGAACTGCATCCCTCCGAGGGGCAGTCTCTGGCAGATTGGGCGGCCAACAGGAAAGGCGTAAGAGTTATTCAGAAAGATGGCCTTGGCGGCCTGATTGGCCGACTGCCACCTGCCCAGCCCAGGCTTCTGGCGCTGATTGATCCGTCCTATGAGGTCAAGCAGGACTACGAATCCGTCGCGGAGACGCTGATCCGCGCCTGGAAGGCCTGCCGCCATGGGGTTTTCATGATCTGGTATCCGATTCTGCCCAGTGCTGCCTATCGCACGTTGAAACAAGCGATCGTAAGCAGCCCGATTCGGAAGGTTTATTGTCATGAGGTCAGGCTTGAACAAGTGCCCGAGCGCGGCATGCAGGGGTCCGGGTTGTTGGTTGTAAACCCACCCTGGGGGTTTGATGAACGCTTGAACAGGATGATGAGTGAATTATCCGGGGCGGAGGCCCCCGACATGTCTGTGTCGGATGAATGGCTGGTTCCGGAATAGCAGGATTTAGGGAGTAAACGTTTTGGCAAATCAGAAACAGGCCATGCTTTTTGGTCTCGGCACCGTCCTGTTGTGGTCTACCGTGGCGACAGCCTTCAAACTGTCGCTTAATGGCCTGTCACCGGTGCAGATGCTGTTGATCGCCTGTACCGCATCGGTTGTGGTGATGGGGTTGATTCTGGTGATCCTTGGGCGTTGGCATCTGGTGTTTTCCCTGTCCAGATACCAGTACGTGCAGTCGGTCGGAATGGGATTGATCAACCCTTGCCTGTATTACTTTCTGCTGTTCGGCGCCTTTGATCGCCTGCCTGCGCAGGAAGCTCAGCCGTTGAACTACACCTGGGCTCTGGTGTTGGCATACATGTCTGTGCCGTTTCTGGGGCAGCGTTTGCGTGCAGCTGACATTGTAGCCGGGCTGATCTGCTATAGCGGTGTGGTGGTCATTGCGACACGGGGCGATGTGCTGTCGCTGACGTTTTCTGATCCACTGGGTGTTGCCTATGCCATCGGCAGCACGGTGGTCTGGGCGTCTTACTGGATTATCGCCACCCGTGATGAGCGGGACCCGATTGTGGGTCTGTTCCTGAATTTCCTTTGTGGTCTGCCGTTTATAGCGGTAGCTTGCGGCTTAACCGATGGTTTCGATTTCAGCCTTAATCTGAGTTTGGGAGCGGCGGTTTACGTGGGCGTGTTCGAAATGGGCATTGCCTTCGTGCTCTGGTCGTTCGCCATGAAAAAAGCCGAGAACACGTCCAGGGTCAGCAACCTGATCTTTATTTCTCCGTTCCTGTCGTTGGTGTTTATCTACTTTATTCTCGGCGAGATCATTTTGCCTTCGACCTACGTGGGCCTGGTGTTGATCGTGGCCGGGTTGTGGGTTCAACAGCTCAAGGCCAAACAGAAAATGGAGGCGGCTCAGCAGTGAGCTGTTGGTATGTCTATCTGATAAGGACGGCCAGTGGTGCTCTGTATACCGGTATCACCACGGACGTTGAGCGACGATTCGCGGAACACCAGGCTGGGGCGCCAAAAGGCGCCCGGAGTCTTCGAGGGAAGGGGCCTTTGACCCTGGAATTTCAGGCTCCGGCCATGAATCGTGCGGTGGCATCGCGGCTGGAATGGGCCATTAAGCAATGGCCCCGCGCAGACAAGGAAGCCTTGATCAGGGGAGAGCGTCCTCTTCCTCAATTGTCTGATGGCGTTGAATGAACTCTGCGACATCCTTCAAAGCCTCGGTCGCCCGATCCAGCTGGCCCGCGTGCACCTGGAACACATGCCATAGGCCGTTGTAAATATCGAGCCTTACATCGCAACCCGCGTCCATTGCGCGGTTCGCGAAGCGCATGGAGTCGTTCAGCAGTATTTCTTCACTGCCCACTTGAATCAGCATGGGCGGCAGCCCTGACAGATCTCCATGTACGGGCGATATCAGAGGATTCGAGCGGCTTTCAGGGCCGCAGTAAAGGCGCGCCGCCCGGTCGATCCAGGGCTTGTTGAGTAATGGCTCTTTTTCCGGAGAGTACAGCTGATCGTTGGACAGGTCTGTCCACGGTGACAGCAGCGACAAAGAAGCCGGCAAGGGAATGCCCTTGTCCCTCAGTCGAATGGCCATCGCGAGGGCCAGACCGGCCCCGGCCGAATCCCCGGCTACTGAGATGGCGCTGGGTGGGTGTCCTTCGTCCAGCAATGCGCGATAGAGATTCTCGGCGTCCTCGAGGGCGGCCGGAAACGGATGCTCTGGCGCCAGCCGGTAGTCGGGCACGATCACCATCGTATTGCTGGCTCGCGCCAAATGGCCCGTCAGCCCACGATGAGTGGTGGGAGAGCCCACAATGTAACCGCCACCATGCAGGTACAATACGATTCCTCGGGGCTCCTCAGAGCAACTGACTCGGGTGATGGCCATCCCTTCAGCCTGAATGTCCTGGAACTGACAAGCTTTCGGGGGTATTGATGTGAGGTAGGCTTTGCTGATTAGCTGGCGCTGAACCTTGACCGGGATTGAGGTATTCAGCATCGGGCTGACGACCCATCGCATGGTTTGGCGCAGGGAGAACTCAAGGGCGGCTTGATTCATCAGATTATCCGTTCGTTCGGGTTGTGGTGTGCTAACCTTATCGCCTGATCGTGCTACGGGTCTTTACCGTATTTTTACTCTCTTTCGACAGGCGTTTTACTCTACGTGTACTGGAAAACAGATACCATAGAAATACCGAATTGGGACAGAGCGTCCCTGTTGGAGAAAGTGGCCGATTTCGACCCGGCCAGTACTCAGGAGCTGGATGAAGACCTGGTGGCTTACTGCCGGTTTTATGGCCTGGATCTCTGGGTGGAGTATCCGGACGTGGAGTACCATCAGGGTTACATTTCCGCCGAGAAACACCAGGTAATGGTGCACTATTTTCGACTTCCAGAGGGTAGTCCTCAGGGCAACAAAGGCACGGTGTTCATTTTTCACGGATACTTTGACCATGTCGGTCTTTACAGCCAACTGATTGAACGGTGCCTGGGCGAAGGCTTTGATGTTCTGGCTTATGATCAGCCCGGCCATGGGCTTTCAAGTGGAACACCTGCGGCCATTGGCAGCTTTCTGGAGTACCAGGCGGTGCTGACAGATGTGATGGAACAAGTGAGAGACAAGGTGCGGGGGCCCTGGTACGCGGTGGGGCAAAGCACTGGTGGGGCAATTCTGATTGACTATTTGCTCTCCAACCATCACAACCGGGAAACTTCGGATTTTCGAAGGGTTGTGCTGCTGGCACCGTTGGTTCGTCCGGCAGGCTGGCTGGGTGCAAAGCTGCTGCACAGTGTGGTGAAACCGTTTGTGTCTCGCTGGCGTCGTGCATTTGCAGCCAATAGCAGCGACTCGCGGTTTCTGGAATTTCTGAAAGATCACGATCCTTTGCAGGCCAGGGCCGTGCATGTCGATTGGGTTTCAGCATTGCGCCAATGGGTGCCGCACATTGAATCGGCAAGGCCGATCGAGTTCCCGGTAACCGTGGTTCAGGGAGAAAAAGATCGAACAGTAGACTGGCAACACAACCTTAGAATAATCCGGAATAAGTTTTCCTCCGTCGAGGAACTTCTGATACCGGATGGTCGTCATCATTTAGTGAATGAGGCCAAAGATTTACAGTCGGCGGTGTTTAATACCATCGTTGATACGTTTGAAAAGGAATCAAGCAGGTCTCTGTCAGAAGCCTGCTAGCTAAACCATCACTCTAACCCATGATCGGGAGAATGCTGTGAAGAAGACTGTACTTGCATTTGCCTTTGCCACTCTGACTCTGAGTGGCTGTATGACCTACGACCCCTACACCGGGGAAGAAAAGACTTCTAACGCCACTGTGGGCAGTGTCATCGGTGCTATCGGCGGCGCAGCCGTAGGCGCAGCGACTTCAAGCAAAAGCGACCGTGGTAAGGGTGCGCTGATTGGCGCGGCATCGGGCGCGGCAATCGGTGGTGGCATTGGCTACTACATGGACAAGCAGGAAGCTGAACTACGGCGCAAGCTGGAAGGTTCCGGAGTACGTGTGGTGCGCAACGGTGACCAGATCGAACTGGTTATGCCGGGCAACATCACCTTTGATGTGGACAAGTCCACCATCAAGCCTAACTTTAGCAATACTCTGGAATCAGTGGCACTGGTACTGAAAGAGTTCGACAAGACCACCATTCAGATCGAAGGCCACACCGACAGCACCGGTTCACGTGACTACAATCAGTTGCTGAGTGAGCGTCGTGCAGGATCCGTTAGAGATTTCCTGCTGAACCAGGGCATTGCGCCTGCCCGCACCAGAGCGGTTGGATACGGACCGCGTTATCCCGTCGCGTCTAACGATACGGCCGAAGGCCGCGAGCAGAACCGCCGAGTGGAGCTGACGCTGGTGCCGAATCAGCAGTAACTCACGGTTATGATAGCTTGAAATGAAAAAAGCCCGGCAGTTTGCCGGGCTTTTTTGTGAGATCAGGCTGACGTTAAGGGCAGATCAGGAAAGCCAGTCGTCAATGCGGCTCTTGAGCTTGTTGAGGTGCTCTTCGCCAGACTCCCGAATTTCGGCAATCTTATTCTTTGCCTCGTCGATACGGCCTTCCAGTTTTTTGATTTCCTTGTCGAAGTCCTTTCGGATCTGACGCTCAGCATGCTCATCTTTCGCCTTGGCGATTTTCTCGTGAGCGTCCGCTTTCAGTCGATCGATCTGCTTTGACCAGTAATCTGTCTGGGTTTCGAGCTTTCTCTGCAACCTATCCTTTAACGACATCATTGTCTCCTTTTAAAAGAGAACGCGGCACCGGATGGTGCCTTTCACCTGAAGCAGTTTCTTCAGGGCGAGCTCTCCATATTCCTTGTCTACGTCAACAACCACGTAGCCGATGTCTTCTTTGGTCTGAAGGTATTGGCCGCAAACGTTGATGCCGTTTTCGGAGAATACCTGGTTCATTTCAGACATGACGCCTGGCACGTTCTCGTGGATGTGCAACAGGCGATGCTGATTCGGGTGTGACGGCAGGGCCACTTCCGGGAAGTTCACGGACGACACGGAGGTGCCGTTATCGCTGTACATGGCCAGCTTTTCAGCCACTTCGCGCCCGATGTTTTCCTGAGCTTCGATGGTCGAACCGCCAACGTGTGGGGTCAGTATGACGTTATCGAACTCACGCAACGGCGAGATAAACTCTTCATCGTTGGATTTTGGTTCAACCGGGAAAACGTCAATGGCGGCGCCCAGCAGTTTGCCGCTTTTCAGGGTTTCTGCCAGTGCTTCGATGTCCACAACGGTTCCGCGGGAGGCGTTCATCAGAATCGCGCCCGGCTTCATCTGGGAGAACTGCTCGGCACCGAACATGTATCGGGTGGACGGCGTTTCGGGGACATGCAGGCTGATGACGTCACAGGTATTGAGCAACTCTTGCAGTGTGCCCACCTGAGTGGCGTTGCCGATCGACAGTTTTGAAACCACATCGTAGAAATAGACGTCCATGCCCAGACCTTCGGCCAGAACGCTGAACTGGGTACCGATGTTGCCGTAGCCGATGATGCCCAGTTTCTTGCCACGAATTTCGAAGCTGTCTTTGGCGGACTTCAGCCATTCGCCGCGATGGGCCTTGGCGTTCTTCTCGGGCACGCCTCGTAGCAACAGGATCGCTTGGGCCAGAACCAGTTCCGCCACACTGCGCGTATTTGAGAAAGGCGCGTTGAATACCGCAATGCCGCGACGGGTAGCTGCTTTCAGATCCACCTGATTGGTGCCAATGCAGAAGCAGCCAACCGCAACCAGTTTCTGGGCCGCGTCGAATACTTTTTCGGTTAGCTGGGTGCGCGAGCGGATGCCAACAAAATGGGCATCGGCGATCTTCTCGATCAGCTCGTCTTCGGCCAGTGAATGAGTCAGGTATTCGATGTTTGTGTAACCAGCCGCGTTCAGCGTATCGATGGCGGACTGATGAACGCCTTCCAACAGCAGGATGCGGATTTTGCTCTTCTCAAGAGACGTGTTTGACATGGGGTAGATTCCGAACCTTTCGTCACCAAAAAATGACCCGTGAGCGGCGCTGGTAGAGGGCAGGCTCACAGAACAGGGGCGGTATGATACCATAGCCTGCGAATTTTACAGCGCGTCCTGATCAACCCTTTTTGAGACTGAATTTCCATGAATGCTGAACAGATCATCGCCAACCTGAAATCCTTGATGGAAGAGGGCTCTGCCCCGGGCAAAGTGCTGACAGACCCGGCTGATCTCGACAATTACGGCAAGGACTGGACGAAAATCTATCCGCCCAAGCCAACGGCCATCGTGTTGCCGAAAACCACAGAACAGGTGCAGGCACTGGTTAAATTTGCCAATGAAAACCAGGTGGCGCTGGTGCCTTCCGGTGGCCGTACGGGGTTGAGCGCCGGCGCAGTGGCGGCGAACGGCGAAGTGGTCGTGGCGTTCGACAATATGAACCAGATTCTGGATTTCAGTGCCAGTGACCGGACGGTGCACTGTCAGGCGGGCGTGGTGACAGAGCAACTGCAAACTTTCGCGGAAGAAAACGATCTTTACTACCCGGTCGATTTCGCGTCAGCGGGTTCCAGCCAATTGGGCGGAAACCTGTCGACCAACGCAGGTGGCATCAAAGTGATTCGCTATGGCATGAGCCGTGACTGGGTTGCCGGTTTGAAAGTCGTCACCGGCAAGGGCGACGTGCTCGAGCTGAACAAGGATCTGGAAAAGAACAACACGGGCTATGATCTGCGCCATCTGTTTATCGGCGCCGAGGGCACGTTGGGTTTTATCACTGAAGCGACCATGAAGCTGTCCCGTCAGCCGGATAATCTAACCGTCCTTGTGCTTGGTCTGGGGGACCTGACCAACACCATGGACGTGTTGCAGACCTTCCAGAAGAAGATTGATCTGACGGCTTACGAATTCTTTTCTCACCAGGCGATGGGACACGTTCTGGCTCATGGTCAGGTACAGGCACCGTTTGAAACCGAAGCGCCATACTATGCCCTTCTGGAGTTCGAGTCCGTTTCCGATCAGGTCATGGACGACGCCATGGCCCTGTTCGAGCAATGTGTCGAGAATGGCTGGGTTCTGGACGGCGTGATCAGCCAGAGCGAGACTCAGGCTCAAAATCTGTGGCAATTGCGTGAGCGGATTTCCGAGTCCATTGCGCCGCGTACCCCGTATAAAAACGATATCTCCGTTGTGGTGTCGAAAGTGCCTGGCTTCCTTCGTGAAATTGACGAGGTGGTGACTGAGCACTATCCGGACTTTGAGATCATCTGGTTTGGTCACATCGGGGATGGCAACCTGCATCTGAACATCCTCAAGCCGGAAGACATGGCAAAAGAGGATTTCTTTGAGAAATGTCAGCAGGTGAATAAATGGGTGTTCGAGATTGTGCAGCGCTACAACGGCAGTGTGTCTGCGGAGCACGGCGTGGGCATGACCAAGAAGCCCTATCTGGAATACACCCGCAGTGCCGCGGAAATCGCATATCTGAGGGGTATCAAGCAGGTCTTTGATCCGAAAGGGGTGATGAACCCCGGCAAGATTTTCGACTGATACCCGACCGACCTCCGGCAGTGCGGGCAGCAGGGTATCTGCCATGGTTGAACAGCTGCCGTCTGACGACGGTCATCGCTATCTGCTAACGCCAAACCGGTCGATGAGTTGGGCCGGCAATGTGCGGATCTGGCTGGCTCTTCTGGGGCTGACAACTGTCATTGTCGCTGGTTTCACGCTGATCGGCGCCTGGGTGATTTTGCCCTTCGCAGGGCTTGAGCTGGCGGCCTTGGCCGCAGGCTTTTATTACACCGCACGTCAATGCCAGCGCCAAGAGGTTCTGCTGCTGGGGCCAGATACCATACGCCTGGAAAAAGGTATGAAGCGCAAGGAAGCTGAGTGGGAAATTCCCCGCCAGTTCAGCCGCGTCTGGCAAGACGAACCTCGCCACCCCTTCACACCTCCAAAACTGCACCTGCAGTTCCGCAATGAAGAAATTCCCATTGGTTCCTTCCTGAATATGGACGATACCGAAACCCTCATTGCTATCCTTCAGCGGTATGGCATCCTGATCCAGAAAAGAAAGAAACCCGAGCCTCGCTGGTTCTAACAAAGATAAGGTAAACCATGAGAGACCACATTGTTGTGCTGACTGGCGCCGGTATGAGCGCCGAAAGCGGCTTGTCCACCTTTCGTGACAACGGAGGATTGTGGGAAGAATACAGCGTGTACGACGTCGCCACGCCGGAGGCCTTCGAACGAAATCAGGAAATGGTTCTGCGCTTCTACAACGAGCGCAGGCGCCAACTGGAAAATGCACTCCCGAATCTCGGCCATCAATTGCTGGCGGAGCTTGAAAAAGAGTATCAGGTGACGGTGATCACCCAGAACGTGGACGACCTCCATGAAAGGGGCGGTTCTTCAAATGTGATTCACCTTCATGGCGAGCTGACCAAAGCTCGGAGTTCCGTTCATTCAGATCTGATCTATGACATTGGTTATAAGGACATCCATCCCGGCGACACCTGCGACCAGGGTTCCCAGCTTCGTCCACACGTTGTCTGGTTCGGTGAAGAGGTACCAATGCTGGATGTCGCCGCCGAGGCGGTCAAAACGGCTGATCAACTGCTGATCATCGGCACCTCTTTGCAGGTATACCCCGCAGCCAGCCTGGCTTACGAAGTCGACATGTCAGTGCCCATCACAGTGATAGATCCGGATGCGCCAACCTCACTGGTGCGGGCACGAGTCATTCGCAAAGGAGCAGGTGAAGGCGTGAAAGAATGGATCGACAAAATGCCGAAGTCGTGGGGTATCTAACCCTCGGTGATCGGTAATAGTCGTGAACTGGTTCACTGCACTGCCATCTCAGGACTATATGATGGTTTGGGTTACAAAAAGTAAACCTTTGTAAAACAATAATACTGCCCCGCTCACCAGGTGCTAAACGAGAAGTCGGTGATGGCAAGCAAGGACAGGGACCTCCCGGCTATGAACCGCCTGACTAACGTAAAAAACGCTTCAATAATCGCTTTGCTGGTTCCGTTTTCGGCTGCCGCCGAATTCACTCCGCTCAGTGATTCGTCCATGAGAGCCACGGTTGGACAGGCTGGTGTCACGATTGATCTTTCCGCCAATGTCGATATCTCCGAAGTTGCCTACCAAGACCAGGGCTACCTGTTCATTAACGGTATCAGCCTGGGCGGTGCAGCACCTGTGCAGTCAGCGTTGGGTCAGACCGTCACGGGTGGGTCCGCTCTGGACAATCTCAGAATTACCATTGATGTCGCTGGAACGAGCGGTGCCGATCTGGCATCGCCCTGGGGGCTGGCTAAATTCGATTCGACTGAATGGAGCGCCTCTGCCGACAATCAGGGCGATCACGGCGAACAGGCTGTCCCGATTACAGACGGTGATCTGGTCATTGGCCTGGGCGCAGCAGACCAGTCAGAGCTCGTTGATTTTGGTTTGCAGATCGATCGTGTGACCCTGGGCTCAAGCAGCCTTTTGCCCGGGCAGGGCGGTGCGGGTAATCCGAGTAACCAGATCATCATGGATAACGTCCTGCTCACTGGTAACCTCGGGCCCACCGATATCGTGGTCGATGCCGACTCAAACAACCTGAATATCAACTCCTACTTTAGCCTGGACGGCTCACTCCAGACTGACCTTTACATTCCTCTGCTTCTGGACTGGCAGGAAGTGGGCATGAACCTGCGGATGCACAACGAGCGCGGGGAAGACGTCCTGAAGTACACCAATACAGCGGGTGAGGTCGTCTCGTTCGCTCATGTTCAGGCCGATGTGGGCGCGTCATCTGCGCCGAATGGAGGCCTGAGGGTCAACCTGACGGATCTGTCCGGTGACCTGGATACTACCAACATTACGTTTGCCGGTGGAGCTTCCATCGGTGACGTTTATTGGACTGATGTTCAGGTTAGTGCGGATTTGAATATTTACGGGCATTAGCCGGGGCCTCAGTTTCACAGATTTTTATTTGCGAACCTTCCTCTGACGTTTGATTCTCTTCCGATCTCCTTGTCTTAGGTAGTTTGAAATAATCCGTCTGGCAGGCTTTGCTTTGCCCGTCTTTTGTGACATGTCTCCCAACAATGCTGTCGGAGCAGGCGCCTAAGATAATGAAAGTGTAACGTATTGTAAGTTGCCGTTTTGCTGGAGGGCTGACGGTGTATTTGAATTTTGCTTAGCAGTGGAGGCTTAAATTGGCTTTTTGTTTGCTCACAAGGATGTTGACTGAAGTCAAGGACTTTACCGCCTCCATACCCATCACCTTCTTTGCAGTTTTTCTTTTCCTCGCCTCTGCCACTTCAGCAAACACGCTGGTTCAGGAACTAAAGGTTGGCCAGAATATTGGTTCATCTGTTGCCTTTGGTACTGATGGTGAGCGATACGTTGGTAGCGCTGATGGCAATTTGTATGGAATTTCTCCTGATCTACAAACGTGGACTTTCCCGTCAGGAGCCCAGATAGCTGCTACGCCGGTTGCTGGAGCGCAAGGAGAAATTATCGTTGCGTCTACCGATGGTTCGTTGTTCTCACTAGATGCATCTACGCGAAGCCAGCGTTGGGTCGTAGACACTGGGTATCCGGTTTATTCGTCACCAGCATTGAGTGCCACCGGTACGATTTATGTTGGTAGTCGAGCTGGGATATTGTCAGCTGTCAGCAGTGAGTCTGGTGAGATTATATGGCGTGTTTCGGTTGATTCTGAAATTGGTGGGTCTCCTGTTGTCGGTCCTCGGGGTGACATCTATGTTGGAACGAGGAAAGGTTCCCTATACCGCATTGGTCGGGTTTCGGGTGATGTAGTTTTTCAGCATTCAGCAGGTGAAAGCGTCTCGTCTCCTGCCTTTGATCGACAGGGCAATATTTATTTCGGTACATACGGCGGACTCGTTCGGTCCGTAGACCGAAATGGGAATCTCAGATGGCAAGCTGATGTTGGTGAAAAAGTCGCTTCATCGCCGGTTTTGAATGAGAGCGGCAAGGTCTATGTTGTTAGTCACGAAAACGGTGTTGTTTTCTCATTGGATCAGAGCGGTGGCCAGCAGTATTCCCTTGATTTGGGCGAGTCAGTTTATTCATCGCCCGCGATCACTCCTGCCGGCGATATTGTTATTGCAACAATATCTGGTTCCCTCTTTTTACTATCAGACTCTGCAGATCAGTTAGTTATAAAGAGCCAGCAGCAATTTGATAGTGGCTTCTACTCCTCGATTTCGATTAACTCGGACGGTTTCGCGTCTCTTGTCACTACAGAAGGAGCGCTTGTTTCTGGCATTTTGCCTGAGTCGACTGTCGCGGGAACAGAAGATGGACCTTGGCCGATGTTCGGCTTCAATGCCCAGCAAGTGCGCACTCAAATTGACAGTGACGCCGATAATTGCGCTGATTTCATTGATGCTTTCCCAAATGATCCAGAGTTTTGCCTCGACACGGACAATGATGGAGAGGCAGATGTGCTGGACTCTGACTCTGATGGCGATGGCATGCCTGATTCCTTCGAGCTGGCCAATGGACTGGATCCAGCGATCGACGACGCTGCAAGTGATTTTGATGGGGATGGATACAGTAACCAGTATGAATTCAGTAACGCCTATGACCCATCCTTTAATCAGTTTGACGACCAGGCGATGGCCAGAGTTGAAGCGCATGACGTGCTTGAAGGTGACGGGCCGATTGCCATAAGCCGAGATGGTAGATATTTGGCAATCGCTGCCGGCTCCCACATTATTTTGTATTTGAGAGACATCGAAACAGGCAAGCTGACTTGGCTGGATCAGACTCGCGCAAATACAGACGCCGGCTCTTTCTTTTCCATTGACCTCGAATTTATTGGTGACAATCTATACCTTTTCGGGGTTTTAGAACCCACCTATTTCCAGAATCCAGACTTGCATGCAATTTACCAATTCTCTGTAGGTTCAGGAGAGGTGGAACTTCAAAAAACAGTTCCTCTTGCCGAGCTTGAAAGCGGTGCCGAGATGGAACCCGGTGTGGCTTATAGGGGTAGTGATAGGAATGGTTCTATCCAATCGGATTCGGAGGGGAAATACCTATACTTGGGAGTGAGAGGTCGAGGTGTTCTGATCTTCGATCGTGACGACACCACAGGCGACTTCACCTTCCGTGAGCACTTCCTTAATGGTGAGTCCTATCTTCACGCACACACCCAATTAGTGATGAGCGATTCTGGTT
>NZ_JASGBJ010000001.1:1326393-1739921 GCF_030053415.1 Marinobacter sp. CHS3-4
AAGGGAACACCGGTGGTGTGTGGTCCAGCGCCGTGGCCAGTCCGGATGGCCGTCACCTGTATGCCATATCCAATGCTGCGGATGAGCTGGTCGTCCTGACTGCCGGGTTTAAAGGTATTGGTCATCTCGACACCGATGGCGACTCAGTTCCTGATAAAGATGACGCGTTTCCACTTGATCCTACAGAAACCGCAGATTCAGACTCTGATGGTTACGGCGATAATACCGATGCCTTCCCGGATGATCCGCTTGAGTGGGCGGACTTCGATGGCGATTTGATCGGCGATAACTCTGATCCAGACATTGACGGAGATGGATGCCCCAACGAAACCGACGTTTTTGATCGAGATCCCACTGAGTGCGCTGACTTCGACAACGATGGCACTGGCGACAACGAGGATCTTGACGATGACGGTGACCGCCTCCCGGATGTCTGGGAAACGGCTAACGGTCTTGATCCATTTGACGCTTCTGATGCGGTGCTCGATTTAGACGGCGATGGGATTTCCAATGAGGATGAGTATCACCTTTATCAAACTCAGGCCAACAACAGCGATTCCGACGGGGATGGCATGGATGATGGTTGGGAGGTGCTTTATCTTCTCAATCCAGTCGATGCGTCGGATGGTCAGCTCGACCAGGATGGGGACGGCTTTACTAACTCGGAAGAATACGCAGTAAACACAGACCCGACTGATCCCCGTTGGTTTCCTGGCGCTCCTGGCCTGGCAAAGTGGAGTGCAGAGACCGGAGGCGCTATAAGGTCGAAAGTGGCCCTGGATTCGGATGGCAACAGCTACGCGGTTGAACAAAATGGGATGCTTTATGCGCTGGACCAGAACGGTCAGCAGCTCTGGTCGCTGGATCTTGGCAGTCCATCACAGTCTTCACCTGAAATACTCAGCGATGGCCATCTGGTCGTCGGTACGGATAGCGGGAAGCTACTGAAAATCAGTCTGACTTCTCCCGCAGAGCCACAGACATTGTTGACGGCTGACGGGGCCATAGCGACGACACCAGCGGTTTCGGCGACAGGGCAAGTATATGTTGGTTCGGACGATGGCCACGTTTACTCAATTGATCCGGTCTCTGGCGACATGCTCTGGAAACTGGACCTGGGAGCGCCGGTACGATCTTCGCCGCGAGCAAGTTCAGATGGGCTGGTGTACGTCGGTACCGATGGCGGAGAAGTCTTTGCAATCCACGCAGAAACTGGCGCAACGGTGGACTGACCTGTGCGCAAGTCATTCGCCGCCAAAAAAGTAAGCAGGCTTTCATTGAGGGATTTTATGTCAGGAAGGTTTCCCCGAAGTGCTTTGCATGGGCTTTCGCTTCTGTTAATCGCGATAAGTTCACAAGTGTCGGGCTCAGAAAACATTACGATGCGGGCGCCCGCTGGCAGCCAGCTTGTAAGTCAATCAGAGTCAGATGCTGAGAATTATTACAGGTACACAGCGCTCAGCAACGAAATATTGGGAGAGCAGGGTCTGCTTGTGCAGCATGTCCTCAAAAATCGCACCCAGCTTCCAGACCCGACTTCTTTGAATCAAGTCATGAGACAAGAAGACATTGTCTGTGACTCAGGTAAATGGAGCGACTTCATTGAAAAGGAGCAGACGGAGCAGTTTTTCAGGGTTGAGAGACTCTGCACGAGTGATTCGAATCCAAAGCGAGTGGAAAAGCTCCTCATTACACAGGCGCTCTCTGGCTCTGAAAACCTTTATTTAGTGTCTTACCTGTGGACACCTCCCGAATCTGATAGTCCCGAGCAATCAAAGAAAACTGCTCGAGTTCTGCGCGAAGAAACCGAAGCGTACCTCGATACCATCAAACTGTGTGACGGGGCTGGTCAACCCAGCTGTCAGCAATCGGTCGATGATTATCTGAAAGAACGCGCAAAACATTATATCGAAAACAGATTGTAATCTTATTAAACACGGATGTTCTCCATGCCAGTTTCTCAGCCCTTGTTCCGTTTCTTTTACTTGTGCCTTTTGGTCGTATTGCCATTGCAGGTATCAGCAAAACCCTGGACAAGCGATAGTCACGAGGTGTTTGTCGCTGATTACAATTCTGACGGAATTGAGGATGTGATACTCAGAAGCGCTACGAAAGAAGTGAGTATCCCCTATGACGTGAAGGTCACGCTTTCTGGAGATCATCCATCCTTTGTACTGCTTGGTGCTGGGGATGGCTCCTATGTGGTGCAAGCAGCGACTCCAACAGGCCTTGCCAACCTGAACCTAGTTGCCAGCGACTACTCGTTAATTTCGGGCGATTTCAATGGTGACGGTGAAAACGATCTTTATCTTAAATCCGACACCCAAACCGATTTCGTTTTGCATTCCTCGGAAAATGGAGCTGTGGCGTTGATAGCGCAGACTATCCCACAGCAGGGCGAGCCGGGTAGTAAAGATATTGGTGTGGTCGATATTGACCTCGATGGACGGGACGACCTAATTCTTGTCGAAAACGGCGAAACAAAAGTTGCCAAAGCAGGAAGTTCAGGGCAGTTTCCAAACCTGAACGGGACCAGCAGCAGTTCGGTCGCTTTTACCTCTGGCGCCCCGTCTGTCACGCCTACCGGCTCATCAAGTTACGGCGTCGCCTTCGAACTTCCTCCGGGTCGCGGCGGTGTAGTACCTGGCCTGGGACTGAGCTACGACAGCGGTTTTGGTGCCGGCCACCAAGGGTTGGGCTGGGGACTTTCGGGACTGTCGAGTGTGTCTCGATGTAAGCCGATCATTCCCGTTGATGGCACTCCTAAAGCCGAACCCATGTCGTCCGAGGAAAAGTACTGTTTTGATGGAAGTCGATTGATAGTCGTAGAGGGTAATTACGGCGATGACGGGGCAGAATACAGGACCGAAAAAGATCAGGTGAGCAAGATAAAAAGCTTTGGATCTGCTGGGAATGGACCTCTGTATTTCAAGGTTTGGACAAAGTCTGGTCGAGTTCTCGAACTTGGTAGAACCGAAGATTCGAGAGTGTCTCCCGCAAGTACGAACTCTGTTTACTCTTGGACGTTGAACAAGGTAAGTGACGAATTCGGCAATAGCTTTCAAGTTTCTTACACCAATGATCGAAATAAAAACGAGCAGTATCCCGACTACATTGAGTACCAACCAGGTGTTCGCATCGACTTTGAGTATGAAGACCGAGGCGGCTCTGGAGGGCGTAAAGATATCAATTGGCGTTACTGGGCCGGTGCGGAGTACTCGACTACTAAGAGGCTTTCGACCGTCACAACTTCTGTCGATGGAGCGAACGTAAAAAAATACAACCTTAAGTACAAATACTCGGCAAGCTCAGGCCGGTCTTTGCTAGAGCAATTGGAAGAATGCGGCTACGAGTTGTCTGGATCTGCCGCACATTGTGCTCGCCCAGTTACGTTCACTTATCAAGAGGGAGAAAGCGGTTACGAAACCGATTCCAACCTAATTGCACCTCAAATACAAATGTCCGGCCGCCCGTTGTTATTCGATGCGAACGGCGACGGTTACGCCGACCTTGTCTTCCCTCAAAATGACCAGTGGAGTGTTATGTGGGGTGAAAAATCTGGTTTTTCTTCACCACAAGAGACAGGCATACGAAAGGGAGCATCTCAACCATATGCAAGTGGCGCACAACCGATACTTTTGGATGAGCGCGATGGTGCCTACGGTTTATTGGTAGTTACAAGCGCTAAAATGAATACCACTATCGTGGCGGGTAATTCACCAGTTGACGTATTTGACTGGGGCATTATTGAAATTGCTCGATACAATAACCTGTCTGGTGTTGTTATCTCCACCTTAGGTAGCAAGCCTATCGTAGGTGATTTTAACGGTGACGGTAAGGAGGATGTTTTTGGTTTCATTGAAAATCAGATGGTTGAAGCGTTAACCAACGCCTACGCAGAGAACGATGTCTGGCGTGATGAAAGTGAGCCTGGTATCCCTGAAGTTGCCAAGAATGCTTTTGTGTCTTTGCGAACCAGCGCAGCGTTCGAAAGAGAGAATGTTGTGTTTTTCAATCACTTTTTTGATGGCATTGCCGATGGCTATACGAGAAGCAGCGAGTATTCGCTAGCGGGTTCTTTTGCGAGTGATCTGGATGGAAATGGCTACGACGATGTCGTCGCGAAGCGAAATGGCAACTGGGTAAAGTATGAGCCTTTTGCCACTGGCGAATCCGTGTTGGACACCATGGGCAACTGGAATGATGTCTACGCGTTTGAGCAGAAAGCGACAGGCATTCCGCTGGGTGACGGAGATGATGGCAACGGAACTCTCACCGACATCAATGTGGACGGATTGCCGGACATGTTGGTGCGCTCGAATAACAGATGGGATGCGTACGTCAATAACGGTATCGGTTTTGACCAGATTGATACTGGCCTTGAGACCGACAACGCACAACCGGACATCATGCCACTCAACCACGATAACGATGGCAAACCTGACTTTGTGATAAAGGAAAGTGACGGCTGGAAGGTTTACTCAACGAATCTGGATCGAAACAGTATCGGCCTAGAGTACGAGCAAACGATACCCGTCATTTCTGCGAATGATGCGCCCATGTTTGTGGACGTGTCGGCGGACGGCATTGGTGACATTGTTATCGCCGATGGACCTGATTTAAAAGCGTTTTATCACCGCAGCGGGAAGCCCGACCTTCTTGAAAAGGTGGTTAACGGCGCCGGTATTGAAACCAGTTTCGAGTATTTGCCTAGTTCAGATCCTGATGTGTATACCTTCGTCAACACGCGGTGTGACACAGAGGTAGAAACATCCTGCTTCCCTTATCGTGACACCCACGCCGGTATGTATCTCGTCAAGAGCATGACAGAAGACAACGGGCAGGGCGGACAACTTGTCACCAACTACCATTATAAAGGTGCAAAAGAACACTTGCAGGGCAGAGGATTTCTGGGCTTCGGCGAAATTGTCGAAGAACAGGTTCAGGCGCAGCGCAAAATCACCAAAACATTTCGACAGGATTATCCTTTCGAGGGGACCCTGGAGACGATGACCGTTGAGCGCCAGGGTACTCTCCTGACTGAAATGACTCAGAAATGGGAAGAGCAAAAGCAGCCTGACTCGAACATTACGCTTCCCTATCTCAAGAAGTCGACAACTGTTTCCTACGACGGAAGCGCAGTATCCGTAAAGCAAATTGACCGCACGGTAGACATGTACGGCAATGTCACCGGTATGTTGGCCAAGACCGGCGGAGGACTTGAATCAGGCGAAGTCACTGAGGTAGAGCGGACGGTTCAGATCAGTCGATCCTTCAATCAGAAACTGACGGACGGTGATGACTGGCGGGTAGGCTTCAAAACCAGTGAAACCCTGGTCGCGGGCGAAGAAACCACGGTGACGACTCAGGAACCCTGGGAAGCCACAAACAGAGTGCATAAGAGAACCAACTATGCAGGCACTCCGTTGTCGCAGAAGGCAACGTTTGAACTCAACACGTTTGGCAATGTATCCAATATTTCTGTTGAAGCGAGAGGGGATGATGGAACGCAGGTTACGCGAAACGTGATGAGCGTGACTTCATGGTGGAAAGACCTACGCCCTGGGACCATCGTAAACGCAGAGGGGCACACTCAAAGCTTTACTTATGACCCTCGTAACGGCCAGGTTACGAGGACAATTGACGCCAATGGCCTGGCAACCACCCAAAGCTATGACGTGTGGGGGCGTCAAACGACTCAGTCAACCCCGGATGGCACAGTCGCGCAAATCATGCGGTCTTGGTGCTCGACTGGTTGCCCCACCCATGCATTAGTTCGGACAACAAAAGCAACTTTGAACCCCGATGCCGGCGGAATGGTAGCGCCTCCCGAGGTCTCTTATGTTGACAGATTAGGGCGCACCATTCGGCAGAGCAGCGTTAACCCTGACGGACAAAAGGTCGTTAAAGACCGTCAATTCGACGAAATTGGTCGATTGATCGCCGAGTCGAACCCTTACTTCGAAGGCTCTGCGCCTGAATGGACAACGGTTGAAAGCTTTGATGAGTACGATCGACCGGGTCGTATCAATAACCCGGGTGGTGGGTATCAAAGATTCAGTTATTCAGCCAGCCCGACATACTCCAGCAAAACGTCGATTACCACGAGGGTTGTGTTGCCTGAGGGTGGAACAGTTACCAAAACCTCTTCGCGGCATTTCGATGTGAATGGGCAGCTAAGGCAGTCGGTAGATGCGCAAGGTGCCTCTGTTCGATACGTCTATGATGATCTTGGGCGGTTGGTGAGGTCCAAAGTGGAACAGGATCCGGGCAGACCGCTCAGCGCAGTTGAATTATGGGTTGAATACGACGATGCCGGTAACAGGGATTCTGTTTTTGATCCAAATACCGGGAAAATTGACTTCACATACAATGGGTTTGGGGAACTGGTCAAGCAAGTTGACGCAAAAGGTCAGGTTATTGAGATGACTAGGGACTCCTTGGGAAGAATGGAGACCCGCACTGAGAATTACGTGGATCATGGAGGAAAGGAGGTTTCCAAACAATGGAATTGGATCCACGATACGGCGCCAAATGGTGTCGGTTTGGTGGATCGCATTACGGGGCCTGATTTCACAGAGGCCTACCAGTACGACGAACTGTCGCGACCGCGCCGAGTGAACACGACTCTACTCGGCAATCACGATTTTGAGTTTGTTTACGGATACGATGATGCGAGCAGATTGCGGACTGTGACCTACCCATCCGGATTTGCAGCGAGAACCAAGTACAGTGCGTACGGTTACCGAATTGGCATACAGAGTGCGGATAGCAGCATTGATTATTGGACGGCATCAGAAACAGACGTGTTCGGCCAGGTGATGTCTGAGCGCTTTGGCAATGGTGTAACGACTCGTCGAACCTACACCGACGCACAAGGTTTCTTGAGCAGCATATCGACCAGCAAAAACGGGAATTCACTGCAGGATTATGAATTCGCCTACAGCACCGATGGCAACCTTAGAAGTCGCAGCGCCATATTTTCCGGGCAGAATGTAAAAGAGACCTTCAGTTACGACACTCTGAATAGGTTGACGAAAGCCGAGACCACCGGTCTTAGCTCTGGAACTCGCACGTTGAATTACGAATACGACCCGAATGGAAATATCACCTACAAACAGGGTGTTTCAGATATAGATGGTTACAAGTACGACAGCCAGCGTCCCAACGCGGTTACCAGTATTACAAACTCAGGCGTAGAGACCGAGTACGGATACGACGCCAACGGCAACATCACCACCTCCGGTGCTCGTCTGCTTAGCTACGATGCCTCGAACAAGCCTATCTGGATAAAGCAGAGCCGACGAGAAGCATTTTTCTCCTACGGCCCGGATACCAAACGGTTCTACCAGCTACGTAAAAGCGACGGACAGAAAACTCGAGAAACGTTTTACCTTCAAGGCGGCGCTTACGAAAAAACCATTGATTTGAGAAAAGGCACTGTAACTGAAAAGTCCCGTGTCGGCGGTAAGGTGTTGCACACGCAAAGCAAGAACATCCTGTCTGGAATTGAAAAGCAAAAGCTGACCTTTTTACATAAGGACAACCTAGGAACCGCAAGTGTAATCACGGATGCTCAGGGCGACATTGCCCAGGAACAAAGCTTCGCTCCATTCGGGGAGCGACGCGAGGAGGGCTGGGAAACGCTAGTGGGTGATTGGGAAGCTCAACTAGAGGTTGTCACAAATCGAGGCTTTACGGGCCATGAGCAATTGGATGAATTCGGATTCATCCACATGAATGGCAGGATCTATGATCCGACTATTGGACGGTTCATGAGTGCGGATCCATTGGTTCAAGCACCAGCATTGACACAGAGTTACAACCGCTATTCTTACGTGATGAATAACCCAATGAGTGCGACAGACCCAAGTGGTTATATTTGGGAATATTTGGCGGCGGCGTATCTGGGAGCAATGGCTGTGAATGGTATTGCTGAGTTATTTGATTTTGGCGGAGGTGATGCAAGTGCATCTGCGTCAGGAGGGCGTTCGACAATTTCTAATCAGCCTCGGGGTGGCAGTGCTTCAAGGACTAAATCTTTTAGTCAACGCACTGATTTCCAACTTACCGCCGGCGTTAGCCAATCCGCAGGTAATAACATCTCGGCTAAAAGTTCTTTGAATGTCAAGGTCAGCGGTAACGCAACGATTACCACAAGTCCTAGTGGAGGAAAGAAAGTTCACATCAGTTCGATTAGAACCGGGCAAAGTCACACTGGTCACACTAGTGCAAAAAGTACCGACTCTAATAATCGCCCTGCACCGACGCCTAAACCGACTGATGATAAAACTGTGAATAAGATCGCTGCCGGCACCAATCAGTTCTCAGCTGGATCGGAAAGTTTGCCGAGCTCTTCGCCTGGAAGTGTTTCGAACGAATCGGAAAATGCTGGCTTTTGGGGCAATCCTGGTGCTTATTTGCCCTCACTGCCAATGGCAACTGAAGATTCATTCGCCGGTTATCTTTGGAATCGATTGGTAGATGGTGGTCTCAGGGATAATTTCCTCGACGTATTTACAATTGATGGCGGTGTGGAGGCTGCATTCGGGGCTGGCGCGAGCGCTGTAGCCAGCTCGAATCTTCGAGGTAAGTTAAGTTATAGTGTGACCAGTAATAAAGGAATAATGCTGAAACCATTTGGTGGAGTTTCGGCAGAGGTCTACTCATCAGGTGAAATTCAGGGTTTCTTTCAGTCAGCCGAGTTTTGTGCTGGGGGCTGTCTAGAAATTAAATGGAATTACGAAGACTTCTCTATCGGAACTGCAATTGGCCCTTATGGCGGTTTTTCGTTTAAATCTGGTGTGACTGGCGATATCGATTTGGAAGGAGTGATCGATGAATGACACGTTTCTGCTCATTTTTTTCGTTAATTTGGGCATTTACTTCTGGTTTTTAAAAAAATATTTTAAATCTTTGGATCTCGTACTCGAGGCATTACCGGATTCTAGGGCCAGCGAAGCTACCGGAAGCGTTTCGGGAACGCCATCCAAGCTCTCGCTGTTAAGCGACCTTAAGTTTCTGATTTCACTCTATCGGCGAAGTTACAAATCGAATTCTAGTGGCGAGTTCGTGAAGGCAATGGATGCGGCAAGACGATATTTGATGACGTTGGCTCCGCTAACACTGATCGCTTTCCTGTTGCCAATTATTGCTAAGTTTTATTAGTTAGACAGTCCAAAGATATCAGAATTCGTTTGTACAACTTATGAGGGAGTTTTTTCTACATTAAATAACTGTTTAACTGTTCTCTGAACGCCGCCTGGGCCCCCAATCGCTTCATCATCCAGTAATGCCCCGCGATCATGCGGTCGATGAAGATACTCTCCACCGGCGGTTTGAAATAATCCAGGTACTTGAATACGGTCGTGGTTTTCGCCGCGACATCTTTGTGCAGTTCAGACTGAGCAAAATCGTAAGGCGTGTCGTTTTCAAACGGTTTGATCAGAATATCCCGCCACATGGCGTAATAGGCCTCGTCTACGGCGGGCTGGGATTCCACTCTGGCGCCAAGGTCAATCAGGTGACGGTCCAGCGCGGCATAGTCCTCATCCAATGCTGAAACCAGGGCTTTGCGGTAGGCCTCCACGATTGCGGGCTTGAGCTTTTTAACGCAGCCAAAGTCGTAAAGAATGATGGTGCCATCGGGACGGTAGGCGAAATTACCTGCGTGAGGGTCGCCATGAATGCACTGATAGCGAAACAGCTGATCCGCCATCATGGTGAAAATTCTGTGGCCGATCAGGTTGATGGTGTCCTGGTCGTAATGCTCTGGTGTCACGGCGCTGATGTGGTCGCCTTCGACCAGTTCCATGGTTAGTACCCGCCGCGACGAGTGAGATCCGTACACCTTGGGGATCACGATCCACTTATCGTTCTTGTGGAAGTCCCGGAAAAGCTCCAGGTTTTGGGCTTCGTTCTCGTAATCCAGCTCTTCTTTAAGGCGAACGCGGATTTCGCCGAACAGTTGATCAACGTGCTCCTTGGGAAGCTTCAGCAAGCCCCCCAGCTTCAATGCCATGCGCAATTGTTTCAGGTCGCTGTCACAGGACTCGTCAACGCCCGGGTATTGGACCTTGATGATCACATCCGTGCCGTCATGCAACCTGGCGCGATGCACCTGTCCGATACTGGCTGCCGCGTAAGGCTCTTCCTGCAGATAGTCGAAGAGTTCCGACACCGGCTTGCCCAGCTCGTTCTCGATCTGGCCCACAATGACGTCGAACGGCATCGGTGGTGCTTCTTTCTGAAGCCGCTGGAGCGCGTCTGAGAATTCTTTGGGTAGAAAGTCCTGGGTCTGGGAAGCAATCTGCCCCACCTTCATCACGGCGCCTTTCATCTCGCCCAATGTTTCAGCGATCTGATCGGCCATGCGGGTGTAGCTTTCCGAGCGCGCGCCTTCGTTGTCTTCTTCGCTGCGAAACAGACGGCGGGCTCTCTGACCTGCGTATTGACTGGCCACAGAGGCAGTCATGCCAGCGAGTTTGAAGAAGCGGCCTCTACGGGTTGTTACGGGTTTTTTGTTCATGCCGGGTATACGTTGTTTTCAACCACATGGGTCTCTACAAACAGCGCTCGTTCCAGTTCCAATGACAGCGTTTGTCCGGGTTCGAGTGCGCCCACGCCGCTGGGGGTGCCCGTCAGAATGACATCCCCGGGCAGCAGTGTGAAGTGGCGGCTCATGTGCGCAATCAATGGCACGATCGGATTCAGCATGTCGCGGGTGTCCCCGGTCTGGCGGCGTTCCTGGTTTATGTCCAGGGTGAAGGTCAGATGATCTTTGGGCAGTTTGTCCGCCGGAACGAAGGGTGACAGCGGGCACGCACCATCAAAGGCCTTGGCACGCTCCCAGGGGTGTCCTTTCTCTTTTAGATCCGCCTGAACGTCGCGCAACGTCAGATCCAGCGCCAGACCGTAGCCCAGTATCGCAGCTTCCACGTCGGAGGCGGTCGCGTTTTTCAGCGGCCGCCCGATAAGCACCGCTAACTCGGTTTCATAATGCACAGAGCCCTGGCCCTCTGGCAGCACAATAGGGCGGGTTGCGTGAACCGCTGAGGTTGCCGGCTTAATGAACAGCAGCGGCTGATCGGGTATCGGATTGTTCAGCTCTTTGGCGTGCTCGGCATAGTTGCGGCCGACGCAGACGATTTTGCCCAACGGCAGCCTTAGCGGGGTGCCGTCTTTCCAGTGGTGCTGATAATCCGTCACGGGGTTCGTCACAAAGTGCCCTTAGTCGCCTTCGAAAGAGCAAACAGTATAGACCTTCAGGTCTTCCTCTTGCAGTTTTCTGGAGCCACCCAGGTCTGGCAGGTCAATCATGGCGGCCACTTCAACAATCTCAGCGCCTATCCGTCGAATCAGATGGACAGCCGCCAGCATGGTGCCACCGGTCGCAATGAGGTCGTCGACCAAAACGACTTTGTCTCCGGGTTTAAAGGCATCTTTGTGGAGCTCGACCGATGCAGTGCCGTATTCCAGCTCGTAGTCTTCAACCAGAGTGTCAAACGGCAGCTTCCCTTTCTTCCGGATCAGGACCAGAGAGGCATTCAGTTCGTAAGCCAGAGCAGAGCCAATGATGAAACCGCGGGCGTCGACAGCTGCTACTGCGTCAATGTCGTGGCCATGGTAGCGGTGCACAAAGGCGTCAATCAGCTTTCGGAATGCCGTCTTGTCCTGCAAAACCGTGGTGATATCCCGGAATGCGACGCCGGGTTTGGGCCAGTCTGGAACGGTGCGGATGGCCTTTTTGATGCTTTCGGAAAAATAGTCCATGGGATCTCCGGGGAAACGGCTTACGCCGCTTCCAAGAAAATGAATTTCAGAACGAAGACCAGTGCGATAATGACGACGCTGGGGTTCAGTTCACTCCAGCGGCCGCTCACAGCTTTGAGGATGGCATAGGTAATGAAGCCAAGAGCGATGCCGTTAGCAATGGAAAACGTCAGTGGCATCATCAGAGCGGTTACCACGGCTGGCGCGGCGTCAGTGATGTCATCCCAGTTAATAAGCTTCAGGCCGCTGGCCATCAGGACAGCGACGTACAAAAGTGCCGGCGCAGTGGCGTAGGCGGGGATGATCTTCGCAATCGGCGAAAGCAGCAGGCAAGCAAGGAACAGAACCGCCACCACAACGGCAGTCAGGCCCGTGCGACCGCCAGCAGAAATGCCTGCTGTGGACTCGATGTAGGACGTGGTTGTCGAGGTACCCAGCGCAGCGCCTGACATGGTTGCGACTGAGTCCGACATCAACGCACGACCCAGGCGCGGTAGCTTGCCGTCTTTATCGAGAAGACCGCCGCGCTGGGCGGCGCCGATCAATGTGCCAGAGGTGTCAAACAGGTCGACGAACAGGAAGGCAAAAATCACACTGATCATGCCGACATTGAACGCACCGGCGAGGTCCAGCTGCAGGAAAGTGGGAGCCAGGCTGGGCGGAGCGGAGGCGAAACCGTTGTATTCCACCATGCCCAGCATCATAGCCACGCCGGTGACGGCCAGAATGCCGATCATGACCGCGCCGGTGATCTGTCTGAAGGAAAGGGCGCAGATCACCACAAAACCGCCGAAGAACAGCAGGCTTTCCGCGACCTTGATTTCACCCAGACCAACCAGCGTTGCCGGGTTGTCGACCACGATGCCGGCATTTTTGAGGGCGATCAGAGCCAGGAAGAAGCCAATACCTGCCGAAATGCCAAATCGGAGGGACATGGGAATGCTGTTAATGATCCATTCCCGGATCCTGAAAATGCTCAACAGAAAGAAAATGAAGCCCGAGATGAATACGGCTCCGAGGGCAACCTGCCAGCTGTATCCCAGGCTGCCGACCACTGTAAACGAGAAAAACGCGTTCAGGCCCATACCGGGGGCCAGGGCAATAGGATAGTTTGCCCAGAAGCCCATGATCAGTGTGCCAATGGCGGCGGCCAGACAGGTGGCCACAAACACTGCGCCGAAATCCATGCCGGTACTGGATAGAATGCTGGGGTTGACCACGATGATGTAAGCCATCGTCAGGAAGGTGGTAATCCCTGCGATGACCTCTTTGCGAACGTTTGTGCCGTGCGCCTGAAGTTTGAATAGTCGTTCGAGCATGTAATGGTCTGCCTTACAGGGGTTGTGAGTCGGGAGAGTCGTGAAAGTAGATATAAAAGCCGCAGTTTAACGATTGCCCGAGTTCAGGCCAAGTGAGAGGGCCCGGGGGTATCGGTTTTTCATCGCGTTTGGAACAGAGGGGGAATTATCTGCGGCCCTTTCTGATCCAATTCTGAAGGCATCCTCGTATTTTGGATGCGACTTCAAAATATACAGATATCGGCCTCTGAAACGTTCAGCCAATTTTCCGGGAGTAAACTGCTATGTCTCTTATCCGTCTGGCCTATGCCAGTGAAGCAACTTTTCGTGAACAGCCTGTAGAGCAGGGTGTAGAGCCAAACGTGGCGCGGATACTGATGACGTCCAGGCGCAACAACGCCAGACGCGAAATCGTTGGTGGCCTATATTATGGCGACGGGTTCTTTTTCCAGTATCTCGAGGGAGAGGAAAATGCGGTCAACGAATTGTACGATCGCATCGCGAAAGATGACCGTCATCGGTCTATCTCAACTCTTGTCCATGAGCCGCTTTCTTCAAGATCCTTCTCTAATTGGTCCATGAAGTATGTGCCGCTCTCGTCAGATGTGCGGAAGCTTTTGGAAAAGCACGACATGACCTCCTTTCAGCCTCTCAGCTTCAACCGAGAACTTTGCGAAGAAATGATTGATCTCATTCGCGCCTCAAGCGAACAAGGTCAGATCGTGAATCACGATACTGACACGTCTACGGCTCGGCGAGCCGAGTCAGGCATCAAGTGGTTGGGATTCGGGTTGCTGGTGGCTGCGATTGGTGTTGTCGGAGCCCTGGCCTACGCCAGCACCACGTTCTGAAGCACAATCGAGAGTTATAAGGCAGACTTATCTGCCGAGATAAGATTTGTTCATTTGATTCATGGTGCTTCTCTGGTTAGCTTCGGTCTTTAAACAGACTATCCTTCCATAACTAAAGCTGACGAACGGAGTGACACGATGAGAGCGATTCTCTGCAAGGAATACGGGCCGGCCAGCAATCTGGTCATCGAAGAGATTGAAAGCCCTGTGGTAAGAGGTCGCGGCGTCAAGGTTCGCGTGAAGGCTGCCGGACTGAACTTTCCGGACACGCTAATTATTGAAGGTAAATACCAGCTAAAGCCTAACATGCCGTTTTCGCCAGGCGGCGAGATGTCCGGTGAGGTCATTGAAGTCGGAGAAAAGGTGACTCGCTTTAAACCGGGTGACCGAGTGGCCGGGCTGACAGGATTCGGCGCTTTTGCCGAGGAAGTGGTGGTTTCCGAGCAAAATCTACTGCCAATTCCGGACAGCATGTCTGATGAACAAGCCGCTGCCTTCTCAATGGTTTATGGAACTTCCTATTACGCGTTGAAGCAGCGCGCAAACATCCAGCCGGGCGAATCGCTTCTGGTTCTGGGTGCCAGTGGCGGTGTGGGGTTGGCAACTGTGGAGCTTGGTAAAGCCATGGGGGCCCACGTTATTGCGGCTGCCAGCACCGACGAGAAGCTGGAGGTTGCCAAACAGGCCGGTGCAGATGAGGTTATCAACTACACCAACGAGCCCTTGAAAGAAGCGGTAAAGAAGTTGACCCACAGTAAGGGCGTGGACGTCGTCTACGACCCGGTCGGCGGCGACTTTACCGAACAGGCCCTGCGGGCGATGGCCTGGAATGGCCGTCACCTGGTCATCGGCTTCGCCGCTGGCGACATCCCTAAAGTGCCGGCAAATCTGACGCTGCTCAAGGGCTGTTCCCTGGTCGGCGTGTTCTGGGGCAGCTTTACCCAGCGCGAACCGGAGAACAGTGCTCAGAACATGATGGAGCTGATGAAGATGTTCTCTGAAGGCAAAATCCATCCGAAGATTAGCCAGGTGTTCGAGTTTGAAGACTACGAGAAGGCGCTGGGTGCGCTGACTGGTCGGACTGCTACCGGGAAGATCGTGCTGAAAGTTGGTGCCTGAGGGCTGACCTTTTCGTCTCTTGTATCTGGGAATCGGCCTGCCAGATTCGGCGTTTGCGCCGTTTCGGCTGTGTAGCTTCGAGTTATTTCCAGCAGGCGATCTCCGCCAATGTTGGCATGCGACGGACAGAACTCCCTCCCAAAAATGTGCGGAGCCCAAGCGCTCATGGATGAGCTCGTAGCGTTTTTTGGGAGGGAGTTCTTTCCGTCGCAGCACTCCGAGTCGCGCAAGCTGGGATCGCATTTATAGGCTCGAACGGAACCTAAAACCCAATCTCCCCATTATCAATCCGTTGCTTCAGCGCGGGCGTCAGCTCGGTATACCCATTATCCTTGGGCAACAGCACGAGCACGGCGTCATCTTTCCTGTCGAGCGAGTATCCCAGCTTTTGAATATCCACCTTTCGGTACTTGAACGTCCCGGTTTTCTCGATGCTGTCCGTCACTCGGATGAACACCGGAATGGCGTAAGGCGGCAGGTTGTCCTGCAGGTATTTCAGAAGCTTGTCTGTATCAAATTCGTTCGAATTCGATTGAGGGACGAGCGTTACCATACCGGCTTTGCCATTGGTGCCTGGGATTTCGACGCCGTAAACGATGGCTTCTTCCGCCAATCCCGAGCCGTCGATGATGTTTTCTACCTCGGTGGTCGAGACGTTTTCGCCTTTCCAGCGGAAGGTGTCGCCCATGCGATCCACGAACTGCAGATGGCCACAGCCAATATTTCGCAGCACATCCCCGGTGTTGAACCATTCATCGCCTTTCTTGAAGGCGTCGCGCAGGATCGACTTTTCCGTGGCTTCTTTCTCGGTATAGCCCTCGAACGACCAGGCTTTGGTGATTTCACCGATCAGTAGCCCGGGTTCGCCTTTGTCGACTTCCTTCATGAAGCCTTTGCTGTCCCTGATCGGATCTCGGGTGCCGTCGTGGAACGCCACCAGCTTGTAAGGCGCGGTTGAGAATCCCACCGTGTTGTTCATGTTGAAAAAATTGCTGAAACCAATGTTGCCCTCACTGGAAGCGTATAGCTCCGCAACGGTCTCAATGCCGAATCGGGATTTGAACTCGTTCCAGATCGAGGGCCTCAGGCCATTGCCGATCATTTTGGTCAGCGTGTGCTGACGGTCCTTTTCCGAGGCTGGCTGATTAAGTAAGTAGCGACACAGCTCGCCCACATAGCCAAACGTGGTCGCGCGATAGTAGTTGACGTCTTTCCAGAATTCCCTGGCGGAGAATTTGCGGCGAAGCGCAAGCGCAGAGCCGCCGGCCAGCACCGATCCCCAGCAAACCAGCAACGCAGTGCCATGGTAGAGAGGCAGGGTGCAGTAGAGAACGTCTTCCGGTTCCATGGCCAGTGACATCAGGCCGAATCCGCCGTAAGCCTTGATAAACTTGCGGTGGGAGCCAGGCGCTGCCTTGGGCAGTCCGGTGGTGCCAGAGGTAAACAGGTACACGGCGGTGTCCGCCATCGTCGGAGGGTTGGTGACTCCAGACGTGTCACTGCGATGCCCGCTGACGCCGGCCGCCATGTTGGCGTAACCCTCTGGTGCCTCACCGAAGATGCTCAGGGTGTTTGCGTCCGCGAGGAACTGGAACGGGCGCGCGTGGTGGGTATCAATCGACGCTTTAACCTCGTCAAACACACTGACCATTTCTTCGCCGACAACCACCAGTTTTGGTTGAATAAGGTTGATGCTGTGGGTCAGTACCTTTCCTTTCTGGGAGGTATTCAGCATGGCGCAGGCGATGCCTGCTTTTGCTGCGCCAGCAAGAACGGCCAGCAACTCTGGACGGTTCTCAAGAAAAATGGCAATGGCGTCGCCTTTCTTCAGGCCTTCGGACGCCAGATAGCGGGCAATCTGGTTGGCCCAGGCGTCCAGTTCCCGCCAGGTCAGGCTACGATCTTGATACAGGATAGCCGGCCGATTGCCATAGGACTTGGCGTTGCTTTCGATGAGCCTGCCCAGGGTCAACGACTTCTTCGGCTTCTTGGCTTTGTAGTAATAAAGGCCCTTGGCGATCGTCGGGAAGCGTTTGGCGATGTTGGGCAGGCTGCGAGCAAGGTCGCGGGCCGTGACAGTATCCTGTGTCATAGAAGGGTCCGTTTCAGTCGTCCAGAAAAAGATCGGGTATCAGTGGTTTGTCTCCTGGCTGATACCGATAGTGTTCAAAGTCGGTCTGCCCATCGCCGCGAAGGACATCTTCATCAATGAGGGTTTGACCTGATAATTCGTTCGCGTGTTTGCTCAGGATGCTGATCGCCGCATCAGCCATAATGTCGGGCTTGCGACCCTGGGCCATCAACTGCGGGCCACCGGCTTCAAATTCGATCGCAGACGTTGCGATGAGGGTCTTCGGCCAGAGCGTATTCACGGCAATGTTGTGGCGCCGGAATTCTTCGGCCATGCCCAGGCTCAGCATGGTCATCGCGTACTTCGTGGTTGTGTAGGGGCCGTGATTGGCAAACCACCTGGTGTTCAGGTTCAAGGGCGGGCTCAGGCTGAGAATATGGGCGCGATCCGATTCTTTGAGCCAGGGCAGTGCGGCCTGGCTGGTGAGAAACACCGCCCTGGCATTGACCTGATGCATCAGGTCGTACCGGCTGGCTTTGAGTTTTTCCACGCCAGTAAGCTTGATCGCCCCCGCGTTGTTGATCACCGCGTCGATGCCGCCAAAGTAATGGCCAGCTTCATCAATACAAGCGCTCACGCGTGCTTCGTCGCGTACGTCCAGAACCAGAGGAAGCGCCTGTCCACCGGCAGCTCGAACTTCGTCGGCAACGCTGTGAATGGTGCCTGGCAACTTGGGGTGAGGTTGGTCGGATTTCGCGGCAATGACCACGTTGGCTCCCTGGCGGGCGCAGGCCAGAGCGATGGCGCGGCCAATGCCGCGGCTGCCCCCGGTGATGAACACGGTTCTGTTTTTCAGAGAAGTTGAATCGCTCATTGCCCTGTGTCCTCAGCGGTTTCGTCGGCGGTGATTTCAGCCAGCAGCTGGTTCCGTTTCACCTGTTGCCCTTTTGATACTGGTAGGTTTGCGAGGATGCCATCGCGGTCTGCTTTGACCGGATGCTCCATTTTCATGGCTTCCAGAATCACCAGCGTATCCCCCTGTTTGACGGCCTGTCCCTGTTCGACCAACAGGTCAATCAGTGCGCCATCCATCGTTGCTTTGATCTGCCCGGTTCCGCTGTTGGCGCTACCGCTGGCGGGTTGATGGGTCAGGTCTTTAAAGGTCAGGTTCTTGCCGAACGCCTGCAAATATAGATGATCACCCTGACGGTGATATTGGCAAACCTGACGGACCCCATTGTCGATGATGCATGCGTTACCTTCCGCCGCGGAGACCAGCTCCAGTTCATGCTGTTGCTCGCCGGCCGTCACGGTGACGCGGTGGCCTCTGGTGCGAACCAACACATTGAAGGACTCACTGTCTGTCGCCAGTTTCATCGGAGTAACGGTGGCAGGCGCGTTGCTCCAGGCACGCTGTTGCTGGTTTCCCTGACTGAAAAGAGCGGCGCCAAGAGCCAGTTCCCGGGTGCCAATCTGGGCGGGTGCCATGGACGGATCGTCACGGAATTCGGTTAGCAGAAACGCGGTGGTGGCTTCACCTCGACCAAAACTGTCATTGGCGATGATTCGCGACAGGAAGCCTTGATTGGTGGTGGTTCCGAATACCGCCGTTTTTTCCAGTGCCGTGATCAGTCGTCTGCGTGCTTCGTTCCGGTTTTTCCCGTAGGCGATGACTTTGGCCAGCATGGGGTCGTAATGAGGCGTGATGTCATCACCTGTCCGTACGCCGCTGTCGAAGCGGATTCCGTCTCCTTCGGCGGGATCGAAACGGAGCAGGGTGCCGGTCTGTGGCGTGAAATTCTGGGCTGGATCTTCAGCGTACAGGCGCACTTCGATGGCGTGGCCCTGCAATGCGACGTCTTTCTGGGTCAGCGGAAGAGGCTCGCCTTCCGCGACGGTTAGCTGCCAGGCCACCAGGTCCTGCCCCGTGATCAGCTCGGTGACCGGGTGCTCTACTTGCAACCGTGTGTTCATTTCCAGAAAGTAGAAGTTGCGGTCTTTATCCACCAGAAATTCCACGGTGCCGGCCCCCTCGTAATTGCAGGCCAGGGCTGCTTTCACAGCGGCCTCGCCCATGGCTTGGCGAAGTTCGGGGGTCATAAAGGGTGAGGGGGCTTCCTCAACCACTTTCTGGTGTCGGCGCTGGATGGAACAATCCCGTTCTCCCAGATAGACGGCGTTACCGTGTTGATCTGCGAAGACCTGAATTTCGATATGGCGGGGCTCGATCACGGCTTTTTCGAGGATGAGTTCGTCGTCGCCAAACGCCTGTCGGGATTCGGACCGAGCGCGTTTCAGGTTGTCCGCAAGGTCGGCCTCGGAGTCCACCTGGCGCATACCCCGGCCGCCACCGCCGGCGGAGGCTTTTATCATCAGGGGGTAACCGATGTCGGCGGCGGCCTTGATCAGTTCGTCGTCATCCGAATTGTTGCCTTCGAAACCTGGCACAACTCGCACCCCGGCCTCTTGCATGGCGATTTTTGAACGGCGTTTGCTACCCATCAGTTCGATGGCGGCTTCCGGTGGCCCGACGAACACCAGGCCGGCTTCTTTGCAGGCTTTGGAGAAGTCGCTGTTCTCTGACAGGAAGCCGTAGCCCGGATGCACACAGTCGGCGCTGGTTTTTCTGGCGGCTTCCAGAATAGCGTCTGCATTGAGATAAGAGGCCGAGACCTGAGCCGGCCCGATACAGACGGCTTCGTCGGCCAGTTCAACGTGCAAAGCGTTGGCATCGGCTTCGGAAAAAACGGCCACGGTGCGGTAGCCGAGGGATTTGGCCGTGCGGATAACGCGAACGGCGATTTCGCCCCGGTTCGCTATCAGGAGTTTGTTTAGCATGCTCTTGGTCCCTTCAGTCTTTCGTCTCAGCCCATTTGGGCGGCCGTTTTTGCATAAACGCCATGGTGCCTTCCGCGCCTTCCTCACCACGAATGGCGTTCGCAAATTTCTCCGCCGCGCTATCAAGCAGGCTGCTCATGTCTTCGTGACCAACCCTATGTAGCAACGCCTTGGTTTCCGCCGTGGCGTGCGGGGCACAGTGGCGGACACGCTCCAGGGCTTGGTTGAGCATGGTTTCCAGTTCTTCATCAGAGCCAGCGGCCTGATGAACAATGCCCAGCGAGCAGGCTTCCTGAGCGTCAATTCTCAAACCCAACAGCGACAATCGACGTGCCTGGGTCAGGCCGATCCGTTCCACCACAAACGGTGCGATCTGGGCCGGGATGACGCCCAGAGAGGTTTCGGGCATGCCAAATTTGGCGGTAGGGCCAGCGATGGCCACGTCAGAGACGCAGGCAAGCCCGAACCCGCCGCCCATGACCGCGCCTTCCGTGACGGCGATGACAACCTTGGAGGATTGGTTGACCTGTTCGATCATTTGCCCGAAGGCTCGATTGAGCTTGTAAAACGGGTCGACTTCGCCTTCCTCGACTTTTTGTCCCCGGGCGCCTGCCATGTCTTTAATATCGCCGCCGGCACAAAAATGACCACCCGCTCCGCGGACCACCACGGCGCGGATGCTGTCGTCCTGCTCAATCTGGGAAAACACCGTCGAAAGCTCTGCAACCATCTGTAGACTCATGGCGTTGCGGACATCCGCACGGTCAAGGGTCAGGTGCAGGGTCGGCCCCTGTTTTTCGACGATCAGGGTCTCGCATTGTGCTAGCTGTTCCATGGCGCCGTTACCTCCGCTGTTCAGTCTTTCTGTTTACCGGGCAAGATGCCCATGGTCTTGCAGATAATGCCCAGCATGATTTCGTCCGCACCGCCGCCAATGGACACCAGACGCACATCGCGGAAGGCTCGGGACAGCGGGTTGTCCCACATGTAGCCCATGCCGCCCCAATACTGCAGGCAGCTGTCCGTGACCTCGCGGCCCAGTCGGCCCGCTTTCAATTTGGCCATGGATGCCAGTCGGGTCACGTCTTTCCCCTCGATGTGGAGTTCACACGCCTGATAGGTGAGGGCACGCAGCGCTTCAACTTCGGTTTGCAGTTCGGCCAGTCGGAAATGGATCGACTGGTTATTGATCAGCGGCTGCCCGAAGGTCTTCCGTTCACGGCAGTACTCGATGGTCTGGTAGATGCAGTTTTCCAGCGCCTTAATGACGTTGGCAGCGCCCCACATTCGCTCTTCCTGAAATTGCAGCATCTGCATGATGAAACCGGTGCCTTCGGCGCCAATGCGATAGCGTTGCGGAACGCGCACATCGTCAAAGAAAATCTGCGCGGTTTCTGAGGATCGCATGCCCAACTTGTTAAGGTGCGGACTGAAGGAGATGCCCGGTGAATTCATGGGCACGACGATCAGGGATTTGTTTTTGTGGGGCTTGTCGTCCGATGTGTTGGCCAGCAGGCAGATGAAATCGGCCTTGGGGCTGTTGGTGATCCACATCTTGGAGCCGTTGATGATGTAATCGTCACCGTCCGCTTTGGCGGTGGTGCTCATGCCGGCCACATCAGACCCTGCGCCGACTTCGCTGACGCCAATACAGCCCACCATATCGCCAGCAATGGCAGGTGCCAGAAAGGTTCGCTTCAGTTCGTCAGAGCCGAAGCGGGCAATGGCGGGGGTGCACATATCGGTTTGCACGCCCACGGCCAACGGCACACCACCGCAATGAGCCATCCCGAGTTCTTCTGCCGCGACCAGGTTGTAGCTATAGTCCAGCCCCATGCCACCGTATTCTTCGGGCTTCTGGATACCGAGAATGCCGAGGTCGCCCAGTTTCTTGAAGATCTCATGAATCGGAAACTCGCCGGCTTCTTCCCACTCGTCGCAGTGCGGGTTAATTTCCTTTTCGACGAAATCCCGGACGGTTTTTCTCAGGGCTTCGTGTTCTTCGGTAAATTTCATTCTTGTTCTCCGGTGTTGTTAGTCCGCGCCTGGTGGTTTTGGTGGCACGGTGTTTAGCTTGGGTGGCGGCTGCGGGTGAAGTCTGTCAAAAACGACCAACACCAAATGTATTGGGCCGCAACTGCCGGGCTTCCGCCTCGCGGCAGACCGATAGCACCAGCGCCAGAACCCGCCGCGTATCGCGAGGGTCGATCAGACCGTCGTCCCACAGTCGCGCCGTGCCAAACAGGGCTGTTGAACCGTCTTCCAATTTCTTGGCCGTTGCTTGCTCCAGAAAATCCAGAGTCTTGGCATCGGGCTCAACGCCACTGCGGCGCTGTTTGTCCTCCGCCACAATGCGCATCACCTTGCCCGCCTGGGCTGGGCCCATCACTGCCGTTCGGCTGTTGGGCCAGGCAAAGATGAATCTTGGATCCAGCCCGCGACCACACATGGCGTAGTTACCTGCACCATAGGAACCGCCAATCACAATTGCGACTTTCGGCACCCGGCAGTTGGCCACGGCCTGGATCATCTTGGAGCCATGCTTGATGATGCCGTTCTGCTCGGAATGGGTGCCCACCATGAACCCGGTGGTGTTGTGCAAGAACAGCAATGGCGTGCCGGCCTGATCGCAGAGTTGAATGAACTGGGCTGCTTTGGTCGCGCCTGCTGGCGTTATCGGGCCGTTGTTGCCGATGATGCCGACCGAATGGCCTTCAATGCGGATGGTGCCGCACACAGTCTGGTCGTCGTAGTCGTTCTTGAAGTCCATAAACTTCGAGCCGTCCGCCAGGCGCGCGAGGATCTCCCGTACGTCATACGGCTTCTTGGCATCGGCGGGAATCAGGCCCAACAGTTCTTCTTCTGAATAGAGAGGTTCTTCCCACGACAGTTCCCGTTGCGGTGGCAAGTGCTCGTTCCACGGCAGCGATTCCAGAACGTTTCGAGCCTGGCGGATGCCGTCGGCGTCGTCTTCGGCCAGGTATTCGGCGGTGCCTGCCACTTCGGCGTGCATCTGGGCGCCGCCCAGCTCTTCATCGGTGGCTTCTTCGCCAGTGGCGGCTTTCAGCAGGGGTGGGCCAGCCAGGAACATTTTGGCTTGTTCCCGCACCACGATCACGTAGTCAGACAGGCCGGGCTGATAGGCGCCGCCCGCCGTCGCGTTGCCATGCACCACCGTGATCTGCGGAATGCCGGACGCAGACATGCGAGCCTGATTGGCAAAACCACGGGCGCCCAGCACAAAGATGTCGGTGGCGTAGTTCAGGTTCGCGCCGCCGCTTTCAGACAGTGATACAACCGGCAACTTGTTTTCCGAGGCGATTTGTTGGAGGCGCAGGGTTTTGTCCAAACCGGCCGGGGTGATGGTGCCACCTTTAATAGCGCTGTTACTGGCAACGATCAGGCAGCGAACACCGCTGACGGTGCCGATACCGGCGATAATACCGCCGCCTGCCTGGCTACCGTCCTTGTCGTCGTGCATTTTATAACCGGCCAGTGAACACAGCTCCAAAAAGGGGGTGCCCCGGTCCAGCAGACGGTTAATGCGATCCCTGGGCAGCAGCTTACCGCGCTTGGTGAATTTCTCGCGGGCCGCTTCGGCCAGGTCGAGCACTTTCTGTTCAACTTCGCGGAAGGTGTCGATGTGGGCCTGCATGGCTTCGGCGTTCGCGCCGAAATCTTCGGAGTCAGACGTTGTGGTTGGTTCGAGTACCTGCATGGTGTGCCCTCAATCCTCGCTCAATACTTTTGGCGTCACTGCACGGTGAAAACCATTGAATGGCTCATTATTTTTGGCTTTGGGAAGAGGCCACATCCGCCCGCCCTGGGACGCACCACCGTCAATGCGAAGGCAGTCTCCGTTGATAAAAGCGGCGCCGGGGCTGAGCAGAAAACAGATGGCCGCGCTGACTTCCGATTCGGTGCCCAGGCGCTTGATGGGCACGTTATCGCCAAGGCTGCGGATCCATTCCTTCATGTGTTCCGGATAGTTGTCCATACCGCTGGAGGCTACCCAGCCCGGGGCGACCGCGTTCACGCGCACCCCGGAACAGCCCCACTCAACCGCAGCGGTCTGTGTAAAGTTCACCATGCCGGCGCGGGCGGCACCCGAATGCCCCATGCCGGGCATGCCGCCCCACATGTCGGCCACAATGTTGACGATGGCCCCTCCGGTCTTGGTCAGTGCCTGGGTATAGGCTTCCCGGGCCATCAAAAAGCCGCCGGTCAGGTTGGTGCGAACCACGGTTTCCCAGCCTTTCTGGTTGATACCCGCCAGCGGTGAAGGGAATTGGCCGCCAGCGTTGTTGACCACACCGTTCAACCCGCCGTGCTCTGCGATGATCGCTTTGACGGTTGCCTTGACGGACTCTTCCTCGCGAATATCACAGGCATGAGCCGAGGCAATGCCACCGTCCTCTGAGATTTCGGCTTTAACGGCTTCCACTTTTTCGGCCTTGCGCCCAACCAGTGCAACCCTGGCACCGAGCGCAGCCAGCTCATGGGCGGTACAGCGCCCGATGCCAGAACCACCGCCGGTCACGATGAAGGTTTGGCCCTTGAAAAGGTCGGGATGGAAGATGGATTGATAGCTCATTCTTGTATTCCTTAAAGAGAAGCCAGGGAAGAGGGCACCGGTATCGGAAATTCAAGCAACTGCTGGGCGAAGGCCTTGCCCTGGGGATCAATGCGTAGGCTGGCAACACCGCCGCCGCCCAGGCTGTGTTCCAGTAGAAAATTAAACGCATTAAAGCCAGGCATGGACCAGCGCGTCACGCGGCCACGCTCCGGGTCGAGGGTGTGGCGCATCCAATTGGCGACGGCCTGTTCCGTCAATGCCGCTTCAATATAGGGTACATACTTGGCTCGGCGGGCAATCACGCCGATGTTGGTATGGTCACCTTTGTCGCCGCTGCGTGCCCACGCAAGTTTGATCAGCGGCACCGAAACATCGGTTGGCTCTGCTGCGTTACCTTTGGGTTGAGTTTTCAATTGATCTGGGCTGAAGCCACCCTCGGTGTTCACAGAGATTGGCGTGCTTTCACCGTTAAGGTCGACAGAGATTTCAACGCCCGTCTTTGGAACCAGGCACGAATACAGACGTATCTTGGGCCATACAGTGGGACGGCCGCCAACGATGCCGGTAATGCCCGGTGCCATGCCGGTTGCCGCCTGGGCAATTTCCCGCGAGAACAGCACCAGGGCTTCCTTCTTGACGTGGGCTACGCTGATCTTGACGACTACCTCCCGGCAACGGTCGCCTCGGGCGTGTTCGCCATAGGTGGCTTCGGTTCCCAGCAGTTCGATGCTGGTGTCGGTGTAATCGGCAAAGCCTTTCTCCTGAAACATCCGGGATGTTTTGGACAGAATGGCCTCGGCGACTCGCTGGGCCTTGATGGGAGCGTCTATACCTGCCAACAGGAAAGTGACGGTGCATTTGAAACCGTCGGGCCAGGTGCCGGAGACCTTGTAGCTGTCCGTCGGGGGCAAACCTTTGGCGCCGGAAACCGTGACTTCGTCTTTACCGGTTTCGTTCAGTGTGACACCGGTGAAGTCGCAGACGACGTCGGGTAAGAGGTAAGCGCGGGGATCGCCAATTTCATAGACCAGTTGTTCGGCGACTGTTCCGATTGACACCTTGCCACCGGTGTTTTCAGGCTTGGTGATTGTAAAGTCGCCGTCGGCATGCACCTCGGCCACGGGAAAGCCCATGTTGTCGAAACCATCAGCAACGTCCTGCCAGTCTGTGAAATTGCCGCCGGTGGACTGAGCGCCACATTCCAGAAGATGGCCCGCGAGGCTGCCCTGCGCCAGTTTGTCGTAATCGGTCCAGGCCCAGCCGAATTCGTGTACCAGGGGTGCGAGGACCAGGGCGCTGTCTGCCACCCGGCCGGTGATCACGATGTCTGCGCCCTGGTCCAATGCAGCGACCAGGCCCGGGGCGCCCAGATAGGCATTCAGGCTGACCATCATGGGCGGCATGGGCTGCCCCGTGGTCATTTCGGTGATGTCGTTTCCTGCCAGCTGCTTTTTCACAGGTAATAGGTCGTCGCCCAGAACCAGAGCAATTTTCAGGTCCACGCCTGCTTTGTCACAAAGTGCCTGAAGTGCCTCACGACAGGCTACCGGGTTAACGCCGCCGGCATTGGCCAGCACACGTATGCCTCGGGTTTTAATGTCTTCAAGCAGGGGGGCCATGACCGTCTGAACAAAATCGCGGGCATAGCCCTGGGAAGGGTCTTTCATCTTTTGCCCGGCCATGATGGACATGGTGATTTCGGCAAGATAGTCAGCAACCAGGTAGTCAATGTTGCCGTGCTGTACCAGTTGAGCGGCAGCCGTTTCGGTGTCGCCCCAGAAGGCGGCAGAGCAACCGATGCGAACCTTGCGGCCGGTGTTGTCAGGCATATCGTTACCTATTCCTTGAGGGTGAAAATGAAGATACCAAGCAAGCGCTTGGTTTGTAAATAGCCCGAATCGAGATAGAATGTCGCCAACCGTTCCGCTGTACGAGACACCCCCGTGAATCAAGACGCCATCCTTAAGTCCCTGATAGCCGACAACCTGGTATCGGATCCTTCCGGCGCCCGCGGCCGCTTGCTTCGTGAAGCCGCCGGTCTGTTCCGGGATAAAGGGTATGAGCGAACGACCGTGCGTGATCTGGCAGCGGCAGTCGGGATTCAGTCGGGCAGTCTGTTTCACCATTTCCGCACCAAAGAAGAAATCCTGAAAGCCGTGATGGTAGAAACCATTCGGCTCAACACTGCCTTGATGCAGTCCGCTGTCGATGCTGCAGAGTCCAACGCCGATAAACTCCGCGCCCTGATCCGGGCAGAGCTGGAGTCCATCAACGGTCAAACGGGAGAGGCGATGGCGGTTCTGGTGTTTGAATGGCGAAGCCTGTCTGAAAGTTCGCAGGAAGAGGTGCTGAAACTCAGGGATATCTATGAGGCGCTGTGGCTAGAGGTTCTGGAAGCACTCAGAACAGAAGACGTGCTGGCAGCCGATCCTTTCGTGGTTCGTCGAATGCTGACCGGGGCGCTCAGCTGGACCGTGACCTGGTTCCGTCCTGACGGCGGGCTGAGCCTTGATGATCTGACCTCGCAGGTCATGGGCATGATGGGAATGAAGCAATTCCTTTAACCCGGCCCGCCCGCTGAACGTACCTGATTTCAGAATATAGTCATTTGCAGTCATACTGCGTGAACGGGATGTGAAGTAGCAGTATTGTCGGTGGGTTGTTTATGGCAAAGGCGTTAGGTTTCGGTCTTCTGGTTTTCGGAACTGGTTTGTGGTTATCGGGTTGTGGGGGTGGTTCTTCCGGACCCGTGCCGCCTGATCTGTCTGGTTCCGTTGGCATCGAGACCAACACAAGGGTCGATGGCGATACTGCAGACGAGGCGCGCCTTGGGCTTTCCGTTGACAACAATACCCCTGCCACCGCTCAGCAATTGCCTGCCAACGCAACAGTCGGTGGCTATCTGAGTTTTAACGACGACACCTACGATAACCCGATAGGCTCCTATCCCAATGGGCCTTTTGACTACTCCAGGGACCGCACCGATTTATACGTCGCAGAGCTGGCGGAAGGTGACCGAATCTCTCTTCAGGTGTTTGCCTCCCCGGACTTGTTCCTGGTGACCGACATTGCGGATCCGACCCGACAGATCCGGGTACTTAAATCCGACGGCGGAAACCTTGTCGACGCCTTACCACCGGTTGAAAGAACCGGGGATCTGAACCCGATGACTGTCACCTTGCCGACCGGATTTGAGTCAGGCTCCTACCTGATTGAATTGTCGACCAGTGGGGGCATGCCGTTTCGCTATGTGCTGTCTCTGGCGGATATCGCCTCCACCACAAGCCTCAACGCCCGGTATTCGGAGCCAACTTTTGTGATTGATCAAGCTGTGGTTCAGATGGCTGTGCCAGCCGCGCCAAGGGCAATGGCTTCCTCGGTTGGCGTGGTCAGGCAACAATCCCTGGGTAACGGCACCTGGCTTATGAAGCGCAACAGCTCTGCGGTACGAATTTTGTCTGATCAGGCCGAACCGGATCAGCGGAAGAGCACCCTGGGCTGGATTCGTTCACTGCGTAAGCAACCGGGGGTTGTCAGCGCGGAGCCTGATTACATCTACACGGCGCAGGCTGTCGCACCGGACAATGACGACTTCTTCTCTCGGCAATGGAATCTGACACTGATGCAAACCCGGCTGGCCTGGCAGGTTGCACCCAATAATGGCTCGGGTGTCGGCATAGCGGTTCTCGATACCGGATTATTCAGTTCGTCGCCGTCTTCGAGGGGCGCCTGGCATCCGGATCTGGATGCCAATGTGCGACTGGTAACAGAAACGGATCCAGAACCAAACATGGATTTTGTCACCGGTGATCGGGATATCGATGGCACCGCTGGCCGCGACACCAACCCTGCTGACCCGGGAGACGGACGAAGTCGAAGCAGTAACTTCCATGGCACGCACGTCGCTGGCATTGCGGCCGCGGTCGACAATGACATCGGCATTGTCGGGGTGGCTCCTGAGGCACTGATTTATCCGCTGCGAGTCTTGGGCAAAGAAGGGGTAGGCTCGTCTTCGGATTTGATTGCGGCCATTAACTGGGCCGCAGGTCGCGACGAAATTGACGTCTTGAATCTCAGTCTGGGTGGGCTCGGTAATAGCGAGGCTCTGCGCAATGCCATAAATGCGGCGTGGGATGGAGGCAATGGCAAGCTTATTGTTGCAGCAGCCGGTAATGCCGCCACGAGTGACGCAACCTTTCCTGCCGCTTACGACAATGTGATTGGAGTCGGCGCCGTGGACGGTGCCGGTGTGCTGGCCGGTTATTCAAACACCGGGCCTTCGGTGAATGTGGTGGCACCCGGCGGGGACGCCTCGCGTGACGCCGATCAGGACGGCTTTGCGGATCTGGTTGTCAGCACCTACGGAACGGATGAAGGCGGCAGTTTTGTTGCTAACTATGCATCTCTTCAAGGCACTTCCATGGCCGCCCCCCACGTTGCAGGCGTGTATGCACTGATGAAAGGAGAAGTGCCCACGCTAACGCCAGTGCAGTTTCTGGCTTTCTTGCGGGGCGGTTCTCTGACACGGCCACTGGCGCCAACCAGCGATTATGGCTTCGGGTTGATTGATGCGCTGGAGTCTGTGTACGCCGTGCTGGAAGGTGATCCCCCCATCTCTCTATCCTCGTCCCCCTCTGCCATTCAGTTTAACTCTGCGGTACTCAGCTCAGCGTTGACGCTCAACCCCTTTCCGGAAAATGAGACCGTCACCATCACAGACCTGACCCCCGGGGCGCCCTGGTTATCGGCCAGTGTGGAGGATCCGGAACAGCCTCTGCAGGTTAATGTCGTTGCTAGCCCTGATGGGCTGGATCCGGAAGGGCGTTTCGTGACGGAGCTGGTAGTCAGTTACGATCCTGACAACGGAGCAGCGGACACCCTCGCGATTCCGGTTTCATTGCAGCTGGGCGCTGATGTTGATGACAAGAATGCGGGCCGGCACTATATCCTCCTGATTAACGCCGATGATGAAGAAGCCGAGATTCAGCAGACCATCGTAACAGCGACGGATGGCCGCTACCGGTTCGAGTTCGACGATATCGAGCCCGCCAATTACTTCCTGGTGGCTGGCACTGACACAGATAACAATGGCCTGATCTGCGAGAACGGCGAGGCCTGTGCGGAATACCCGGTCAATGGCCTGCCGGAAACGATCCGGCTTGGGGACGATCCACAGAATGGGGTCCGCCTGAACACCAGTTTCCGGCGCCCGACCATCAGTGCCATGGGAATGCCCCGTGTCGGCTTCGAGGGGTACCGGGTAAAATCAGAGGCAAGCGATCAGCCTGAACTCACCAAGGAGTACGCGCCCTGATGCGTAGACTGAATGCTTTTACTGGAGCGGTCGTTTTTCTGGCACTGACCGCTTGCAGTCACCAAATGACAGCCACTCCTGAAGGCGCTCCGCTGGCCAGGCAGATTACCGAATCGGACCAGTGCGGCGTTGGCTCAGAAGGGCTGACATACATTGCCAGTGCACAGGATTTGACCCGCCTCAAGCAATGGACCATGCAGAATCTGTCCATGAAACCGATGGAAAACCTGAATTTTGAACGGGAACATCTGCTGATCGTGGGGCTTGGCCAGAAGCCAACCGGAGGGTTCGGATTGACACTGGCCAGCTCCCAGATTGTCGACAGCACCTTGCGGCTGACGGTTTTCTTACGTCGTCCACCGGCGGATGCCGTCGTCACCCAAGTTCTCACCACTCCCTGCGCCGTGCTAGCTGTGACGCCCGGGTATTGGTCTCGGGTTGAAGTGAATGGCAACGGCCTCGAGTCTCTGACTCTGAATCGCAAAGACAACCGTTGATCTTTGTTCACGAATCCCTAAGCTATGGCCCAGCTTTTAACAATCCTCAGCAACATCTGCCGCCTGTGAGTCAGAAACAGCCATGAGTCAGAGCCCGAAACAGTATAACGCCGACGCTATTGAAGTCCTGAGTGGTCTGGACCCCGTGCGCAAACGCCCGGGCATGTACACTGATACCAGTCGCCCGAATCATCTGGCTCAGGAAGTAATCGATAACAGCGTTGACGAGGCTCTGGCCGGTCACGCAAAGCGTATTGATGTGGTGTTGTATAACGACGGCTCGCTCAGCGTGGAAGATGATGGCCGCGGCATGCCGGTCGATATGCATAAAGAGCACGGGGTTCCGGGCGTCGAGTTGATTCTTTCGCGACTGCACGCCGGGGGTAAGTTTTCCCAGGGCAATTACAATTTTTCCGGTGGTTTGCACGGGGTAGGGGTGTCGGTAGTCAACGCACTGGCTACCCATCTGGAAGTTCAGATCAAGCGCGACGGTCAGCTCCATCGGATGACCTTTGCCAACGGTTATAAAGAAACCGACCTGGCAGTAGTCGATACCGTCGGCAAACGGAATACAGGCACCCGATTGAAGTTCACGCCGGACGCCAGCTACTTCGACAGCCCGAAGTTCTCCGTCAGCCGCTTACGCCATAACCTTCGAGCCAAGGCTGTTCTCTGCCCGGGCCTGGTGGTGACTTTTCTTCAGGAACAGACTGGCGAGAAAGATGAGTGGTGTTACGAGGACGGCCTGCGGGACTATTTACGCTCCGAACTGGCAGACATTGAAGCGGTACCGCTGGATCCATTTGTCGGCAGCTTTTCGGGCAATACCGAAGCGGTAGATTGGGCCATCCAATGGTTGCCGGAAGGCGGTGAGTCCGTGATGGAAAGTTACGTAAACCTGATTCCGACGGCTCAGGGCGGGACACATGTGAACGGGCTGCGTACCGGTCTGCTGGAAGCGATGCGTGAATTCTGTGAATTCCGAAACCTGCTTCCACGAGGCGTGAAGCTCTCGCCAGAAGACATCTGGGAACGCTGTGCCTACGTGCTGTCTTTCAAGATGCAGGAGCCACAGTTCAGTGGTCAGACGAAAGAGCGACTGTCCTCCCGAGAGGCCGCCGGGTTTATCTCGGGCGTCGTTAAGGACTCGTTCAGTCTCTGGCTGAACCAGCACACAGACGTGGCCGAGGCCCTGGCAGAGCTGTTTATCAGCAACGCCCAGCGCCGCTTACGGGCCAGCAAAAAAGTGGCACGCAAGAAAGTGACCTCTGGCCCGGCTTTGCCTGGCAAGCTGGCTGATTGTTCTGGCAGCGATACTGCTCGCTCCGAGTTGTTCCTTGTCGAAGGTGACTCAGCGGGTGGGTCTGCAAAACAGGCGCGCGACCGCGAATTTCAGGCCGTTATGCCTTTGCGGGGAAAGATCCTGAACACCTGGGAAGTGGACTCCAGCGAAATTCTGGCCTCTCAGGAAGTCCACGATATTGCTGTGGCTATCGGGGTCGACCCCGGCTCGGACAAGCTGGAAGGCCTCCGGTACAACAAAGTCTGCATATTGGCCGATGCCGACTCTGACGGCCTGCACATTGCCACATTGCTGTGCGCACTGTTCGTAAAGCACTTCCGTCCGGTGGTTGCCGCGGGACATGTGTTCGTGGCTATGCCGCCGCTGTACCGGGTGGATCTGGGCAAGGAAACTTTTTACGCCCTGGATGAGCACGAGAAGCAGGGCATCCTTGACCGGCTTGCCGCTGAAAATCGTAAGGGCAAGATTTCTGTCACCCGCTTCAAAGGCCTGGGCGAAATGAATCCGCTCCAGTTGCGCGAGACCACCATGGCACCTGACACCCGGCGTCTGGTGATGCTCACCATTGAAGACGGCGACGACACCGACAGCCGTATGGATATGCTACTCGGTAAAAAGCGTGCTTCTGATCGACGCAGTTGGCTTGAGGCCTACGGCAACATGGCAGACATTGAAGTCTGATCGATCTGCCTGCATATTCTTATTGGTGCTTTGAGCATCATTTTTTATTCTTTCTAAGTTAGATTCAGAGTCGCTATCCTGCTCCCTTTTCTTGCGGGAGTGTGTGGATGGACTGGCAAGGCTGGTTTGTACTAAGTCTGGCCGCAATCGCCCTGTTACTGATGAGCGTGGGGCGATACGGCCCGCATCTTGTCATGCTTTCAGTGCTGATTGTGCTGAGCGCCAGCGGCATTGTGTCGGCTGACGAAGCACTGTCTGGTTTTAGCAATACTGGCCTGATCACGGTTGTTGCCATGTTTGTGGTAGCGGCGGGAATACACCATTCCGGAGGTGTGGACCTGGTCGTTCATTATCTGTTGCGATCTCCCCGTTCAGTCCGCTCCGCTCAGGCCCGCATTTCTCTGCCAGTTGCTTTACTCAGTGGTTTTCTGAACAACACACCGGTCGTGGCGACCATGATTCCGGCGATTCACGCCTGGTCTCGAAAGATCGGAATCTCTCCCTCCAAGCTTATGATCCCCCTCAGCTATTCTGCCATTCTGGGCGGCACGCTGACTCTGATTGGCACCAGCACGAACCTGGTTGTGAATGGCCAGTACCAGCACCTTACGGGGGAAGAGGGATTTTCTATTTTCTCGATCACTGCCGTGGGTCTTCCCGTCGCGATTATCGGGCTTGGCGTGATGTTGCTGGTAATGCCCAGAGCCCTGCCGGATCGGAAGGACCAACAGAAGTTTGGCTCGATGCGGGAATTCACATTGGAAGTGGCGGTTGCTTTCGATGGGCCATTGGTAGGAAAGAGCGTCGATGAAGCAGGATTGAGAGAGCTGGATCGACTTTACCTGGTGGAGATCGAGAGGGATGGCAGTGTGGTGACCGCTGTGCCGTCAGAAGAACGCTTGCGCGGCGGTGACCGGCTGGTATTTGCGGGCGACACTCAGGCAATCTCCGATTTGCTCCGCATTCACGGCATCGTACCGTCCGTGCACGATGATGAGCCGAGTCTGAGCAAGGATCGGGCTGAACGACGTCTGGTCGAAGCGGCACTGTCGCCCACCTCTGATGTACTGGGTATGACCATTCGGGATGCCCGGTTTCGTGACCGATACGGGGCAGTGGTACTCGCGGTGGCTCGCGGCGGTGAACGGGTGTCTGGCAACCTGGGGAATATCCGGCTGAAAACCGGCGATGTCCTGTTGTTGGAAGCGCGCCCGGCGTTCGTTAGTCGGCAACGCTACGCCAAAGACTTTCTTCTGATCAATGATCTGGAAACAGACACGCCGCGACACGACCGCGCGTACCTTTCCTGGGCTATTCTGCTTGTGCTTGTGGGCAGTGCCGCTGGTGGTTTTCTGTCCATGCTGAATGCTGCCCTGCTCGGTGCGGCGTTGATGGTGCTGACCGGGTGCTGCTCGGTTGGACAGGCGCAGAAAGCCGTTGATGTGCCGGTAATGCTGACGATTGCCGCGTCGTTTTCACTGGGGGCTGCGCTGGAAGCCACCGGGGCCGCAGGGTTCCTTGCTGAAGGTATTCTTTCTACCAGCAGCGGGAATCCATTGGTAACGCTTTTATTGGTCTATATCGCTGTATCAGTGCTCACCGAGGTGATTACCAATAACGCGGCCGCCGTACTGATTCTTCCGGTGGTACTGTCCATGACCTCCTCACTTGGCATTGCGCCGGAGCCCTACGTGATTGCGGTCATGATGGCCGCCTCCGCCAGTTTTGCCACGCCTCTTGGTTACCAGACCAATATGATGGTCTTCGGTCCCGGAGGTTACCGCTTCATGGATTTCGTGAAAGTGGGAGTGCCGATGAATCTGTTTATCGGCCTTGTGACCGTCGGGGTGATTTCGTTGGTCTACGGTATCAGAGTTTCTTGAGGTCGTTGGCTGTGCCACTGGCCAGGATGTCGCAGCACAGCACATAAAGTTGGCCGTTATCGTAATAGCCCAGTGACAGCGTCACGCACATGTAAGCGCCCGTTATGCACAGATAGGGCGCCGTAACGTGCAATGTGCCCGGTTTGGCGATCGCCTGCCTGAGGTACTGCTGGCGGTACCAGTCTGCACTGGTGGTGCTTTCCAGCGGCCGGAACCGCGGATCCAGGTTGCGGGTGGCGGCATCGGAGACCAGGGTATCCCGAATCTGGACACCGATCTCATCCACCAGATAGCAGCGGGATACAGTTGGATGATTTAACAGGGCGCTACAGGCATGCTGCATCGCATGCCCGTCTCGCAGGCGGTCGACGGCGGTTTGAAAATCCCGTTCGAAAAAGCCCGTTATCTGATCTGAAGGGTCCATAGTGACCCGGCTTCTGCTCTTATAATCACTCAGTAGCTGGTCCAGATCCGTCATGTCCCGGTTGCGAAGCTGATCGAGAGCGACACTGGGCTTGTGAAAGTAGAATCCTTGCACAAAATCCACACCGGCATCGATTGAAATCATTGCCTGGTTGTGGGTTTCGACGCCTTCCAGAAGTACGAGGCAGCCGGATTGATGCAACAGGGTGACGATGCCGTTAAGAATCTGCCGTGCTTTTCGGTCATCTGTTGCACGGGTTAACAAGGTTCTGTCCAGCTTTACGATGTCTGGAGAAAGGTTCCAGATACGTTCGAAATTGGAATGTCCCGCCCCAAAATCGTCGATGGCCGTCAGGCAACCCAACTGTTGGTAGTAGGAGACGGTTTCTCTGAGCTTTTCCGCATCATCAGTGGGCTGCTCTACGATCTCCATCACGATTCGGTGAGGAGGCAGGCCGGTTTTCTTCAGCAGTTCCCCGAAAAAGGAGTCTGCTCGCGTGCCGGTCGAGACCACGCTGGGGGAAACATTGAGAAACAGCCAGTTTAACTGGTCATGAAAGTGGGAATAGTTGCGAATGTGCAGAAAGCGGCAAAGACGGTCGAGCAGAAGATTCTCTGCGTCGGAGGAAGCCAATTCGAACAGGTGCAGCGGTAATACTGCGGCATTGTCATTGTCAAAGGCTCGAATCAGCGCTTCGTAACCCACCACCCGTTTGTGCGAGAGGCTAAAAATGGGTTGCAGCGCTGTCTTAAGCGTCAGCCCCTGATAGTCGGCTGTCCAACTTTCCCCTTCCTGGGACAGCATCGGAGACAAGAGTTCAACATCCGGTATTGCCAGTGCTTCTGGAAGGGGTCGGGACATGGGCGCTTCTGTGTCTGATAAACGAAACCACCGGCGTTCAGCGCGTAGAGCCTGATGCCGATCTGTTGATCAATTAGCCCGCAAAACCAGTTCTAAAGCAGCAGCTTAGGGAACAGGTCGGACAATTGACACGAAGATTGCCAAAATCCGCCGTCCATTGCCAGTATTTCATGTAAAAACGCGAAACCTGGCGTAACTATATACACTTGAAATTTTTAAAGAATCAGTTGTTGCTGGGGACAACGACTGTCTCGTCGAATTCGATTTCCATTACCTTATTCTCTGTATGAAATGTGTGGATGAAATCTGTTTACATCTGCACATTCTATCGCTGCGCTGAAACCGAGCAATCCGTAAAACCCCTATAAGACCAAAGGCATAGGTGTTACTACGGACGCTCCATGGTCAGTATTTCTGATCATGGCGTGCAAAACATTTTGTTTGGCCTGACTACGCAGTCTTTCTACACTCGAGGCAGCTTAAAAGTCATTGAAAGGGGCGTTTTGATGCAGGTAAAGAACTCCAGGGAAAGGTACGGCGTTGTGTCGATCAGTCTCCACTGGCTTGTGGCTGTCGCGGTGATTGGCCTTTTTGCGCTGGGCTATTGGATGGTCGATCTGGATTACTACCACGACTGGTATAAGCAGGCGCCCGATATACATCGAGCTGTTGGTCTTTTGCTGTTTGCAGTGATGGTATTCCGATTGGTGTGGCGGTGGATGAACAAGTCGCCTGTTCCAATGCCCAACCACCTCAAGGCTGAAGTGATAGCGGCGCACGTCGCGCATGGCCTGCTCTACCTTCTTATTTATGTGGCGATGATCAGTGGCTATCTGATTTCTACCGCGGATGGCTCATCAATCAGTGTATTTGGTTGGTTTGATGTCCCTTCAGCGACCGGTCGTATAAAGGGTATGGAGGATACTGCCGGGGACATTCATTACTGGGTGACCTGGTCGATCATTGTGCTGGCCGGCATACATGCGCTCGGTGCTTTGAAGCATCACTTTCTGGATAAAGACGACACGCTTCGGCGCATGTTGGGAACCATGGGCCGTAAACGCTAATTCTTAGAAAACACGCGAGGCGCAACGCCTTGCATACAAACGTCTTAATAAAACCCAAAGGAGAAAACCATGAAAAAACTGATTCTTGCATCCGCTGTCTCTCTGGCAACCATTGGTAGTGCCCAGGCATCGGAACACAGTGGCACCTACGCATTCGATGACGAAGGAGCCCACCAGTTCATTACGTTCAAGATTTCGCATCTGGGGTATAGCTGGCTGTACGGTCGATTCAACAACTTTGACGGTGAGTTTGTCTACGACGCTGAGAATCCGGCGAACAGCTCTGTGTCAGTGACGGTGGAAACGGCCAGTGTGGACTCCAATCACGCAGAGCGGGACAAGCACATTCGTTCGGACGACTTTCTCGATGTCGACGAATTTTCGGAAGCCACGTTTACCAGCAAGCGTGTTGAGGTGGGCGAAGACGGCGAAGCCGATATCATTGGCGATCTGACGCTTCATGGTGTCACGAAAGAAGTCACTCTCGACGTTGAAATGGTTGGCCACGGTGCCGATCCATGGGGCGGCTATCGCATGGGTTTCGAGGCCGAGACCGAATTCTATCTGGATGATTTCGGTATTTCCTACGAAAAGCTGGGCAAAGCCTCCAGAGAAGTTGAACTTATCATCTCTGTTGAAGGCATTCGCCAGTAAACAACGCGCTGACGCCGCTGCCCTTGTGGGCAGCGGTAAATCATACCTTGAATCGGCTTGTCTGCTGTTTCAGCTCGCTGGCGTAACCATCCAATTTAGAGCTGATGTCATTGATGTTACTTGAACGACGCGAACTTTCCGCAGCCAGCTCGTTGATGTTGACGATGTTACGATTAATTTCCTCAACCACCTGAGTCTGTTGTTCTGTCGCTGAGGCAACACTGGAATTGACGTCGCTGATGTCATTCATCGACTCAACAATGGCGTTCAGCTCTTTTTCGGCGTCTGCTGCAAGTTTTTCAGTTTCACCGGCCTGAGTACTGCCGGTTTCCATGACCTCAACGATGTCTGAGACGCCGGTTTGTAGTGCGGTAATCATTCGTTGAATGTCTTCCGTGGATTGCTGGGTTCGCTGAGCCAAAGTTCTGACTTCATCGGCAACCACGGCAAATCCACGCCCCTGTTCCCCAGCGCGCGCCGCTTCGATGGCTGCGTTGAGAGCCAGTAAATTGGTCTGCTCCGCCACGCCTCGGATCACATCGAGTACCGATGTGATGTTGTCGGAGTCTTCCGACAGTTTGCGAATAACGTCAACGGCCTTGGAAATCTGCTCGGCCAGAGTGTGAACCTGCTCAGAAGAGCTATGGATAATTTGGCCACTTTTCTCTGTCGTCTCCTGTGCTTGCGTGGTTACCTCCGCAGCGCGCGAGGCGTTGCCAGCAACTTCTTCGATCGCACTCTGCATCTCATTGATGGCGGTGGCGACCATCGAAATGAGATCGGTCTGACGACTGACGCCATCCGTGTTGTCCCTGGACGCTCTTGCCAGTTCACTGGCTTCGTTTCCGAGATCCTCACTCAGTTTTTGAATACGGCCGACCATGTTTTGGAGGTTTTCCAACACTTTGTTGAAGCTGTCAGCCAGCGCCCCAAGATCATCGTTGGTGTCCACCGGCACTCTCTGAGTCAGGTCACCTTCGCCCTGGGCAATGTTGTCCAACTGGTCTTTCAGTTGCCCGACTGAGCCAACAATCATGCGCAGGAAAATAACGAACAGTGCAATACAGACCGCGACTGTCGCAATGCTGGTGATCATGATAAGCAGGGAGCGGCTCGAGGCTTCTTCGGCAGCATGAGCAGCAGAGATCTTGGCCTGATCATCGGCATGGGAGCCTATAACATCGTAGTAGTTTCTTAGCTCGCCGAAGGCGGTGCGGCCCTCGCCCATCTGTACGGCCTGCGCCGCCAGTTTTGATCGTTCGTCTGCGTGATCCATGGCTAGTTTTGCGGCATCTGTCCAGCGCTTGAAGGCGGCCTCGAAACCTTCAGCTTTGTCCGCCAACTCAGTGCCTTTGAGCCTTCCCAAAGCAGATTTCATTCGGTCGTACGCCTGCTTGGTATTTTCATCAAAAGACGCCCGGTACTCGTCGGATTCTCTACCCAGGAGTGCGGCCTCAACAGCAGAATTCTGCGCTACGAGGGCCTGGTAAAGGTCCCGATCCCCGTTGAGTACTTCGCTAATGGCAGGCAGAGCGTTGTCAGCGATGTCATTCGTGTCCGCAACAAGATTACGGAATGTCATGGCGCTGACAATTCCGATGACGATCAGTGCGATTGCCGACAGGGCAAAGGGGAGACAGATTTTGGTCCGTAGACCTAATTTCTTGTTTAAATTCATGCAAGAGCCCTCATGAGGGTGCGTGAAGCCGGACTCTTACAGCATAGCAATGGGATGGCTTAAGTCACGTTTTAAGGTTTTCCGCGTCATTTTCGCGCTCAGACTGACAGTGACGACACAGATGGCGTTGCCGCCAGAACTGGGCAAAGAAAATGACCAGCCCAATCACTGAGACGGCCCAGACGTAGGCGTCGGCCAGCTGAAATGACCCGCTGATTGCAAACTCTATGAGTAGCATCAGGGCAAGTGCCAGAGAGGCATTGATCGTCGCCGTCAACAAGGCTTGGCCACAGGCTTTCAGGTCCGGTGTCATAACGCTCCGTTGTTGTTCATCAACAATGAGTCGGTGTGTGAGTGTCATTGAGAATACGGGTGGGTGTTTATGTGCTCCATTCGGGAATTCCGCTATTGGAATGGCCAGAGGGTGTTGGTGTATCCGCGCCAGCCTCCATATAATGGGCGCTTTTCTGACGGCGAAAAGGGGCATGCATGCCAGAGTTCCAGACGACGGATGAAGGTTTTGAGCGGGTCTCGCTGAGGGACTACACGGAAAAAGCGTACCTTGATTACTCCATGTACGTGATTCTCGATAGGGCACTGCCGAACATCGGTGACGGCCTAAAGCCCGTTCAGCGTCGAATCGTCTACGCCATGTCTGAACTTGGTCTGAAATCCACGTCCAAGTACAAGAAATCCGCGCGCACCGTCGGTGACGTGCTGGGTAAGTTCCATCCCCACGGCGACAGCGCCTGCTATGAGGCCATGGTGCTGATGGCGCAGCCGTTCTCCTATCGTTATCCGCTGGTCGATGGACAGGGCAACTGGGGTGCGCCAGACGACCCCAAATCCTTTGCCGCCATGCGTTACACCGAGTCGCGCCTGGCCCGTTTCTCGGAGGTTCTGCTGCGGGAGCTCGGGCAGGGCACGGTGGACTGGGTGCCCAACTTTGACGGGACGATGAATGAACCGGCGGTTCTGCCGGCTCGGTTGCCGCACGTGTTGCTCAATGGCACCACGGGGATCGCCGTGGGTATGGCTACAGACATTCCACCACATAATGCCCGGGAAATTGCGGCTGCCTGCGTTCGTCTTCTGGACCAGCCAGACGCCTCCGTTGACGATTTGTGTGAGCACGTGAAGGGGCCGGATTTTCCCACCGAAGCAGAGGTTATTACCCCGCGCAAAGACATCCGTCAGATGTATGAGACTGGGCGTGGCTCTCTGAGAATGCGCGCACGTTGGATAAACGAGGGCGGCGAGATTGTTGTGACCGATCTACCTCACCAGGCATCTGGCAACCGGGTGCTGGAACAGATTGCCCAGCAGATGCAGGCCAAGAAGCTGCCCATGGTGGCCGACCTGCGTGATGAATCGGACCACGAAAATCCCACGCGCCTGGTGATTGTTCCGCGGTCGAACCGTGTGGACCACGACGGTTTGATGGCCCATCTGTTTGCCAGCACGGATCTTGAGAAAACCTATCGCGTGAACATCAACGTGATCGGAAATGACGGGCGGCCCGGCGTGAAAGGTTTGCAGACACTGCTGACCGAGTGGTTGGAGTTCCGGCGAACGACCGTCACCCGTCGTCTTCAGCACAGACTGGATAAGGTGCTGGCGCGTCTGCATATCCTCGAGGGTTTGCTGGTTGCGTATCTCAATATCGACGAAGTGATCGCCATCATTCGTTATGAGGACAAGCCCAAAGAGGCATTGATTGCGAAATTTGGCCTGACTGAAGAACAGGCTGAAGCCATCCTCGAGCTGAAATTGCGCCACCTGGCGAAGCTGGAGGAAATGAAGATCCGCGGCGAGCAGGACGAACTGTCTGCCGAGCGCGATGAGCTTCAATCCATTCTTGGCTCTGAGGATCGCCTGAGAGAGCTGATCAAATCGGAACTGATCGAAGACGCCGAAACCTACGGTGATGAGCGCCGATCGCCGATCGTTGAGCGGGAAGAAGCCCGCGCCTTCAGCGAAACCGAACTGGTGTCCAATGACCCGGTCACCGTTGTACTGTCTGAAAAGGGCTGGGTGCGCGCTGCCAAGGGGCACGACATTCAACCGGAAGGACTCAGCTACAAGGCGGGTGACAAGTTTGCCATGGCCGCCAAAGGGCGGAATAACCAGCAGGCGGTCTTCCTGGATTCCACCGGCCGTGCCTATTCTCTGGTTGCGCACTCTTTGCCGTCTGCACGGGGGCAAGGCGAGCCACTCAGTGGCCGCATCAACCCGCCCTCTGGCGCCACCTTCTCTGGGCTCCTGATGGGCGAGCCGCGGCAGAAAGTTCTGCTGGTGACGGATGGCGGTTACGGTTTCGTGACCTCGCTCGGCGATATGATCAGCAAGAACAAGAACGGTAAAGCGGTGGTGTCTGTGCCAAAAGGCGCGAGAATCATGACGCCGGTTCCGGTCCCAAAGTCCTCGGAAACCTTGTACCTGGGTGCCATATCCAACGAGGGCCGGATGCTGGTGTTCCCGCTCAGCGAGCTGCCTGAATTGGCAAAAGGCAAGGGTAACAAAATCATCAGCATTCCTTCCGCGCGGGTTCAGAATCGGGAAGAGTTCGTTGTGGCAGCCGCTGTGTTTGCTGCGGACGATCAACTGGAGATCTGGGCCGGGAAGCGCAAAATGGGGCTTCAGTTCAGTGACCTGGAGCACTATCTGGGTGAACGTGGCCGTCGCGGGCACAAGCTGCCCCGGGGGTTGCAGCGAGTTGACGGCATCGAGGTGATCCAGTCAGCCAGCAATGTTGCCGCCCAGGAGGTCGATCAGGCGTCTGATCAATCGTCAGAAAAGGAGCAGTCAGAGCGTGAGTGAACTGGTACTGATCAACGTTTCTGGCCGCGACAAGCCCGGGCTGACCTCCGAGATCACCGGCATTATGGGGCAGTACGACGTCCGTATTCTGGATATAGGTCAGGCTGTGATACACGATCACCTGACCTGGGGCATCTTGATTGAGATTCCCGATGCGTCAAAATCGTCCCCGGTTATTCGTGACCTGCTGTTCCGATTGCACTCCCTGGACCTTCAGGTACGGTTTGCGCCCATCACCATGGAGGAATACCAGCAGTGGGCTGAGGGTCGTAATCGCGCCTGCTACATCGTCACGTTGCTCTCCAGAGACATCAAGGCAGAGCAGATCGCCCGAGTGTCTGCAATTACCGCCCGGCACGGCCTGAACATTGACAACATCACACGCCTGTCTGCCCGGCCTTCGCTGAATCAGGCGGACAACCGGTTGGCGTGTGTGGAATTCTCAGTGCGGGGAACGCCCTCGGATCTGGAAGAGCTGCGAGCGGATTTTCTTCATATTGCCGGTGAAATGAATGTAGACATCGCCTTCCAGGAGGATTCTATATTCCGCCGTAACCGAAGGCTGGTGGTGTTTGACATGGATTCCACCCTGATTGACGCCGAAGTCATCGACGAACTGGCGTTGGAAGCAGGGGTGGGCGATCAGGTGGCGGAAATCACTGAACGAGCCATGCAGGGCGAGTTGGATTTCAGCGAGAGCTTTGCCGAGCGTCTGGCGCTGCTGCAAGGCCTGGATGAGTCTGTGCTTGAACGTATCGCGGAGCGCCTCAACCTCACGGAAGGTGCGGAGCACCTGATTCGCAGCTTGAAATCCCTGGGCTACCGCACCGCCATACTGTCGGGTGGCTTCACCTATTTTGCACGTCATTTGCAGCGCAAGCTGGGCATAGATTACGTCTATGCGAACGAGCTTGAGATAGACAACGGCAAGGTGACCGGCCGAGTCGCAGGGCAAATCGTTGACGGTAACCGGAAAGCGGAATTGTTACTCGAAATTGCCGAGAAAGAGCACATTTCCCGGGAGCAGGTCATTGCGGTCGGCGATGGGGCCAACGACCTGCCAATGCTGAGCCAGGCCGGATTGGGCGTCGCGTTCAGGGCGAAGCCATTGGTCAAGGAGTCTGCACGGCATTCCATTTCCACACTGGGGCTGGATGCCATTCTGTATCTGATTGGATTCAGGGAGAGTGATAGCCGTCAGGTGGGCCTTTAACGGCCCCCTGATGGAAGGCTCACGGCTTCAGTGGTCGCCGAAATCGTAGTTCATTTCCGGTACCGGGGCTTGCAGATAATAGCCCTGAATGTAGTTCACGCCGGCCTGCCATAGCGTGGCTAGCACGCCAGCGTTCTCAACCAATGGCACGATGGTGAGCTTACCTGCGCTCTGCAGGCTTTTGACCATCTCGTTGACTTCGTCCTTGGCTTCGCTCTTCTTCTGGATTTCTTCGGTGAACGATCCGTCGATCTTCACGTAATCCACGTCAATGTGCTTCAAGGTATTGAAGGGGTTCAGCGCGCAGCCAAACTGCGCAATAGATACCTTGCAGTGCAGCTCGTGAACCGCTTTGGCGAATTCTTTGGCCTGCTTCATGAAGTTGTTGGCGTCGCCTTCACGAATCTGGAAGATCAGTGAATCGCCGGGCAATCGCGCTGCTTTGAGGGCCACGCTCAACCATGGCGTAAACGTTTTGTCTTCCAGTGTTTCGGCAGTGACGTTCAGGAACAAACGGGTGTCATGTCCGCGCGATCGATGGCTGGACAGCTGTTTAATGGTCTGGAGAATCACCCAGCGGTCGATCTTGATGGCCATGTCAGATGGGCCGACCGGAGGCAGGAAGTCGTAAGGTGAGACCTCGTTTTCTTCCTTGTCGAGCATTCGAACAAAGGCTTCGTAATGCTCTTCGCCTTCGCCCCGCAAATTGATGATCGGCTGGAACAACAGGCGGAAACGATTGTCGTCCAGCGCTTTCTGGATGGCATCAGCAGAGTTGCTCTCGTCCAGCGTCTCGTAGTCGGCCGGATTATAGACCAGTACACCGTTGCCGCTTTCATGACCCTCTTTCTTCTTGAGATCGGCAGAGGCGGTGTGCGCACGGCCCATCAGGTCCGGCGCCTTGGGTGCGTTTTCGGTGATGGCTGCAACGCCAATGCTGAGCGTGATCTGCACGGTGCGTCCGCTGATCTCGAAGAGGTGGTCTTCAACCTTTTTACAGATGGTTTCGCACAGCTCTGCCATGGTTTTTTCTGGGCACGGATGGGCAAGCAGGCAGAACGCGTCGTCACTTAGCCGCGCAAGCGTGAAGTTTTCGGGTGTGTGTTCGCCCAGGATATTTGCCAGATCGCCCAGCACAAGGTCGGCACCGGCTATGCCGACCTGGCTCTTCATCGCCATGAAACCATCAATGGAGATGTAGGCCAGTGCACCCGTTTCGTTGTCTTTGCCTGCCTTGGCGATGGCCTGTCCCAGCGCATCCATAAGATACTGGCGGTTGTACAGGCCGGTCAGCAGATCCTGACTGCTGATCTGGCGCAACTTCTCTTCCAGTTCCGCATCGTTGTGCTCTGGCTGCAGCACAATCTGGGTACAGAGTTCGCCGTCGTAGGTTGCCGCAGATACCGTCATGTTGACGTTCAGTTCCTGATCGTCGCTTCTGCGAGCAACGCAAGCCAGCGTCTTGCTTTCTTCGTCATCGCTGGCGAAGGCCTTCATGAATTCCTTGTACTTGTCTGCGCTTTCGGACGTCAGTGTGTCCAGAACAGGAATACAGATGAGGTCGTCAATATCGTCGTAGCCGAGGAACTCCATGTACGACTGGTTGGCATAGATGTGCATGCCGTCGTTAATGTAGGCGATGGCATCTTTGGAGCTTTCCAGCAGCAGCTGGCATCGCTGCTCGGATTCACGCAGATGGGACTCCAGAGTTCTTCGGCGACGGCGATCTTCCAGTGCCGCCAGCTCCCGATTGACCACCAGAACCAGTTGATCGGTGTTTTCGAAGGGCACAGTGTCCTGGCCGCCCGCCTTCATGATCTCAACAGCGCGTTCGTGGCCGAATTCGTGGGTAAGCAGGACGAATGGTATGTCCTTGTCCATGCGGCGAATCATGGCCAGTGCGCCATCCGGACCAAATTCCTGCTCAACATCGTCCCGCGCCAGAAGCAGATCCCATTGACCGGCTTTCAGCGTCTCCTCGAGGTCTTCTTCGGATGTGATGCGGTGTGCGCGGGTTGCCTTGCCCGAATTTCTAAGCAGGCTGACCATGGATTCCGCGTCGTTTTGCGAAGGGTCGAGTATGAGCAGATGTACGGTGGTCTTTTTCTTCTGCATTCGTCAGATGTCTCGCAGTACTCGTTGGCTTGGCCGGTCGTGCATACGATGCTGAATCAAAATAGGGGGTTGCCGGCGAATCACTAACGCTGAATGATGCAGTGCTTACCCGTCAATAACAACCCTTGAAACCGGGTTCAATCGTCTGTTTCGGCCTGCGAAGTGTCAGAGCGAAGGCCAAAGCGAGTCGAACTCATCCTCACTGGTGCCAGAAGAGGACTGCGGTCCCTGAACGGGTGAGCTTCCCGCATTTTGCAGCTTCAGCTCGAACTGGCTGATACTGCCAGTCGCACTGACTTTCCGGGACAGTGTGCCTTGATCTTCACGTCCATCGTACAGCATGGAGATTCGGCTGCCAGATTGAAAGGGCAACCTTGGCGTAATCAGAGTTGCCGCCTGGTTGACCACGCTGATCTCAGGCAGTAAAAGGCCTCGCAGGTATTCGCTGCTGTTACCCACTTTCTGAATCAAACGAACGCCGCAAGGCGCAGCACTGGGCGCAAGCAGTTCAATGCCGATTTGCGTGCCCTGATTACGAACCTGGCGAATCCAGCGCACCACGGCAATGCTCCAGGGGTGGTTGGATTGCTCACGGACACCCAGAACCTCACCCGCTTGCAGTGACGTTGGTACGCTGGTTTCCCAGGTGACGCAGTAGCCACCCGGGCTGGTGTTGATCAGAAGGGCATGATGGGATTTGGGCTGGGATCCACTGCTGGCACTGTCCGGTTTGGCTCCGATGCTGTTGCGAAAATTGATCGGTGTGTCGGCCGATTGAGTCAGCTCGTCACTGGGCCCCGCATCGTGCGCGCCAGCCCAGGCATCTTCCCGCTGTCGCGACTTGCGCAGGAACATGTTGCCGTCGGGCTCGTCCTGAGTAGCCAGTTCGTTGTTTCCGCTAACGAATTGGTTGAAGGTCTTGCCACCCGATACGTAATAGTGAGTCGCGGTCAGCCCAACACAGATTTCCAGCGTGCCCTGGCTGGCAATCCGATTGAAGTTACGCTTGGCAAGAATGCCCAGTGCCTGACTCAAATGAGTGAGCAGAGTGTTGCTCACAGAGGTTGGCAGTCGCAGGGGAGAGTCTGCTTCGCTTGAATGGCTTCTGGCGTGCAGAACTTCACTGATTTCTGCCGACAGATTGCGAGTGTCGAAGTTCAGACTCTCGTGGCCGGGCGTATGATCAAGAAGGCTTCGGTAAATCGGTGAGCTGTCGCGTTCAAGATTCACCACGAACAGGCTGTCGTCAGGTGCCTCTGGGCCAATTTCAACCTGGTCTGTGCAGGTTTCGAACAGGTTGTAGACCAGGGCAAGTTCGGACTGTCTCAGTTGGTTTGGCCTGGCGCAACCGAGTAAAAGAAGACGTTTGTAGGCGTCCTCGACGGTGCTGCTGCGTCGCTGCGTAAGATTGTCGTCATCGACCGAATGGCCGTGCAGCTTGTTCCGCAAGGCAAACCGAAACATACGGTGGCATTCCAGCCAGCTCCGGGATGGGCTGGGGCAATACAGTTGATGAGAGCGAAGGACAGTCGATGCCAGTTCTGAAATGGCACGATGAGCCGCAGTGGCGATGGCTTTTTTGTTTTTGTCCACGCCCCCATTGTCCATGCACTCCATAATGCAGAGCTTGTAACCAGAGGCGCAGTGCAGCTGGAGTGCCTGGGAAAGATTGGCAATTTTCCGTTGTTTCTCCGGAAGCGCAATGGACAGCCCCAGATAGTGCCGCGAAAGCTCTTCGCAGACAAAATGGATCTTTGGGCGAATCAGTTCCAGATACTGGAGGCGCTGGCTGTGTGACGCGAACAGCTGGTTCAGCTCAATGATGGCGTGATAAAGCTGGCGCGACGCTTCACCGATGTTGGCCATCGGTAATTGATTGACCCAGTCCTTGAACGCTTTTGGCGTTGTCTCGCAAAAGGACAGACTCGCTGTTTTCTGTTCAGGTACATCCAGATCCGGTTTCAGAGTCTTACCATCCATTCAATCACGCCAACTCGGTGTTTTTTCTAGTTATACGATGCATCACATTAAAATAGCAAACGCTGGGCAAAAAGCGAGTGATGTCCAAGTTGACAATGTTTAACAACCGATCAGGTTTGACTCATCGTCAATCCGATCAGCTGAACAGGTCAAGGGGTGTCTTGCCGGGCTTGTCAGGTTCCTCGCGAACCAGTCGCGGAACCAGAAAACCGGGCAATCTCGCCAGCAATTCTCGAACGATAGCACGCGCCTGGGTGTCGCTTACAGCAAAGTGATGGGCGCCGGCGACGGGGTCGAAAGCATGCAGGTAGTATGGCAAAACATGACACTCGAACAGTCGCTCACTGAGGGCCGCCAGACCGTCGGCTGAATCGTTGACGCCGCGAAGAATCACAGACTGGTTCAGTAGCGTCACCCCGGCTTCCCGCAATTGCTGCATCGCTTCTTTAACAGCCTCGTCCAGTTCGTTGGCGTGGTTGAAATGCAGGACCATCACGCATTGAAGCCTGCTTTCGGAAAGCACGCCCAACAATTCCGGAGTTACCCGCTGGGGTATGACCACAGGAAGCCGGGTATGGATGCGCAGCCGCCGCACGTGAGGAATTTTGGCTATGGAGCTGGCCCAGAATGACAGTAGGCGGTCGCTGGCGACCAGCGGGTCGCCGCCGCTGAGAATCACTTCGTTGATATCCGGGTGGCTGGCAATGTAATCCAGAACCTGTTGTCGGTCTTCCGGTGTCAGTCGGTGCTCGTCGTATGGGAAATGTCGTCGGAAACAATAACGGCAATTGATGGCGCATTGGCCAGTAACCATGACCAGTGCCCGGCTCTTGTATTTCCGTATCAAGCCATTGGTGGCAATGGCGTCGGCCTCCTGCAGCGGGTCAGAGACGTAATCCGGTACGGATTCACCCTCGGCCAGGGTGGGTAGGACTTGCCGTAGAAGAGGGTCGTCGGCATTGCCTCTCGCCATTCTTTGGGCGTAGGGTTCCGGAACTCTGATAGAGAACAGCTGATGGCCCAGATCCGCACCGGCGCGCCATTGAGCCGGATCAAGTTCCAGGCGGCGCAGAAGGGTGTCGGGAGAGGTGATTGAGTCGGACAGCAACCTTTGCCAGCTCTGTTCGTTGGTATCCGGTACCGGATTCTCATCGTAGACGGAGCGGGCTTCTATAAGCGCGGCGGTTCGCTGTATCATAGCGACCTTCGAATTCTTAACTGCATCGTTTCAGGTGATAATTTCATGGCTTCATATTCTACCAACGAATTCCGCGGCGGTCTTAAAGTTTTACTGGATGGCGACCCCTGCATCATTCTTGAAAATGAATTCGTTAAGCCGGGCAAGGGCCAGGCATTCAACCGTGTGAAACTCCGCAATCTGATGACCAATCGTCAGTGGGAGCGCACCTTCAAGTCTGGTGAGAGTCTCGAAGCAGCGGATGTTGTCGATCTGGAGATGGAATATCTCTACACCGATGGAGAATTCTGGCACTTCATGAAAACCGACGGTTCATTTGAGCAGTTTCCTGCCGACGAAAAGGCGGTAAGCGACGCTCTGAAATGGCTGAAAGAGCAAGACGTCTACACCGTGACTCTGTATAACGGCGCTCCGCTGACCGTCACGCCGCCCAATTTTGTAGAGCTGGAAGTGGTTGACACCGATCCGGGCATGAAAGGCGACACGGCGCAGGGCGGCTCCAAACCGGCGACCCTCTCCACTGGGGCGGTGGTTAACGTGCCGTTGTTCATTACCATTGGCGAGGTGCTGAAAGTGGACACCCGCTCGGGAGAATACGTCAGTCGGGTCAAGAACTGAGGTCGTGTCTGATTCTGATCATTGGCAGCCGTCAGCCTCACTGGCTGCCCTGAAAAGCCGCGCACAACAGCTAGCCTGGGTGCGCGGTTTTTTTGCCTCCAGGAACGTTCTGGAGGTGGAAACGCCGATTCTTGGGCGCTGCAGCGTGACCGATTTGAACATCGACAGTGTGCCTGTCGGCCCGGGCGGTGATGAAGATCGTTTGTGGCTGCAGACCTCGCCGGAATACCCAATGAAACGCCTGCTGGCCGCTGGCTTGGGCGACGTCTACCAGATTGCCAGGGTGTTTCGCAGTGGCGAACGGGGTGCCCGGCACAACCCCGAATTCTCCTTGCTGGAGTGGTACCGTACCGGGTTTGACGATGCCGACCTGATGGGGGAAGTTGCAGATCTGGTCTGCGGTTGGCTGGATTGTCCTCGTCCGGTAACCGTCACATACCGGGATGCATTCATCCGGTTTGCAGGGATCGACCCGTTTTCCGCGTCCGATGAAGAACTCAGGGCCATGTGTCAGCCCTGGATGGATGCCGCACAGCGTTCTGGTCTTTTGAGAGACGAATGTCTGGACTTATTGATGAGCCTTCAAATCGAGCCGGAATTGGCAAGCCTCGGGCCGGTTTTCGTTACCGGCTATCCGGCCTCACAGGCCGCGTTGGCCAGAGTTACCGAAGTCAACGGCAGGCTTCAGGCGCATCGATTCGAGTTGTATATTGAAGGACTTGAATTGTGCAATGGCTACTGGGAGCTAACAGACCCGGCTGAGCAGCGAGCCCGGTTTGAAGCGGATAACCGGGCCCGGCGGGAGGCCGGTAAGTCAGAGATGCCTTTCGATGAAGCTCTGTTATCTGCCATGGAGTCAGGCATTCCTGAATGCGCCGGCGTCGCTCTGGGACTGGACAGGCTTCTGATGCTGAAGCTGGGCGTTGACGATATCTCCGAAGTGTTGGCGTTTCCTGACGAGCGAGCCTGACAGCCTTATCCGCCGCAGAGTGGCTTACTTATCAGTATTGGCCAGGTCTCCGAAGGCTTGTCCCATCCGTACCGTTGCACCTGGTATCTGATCCTTGCCCCAGCTAACCGCTCCTTTGGGCATCACCAGAACAACCGTTGATCCCAACCTGAACCGACCCATTTCTTCGCCTTTTTCGATGCGAATAGGCTTTTCAAGATGTTGGTAGGACGTTGTGTCGACGTCGGAAGTCCCAGGTGCAACAACTCCGGCCCAGGTGGTTTCCATGCTTCCTACAATCATGGCGCCCACCAGTACCATCGCCATGGGACCGGCATCGGTGTCGAATACGCAGGATATGCGCTCGTTCCTGGCAAACAGGTTGGGTACCTGTGCTGCGGTCGTCGGGTTGACCGAAAACAGTCTGCCAGGGATATAGGTCATTTCCCGGAGCGTTCCGCTCAATGGCATGTGAATACGGTGATAGTCCCTGGGCGACAGATAAATAGTCGCAAACTCGCCGTTCTCAAATTCCGCGGCTTTGCCTGAATCGCCGCCCAGCAGTTCCGTCAGGCTGAAGGACTGGCCTTTGGCCTGAAATACCCGGTCATCCGTTACCGTACCCAGCTGACTGATGGCGCCATCCACAGGGCTAACCAATACAGAAGGGCGGTCATCAACAGGTCTAAGTCCGGGTTTGAGGGCGCGGGTAAAAAAGGCGTTAAAGCTCGGATAGGCTTCCGGATCCGGTTCCAGTGCTTCATCCATGTTGACGCCGTAGCGATCAATAAACCAGCGAACCACCCGGTTTTTCACCGCCGGTGTGTTGTCCATGTCGGCAAGCCGCCCCGCCAGCCGTGAAACCGTTAACTGGGGCGTGACGTATTGACTCATTACAAACAGCTTGTCGAACATGAAACCTTATCCTTGAGGTGTAAAGCGCCGGAGTTTATCAAAAGCGGCGTGCAGGATAGAAATGGTTTTGCGTCTTCGCGGTTCCCGGCGGGGCTTGCTATTATCAAGCAAAGCTGCGCGCAGTGACTGACGGCGTGATAAGGTCGACGCAGTAAAACAATCAACGAAGGTACGTTCTCTAACCATGCTATTCATTATAGGTGCAATTGTTGTTGCCAGTTGTGTTCTGGGGGGCTATGTCCTGCATGGCGGTAATCTGGCGGTGCTTTGGCAACCGACGGAAGTACTGATTATCGGGGGAGCAGCGGTAGGGTCTTTTGTCATCGCCAATCCTGTGCACACCATCAAAGAGGTGGGTAAGGGCATCATGACCCAGCTCACCGGGTCGCCCTACAACAAGTCCTTTTACATGGACTTGCTCAGCCTGCTTTACGAAGTATTCGACAAATCTCGAAAGCAGGGGGTCATGGCCATCGAGGAAGACATTGATGATCCGGACTCCAGTCAGATTTTTACCCGCTACCCGGCCATCATGAAGTCCAAGTACCTCCTCGCCTTCATCACTGACTATCTGCGCATTATCAGCGCCGGCAACATGGCCACCCACGAGCTGGAAGGCATGATGGAGAACGAAATCGACAGCCGTCATCACGAGGTGGAAGAGCCAGCCCACGCTTTGAATAAGATCGCCGATGCGTTGCCGGGCCTGGGTATCGTGGCAGCCGTGCTGGGCATCGTCATCACCATGAATTTTCTGACGGAAGGCCCGGAGCGGATAGGCCTGAGTGTGGCTGCGGCACTGGTTGGTACCTTTCTGGGCATCTGGATGGGTTACGGTTTCGTGGGGCCTTTGTCCATTGCGATGGAACATTCCGCCAAGTACGAGATCAAGGCCTATGAGTGCGTGAAATCGTCGATTGTTGCAACGGTATCCGGTCAGGCACCGCAGATGGCGATCGAGTTTGGCCGTAAATCCTTGCCGTCAGATAAACGGCCGGGCTTTCAGGAGCTCAATGATCACGTGCGTTCTAAATAGCCGGGAGTGATGTTTTGGAAGATCAGCCCATCATCGTTAAGCGCAAGAAGGTAGTCGCCGCTGGTCATCACGGGGGTTCCTGGAAAGTAGCGTTTGCCGACTTTGCCACTGCCATGATGGCATTTTTTCTGGTTCTGTGGCTGACCGCCACGGCGTCGCCAGAACAGAAGCTTGCGGTAGAGGGGTATTTCAAGGATCCCGTCGGGTTTACCGAAGGGGGGTCGCCGAACCCGGTCGATCTGGAAGGCAGTGCCTCTGTGGTTAATGAATCCAGCGAAGACGTCGCAGACACCAATATTCAGATCGAGGATCAGGTTGTCGAGGAGATGGCGCAGACCCTGGAACAACAACAGATGGCGCAATTATTTCAGGAGCTGAAAGAACGAATCGACAAAAGCGAAACACTGAAGGAATTCAAGGACCAATTGCTAATCGATATTACCAGCGAAGGTCTGCGCATTCAGATTGTTGATCGGTCACAGCGTCCCATGTTCGATAGCGGTCGCGCTGAGCTCAAATACTATTCTCAGGACATTCTTTTCGAATTGGCCAAAAAGCTATCAACGGTGGACAAGAAGTTGAGCATCACCGGTCACACGGATTCAACGCCTTTCAATGGTCGGCCAGGTTATACCAACTGGGAGCTTTCCGCGGATCGTGCCAATACCGCTCGGCGCGCCCTGGTCGCCGGCGGCGTCGACAGCGACCAGATTGGTCGGGTAGTGGGATTAAGCGATTCGGTTCTGTTTGATAAGGATGATCCCCAGGCACCAGTAAATCGTCGGATTTCTATCATTGTGATGAACAAGAAGGCCTCGGAAGACATGCAGAGCAAAGCGGGCAAGTCCGATGAACCGCTGATTGACCTGACCGCCCCCTCCGAAGAGCAGCAGCAACAATCCATGCAGTCCCTGGAAGAAGGCGAGTGGTTGCAGGAACAGGCCACACCTGAAGAGGGCGAGTTGAACTGGTGATCAACGGCTAATCGACTTTCAGCCCTCGCGCCTGTTGTTCTGCCATATCCTGAAGAATCCGGTGGAAGCTTTTCAGCCGTGATTCGCTGATACGGCCCTCTTCTGCGGCTGCCGCAATGGCACAACCTGGGTCGCCAAGGTGGCTGCAATTGCGGAACTTGCAGTGGCCGATAAGGTCCCGGATTTCTCGAAAACCATACTCGATTTCCGACGGCGACATGTGCCACAGCCCGAATTCCCGAATGCCGGGCGAATCAATCAGGTCACCGCCGCAGGCCAGGTGGAACAACCGGGCAGTGGTTGTTGTGTGCACGCCCTTGCCGGTACTTTCAGAGACGGCGCCCACGCGAATGCTTTCGTCGGGTAATAGCGTCTGGATAATGGATGATTTTCCCACCCCGGACTGGCCTACGAAGACACTGGTCTGATCTTTTATCAGCGCTTCAACGCCAGCCGCTTTCTCACCGTCGGTTTTCGACGACGTCTGTTCCACGCGATAACCAAGGTCCCGATACCGGGCCAGAAGCGTGTTAATGGCATCGCGATTGTGTTCGTTCAGCAGGTCTGACTTGTTAAGTAGCAGAATCGCCGGAATGTTGGTGATTTCCGCGGCGACAAGATAGCGGTCAATGAGATTGTCGTGGGGTTCCGGTTCCGGCGCGATCACCAGAATGATGTGGTCGATATTGGCAGCAACCGGTTTTAGGGCGCCAAAATTATCCGGGCGCTGGAGCAGGGACTGACGGTCGCAACGGGCGACAATAACGCCGGTTTCGTTCCCGCTCATGCGCCAGATGACCCGGTCGCCGGTCACCAGGCTGTCGATGTTGGCCCGAACGAAGCACCGAACCACTTGACCCTTGTCTTCTCCCTCCAGAACTTCAACGTCCAGTTGCTGGCCATAGTGAGCAATGATCAGGCCTTCCTGTTCCGGCCCAAGGTCACCGGCCTCGATCTGTTCGCCGATTTTTTTCTCTTTGCGCGCGGCCCGAGCGGTGCGCTCTTGCTGAACTTTTGAGATACGCCATTTCTGTTGTTTGTTCAGTCGCCTTTTGGCCATAAATAATTGAGCTTTCCGCAATCGCTGTCTGGTGGTGTCACATCATACGTTATTCGTCCAGAATAGGCATAAGTTGCGGGAGGCGACGGCGGGGTAAACCTCACCCGCCAATGCCAGCACCCAAACACTATTTTTGGAGGAAGTTGAATGGCCGGTTCTAATTACCTTGTATGGATTGACCTTGAAATGACCGGGCTGGACCCGGAGCAAGAGCGGATCATAGAGATTGCGACCATCATTACGGATTCCGATCTGAATACGATTGAGGAGGGGCCGGTCATTGCCGTGCACCAGTCCGATAGCCTTCTCAACAGCATGGACGAGTGGTGCACTCGTACCCATGGCGAGAGTGGCCTTACTCAACGTGTTCGTGACAGCAAGGTCAGCGAGATTGATGCAGAACAACAGACCATTGAGTTTCTTCAGCGCTACCTGGAGCCCGGGCAGTCACCCCTGTGTGGTAATAGCATAGGGCAGGATCGCCGGTTCCTGGTGAAGTATATGCCAGAGCTTGAAGCCTTCTTCCACTATCGCAATCTGGACGTCAGCACCGTGAAAGAACTGGCTCGTCGCTGGCGGCCGGATGTTCTAGACGGCGTGAAAAAGAAAGGCAGTCACCTGGCGCTCGACGATATCCGTGATTCCATCAATGAGTTAAGACACTACCGCGAAAACTTCTTTAACCTATAAACCGTGGCGCGCAAGCGCCCACTGAACGTGCTCCCTGACGATCTCTGAGGGGTGGTCGGCCCTTTGTTTCAGCGCCTCAATCACAGGGATGGTTGATGGCGCATTGCCGAGGCCCACGGCCAGATTCCGCAGCCAGCCTTCGTAGCCGGTCCGACGGATGGCGGACCCCTCGGTACGTTTCAGAAACTCTTCTTCTGTCCATAAAAACAGCGTTGCCAGTTCTGCGTTGTCCAGGCCGTGGCGGGGCTGAAAGTCATTTTCGGCGGTAGGTTTGCTGAATTTGTTCCAGGGGCAGACCAACTGGCAGTCGTCACAGCCAAACACCCGGTTGCCCATTTTTTCACGGAGTTCTACCGGTATGCTGCCCGACAGCTCTATGGTCAGATAGCTGATGCATTTTCGGGCGTCCAGGCGATGTGGCCCCTCGAAGGCGTCCGTGGGGCAAATGTCCAGGCAAGCTGCGCAAGAGCCACAGTGTTCTTTTTCAAACGGAGCGTCCACGGGCAAGGGCGCGCTGGTAAAGATTTCACCCAGGAAGAAAAACGACCCGCCTTTTGGGTGAATCACCATGTTGTTCTTGCCAATCCAGCCCAGTCCTGCGCGTTGGGCCAGAGCCCTTTCCAGCACCGGTGCGCTGTCTACAAAAGCACGGTAGTCATACCCGGATACTGCCTCGTCGATCTTTTTCGCCAGTGTCGCGAGCCGCTTGCGCATCAGTTTGTGATAATCACGACCTACCGCGTAGCGGGTCACATAGGCCTTTTCGGGGTCAGTGAGTACTCGCGCCGGGCTGTCGGGAGCAGGCAGATAGTCCAGCCGCACGGATATAACGCGTTGGGTTCCCTCCACTAGAGACGTCGGCGTGTAGCGTTTGTCGCCATGATGCGCCATGTAGTCCATTTCGCCGTGAAATCCCTGATCCAGCCATTCTTGCAAATGATGGGCGTGTGGCCCGGTGTCCGGATAGGTGATTCCAAGGTCGCTGAAGCCCAGCTCTCTGGCCCATTCTCGAATCATTTCAGGCAGCTGCGTGAGTTGTTGATTCGTGGCGTCAGTCATGAGGGCCTGCTGTAAACGGAAGTGAAGGACACTGCTTCTGGCCAGGGAAAAGCAAAGAAAGCGTAAAGGTATTGATTAAGTTATGACCTTTTTTGGTATTTTGCTATGCTTTACAGGCAGCTGGCCGATTTTCTTAATCCGGATTCTTTAGCGGGAGCGGTTTTCAATGCCCCTGGCGCAGGACAACAGTCTACCAGAAGACCTTTACTCCGCCGATGCGGTGCAGGCGATCGATCGTTATGTGATTGATCAGCAAGGGGTCGATGGCTTTGAGCTTATGCAAGCGGCGGCGGCCAGTGCGTTCCGTCGGCTGGTTCGAACCTGGCCAGAGCCTTCCTCGTTGTTGGTGCTTTGCGGGGCTGGAAATAACGGTGGTGACGGCTACCTGATTGCCGCTAACGCAAGGCGACACGGTATTCGCGTTCATTGCGTGGCCGTGGCGCCTACGGAAAAGTTGAAAGGGGATGCTCGTAAAGCCTGGCATAAGGCGGAAGCAGATGGCGTCGATGTGCAGGCGCTGTCAGACATCGATGGCCTTCCACTTGGCGATGTGGAATTGATCGTCGATGCCATGCTGGGCACGGGCGTGACTGGTTCGCCCCGGGAGCCGTTTGCGGATTTGATTGACCGGTGCAACGCTGTTACTACGCCGGTTCTGGCCGTCGATGTGCCCTCCGGGTTGGATTCGACCCGGGGCACCGTCACTGGCACGGCCATTCGAGCAGACATGACGGTGACCTTCATTGCGTTGAAAGCAGGGCTGTTTACCGGACATGGGCCTGAATGTTGTGGAAGCCTGGCGTTCGAATCTCTGGAAACAGATGACTGGGCGCAAGAAAGCGGGCAGGCGCCGATTGCAAAGCGAGTGGATTGGTCTGGCATTGCATCACGGTTACCCCGTCGACCCGCCAATGCCCACAAAGGGCGTTTTGGGCATGTGCTTGTGGTTGCCGGCGAGCGGGGGTTCGGCGGGGCCGGGATTCTTGCGGCAGAAGCCGCTGCGCGAACCGGAGCCGGGTTAATTACCCTGGGGACGCGACCGGAGTACGTCGGCCCAGCGTTGGCGCGCTGTCCGTCCCTGATGGCTCATGCGATCACCCACGGGTCAGAACTCAAGCCTTTGCTAGAGTCGGCGACGGTCATCGTGTGTGGTCCCGGTATCGGTCGAGGCGCCTGGGGGCAACAGATGCTTCAGCAAGTCGTTGATAGCGGCAAGCCCCGGATTCTGGATGCCGATGCACTGAACCTGATGGCGACGCGGGTTGCGCAGCCGGCGGACAACCACATTCTGACTCCTCATCCCGGTGAAGCCGCCAGGCTTTTGGGTTGCACAGTGCCTGAGGTTGAGGCGGATCGAGTTGCGGCTGCGGTCAGGCTGCAGGAAGTCTATGGCGGTGTCGTTTTGCTGAAAGGCGCCGGCACGGTGGTAGCGGATGGCAAGGGACTACCCGTCATCATCAGTGGTAGCAATCCCGGTATGGCCACCGGCGGCATGGGAGATGTGCTGTCTGGAATCATTGGTGGATTGCGCGGCCAATTGTCTGACGACAGCCTCGCAGCGGAGATGGGCGCCTCACTGCATCTGGCGGCAGCCGACAAAGCGTCTGAAACAAAAGGCGCGCTGGGGTTGCTGCCTCAGGATGTGATTGATGCGCTTCCATCGGTTCTGATTCGGGCCGAGGTGTAGGTGTCGATGACAAAAGATGAGTTGCGAGATGTTTACCGTATGTTCTTGGCCGATGACTCGGCCACGGAGTCGCTGGGGCGCTCGCTGGCTGAGGTGGTGAAAGGCTGCCATAAAGGGGTCACGGTATTTTTGCAGGGCAATCTGGGTATGGGCAAAACCACGTTGAGCCGGGGCGTTATGCGGGGCATGGGGCACGATGGGGCAGTGAAAAGTCCCACCTATACGATTGTAGAGCCCTACGAGCACCTTGAGCCGGTGGTGTATCACTTTGACCTGTACCGGTTGGGTGACCCGGAGGAGCTGGAATATCTGGGTATCCGGGATTATTTCGGTAAACGCAGTCTCTGTCTGATCGAGTGGGCAGAGAAGGGGCAGGGTATTCTGCCTTCGCCTGATCTGAGGTTTTTACTCGAACTCAAAGACGAGGGGCGCCAGGCCACGCTGACGTCAGAGACGTCCCTGGGAAAGGAATTGCTGGAAAGCCTGCGGGCATCCGGCGGATAATCAGGGACATTACAGAAGGTTGACTTCAATGCAGGTGTTTAGCATGAAAACCAGACTGTGCTTGCGACACATCATCACTTCACTGCTGCTGGTTCTGGCGTTGCCTGTCAGCGCCGGTGTGAATGTTGAAAGCGTGAGGATCTGGCCGGCTCCAGACCATACTCGCCTGGTATTGGACGTGGGTGACTCGGTTGATCACAACATTTTCTCCCTGACTGGCCCGGCCCGTCTGGTCATTGACCTGAAAAACACCCGGCTGAAAGCCGATTTTGGTGCTCTGGATCTGAGTGGTAGCCCCGTTCGCCGCATCCGCAGTGCGCCCCGCAATGGCAATGACCTTCGGGTAGTGCTGGACCTGAAAAGCGACATCAAACCCAGAAGCTTCCAATTGGAACCCAATCAGCAGTACGGCCATCGTTTGGTGGTTGATCTGATTGACGAGGGGGCAAAAAACGCCCGCGAGGAAGCCAAGCCAACGGTCACCGACAGTGCCAATGGCAAACGGGACATTGTGGTGGTGATCGACGCTGGTCACGGCGGTGAGGATCCTGGTGCGATTGGTCCCAGAGGCACCCGAGAAAAAGACGTGGTGTTGAACATGGCTCGCAGGCTGGCTGATCTGATTGAAGAGAAACCTGGCTACACTGCGCGTCTGACACGTACCGGTGATTACTATATTGATCTGCGTAGCCGCACGATCCTGGCGCGTAAACACAACGCGGATCTGTTTGTTTCTGTTCATGCCGATGCATTCCGCACGCCTCAACCAAGGGGCGCTTCCGTGTTTGCGTTGTCCCAGCGGGGCGCGACCAGTGAAACGGCTCGCTGGCTGGCCAAAACCGAAAACCGTTCTGATCTGATTGGCGGCGCTGGTGGCGTGTCGCTGGATGGCCGGGATGACACTCTGGCGGGTGTCTTGCTGGATCTGTCCATGACAGCCAGTATCAATTCAAGTCTTGGTGTGGGTAGCTCCATACTTAACGAACTTGGTGGGGTTGCCAAACTCCATAAGACAGGCGTGGAGCAGGCGGCATTCGCCGTTCTCAAATCGCCGGACATTCCGTCGATCCTCGTTGAAGCCGGGTTTATTTCCAACCCCACCGAGGAAAAGAATCTGTCCAGCGCCGCTTATCAGCGAAAGCTGTCTCATGCGGTTTTTCGTGGCATCGACGAATACTTCCGCAAGACGCCACCGCCCGGCACGTTGCTGGCATGGCAGAAGCGAAATGGCGACAGCAAAATCAGTCAATATCGTATCCAGCGGGGAGACACGCTGTCCGGCGTTGCGCGTCGCACCCAGACAACCGTTAGCGAGCTAATGCGATATAACGGACTGAACAACGACCGTGTTATGGTAGGGCAAACCATTCGCATACCCGCTTCCTGAACAATGAGGTCGTTTCCTACATGCCCGCCATCCGATTGCTGTCACCGCGCCTGGCAAACCAGATTGCTGCAGGCGAGGTGGTTGAGCGCCCGGCTTCCGTTGCAAAAGAACTGATTGAAAACGCTCTGGATGCGGGTGCCCGCAGGATTGATATTGATATCGAGCAGGGCGGCGTCAAACTCATACGGGTTCGTGATGACGGCAATGGCATCGGTGAAGACGATCTGCCGTTGGCGCTGAGTCGGCATGCTACCAGCAAAATTGCCGACCTCGATGACCTTGAAGCGGTTGCCTCCCTTGGCTTCCGGGGCGAGGCCCTGGCCAGTATTTCGTCCGTTTCCAGGCTTGCGCTGACGTCGCGCACCGAAGCTCAGGAGGCGGCGTCCAAAGTCGAGGTTGAAGGGCGTGACATGGACGCCACCATTGCACCTGCCGCCCATCCGGTGGGCACGACGGTCGAGGTGCGGGATCTGTTCTTCAACACACCGGCCCGCCGCAAGTTTCTGCGTACCGAAAAAACCGAATTTAACCACGTGGAAGAGTGTGTCCGGCGCCAGGCATTGAGCCGATTCGACACCGGCTTTACCCTGCGTCATAACCAGCGCGTGGTTCAGAGCCTGCGGCCTGCAGAAAATCCGCTGGACCGCGAGCGCCGCATTGGTTCTCTGTGCGGTCAGCAGTTTATCGACAATGCCGTCCTGATTGATGCCGAAGCCACAGGTTTGCGGCTCTGGGGCTGGGTCGCATTGCCGACTTTTTCCCGAAGCCAGGCTGATCTGCAGTATTTCTTTGTTAACGGCCGGGTGATTCGTGATCGACTGGTCGCCCACGCGGTTCGCCAAGCTTACCGGGATGTGCTCTACAACAATCGCCATCCGGCGTTCGTGCTGTATCTCGAAGTTGATCCGGCCTCGGTGGATGTGAACGTGCATCCGACCAAGCATGAGGTGCGCTTCAGGGACGGCCGTCTGGTCCATGATTTTATTTTCCGGACACTTCACAAGGCGCTGGCGGATGTGCGGCCCGATGACCATTTACGCGGAGCGGTGGCGCAGTCGGAACATCGTCAGCCCTCGGTGCATGCACAGACCTTCGGCGTGCAAGTCCCCATGACCGATGCCCAGCCTGTTGGTTTCAATAGTGGTGCAGGGCATGCTCAGGCATCGACAAGCAACGCCTTTGCTGGTGTGCAGGCAGATCGTTCGGGCCAGCCGGAATGGCAGGTTCGTGACCAGATGGCGTTCTATCAGTCTTTAAATCAGGGCGGTGGTGTCGAGGAGTCTGGTGGGGATGTGGCTCCGCCCATGGATCGTCCGGCAGCGATGAACACACCCCCGATGCCACAGGGTGACGAACCACCGCTCGGCTATGCCATCGCCCAGTTACATGGCATCTATATACTGGCGCAAAGCCACCAGGGGCTGATCGTGGTGGACATGCATGCCGCCCACGAGCGCATTACCTATGAGCGCATGAAGCGCGCTATGGACGCCCAGGATCTGAAAAGTCAGCCGCTGCTGGTGCCTGTGTCTCTGGCCGTCAGCCAGAAGGAAGCAGCCCTGGCAGAAACGCATGGGGAAGAGCTGCTGCAGCTCGGACTGAGGGTTGAACGAATTGGTCCTGAAACTCTTGCGGTGCGCCAGGTGCCCGCTTTATTGCGAGGTGCTGATACAGAACAGCTGGTACGGGATGTGTTGTCGGATCTCATCGAAAACGGGGAAAGTGATCGAGTAGAGGCCGTAACTCATGAACTGCTGGGGACAATGGCCTGCCACGGGTCGGTCCGGGCCAACCGTCAGTTAACGATTCCTGAAATGAATACCTTGCTTCGGGACATGGAAGCCACTGAGCGAAGCGGGCAGTGCAACCACGGGCGCCCCACATGGACAGTCATGACGCTATCGGAACTCGATAAACTGTTTTTGCGGGGGCGATAGGTTCGAGATGTCCGACCATCCCCCGGCCATATTCCTGATGGGGCCAACGGCCTCCGGGAAAACAGATCTGGCCATTGAGATTTGCCGCCGTTTTCCGTGCGACATCATCAGCGTCGATTCAGCCATGATTTACCGAGGTATGGATATTGGTACCGCCAAGCCTTCTCCGGAAGAACTGGCGGTAGCTCCCCATCGACTGATCGATATTTGCGATCCTGCTGACACCTATTCAGCGGCGGATTTCCGAAACGATGCGCTGGCCGAGATGTCTGAGATTGCCGCCAAGGGCCGAATTCCGCTGTTGGTTGGCGGAACCATGATGTACTTCAAGGCTTTGTTGCAGGGCATGTCAGATCTTCCCTCGGCCGATTCCGACCTGCGCCGGCAGCTGGAAAATCAGGCGGATCAGCAAGGATGGGCCTCGTTGTACCGGGAGCTTGAGGCAAAGGACCCGGTGGCGGCAAAGCTGATCCACCCCAACAACCGTCAACGCCTGCTCAGGGCTGTTGAAGTGATTCGATTGACGGGCAGACCCATATCCGAGCTCTGGCGGCCGTCAGGTTCCGGAGCTTCCGACGAAAGTGGGGGTGAGGATTTCACCTATTTCACTCGGTGGCAGGCAGACGAATCGCCGACTCTTCCGTATACTGTGATACAGCTTGCGCTGGCGCCGGCTGAGCGACGAGTTCTGCACGAAAGAATTCGCCGTCGATTCCAGGCGATGCTGGATGCGGGTTTTCTCGACGAAGTCAGGGAATTAATGGCCAGAGGTGATCTTCACCCCGATCTCCCCTCGATGCGCTGTGTTGGATACCGTCAGGCCTGGTCGCATTTGGCTGGCGAATATGACGAACAGGTATTGGTGGAAAAAGGGGTGGCTGCCACTCGGCAGCTTGCTAAACGGCAGCTGACTTGGCTGCGAAAATGGTCCGATTTGGACTGGCTGGATAGCGACGATTTTCAACAGGTTGATAAGGCCTTGAAAATCATCGGGTCTCGCACCACATTGAAGCTTTAAATGACGATCTGCTTTTACTATAAACAGGAGAATAAACATGTCAAAAGGGCAATCCTTACAAGACCCTTACCTCAACGCCTTACGCAAGGAGCGCATTCCGGTCTCGATCTTTCTGGTGAATGGCATCAAGCTGCAAGGCCAGATTGAATCTTTCGACCAGTTCGTAATTCTTTTGAAAAACACAGTCAGCCAGATGGTGTACAAGCACGCCATCTCAACCGTTGTGCCGGCACGCAATGTCCGTATTCCGCCGCAGGCACCGGGCGGTGAAGAGTCCGAGGACTGATTTGTCCAGACCGGGCAGACGTTGTAACACCCGTGAATCTGAAGGGCTCCAGTGTTGATATGGCTTGGGGCTTTCTCAGGTACACGGGTGTTTGTTTTTAAGGGCCCGCCCCATTTGAACGATCAGGAGTTACTTTTACTTGTTTGAGCGCCCCGACGTTGGCGAACGCGCCATCATCGTCCACATTGATTTTACCTCGTACGAAGACACCGAAGACCCGGACGAATTCCGTGAACTGGTCTGGTCGGCTGGCGTCGAAGCTGTGGGTGTCATCACAGGTACCCGCAAACAGCCGAGTCCGCGGCTGTTTGTAGGCGCGGGCAAGCTCGAAGAAATCCGGGATGCCATTGCAGCCAACGAGGCAGACGTTGTGCTGTTTAATCACGCGCTCAGTCCCAGCCAGGAGCGAAACGTCGAGCGGGAGCTCAAATGCCGCGTATTGGACCGTACCGGTGTCATACTGGACATTTTCGCCCAGCGCGCCAGAACCCATGAGGGCAAATTGCAGGTCGAGCTTGCCCAGCTTGAGCACATGTCTACTCGTTTGATTCGGGGCTGGACACACCTTGAGCGCCAGAAAGGTGGTATCGGGCTTCGTGGGCCGGGTGAAACCCAGTTGGAAACGGACCGACGGTTGCTGCGCGAAAGGATCAAATCCATTCACCGGCGCCTTGAAAAGGTCCGCAAGCAGCGGAATCAGGGTCGTCGGGCCCGCAACCGGGCCGATATACCCACGGTGTCCCTGGTGGGTTATACCAACGCAGGTAAATCAACGCTGTTCAATCGGCTGACCACTTCCACTGTCTATGCTGCGGATCAGCTGTTTGCGACACTGGATCCGACCCTTCGCCGTCTGGAACTTCCGGACATCGGACCTGTCGTTATGGCGGACACGGTTGGTTTTATTCGCCACCTCCCCCATAAACTGGTTGAGGCATTCCGTGCAACTCTCGAAGAAACTACACAGGCATCGATTTTGCTGCACATTGTTGACTGCCATGATCATCGTCGTGATGAGAACATTGAGCAGGTAGAAGAGGTGCTGGCGGAAATTGGTGCTGACGAGATTCCTGTATTGCAGGTTTTCAATAAAATTGACCTTCTTGATGGTTTTTCGCCAAGAGTTGATCGTAATGAAGAAGGGATCCCGGTCCGGGTTTGGGTATCGGCGGTATCCGGTCAGGGCATGGATGAATTGTTCGATGCAGTGGTCGAACGGCTTGCAGAGGACGTAGTACATCACTTTGTGTGCCTGCGCCCCGTCGATGGCAAACTCAGGGCATTGTTGCACGAGGCCGGATCTGTACTGGCCGAAAACCACCGTGATAATGGGGATTCGGTGCTTGAGGTTCGCCTACAGCAGAGGGATTGGCTTCAGTTGCTCAGTAGAGCAGGAATGACAGAAAACGACGTAACACTGGAACAGACATAGAGTTAAGCAGGCTGCGCTATTGCCGGGGCGCTTATAAATCCCTAGTATTTGCAGCCATTCGATCAGTTAGGAACGGAGAACGATATGGCCTGGAATGAACCGGGTGGGAACCGCAATGACAACGATCCCTGGGGAACCGGAGGTGGTCGCGGCGGTAATGATCAGGGGCCGCCGGACCTGGATGAGGCGCTGAAGAAAGGCCTCGACAAGCTCAACAAGCTGCTGGGTGGCAAAGGCAGCAACTCCGGCGGCAATGGCTCATCCTCCGGCAATAGTGGCGGATTCGGGGCAGTACTTGCCATCGCGGCGATCATTTTTGCTGGCTACGTCATTTTTCAGTCGTTCTATACGGTGGACGAGCAGGAGCGCGCGGTGGTGTTGCGTTTCGGTGAGTTCAGTCGTACCGAGAACCCGGGCCTGCAATTCAAAGTGCCTTTGATTGACGACGTGACTCTGGTGCGGGTGACCAACGTACGGAACGCCGAATCCTCGGGCCAGATGCTGACCCAGGATGAGAATCTGGTTTCAGTGGATCTGCAGGTGCAGTACCGCGTCGGCGATGCCCGTGCTTATGTGCTGAATGTGCGCGATTCTAATCAGGCTTTGGCCTTTGCGACCGACAGTGCTTTGCGTCATGAAGTGGGCAGTTCAACACTCGATGACGTGCTGACCGAAGGCCGTGCAGAGCTGGCGGTTCGGGTAGAGCAGCGGCTGCAGACGTTTCTTGAGGAATACGGCACGGGACTGGAACTGGTACGGGTTAACGTTGAAAGCACCCAGCCACCGCAGCCGGTTCAGGACGCCTTCCGCGAAGTACAGCGTGCCCGAGAAGACGAGCAGCAAGTTAAGGAAGAAGCAGAGCGCTATCGCAACAAGATCGTGCCTGAAGCACGAGGCCGTGCTCAGCGTCTGACGGAAGAAGCCGCAGCATACAAAGAAGAAGTCATCGAGCGTGCCCGTGGTGAAACCGCTCGCTTCCTGGCCGTTCTGGGTGTGTATAACCAGGCTCCGGAAGTGACTCGTGAGCGTATGTACATTCAGGCACTGGAAACCGTATTGTCGAACAGCAGCAAGATCATGGTGGACACTGAAAGTGGTGACAACATGATGTATCTGCCGCTTGATCGATTGACCAGTCCGTCCGGCGCCAGCGTGGGAAGCGGTGGTAACAGCGGTTCAGGCAAGAGTCAGGCGGACATCAAGGCGCTGGCTGACGAGGTAATGCAGGAGCTGCAGAGCCGTCAGAATTCAAGCACTCGGAGGAGTCGTTAATATGGGAGCTAAAGGTGTAGTGGGCCTTGCCGGCGCCCTCATTGTGGTGCTGGTGGTATTGTCCAGCGTGTATATTATCCCTGAGACTCATCGCGGTGTTCTGTTGCGCTTTGGTGAGCTCATTGAGACTGACATACAGGCGGGTATTCATTTCAAGGTACCGGTGATCGATCAGGTCCGGGAATTTGACGTTCGGGTTCTGACCACCGATTTGCCCTCTCGTCAGTACCTGACCATCGAGAAGAAACCACTGGACGTGGATTCTTACATCGCCTGGAAGATCCGCGACGTGGATCAGTTCTACCGTGCGACTGGTGGAGACGAGTATCGTGCGTCCTCACTGTTGCTGTCGCGGGTCGACAACGGTCTTCGCGATGAGTTCGGTGTTCGCACCATGGTGGAAGTCGTGTCGGGGCAGCGCGATGAGCTGATGAACACGCTGACAACCCGTGTGAACGAGACGGCCAAATCCGAGTTCGGTATCGAAGTCGTTGATATCCGTGTCAAAGCCATCGAGTTTCCTGGCCAGGTCAGTCAAAACGTGTTCCGCCGTATGGCGACCGAGCGTGAAAAGCTGGCTCAGGAATTCCGCTCTCGCGGTAACGAGCTGGCGGAAGGTATTCGCGCCGATGCGGATCGTCAGCGCACTGTAATCCTGGCTGAAGCCTTTGCTAAGGCCGAGGAAGTGCGCGGTGAGGGCGATGCTCAAGCGGCTCAGATCTATGCGGATGCGTATGGCTCAGACAGCGAGTTTTACGCCTTCTATCGAAGCCTCGAAGCGTATCAGAGCACCTTCGCCGATAAGGGCGACATCATGGTGATCGACGCCGAAAGCGACTTCCTGAAGTATCTCAAGGACCCGATGGGTAACCGCTGATACGGCAGGTGTTGCGGTGAAAACCGGAATGCTCAGGCATTCCGGTTTTTTTGTGTCTGCCAACAGTGTAAAATCTCGCCGGTTTTGGTCCGGGTTTTCTGTTCCGGACATCGCCTTAAATCCTGTGCACAACCCGATGCGCGCCCGCCAGCGCCACGGGTCAGAACGGACAACCGAATCTCATGACAGTATCTGATCGCTGGCTTCTGCCTGATGGCGTCGAAGACATTCTTCCGCCGCTGGCTGGACAGATCGAATCTTTGCGCCGGGATGTCATGGACACCTGTCAGCGCTGGGGCTACCAGCTGGTTATTCCGCCACTCATTGAATACCTGGAATCATTGTTCACCGGAACCGGCCACGATCTGGAATTGCAGACGTTCAAGCTGACCGATCAGCTGACCGGGAGAATGATGGGGCTGCGTGCCGATATGACGCCACAGGCCGCCCGCATCGATGCCCATACTCTGGGCCAGGATGGCATTACCCGTTTGTGTTACGCAGGCCATGTGCTTCACACCCGGCCACGGCACATGCTGACGGGGCGCACGCCGATTCAGGCAGGCTGCGAGCTGTTTGGTAGCAGCTCCGAAACCGCAGATATGGAAGTCATTGGGCTGCTGCTGGAAACTCTTCGAGTAGCTGGCCTACCGAAAGTGCATCTGGATCTTGCGCATGTGGCCATCTACGAAAACCTGGTGCGCGAAGCCGGGTTTGACCGTGACACGGGAGCCGCGATATTCGATGCCATGGCACGAAAATCGGTGCCGGAGCTGGACGAATGGCTGGGCGATTGTCCCAAGGGCTCTGCCGGCGACATGCTTCGCAAGCTTGCCCGGGTCAGCGGTGGCCGCGATGCGTTAAAAGAGGCCAGCTCGATTCTTGCAAGCGCCCCCAAGGCGTTGCAGGAAGCGCTGGAACAGCTGGAACGGGTCGCAGACATGCTGGAGCGGCACTTCCCGGAGGTGAGCTTCGGTTTCGATTTCTGCGAACTTCGCGGGTACAACTATCACACCGGGCTGGTCTTTGCGGCCTACGTCCCTGGCCACGGTGACGCGGTTGGCAAAGGTGGCCGTTACGACGCCATTGGCAGTGATTTTGGCCGCGCACGCCCTGCGACCGGTTTCAGTCTGGATATTCGTTCGTTGGCGTCTCTTGGGCAGCGGGCCAGTCATTCATCCGGACTGATCTGGGCGCCAGCCAATGAGGACGATGCGCTTGAAGGCGTGATTGCCGGGCTGCGTCTTACTGAAACGGTCATTCGGGCACTGCCGGAAGACGGCGACACCGACCCCCGCACTCGGGGATGCGACAGAATACTTGTTAAGCGTGACGGCCAGTGGGTCGTGGAACACCTGGACTAACTGAGCTGGACGAATCGAGAGAACATCATGGGTAAGAACGTTGTAGTACTGGGCACCCAATGGGGTGACGAAGGCAAAGGTAAGATCGTTGACCTGCTGACAGACAAAGTGGCCGCCGTCGTCCGTTTTCAGGGCGGTCACAACGCTGGCCACACGCTCGTTATCGAGGGCAAGAAAACGGCCCTTCACCTGATTCCATCCGGCATATTGCGCCAGGACGTTCAGTGTCTGATTGGTAACGGCGTTGTATTGTCGCCGGAGGCTCTGCTCAAGGAAGTCCGGGAATTGGAATCCAACGGCGTCGCCGTGCGTGAGCGCCTGAAAATCAGCCTGGCGTGCCCGATCATTCTGAAGACCCATGTGCGTATTGATCAGGCCCGCGAGCGCGCCCGCGGTGTAGACAAGATTGGTACCACAGGGCGTGGTATAGGCCCCGCGTACGAAGACAAAGCAAGCCGCCGGGGCGTTCGTCTGGGTGATTTGCTGAATCCCGTGAGTTTCGAAGAGAAGCTGCGGGAAATCATGACCTACCACAACTTCGTGTTGACCGAGTATTTCAAGGAAGAAGCCGAAGATATCGACCAGGTTCTGGCCGAGCTGCGCGGCATGGGTGAGGAAATCCTGCCGATGGCGGCAGACGTCACCGACATTCTTCACGACTTGCGAAAGCGTGGCGAACACATCCTGTTCGAAGGTGCGCAGGGTTCCTTGCTGGACATTGATCTGGGTACCTACCCTTACGTGACCTCCTCCAACACCACCGCCGGCGGCACCGCAACCGGCTCCGGTTTTGGGCCGCTGTTCCTGGATTACGTGCTGGGTATTACCAAGGCTTACACGACCCGCGTAGGTTCAGGTCCCTTCCCGACGGAGCTGTTTGATGACATGGGCCATCACCTGGCTGTGAAAGGTAACGAGATTGGTACCACTACCGGCCGTTCACGCCGGTGTGGCTGGTTTGATGCCGTCGCGTTGCGTCATGCCATTCAAATCAACAGTGTGTCCGGTATCTGTCTGACCAAGCTCGATGTGCTCGACGGCATGGACACCGTCAAGGTGTGCATCGGCTACAAGACACCACAGGGCGAAATTTTCCGTCCACCCATCGGCTGCGACACCTTCAAGGACATTGAGCCTGTTTACGAGGAACTGCCGGGCTGGAAGGAAAGCACCTTCGGCCTGACCTCGTTGGATCAGCTGCCAGAGAATGCCCGTGCTTACATCCACTTCCTGGAGGAGCAGATCGAGGCGCCGATTGATATCATTTCAACCGGCCCGGATCGGGTTGAAACGGTCATTCTTCGGCATCCGTTCGGCGAATAAGAGCGGATACTGAACTCAGCGAGCAAACCCGATTCAGGGTTTGCTCGCGACGAATGTCGCCCGTTTGGGGCCAGGATAACCTTCAATGGTTTTGCTCGGGTCGTCCGGATCCAGAAAGTCTTCCAGCGACTGGAAACGCATCCAGTCGGTCTGTCTTTGCTCTTCGACGGTTGTCACGCTGACATCCACTACGCGAGCGTCTTTGAAACCACATCGATCCAGCCATCTCAGAAGCGTGTCGCAACTGGGCAGAAACCAGACGTTGCGCATCTGGCCGTAGCGATCCTTCGGCATCAAGCTGTAACCCTCCGGCCCATCAACGACAAGCGTTTCCAACACCAGCTCGCCCCCACGCTTGAGTGTGTCCTTCAGTTCCAGTAAATGGTCGAGGGGCGCGCGGCGGTGGTATAGCACGCCCATGGAAAAGGTGGTGTCGAAGGCTTCCAGCCGACGTGGCAAGTCTTCCAGTCGTATGGGCAGGATATCGGCCCTTGGTTCCGGTAAAATGTATTTCCGGACGGCCAGGAACTGGAACAGAAAGAGGAGTCCGGGATCAACCCCGATGACACGGCTGGCGCCCTTGCCAAGCATTCGCCACAGGTGATATCCGGATCCACACCCCACATCCAGCACTGTTCTACCTGACAGATCGGACAAATGAGGCGCCACGCGGTCCCACTTCCAGTCGGATCGCCATTCGGTGTCAATGTACGTGCCAAAGAGTTGGAAGGGCCCTTTGCGCCAGGGCATCAGACCCCTTAATCCGGCTTCAAGCTGTTCGATAGCGGTCCCTGACAGCGGCTCGGGAGCGCTCAACGTTACTTCCGGTTTATTGAAGTCGACGTTAGCGGTGTCTACCTGAGGGAGTGATGCCAGAGCAGCCATCCATCTGCCCACATCACCGTGTGGATTGTCATCAAACCGCTGTCTTAGTTGTTGCCCGAGCTGTGATGTCCAGCTTTCAAGGCCACGTTCCGTTAGGTCCTTGAGCAGAGGCCCGTAGCAGTTCTGCCAGTCGAAATTCGTCATGGAGTGTTAATGATCCGTTCAGGGCGATTTTATGGCCAGCATGGAAACAAAATTAAAGCACTGGTACCAGACCATGACCCGCGTGAAACCTGCGGTATGGAGGCGTTCCTGATGCTCCGCAAGGGTCTCAGGCAATAACACCCGTTCCAGTGCTGACCGCTTCTGGCTGATCTCCAGGTCGGAATAGCCGTTGGCCCGTTTGAACTCGTGGTGTAGCTCGGTCTGAGCAGCTTGTTCTACGTCGGACTCAAAGCGGATTTTTTCGGACAGAATCAGCACGCCGCCGGGCAGGGTGGCATCGGCAATGCGTCCGAGCAATTCGGTTCTGCGTTCTGGGGCAACAAATTGCAGGGTAAAATTCAGTGTTGTGACCGAAGTGTTCTGGATGTCCGTGTCCAGGATGTCTTCACATTTCAGGGTGACTGGCAGCGGGTGGTCGTCCAGAGCGATGTAGTGTTCACACCGCTCGATCATCGCGTCCGAATTATCAACGCCGATCAACGTACATTCGCGGTCACCGATGCCATGCCGCATAGCCAGGGTGGACGCCCCCAGCGAGCAGCCAAGGTCGTAGCAGTGACTGCCGGGCTGCGCATACTGATCGGTGATGACCTCGATCATTGGAATAATGGTGGTGTAGCCGGGCACGGATCGACGGATCATATCCGGGAACACGCGGGCGACGGCGGAATCGAAGCGGAACTCACCGGAGGACTGCTCGGTTGCGAATAGTCGGTCCTGGGCCTGGTCGGGCTTTTTTGTGGAAGAAGACATCAGCCGGGCTCCTTTTACTGTCCGGTGTTGTCATGAACCGGGCGGTCGTGGACGGGCCCAGGACCACGGCTGCATCGAACACCGCGGTTTTTATAATCAACCAGTATACCCCGGAAATCCGGGTCAACGTCGGCAGCGATAGCAAGAAAGCCCTGCTCGCAAACCGCGTGCAATTCGGATGCCTTCGGGGACATCCTGAAGGGTTCGCCCGGTTTGATATGAATGGCTTCGAATTCCCCAACCGGCACGTGGTCCTTGTTATCTGAATGGTCGATTTTACCGGCAAATTCCAGCGCCACAATGGTTGCCACTAGTGTAATTACAGCCGTCAAAATAAGACTTCTGATGGTAAATCTGGCGTCAGTCTGGCTCACTCTTAGCTCCGATGTCGGGGTGTTTTAAAACTGCCCGGGCAGGCTGATCGACGGGCTCTGCAATGCCGCTAGCTGCTCCCGCAGGGACAGAATCTGATCAGACCAGAACCGGGGTTGGGCGAACCACGGGAAAAAACGCGGAAATGCGGGGTCGTCCCATCGCTTTGCCAACCAGGCGCAATGGGCAATCTGGCGGTAGCAGCGTAGTGGTTCAATCAGATGACGTTCCCGGCGGTTAAAGTCACGGAACATTTCGTAGCCTTCCAAAAGCTCGCCAAACTGCTGGCCACGTTCCACGTCATCACCGTTGAGCAATAACCACAGGTCCTGAATGGCTGGCCCAGTGCGGCAATCATCCAGGTCAACAAACAGCATCTGCTCTTCGCGACAGAGGATGTTGCCAGCATGGCAGTCACCGTGAATTCTGAGCGAGTGCACGTCGCCAGCGTCGTCCATTCTGCGCTTGCAGCTGGCAATCAGGTCTGGAAGCAGGGAATCCCAGGCAGGTCTCAAATCTTCAGGAACCCAGCCTGCGTTGACCAGGAATTCATTATTGGCTCGCAAGCCCTGGATAAGATCCATGGTGGGACGTTCAACAAAATCCTGGGTATCACCGCAGTTATGCAATTGACCCAGCCACTGGCCAAGACGATAAAGAGTGTCAGTCACACTGGTGTCAGGTGCCTGGCCGCCACGCTGGGGGAATACGGCAAACAGGAATTCGCCAACCCGCCCCAGGGTTTCACCGGTGGGCAAGGCCATTGGGGCAACCACCGGTATGTCGGCATCGAGAAGCTGCCGGGTAAAGTCATGCTCTTCACGAATTTGGGGCTCGCTCCATCGCCCGGGACGGTAGAACTTGGCAATCACCGGAGATTGCTCCTCAATACCAATCTGATAAACCCGGTTTTCATAGCTGTTGAGTGCAAACAGGCGACCGCTGACTTCAAAGCCAGCGTCTTCAAGTCCGTCTAGAATAACGTCCGGGGTCAATGAGTCGTAGGGGTGAGCGCTGGATGTCGCATTGGTGGTATCAGTCATAAGGACGAGTTAGCGCCTTGCACTCTGCCTGGATTGCATGTCGCTCAGGTGATACCAGTTTTCGTCCAGTTCCCAGCGGATTCGGTCAATGCCGGATTGGCCCAGGATGATGTCGCCAGCACGCGCCTGAACCTGAGCCATTTCACGCTCCGCTCGCTGCCACTCCCGGCTGGTGTCGGCAAGATTACGCATGCTCGGGAAAACCGCGTTCAGCGCATCCCGGGTTGGGGTGGAGTGAGAGCGTAAGGAACTCATAATGGCGGTATTTCCTTCCACTCGAACAACCCGGTGCTGGTAGGGATACTTGGCCACAATGTCGTCGTCCTGAAGGGCATGGTTGAGGCTGATGACCTCAAAGCCACGCCATCCCAGCCAGCCTACAAATATAGCGGCGACCAGCATTACGATGATGAATTGCTTCCTGTCCGTCATTGATCTTTGGCTCCCAGCACTTGCTTCAGCGCGAAGTATAACGGTTTTAGGGGTGTCACCGTAATGCGATTGCTGGTTTTTACTGCGCCGTGCTTTTGAGATACTCGATGGCTTGCTTCGTTACAGTCTCTTCAGTCGGATCAAAGCCATGACAGATCTCGATATCTTCCAGACCCATTCCGTTGTTGTCGGTGCTGGCGTTGTTGGGCTGGCTGTGGCCAGGGCCCTGGCACGCCAGGGCAGGGAAGTGATTGTGCTTGAGTCCGGGCCGAGATTTGGCGAGGGCGTGTCGTCGCGCAACAGCGAGGTGGTCCATGCTGGTATCTACTACCCGGAGGATTCGCTGAAGGCAGAGCTTTGCGTAAAGGGACGGCAAGACCTTTATGAGTTCTGTGGCTCTCGCCATTTGCCGATCCATAAATGTGGAAAGTGGATCGTTGCTCAGGGGCCGGAGGTTGAAAGGCTTGCAGCGATAAAAGCTCAGGCCTCGCGCAATGGCGTGGATTTGCATTGGTGGGAAGGGCCTTCATTCAAATCCAGGCTCCCTGAGGTCAACGCGCACGCCGCGCTGTTTTCGCCGGAGACCGGCATTGTAGATAGTCATGCCATGATGTTGGCTTTACTGGGGGAGCTTGAAGATGCCGGCGGGCAGTTGATTTGTCAGGCGCCCGTTGAGCAGGTTGTCAGTGAGCCTGCTGGATATCGTATCAGGGTGGGTGGTCAGGCGCCCTGCTGGCTACAAGCCTCTCAGCTTGTCAATTCGGCAGGGCTTGGTGCCATTGCTTTGGCTCAGCGATTGGAGGGGTTGCCCGATCAATGTATTCCGCGGCCGTTTTATGCCAGAGGCGTGTACTTCAGCTATCCGGGAAAACATCCCTTCCGGTCTTTGGTGTATCCCGTCCCCGAACCGGGAGGGCTCGGCATTCATCTGACGCTGGATATGGCCGGACAGGTGCGCTTCGGCCCGGATGTTGAATGGGTGGAAACCCCCGATTTCACCGTGGATGGCCAGCGAGCGAGCCAGTTTGCGGCGAGTGTCCGCAGGTGGTGGCCGAGGCTGGACGAGCGTCGCCTTCAGCCTGCGTACGCGGGCGTCAGGCCTAAGCTTCATGGCCCTGAGGATTCGTTTGCGGACTTTCAGATTCAGGGGCAGGCCGACCATGGATTGCCCGGTCTGGTGAATCTGTTCGGGATTGAGTCCCCCGGGCTTACCGCCTCACTGGCGATAGCGGATCGGGTTGCCGATCTGCTTGGCCAGTAGTTGCGAGCTACCCCGGCGTGCGCGCCAGCGCCCAAATTTCGATCTCCTTTACGCCCACCTCTTTCATGACCGCGGCCAATTGACGGGTGGTAGCGCCGGTGGTTATTACGTCGTCTACCAATGCGACTCTGTCTGGCAGGAGTTTGGTCACCGCAAACACTCCCTGAAGATTGGCCAGTCGGGCCTGGCGATTAAGGCCGCGTTGGGTCGGCGTGTATCGCGTTCTTTTCAAAGAATCTGCAGACCAGGGGATGCCCAGCTCACGGCTGAGATGTTCGGCAATGTCGGCTGCCTGGTTGAAACCTCTTTTCCTGCGGCGCGCCGGATGCATAGGTGCGGGGATCAAAAGCTCTGGTCGGCGCTCCGGCGGGCGGTAGAAGGTCTTTTCGACTGTTTTCGATAATCCGTGGATCAAAGGCCGTGCGTAGGCTCGCTGTCCGGAATCCTTGTACCTTTGGACCAGGGCGTCCACGGGAAACCGGTAGCGCCACGGGGCGATTGTCCGGCTAAACGCAGGTGGGTCTTTTAGGCATTGTCCACAGACTAAATTGCCGCTGCTGAACGGCAGCGGCAGGGCGCAAACTCTGCACTGACACAGGTTTTCGGGCAGGTCATTCGCACAATTCAGGCATAGGCCGAAGTGGCCATTGGGGGAATGACAGGCAACGCAGCTTCCTTTGCTGTTAACCTTTAGTGCAAACAAGGTTGACAGCGACTTCAGTCCCTTTATCATTTGGTCATCCGTTAACCAGCGAACTATGGAAAGTAACAGGACTCTATTATGGCCGCCACCGAACCACTCACCAAGCCTCTTGCAACCGCACGACACGACTGGACCATGCAGGAAGCCCGTGCACTGTTCGAGCTGCCATTCAATGATCTGATGTTTCGGGCCCAGAGTGTTCATCGGGAAAATTTTGATCCCAATGAGGTTCAGGTCAGCACCCTGTTGTCGATCAAGACCGGCGCCTGCCCGGAGGATTGTAAATACTGCCCTCAAAGCGGCCATTACAACACGGGCCTGGACAAGGAAAAGTTGCTCGAGATTGAAAAGGTGGTTGCAGAAGCCAAAGCGGCCAAAGAAAAAGGCGCCTCGCGTTTTTGTATGGGCGCTGCCTGGCGTAGCCCCTCCAAGAAGGACATGGGTTACGTTGTGGACATGGTGAAACAGGTGAAATCCCTGGGCCTTGAAACCTGCATGACCCTGGGAATGCTGGAACAGGAGCAGGCGGATGAATTGGCCGAGGCGGGCCTGGATTACTACAACCACAATCTGGATACCTCCGAGAAGTATTACAGTCACATCATTACGACGCGGACCTACCAGGACCGTCTGGATACGCTGGATAACGTGCGTAAGGCTGGCATGAAAGTGTGCTGTGGCGGCATTGTCGGGATGGGTGAAGACCCGGACGACCGCGTCGGATTGCTGGTTCAACTGGCTAACCTGCCACAGCAGCCGGAAAGCGTACCGGTCAACATGTTGGTGAAAGTGCCAGGCACGCCCATGGAAGATGTGGAAGATCTGGATCCGTTTGACTTCATTCGGACCATTGCGGTGGCGCGCATCATGATGCCTGCGTCTCACGTTCGCCTTTCTGCAGGCCGTGAGGAAATGAATGAGCAAATGCAGTCTCTGTGTTTCCTGGCCGGTGCCAACTCGATTTTCTACGGTGAGAAACTGCTGACCACTGCCAATCCGCAGGCTGACGCTGACATGGCGCTGTTCCGCCGCCTTGGTATCCGCCCGGAAGAGCGCGAACAGGCCCACCCTGAAGAGGCCGAAGAGGAAGCGCTGGCTGAAGCAGTGGAGTATGAGCAGAACCGCCATCTGTTCTATGACGCGACCCAGGAATCCGCGTAACGCCCTGTCTGGCGCTGGAGACCACCATGCGTGATTTTGCGGGCGAGCTCGAGGAACGTAAAGCGGCTGGGCTCTACCGGGTTCGGCGTCAGATCAGCGGGCCGCAACAGCCAGCGCTGGTTTCCGACGGCGCTCCGTTACTGTCTTTCTGCAGTAATGACTATCTGGGGCTGGCAAGTCATCCTGAACTGACCCGCGTTGCCGCTGAAGCCATGAGTGAGAATGGCCTTGGCGGCGCCGCGTCTCACCTTATCTGCGGTCATCACGACGCCCATCATCAGTTGGAAGAACGTCTGGCGCGATTTACCCAGCGCAGCTCGGCGTTATTCTTCTCTACCGGCTATATGGCAAATATGGGGGTCATATCTGCCCTCGCAGGGAGAGGCGATACGATTTTTTCAGATCGGTTGAATCATGCCTCCATCATCGATGGCTGCATTCTCAGCCGCGCCAGAGTCAGGCGTTACCCTCACGGTGACACGGACGCACTGGAAACAATGCTGAAATCCACCGGCGGTCATAAGCTGGTGGTGACCGACGGCGTTTTCAGTATGGATGGCGACGTGGCGCCATTGAGGCAGCTTGCCAGTCTTTGCAAACGTCACGATGCGCTGCTGGTGGTGGATGACGCCCACGGTATTGGTGTGCTGGGCCCGGAAGGGCGTGGCAGCCTTGCAGAGTTCGGGCTGACCGAAGAAGACGTACCGGTGTTGGTCGGTACCCTTGGTAAGGCAGTCGGCACCAGCGGTGCATTTGTATCAGGACCCGGGGTATTGATGGACTACCTGGTGCAGAAGGCGCGCACTTACATCTATACCACAGCGATGCCGCCGGCCATTGCAGCGGCAACCTGTGCCAGTCTAGACCTTATTGAACGCGAGCAGGCCCGCCGGGATCACCTGCAGTCCCTGATCCGTCATTTTCGCCAACAAGCGTCCGCGATGGGGTATCAGCTCATGGCATCGGATACCCCCATTCAACCCATCATGCTGGGCGACAACTGGACAGCACTGGCACTCAGCGGGGCACTGGAAGAGCGGGGGTTACTGGTCACCGCTATTCGCCCTCCGACCGTGCCAGATGGCGAAGCACGGCTAAGGGTCACCCTCAGTGCTGCCCATACCTGGGATGATTTGAACCAGTTATTGGCCGGGCTGGATGAGAGTCGTTCACTTCTGGCCCCGGCGGCTGAACAGGCGGTATGACCCGGGCCTGGCGAAGCCTGCCCCTGATCGTGGTTGGGGGATGGGGCGTGGACGCTCTGATGTTGGCGCCAGTGGTTCGGAGCTGGCCCGCCGAAGTTCGTTATGAATCTCTGAATGATGAGTTGCTGGCAGACTGCGGTTCGATTTGCGAGGTCGCCGATGTTCTGACCCGTCGGCACCCGGAACCGGCAGTTTGGCTGGGCTGGTCGCAGGGGGCGCAGGTGGCTATGGCGGCAGCCGGTGTGAAGGATTCGCTAGTCCAGTCGGTGGTGACCGTAGCCGGCTTCCCCCGGTTTGTTAAAGCCCCTGAATGGCCCTGTGGTATGGAGCCGGCCACGTTCCAGGCGTTTGTAGCAGGCCTGAATTCCAACGCTCAGCGAACCTGGCGTCGTTTCCAACAGCTGATGATTCACGGTTGCCGACAAAGCGAGCGCTCGGAAGCGCGGCAGGAACTCATGACCTGGATTGAAAACGGGCCTGCTGCGTCAGCGGCGAATCTGGTTAAGGGGCTGCAGTGGCTGGCCGACGAGGACCAAAGAAAGGTCTGGCAATGTTCAGACGTGCCTGCGCTTCACCTTTCAGGAAGCCACGATACTCTGGTCGCTCCATGGGATCAGCAATTGTCCCTGCCCGAATGCGCCGAATGTCGGGTGATTCCCGGCATGACCCATTGGCCCCGAGGTCAGCATGCGATCAACTGCGGTCGGTCTATGGCTGAATTTTTTACCCAGCAGCAGGAGGTGGTATGACTCTCCCTTCACAGCATAAGGCGTCTGTTGCCCCTGAAAAATCCGTTATTGCCAGGGATTTTGGGGCGGCCTCCAGAACATACGATCCCGCTGCCAGGCTCCAGCGCTACATGGGGCAGGTGATGGTCGACCGTATCCTTCCGGTATCGGATCGCGACAGCGAGAGACGTGGCCTTGCGCTGGATCTCGGCTGCGGCACCGGCTGGTTCACTCGAGAGATTGGCGAACGTGGTCGAGTTGAGCACACCGTTGGCGTCGATTTGGCCCCCGGCATGCTGCAGTTTGCGAAGTCTGCCTGTCCGACCGACTTGCAATGGTTGGCTGCGGATGCCGAAGTCCTGCCGTTTAAAGACAACAGTGTTGACCTGATATTCAGCAATTTGATGATCCAGTGGGCCGAGAACCCCGAGCAAGTGCTTTCTGAATGCCGTAGGGTGCTTAAACCGGGTGGTCAGCTCATGATGTCCACCTTGCTGGATGGCACGCTGTTTGAACTCAAAGAGGCCTGGCACAAAGCGGATCCCGATCACCAGCACGTCAATCGATTTGATACGGCAGATTCCTACGCGAGTTGGGTCAATCGAACCTTGCCAGAAGCCCGGTTAAGTCAGGAGACCATCCTCCTGGACTATCCGACGCCTATGGCGCTGTTGTCGGAGCTCAAGGCCATTGGTGCGGGCTTTAAAGGCGCCGCACGACGTTCCAGTGCGACGGCGCCGGGCCGACTGCGAGCAATGTGTCGTCACTATCCAAGGGCAACCTCCGGGCAGGTTGTTGCTACCTATCAAGCCGCCTGGATTACCTTCCGGCTTCCTGAATAACTGATAGAAGTGACGTTAGATGGCAAAGAAGAGCTTTTTTGTGACTGGAACAGATACGGGCGTTGGCAAAACCCTTGTGTCAGCGGCCATTCTGCAAGCTGCCGCGGCCAAAGGTTTGAGAACTCTGGCCATGAAGCCCATCGCTTCTGGCTGTGAGGAAACGCCGGAAGGGCTCAGAAATGAGGATGCGCTGACCCTGATCGAGGCTATGACGAAACCGCTCTCGTACGATCAGGTCAATCCGGTTGCGTTGGCTCCGGCCATTGCGCCCCATGTGGCCGCTGCTCAAGCCGGTCGCCAGGTCACGTCACAGAGGTTGGTCGGTTTTTGCCGCGGCTTGCAAACCCGCCCGGCGGACCTGCTGTTGGTTGAGGGAGCGGGTGGCTGGCGCGTGCCCCTGAACGATCGTGAGACCTACGCGGCTGTGCCCGTTTCACTCCAGATGCCCGTCATCATGGTGGTTCCGCTGCAGCTTGGGTGTATCAATCATGCGATGTTAACCGCAGAGGCCATCCGCCGGGACGGTCTTTCCCTTGCGGGCTGGGTGGCGAATCGACCACGGCAAGACCTTATGGATTGCGAGCAGGAGACCCTCGACTATCTGCAGGGCCATCTGGGCGCTCGCTGTCTGGGCGTGATGCCGTGGCAGGCCAATCCTGTTCCCTCAGCGATGGCCGAGCACCTGAACATTGACGCTCTGTTTGAAAAATGACCAATTTTGTGGCCTAATTGACGTTATACACCATCTTGGAATGAGACGTTATGATCAATAACACGCTCGGAATTGGTATCCAGGGAGTTCAGGAAGGCATCCAGGGTATGGAGAAAGCCGCCCGCCAGATAGCTCGTGGAGGGGTGGATGGCCCCCAGGGTTCTGCCGAAAGTGCTGGCGGCCTGGTGGAGCCCATTCTGGATCTTAAGCTCTACGAAAGAAGTGTTGAGGCTTCTGCCCAGGTGGTCAAAACAGCGGACGAAACCCTTGGTACGTTGTTGGATATTAACGCCTGATCCGGCGGGGCGCTCCCTCGCCTGCATGCCCAGTGATCACAAATGAATCTCGTCAATCCCCTGTCTTCGAATCCGCTGACTTCCAAAGTCCCGGCATTCCGGGTCTCTGGAACGTCGGGCGCTACTACCTCTGCACCGAAAGCCGCTAATGAAACCGGTTCTGGTCAGCAGGAGGAGGGGAAGTCGAAGATTTCCGGGCGTACTGACAATCCCGAGGGCCTGGATTCTGCCGAGTTAAAGCAACTCACCGAACTCAAAGCACGCGATCGTGAAGTTCGAGCCCACGAGGCCGCCCATCAGGCGGTCGGTGGCCAGTACGCCGGCGCTATTTCGTACGTTTATGAACGAGGCCCGGATGGCGCCCAGTACGCCGTTGGTGGCGAGGTCTCGATTGATACTTCGCCGGTCAGCGGTGATCCACAGGCGACCATTGAAAAAATGCGAACTGTTAGGGCGGCGGCTTTGGCCCCGGCCGAACCATCGCCGCAGGATCGAGCCGTGGCGGCTCAGGCGATGCAGTTGATGTTGCAGGCTCAGGCCGAATTGGCGACAGATTCCGGGAGTCGGGACTCGCAGGGCCCGAAGTCCGCTGAAAGCAGTAATACCCCACGAGTCAACGAAGACGCATCCAGAACCTACCAATCTGTCGAAGGCTTCGCTGGTGCTGACGCCGAGCGGAGCCCGTCCGTCCCCTTCCAGGCAACTGCCTGAAAAACCTCTTTTTCCGACCTGTTAGTTGCGGGCACGAGCCTGAATCAACTGAAATATTTGTGCACAAAACCATACACAAATTTCAAAGCTTTCTATTGACAATTCTGTGCCTCTAAACGTATGTTTCAAACAAGTGTTTAATTTGCGGCGAAGGAACCGTTCTGGCCGCCGATTCAAACCCCAAGGCAAACCGTCGCAACCGGGTTGCGATAGCGAATGAACAATTGAGGTGAAGCCCAATGCCTGAGTACAAAGCGCCCCTGCGCGATATCAAATTTGTTATGTCTGAGCTGCTCGACAGCGAGCAGCACTACGCCAATCTGAAAGGGGGAGAGGACGCCACCCCGGATATGGTAGACGCCATCATCGCGGAGGGAGCCAAGTTTTGTGAGCAGGTATTGTCTCCACTGAATCGGGTGGGTGACCAGGAAGGCTGCACACTGACCGAAGACGGCGTTAAAACTCCGACCGGTTTCAAAGAAGCCTATCAGCAGTACGTTGAGAGCGGATGGCCTTCAATGACAGCGGACCCCAACTACGGTGGTCAGGGCTTGCCTCATTCGCTGGGTCTGGTGATGAGCGAAATGGTTGGCACCGCTAACTGGTCTTTCGGTATGTATCCGGGGCTCAGCCACGGCTGCACCAACACCATCGAGACTCACGGTTCGGAAGAGCACAAGCAGACTTACCTGACCAAGCTGATCAGCGGTGAGTGGACCGGCACCATGTGTCTGACCGAACCGCATTGTGGTTCAGACCTGGGCACCCTGCGCACCAAAGCTGAGCCCAATGCAGACGGCACCTATTCAATCACGGGTACCAAGATCTTTATTTCTGCCGGTGAGCACGATATGGCAGAAAACATCGTTCACGTTGTGCTGGCGCGTCTGCCAGGCGCTCCGGAAGGTACCAAGGGTATCTCGCTGTTCATTGTTCCCAAGCGCCTGCCGAACGAAGACGGTTCTGCCGGTGAGCCCAACGCCGTTTCCTGTGGTTCTCTTGAGCACAAAATGGGCATCCATGGTAACGCCACTTGCGTGATGAACTTTGACGGCGCCAAAGGCTGGTTGATCGGGCCAGAGAACAAGGGCCTGAACTGCATGTTCACTTTCATGAACACTGCCCGTATCGGTACGGCGATCCAGGGTCTGGGCGCAGCGGAACTTGGTTTCCAGGGCTCTCTGGCTTATGCCAAGGATCGTCTGGCAATGCGCTCTCTGAGTGGTCCGAAGAACCCGGACGGGCCGGCTGATCCGATCATCGTTCATCCGGACGTTCGTCGCATGCTGTTGACTCAGAAAGTTGTGGCTGAAGGCGCACGCGCCCTTATTTATCTGACTGCCCAGCAGGCAGATATTGTTCACAGTGGCAAGACTGAAGAAGAGCGCAAAGCGGCTGACGAGTCTCTGGGCTTCCTGACGCCAATTGCCAAAGCTTTCCTGACCGAGATCGGTTACGAGGCTTCTAACCTGGGCATGCAGGTCCTGGGTGGCCACGGTTTCATCTCCGAGTGGGGCATGGAACAGAACGTACGTGATGCCCGTATCGGCATGATCTACGAAGGCACCACCGGTATCCAGGCACTGGATCTGTTGGGTCGTAAGGTTCTGATGACTCAGGGCGAATCTCTGAAAGGCTTTACCAAGCAGGTTCACATGTTCTGCAAGGAAAACGCCGACGACGAGCAGCTCAAGGAATTCATCGAGCCGCTGGCCGCGATGAACAAAGAGTGGGGCGATCTCACCATGAAGATCGGCATGACCGCCATGAAGAACCGTGAAGAGGTGGGTGCCGCTTCTGTGGACTACCTGATGTATTCCGGTTACGCCGTATTCGCCTACCTGTGGGCACGTATGGCCAAGGTGGCTCATGACAAGATGGTTGAGGGCACCACGGAAGAAATGTTCTACAACGCGAAAATCCAGTCAGCTCGCTTCTACTTCAAGCGGCTGCTGCCACGGGCCAGGGCTCACGCAGAAAGCATGCTTGCTGGCGCGGACAGCCTGATGGATATGCCTGAAGAAGCTTTCGCCCTCTAAGGCGGGTTTCAAAGGCTAGAAAAGCCCGCTCTCCCCGGAGGCGGGCTTTTTTGTGACAGGACCTTTGGCACTGTCTTCAAATGCTGAATGAGTCAGTAGCAATATTGAGTTAGAATGGCGCGTCTCAAAACGCACATGCGCCTCTCGATTGAATGGTGGAGAATTTTAGATGGCTGATTATCAGGCACCCTTACGTGACATGCGCTTCGTACTGAATGAAGTATTTGATGCACCAGCACTTTGGGCCTCGCTGCCAAAAGTAGCGGAAAACGTAGATCCGGATACGGCAGATGCCATTCTGGAAGAGGCCGGCAAAATCACCAGCGGTGTGCTTGCACCATTGAATCGTGAGGGCGATGAGCAGGGTTGCAAGTGGAACGACGGTGAGGTCTCCACACCGGATGGCTTCCGTGAAGCTTACCAAACTATTGTTGAAGGTGGCTGGAACGGTCTGGGTGGTAACCCGGAGTTTGGCGGCATGGGTATGCCCAAGACCCTGGTCGCCCAGTTTGAGGAAATGATGCAGGGCGCGAACATGGCTTTTGGTCTGGCGCCGATGCTGACTGCCGGTGCCTGTCTGGCCCTGGATGCCCACGGTAGTCAGGAACTGAAAGAGAAGTACCTGCCGAATATGTATTCCGGTGTCTGGTCCGGTGCGATGGATCTGACCGAGCCACACGCAGGTACTGATCTGGGTATTATTCGTACCAAAGCAGAGCCTAACGACGACGGTTCATTCAACGTTTCAGGTACCAAGATCTTCATTACCTGGGGCGAGCACGACATGGCTGAAAATATCATCCATCTGGTGTTGGCGAAGCTGCCAGACGCGCCCAAAGGCCCGAAAGGCATTTCGTTGTTCCTGGTGCCCAAGTTCATGGTTAACGATGATGGGTCGCTGGGTGAGCGCAATCAATTTAGCTGTGGCTCACTGGAAAAGAAAATGGGTATCAAAGGCTCGGCTACTTGTGTCATGAACTTCGATGGTGCCAAGGGCTGGCTTGTCGGGGAAGAGAACAAAGGCCTGGCTGCCATGTTCACCATGATGAACTACGAGCGTCTGGGCGTTGGTATCCAGGGTATCGGTGCTGCCGAGGCATCTCTGCAAAGCGCTCGTGAATACGCCATGGAGCGCATCCAGAGCCGTTCACCGACCGGTGCTCAAGAGCCTGAAAAAGCCGCTGACCCGATTCTGGTACACCCGGACGTACGCCGTATGCTGCTGACCATGAAAGGTTACGTGGAGGGTGGTCGCGCGTTTTCAACCTACGTTGCCCAGTGGCTGGACATTGCCAAGTACGCCGAAGACGACGAGCGTCGTAAACACGCCGAGGGCATGGTTGCGCTGCTGACCCCGGTGGCCAAAGCGTTCCTGACTGACCGTGGTCTGGATACTACGATCATTGGCCAGCAGGTGTTTGGTGGTCACGGCTTTATCCGTGAATGGGGCCAGGAGCAGTTGGTTCGAGATTGCCGGATCACCCAGATCTATGAAGGTACCAATGGCATCCAGGCCATGGACCTGATGGGCCGTAAGGTGGTCGGTAGCCAGGGTAAGCTGTACGAACTGTTTGCCAATGACATCGCCACGTTCATCGAAGAAAACAGTGACAATCAGGCCCTGCGTCCTTATCTGGAGCCGCTCGCGGCCGCTTTTGAGCGCCTGTCTGACGTGACAGAAAACGTGATTGCCAAGGCGGGAGAGAATCCGGAATCGATCGGCGCTGCCGCTGTAGACTACCTTGACCTGTTCGGCCTGACCGCACTCGGCTATATGTGGGTGAAGATCGTCAAGGCTGCGGCTGATAAGGCCGAAGGCGATACCTCTGGTTTTTACACCGGTAAGATCAAAACGGCCCGGTTCTATTTTGACCGCTTGCTGCCAAAAACCGTAGCCCTGGCGGAAGGTATCCGCAGTGGCAGTGACTCGATGATGGCGCTGACTGCAGAAGAGTTCTGATCGGAGCCCAGAGTTATCTGGATTAAAAAAGGCAGGCCACTGGGCCTGCCTTTTTCGTTTTCGGACTTTGAATTGCTATTTCTAGAGTTGATTTACCAGGCTAGGGTCTAGCACAAACGGGTTTTCATTACCCTGTATTTCTGCGACCTGGCGATGGCGAGTCAATTCACTGTCGTCTGGGGGATCCATCTGGTTCCAGCCTACGAACACCCGGTTAGCGCCCGCCCATGGCAGGTTGTAGGTGCTCACCATGTAGGCAACGGTTCTGGCAATATCACCCTTAACAATGCCCGGCGGCTCAAAGAATTGGGCGCTTTCCCGAATGCCGCAATCGTCAGGTTCGCCGCCGGTAGAGCCCAGGTTTTCATAGAGCGCATTACGACGGGACATCTCGATTCGGCTGCTAACCGGCACGATGTTGTGCAGGTCAGACGCAATTTGACGGTATCGGTCGTTCTGCTTGCATTGCTGGCTGGTACCGCAGTCCAACGCTCGCCTGACCTGCGCCAGCGGATAGATGTAGCCGTCGGTTAGCAAAAAACCTTTGCTAGTGAACGGTTCCTGGCAGAAAAAGGAAGTGCCGCCGTCTGCGTACAGGTTGCCCCAAAATTCGTCTTTGATCACGGTCTCTGGATCGCTGAATCGCGTGTTTTGTCCGGTAACGAAAGTGGAAAGGGTGAGTATCGGAAGTGCTATGAGAAAATAGACCAGTGCTTTCATAATTATCATACCTCGTCGTGGTCCAAGCGTCGGTTTTGGATCAGTTTCTTCAGAAAAATGACGCTTTTTTCACTGATAATGAGAATTATGACACAATACCCGACACAATCTGCCGCATCTTGTAGGCCCTTTGTAGCAAAGTGTTAACAGGCGCACACTTTACCTGAGGCGATCCCGAATGGCCTGATAGGACTTTTTCAAGTCCTCTCCGAACTGATGGGTTGCATCCTGTGCCTCTCTCGAGGTGTTCTCCGCGTCGTGCCAGAGCTTTTCAAGCCGTTCCTTGAAACGCTCCCAGTCCTGTTCCAGATCATCCCATTCATCTTTCACATCTTCCCTGGCCAAATGAATCTGAACACGAGCCTCATCCCGATAGGCTTTGATTTTTTCAGAAAGTTGTTTCAGATCGTCGCGGATACTCATGGTTGTGCCTCCCGTTTGGCTGACACTTCAATGATCAAGATGCGACTGCTGACCGTTTTTTGTCAAGCCGTAAAACGGGTTCAGGCCGGATTGGCCAGGAGGGTGATGAGATCCTGAATATGGTGCCACGGTGGCAGAGGGTCAAAGCCTTTGGCGGCTCTGTCTGCTGCACTGCACAGCTCGACCGCAGCGTTTAATTGGGCCCTGCTCAGGCGTCTGGAGGCCTGCTCAATAGCGCGGGCTCTTTGAGGTTGGAAGATGCCGCGCTTTTTCAGGAATCCGGATGTGCTCTCGTTGCTGGTCTGTCTTGCAGACGCGATGCGGATTTCCATGGCCAGATTCAGGTCACGGTTCAGCAGTGTCAGGAATCCCAGCGGGTTTTCCCCCTCGTGCTGTAGCGCCCCGGCAATTTTGCGGGCGTGAGTCGCCCGGCCCGCCAGGGTCTCACTGACCAACTCAAAGCCATTGAAGCGAGAGCTGTCCTGAACGGCCTGTTCAATTGAGTCTTCATCGACAGTGCTGTCGGAAGCGAACAGTGCCAGGCGATCCAGTTCCTGACTGACGGCCAACAGGTTGCCTTCCAGACGTTCGGCGAGCAGCGCAAGGGCACCGCGGGTCAGGCTGATGCCGTGTTGCCTGGCTCGTTGCTGTAACCAGCCGGGGAATTTGTCGGAATCAATGGGCCAGATGGGCAAATGCACACCGGTTTGCTGAAGTGCCTTGTACCATTTTCGGCGGGTTTCTGCGGCATCCAGTCGAGCACTGATCAGAATCAGAATCACGTCCTCGGGAGGCTCTTCCAGAAAGCGCTCGACGATGTCTCGGCCATCGCCGAGCTTGCCCGTGGGCAGGTGGACTTCAATGCGTCTTTTCTCGGCAAACAGAGACATGGCATTGAATTCTTCCGCCAGGCGCGACCAATCGAACTGTGCGTCAGCATGGAAGGCCAGGCGGTCTTCGAAGCCTGCTTTTCGTGCGGCTTTGCGTATCTGATCGCAGGATTCCTGAACCAGCAGGGCTTCATCGCCAGACACCAGATAGACGGGGGAGAGTTTTTTCTCCAGTTGCTGTTCAAGCTGGCCGGCCTGAATTTTCACTGGGCCTCCTCAAGGCTGTCGACCCGGGTCTGGTTCAGTGGAGCCAGACGAAACAGAATTTGTTGGGCGAGACGTTCTGACAGTCGTTCCTGAAGGGCCTCTTCCTCACGTTGTTTGGCGAGTACGTTGGTCTCGTCGTAGCGATAGGATTCGGTGGTGCTGACTCTCTCTCGGACGAGGAGCGGGCGTTGACTGGCGGAAACGACTTCCGCATTCACCGATTGCCGGAGCGTATACTCGGCCGCAACCGCCCGGGAGGTGACCGCGTTGGCCCGCCGTTCCTGGCGAAACCCGGTCAATTCCAGCGTAGCAGCTGCTTTTCCCGGTGTGCTGGTTGCCACCTGCCCGAGATTCAGTTGGTTTTCCACCGCTCGACAAAGCCGGTCTGGCACAGGGGCCTTGCACTTCAATGCCAGAGGCTGCACGGCGTCGGGTACGGTGGAGGCTCCGCGCAACTGAAAGCCGCATCCCGCAACGGTCAGGCCGATTAGCACACACAACAGGTTTGTTGCGCTCGATTGCCGGATCAGCCCAGGCAGTGGCTGCATATCAGTTGGCTACCACATTGACCAGCTTGCCCGGAACGACGATCACCTTGCGGACCGTTTTGCCCTCGGTAAACCGCACTACGTTTTCGTTTTCCAAAGCGAGGGTTTCAAGGCTGCCTTTGTCGATATCTGCCGGGACGTCTGCTTTTGCCCGGACTTTGCCGTTCACCTGAAGGACCACCTGGATTTCACTGCGCACCATGGCGTCCTTATCAGCTTCCGGCCAGGCAGCGTCGACCACTGGATCCGTATGACCCAATGCCTGCCACAGCTGGTGACAGATGTGGGGAACAATGGGCGCAAGCATCGCGACGGCCGAATCCAGTGCTTCCTGACGGACGGCCTGGCTCTGGGCTTCCTGGTCGGTCAGTTTGGCGACTTCGTTCAGCAGTTCCATCACGGCAGCAATGGACGTATTGAACGTCAGACGGCGGCTGATGTCGTCGCTGACTTTGGCAATGGTTTCGTGAGTCTTGCGACGCAGGTTTTTCTGTCCGTCTGTCAGCTCGGCGGCATTCAATGTCGGGGCCGGGCCATTGGAAGCGTGCTCTGACACCATGCGCCACAGGCGCTTGAGAAAGCGGTGAGCGCCTTCCACGCCGCTATCAGACCACTCCAGAGACTGCTCAGGAGGCGCAGCAAACATCATGAACAGACGAACGGTGTCGGCGCCGTGCTCATCAATGATGGCTTGTGGGTCAATGCCGTTGTTCTTTGACTTGGACATCTTGGTGACGCCGCCTGCAATCACCGGTTGGCCGTCGTCCTTGTGAACGGTTTCAATGGCCTGACCTTTATCGTCACGCCTTGTCTCAACGTCGGCGGGCGAGATCCAGGTTTTCTTGCCTGAGTCATCTTCGCGGTAGTAGGTTTCTGCCAGAACCATGCCCTGACAAAGCAGGCGATTGAATGGCTCAGAACTGGTCACCAGTCCAACATCACGCAGCAGCTTGTGGAAGAAGCGCGCGTACAACAGGTGAAGAATGGCATGCTCGATACCACCGATGTACTGGTCGACGGGCAGCCAATAGTTGGCTGCGGACGGGTCCAGCATGCCTTTGTCGTAGTTCGGGCTACAGAAACGGGCGTAATACCAGGACGATTCCATGAACGTGTCGAAGGTGTCGGTCTCCAAGGTGGCAGGCTGGCCCTCGAAGCTCGTCTTCGCCCATTCCGGGTCGGCTTTAATAGGGGACTGCACGCCGTCCATCTCGACGTCTTCTGGCAGCGTGACCGGCAATTGGTCATCCGGAACCGGGCGTTCAGTGCCGTCTTCCAGAGTCATCATGGGAATAGGTGCACCCCAGTATCGCTGGCGAGAGACACCCCAATCGCGCAGACGATAGTTCACCGTGCGTTTGCCAATGCCGTTGTCTTCCAGGTATTTGGCAATTTCGTCGAAGGCTTCTTCGCTGGTCAGGCCGTTGTACTTTCCGGACGACACCAGGATGCCTTTCTCAGTGAAGGCCTCTTCCTGAACATCAATGTTGCGACCATCACTGGCGGCGATCACCTGCTTGATGGGCAAGCGGTACTTGATCGCGAATTCGTGATCGCGTTCATCGTGCCCGGGAACCGCCATCAGGGCGCCGGTGCCATAATCGGTGAGTACGAAGTTGGCAATGTAAACCGGAATTTCTTCGTGTGTCAGGGGATGGATGGCCTTGAAGCCTGTATCAATGCCCTTTTTCTCCATGACCGCCATGTCCGCTTCTGCGGTTTTGCTGTTGCGGCATTCTTCGGCAAAGTTGGCGACTTCGGGATACTGTTTGGCGGATTCCCTGGCAATCGGGTGTTCCGCAGACACCGCCATGTAGGTGACCCCCATGAGTGTGTCAGGGCGTGTTGTGTAGACCTCAAGTGGATCACGGTCGCCTTTCATCTGGAAGGTCAGCTCGGTACCCACAGACTTGCCGATCCAGTTGCGCTGCATGGTTTTGACCTGTTCCGGCCAGTCTTCCAGCTGCTCCAGATCGCTCAGCAGTTCTTCCGCGTAGTCGGTGATGCGGATGAACCACTGGGGTATTTTTTTCTGCTCGACAACGGCACCTGACCGCCAGCCGCGACCATCCACAACCTGTTCGTTGGCCAGTACGGTCTGGTCGACCGGATCCCAGTTCACGGTGGACATCTTTTTGTAGACTAGGCCTTTTTCATAAAGGCGGGCAAAGAACCATTGCTCCCAGCGGTAGTAATCCGGCTTGCAGGTGGCCAGCTCACGATTCCAGTCGTAACCAAAGCCCAGCTGCTTAAGCTGGTTTTTCATGTAGGCAATGTTGGAGTGGGTCCACTTCGCTGGCGCCGTCTTGTTGGCAATTGCGGCGTTTTCTGCAGGAAGGCCGAACGCGTCCCAGCCCATGGGCTGCATGACGTTTTTACCCTGCATGCGCTGATACCGTGAAATAACGTCGCCGATGGTGTAATTGCGAACGTGCCCCATATGCAGTTTGCCGCTGGGGTAGGGGAACATGGAAAGGCAGTAGTATTTGGGCTTGCCCGGCTCTTCCTTAACCGTAAACGTGTTGTTTTCCTCCCAGAATTTCTGGGCGCTACGTTCAACATCGCTGGGATTGTATTGCTGGTCCATTCCTGCCATTACCAAAGTTACCCTGTCAAAAATAGGATGTGCGAAAAGGCCGATCATTCTAACGCACAGAAGGCTTTACAGGTAGTCTGCCAATTTCTGAATCCTGTGCCAGACTTATGGTAAGGGTGGCAGTCAGGCCGGTGCATGCACCGAAGCAAGATCGATTGGGAGAGCAGTTATGACAACGGAGCAGGAAAGAAACCATCTATCCGGCAAGGCACTTGAAGCCTACGATCGAATGCTGGAGCGGGTACAGTCCCGGCTCAGCGATATGGAGGAAACCACTCGCGACACCCTCAGAGAGGAAATTGAGCGAGCGGTAGAGTTCGAGTACGACCTGGCGGAGATGACGAGGGAAGAGGCGGATCTTCTTGGTGCTTATTTGCAGCGAGATCTTGAGCACCTGCTGCATTTTGTCGAGGAAACCGGCGAGGGGTTGAAGGAGTGGCTTCAACTGGACCTGTCATTGCTGGAGCACCAGTTAGCCAACGTGCTTTTTTCGGTTGCAGACAAAACCAAAATTGACACGCTGGAACTGAGCCAGAAACTGGAAAGTCACGAACCCAGCCAGTACATCAGCGGTGAAGTTGCCACCGCCGGGATGTTCAAATGTCTCAATTGCGGCCACATGCGTTGCCTGACCGCAACCAGCCACCTGGAACCCTGCGACGCGTGTGGGTCTCATTATTACGAACGAGTCACCAGCCGCTGGCCACGAAAAGACGAATAATGCCAAGTGGAGCAAATAAGGAGGCCAGCACAATCCTGGAACGAACGAGGACGAGGTGGGGAAGATTTTTCTTTTGGGAAAAGAACTCGCTTCGCTCAGACACCTTTATCCCGTCAGAAAAACCTTCCCCACCTCTTGTTCAGGCACCCTGTTGATTGAGCGGACAGGTAGCTTCAGTTTTTGGGAATCACGCGCTCGCGGACGAAAACGATCAGGATGGCTGCCAGTGTTAAAACTGGCCAGGATCCCGCCTCCATATAGGGGGTGGAACCGTTTGCGGCATATACCTCACCCGTCAGAACGGCCTTTTCAAACTGGGGAATCGTCTCGGTGATTCGTCCTTTTTCGTCAATGATAGCGGTTACGCCATTGTTGGTGCCGCGCAGCATGTAACGGCCAGTTTCCAATGCCCGCATACGGGCTATTTGCAGATGTTGAAGCGGGCCTATTGAGTCGCCGAACCAGCCGTCGTTACTGATGGTCAGCAACAGACCTGTGTTGCGGGCGTTGAAGGCGACGAAATCCGGGTAGGCCACTTCATAGCATATGAAAGGCATAATCCGTGTGCCGTTGGCAGTCAGTGGGCCCTGGTCTGAGGGCCCGCGGCTGAAGCTCGACATCGGCAGGTCGAAGAAACCGATCAGGCCGCGCAGCCATTGCTGCAGGGGCACGTATTCGCCGAAGGGCACCAGTCGTTGTTTGTGGTAGATGCCGTCACCATTGCCGATGGCCATAATGCTGTTGTGAAAGGTGAAATCCTCGATACGGTCGCTGAAGCCATACCAGGGAATACCTGTGATCAGGGTGCTGCTCTCACCAAGTTCACCGCCAATGTGGTCAATGATCTTCCCGGCCTGGTCCTGAGGGATGGGAATGGCCGTTTCGGGCCAGAGAATCAGGTCTGTGTTCCAGTGGCCTTCGGTCAGGTCCAGGTAGGTGACAATCTGATCCCGAAGAAAATCCGGATCCCATTTGATTTGCTGGGGAATGTTGCCTTGCATCGAGGCAAAGGTCGTTGGGGATGTGGCCAGGGTTGTCCATTGGCTGTTGGCCATTGTCGGGCCTATGGCCCACGGTAGTAGTGCGGCCAGGGCGACAGCACCAGCGCTGGTGTACCTCAGGTTTTGCACCAACCACCAGCAGGCATAAACGGCACAGCCGCTGGCGGCTACCCAAAAGCTCAGTCCATGGACGCCGGTTAGTGGAGCGAAGCTGGCAAGGGGGCCGTCAACATGTGCGGTACCCAGGTACAGCCATGGAAAACCGGTCAGCAGCCAGCCGCGAACCCAGTCGCCGATTATCCAGACAGCAGGGAACAGTATGAGACGACGAGCAGCACTGTGTTTTGCCAGCTTGCCCCAGGCCCAGAATGCGATGCCGTGAAACAGGGCCAGGCCTGCCACAAAAATAACCGTAAGAATGACGGCCAGAGGGATCGAAGTGTTGCCGTGTTCGCTGATGCTGACGTAAACCCAGCTGGCGCCAGAGCCAAACAGACCCAGCCCGGTAAACCAGCCAGCTTTGAAAAGCTTTTGAGGTTCAAGTGGCAGGCAGCAGAGAAGGATCAAAAGGATCGACACGGGCCCAAGCCACCACCAGTTCACTGGCGAAAAGGTCAGCGTCTGGAGGGCGCCTGCAACTATAAGCGCAGAGGCCCTCATTAATGGGGCGTTGGATAGACCGGGTGGCATCGCCGTCGCCCGGGGGCTATCGCTCATCGTGCCGCGATACCTGAAGCAGTCGAATCACCCGGTTGTCGGCATTGGCAATCGTGAATTCCAGCCCCTGGCAGTTTACCTTTTCGCCCCGTCGGGGCAGGTGGCCGAATTCCTTGAGAACCACGCCGCCAATCGTGTCGAACTCTTCTTCGTCCAGTTCGGTCTCAAAGAATTCATTGAAGTCGTCTACCGGAGTGACCGCCTTAACGGCATAGGTGCCGTCGCTGCGTGACTTGATGTGGGTTTCCTCATCGAAATCATGCTCGTCTTCAATTTCGCCAACAATCTGTTCAAGCACATCTTCGATGGTGATCAGCCCGGCGGTGCCGCCATACTCATCCACCACGATGGCCATGTGGTTGCGGGTTTCCTTGAATTCCTTAAGCAACTGGTTCAGGCGCTTGCTTTCAGGCACGAACGTGGGGGGACGCAGGATTTCGCGAATGCGGTTCCAACTGAGGTTGCCATCCAGTGCGAGAGGCAAAAGGTCTTTTGCCAGCAGAACACCAATAACGTCGTCCTGGCTGTCGCCAATCACCGGGAAACGGCTGTGAGCGGAGCTGATGATTTCACCCAGGAATTCTTTTGGCTCCAGAGAGGCTTTAACGGTGACCATCTGGGAGCGGGGGATCATGATTTCTTCCACCCGCATGTCGATCACCTGCATCGCACCTTCGATGATGCTCATGGCATCGGTATCGATGATGTTTTCTGATTCGGCATCCCGCAGGATTTCCAGCACGTCCTCGACGGACTCAGGCCCGCTGGAGAAGGCCTGTGATATACGTTCCAGCCAGGACTTACTGTTGCCCTGGCTGCGACTCGACTGATCGTCGCTCATGCGTCTTTTTCCGTTTCCCCAATGTCATCGGTTATTTCGTAAGGATTGCAGAAACCGAGCTGCGCCAGCAACTGGATCTCGAGGGCTTCCATGGCCTCGGCCTCGTCATCTTTAATATGGTCGTAGCCCTGAAGGTGCAACATTCCATGCACCAGCATGTGCGCCCAGTGTGCAGTTACCGTTTTTCGCTGTTCCAACGCTTCACGTTTAACCACTGGTTCGCAGATGATCAAATCACCGGCTAACGGCACCGTTATACCGGCTGGAGCTTCAAATGGGAAGGAAAGCACGTTGGTTGGCCCGGATTTGCCGCGATACTGGGCGTTAAGGGCGGCGCTTTCCTCAGTATCCACAATACGAACGGTTACCTCGGAGTCATGGTCACCGAGCCAGGCAGAACTGGCCCATTGTTGCATGGTGTCCGCCTCGGGCAGGTCTTCTGACTCGGTTGCCAGTTGTATATCGACAGTCAGGCTGGCCACGGTGATCAGGTGCCTCCACCGTCGAACACGTCATAGGCCTCGACGATGCGCTGCACCAGCGGGTGGCGCACCACATCCTGAGACTCGAATCTGGTGAAGCCAATGCCAGACACGTCGCTCAGCACCGACGCCGCGTGAATCAACCCGGAGTTCTGCCCGCGTGGCAAGTCCACCTGGGTGGTGTCGCCGGTAATGACCGCCGTCGAGCCAAAGCCGATCCGCGTCAGGAACATTTTCATTTGCTCGCGGGTGGTGTTCTGGCTCTCATCCAGGATGATGAATGAATTGTTCAGGGTGCGGCCCCGCATGAATGCCAAGGGCGCGATCTCGATGATGCTTTTTTCGATCAACCGGGTCACCTGATCAAAGCCCAGCATTTCATAGAGTGCGTCGTAAAGCGGGCGCAGGTAAGGGTCCACTTTCTGGGCCAGGTCGCCAGGAAGAAAGCCGAGTTTCTCACCCGCTTCTACTGCCGGACGCACCAACAGGATTCGCTTCACCTGCTCGTCTTTCAGGGCTTCCACGGCACAGGCGACGGCCAGCCAGGTTTTACCGGTGCCCGCTGGGCCAATGCCGAAGTTTACATCGTGGGTGCGGATGTTATGAACGTACTTCTGCTGGTTTGCGCCGCGCGGCTTGGCCTGGAGTTTTGGCGTTTTGATGACCGTCACGGCTCCGTCGTAGGGCACATCCGCTGGCAGTCGCTCAAAGCCGGATTCCCTGATGAACAGGTGCACGGTATCCGGCGAAATATCATTGGTGGCTTCGGTCTCACGATACAGGTGGCGAATCACTTCGCTGGCAGCGGCCACATGTTCGCTTTCGCCTTCCACCCTGAAATGATGCCCGCGGCGTCCCACGCGCACGCTCATCCGTTTTTCAATGTGCTTCAGATGCTCATCGAACTGGCCGCACAGTGCAGCCAGGCGATCCTGATCGACGGGGTGAAGATCAAACTGTTTCGCGTCGTTGGTTTTCAAAAAGTCTCCAGGTTTGGTGCTTTCCCCAAGGGGGTTAGTACATCTCTGAATCAACGGGCATGCCACGTAGAGAATTGGGCATCGCCTCTTTGATCTCTACATCGATGAAGTTGCCTACAACTTCCGGGTTTTCATGACGGAAGTTCACGATGCGGTTGTTTTCAGTGCGACCCGCATACTCGCCTGGGTCTTTTTTCGAAAGGCCAGTCACCAGAATACGTTGCGTTGTCCCCACCATCTTGCGACTGATATCCATCGCCTGCTGGTTGATGCGCTCCTGCAGAATGGAGAGACGCTGCTTTTTGACGTCCATCGGGGTGTCATCCGGCAGATCTGCCGCCGGTGTGCCGGGGCGTGCACTGTATATAAAGCTGAAAGACACATCGAAGCCGATGTCGTTGATCAGCTTCATGGTGTCTTCAAAGTCTTTCTCGGTTTCACCTGGAAAGCCGATGATAAAGTCGGATGAGAAGCTGATGTCCGGACGAATCTTGCGCAGGCGGCGGAGCTTGGACTTGTACTCTAGAGCCGTATGGCCACGCTTCATGGCGGCCAGAATGCGGTCCGAACCGCTTTGCACCGGCAGATGCAGATGGCTGACCAGCTCGGGCACTTGCTCGTAAGCGGCAATCAGTGAATCCGAGAATTCCACCGGGTGAGAGGTGGTGTAACGGATGCGGTCGATGCCGTCGATGGTGGCGATCAGGGTAACCAGCTCGGCCATGTCCATCACGTCGCCATCGTGGGTTTCGCCCCGATAGGCATTCACATTCTGGCCCAGCAGATTTACCTCACGTACACCCTGGCTGGCCAGATGAGCGACTTCGGCAATGACGTCGTCGACCGGGCGGCTGACTTCTTCACCACGGGTGTAAGGCACCACGCAGAAAGTGCAGTATTTGCTGCAGCCTTCCATGATCGACACAAACGCGGATGGTCCCTCGGCACCGGGTTCCGGCAGGTTGTCGAACTTTTCAATTTCCGGGAAGCTGACGTCGACCACCCCGACACCGTCGCCTTTGGCGCGGATTTCGGTGATCATGTCCGGTAAACGGTGCAGAGTCTGGGGGCCGAATACCATGTCCACATAGGGGGCGCGGTCGATGATGGCCTGGCCTTCCTGGCTCGCCACGCAGCCGCCAACGCCGATAATTAGGTCGGGGTTTTTACTCTTCAGGCCTTTCCAGCGACCAAGCTGGTGGAACACTTTCTCCTGCGCTTTTTCGCGAATGGAGCAGGTGTTCAGAAGCAGAATGTCTGCGTCGTCAGGCGTGTCGGTCATTTCGACGGTTTCGCCGGTGCGCAGCAGGTCGGCCATTCTGGACGAATCGTATTCGTTCATCTGACAGCCATGGGTTTTGATGTACAGCTTCTTGGCCATGATTCTCAACGTTTTGGTGCAAATGGGTGGTGCGTTTGCGGGCGGCGAAGGATACCGGCGCCCTGATCAAAAAGGAACTGCGTATTATAACGGGGTGATCAATTGGCAACCACCTTTGTATCGGCTTGTTGCTATTCCTGATGTGGTAATATTCCGGGCTTGTCGAAAAAATGCAGAACACTGAACACATGACTCCCGAACGCCTCGCCCGAATCAAACAAACCCTCAACACCCGTCAGCCAGACCTGAGCGTGCTGACTGACCAGGTCCACAAGCCACGGAACCTGTCCGCCATCATCCGTTCCTGTGACGCTTTTGGTCTGGCCAACATGCACGTGGTGTGGCCGAAGGAGGGCTTTCGGGCGTTCCGGAAGACCGCCGGTGGCAGTTATAACTGGGTAACGACCCACACTCATCGCACCATGGATGACGCCGTAGCGACTTTGAAAGGGCAGGGCCATAAGCTCTACGCGGCGCAGCTGTCGGACCGTGCGGTTGATTTTCGGGAGGTGGATTTCACCATTCCCTGTACGGTCATCCTGGGCAACGAGGTCGATGGCGTGAGTTCTGGCGCAGCCGCCGAAGCGGACGAACACATCGTGATTCCGATGATGGGCATGGTGGAGTCACTGAACGTGTCCGCTGCCTGCGCGATCATCCTCTCGGAAGCCCAGCGTCAGAGAAAACTGGCCGGGCTTTATGATTACCAGCGCCTGCCCGACGATGAATACAATCGCCTGCTGTTCTGCTGGTGTCAGCCAGTGGTAAAGCGCTACTGCGATGACCGAAATCTGCCCTACCCACCGATCGACCCGGACACCGGCGAACTCATTGACGGCGTCGCCTGGATGAAAGAAGTGAGGGCAATCCGCGCCGAAAAAAAGCGGGCAAAAGCCGAAGCGTTTGAACAGTTCGGGACACAGTCGTTTGAGAACCCTGACGAGGCCTGATCGTCTGGGACGCGGTTAGGTCTTTTCTGCAGGAACAAAGGTGTCTGAGCGCAGCGAGTTCTTTTTCCGAAAGGAAAGACCTAACGGCGGCGCAGGCAGCCTCCCCAACGAGCAGGCTGCTGAAGGAGGATTATTCCTCACGCCCCTCCAGATATCGCTTCAACTGTTCCCGAAGCGCCTTGGGCAGTCGCGTGATTGTCAAAGCATCATTGTCCCGGTCGTAGTAAACGGCCTGATTCACCAAGTCCGATGAAAACGACACACTCATGCCACCGCCGGATCCCGCAATACGAACCAGCTTTTTCACCTTGCGATGATCGGGATGCAACACGCCGCTTTCAGGCAGTTCGGCGGTCTCAGAGGCAAACTCCTTGAATCGTTGCGGCTCATTTTCATCCAGGTAACCTGACAGCGCTTCGATTTCCACCGGCTCGCCCAGGGCGTGTTGTTCCTTGCAGAACTCGTAGGCCTTGTGTCGTACCTCACCGGCTTTTTCGGGCTCCGAAGACTTGGCAAACGCCTCGACCGCGTCCAGAAAGGTTAGCGTTTCTTTCTCAACGTCCACCTGATTGGTGAATCCACACAGACGAATAAAATGATCGCCAATCTCTCCCGTGCCACGGGCATGAACCAGCGTCAGATAATTTTCAGCAGCCTGGTCGCTTTTCCAGTCGTCGATTTCAATCCGAACCGCCAGATTCAGGCGGGATAAGCTCAGAACATCGGTCGTATCCAGCGCCTGCTGGCCATCAAAACGCAGGGCGCTGTCACTCTCGATGATCAGCAGGTAAACAACCTCCGAATCTGCCAGCGCTTCGTGAACTAACATCAGGTGCCCTTGATGTTCCTCCTGTGCGCCGGTCAGAAGCTCTTGCCATTGCTTGAACAGCCGGTCTGTCATTGAGGCAAAGCTTTGACGATCTGCCAGGTAATCCCCCAGCCAGGCGCTAAAAGGCGACTCGCCGGTGTCTTCCGAAAATCGGCCGTATTTCTTGCCTGGCTTGCTGTTGAACAGCCGCTTCATCTGCTTTTGCAGTCCCTCATAGTCTCCGCCGGGCTCAGCCAATGGCTCCCCCTCAATTAACCGGGCAGGGCTGCCGGGTTGCAGTTGGGAAGCAAAGGCAATGCGCAGATGTTTGATGGCCATAACGAGTCTTCCTGAATATAGAACGAACAAAGCCCCGCAGCCGGAAAGCTAGCGGGGCCCGGTGTGATCGGCTGATGTAGATCAGATACGCTTGTTGCGAAGCAGATCCTGAACCAGTTTGCTGACCGCTTCCGGGATCTCATCGCTTTCATCTGCAGCGATGGAGGCGGAAGCAACGTCAGACCCAAGGTTCACAGCAATGGCGATCAGGCCGTGAGCCGCGACCACCTGGGCCGCGCGGCGTCGGTCATCCACATTACCGGCGTTGTCTTCGGTCAGAACCACCGATGTTTTACCCTGATCGAACAGCGAACGTTCCAGGGCAAGTGCCAGGGATGGCGCCTGCTTGCCATTACACGCGATGATCGCAGGTTTCTGTGCCAGGCGACGCTGACGCTCTTCCGTGCTGACTGGATCAAGAGACTCAACCGTATCCGCAGTCCCGGCGATCATGCCCGCACCGATGGTCACATTGCTCAAGCGGTCGATGACGATAAAGCTGCCAGTCACGTGGTTTCTCGGATAGGCATCAAAAGCAATCGGCTGGCTCAGAGTGAGCTCGCAAAGGCCGATTTCGTTCAGCTGGAGTTCGGTGGGGTTTTCACGTTTCTCCAATGTATTGACGTCGGTCTGGTGGTGAATCTTTTTCACGGTTGCCGACGAGAAGGTCGGGCCCAGTTTGATGTCGTAAAGTCGGCCGGTTTCCAGAGGCGCATCGGTCATCCAGACAATGTTCGCCAGGAAACGGTTTCCGACTTCAGGTTCGTCTTCAGCTTTGACCAGCATGTCACCGCGGCTCACGTCGATTTCGTCGTTCAGAGTCAGGGTGACAGCTTGATCGATGTAGGCTTCGGCGAGGTTGCCATCAAAGGTCACGATGTCCTTGACGGTACTGGTTTTGCGCGACGGCAGCGCCATGAGTTTATCACCCGGACGCACAACACCAGAGGCAATGGTCCCGCAGAAGCCACGGAAGTTCAGGTTCGGGCGGTTAACGTACTGCACCGGGAACCGAAAGTGTTCCAGATTCTTGTCGTGAGACACCTGAACGGTTTCAAGAATCTCCATCAGCGGCTGGCCGTCGAACCAGGGAGTGTTCTCGCTTTTGTTGACCACATTGTCGCCTTCCAGAGCCGACATGGGTACGAAGCGGATGTCCTTCAGCCCCAATGGCGCTGCAAAGGCGATATAGTCGTCTTTGATTTCGTTAAAGCGCTCTTCACTAAAATCCACCAGGTCCATCTTGTTGACGGCTACGACCACATGCCGGATGCCGAGTAGCGAGGCAATGTACGAGTGGCGACGGGTCTGTGTCAGCACGCCGTGGCGCGCGTCGATCATCAGAATCGCGACCTGCGCTGTGGACGCGCCGGTGGCCATGTTGCGAGTGTATTGCTCGTGCCCTGGTGTGTCCGCGATGATGAACTTGCGCTTGTCAGTGGAGAAAAAGCGGTAGGCCACATCAATGGTGATGCCCTGTTCACGCTCCGCCTGGAGGCCGTCCACCAGCAGGGCCAGATCCAGCTTTTCACCGGTGGTGCCCATTTTGGCGCTGTCGGTTTTCAAGCTGGCCATGTGATCTTCGTAGATCATCTTGGTGTCGTGCAGCAGGCGACCAATCAGGGTGCTCTTGCCATCATCCACGCTGCCACAGGTCAGCAGGCGCAGCAGTTCCTTGTTTTCGTGTTGCTTCAGGTAAGCCTGAATGTCTTCTGCAATAAGATCGGACTGGTGTGACATCTTAGAAGTACCCTTCCCGCTTTTTCTGTTCCATGGAGCCGGCCGAGTCGTGGTCAATCACACGGCCCTGACGTTCGGAGCTGGTCGCCAACAGCATTTCCTGGATGATCTCCGGCAGTGTATCTGCCTCAGATTCAATGGCGCCGGTTAGCGGGTAGCAACCCAGGGTGCGGAAACGGATGGACTTCATTTCCGGCGTTTCCCCTTCCTTCAGAGGCATGCGGTCGTCGTCTACCATGATCAGCGTGCCGTCACGCTCAACCACAGGACGCTTGGCAGAGTAGTAAAGGGGAACGATCTCGATGTTCTCAAGGTAGATGTACTGCCAGATGTCCAGCTCGGTCCAGTTGGACAGCGGGAACACGCGAATGCTCTCGCCCTTGTTGATTTTGCCGTTGTAGATGTTCCACAGTTCGGGGCGCTGGTTTTTCGGATCCCAGCGGTGATATTCATCACGGAACGAGTAGACGCGCTCTTTGGCGCGGGATTTTTCCTCGTCCCGGCGTGCACCGCCAAAGGCCGCATCAAACTTGTACTTGTCCAGCGCTTGCTTAAGGGCCTGGGTTTTCATCACGTCGGTGTGCTTGGCACTACCGTGGGTGAAAGGGCCAATGCCCTGTTTGATACCGTCTTCATTCTTGTGGACGATCAGGTCCAGACCGTATTCCTTTGCCTTGCGGTCCCGGAATTCAATCATCTCCCGGAATTTCCAGGTGGTATCAACGTGCAGCAGAGGAAACGGCAATTTACCAGGGTGGAAAGCTTTGCGCGCCAGGTGAAGCATCACCGCCGAGTCCTTTCCAATGGAATAAAGCATGACCGGGTTGTCGAATTCTGCTGCGACTTCCCGAATGATGTGGATGCTTTCCGCTTCCAGCTGCTTGAGATGCGTCAGGTTATAAGTAGTCATCGTTCCTGCTACCGCGTGTCGTGCCCTACACAAAATGCGAGGGCGTGGCGTATGAAAGCGCTGATGATACCAGAATAGGCGGTAGCATAAGAAGAAGGGCGTTTAGAGTTTCATGTCATAACAATATAGCGTCAGGCCGATGGGGCAGAGTGTTTGCGTCGGCCATTTCCGGGCGAAAACGGCGCTTAATTGGCCTCAGCAGCAAGCAGCTTACTGACGTAATTGTCTACGTAGTCAAAGCCGTTGCCCTCGAAATCGGCGAACTGAATACCTATCTGAAACTCGTCACGGGAAATGCGACGCATGTGAACGATGTGGCCATGCGTTACGACGATGACAGGTTGCGCCGCCACCACTGGCACCGAAAATGAGGCCTTTACGTCAATCCAGGCGCCCGGAGCTGGCGTTTGCTGGTTGGGGATGAGCTCCCGTACCTCATCCTGCCCGCATGCGATCATGAGGCCGGTTCGGGAAATGTTGGAGACTGAACATACAAGAGAACTGCCATCGGTTTTCTCAACCGTGACCTCGGTGGCAACGTCAACGCGTTGTTGGTTGCGCAGGTTGGGTTTGGCAACAACGTTCTTCATCATCATTTCTTATAATTAGTTGTCTTAACTTCCTGAAAGTCTAGTTGTTTACTTAGTAACCAGCAAGGTGAGACTATAGCGCCTGCTTTGCGAGCGATGAAAATTGTGATGCAAGTGTCACAGAAATGAAATAGAGGTCGAGTAGATGACAGAAAAATTGACACCAGAACCCGAGGGCACCGGCAAGGTCGGCTTTATCAGCCTGGGGTGTCCTAAGGCTCTGGTGGATTCAGAACGCATACTGACACAGCTCAGACTGGATGGTTACGATGTCGTGCCCACCTACAACGATGCGGATATCGTGGTGGTGAACACCTGTGGCTTTATTGACGCGGCCAAACAGGAGTCTCTGGATGCCATCGGCGAGGCCATCAACGAAAACGGCAAGGTGATCGTGACGGGTTGCATGGGCGCCGAGGCAGACACCATTCGTCAGAGCCACCCCGGTGTTCTTGCGGTTTCCGGCCCTCAGGCGTACGAGGAAGTGGTGGGTGCTGTCCATCAGTTCGTTCCGCCGAAGCAAAACCACGACCCATTTGTCGATCTTGTCCCACCCCAGGGTATCAAACTGACGCCCCGTCACTATGCTTATCTGAAAATTTCTGAAGGCTGTAACCATCGCTGCACCTTTTGCATCATTCCCTCCATGCGGGGCGATCTGGTGAGTCGTCCGATTGGCGATGTGATGGATGAAGCCAAACGTCTGGCCGATGCGGGAGTCAAGGAGCTGCTGGTGATTTCCCAGGATACCTCGGCCTACGGCGTCGATACCAAGTACCGCACTGGCTTCTGGCAGGGGCGCCCTCTGAAAACCAAGATGCAGTCACTGTGCGAAGCGCTGGGTGAACTCGGCGTTTGGGTTCGGCTCCATTACGTTTACCCGTACCCTCATGTAGACGACATCATCCCGCTGATGGCGGAAGGCAAGATCCTTCCATATCTGGACATACCGTTTCAGCACGCCAGCCCGAAAGTCCTGAAAGCCATGAAACGTCCGGCCCACGACAGTAAGACGTTGGAGCGCATTAAAAAGTGGCGAGAGATCTGCCCGGAGCTAACGATCCGTTCTACGTTTATTGTCGGTTTCCCCGGCGAAACAGAAGAGGATTTCCAGTACCTGTTGGATTGGCTGGACGAGGCTCAGCTGGACCGGGTTGGTGCCTTTAAGTACAGCCCGGTGAAGGGCGCGAAGGCCAATGAGCTGGAAGGTGCTGTGCCGGAAGAGGTGAAGGAAGACCGCCTGGCTCGCTTCATGGAAAAGCAGGCAGAGATTTCGGCAGCACGTCTTCAGGCGAAAATTGGCACTACCATCGAGGTGCTGATTGATGAGGTCGACGAAGAAGGTGCGATCGGGCGTTCAAAAGCGGATGCGCCGGAGATCGACGGCATGGTCTACCTAAATGAAGAGACCGACCTGGTGCCTGGGGAGATTGTTCGGGCGGTGGTTGATCACGCGGATGAGCATGATCTGTGGGCTTCTTTGGTTTGACCTGTTTGGTTTTAACCTGGCCCTAGCCTGTTAGCTGCGGTGGCTGGGCGGGGGCAATACCCCTTCCCAAAAACCGCTACAAGCACGTCCGTGTGCGCTTGGCTCCGGCCATCCATGGCCTCCGACATTTTTGGGAAGGGGTATTGCCCCCGCCTGACAGGCGCTTGAGATAACGCGTCACGAGTTAAACCGTCGCGGCCAGTGTATTGATGTACGTTCCTGTAGCGATATCTGGGAGTTGGCAGGCCTTGGTGGGAGGCTTCTCCCAAAAATGTGCGGAGCCATGGATGGCGGAGCCCAAGCGCACATGGATGTGCTTGAAGCGTTTTTTGGGAGAAGCCTCCCATCAAGGCCTCCCCCAAATCAAACAGGCTAGGGTCGAAACCCACAGCCACGCCGCATGTCCGCTATTCAGCCCCCAAGCTTTTTAACCAGAATCTCATTAAAGAGCTTGGGGTTGCCCTGACCCTTCGAGGCCTTCATAAGAGGTCCCATAAAGCCGCCAAGCATCTTCTTGCGCTTCTTCGGGTCTTCCTCATTCTGGTATTGCGCCACCTGATCCGGCATGTCAGCCAGAACTTCGTCTACCATCGCTTCCAGAGCACCGGTATCAGAGACCTGCTTCAGGCCCTGAGAGTCGATGATGGCGTCGACGTTGTCGTTTTCGCCGGTCCAGAGGGCTTCAAAGACTTTCTTGGCGCCCGCAGACGAGATGGTGTTATCCGCAATGCGAACCACCAGGTCGCCAAGCTGTTCGCCAGAAATGGGCGACTCGGCGACAGATTTTTCCTCGGCGTTCAGTCGTGCGGAAAACTCACCCTGGACCCAGTTGGAGGCCAGTTTCGCGTCTTTGCCTCGCTCAGCTGCGGCTTCAAAGAAAGCGGCGAGCTTTGAATCGCTGGCCAGCAGGTTGGCGTCATAGTCATTCAGACCGTACTGCTCCATAAACCGCGCTTTCCGCGCATCCGGCAATTCAGGAAGACTGTTGCGGGCCTCGTCGATGAACGAGTCGTCGATCTCGACGGGCAACAGGTCCGGACAGGGGAAGTAGCGGTAGTCGTTCGCTTCTTCTTTGGTACGCATGGAGCGGGATTCGTCCCGGTCACCATTGTACAGGCGAGTTTCCTGAACGATCGAACCGCCGTCTTCAAGGATGTCCATCTGCCGCTCGACTTCGTGGGCGATGGCCTGCTCCATGAACCGAAAGGAGTTCAGGTTCTTGGTTTCGGTTCGAGTGCCCAGTTCGTCCTCGCCTTTTGGTTTCAACGAGATATTGACATCGAAACGCATAGAGCCCTGGGACATGTCGCCGTCGCAGATGCCCAGCGAAGTCACAATGCTGTGGAGCTTCTTGGCAAACGCCACCGCCTCGTCGGCGTTGGTCATGTCCGGTTCGGTGACCACTTCGATCAGCGGCGTACCGGCGCGGTTCAGGTCGACGCCGGTCATGCCGTGAAAGTCTTCATGCAGGGATTTGCCCGCGTCTTCTTCCAGGTGGGCGTGATGGATGCGCACTCGTTTCGACTCGCCGTTGGACAGATCAATGTCAACGTACCCGGGGCCGACAATCGGACGTTCCAGCTGCGTGGTTTGATAACCCTTGGGCAGATCCGGATAAAAATAGTTTTTACGCTCGAACACCGAGCGGCGCTCGATCTCGGCATTCACCGCCAGGCCAAACATGACCGCGTAGCGAAAGGCCTGTTCATTCGGAACGGGCAGGGTGCCGGGCATGGCCAGGTCAACGGCGTTGGCCTGGGTATTGGGCTCGGCGCCGTAAGCGGTGCTGGAGCCGGAAAAAATCTTGGTTTTGGTGGCGAGCTGAACATGAATTTCCAGCCCGATCACAATGTCCCACTGCATAGTCTTTCTCCTGTCCCGGGCTTATTGCGGTTCACGCTGGTGAAAGTCAGTCACCTGCTGGAATTGATGGGCCGCGTTCAGCAAGCGCGCCTCAGAGAAATAATCCCCGATGATCTGCAGGCCCACGGGCAAACCGTCTACAAATCCGGCTGGCACGGACATCGCCGGAATACCTGCCAGGTTGATGGCGATGGTGAATACGTCCTCCAGATACATGGTGACCGGGTCGCTGGTCTTCTCGCCTTGAATAAACGCCGGTGACGGCGTGGTTGGGCTCATCAGCACGTCCACGTCCTTGAAAGCATTGATGAAGTCCTGCTGGATCAGGCGGCGCACTTTCTGGGCCTTTAGATAGTAGGCATCGAAGTAGCCGGCAGAAAGCGCGTAAGTGCCGACCAGAATCCGACGCTTGACCTCATTGCCAAAGCCCTCGGCGCGGGAGCGGGTGTAAAGGTCCATCAGGTCTTTCGGGTCGTCGCAACGATAGCCGTAACGAACACCATCGAACCGCGACAGATTGGCGGAGGCTTCGGCAGGTGCAATCACGTAGTAAGCGGCGATCGCCAGCTTCGCGTTAGGTAGCGACACTTCTTTAACGGTGGCACCCAGCTTTTCGTATTCCTTCACCGCGTTGCGAACCTGTTCTTCCATGGCAGGGCTGAGCTGATCGCTGAAGTACTCTTTCGGCAGACCAATCTTCAGGCCTTTCAGAGGCTCGTTGAGAGTGGCGGTGTAATCCGGCACCTCGCGATCGATAGACGTGGAATCCTTTCTGTCATAGCCTGCCATTACATTGAGCATCAAGGCGTTATCCTCTGCCGTCCGGGCGATGGTACCGCCCTGATCCAGGCTGGAGGCGAATGCGATCATGCCGTAGCGAGAGACGCGGCCATAGGTTGGCTTGAGCCCGGTCACGCCGCACAACGCCGCCGGCTGACGAATCGAACCGCCGGTATCGGTTGCGGTTGCGGCCGGAACCAGGCGGCCCGCAACGGCTGCAGCCGAACCACCCGAAGAGCCGCCCGGCACGCGCTTGTTCCCCGAGGCCAGTCCCCATGGATTGGTGACCGCGCCAAAATAACTGTTTTCGTTGGACGACCCCATGGCAAATTCGTCCATGTTGGTCTTGCCCAAACACACTGCGCCGGCCTGGCAGAAGTTGGCTGTGACGGTGGCATCGTATGGCGGCACGAAATTCTCAAGCATCTTCGAACCACAGGTGGTACGCACGCCATCGGTACAGAAAATATCCTTGTGAGCGAATGGCACGCCCGTCCAGGGTGTGGCCTTGCCAGCGGCACGCTGTTCGTCTGCTGCTTTCGCGTCGGCCAATGCCTGCTCATCAGTGACCGTAATAAAGCTGTTGTACTTGCCGTCTTCCTGCTTGATGCGGTCGAGAAACGCCCGGGTCAGTTCCACGCTGGAGACTTGGCCGCTGTCCAGATCGCGCGCAAGTTCGGCTACGGATTTGTTATGCATGCTGGGTCCTTTCACTCAATCACTCGGGGCACAAGGTAAAGGCCGTTTTCGGTGGCCGGTGCAATCGCCTGGAAGCGTTCCCGTTCATTCGTTTCTGTCACCTCATCGGAGCGCAATTTTTGCACTGCGTTCAGTGGGTGGGCCATGGGCTCTACCGAATCGGTATCAGCGGCGCCCAGCTGGTCCACCAGATCCAGAATGTTGCCCAGATCCTTTTCCAGCGCCGAGACCTGCTCCTCGTCCACACGAATGCGGGCAAGCACGGCGACTTTTCCAATGTCCTCGCGGGAAATGCTCACGATTTGTCTCCCAAAGTATGAAAGTTCAGTAATTTACAGGTTTTTTGACTCGGAGATCCTGATGATGCCGGAGAGTCTGGGGGCCCTTGTAAGAGGCTCTTCCAACGCTGTGCGGAGCCAGGGAAGGCGGAGCCCAAGCGCCACATGGAGGTGCTTGAGCGTGTTTTGGAAGAGCCTATTACAAGTGCCCATGCACCCAAGTAAAAAATAAGGGAGGTATGGTAACAGATTCGAACAATCGCGGGAGAGGCCAAAACGCTGCAAAATGGCGGAAAACAAGCTTTCAGAGCAAGGATGGTGCCTTGCCTGAGGGGGTGCTCACTGCTAAAGTTGCGGCATCTTTTCCGCGACTGCAACTCTCAGGTTGAAACTACACGAATGTTGATTAAAAAACTCCGAGGCTTATTTTCAAGCGACCTGTCCATCGACCTGGGCACCGCCAACACTCTCATATACGTGCGAGAGCGCGGAATCGTCCTGAATGAGCCCTCCGTGGTGGCCATTCGCACCAACAACAACCAGAAAACCGTGGCGGCTGTCGGTGCCGAAGCCAAACGCATGCTCGGGCGCACGCCTGGAAATATTACGGCAATCCGGCCGATGAAAGATGGTGTGATTGCGGATTTTGTGGTCACTGAGAAAATGCTGCAGCATTTTATTCATAAGGTGCACGAAAACAGTTTCATTACGCCTAGTCCTCGTGTACTGGTCTGTGTTCCCAGTAAATCAACCCAGGTTGAGCGCAAGGCCATTCGCGAATCGGCACTTGGCGCGGGCGCCCGCGAAGTGTTTCTGATCGAAGAACCCATGGCCGCGGCCATTGGTGCCGGCCTTCCGGTTGAAGAAGCTAGCGGCTCAATGATTGTCGACATTGGCGGTGGCACCACAGAAATCGCCATCATTTCCCTGAACGGCATTGTTTATGCGGAATCGGTTCGTACCGGTGGTGACAAGTTCGACGAAGCCATTGTGACCTATGTTCGACGCAATTATGGCAGCCTGATCGGTGATTCCACGGCCGAGAGAATCAAGCATGAAATCGGCTGTGCCTATGAAGGGCTTGAAGTACGTGAAATTGATGTGCGCGGTCGCAACCTGGCAGAGGGTGTGCCCCGTGCGTTCACTTTGAACAGTGAGGAAATCCTGGACGCACTTCAGGAGTCTCTGGCGCAGATCGTTCAGACAGTTAAAAGCGCTTTGGAACAGTCACCGCCCGAGCTGGCGTCTGACATTGCCGAGCGCGGTATTGTTCTGACCGGCGGTGGTGCGCTGCTTCGCGGCCTGGACAAACTGATCAGTGAAGAAACGGGCCTGCCGGTTATCATCGCAGAAGATCCTCTGACCTGCGTGGCCCGCGGTGGCGGTAAAGCGCTGGAAGTTATTGACCGCAGCGGTATCGGAATGTTCTCCCAGGAGGGTTAAACCTGTGGGGAGCGCTCGCTATTAAGACCATCTTTGTACAGGGCCCCGTCCCTGGTTTACGTCTAGTGATTGTTTTCGTGCTGTCGGTGGCCTTGATTGTCGCCGACGCACGGTTCAATCAACTCACCTCTGTTCGAAGTGCCATCGGCACTGGACTCGCTCCGGTGCACTGGTTGGGTAATGCGCCAGAGCAGTTCAGCAACTGGGTATCCAGCCTTTTCACCACTCGCGATGACCTGCTGGAAGAAAATGAAGCGCTGCAGGCCCGCCTTTTGATTCTGGAACGTCGCGCGCTCAAGTACGCCGCGTTGGCTTCTGAAAACAACGAACTGCGCCAACTCATGAATTCCTCGGAAGTACTCGATGATCGCGTGATTGTGGGGGAGGTAGTGGCGGTTTCGCCCGATCCTTTTTCCCATGAGATTGTGATCAACAAGGGTAGCCGGGACGGCGTAAAGCCGGGCCAAGCCATACTGGATGCCAACGGACTGATGGGGCAGGTCCAGCAAACCAGCAGTTTTACCAGCCGAGTGCTTCTTGTGTCTGACAGCAGCCATGCTGTGCCGGTAGAGGTAGTTCGCAATGGACTGAGAGCGGTTCTGCTCGGCAATGGCGACGCGGACGCGTTGGAACTCGTCCATGTTCCCGACACTGCGGATATTCGCAAGGGAGACCTTCTGGTGAGCTCTGGACTCGGCGGCCGGTTTCCGAAAGGTTACCCCGTGGCTGAAGTGGCCAGTATCACCAAGGAACCGGGGGAGCCGTTCGTAGAAATCGAGGCGACCCCCAGGGCTGAATTGAATAAAAGCCGACTGGTGTTGGTCGTGTTTACGCCGGAATCGGCGACGGAACCCCAATCCGAAACCGGTCCTGATGAATCCTCTGAAACTCAGCAGGGAGGGGATGCCTGATGCTCTCGGTGATCAGTTACCCTGTCTTCCTGATCAGCGCTGTATTGGCGTTGGTGCTGAGTAGTTCTCTTTTCCCGGTTGGCTGGTTTGAATTCAGGCCTGAATGGCTTGGCCTGGTGGTTTTCTACTGGACATTCCGGGCACCCGCACAGTTCGGAATTTTGCTGGCCTGGTGCCTGGGTCTTTTGCTGGATGTACTGGAGGCAACGCCTCTTGGCGTGAACGCGTTGGCGATGGGTGTGATTGCTTTTCTCGTTCTCACGGTGCATCAGCGTTTACGAATGTATCCTCTTCCACAGCAATGCATGATGGTGTTTTTGCTGCTTGGTATTAACCAGATGCTGGTTCACTTTATCAAGCAGACGTTGGGCGCCGACGAATCAGGGTTCAGCTATTTGTGGCCGGCTCTGACCAGCGCCCTCGTGTGGCCAATTCTCTGTCCGCTGCTGGACAACCTGAACCGAAAATTGGGTTAAGTAACCGTGCGAGCGATTATCCTGGCCTCAGCATCCCCCCGCCGGGCTGAACTGCTCCGTCAGATGGGCGTGGCTTTTGAGGTCCGGCCCGCACACATTGACGAAACCCCATTGGCCGATGAATTACCGGAGGACTATGTGCTGCGGATGGCTCGGGAGAAGGCCTTGACCATCGGGCAGCGCGCGCCAGAAGCTATTGTCCTGGGCTCTGACACCTCGGTGGTCCTGGATGGCAATATTCTCGGTAAGCCGGAGGATTCGGACGACGCAGAGGAAACGCTGAAAAGCCTCTCTGGCAGCACTCACCGGGTTCTAACGGCTGTTGCAGCTGTTGTTGATGGCCATGCAGAAGAGCGTCTCGTGACTACAGAAGTCAGATTCCGTGCGCTTCGACCCGACGAGATTGCCGCTTACGTTCGATCTGGCGAGCCGATGGATAAAGCGGGCAGTTATGGTATTCAGGGCCTGGGTGGTATTTTTGTAGAGAGTTTGCACGGTAGCTACAGCGCAGTGGTGGGTTTGCCTCTTCGGGAAACCGCCGATCTACTGGCGCTGGCTGGCTATCCGGTCTGGACTACCTGGCCGCTTTGGCAGGATAAAGAGGCAGGAGGGCCCGAATGAGTGAAGAGATTCTGATCAATGTGACGCCGGTTGAAACCCGTGTGGCCTTGGTGGAAAACGGTATGCTTCAGGAAGCATACATCGAGCGCACCAGTCGTAAGGGAATCGTTGGCAACATATACAAAGGCAAGGTAGTGCGGGTGTTGCCTGGGATGGAGGCAGCCTTTGTGGATATTGGTCTGGAACGCGCTGCCTTTATTCATGCCTCAGATGTTGTTACCGGTCAGCAGACGGCGGACGAACCCGCCGATGGCCCCAAAACGGTTCCTGATATACGCACCTTGTTACGTGAGGGCCAGTCGCTGGTCGTACAGGTGACCAAGGACCCCATCGGCACCAAGGGGGCAAGACTGACCACGCAGTTGTCCATCCCGTCACGTTATCTGGTGTTTATGCCGGGTGTTTCGCACATTGGGATTTCCCAGCGTATTGAAGACGACGCCGAACGCGCTCGCCTGAAAGGATTGATTGAAGAAGGTGCCGCCAAGGATACCGAAGTTAATGGTGGTTACATCATCCGAACGGCTGCAGAGGCTGCGTCGGCGGAAGAACTGATTGGCGATATGGTTTACCTGCATCGCTTGAGTCAGGCCATTGAAGACCGGATTGGAAAAAGCCAGGCACCTGCCGTGGTCTACCAGGATTTGCCGCTGTTCATCCGCACCATTCGAGATTTGATTCGTCCCCAGACAGAAAAAGTCCGTATTGATAGCAAAGAAAGCCATCAGCGGGTGCTGGAATTCGTCGACGAGTTCGTGACCGAATTTTCAGACAAGGTAGAGTACTATCCGGGGGAGCGCCCACTGTTCGATCTTTACTCTGTTGAAGATGAGATTCAAAAGGCGCTAAGCCGAAAAGTACAACTTAAATCAGGTGGTTACGTCATCATTGACCAGACGGAAGCTATGACCACCATCGATATCAATACCGGTGCGTTCGTGGGCCACCGAAACCTTGAAGAAACGATTTTCAAGACCAACTTGGAAGCAGCACGCTCCATCAGTCGCCAGCTGCGCCTGCGCAACCTGGGTGGCATTATCATCATCGATTTTATCGACATGGAAGACCCAGAGCATCAACGCCAGGTACATCGTATGCTGGAAAAGATGCTGGAGCGCGACCACGCTAAAACCAAGATAACCGGTGTATCCGAACTTGGCCTTGTGGAGATGACTCGAAAGCGAACCACTGAGAGCCTTGGCCAGGTCCTGTGCGAGCCTTGCCCCATTTGTGATGGGCGTGGCTTTCTGAAAACCAGCGAAACGGTCTGCTATGAGGTGTTCCGCGAGATTCTGAGGGTAAACCGCGCCTACGATGCGGAAAGTTATCTTGTTATGGCTTCCCAGAGCGTGGTTGATCGCTTGCTTGATGAAGAATCCGACAATGTGGCCGACCTGGAAACCTTTATCAGTAAAACCATTCGCTTCCAGGTGGAGCCTTTCTACAGTCAGGAGCAATACGATGTGGTTCTGCTGTAATCAACGCCACTTGTATTAATTGCTGCGGCAGATCTGATGAGCGCGGCTGAGGCGGGAAAAAGATCCAGGGGGCTGCTGTTGCAGCTTCTTGCGCGGCTAGCCAACCTGATCTGGTGGCTGCTTCTGGGTACGCTTGTGCTGGCGGCCCTCTATGCCGGGCTGGGCCGACAGCTGACGCAAAATATTAATGACTATCGTCCGGAAATTGAGCAGCAACTGTCTGACAGACTGGGTCATCAAGTTCAGATTGGCTCTTTGTCTTCGCGCTGGCGTTGGCTAAACCCCACGATCATCGCTCGTGACCTGGCTTTAAAGCCAGGTGATGGCAGTGATGAGGTGATCGGCTCGCTACAGAGCCTGCGGGTTGGTCTGGACTTTCTTGCTTCGCTCTCTCGTTTTCGAATCGTATTCTCTGACTTCGATGCCAATGGCCTTGAGCTGGTGATCAACCAGACACCCCGTGGTGAGATTGGTGTCGAGGGAGCTGACTTGCCGGAGCCGGTAGCCAACGATCTGGAAAAGTGGATTGATCTTGCAGGCCAGTGGTTGTCGGATCCCTACGTTCAAATAACGCGAATCGATCTGGGACTCAGGGATAGCCTGGGGCAACTGCGACAAGTTGAGATTCCTCAGCTCGATCTGATCTACCGCAGAGGCCTTTTCCACGCCTCCGGCCGAGCTATGAGACCGGGAACCACCGAGCAGCTGGCAAGCTTCGAACTGGTTGGACAACACTTCTTCAGGGGTGATTTCACCGGGCAGTTTTACGGGGACATCAATTCAGGGCGACTGTTCGACGGGCTGATTCAGGAATACAGCTGGAAGGGTATGCGAGCGGAAGGCTTTGATATTGGCGGACAGATCTGGCTGACCTTTCGAAATGGTCTGATGGAGCAGGCTAGCGGCAATCTTCAGACACCCTATCTGCAGATTGGGGTTCATCAGGAGTCTCTCGCGCCCCTCGAAGATATTTCGGCGCGATTTGGCTGGCGCCGTTACCAGCCCGAAGATGCCTATGCGGCTGACATAGAAGCGGAAGATCAGGCGCCTTGGTACGCAACGGGCGAGTTTCACCTCAATGATCTGACCTGGAGCTGGAATGGCGAGGTCATGCCTGAATTTGATCTGCGTTTTCAGACCAGGAAAAATGATGACCTGCTGATTGCTGATGGCTTTCCTGTTGGCCCGGTCACGGGGCTTTTCAGTCGCTTGAGTATTTTGCCAACGGCCCTGACCAGCGCCCTGGAAAACTACCGTCCGTCAGGGACGCTAAATCGTCTGTTACTGGAGCTTCCCACAGAGGATCCTGGCCAGTTCCGGTTTACTGCCAATCTCGAAGACATCAACGTGAAGGCACACGGCGGCGCACCCGAAGTGGAGGGTCTTGATGGTTCCATCATCGTGACCAGCCAGGGTGGACTGGTGAAAGCCAATTCGAATGCGCTCACGTTTGGGTTTCCGTCCTTGTTCAAAGGCTTATGGGATGTCAGGCAATTCAATGCCAACGTCGCCTGGCAAATTGAGGAAGGTACAACACGTGTTTTTTCAGATGACATTGCCATGAGTTATGGAGACTCAACCGGATTAACCGGGGCGTTCGATCTGAAACTGGTACCTGGCGGCTCAGATGTGTTGAGCCTTCAGGTTGGGGTCAAGGACGGCAACGCCCCGATGCTCGCCGAATTTGTGCCCGTCCATCTGGTCGATTCCGCGCTGTATGACTGGCTGAACACAGCTATTACCAAAGCCGACATCACCCGTGGCACCTATTACGGGCATGGAACCATCAGTAGTGGTGCGCCTCCCGGATCCTTCGTTTCCTCGATGTTCTATGATTTCAGTAATACAACCATCAACTATGACGATCGATGGCCAGAGGTGAGCGGTGCGGCAGGCCGTGTGTTTATTCATCAAGGTCAGACGCGGGTTGATCTGGCGTCGGGCGAGACGGGCGGGATTGAATTGACGCCGGGGCAGGTGAGAGTAAAACCGACCAGTGAGCAGACCATGCTATACGTTGATGCGGGCGGCCCGATAAACGGGGATGCGCTTGCCTATTGGTTGTCCCAAAGCCCCCTCAGAGATCTTACAGACCTGACCCCGGATTCCCTGCTTTTGCAAGGCGAGTTGGGTCTTGATCTGGGACTTGGGTTTGCTCTGGGTTCTGATCAACCCCCGATGATTGACGCGACAGTGTCGGCAGATTCAGTGTCCTTGTTCTACCCGGCGGTAAATCTGAATTGGGAAAATGTGTCGGGGGTCCTGTCCTACAACACTCAGGCCGGTTTCTCTTCTGAACCGGTGACAGGACTTTTTCTGGGTAGCCCGGTCAAAACCTGGTTCCGCAGAGCCGAATCGGGAGACGGATTGGTGATTCGGCAGGCGGGCGACGTCGCCGTGGAAGATGTGCGGCGCAAGCTTGGTATGAGCGACCAGCTGGCTCTTGGAATAGAGGGGAAGTTGGGCTACGAGGCCGCGCTGAGTCTGCTGCCGGACCAACCGGCTCGGGTTCGTTTGACCTCAGACCTGACGGGCGTTTCGATCGGCTGGCCGGAACCGCTTGGCAAGGTGTCTGACGCCGCTGCGCCGGTTGACGTTTCGGTGGTACCTGATCCGGATAACGGATTCGAACTGTCGATCGATTGGCAGGATCGGATGAATGCTGATGTAGATTGGCAAACCGGGCGGGTAAACATTGCCTTGAATAATCTAACGCTGGGCAACCGGTCTTTTGACAAGCTGGGAATAGAAGCGGTCGAAGGCATGGATAACTGGCTTGTCGACCTCGAAGGGGGCTGGGTAAAAGGCCTGGTAACCTGGCCTGTCGGTGACGGCTCAATTCAGGTAGACCTCGAAGCGCTGGCATTGGAGCAGGACAAAGACCCGGGCGGGGAAGGCAAGGAACTCGATGACAGGATGTCAGTCCAAGACTTCAGAGACCTTGAGTCGGGACGTTGGCCCGACGTTGACGTAAGAATTGCCGATTTAAAACTCAATGATGAAGACGCCGGTATCTGGTCGTTTGGCCTTCGGCCTGAAGCGGAGCGCTTTCGCGTCGCCAATATCAAGGGGCAGTTGAAGTCGTTGGTCCTGCAGGGCGACCTGGATTGGGGAATTCGAGGCGACGAGGTCAGAACGGGGTTTGCCGGAACCTTGAACGGGAAGTCACTGGCGGACGCCAGTGCGCTTTTTGCGGCAGAGGTGCCATTCAGGAATGAGAAGACAGCAATCGAGTTGGATCTGGATTGGCCAGGGCGCCCGGATCAGTTTGAAACCGCGGCCCTGAGCGGCACTGCCAGCATGCGTTTCGATCAGGGTGTCATTCTTGAAGGGAATAACACCGCGCAGCTTTTCCGAATATTCAACCTGTTGAATTCAGACACCTTGTGGCGACGCCTGAAGCTGGACTTCTCGGATCTTTATGAAGCGGGTGTGGCGTTTGACGCCATTTCTGGCAAGGCTCGTCTGGAGGATGGGGTGCTCACCCTGGATCCGGAATTACAGATTGTCGGACCCTCCGGGGCATTCAAGTTTAGCGGAGCCACGGATTTGGCAGAGGAAACTCTGGATATGAACATGGTTGTGGTATTGCCTCTAACTCAGAATCTTCCGCTGGCGGCCCTTTTGATGGGCGCAGGAGCCCCAATTGGCGGTGCGCTTTTCGTTTTGGACAAAGTGCTGGGTGACCCGTTGAGTAAACTGACCAGTGCCACTTATAGTGTTAAGGGTACATGGGCTAACCCTGACGTCGATCTAAAACGCGTTTTCGACAGTGGCAGCTGATACATTGATCATTACAGAAGGGGGCCGGTGATGTCGGCAGTAACAGACTCCAGCAATTCAGAAAATAGGCGCCGGGTTGCGGCCATTCAGATGGTCAGCGGGCATGATATCGCCAAGAATCTGGACGACGCCGAGCGCCTGTTAGCAGAGGCCGCAAAGCAGGGCGCCAAGGTTGCGGTGCTTCCGGAAAATTTTGCCGTATTGTCTACCCGACAGATGCTGGAACACGGGCAGCATGAGAATGCTCCGGATGCCCCCATCCAGACTTTTCTCAAGGAACAGGCCAAAAAACTGGGCTTGTGGATCGTTGGGGGATCGTTGCCCATTGCCTCTCGCCCGGATGGCACCAGAATCTCGGACCGGGTACGTGCTTCCTGTGTTGTTTATGATGATCAGGGGCAGCAGGTAGCTCGCTATGACAAGATCCACCTGTTTGACGCCATGGTCGAAGACGCCCACGGGCAGTATCGGGAATCTGACACCTTTGAACCCGGTGAAGAATTAGTGGTCATTGATACGCCTGCAGGTCGACTGGGTCTGGCGATCTGTTATGACCTGCGGTTTCCAGAAATCTTCCGGGCTCTGCGGGAAAGGGGTGCCGAATGGATCACTTTGCCCAGCGCCTTTACCTGGAATACCGGTGATGCCCACTGGCACGCCTTGATTCGGGCTCGCGCCATAGAAAACCAGTTATGGATGGTAGCGCCGGGTCAGGGCGGGCAGAACAGTGAGCGCCGGAGGACCTTTGGCCACAGTCTGATCTGCGATCCCTGGGGCAAAATCGTTTCAGAACTGGAAGAAGGGATGGGCGTGGTTTCCGCAGAACTGGATCTCGACCAGGTGAAAACGATCAGAACGCAAATGCCGGTGTGGGAGCATCGCAGGCTCTAGAGCTAAGCTGACTCCGCGTCATCGATGCACTCCCTCAGGTAGCGGAAAAGCTTCCGAGGCTGGCCCGTTGGCTTTTCTTTCTGAACATCCCGGCGGGCGTTCCGGGCAAGATTTCGCAGATGCTGGACGTCAGCCGAGCTGCAGTATTCCAGAAACTCACCGACCGCCGAATCGCCTTCCGCAATCATGCGGTCACGCCAGCGCTCTGCCAGGTGGTGGCGTCGTGTGTGCTCCTCGCTGCCGGCATCGAACGCATCAATCTGCCGCGCCAATTCCTCCGGATCGTCTTCCTGACGGATCACTTTGCCAATGTACTGCAGGTGACGCCGTTTCGCTTCATTCTGACGGATGCGGCGGGATTCCTCGATGGCAGACTTGAGAGTTTCACTGATCGGCAGTGTGGCAAGCTGATCGTTGCTCAGATCCAGCATGCGTTTGCCGAGATCCTGCAGCGCTTGCATCTCCCTTTTAACCTGGGATTTGCTCTTGCCGTACTCCTCTTCCTGCTCGTGATCGTCGTAGTGGTTCATAGAATGTTTTTCTTTCCGGTATCAGCCGTAAATGAGGGTCGCAAGGCCAAGAAATGACATAAAGCCCACCACATCGGTCACGGTGGTGAGAATCACGCTGCCAGCTAGAGCGGGATCAATATTACGTGATTTAAGGAACAGGGGAAGAACTGTCCCCACAAGCGCGGCGGCAATCAGGTTGATGATCAGTGCGGCCGCAATCACAGCGCCAATCATGATGTCCTTGAACCACAATGAGGCCGCTGTGGCCACCACCGTTGCCCAGAGCAAACCATTGAGTGCCCCCGCCACAAATTCCCGGTTGAGAAGCCAGCCTACGTTGGCGCCGCTGATCTGGCCAACAGCCATGCCCCGAATAACCAGGGTCAGTGTCTGGCTGCCTGCGATGCCGCCCATACTGGCGACAATCGGCATCAGAACCGCCAGTGCGACAACTTTCTCAATGGTTGCCTCAAACAGCCCGATGACAGCGGAGGCCGTGAATGCCGTCAACAGGTTAATGCCCAACCAGATGGCCCGCCGGCGTGTGGTTTTGAGAATGGGTGCGAAGGTATCTTCATCTTCGTCCAGGCCGGCCATGCTCATCAGCGAGTGGTCAGATTCTTCTCGAATGACGTCGACCACGTCATCGATGGTAATCCGGCCAAGCAGCCGGCCTTCTTCGCTGACCACCGGTGCAGAGATCAGGTCATAGCGTTCGAACAGGGTGGCTACCTTATTATCTGACAAGGTCACCGGAATGGGTTCGATATCGGTGTCCATGACCTCGCGCACCGTCGACGCAGGATTTGAAACCAGCATTTTGGTGATGGGAAGCATGCCGATGAACTCGTCCCGCCGGCTGACCACAATCAGGCTGTCTGTCATTGGCGGAAGATTCCTATGCCTGCGCAGATAACGCAGAACAACGTCGATGCTGATGTCTGGCCGCACCGTTATGGTGTCGGTGTTCATCAGACCGCCGGCCGTATCCTCCGGATACGATAAAACCTCTTCTACCCGCTGCCTGTCCTGTTCGTCCATGGTGTCCAGGACTTCCTGGATCACGGTGTCCGGCAACTGCTGCAGAAGGTCAGCAAGGTCATCCGACTCGAAATCTTCGATGATATCTGCCAGTTCCTGAGCGTTAAGCTGGCTCAGGAAGTAACTTCGGATGTCATCGTTCAGGTACTGGAGGACCTCACCTTCCAGCTGTTTGTCGACCAGGTTCCAGAGCAGGGCACGCTGGCGAGGGGGTGACGACTCCAGTAAGTGGGCAATATCGCTAGGGCTCAGGCCACCGTTCAGGATTCGGGCTACCTGTTTCAGGGCGCCACTGTCCAGCGCTTCGCTCAGTGAGCGAAGACGTTGGCGAGCCTGGCTTTTTTCAAGGATATCGGACATAGAGCACCCGCAGTCGGAAAACTCCCGCATTATAGCGGAGTTACGCTGCCTTGGTGAGAGAGTGTTGTAGGTGAATGCCCTACGGACCTCGCCGAATTGTCAGGCCGGTCTATTCACCTTCGCCGAAATAGTCTTCAATCAACGCCACGATTGCTTCCATGGCTTCCGCTTCGTCATCACCATCGACGATTAGTTCCACTTCAACACCCTGGCTGGCGGCCAGCATCATGACTGGCATGATGCTCTTGGCACTGACTTCTCTACCATCGCGTGCGATTGTTACCACACTGTCGAACTTGGAGGCTGTGGCAACCAACTTTGCCGCAGCCCTGGCATGGAGGCCGAGCTTGTTGATGATCGTGGTGGTGCGTCGGATCATGGAATCAGGATTCCCGGTTCTGCAGGTGAGGCAGTTCGGTGTGGCGAACCTGGACATTGCTGTACTTGCCGTGGAAATACCGGCCCAATTGCTCGCAGATGTAGACCGAACGATGCTGGCCGCCGGTGCAGCCGATGGAAATGGTCATGTAGCTACGGTTGCTGTCAGCAAATGCGGGCAACCAGCTGTCCAGATGGTTAATGAGGTCGTCTACCATTCTGCGCGTTAACGGATCCTTTTCCAGAAAATCGATGACCGGCTGATCGGTACCCACGAAGCGGCGAAGTGACGTATCCCAGTAGGGATTGGGCAGACAGCGCACATCAAAGACAAAGTCGGAATCGAGAGGAACGCCATGCTTGAATCCGAACGACTGAAACAGCAGAGCCAGTTCCTGCTCACGACGCCCGGCAACCCGTTGCTTAACCATGTCCCGCAGCTCGTACATGGACATGCCGGTGGTCTCGATGTACAGATCGGCGAGTTTTGAGAGTGGCTCCAGAAGCAGCTTTTCATTGCCAATGGCTTCCCTCAACGAGGTTTTGTCATCGCTTAGAGGGTGCTTGCGCCGGGTGGCGTGGAAGCGTTGCAGGAGCGACTGTTCATCAGCATCCAGATAGATGATTTCGACCGTCACGCCGGTTTGTTGAAGGCTGCGGTACAGGCTTTCGAAGTTGCTCAGCTCGCTCGACAGGTTTCTGGCGTCGATACTGACGGCCATTTTTCCGAGTCGGCCCGGTGAGGATTGGCTGGTTGCTTCCCGGGTTAATGGAACAAGTAACCCGATAGGGAGGTTGTCTATGCAGTAGTAGCCCAGGTCTTCAAGAACATGAAGAACGGTACTCTTGCCTGATCCTGAGCGGCCACTGACGATAATCAGTTTCATGCCGGGTCACCTCGAAAGCGAAAGGGGTTCAGTGGCTCTCTGTCAGCATTTGCCGATAGAGAGTCTCGCCGTCGGTACACTGGCGCAGATGGTCGCAGAATGAACTGTTATTGAATTTCTCGGCGATCTGGCTAAGCAGCTCCAGGTGCTCGCTGGTGGCCTCTTTGGGCACGACCAACGCGAAAACCAGGTCAACGGGCTGATTATCGATGGCGTCGAATCCAACGCCTTCCTCCAGGGTCATCAGCACGCCAACCACATGGTCGAGGCCGTCCAGTCGGCAGTGGGGAATGGCAATGCCCTGGCCGATGCCGGTGCTGCCAAGTCGCTCTCTGGACACCAGATTGTTAAAAATCTGGGATTCGCTGAGGGTTTCGTCCTGGTGCTGGATGTGTTCCGCAATGGTTTCCATTACGCGCTTCTTGCTCGACGCTGGTACCCGACAAAGGGTGAGTTCCGGAGCAAGAATGTTGTCTATAGTCAGGGTTGTGTCGGTCATGAATCGACGTAAATCCCGTAAAAAAAGGCTGCGGCGCTATCCAGTGTGTCTGTCAGCGCCGCAGCTCGATTGGTTGTCATGCCGGAGAAGGTGTTCGCTTAGCGAGCGCCGTTGCCGTGCATACGATCTACATTCTTTTCTTTGTGCTTGAGAACCTGCCTGTCCAGTTTATCAACCAGAGCATCAATCGCCGCGTACATGTCCTCACTTTCTGCCTTTGCGTGGATCTCACCACCGATCACGTGCATGGTCGCTTCCGCCAACTGGCGCACTTTTTCAACTTCCAGGGTTACCTGGCAGTTACTGATATGGTCAAAGTGCCGCTCGAGCTTTTCAAATTTACCGGATACGTAATCTTTCAGTGCGGGAGTCAGTTCTACGTGATGGCCTGAAATATTGAGTTGCATAGGCGTCTCCTGTTTTGATGATCGGCCGGTAACACTTCTATACCAGCCTCTTACGCTCGTTGGACGGTGGTATATGCATCGCTTCGCGATATTTGGCCACGGTCCGGCGGGCCACTTTGATACCCTGTTCTCCTAGCATGGCTGCAATTTTGCTATCGCTCAACGGCTTTTTCGGAGTTTCGGTCGAAATCAGTTTCTTGATCATCGCCCGAATAGCCGTTGAGGAGCATTCACCGCCTTCATCCGTGCTGACATGGCTTGAGAAGAAGTATTTCAGCTCAAATATGCCACGCGGCGTATGCATGTATTTCTGCGTGGTGACCCTGGATATGGTCGACTCGTGCATTTCTACAGCCTGTGCAATATCCGACAGAATCAGGGGTTTCATGGCTTCCTCGCCATGATCCAGAAATCCCTGCTGGTGCTCAACAATGCGCGTTGCCACCTTGAGCAGGGTTTCATTTCGGCTCTGCAGGCTCTTGATAAACCATTTGGCCTCCTGCAGTTGATCCCGCAAATAGGTATTGTCTGCGCTGCTGTCTGCACGCTTTATAAGTGAAGCATAGCTGGCATTCACGCGAATGCGCGGCGCAATTTCAGGGTTCAGTTCTACGCGCCAGCGTTCTTGGTGCTTTCGCACAATGACATCAGGAATGACGTAATCGGGCTCAGCCTGGTCAATGGAATCGCCGGGCCGGGGATTCAGCGCAGTGATCAGCGCAAGCACTTCCCTTAACTGGTCTTCCTTGAGTCGGCTGCGACGCAGGAGTTGGGCGTAGTCACGGTTACCCAGCAAATTGATGTAGTGGGTAATGACCAGTCTTGCCTGGGCCAGCCAGGGAGTTTCTGGCGGCAACTGGTTCAACTGGATCAGCAGGCATTCCTGTAGGTCCCGGGCGAATACGCCGGGCGGATCGAAATGTTGCAGCCGGTGGAGTACGGCCTCAACTTCATCCAGTTCCAGCGGATCCTCGTCGGCGTCATCCAGCATGCCGGAGTGAATTTCCTCGAGCGGCGACGTCAGATACCCGCTATTGTCCACCGCATCCAGCAGGGAATGGGCGATGGCCTGATCGCGTTCACTCAGCGGTGTCAGATTCAACTGCCATTCCAGATGGTCGTGCAGGGTTTCGGTCGGGGAGTTACGGGTTTCGAAATCGTGGTCGCTTTCGTCGTCGTTGCGTGGGCTCGAGCTAGGTGCAGACTGATAGATGTCATCCCAGGCTGTGTCGACGGGCAGATCGTCCGGGATGCTGTCAGAGGACGTTTCTGTTTCAGTCGACCAGTCCGGGCCGTTTTCGGACTCATCCCAGTCGGGCGTTGATTCTGCCTCCGCCGCGTTGGCGGCTTCGTCGTCGCTGCCTGTTGAATCGTCAACGGGATCCTTGATGTCTTCGCTTTCCGCGTTGGTTTCCTCGTCTTCCGAGGTTTCCAGCATGGGGTTGGATTCCAGCGCCTGCTGGATTTCCTGCTGAAGGTCAAGCGTCGAGAGCTGCAGGAGCCTGATAGCCTGTTGCAGCTGGGGGGTCATGGTCAGGCTTTGACCCAGCTTTAACTGTAATGAGGCTTTCATAACCATGATTCAGGATCCGTCACTGAGTCTCTCGTGTACAAATCGTTGACAAAAAATCTATGTATGCTAGCAACTTGCCTCACCAAGCAAGTTCTTTGCCGAGTGTACTTGCTTGTGATTGGCAAAACAATCAGGCCACCACGGTATGGCGTCGCGTGATGCGCTTCAGAGCCTGAATTCATTGCCAAGATACACCTCTTTGACCTGCTGATTGGCCAGGATCTGATCGGCGTTGCCCGAGGCAATGATGTGGCCTCCGCTTACGATGTAAGCGTTCTCGCAGATATCCAGGGTTTCCCGCACGTTGTGATCGGTGATCAGAACGCCAATGCCTTTATCCCGCAGGTGGCGAACGATCTGCTTGATGTCGCTGACTGAAATCGGGTCAACCCCCGCGAAGGGCTCGTCCAGCAGAATAAACGCGGGCTCCATGGCCAGCGCACGGGCAATTTCGACTCTTCTGCGTTCGCCGCCTGACAGAGCCATGCCAACGCTGTCTCGAATGTGGGTGATGTGGAATTCGTTCAGTAGTTCTTCCGCTTTGGCTTCACGCTCGTCCCGTTTGAGTTCTTTGCGGGTTTCCAGAATCGCCAGGATATTGTCACGCACGGTTAACTTGCGGAAAACAGACGCTTCCTGAGGCAGATAACCAATGCCTTGTCTGGCCCGACCGTGCATGGGTAATGGGGTGATGTCCTTGCTGTCGATGGTTACCCGGCCGTTATCCGCGGGAACCAGGCCCACAATCATGTAGAAGCAGGTGGTTTTACCCGCACCATTAGGGCCCAGCAGGCCCACAATCTGGCCACTGCGGATTTCCAGAGAGACGTCGATGACGACTTTTTTCTGCTTGTAACTTTTGGCCAGCTTACTGGCTCTCAGAACTGCCATCGGTTGCCTGTCCGTCAGATGTGCTGTTAGTGCTTTCGGTACTGCGACCACTGCGCGGCTGAATTACCATTTCGACCCGTCCGCTGCCGTCAGCCTGATCGGGGGATCCTTCTGCAGTGACTACCCGCTGGACGCTATCATAATGAATCACATCACCGCGAAACAGATTGCCATCCTGTTCGATGACGGCATCGCGTTCAAAGGTAACGCGGTTATCTTCGGCGGACCAGGTGATGGAGTGGGCCTGGGCGTTCGTCTCACCCGCTCCCTTCACGGCCGGCTGTCGGTATCGGGCGGGCTGGCCCGTCGCTTCGATTCGGCTGACGCCCTCCGGGCTGCGGTGCAGTTCAACCCGGTCGGCAGTCAGTTTGCTGTTTCCCTGGCTCATTTCTACAGCGCCGGTATAGGTTGCAATACCTTTGCTGTCGTCCAGGCGAGCGTTATCCGCATTGACGCGAATCGGGGTGTTGGAATCCAGATCAAAGGCCTGGGCTGGTGCCGATAGCAGGGCCATCGTCAGGGCCAAACCAGCAATGGCACGCGGTGAATTCCGTAAACCGTTACTTGCCGATTTCATAACGTCCTTCCACCTCGGCGTTGAGTTCGAGTATGCGATCGTCGATCCACGCTTTCATGCCAGTCGACCTGGTCACTCCCAATGGATCCTCGATGGTAACTGGTTTGTCCGTATAAATCGTTCGGTCACTATTATTCAGGGTAAGTGCCTCTGTTGAAAGAGACAGGGGGGCGCTGTCGTCGGCCAGGCGAATAATCCGTACATTGCCAGACAGTTCCATCAGCTCCTGGGCCTGTTTCAACTGCCCCTGGTCCGCTTCTGCTTTCCAGCTGGCTTCTCCTGCCTTGCCGAAAAGGGTCGCCCTGGGGGATTGCATTCGCGTTAGCTGATCAGACTCGAACTGTTCTACTCGCTGGCTCTCGATTCTGTTCGTTAAGTGGCCGGTTTCATCGAAGGACAGGAACTGGCCGCCTACGACAAAGGCGTCTGGTTCCGCTTCGCCTCTGAGGGCGGCAGCGTCCGACGGCTCGGCGGTTTCATCGCTCTGCCAAAGTACCGCGACCAGGGCAATTACTGTGATGGCCAAAGCGAGGTTGCGAAGCCTGGGATTGCGGGTCAGGAAGTCCGGGTTCATGCATCGGGCTCCCGATAGGGAGCGAGAGTTTCCTCCAGCTGATCGCGGGCGAACAGCAGCAGATCGCAGAGCTCCCTGACCGCTCCCTGTCCGCCTGCCGTTTGGAGGCAGAAGTCAGCGGACTCGCGCACAGCCCAGTGGCCGTTTGGCACAGTGACGCCAAGGCCGGCATGTAGGATAGCGGGAAGATCTGGCAGATCGTCCCCCAAATACGCAATGGCGGCCGCCTCAATACCCAGAGTGTCGCTTAATTCGTCCAGCGCTACCTTTTTGTCCTCGCGACCCTGTATCAGGTTATCAATGCCCAGATCGCTCATACGTTTTTCGGTGAGCGGCGAACGACGCCCGGTGATAACGGCAACCTGGATGCCGGCAGCCATTGCCTGTTTCATGCCCAGGCCGTCGAGAATGTTAAAGCCTTTCATTTCGTCGCCGCTGGCGGTGAAGTACAGCTTGCCGTCGGTCATTATTCCATCCACGTCCAGTGCCAAAAGCCGGATGGTGGCGGCTTTTTCAATCACGGCCTCAGGCCATGTCGGGCGGAGCGACGATTTCATCAGATGACTCCGGCTCTGAGTAGGTCGTGCATATTGATGGCACCGGTCAGAACACCGTCGCGGTTGATCACGGGCAGGGCGTTTATTTTCATTTCATCCATCACTTTCAGGGCTTCTGCAGCCAACTGGTCCTCGTGGATTACTTGCCCGTTCCGGGTCATCACTTCGCTGATGGCGGTCGCATGTACATCAATGGATCGGTCAAGGGTTCTGCGCAGGTCGCCGTCGGTAAATACACCGCACAGCTCATCATTGGTATTCACGACGGTCGTCATACCGAGCCCCTTTCGGGAGATCTCGATCAGGGCGCCGCTCAACAGCGTGTCTTCCTGAACTTTGGGTATTTGTTCACCGGCATGCATGATGTCGGACACCCGAAGCAGAAGCCTGCGGCCAAGGCTGCCGCCGGGATGGGACATGGCGAAGTCTTCGGCGCTGAAGCCCCTTGCTTCCAGCAGGGCAACTGCCAGCGCATCTCCCATAACCAGAGTGGCCGTTGTGCTGGAAGTGGGTGCGAGCCCCAGCGGGCATGCTTCCTCAGCTACGCTGATGTCCAGGTTGGCGACTGCTTCTTTGGCCAGCGTGGAATTGCCATTGCCGGTCATGCTGATCAGTGGAGCGCCCATGCGCTTGAACAGCGGTAAAATCGTGAGTACTTCGCTGGTGTTGCCACTGTTGGATATGGCCAGAACCACGTCCTGGCCTGTAATCATCCCCAGGTCCCCGTGGCTGGCCTCGCCCGGATGCACGAAAAAAGAGGGAGTGCCCGTACTGGCCAGGGTCGCCGCTATTTTGTTGCCGATGTGACCGGACTTGCCCATACCGGTCACAACAACCCGTCCCTTACAGGCCATGATAACCTCACAGGCTTTCACAAAGCTGTCATCAATGCGGTCAAGGAGTGCATCGATGGCGTTCCGCTCTATGTTGATGGCTCTGAGGGCGGACTCACGGAAAGTCGGGGTTGATTCGCTGTTCATTCGGCTTCCAGTTCCCGGATTGGCGTTTGGTTTTGGTTTGGCCAGAGTATATCACTTCCGTCCAGGCTGAGAGGTCGCATTGACATCCGTTCATAATGTCGCGGACCGATTGAGGTTCCAATCAGCTTGGCATACTGTAGCGCTCTGAATATTGATTCGGATACAGGCATGAGCGTGGCAAAAGATCCCTATATTGAATTAAGAGACGTGGTTTTCTCCCGTGGAGAACGACGTATCTTTGATGGTCTCAGTCTGCAGATTCCGAAAGGAAAAGTTACCGCGATCATGGGGCCCAGCGGCACCGGAAAGACCACGTTGTTGAGACTGATTGGTGGTCAACTGAAACCTGAGGCCGGTACAGTGATGGTCGCAGGCGAGTCGGTGCCCGACCTTGGCCGGAAAGCGCTCTACCGCCTTCGGGAAAAGATGGGCATGCTGTTCCAGAGCGGGGCCTTGTTCACCGATTTGAGCGTCTTTGAAAACGTCGCTTTCCCGATTCGGGTTCATACCCGGTTGCCGGACGACATGATTCGAGACATTGTATTGATGAAGCTGGAAGCGGTCGGGCTGCGGGGCGCCAGGGATCTCATGCCGGCACAGCTGTCCGGTGGTATGACCCGTCGCGCGGCACTGGCGCGCAGCATCGCCCTGGATCCGGAATTAATCATGTACGACGAGCCATTCGCTGGCCAGGATCCCATTGCCATGGGCGTTGTTGTGAAGCTGATTCGTGATCTCAATGCGTCGATGGGGCTGACCAGCGTACTGGTATCCCACGACGTTCCCGAGTCCCTGAGCATTTGCCACTACGCCTGCATCGTCTCCGGTGGTCGTATCATTGGCGATGGCACGCCGGAAGAGCTCCAGAATCATCCCTCCGACGAAGTGCAGCAGTTTCTGAAGGGGCGTCCTGATGGCCCCGTACCTTTCCATTTTCCATCTGTTGATGCCGCAGCGGATTGGGGGATTGCTGGCCCCGGCCAGTACGGGGATGGTCAATGATTAATAGAATAGTGGTTTTCGGCCGGCACGGGCGCGAAATGATTGAATCCGTCGGGCGCGCGGGTCAATTCCTTTTTGGCGCACTGGCGGGCGTGCCTGATCCGCGCGTTGGCTTCCCGTTGCTGGTCAGGCAGATCTACTCTGTGGGTGTGTTGTCTCTGGCCATCATTGTGGTTTCCGGGCTGTTTATCGGGATGGTGCTTGGCCTTCAGGGCTACACAATACTCAGTGACTACGGCTCGGAAGCGGCCATTGGTCAGATGATTGCCCTAACGCTGGTTCGTGAACTTGGGCCTGTAGTAACGGCGTTGTTGTTTGCGGGTAGGGCCGGTTCAGCGCTTACGGCAGAAATTGGCCTTATGAAAGCGACAGAACAGCTTTCCAGTATGGAGATGATGGGTGTTGATCCCCTTCGACGGGTCATAGCGCCTCGCTTCTGGGCCGGATTCCTTTCCGTGCCCGTGCTTGCGGCCATTTTCTCTGTGGTCGGTATCTGGGGTGGCATGTTGGTTGGCGTTGAATGGTTGGGTGTCTTTGAGGGCTCCTACTGGGGCAACATGCAATCGTCGGTCAGCTTCACCACCGATGTACTCAACGGTGTTGTAAAGAGCGTGGTGTTTGGCTTTGTATGCACCTGGATCGCCGTGTATCAAGGGTACGATTGTGTGCCGACCTCGGCGGGCATTAGTTCGGCTACCACAAAAACCGTGGTGTTTTCGTCGCTGGCCGTTTTAGGTCTTGATTTCGTGCTGACTGCCGTGATGTTCGGAGATTTCTGATCCGAAGGCACAGGCGGTAGTACAATGATTGAAACAGTAGAGGGTTCGTAAATGGCACAAAAAACGGCTGACCTGACGGTCGGGCTCTTCATGGTGGCAGGCGTGGCGGCATTGCTGTTTCTGGCCTTGCAGGTGAGTGGGCTGACCCCGAAATCATCAGAAGATTCCTATACCCTGTATGCCAAATTCAACGACGCTGGTGGCCTGACGCCAAGGGCGAAGGTGTCCATGGCTGGTGTCACCATCGGCAGCATTCGGGATATCACACTGGACCGTGAAACGTTTCAGGCCCTCGTGGCGATTGCAGTTGACGGCAGCGTGGATAATATACCGGCAGACAGCGCTGCAGTAATACGTACATCCGGCCTGTTGGGCGAGCAGTATATTGATGTATCGGTTGGCGGCGATATGGAATCTCTGGCAGACGGAGATACCTTTTACACCACTCAGTCTGCCATGAATCTGGAGCGGCTGATTTCAAATTTTGCTTCTGGTCAGTAGTTGACATGGACTGGCGTGCAATCTTGGTTGAGACAGGAGAAACCAATGCTTAACTTCCGAACCGGCCTTTGGGCCCTTTTTCTCGTGTTTTTTGGGGCCTCGGCGCCTGCGCTGGCGAGCCCGGAGGACGATTTGAAACAATACGTGGATAAGAATACCCAACAGCTTGTTCAAAAGCTTAGTGCCGAGAAGGGGCTGTATTCGGAGGATCCGGAAGCCTTTTACAAGAGCATGGACGATGAGTTAAGTGATTTTGTTGATTTCAGGCGTATTGCAGCCCGTGTGATGGGCAGGTATGCGCGTCAGACGACGCCTGAGCAGCGTGACGAATTCGTTAAAAAGTTCAAACGCAGCCTGTTCGACAGCTATGCTCAGGCCCTGGTTAGCGCCGATGATTTTGAAATAAAAGTAAAAGAAGCGTTGATCAACCCTGATAACGCTGGGCGCGCCTCGGTTCAGATGGAAGTCATCAGCGCGTCGGGTAACCGGTACCCGGTCACCTACTCCATGTACAAAACGGACGAAGGTCGCTGGATGATGGAAAACGTCATCGTCGAGGGTGTAAACATCGGGTTGGCCTTCCGCGATCGTTTCAGCCAGGAGATGGAACAGCGCCGTGGCAAGATTCAGGCGGTGATTGATAACTGGGGCAGTGCGATTGATTCTTTGAACCTGGAACAGGAAGTGGGCAACTCATGAACAGCTCTCCCCGGTTGACCCTTGACGGAAACCGCTTAAAGGTCGACGGGGAGATTACCTCGGAGAACGTTGTGGGGATTCGAAAGGAGGGCGAGAGGCTGCTCGCCCAGAATGCCGGGAAAGAATTGATTGTCGATCTGTCCGACCTAGGCGCCGCCCACAGCGTGGTGCTGTCGCTGTTGTTGTGCTGGTTTCGCAGGGCCGGTGCCAACAGTCTTAACCTCCGTCTGGAAGGTGTGACAGGAAGGCTCTTGTCTCTTGCGTCACTGAGTGGTCTTGGCGATCACCTGCCAGGGCTGGAATCGTCGGCCCCTCATGCTTGAATCCCTGATCCGCCATAGCTGACCCGAAGCCCTTAATTAGTTACAATCCCGCCCTTGGTTCACAAACGCCTGAGGAAAGTTTATGGAAGCCCCTGAAGTCGTCGAGTTGGTTAAAGAAGCACTGCCGGGCTGTGAAGTAGAAGTCCAGGTGGATGGCAATCACTATCTCGTCGTTGTCGTGGGTGAGGTGTTTGAGGGTTTAACGACGATCAAGCGACAGCAAATGATCAACAAGGCTCTGTTCCAGCACGTTATGGATGGAACCATTCATGCCCTGCACCCGAAAGCATTTACTCCCGCGGAGTGGGCGGCTCGCCAGGGCTGATAGCCCCAACAACAACAGGAATTTATCGTGGACAAACTTCTGATCAGAGGCCGCAAACCGCTGTCTGGTGAAATCCGGATTTCCGGGGCCAAAAACGCTGCACTCCCGATTCTGGCTGCAACGCTGCTGGCTGATGAGCCGGTCACTGTGGGAAATCTTCCGCATCTCAACGACATCACCACCATGATCGAGCTGCTTGGTCGAATGGGCGTGGAATTGATGATCGATGAGAAAATGAGTGTGGAGGTGCACGCAAACACCATCAAACAGTTCCATGCACCTTACGAGTTGGTAAAGACGATGCGGGCGTCGATTCTGGTGCTTGGCCCGCTGGTTGCTCACTTTGGCGAGGCGGAAGTATCGCTGCCTGGCGGCTGTGCGATTGGCAGCAGGCCGGTCAATCTTCACATCCATGGCCTTGAAGCGATGGGTGCCGAAGTGAAAGTCGAGAACGGCTACATCAAAGCGAAAACCAATGGCCGCTTGAAAGGTGCTCACATCTTTCTGGACACAGTTACTGTGACCGGGACCGAGAACCTCATGATGGCGGCGGCGCTGGCTGACGGTAAGACCATCCTCGAGAATGCCGCCCGCGAACCCGAGGTCGTGGATCTGGCCGAGTGCCTGATTGCCATGGGCGCAGACATCAAAGGCCATGGTTCTGCGACCATCGAAATCAACGGGGTCAAGCGGTTGCATGGTTGCCATTATGACGTCCTGCCGGACCGTGTTGAAACCGGTACCTATCTGGTGGCAGCAGCTGCAACCCGTGGCAAGGTCAAGCTGAAGGATACCCGTGAAGACCTGCTTGAAGCCGTGCTGCTTAAGCTGGAAGAAGCAGGTGCCGATATAGACACCGGTAAAGACTGGATTTCCCTGGACATGAAGGGAAACCGGCCCAAGGCCGTCAGCCTGCGAACGGCTCCTTACCCGGCATTTCCGACAGATATGCAGGCGCAGTTTGCGGCCATGAACGCGGTCTCGGAAGGCTCTGGAACCATTGTAGAAACGGTGTTTGAAAACCGGTTCATGCATCTCCAGGAACTGATTCGCATGGGAGCAGAAATCACGCTGGAAGGTAACGCTGCGATCATCAAAGGCGTGGACCATTTGACCGGTGCGCCGGTGATGGCCACAGATCTGCGTGCGTCTGCGAGCCTTGTCATTGCAGGGCTGGTGGCTGATGGCGACACCATCGTTGATCGCATTTACCACATTGACCGCGGCTACGAGTGTATTGAGGAAAAACTACAGCTGTTGGGTGCCAGCATTCGCCGCCTGCCAGGCTAAAAACATTGACCGGAATAGAGCATGACTGACTCCATCACCATTGCCCTGTCCAAGGGCCGGATTCTTGATGAAACGCTGCCGTTGTTGAAAGAAGCTGGCATTGAACTGGTCGATGATGTCAAAAAATCCCGAAAACTGGTGTTTCCGACCACCGATCCGGACGTTCGCGTGCTGGTGCTTCGCGCCACGGACGTGCCCACCTATGTTCAGTACGGTGGCGCCGACGTTGGCGTGACCGGCAAGGACGTGCTGATGGAGCACGGTGGTGAAGGTCTCTACGAGCCGCTGGATCTGAATATTTCACGCTGCCGCCTGATGACCGCAGGTTTGAAAGGCCAGCCAGCGCCAACTGGCCGAATCCGGGTGGCCACCAAGTTCGTAGATATCGCGCGTCGCTATTATGCGGCCCAAGGCCGGCAGGCGGATATTATCAAGCTGTATGGCGCCATGGAGCTAGCGCCGATTCTGCATTTGGCTGATGAGATCGTCGATATTGTGGACACTGGCAATACGCTTAAGGCAAATGGCCTTGAAGCAAGAGAATTGATTGAAAACATCAGCAGTCGTCTGGTGGTGAACCGCACGTCGATGAAGATGAAACACGGTGCTCTCAACCCCATAATTGAGAAAATGTCTGCGGCAGTGGACCATCGTCGCGCTGCAGAGTAGGTCGCGCTCGGGAACGGTCGCCCAAAACACGCTCCTTCGGCACATCCATGTGGCGCTTGGGCTCCGCCATCCATGGCTCCGCACAGTTTTGGTCAACCGTCCCCGACCACTCCCCAGGCCTTGGGGAACTTAAGAAGTCTTATTGATCAATCCCGTACAGGATTTGGAAATGACCGATATCAGTATTACCAGACTGGATGCTTCCCAAAGCGACTTTGATACCGAGCTGGCTCGTTTGCTGGCTTGGGACGACAGTGTCGATCAATCAGTCAACGAGTCGGTTCGCCATATCCTGCATCAGGTTAAAACCCGCGGCGACGCTGCCGTTCTGGAATTTACCGAGAAGTTTGATCGCCTGAAGGTCGGCTCTGTGAACGATCTGGAAATGAGCAAAGATCGACTTCAGCAATCTTTGTCAGCCATCCCCGAGGATCAGAGGGCCGCTCTGGAGAAGGCAGCAGAGCGAATTCGCGACTATCACGAGCGCCAGAACCAGAAATCCTGGCAGTATGAGGACGATGATGGCACGGTTCTTGGTCAGAAGGTGACCCCTCTCGACCGGGCCGGTCTCTACGTGCCGGGCGGTAAGGCAGCCTATCCGTCTTCCGTTTTGATGAACGCTATTCCGGCAAAAGTGGCTGGCGTTGGCGAAATTATCATGGTGGTTCCGACACCGGATGGCGTCGTGAACGACATGGTTTTGGCGGCGGCTTACATTGCCGGGGTGGATCGTGTCTTCTGTGTGGGTGGGGCTCAGGCAGTAGGTGCGCTGGCCTACGGGACCGATACCATTCCAGCCGTGGACAAGATCGTTGGCCCGGGCAACATTTTCGTGGCAACTGCAAAGCGGGAAGTGTTCGGCACCGTGGGCATAGACATGATCGCTGGCCCATCGGAAATTCTGGTGATCTGCGATGGTCAGACGGATCCCGACTGGATTGCCATGGATCTGTTCTCCCAGGCAGAGCACGATGAACAGGCCCAGTCGATTCTGATCAGTCCGGATGGGGAGTTTTTGGATGCCGTCGAGAAGAGTGTCCAGGCGCTGCTGCCAACCATGGAGCGCGCCGACATTATTGGCACATCAATGACTGACCGCGCTGCGTTTATACAGGTGAACGATCTTGCAGAGGCTGCCTCGGTGGCCAACCGGATTGCGCCAGAGCACCTTGAGCTTTCCGTGGCAGAACCTGAAGCACTGGTAGATCAGATTCGTCACGCGGGTGCGATTTTCATGGGCCGCTATACGGCCGAGGCGCTTGGCGATTACTGTGCTGGGCCAAACCACGTTTTGCCAACCAGTGGAACGGCTCGGTTCTCGTCGCCGCTGGGCGTTTACGATTTTCAAAAGCGCTCATCCATCATCGGTTTCAGTGCGGCTGGCGCAGACAGGATGGGGCGAGTTGCCTCGGTTCTGGCCAGGGGCGAGGGGCTGACCGCTCACGCCCGTTCTGCTGAATATCGGGTCAAAGACTGAAAGGGCGACACATTATGAGTAAGTTCTGGAGCCCCAGGGTTCATGACCTGGTGCCGTATGTGCCGGGTGAGCAACCCAAAATGGCCGACCTGGTCAAACTCAATACCAATGAAAATCCGTTTGGGCCATCACCCAAAGTGCTGGACGCGATTCGTGGCGAGCTCGGTGACAATCTCCGTCTATACCCCGATCCCGAGGGCGAAGCGCTGAAAGCGACCATTGCCCGCTATCACCAGATCAGTCCAGATCAGGTGTTTCTGGGGAATGGGTCTGATGAGGTGTTGGCTCACATCTTTTATGGACTGTTCCAGCATGGTCAGCCGGTATTGTTTCCCGACGTCACATACAGTTTTTATCCGGTCTATTGCGGCTTGTATGGCATTGAGGGCAAGAAAATTCCGCTGACGGATACGTTCGAGATCAACCCGGAAGACTATGTTCAGCCCAACGGCGGCGTGATTTTCCCTAACCCGAATGCGCCGACGGGCCGCTTTCTGGCTCTGGATTCGGTAGAGACCATTCTGGCCGCCAATCCGGATCGTGTTGTCGTTGTGGACGAGGCCTACGTCGACTTTGGTGGCGAATCGGCCATCGCGCTGGTCAATCTGTATCCCAATCTGTTGGTCTGCCAGACGTTGTCTAAAGCGCGTTCATTGGCTGGTCTTCGCGTGGGCTTTGCAGTTGGCAATCCCGAACTCATTGAGGCGCTGAATCGGGTCAAAAACAGCTTCAACTCTTATCCATTGGATAAGCTTGCCCTGGCCGGGGCCATTGCTGCATTTGAAGACAATGACTGGTTCAAGGCGACCTGTGAAGGCGTTGTGGGCGAGCGTGAGTGGGTCACTCAGAAGCTGGAAGGTCTCGGTTTTGAGGTGCTGCCATCCAAAGCCAATTTCGTGTTTGCACGCCACCCAGAACACACCGGACAGTCACTTGCGTTGGGCCTGAGAGAACGAGGTGTGATCGTGCGCCATTTCAACAAGGCGCGTATCGAGGATTTCCTGCGTATAACGACCGGTACGGCCGATCAGAACAAGCGCCTGATACAGGCCCTTGAAGAGCTTATATCTGCTTGATCCCGTCGTCAGTCTGCCCGAAAGGAGAGAATGCATGGCCTCCAGAACCGAGATACTGAATACCCTCACAGGCTGGCTTTCGCCGGATGATTTCAAAGACTATTGTCCCAACGGTCTTCAGGTGGAGGGAACTGAGGATGTGAACCGAATCATCACCGGTGTCACTGCCTCAAAGGAACTGATTGACGCAGCCGTAGAAGCCGGTGCGGATATGATTCTGGTGCATCACGGCTACTTCTGGAAAGGCGAGGATCAGGCGATTCGTGGCATGAAAAGGGCCAGAATCCAGCGCCTTTTGCAGCACAACATCAATCTGGTTGCCTACCATCTGCCACTGGATGACCACCCCGAGTATGGTAATAATCGCCAGTTGGCGGACGTACTGGATATACGAACTCCAAGGCCGATGGATGGACTGGTCTGGCAGGGCGAGCTGGCCGAGCCGCTTTCGCCTAGCGAGCTCAAAAACAGGCTTTCTGGTGCTCTAGAGCGGGTTCCGCTGCATGTAGGGTCAGGCCCGGAAAACATATCCCGAATCGGTTGGTGCACGGGGGCCGCCCAGGGCTTCATTGACAAGGCTCTGGACGCGGGGCTGGATGCCTATATCAGTGGAGAGATATCTGAGCCAACGACTCATACTGCCCGCGAGTGCGGAATTCACTATTATGCCGCCGGTCATCACGCAACAGAGCGTTACGGCGTCCAGGCCCTGGGGAGGGCGCTGGAGGCGGCATTCGGTATCGAGCACCGATTTATAGACTGTGACAACCCGGTATAACGGTCAGGCTTTCTGCTGATTCTCGGGCAGGCCGAAATCTTCTGACAGTGTGCCTTTTTCCTCAGGGTCACTTTTCGGAGCATAATCGCGGGGAGGTTCTACGCCGTCTTTGTCGGTCGCGTTGCCTTCAAGGCGCGCCTTTGAGTTTTCCTGTTCAAGTTCGTGCAGCCACTCTTCGTCATTGCACAACCGGTTCGCGCCCCTGGCCATGTGCTGGTTAACGTCCCGGTAACTGTCGTTGAATCGACGCAGCAGGTGGGCAGACTCCATAAAATGTTCGTTGACCTGCGCCTGATAGCGCGTGTATTCGTTCCTGATTTCCTCAATTTGCTGCTCTGCACGACGCTGGCGAAGAGTTGAGCCTTGTCCGGAGCGGCCAATGAGAATGCCTATAATCAGACCGACGACGAGGGCGGCGACGGCGGCCAAAATCAGGTTAGTCATAGTGTGAATCGTCCTTTAGATAATACGGCTGTATCTGGCGCAACGTGGCGCCGAATCCGAAAATCGGCCACAATACGCGGCCGAGAATTCCAACCCCGACTCTGAACCCGATATCGGGATTTGCATCCATGAACGAATTGAATCGCACCCAGATGGCTCCCCAAATGACACCATTGGAACGCTACCAGAAAGACATGGAACGCCCGGAGTTCCAGCGAGACTCCGCCCAGGAGGATGCAGTTCGTCGTTTGCAGTCACTGTACGACAAACTGGTCGCCGCGGAAAGAGAACGGCATAAGCCAATGGTCAAACTTCGTCTCAAGATGAAGAAGGGGAAGGAGGATCCGATTAAAGGCCTGTATTTCTGGGGTGGCGTTGGCCGCGGCAAAACCTACCTCATGGACACGTTTTACGAGGCCTTGCCCTTCGAGCGCAAAATGCGTGTGCATTTTCATCGTTTTATGCAGCGGGTACACAGGGAGCTGAAAGCGCTGAAAGGCGAGAAAAATCCACTCGATATCGTTGCGAAGCAGTTTGCCGATGAAACCAGAGTGATCTGTTTCGACGAGTTTTTTGTGTCGGACATTGGTGATGCCATGATTCTCGCCACTTTGATGGACGGTTTGTTCAGTCGCGGTGTCACACTGGTTTGCACTTCGAACATCGTACCTGATGGTCTCTATAAAGACGGCCTCCAGAGAGCCCGTTTCCTGCCGGCAATTGAACTGGTGAAAAAGCATACAGATGTGGTCAACGTGGATGGTGGTGTGGATTACCGGCTTCGTTCACTGGAACAGGCGGAGCTTTACCACTATCCCCTGGATGCTGAATCGGATGCCAGTCTGCAGCGTAGCTACGACAGCCTGGCCGTTCAGGCGGGCAGTCACAGCCTGGAGCTTGATATTAACGGTCGCAAACTGAAAGCGATCGATCACGCCGACGACGTGGTCTGGTTTGACTTTAAAACCCTGTGCGATGGGCCGCGGAGCCAGAATGATTACATCGAGCTGGCGCGGGAATTTCACGCTGTCATTATCAGTAATGTACCGGTGATGGGTAATGATACCGATGATCAGGCGCGTCGCTTTATCAACCTCATCGATGAGTTTTACGACAGGAACGTAAAGGTAATTCTGTCGGCAGAGGCCCCAATCACCGAACTGTATGCCGGCGGGCGCCTCGGGTTTGAGTTTGAGAGAACGGAATCACGGCTTTTGGAAATGCAGTCCAGAGAGTATCTGGAGGCGCCACACAAGGCGTGAACCGTGAGGTTATGACTCTTCAGTAGTGAACTTCAAGAGGATCAAGCATGAGCAGTGACAGTGTTGTTATCGTAAGTGGGGCGCGCACCCCGATGGGTGGTTTCCAGGGCAGTCTGGCGTCTGTTTCTGCGCCGGAGCTAGGTGCCATCAGTATTGCCGAGGCTATTCGCCGTGCCGGTCTTCAGCCTAAAGATGTGCAGGAAGTGATCATGGGTAATGTGTTGCCAGCAGGCCTGAAGCAGGGGCCGGCACGTCAGGCCATGCGCCAGGCGGGTTTGCCTGACAGCACGGGGGCGACCACCATCAACAAGCTCTGCGGTTCTGGCATGAAAGCTGCGATGTTTGCACACGATTTGATCAAAGCTGGCACCAACGATGTGATGGTGGCCGGCGGAATGGAGAGCATGTCCAACGCTCCGTACCTGTTATTGGGCGCTCGCAAGGGTTACCGAATGGGGCCGGGCGATGCGCCCCAGGATCACATGTTCCTCGATGGCCTGGAAGACGCTGAAACTGGTCGTTTGATGGGATCGTTTGCTCAGGATATGGCGGATCAGAAAGGTTATTCTCGTGAGGATATGGATGCCTACGCGATTCAGTCGCTGACGCGCGCGAAGTCGGCCATTGAGAAGGGCCTTTTGAAGGAAGAAATCATTCCCGTGACCGTTAAGTCCCGCAAGGGGGATGTCGTTGTTGAGGACGATGAGCAGCCTCACAATGCCAATATTGAAAAGATTCCGAGCTTGCGTCCGGCGTTTAAAAAGGACGGCACTGTTACCGCGGCCAACGCGTCGTCCATTTCAGATGGTTCCTCCGCGCTGGTGCTCATGCGGGAGTCTGAGGCAGAAAAACGGGGCCTCAAGCCCCTGGCCCGGATTGTAGGTCACAGCACCCAGTCGCAGCATCCGTCTGAATTCACCTGTGCCCCCGTTGGTGCCATCGAGACCCTGTTTGGCAAGACCGGATGGGCCAAAGACGACGTGGATCTGTTCGAGATCAATGAAGCCTTTGCCATGGTCGCCATGATGCCGATTCGCGAGCTGGGCCTGGATCCGGAAAAGGTCAATGTTCACGGCGGCGCCTGCGCCCAGGGGCACCCCGTCGGGTCCACCGGTTCTCGTCTTCTGGTGACCCTTATGCACGCGCTGAAGCACTATGGGAAGAAAAAAGGCATAGCGGCACTGTGCATCGGTGGTGGTGAAGCGACCGCCATGGCTATCGAAATGCTTTAATCGATGGTCATCGATTTTCAGAAACCCTCTGTAGCGGCTGGTTGCATCCGGATTTGTTGTCTATATTGATTCGGTGCGAGGGGAGCCTGCCGTTCAGAGGGGTGTAATCGTAAAATCATACTTTTGACTGATCAAAGCGCCCGATGGCGTTAGCTATAGTGCCAACATCACGAGCACTGTGCATGAAGCCTCCAAACATCGTGAACACCAATAATCAGAGCAGCGACTCAGAACAACAATGGAGTAGCCTTCCAATGACAAGAAGAACACATCAATGGCAGCAGTGGGTCAAATTGCCGCTGGCCGTCGCGGTTGCAGCCGGTATGTCCGGTCAGGCATCCGCCTATTCATTTTATATGGGAGATGTGGAAGCGTCTCTGAACACCACGCTGTCAGCAGGTGCTACCTGGCGTACCACTCACCGGGATGAGCGTCTGATTGCTGAAGGTAACCTCGGGCCGGAATACGCACCGAATCCAACGAGTGCAGGACCGAACCCGGCTTCTGATCCGAATTTGCAGAATTCAGCGGCCTCGTCCAACAACTTTGACGACGGTAACCTGAACTTTAATAAGGGAGATACGGTCTCCAAAATCGTCAAAGGCAACACTGATCTGTTCCTTAATTACAGTGTTGATAGCGATACACTCACTCGCGTAGGCGGTTTTGTCCGTGGACGCTATTACTATGATTTTGAACTTAAGGATGAGAGTCGCCAGCGCAGGGAGTTGAACTCCAAGGCCGATGACAACGCGTCAGGCGCTGATTTGCTTGACGCCTACGTGTTCTCGGATTGGTATTTCGGTAACGTTCCCGTCAGTCTCCGTTACGGTAAACAGGTGATTAGTTGGGGTGAAAGTACGTTTATCCAAGGCGGTATCAATACCATCAATCCGGTAGACGTTCCTGCATTTCGAGCGCCAGGCTCTGAACTCAAAGATGCCTTATTGCCAGTGGAAATGTTTTACGTTTCTGCGGGTATCACAGAAAACATCACGGTTGAAGGCTTTGTACAAACTGACTGGGAGCCTGTAAAACCTGACGACTGTGGAACCTTCTTCTCGACGAACGATTTTGCTGCTGATGGGTGCGGCCCCGTCATTCTCGCCAGCTCGGCTCCACAGGAGTTCTATCTTGAGAACAACGCCGGCTTGGCCCTGCGTGCTCCAGACAAAGACGCAGACACCAAAGACCAGTTTGGTGTCGCAGTCCGTTGGTATGTGCCGGAGCTAAACGATTCCGAGCTTGGTTTCTACTACATCAAGTACAACAGCAGGCTTCCACTGGTTAGCGGTACGGTCGGGGACTCTGTTGGCCAGATCAACGACTATTTCATTGAGTATCCGGAGAACATTGACCTTTACGGCATCAGTATCAATACGACCACCCCAGGAGGCTGGTCGTTGGGTGCTGAATACAGCTTCAGGGACAATGTGCCGGTTCAGTGGAGTTCGTTCGAGCTGATTCTCGGTGGCTTGCAGATTGTTGACTCTGAAGGGCCTTTGAGCTTGCTGCAAATCGCGCGTGAAAAAGAAGCGGGCGTTCCTGTCGGAAGCGGTCAGCTAAGCGGTGAAAGCATCAGTGGCTATGATCTGTACAACGTGTCACAAGCTCAGATGACATTGATCAAGTTCTTCGACCAGGTCATGGGCGCGAGCCGTCTGTCCTTCATCTCTGAGGTAGGCGCAACTTATGTTCATGACCTGCCGGGCTATGACGAAGCACGATATGGTCGTTCAGGAACGTTTGGCATTGGTACTATTCCAAGATCCTCAGGCAGGGACGCTTGTTTGTCCGGATCAGATATTCCGGCTTTGAACAACGCCGGTGCGAACTCCAACTCGAACTACTGTAACAACGAAGGGTACACCACCTCTTTCTCCTGGGGTTATCGTGCTCGTCTGGTCTGGAGCTATCCGAATGCCCTGGCTGGTGTAAACCTGAGCCCGCAGCTGGCCTGGAGCCATGACGTGGATGGTTATGCGCCACAGCCTGCCGGAAACTTCATTGAAGACCGCAAGGCAATCGGTGTGTCACTCGAGGCCGTATATCAGAACTCGATCACAGGTAATATCGGGTACACAAACTTCATGGATGGCGAACCGTTCAATGAGTTGACTGATCGGGATTTCGTCAGTGCGAGCGTTTCGTACTCGTTCTAAAACCGACTGTGCCTGAATTCGTTTAACGAGGTATTTTTAGATGAAACTAGACAAGAAATTACTGGCCACAGGTATCCTGTCGGCGGCGCTGTTTGCCGGTAACGCATACGGGGCTGTCTCCGAGAGTGAAGCTGCCAAACTGGGCGACACGCTGACTCCGATGGGTGCTGAGAAGGCTGGAAACGGCGGGGAAATCCCTGCCTGGGATGGTGGCCTGAAAACACCACCTGCCGGCTACAAAAACGATGGTATCTATGTGAACCCGTTTCCGAACGAGCAGCCAAAGTTCACTATCGATCAAAGCAACGTTGATCAGTACGCCGACAACCTGTCCCCGGGTCAGGTTGCCATGATCAAACGCTATCCCGACTACAAAATGCCTGTGTACACAACGCACCGTTCCGCTGGCTATCCGGATCAGGTCATGCAGGACACCATGGCCAACGCAACCAAGGTTGAGTTGATCAAGGACGGTAACGGGCTGGGTAACTATCAGACCGCAACACCGTTCCCGATTCCTCAGAATGGTCTCGAGGTTATCTGGAACCACATCACCCGCTATCGTGGTGGTTCAGTAATGCGTAACGTGGGTCAGGTGACTCCGACGGAAGGCGGTGCTTTCAGCGTGGTCAAGTTTCAGGACGAACTGACCTGGCGCACCTACCTGGAAGATTACGAGCCAGGTGAAGATGCTAACGTATTGTTCTACTTCAAACAGGCGATTACCGCGCCGGCCCGTCTGGCGGGTAACGTACTTCTGGTACACGAAACGATTGACCAGGTTGCAGAGCCTCGTCGCGCGTGGGTATATAACGCCGGTCAGCGCCGGGTTCGCCGGGCACCGCAGGTAGCCTATGATGGTCCGGGTACCGCCGCTGACGGTATGCGTACATCGGATAACTTCGACATGTACAACGGCGCGCCTGACCGTTACAACTGGGAGCTGGTCGGCAAGAAAGAGATGTACATCCCATACAACTCTTACAAGCTGCTTGACCGAGATCTGACCTATGATCAGATCGTCAAGGCCGGCCATATCGAGCAGGATTACGCTCGTTATGAGTTGCACCGCGTATGGCACGTTCGCGCGACTCTGAAAGACGGTGAGCGCCACATCTATGCTCAGCGTGATTTCTACATTGATGAAGATTCCTGGCAGGCGTCTGTCATCGACCATTACGATGGTCGAGGCGAGCTGTGGCGTGTGGCAGAAGCACACAATCTACAGTTCTACGATCAGAACGTGCCATGGTACGCGGTCGAGACCCTGTACGACCTTCTGTCCGGCCGTTACCTGGTGTTGGGCCTGACCAACGAAGAGCCTCAGCCTTACACCTTCGGTATTGAGCGTTCTTCACGGGAATACACCCCAGCGGCCCTGCGTCGTGCGGGTACCCGTTAAAACGCATTAACCCGCTGGGTGTAATGACAAAGGCGAGCCATGCGGCTCGCCTTTTTTTTGCAGCAAGCCCCTGTCTTGGTTTAACCTCTGCCTACTCATACTAAAGGCGTACCCGATGATGGTCGCCAACATTACTATATCCGAGACGTCTTATTTGCCGGACATAAAGGGGGAGACCCCGTATTTCCGGGATTCCAACGGGGCAATGCGTGAAACCATTTGATGATGGCTGTGCTGCCAATGATGAGTTCCAGTCGGCACTGGGTGGTTCTTATCAAGGGGAGCTCGTTAGAGATCTACTGCGCCAACGTGTACGAATGCCAGAGCCTGTCGAACATTATCTGGCTCGTCCGAAACTCACAGAAAACATCACTGCTGCAACCGGGCCAGGAAGTGTCCTGTTTCTGGAGGCGCCTCCCGGATATGGAAAGTCTCACGCGCTTTGTGCGGCGTTCCGCGAAACCGGTCTGACCGACAGACTGAGCTGGTTGACACTAACGGGGCTAGAAAACGATGCAGGCCGGCTGCTTGCGTTGCTTGAAGTCGCGGTTGCTGCTCGTTCGAAGTTCGGTGGTCGAAGCTCAAAAAATGCAGCCAGTTACCCGGACGCTCTGTCGATGCTTCTGTCTGCGTTCGAGTCTGCCGATTTCAGTGGCGCCAGAACCTTGGTTATTGACAACGTTGGCATCATTGCCCACCCAGCCTCTATCGGACTTCTTCAACAACTTGTCCTGGAAACACCAGCCAATCTTTCCGTTGTCCTGGTGTCTCGGAAACCGCTTCCATTTGAAACCCACTCACTGGAATTGGCGGGTCGGTTCCGGCGGATTGGTCCGGATGAGCTTGAGCTATCACGCGCTGAAACCTTCGACTTTCTGAAAGGCTCTCTCGAGCGTCAGGCGATGACGACGATCACCGCGGAGCATCTTTACGCTCTCACCGAAGGCTGGGTTACACCTCTTGGTCTTTATCAGCAGGAGATCAAGGCGGATCCTGATGCCCGACTGCCAATTCAGGAATCAGCAAGTGTAGAGCGATTCCTTCGCGATGCTGTGCTGATCCACCTGACGCCGGGTCAACAGCGTTCACTGCGTATCATGGCCGAGCTGGATGTGGTGTCAGATGACCTTTTTCTTGCATTGGCGGACTCATCCTGTGATCACGCTTTCAGGCCATCGGCCGCTGCCGAGGCAGGGATACCCATCCGCCAGGTTCCCGGCAGAGGCAAATGGTTCCGCTTTAAGCCACTCGTACATGATTGGTTGAAAACGCCGGCCGTAGATGGGACAGAAGACCGAGCCTTGAAGGCGAGCCGTTGGTTTAGCCGTCGCAATCAGGTTCCGGAGGCGCTTCGGTACGCCCTGATAGCGGGAGCCCATGATGAGGCCGTTCGTATAGCCTCTGATGCCTCTGAAGCGCTGCTGATTGGCCAGGACACGGCGTCACTTTTGTCGCTGCGCCACAGCCTTCCGGAGTCCTTGTTTGTTGAAAGTCCCCGCCTAAAAATTGTGTATGGTTGGGTGCACGCCATTGGCGGCCAGTTTGTCCAGGCCCGGAAGTTGGTCAGCGATCTCGAGGCTGATACAGACGAATTTTGGCGATGCCGTATAGACGCGCTTCGCGGATTTGTATTGAGAGGTGAAGGCGCAGTTGACGAGGCTCTGGAATGTGCCAACCGTGCCTTGGAATCAGACAAGCTCTCGGCGCAAGGAAGACTGGTGACCGAGCTGGTGCGTTCAAGTGCCTTCTGTGCTCAAGGCAATTTCAGCAAGGCGAGGGAAGCCAACCGGAATGCTGTCCGTCTGGCACGGGAGGCTGGTGATGCCGGGTCGGAGGCGCTCGCCGTATACGCTCATGCCCGAATCGAACTGGGCAAGGGTGCGCTTAAACATGCCGAGCAGTTGCTCCGTACCGGGCTGGATATGGCGATGAATGATTCGGCCCGTGCTGCAAGAGTGGGCGAGGTGCGCCTCCAGCTTCATCTGGTAATGGTGCTCTGGCATCAGGGGCGTGAGTCCGAGGCTGACCGGTTGTTGGTTACCTGCATTCGACATGCAGAGCAAACAAGGGATCTGGCTCTCCTGTTAGCCCTGAGCATCAGAGTGCTTATCTGTCGTACGAATGGAAGACTTGACGAAGCGTTTACCTGGATTGGCAGAGCAGAGAGGGCGATGCAGGCATGGAAGGTAGATGCGGCAGTGTACGTGCCAGTTCTTGAGGCACTGAAAATCAGCACCTGGTTGGTTTCCGGACAGCTGGATGCATCCTCCCAGGCACTGGAGCGGCTCGCTCCTTGGCGCGAGGAGAACTGTGTGCCGGATATGTTTCCGATGATGCCCGGCCTACTGGACTGCCTGCAGGCGCGTCTTGAAATTGCCCGAAATGAAGATGATAAAGCGGCAGGCACACTGAAAGCGATTCGCGACAGGCATCAGGAAATGGTTCCTTTTGGACTGGAACTTCACGTCAGGTTGCTGGAAAGCGTTATCGCGTCGCGAAAGAATGGTCTTGCTCAGGCACAGAAATTATTGCTGGATGCCGTTAATCTGGCCAGTGAAGCCCATTACATCAGTCCTTTTTCAGAATTACGGCGTGAGCTGGCTCCATTGATCGAGAAAACCTGGCCAAGACTGCCCGATAGTGATTTCACCAAAGAACTGGGGCGCAGATATGGGATTGCCGGTGCATCCGGCGCAGAGCCGATTGCTCTGGCAGAGCCAATCAGTGAACGGGAGCGCGGAGTGCTTGAGCTGATTGCTCAAGGCTTTTCGAATCAGGATATTGCGGATAATCTGCACATTTCACTGCACACCGTAAAAACCCATGCGCGTAGAATCAATGCGAAACTGGAAGTGAAATCGCGAACCCAGGCCATTGTTCGGGCACGGGAGTTGGGCCTTTTATAGGCGATTGCTGTCTGACAGCAAATGATCGATTCGCTGGTCTTTCTCCGCCCATAGCTGTCCCACCCAGACCTGGAAATCGGCTCTGACCTCATCATCTTCCTGATAGTTCATGCCAAGAAAACGCTGAGGAATCTGTAGGGTTCTGATATCTATGATGATGCGATTGATGCGGCCGCAGGCATAGTCCCAGATACCGTGTTTTCCGTCCGGGTAAACAATCGTTACATCCAGCATGGTAGTGATGGTGTCTCCCATGGCTTCCAGAACGAACGCGGTTCCTCCCGCTTTAGGTTTGAGCAGGTGCGTGTAGGGAGAGCGCTGAGCCGTGTGCTTTGCGGACGTGAACCGGGTGCCTTCCATGAAGTTGAACACCGTGACCGGCGTAAAACGGAATTTTTCACAAGCCGCGCGTGTCGCTGCGATATCTTTGCCTTTAAGGCTTGGGTCTCTGGCGATCTGTTCCCGGGTGTGGCGCTGCATGAACGGAAAATCCAGCGCCCACCAGGCGATACCCAGGAAAGGAACCCAGATCAGTTGTTGCTTCAGGAAAAATTTGAGCAGTGGAATTCGGCTATTCAATGCGTGCTGTATGGCAGGGATATCGGCCCAGCTCTGGTGGTTGCAAGTCACGAAATACCACTGGTCAGGGCGCAGGTCCTCGGCCCCTCTAACGTCCCAGTGAATCTGGTGGAGGCTGTCTGCCAAGAGATTGTTGAATCCGATCCATAACCAGGCAATTCGGCCCAGAACACGCGTGCAGCCTTTCCTTATGGCTCGAACGGGTATGAGCAGTTTGATAATTGCAAATACCAGCAGAATCGGAAATAGCCAAAGAGTGTTCAGGATGACCAGTAGAATTGCCAGGACGCCCTTGAAAGCGCCCGGCAAGCGTATGTTCCCCAACAACGTCAGCCCTCGTTAAACGTGGAGTCTGCTTTTGCCTGGCTGGGAAGGAGGGCTGTCTCCTTTCCGCTGGATGCGAGCTGTGCCAGCGCTTTGGTACCGTTGCTGAATACGGCATCCCTGAACGCCTGATCGTAACGGGCCAGTTTGTTAAATCTGATCATGCTGCGAATTTCTTTGATGTAGTCTTCCCCACGCTCGGAGTAAAGGCTTAGCCCGGCAGCCAGAGTCGATCCACTTGCAAGACGGCCTTCATCCCGAGCCTTTTTGCGCAGATCACGAACAAGCTGATAGCTGGGGTGTCTGTTCAGATTCTGAATATAGGACCTGATTGAGCGATACGGGGTGGCAAAGTCCGCCACTTCATGGCTTTTTCCCTCGCCCCGCTGTTTCGGCACGATACCGCACCCCTTGGAGAAACACCACTGGCCGAACAGGTTGTTACCTTTTTTCGCGAATCGGGAAGTGCCCCAGGCAGACTCGTTGGCCGCCTGAGCCATCACGAGTGACGGGGGAATGACATCCAGCCGGTTACGCAGGCGACGGAAGAGTTCGTCACTTCCGGGCTCCTCATCCACACGAAGTCGCTCAGCCTGCTCTTCGAGCCAGCGCTTTTCAGACTCGCTCAGTTGTTCTTTACGGCTCAGTGTTTCCAGGTATTGGCGTTCGATCAGAATTCGGGAGTTGGCCAGCACTATTCGTGGATAGAGGAACGAAAAGAAGGCGTCTTTCTTCTCGTTGACGTCCTGATAGCTGGCAAAATCGGGTAACTCGGCGCTTGCCCAGCGTGGGAAATCAGGCATCGCGTCCAGAGAGATATCCTGGTGCGTTCCAGGAAACCGGCCAGCGTCATCCGGTGTTGGAACGTGAAGAGCGCCCCAGACCGCAAAAAGAACCAATGGAACAATCAGAAAAAGTGCCCTGATACCGGCGGACATAAAACCTCGCATTTACCTGAATTAGATCGGAATTATAGCAGGGAATACGTGGTTTTTGCCGGAATGGGTCAGGGCAATGACTTTCTACTGAGGCACTCGCGTGGCGAGCACAAGGCCCAGCAATTCGTCATCCGCAGTTGTCTGTCGAACCTGGAGATAGAATTGATCCTGGTCGTCGGTATAGAAACCTTCAAGGTTCAGGTCCGTACTGGAGAAACTGACCGATCCTGAATCGTCACCGCTGTAGCCCATTGATATTGGCGAGGTTGAACTTGAGGAGGTTGGCTCCGATACGGATTCGCCAGCCACGTCATGAATCACGTCCAGTTGTCGCAGAGCCAGGCTGGCGCTGCTGGATGAACTGATGGACAGAGTGGCGTTATTGAAGTGCGCCAGTCTGTTCGAATTGGCAGCCATTGCCATGCCTACGCCTTGCAGCCTGAATTCGCCACTGCTGGGCCGTGATGTACCGTTCGTGTCTTTTCCGGCAATGAGGATGCCTTTGCCGATCGTAGAGGTATCGATATTAAAGGCCATCAACGTACCCTCGGGCGTAGAAGCCCCAATCCCGACCTGTGGTTGCTCATCTGGCCCTGAAGCAGGTGCTTCTCTGTCGAGGCTGAGCCGGCCAAGGTTCTTCAGAACCTGGCCCTGGCCCACGCTGAAAACGCGGGAGGGGCGTTCACTGACTAGCCAGCTCGCGTCTCTCAGGTCCGGATTATCGGAGGGTTCCTGTCTTGTAACCTGGCCATTGATGTCCCGACGCAGAAAGCGGGTATCCATCGTCTGGTTGATGTTCTCGTTTGAGACTTCCCAGTTGCCAACACCTGATTCAATGACCATGACATCGTTGCCGCTACATTCAGATGCCGAGCATTCTGTCATTTTCGCAGCCAGATAGACGACGTTGTAGTCACCTTCTAGCTTGTCAGTATTGAAGCCTTGTTCAGTGTCGGTTCGGAGTAGATTCAGTTCGAACACCGACAGGTAGTGGTCTTCCAGAGTTTTTACTCGCTTCAGTTGTCGGTTCTGGCTTTCGAGTTCGATCGCCTTGCCGGCGGTGAAATAGCTGCTCACGACGCGGTCCGGCGTGTCGGTTTCGCCAGGCGCAAAGGCGTCCAGATAGTAGGGATTGCGGGTCCAGCCAATGATCTGCGAGCTGCTGCGGCCGGTAATGCTCTGATAAAGTGCCCGGCCAGCGAGTAACCGCTGCTCGTCCTCAAGTGTCGCGGCTCCGGGGGATGACGAGTGGGTGTTCAGTTCCCACTGGGTTCGCTCGAAAAACTGGTTTGCGGCACTGTGAATCAGTGTTTCACGGTCGTAGGGGATGTCGCTGGCAAGCGAGGTAACGAAGATATTGAAGATGTCGAAGGTTGTCAGTGTTAGCCCGGGATAGAAGTAGCCGGTGCCGTTGTTATCCGTCACGGTCTTTTCGGAAGCGGTTCGTACACCCCATTGGCCCGAACCATCCAGCGAGGACTCGCGGAACGTCTGACCCAGTTCCGCAATCCAAAGTACGCTGTTGTAGTCGGCAGAGCTCGCACTGATCTTGCCGGATGACTCCTGTCCCAGCAGAGCATAATCGGCCATCGAGGCGACGTAACCGGCGAAATCACCCCTTCCACTCAAAAAATCAACGGCTTGTTGAACATCTAACGTTGATGGTATGTCAATTTCAAAGTCGTGCACCTGGTCAGCTAGTGTGCCCCAGACGTATTTGTTCAGGCACAGGGATCCTCCCTGGTCCTCTACGCAATCAAGAATCCGGTCAAGATCGCTGGCTGAATAAGAATTAAGCGTTTCAGATGCCAGGTACTCCGAAAAAGGATTGATCTTGATGTCCCGATCGGAATCTGCAGCGAGTGACCGCAATGTCTCACCGCCATAGCTGGCCTCTATGATGACGTCCGGCCCCAGGGGTAACCCGTCTTTGAATGTAATAATCCTGCGGTTGTCGTCGTCTGTGGTAATTCTGACATCCAGTGATCCCAGCTGGGCCAGGGTCTGGTCCGTACGGTAGACAATCAGCGTGTCGGGATTGACGATTCTGAGATTGCGACGGGTTTCTTCGCCATCGTCGCCGGCAACGGCTTCAGGCACTTCCAGAGTAACCCTGACCTGGTTAGATTCCAGTTCCGCCGAACTGCTGCTGTCGCCTGTACTGCTGGAGGTAAAGTCGTCGAGAGCATTTTGCGCCGGGGGGAAACTGTTTGGCCGGCTAGTCGCTCCATCGAGTCCGTCATTGGTGCTAAAGCAGGCAGTTAGCAGAGTGCCGCTGGCCACCAGGGATGCAGCGATAACAAAGCGTTTTGCCTTGTTGATTTCAGTGCCGAAAACGCTCGAAGACATACGGGTTCCTGTAAGATTCATTCCTTTCGGACAGTCTACCAAGCAGGACGAAAATAAAGAGTGAGGTGGGGCACGGTTTTGAGGCAGTGAAAAGCCGCCGCGCCTGTGCGGGCAGCGGCTATCGGCAGAATCAGAAGAAAAGCTTCATTCCGGCAAGAACGCCTTCGTCGAGATTCACGTCGTCGTTAAAATTGGCGAGCTCGGTATTCAGATAACGATAACCAACGAACACTTCTGCATTGCGGATCACCCGATAACTGCCGCGCAGTTCCAGGCTGGTCATGTCGTCTGAATCACCAAATGAGAGAATGCTCGGCGCGTAATGCAAGCTGCCGGTGAATGAAAGGCCAGGCACAGTCGGGACATTGATTGTGGCGAATCCACCAAGGCCGATGGCGCCTCCATCCGCTCCGTCCTGTTCCCAGCCCAGGCCACGCAATCCCAGACCGGCAGTGGTTGGCAGGTTGCCGAGCGCGGTGCGCCCCTGAGCATGAAAGTCGAGGTTTGCAATGTGACGCCCGCCTTCATGATAGGTGTAACCGGCGCCTAACTGCATGTCAGATGTGGTTTCGAAAAAGTTGGCCTGCCCCTTGACCGAGTCATTGGTGAGGCTGATATCCGCGTCGGCAGCAAACGCTGAAGAGCTGGCCAGTGACAGCAGAATCAAGGGAATACGGGACGCTTTCATGCTACTACCTTTGAATGAAAAAGTTTGAAGGATGTTAACGGTCTGTCTGTTATTGCTCAACTTAAAACCGGTTAACGGTATTACAAGATGGAAAGCTGCAAGTTACGAAGGCCTTCGACTACTGCTCAATGACTGGTGGTGTCTCCACCCTGATCCAGATCTTCCGGCGAGGCGTTCTCGGCTGGTACCCGATACTCTTCGTTTGCCCAGGCGCCAAGGTCAATCAGTTTGCAGCGTTCCGAGCAGAACGGTCGATAGGGATTCTGTTCGCTCCATTCGATGGATTTTCGGCAAGTGGGGCATTCTACGTTCATAAGAGCTCTGTTGGATGCTTTGGTGAAGTGTGGATACCGGGTTATGGCGACTTGGCTTTGCAGTATTGTTCCAGAACCGCTCGGAGCATTTCAATGTTCACCGGCTTGGCAACAAAGGCATCCATTCCTGCCTGGCGGCAATTTTCTTCGTCCTGTTCCATGGCACTGGCGGTGAGAGCCACGACGGGTACTGGCTGACGTCCCTTGGACTTTTCCCATCGCCTCAGGCGTCGGGTTGCTTCAAATCCGTCGACTTTCGGCATCATGCAATCCATGAAGATGAGGTCGAAAGGATGCCATTGCCACAGGCCTGCTGCCGCCTCGCCGTCATTCGCCGTCAGGACATCGCAGCCCAGCTTTTCAAGCAGTCGCTGCGAAAGCGTGCGATTGACGGGATTGTCTTCAACCAACAACACTTTCATGCGGCCGCAGGGAAGTTCCTGGCGTCGGGAATCATCCGTAACGGCCTGCAGTGAGAATCTTGTCAGAAACCGTCGCTCGTTCTTGGCGGCATCCGCAAACAGGTGATGCAGAATCGGTGTCAGACAGGACTCCCGGAGTGACTTGCTCAAAAATGCGTCAGCTCCGGCCTGCCGGAAATGCTCGGCGTCACCGCGCTGAGGGTTGGAAGACAGAATCAACAGCCGTGTCAGCGCCCACTGAGGATTGCTGCGGATTTGCCGGCATAGCAGGTCGCTGTCCATGTCTGGAACAAAACCGTCCAGAATGATTGCATGGTAGGGAGCATCTGCGTCAGAGGCCTGCCGTAGGGACGTCAGTGCTTCGCCGGCCGACTTCACCGCCTCGATTGTCAGATCGTAACGTGACAGCATTTCGAGGGTGATTTTCCGAGACAGCTCATAGGAGTCGACCACCAAAACGCGTTTGCCACGGATCATGCTGGTATCTGGACGGGTTTTGCTTTTGCTTTCGGCCGCCACCGGCAGTGACAGCTCTACCCAGAAAGTTGTGCCTTCGCCGGGTCGGCTCTCCAGGTCCAGAGTGCCATTCATCAGCCCCACCAACTGCCGGGAGATCGTCAGCCCGAGGCCAGCGCCCGGCATCTGTCTCTGGAAGCGTTGCCCCAATTGCATATACGGTTCATACACCAGAGACATGTCCTCGGGCGCGATGCCTATGCCCGTATCCTCAACTGACATTCTGAGCCTGACGTTGTTATCCCGTTTGCCAAGCACTTCGATGCTGATCAGGACGTGACCGGAGTCGGTAAATTTGATGGCGTTGGATGTCAGGTTCAGCAAAACCTGACGGAGCCTGACTGGATCGCCTTCCAGCGCCCATGGGAGGTTTTCGTCGATTCTGAGCTCCAGTGCCAGGCCTTTCTCTCGGGCGCGAGAACCCAGCATGTGAACCAGATCGTTCAGGGTATCTCGCAGATCGAAGGGCAGGTGCTCCAGCACCAGCTTGCCGGCCTCCATGCTGGAGATGTCCAGCAGATCATTGATAATGGCCGCCAGGTTTTCCGAAGCATTCAGCAGCGTGTTTACGTAATCTTTCTGGTCCGGATCCAGTGGGGTGTCCGATAGCAGGTTCGCGTAGCCAAGCACCGACTGTAGTGGTATGCGAAGCTCGTGACTGATATTGGCCAGGAACTGGTTTTTGGCATGGTTGGCACGTACCGCTTCGTCCCTTTCATCCTGAGACTGGGCAGATGTCTGCCGCAGTGACTGAGTGTCTTCCAGAAGCTGAAGCCGCATGGTGTTCAGCGCCTGCTCAAGCTCGCTCAGCTCGTCGCCATTCCGGGGCGGACGTCTTTTCAGTTGCAGAGGTTCGATCAACGCGTCCAGATTCAGTCTTGCGGCATAATCGGCGATGGTTTCCAAGTGTCGGGAGAGCGTCAGGCGAACAATCAGTAACAAGCCCAGAGTGCCAAGCATGACAAACAGTGACTGGAAGAGCAGGGTTAAAAGTGCACGATCAAGGATATCGGCGTAAACCGCTTCAATCGAGGAGGTAACGGTCAGCGTGCCCATGGTTTCAGGGCTGCGCATGGATTCACGATTGAAAACCAGAGGGAAGGACTGACTCAGAACCTCGCCATCCGGATAGGTGCCCGTACTGAATTCTTCGCCGCTTGCTGTAATAATGCGGGCGTGCTGAATGGTGGAGATGGCGCGCATGTCGTCCAGACTGTTGGCGACCTCGGAATAGTTTAGCAGCCAAAGATTGTTGCTCATGCTGCCGGCAACCAGCTCGGCGGCTTTTTCCTGGGTGTTCTTCAGCTCGGCAGTGCGCCGCTCGACTTCGCCAATCATCTGCAGGCCCGTTGCCGCCAGCGACAAGACAACGCTGAACAGCAATACGTACACCAGCAACCTGGCCGCCAACGGGCGGACCCCTAAGCGTCTGACAAATCGGATCGGAAGCAATGCACGTTTCCCTGTGTCCTGAAGCAATCGCAAGAGTTTAACAGACCGTCAGCACCAGAACACGTTTGCCGGTCTCGTCCTGTTCGAAGCGAAAACGAACGTTCAGGTCGTATAGGTGAGCGCCATAAACTCTGTCTTCGTCGCGGCCCCGCCGAAAAGAGGGGCGAGGGTCATAGCTGACGACGTCCTCAATCAGCGCCCTGAAGTCAGGGTATCGGGCGCAATCCAGAGCAGCCAACTGGTCTTCGGCCTCTGGGGTGAAGAGAACATCCAGCTTTTCTGTCGGCGGTGCTTCTGCCCAGCCCAGGCTGGCCTGCGGAACGGAGTCGGCAAAGGGCAGGTACGGCTTGATATCCAGAATGGGGGTGCCGTCGATGAGATCATGGTCGCTGATGTTCAGCACCAGATGGCCGTCTGCATCTCGATTCAGCCCTTCATTGCGAACAACAGACAGTCCAAGACTATTGGGCCGAAAAGGGGACCGGCTGGAGAATACCCCCATTTTCTGGTTGCCTCCCAATCTGGGGGGGCGGACAACCGGCCGCCATTCCGCGCGGATCGCTTCATGGAACTGAAATATCAGCCAGAGATGACTTGCCGTTTCCAGGCCTCTGAAGGCGTCTTCTCGGTTGAATGGTGAAGCCATGACCAGCGTTGCGTGGGCGTGACGGGTTAATCCAGGCTGACGCGGCACGCCGAATTTATCTTTGAAACAGGACCTTACGAACGCAATAGGCGTCATTGTCATTGCGTCGGCAGAAGGCCGGGCGTTGTGTCGGCTCATGATTCTGGTGGCCATTTCAAACAGGTCGAATTAATAGGGCCGGCTAATACTGCCAGAAAAGAAGAGTTCGATCCTCAGTATCAATGAAGCTCGGTCTTTAAAACTCTCTTCTCTTGGGAATTCAAGCGCAGGAATAATCTCTCCAAACAACCAGTCACTGTGCAGGCGATAGCGGTAAGTCATGTCTGCAAACACAGAGGTATGGCGCCAGTTGGGTTGGCTCTCCCCCAAAATGCCGACCCTGGGATTGATGGTGGCTCTGTTGTTCAGTCTTTTGTAGGTATTGAGCACCTGGGAAAACTCGAACTTTCTTTCCGAATGGAGCCACTCGATTTCACTGGCCAGTAGCCCCTGCCAGTTTTTTCCGAGGTCGCGGCTGGCTCCGAACCAGCTACGAGCACCCCAACCATCCTGATGGAAGTAGTAGATGCGCTGCTTGACCGCTAACGTCCATGGTGACGCCGTCTGCCAGCGCTTCCGGGCAGTGGCGCGCCAGAAGGCATCGGCGGGTAGCCGCAGCCTGACACCGATGTCGTTATTGAGATTGATGGCGTCGCCCACATTGGATATGAATCTCAGTGCGCCGGTCGCCTGGGTATCGCTGCGTTCGGTTTCTGTCAGTTGTCTGTCACGGCGTCGCTCTGCTAGCGGAATCAGTTCGTCGCTTTCGCTTTCGACAACCAGCCTGAGTTTTCTCTCGACTGTGGGGACGTCCAGGCGAAACCGTGCTTCGGGCTCAAACTGGGCCGGGTCACCGTATTCTGATTCAGTAGCGAACCCTACACGAATATAGCTTTCATTATTGGGCAGAGCCTGAGTGCTGCCAGACAAGGTCCGGTCTGCCCACTCGCCAAGCGACTGAACCCGTTGCCCCTGTCGACGCTCCTGGGTCAGGATCCAGTTCGAAAACGACATCCAGTAGGAATCCTTTGGTTCCCGCCAGTATTCTTTCGGGTCAAAGGTATAAAACGATAGTGGCAGGGAATCTACCGGGCCGGGGCCTTCCTGGTCGATGGTCAGTGGCGGGGCATTTTCTCCAGAAGCCATCACTGGGGTCAGGGTGATGCACAGAGCTGCGGCAAGGATGGCAGCGGGGAGATTTGGGACCGGGCGTGCTTTCAACGGGAGCTACTTCGTCCTTTGAAGTTCGTCGACTAATTGCGTGTGCAGAGCACTCACTGTGGCCCTTGCGTCATCGAGGCTTACTGAATTATCGATAACGTGATCGGCTTTTTTCAGGCGTTGATCCCTTGGCATCTGGGCTTTGATGATTCTGCGCACCTGTTCCTCAGTGTTATTGTCCCGCAAAGTGGCTCTGGCGATTTGTTCTTCTATTGGAATATCGACCACTACAACCCGATCCACGAGTGTGTGCTGATCGGTTTCGAGTAACAGCGGTGACACCAGCAACGTGTAGGGCAGGTCGTAGTCCTCTGGTTGCAGCTGTTTGATCAGCTCGTCTCTGATTATCGGGTGGAGCAGCTTTTCGAGCCAGCGTCGCTCATGGTCATCCTGAAAAACTACAGCACGGAGCGCCGCGCGATCAAGCGCGCCATCGTCCTGAAGTATCTGATGCCCGAAATGTTCGGCAATGGCCTTCAGAGCTGACGTGCCGGGCTCCACCACCTCCCTTGCAACATCGTCAGCATCAACCCAGTGAACGCCATGTTCTTCAAACAGCCGGGCAATGGTGGACTTGCCAGAACCAATGCCGCCGGTAAGGCCGACAGACTTCATCCTACCCCCAGGTAGGCGTACCAGGCGGCCTGGATTTCAGGCCCGAACCACAGGCACAGCAGGCCGGCAGCGGCGAGATAGGGGCCAAAAGGAATAGGCACTTCCCGTCCGTGTTTGCGAAAAGCAATCAGGCTGATGCCGACCACAGCGCCGACGATCGAAGAAAGCAGAATCACGGCTGGCAACAGCTGCCAGCCCAGCCAGGCGCCCAGTGCAGCAAGCAGTTTGAAATCGCCATGGCCCATGCCTTCTTTGCCAGTAACGAGTTTGAACAACCAGTAAACTGACCAGAGCGACAAGTAACCTGCAACGGCGCCCCAGAACGCATGATTGAACTCCGTGAACATACCAAAGTAGTTCAGGATCAAGCCCAGCCAGAGAATTGGCAGGGTGATGCTGTCTGGGAGTAACTGGGTATCGTAGTCGATCATCGTCAGCGCAATCAATGCCCAGACCAGCAACAGTGCCCACAGCGCTGCGTAGCTTGGGCCTGTTACATACACAGTAACCACTGAGAACAGAGCGGTGATCGCCTCAATAATCGGGTATCTGGGGGAGATACCTGCGTTACAGGAAGAGCATTTGCCCCGCAGAACCAGATAGCTAATAACCGGAATATTCTCCCACGGCTTGATGCCATGGCCACAGGATGGGCAAGTCGAGGCCGGTTTCGAGAGCGTGACCGCTTCGGTCGCTTGTCGGCTCTCTTCCGGGAGTTCAAGAAACTCCTCGCATTGGCAGCGCCAGTCCTGCTCCATCATTCTGGGGAGGCGCAGGATGACGACGTTCAGGAAACTGCCGACGCAGAGAGAAAAGAAAATGATGATCGGGTAAAGCAACGCTGGAGTAGCCAGAAGCTCGTCAAGAATGCCCATTCAACTCTCGATTTGAACAATTGCGGGCCCCTCTCCCCAGGAAGGAAGAGGGGGTGATGACCGGCTTTAACCGACGACCTGACCCATCTGGAAGATAGGAAGATACATGCCCACGATCAGGCCACCAACCAATACGCCCAGCACCGCCATTATCATGGGCTCCATCAGCGCTGTCAGGTTGTCGACCATGTCATCCACTTCGGACTCGTAGTGGTCGGCCACCTTTTCAAGCATCTCATCCAGATTACCGGACTCCTCACCGATGGCGGTCAGCTGTACCGCCATTACTGGAAAAACGTCGGTAATTTTCATTGACGCCTGCAGCTGGGTACCACTCGACACATCATCCCGTATCTGAAGAACGGCATCCCGATAAACGGCGTTACCTGTGGCTCCGGAAACGGATTCCAATGCATCCACCAGTGGCACACCAGAGGCAAAGGTGGTTGACAAGACCCGGCCAAATTTTGCAACGGCGGATTTATCCAAAATCTCCCCGACGATGGGCAGCTTGAGCAAATACTTATCAATAAAATCCGAGAATTTCTGGGATCTTCGCAATGCTTCTTTGAACACAAAGATGGCTATCACTATGCCCAGCAACACGATAAACCACCATTCCTGCATCCATTCGGATATATTGATGATGAATTGGGTAAATACAGGCAGGTCAGCGCCAAATCCCTGGAAGAGCGACTCAAACTGGGGAACTACTTTAACCAGAAGGATCGCGGTGACGATCATTGCGACCACGATAACTGCGATCGGATAGGTCATCGCTTTCTTGACTTTCTTCTTGAGCGTCTCGGTTTTTTCGAGGTAAAGCGCGATTCGATCAAGCATCTGTTCCAGCGCGCCGGCTTTTTCGCCGGAGTCGACCAAGTTGCAATACAGATCATCAAAGTGTTTCGGATGGCGACGAAGAGCTCCCGCAAAGCTGGTGCCGGACGCAACGTCGTTTCGGACTGTCGCAATAAGCTCACGAAGCCCCTGATTTTCCAGACCATCAGTTACGATATCAAAGCTCTGGACGAGCGGCACGCCCGCTTTCATCATGGTCGCCATTTGACGGGTGAACAAAGCGATGTCAAAAGGCGTTATTTTCTTGCTGCCGCCGAACAGAGGCTTGGGCTTCTTTTTGACCTTATCCGGAATAATGCCCTGCTTGCGTAACTGAGCTTTCACCAGCGCAAGGTTTGTGCCTGATACCTCGCCCTTAGATTTATTGCCTTTTCGGTCTTTACCTTCCCAGACAAACGCCTGAAGTTTTTCTGCTTTCTCAGCCATACTTAATCCTTCGTCACGCGATTGGCTTCTTCGAGACTGGTCACACCTTCAATCACTTTCCTTAAGGCGGATGTTCTCAAATTTCTGAAGCCCTCGGCCTCGGCCTGCTTTGCAATCTTAATCGAGCTCGCCTCCTCCATAATCATGTTGGCGAGCTCACTGGTAATCTTGACCACCTCATAAATACCGACGCGGCCTTTATATCCTCCATTGCATTTATCACAGCCCTTTGGGCGGTACAACGTGAACCCTGTATCAATTTGTTCCTGTGTGAACCCTTCCTTCAAAAGAACGTCCTGAGGCACGTCCAGGGGCTCTTTGCAGGCACTGCACAACCTTCTGCCCAATCGCTGCGCAATGATCAGGCTGACAGAAGTGGCGATGTTGAAGGAGGGGACGCCCATGTTCATCATGCGGGTGAGGGTTTCGGCGGCGCTGTTCGTGTGGAGGGTTGATAGTACCAAGTGACCGGTTTGAGCTGCTTTAATCGCAATGTTTGCGGTTTCCAGGTCGCGAATCTCGCCAACCATTATGATGTCAGGGTCTTGGCGCAGAAACGCACGGAGTGCCTCCGCAAACCCAAGGCCAACCTTGGTGTTGACGTTCACCTGGTTCACGCCCTCAAGGTTGATTTCAGCCGGGTCTTCCGCCGTCGAGATATTTAGCTCGGGCGTGTTCAGAATGTTAAGCCCCGTATAAAGAGAAACGGTTTTACCCGATCCCGTTGGACCCGTAACCAGAATCATGCCCTGAGGTTGTTTGAGCGCATCCAGATAGAGCTCTTTTTGGTCTTCTTCATAGCCAAGGGCATCGATGCCCATTTTGGCCTGGCTGGGATCTAGAATACGCAGAACGATCTTTTCGCCCCACAGCGTGGGCAGTGTGTTGACCCGGAAGTCGATGGCTTTTGTCTTGGACAGCTTCATTTTTATGCGGCCATCCTGAGGAACTCTTCGTTCGGAGATATCCAGCTGGGACATGATTTTTACACGAGCTGCAATTTTCGGAGCCAGCTTGATGGAAGGCTTGGACATCTCCTTAAGAATACCGTCTGTGCGGTAACGGACCCTGTAGACTTTCTCGTAGGGTTCAAAATGGACGTCTGATGCTCCGCCGCGAATGGCATCCAATAGCATTTTGTTGACGAATTTCACGATTGGGGCATCATCAACGTCGCTGGCTGCGACAACCGCATCGTCCTCCTGATCTCCGCCTTCAGTCTCGACGCCCTCCAGGTCGGCGTCATCCAGATCGCCCATGGTGGTGTCTTGCGATTCAAGATACTTGTCGATCGCCTCCCTTAATTTGGCGTCGTCAACCAGAACGGCATCTGTGCTCAGGCCTGTATTAAACTTTATTTCGTCAAGGGCCTGGATGTTGGTGGGATCCGAGACAGCAATGAAAAGGCGGTTGCCACGTTTATAAAGAGGTAGCGCGTTGTGCTTGCGAATCAATTTTTCGTCGACGGACTTCTCCGGCATCATTTCCGGTAGAAAGGCGCTCAAGTCCAGAACCGATACACCGAATTCCATGGCGGCAGAGAAGGCGAGGCCACTGCTATCGGCAAGCTTATTCTGAACCAGATAGGTAATCAGCGGGATCTTATTCTGGGATGCCTGAATAAAGGAGTCTTTTGCGGTCGCTTCGTCCAAAAGACCGTCATCAACGAAGCGTCTTGCCAATCCCGTAAGAGTCACGTTCGAGGTGTTGTTAGCCATAAAAATTAAAAGTGCCGCTTAAGTTGCTGAAATAGAGGTTGCCCGTCGAAATCAGTTTAGTTGCACGGTATGCGTTTGGAAAGGCATTGGTCGTGATGCGTCCATTTTCTGCGCGGGGCAGGCATCAGGTGACGAAATTTGTCACCTCCTGACTTTGAGAGTCACAGCTTGGTCCTGCTTTTCCATCTGTACACGAAAGCGCTCTATAGTTAGGTCTCTGATTATAATAGAATTCGGGCTCTGATCTGGTTTTGGCACGCATTCTGCTAATCCCTAGGCAGCTGTTCCTTGATCAAAGGAATATCGCAAACGAAATCTGGAGAGTGATTATGAAAAAAGTTCAACAGGGTTTTACTTTGATCGAACTGATGATCGTTGTAGCGATCATCGGCATCTTGGCCGCAGTGGCAATTCCTGCCTATCAGGACTACACCATCCGCGCCAAGTTCAGTGAAGTTGTTACCATTGCAAGTGCTGCTCGTACTAACGTAGCTGAGTACTACATCAGCACGGGCCAAATGCCGTCGTCTACCACAGCAGCTGGTATTAGCACAGACGCAGGTCAGAGTGATTACATCAAGTCGATCGCATTCGCTACTTCTGCGGGTGGTTCAGAGCTGACCTACACGCTGGCAAGCGCACTGGGTGGTGGTCTGGAAGACGAGACCTTCATTTACCAAGTGTCCGGTTCTGGTAGCGGTGTACGAGTTGATTGCACCGGTGGTTCCCTGGAAGATAAATATCGTCCAGCGAACTGTCGCCAGTAATGGCTTGTGCCATAGCCTCCGCATGGTAGCGTAGCGTTACCCGTGTAGGCACTACAAAGGCCCTCTTCGGAGGGCCTTTGTGTTTGTAAAACAAAAATTCGAGACAGGAACCGCTGACAATGCAATTGCCGCGAATCGAGAGCCATTCTTTAACCATCTCATTCGGCTTGATTCTGATTTTAATGGCTGGATGGTTTTCCTTCTCTCCTGGGCTAAGTGGTCCTTTCATGCTGGACGACTTTGACAATCTGGGGGCTCTGGAAGTTGGCGTTACCGACATCGAGTCTTTTGAAGAATATATGTCCATTGGCAATGCAGGGCCTCTCGACCGACCAATATCGAAGATTTCGTTTCTGATTAATGACAATGCCTGGCCATCAGATCCAGCGATTTTCAAATCGACTAATATTTTCCTGCATCTGCTGATTGGCATTACGTTGTTCTGTTTGTTTCGGCAATTGGCCGCTATTAAATTTGATGAAACGCGAGCTGATTGGGTTGCTTTGTTTGCGGCAGGTCTGTGGCTTTTACATCCTTTTCAGGTTTCAACCGTGCTTTACGCCGTGCAAAGGATGACGCAGCTGTCTGCATTGTTCCTTCTGCTTGGTGTCGCAATACATGTCTGGCTCAGGCGCCGGGACCCGGAGACCAGTCTTAGGACGATAGTGTATCTCTGCCTGAACGCCGGCATCTGCGGTGTGCTGGCCATATTTAGCAAAGAGAATGGTGCCCTGCTGCCAGTGTTTTTGGCAGTGGTCGAGCTCACCCTTTTGAGGAATCTTGGAGGAGGGCAGCTGCTCTACTGGTGGCGCAGGCTTGCTCTTTGGATTCCCAGCCTAGTAATCATCGGCTATATTATGTACTTGCCTCGTTGGGATAGCGGTTATGTCTATCGCGACTTTTCTTTCTCTGAGAGGCTTTTAACCGAACCGGTTATTATCTGGAATTACCTGCATTCAATTGTGACCTTCCAAGTTTATAAGTTAGGGTTATTTCAAGACGATTTTCCGATTTACTCGTCTCTTTTCAATCCGGTAGTCCTTGTTTCTATTCTGGCTCATGCAGCGCTTGTTATTGCGGCTTTTGTAATGAAACAGCGTTTGCCTCTATTTTCGTTGGGGGTACTTTGGTTTTATGCTGGCCACTTAATCGAGTCAACAACGGTCGCTCTTGAACTGTATTTCGAGCATCGCAACTATCTCTCTATAGCCGGCCTGTCATTTGCGTTCATGGCACTCATATTGGAGGGCTTTCGTAAGATTTCGGGAGAGTTTGAGAAGTTCTATCTCATTTTCCCTCCGCTTGTTTTGTTGTTGGCAGCGTCGATCACCTGGGGCTTTTCAGGCGAGTGGGGAGATGAAGATACGATCATACCTATATGGGCAGCCGAGCATCCGGATTCGCCACGAGCCCAGCGAACCTTTGCTCAGCATCTGGCTAACAGGGGCTTTCCTGATGCAGCACTCGATCATCTGGAGCGCTCCCATGAGACGTTTGGTTATGATCTGAGCATTCCTTTTATTGCTGCAGGCATTTCCTGTGCCTTTGATAGACCGCTGCGATTCGATCCGTCGCAGCTGAAAGCTGATTTCGATTCTTTCAGATGGACCGATGGACTCAGGCCTGCGGCAAAGCATCTTGAAGACTTGATGATTGGCGCAGATTGCCCTTCAATTGCTGTCAGCTACGCGGAAGTGCTTGAGCTGGCCGAGCGCTTTGAGGACGCGAGGCCCACCGGCATTGCATCTTTATTGGTGATTTCGGGAAATATTCATTTAAAGTCAGGTAACGGAGATGCAGCGCTCAGGCTATACGAAAAAGTGGATGAAATAAGTCGTTCAGTATCATCCGCTACTCGCATAGCAGGTCTTTTCTTGGGAGCAAATCAATACGCGCAAGCCAGACAGGCTTTGGAAGTGGCTATAGAGCGCGACGCAGGAACAGGGATCAGTGAAGAAAAAATGGAACAATATAAAGAACTATTCGATCGAATTGATCGACAATTAAACAACAATAAAGAGTCAGAGGAGTCTTCCGTTGATTAACGAGCCAGCTGTGTCGATTATTATTCCGGCCAAAAACGAAGGCTCAGTTATTGGCAAGGTAGTGTCTGGCGTCAGGTCAATACTACCGGAATCGGAGCTGATCGTTGTCGATGATGGCTCCACTGACAACACCGCAGACGTGGCCCGTCAGTTGGGTGCTCATGTTGTAAGTCACCCATACTCAATGGGCAATGGCGCTGCAATAAAATCGGGGGTCAGGGCCTCGAGTGGTGACATCCTCGTGTTCATGGACGGTGACGGTCAGCACAGCGCTGACGACGTTCCGCGGCTTATTGAAAAGCTTGAAGCAGGTTATGACCTGGTCGTGGGGGCGAGAACAAAGGGCTCCCAGGCAAGTGTGGGGCGTAGCGTAGCTAACAAGTTCTACAACCGTTTGGCGAGTTACATGACTGGCCAAACGGTGGAAGACCTGACGTCAGGCTTTAGGGCTGCAAGAGCTGCAAAGTTCAAAGAGTTTATTTCATTGTTGCCCAATGGGTTCTCCTACCCAACAACGAGCACAATGGCGTTTTTTCGGGCAGGGTATGCAGTCTGTTATGTGCCCATTAAAGTCGAGAAGCGAGTAGGCACCAGCCACATTAATATCATCAAAGACGGTATTCGCTTTCTGTTGATTATTTTCAAAATTGGAACGCTTTACTCGCCACTCAAACTATTTTTCCCCCTGAGCTTTTTGGTATTTTTCACAGGACTGGGCTACTACCTGTTCACTTATGTGACTCAGGGAAGATTCACCAACATGAGTGCATTGATGCTAACCACCGCTATTCTTGTATTTCTGATGGGGTTGGTCTCAGAGCAGATTACCCAGCTTATGTACAAAGATTCAGTGTCTACGCAAAGCCCAGCAACCAATAAAGGGCTCAACGCCAAATCTGGAGAATCGGGTGAAGATACTGATTGATATCTGCCACCCTGCGCATGTGCATTTCTTTCATTGGATATCGGAGATTTTGACCCGAAAGGGTCACGAGGTTCTCGTCACAAGCAGGGATAAAGAAGTGACTCTGAGGCTCCTGGATGAGCACGGCTGGGCCCATCGTCCGCTGTCCAATGCCTCGACTTCGGGCAGTCTTGGGCTGCTCCGTGAACTTGTTACCAGGAATTTTGCCCTTAGCAAAGTAGTTCGCGAGTTTCGTCCTGACGTAATGACGGCGATCGGTGGCATATTTGTTGCCCAGGTCGGGTTTTTGTTTCGTATCCCCTCCGTTGTTTTTTACGATACAGAAAATGCCAAGCTTCAAAACCTTCTGACCTATCCATTCGCTTCGCTGGTTGCCGTTCCAAACTGTTATGAAAGCTGGCTACCGAAGGCGCATATTAAATATCAGGGGTATCATGAACTTGCTTACCTTCACCCGACCTGGTTTACGCCTTGCCATGAAACCGCGGTGAAAAATGGGCTTGCTCCAGGTGGCGATACGTTTGTTCTAAGAGTCGTTTCCTGGAATGCCAACCATGACGTTGGCGAAACGGGCTGGTCTCTGGATCTCTTACGCGAGGTGGCTGAATATCTGGGGGCAAAGGGCAAGGTTATCATTTCATCAGAGTCTGATTTGCCGAAGGACCTTCAACATCTTTCCTACGCAGGCAATCCATCCCAATTGCATCACGTCCTGGCGTTTTCAAACCTATTCGTTGGCGAAAGCGCTACCATGGCTTCCGAGTGTGTGGTTTTGGGCGTCCCAGCCATCTACGCGGCGCACACAGGGCGCGGCTATTGCAATGAGCAAGAGCATCGCTACGGGATGCTCAAAAATGTCACGAACCTGACCTTTGAGTCGATTCGCCCGGCGATTGATGATCAGCTTGCACTTACTGCAGCCGAACGCAAAGCTCGCTGGACTCGGCTACTTGAAGATACGGTGGAAGTGGCAGATTACGCCGCATCGCTCATTGAAAAAACAGGCATGGGAGTGTCCGCAACCGAGTTAAAAGCGTCGATATGACAGTGCCACTTGCCAGTTCTGAGCCGTTCGCGAGCGTCATCATTCCCTGCTTCAATGCTGCATCCATGATCGATAGGTTGCTTGAGTCTTTGCAAGCACAGAGTCTCGATAAAAGTCGCTTTGAGGTCATCTGCATTGATAACGGATCCTCGGATGAAACACTTGAGGTCCTCGAGAAGCTCCGTCAACGCCTATCGATCGACCTCAAAATCGGAGAGGAGTCGGGTGTCGTTGGGTCTTACGCCGCGAGAAATAAAGGGATAGGACTGTCCAGCGGTGATGTGCTGTTTTTCACCGACGCTGATTGCGTTGCCGACTCTGTCTGGCTAGAGCATGGGATTCGGGCGCTTTTGGAGTTTGGCCGGAACACAATATGTGGCGGCGCAGTGGAATTGTTTTCATCGTCGCCTGATTCGCCTTCTGCCGTTGAAATGTTTGAGATGATTCTCGGATTTTCGCAACGCCGGAATGTAGAAGAAAACGGATATTCTGTCACTGCCAACCTGATGTGCTGGCGTGAGTGCCTGTCCGAAGTCGGCCTATTCAACAGCCAACTTCGGTCAAAGGGGGATTTTGAATGGTGCTCCAGAGCCAAGGAAAAGCAGTATGTGTTCTCCTATGTTGGATCGGCCATGGTTTTTCATCCTGCGCGTCGGACTCTCGGTTCGATAGTCACCAAGACCAGAAGAGTCACCGGTGGGCAGAGGGATATCAAGAAGCTCGATGGGAATAATACAAGGCTTGGTCGAAGTGGGCGTTCTCTTACGGCACAGCTCCGCCTGGTACTTTCCGACCGCCGTTTTCCGAAACTTCGCCAGAAAGTGGCCGTTCTTAACGTTGCTTGTCTGGTCTATGTCGTCAAGACATTCGAAAAGTTGAGGTTGTACCTTGGCGCACGTAGTGAGCGAAGGTAAGGTTGCCGGTTGAACACTATACGCCTCTCCACTGTAAATTCTGATCCGGAACGTTTATATGACTCTTTCAACCTATTTGCATAAAGCCATTGAAATTGCAGACGCTGCGAGCGAAAAGGTCCTCAACATCTACATGACCGATTTTAAGGTTGACTACAAGGCCGATGAGTCGCCCATCACTGCGGCCGATCTTGCTAGCCACCGAATCATTATTGAGGGCCTCCGTGCGCTGTCACGTGACATACCGGTCTTGTCTGAAGAGGGTGCGGATATATCCTGGGAAGAGCGTCGGCATTGGCGAAGATTCTGGTTGATCGACCCCATTGACGGTACGAAAGACTTTACACAGCGTACGGGCGAATTCACGGTCAACATTGCTTTGATCGAAGATGGTGTGCCCGTGCTTGGCGTCGTCACTGCTCCCGCTCTGAAAGAAGCGTACTGGGGTGTCAAAGGGGAAGGTGCCTACAAACGCGACCGCAACGGTCGAGTCCACAGAATCTCTGTTGCTGAACCCAAAGAGACACTTCGGATCGTCGCCAGTAAGAACCATCTTAACGATGAGACCAAGTCTTTTATCTCGCAATTCGAACCTTTCGAGCTCGTCCAGGCGGGAAGCTCTCTGAAATTCTGTCGCATTGCAGAAGGCCATGCAGATATTTATCCCAGACTTGGCCCCACTTGTGAGTGGGATACCGGCGCCGCTCATGCAGTGCTTTCAGCGGCTGGAGGTAAAGTCGAAACTCTGGAAGGTGAGTCGCTAAAGTATGGCAAGGAAGATGTGTTGAATCCGTTCTTTGTTGCTGCGGGCAACTGGTACAGGTCAAAAAACCGCTAAGTATCAGCATCTAGTGGTCAATGAGCCCGACAGCATTTTGCAGGTGTGTTAAATTAGTGCGAAAAATGCACCTGCATAGTAGGTCCAATGATTTGGTACGCTATTCAACATAAACCCGCCCAGGGCAATCGCGCTTTGGAAAACCTTCAGAATCAGGGCGTCACCTGTTTTTACCCAAAAGTTACCGTGGAAAAAATCAGGGCAGGCAAGCGCATTAAAAAACATGAGGCGCTTTTCCCTGGCTATCTTTTTATAAATCTGGATAACGCCGACCCCATTTGGAGTAAGTTGCGTTCTACCCGGGGAGTCATACGGGTGGTTAGTTTTGCTAATAAGCCTGCGGTAATTGACGATCAAACTATCCAGCTTATCAAGTCGGGGCTTGAACAAGTTGAAAGCAAAGGTGGCATTAAACCCGGACAGTCAATTGAGATTGCTAGTGGCCCCTTCGCGGGACTTAGCGCCATTTTTCAGGCTTACGATGGTGAAGAGCGAGCGATTGTGCTTATTAGTTTCATGCAGAAACAGCAGGCGGTCAGAGTGCCTTTGTCCTCGATTCAGGATCAATGTTGAAGATTTGGTGGGCCAGTATGCGATTGGCTGACTTCTCAGGTCGTCGTGTGACAGGTGATGCGTGTCTTCCAGTCAGCGCGATACCCCTCGCCAGGGAAATTGAACAACTATGATTGCCAACTTAAAAGAACTTTACTCTTTGCTGACTGATGAGCAGCGTAAAAAGCTATTTCGTCTTCAGGTGCTTGTCTTGCTTATGGCGCTTGCCGAACTGGCCAGCGTCATTTCTATCGGCCCTTTCATGGCTGTGGTTGGCGATATGGATCAGCTCCAGGGCGATGGAACCCTGGCCAAAGTTTACGAGGCAAGCGGAATACAAACCCCGGAAAAGTTTCTATTCTGGATGGGTATCGGAGTACTGGGAGTACTGGTCGCTTCCGCTTTGCTCTCAATGTACACGATCTGGCGCTTATCAATGTATGGCGCAAGGGTTGGCGCTGAGCTTGGGAATCGTCTTTACCACTATTACTTGCATCAGCCCTGGTTGTTCCATGCCAGCGGCAGCAGTAGTCATTTGACCAGCAAAATCGCCCAAGAGGCTGGCCGGGTTACAACCCAGATGATCAGCCCATTGATGCAAATGAACGCCCGAATCTTCATGGCTTTAATGATTACCGGGGCCATGTTCGCTTATAACCCTCGGGTTGCGATCGCTGGGTTTGGGATTTTTGTGGTCGCTTACTGGCTTATGTACAAGTTGGTGCGCAGGCGTCTTACAAGAAAGGGAAGGATGATTTCTTCGGCACAGGGCCAAAGATTCCGTTTGATGAGCGAAGGCTTCGGCGGTGTTAAGGATGTTTTGTTGCTGGGAAGGCAGGCGTTGTTCACTGAGCGTTTCGGCGAAGTGAGCCGGCAGTATGCAGATGCTCAGGGAAAAATGACCGTAATGGCTCAGATGCCCCGATATGTTATGGAATTGATAGCGTTCGGTAGTCTGATATTTCTGGTCCTCTATTTACTTGGATCCCAGCAAGGGAATCTCGGGGCGATTTTGCCATTGCTTTCCGTATACGCGCTCGCTGGCCTGAAATTGTTGCCAGCGTTCCAGCAAATATACAGCAGTGTTTCGATGATTCGTGGGTCTGCCCCTGCGTTTGAAGCGATAAGAGAAGAGCTCAAAGCCTCGAGCGAGGACAAGCAGGTTTCAGATACCAGCCACCCCAATTCACGTCTCCATCTGACTCAATCACTTCAGTTACAGGATGTTGAATTCACCTACCCGGGGAAAACGATTTCAGCACTGAAAGGGATAAACATAGATATCAAGGCGAATCAGGTCGTTGGCATTGTGGGGGCATCGGGTTCTGGTAAGTCGACGGCGATCGACATTCTCTTGGGTTTGATCCAGCCGCAAAAAGGCGAACTCCTTGTGGATGGAGTCCCAATCAACGAAACTCGTCGGCGTGCATGGCAGAACAGCATCGGGTTTGTGCCCCAGGCGATTTTTCTCTCTGACCGAAGCATAAGAGAGAACATCGCATTCGGTATTCCGAAGCCGGATATCGACGAAACGCAGGTTAACCGCGCAGCCAGCATGGCTCATCTTGATGAACTGCTGAAGGACTTACCTGATGGATTGGACACGTTAGTAGGTGAGCGTGGTGTTCAGTTGTCAGGTGGGCAACGTCAGAGGATAGGTATCGCACGAGCGTTATACGATGACGCGGATGTCCTCATTTTAGATGAAGCTACAAGCGCCCTGGACGGAATTACTGAAAAATTAATAATGGATGCAATTCATGACTTTGCAGGTAAAAAAACGATCATCATGATTGCGCATCGCTTGGCGACCGTTCAGAAGTGCGATGTCATATTTTTATTGGAAGATGGCAGCGTTATTGACAAAGGAAGCTATTACGAGCTTTCTGAGCGCAATGAAAAATTCAAGCGCATGGCCGAGCTCTCATAAACATTCCGGAAAATTAAATCAGGTATAAAAATGAAACTTCACATTGGCTGCGGAAAAAAATACCTTCCAGGATTTAAACATCTCGACGTTATCAACTTTGATCATGTTGACTATGTTTGTGATACCCGCAAGTTGACCATGATTGAAGACGAGACAGTCTCAGAGATTTATGCTTCTCACATATTGGAGCACGTAGTAAGGAGCGAGGTCGTCACTGTTCTGCTTGAGTGGAAGCGGGTGTTAAAGCCTGGAGGATTGTTGAGGGTTGCAGTACCTGACTTCGAGGCAGTGGTTGCTGAATACCTCGCGGGCCGTGAGTTGGGTAGTTTTCAGGGTCTTCTCTACGGTGGGCAGACCTACGACTACAATTTTCATCACGTAGCTTTCGATTTTAGAACCCTGGAAGCATTTTTTAAAGAAGCGGGGTTTCAGGGAATAGAAAAGTACGATTGGCGAGATTTCCTACCTGCTGATTACGATGATTTTAGTCGTGCGTACCTTCCTCATATGGATTTTGAGAATGGCCGCTGCATGAGCTTGAATGTAGTAACCAGAAAGTAAACTATTCCATTTTCTGAATTGATAAAAGCCAGCGTCAAGCGTATTCGGAAGCAGAGCGTAAAATCATATAATTTATAAATGGTTCGATACTGATCACATGGAAAAAATTGATCTATTTGTTATCTTGGCCTTTAGAGAGCAAACATATAAATATATTGGTCTCTTAGACGAAATGAAGGCGCAGAGCGAAGCCGGGCTGAAAGAGATGCGCACGACGCTGTCCTGGCATTACTTCATGCTGTCCAAGTATTTCAATGTTTACAATTTCTATGAATATCAGGACTCTTTATCAGACTTCCCAAACGCAGTTATATATCATGTTCCGTTCGGTAAGGGCGATGTTCAACGGGATGTAGAGGGGCATTTGCTCAAATTAAAGGGTAGATTTCCTATTGTAATGAGATCTTACGATGCCCATACCCCGCTGAGAACCAGCAGGGATTACATGGAAACCTATCACGATTTTATCCTCACTTACCTAACCACACATGTTGATGGCGATTCTTTTGTATTTGCAAATTTGAGCTACGATAATTTTTTGGTTTACAAACAAAACACAGTACCTTCGAATAGAAAATTTGCATGCATGGTTCTACGGAGAGAAACCCGTAGTGAATATCACGAGAATGTTGAAAAATTCAAAGAGCAAAATTTGAATTTGCAAAAAATTTACGGGATTCGTGAAAGTATAGTTAATTATAGTGAGATTGATATATATGGAAGAAACTGGCCTGCTGATATGGTCAACTTTAGAGGCCCACTTAATCCGCATATCAAAAAGTACTTAACTATAAATAAATACAAGTTCAACTTTACTATAGAAAATGTGATTGTAAATAATTATATAAGTGAAAAAATTCTTGATTCGTTTCTTGCGTTGAGTGTTCCCGTATACCTTGGTAGTCCAGAGGTTGATCGCTGGATTCCGAAATCCTGTTACGTCGACATAAGAGACTTTGACAACAATGATGAGTTGCTGAGCTACCTCAAGTCTATGCCGGATTCCGAATACAATCAGTATTTAGAAAGTATTCGAGATAATAGAGATGAGATTTTCGAGAGATTTTCTACAAAAAACAATTTTGCCATACCTGTGTACAATTGGTACGCGGAAAAATGCAATAAAAATATAGACTGGTCGTCGATTGATTTCGATGAGAAAGAAAGAGATGTAAGGGAATTGAAGTTCGTTTTTAATATAGGATTAATGACTAGAATGAAGAATTTCATGATGAATTTCAGGCCCCTAAGAATAATTCTTTTACGTGGTAAATAATAAATTACTCGATCTGCTAACAAATGTCGTCCCTTGGAGGGCCAATGTACACGATAGCTAATATAAGACCGATTGGTCACAATGTAGGCAATCAGGCTATTAATTTCGCTCTACGCCACATGCTTTACGAAACTTTTGGGCGTTTAGTATCGATTATTGACTACCCGGCGACAAACAAGCACGAGAGCACGGCCAAATCCGGGCTTACGTCCTCAACAATCCACGAAATCAACCGATACGCTGATGGTGTTATTGTCGGCGGTGGTAACCTCTTTGAAAACGATGAGATCGATGTCGATGCGCGTGCGCTAAAAGCACTTCAACCACCTCTTATGCTGTTTTCAAATTCACGTGGCAGAATATTTGATCGACGTGGAAACCTCTCAGATCGGTCAGATGTCATTCCAGACTCCAAACTCAGCAATCTGCTGGATCGGTCCGATTTGTCCTTGTCGCGCGATAGTGCAACCCATGAACATTTACACAACATCAACAGCAAGGATCAGCTTGGCTGGTGTCCGACTATTAATCTGAGCCGTTACACTGAAAGCCTGCCAGAACTGCCTGAAAACGAGGACGCCGGAGCGTTGATATCGATACGAACGCCGAGTCTGATGAATGTCCCATATCGGTTTCAAAGTGATATTCAGAAACAGATAGAGATGGTGATAGACAGGCTTCGTGAAGTAGGGCACAAGCGAATCAGAATCCTTTGCAACGATAGCAGGGATCTGGATTTCGCGACCGCCTTTAGGTACACGAAACAAGTAGACTCTGTGTACACAAGTGATGTTTATCAGTATCTGGCGCTGTTGAGGAAAGCGGATATAGTGGTCAGCTATCGATTGCACGCCACGTTACCTGCCATGTCCTACGGCGTTCCCACGGTGAATATCGTTTACGACGAACGGGCGCTTTCGCTTTTTAACGATCTCGGCCTGAAGTCCTGTTATCTGAACATGGTGGAGCAGGGAGATGACTTTATGGATCAGTTGCTGGCCGAGGTAGACCGGGGTGGTGTCTCTTCTAGTGACCTGGCGGGTGTCACCAAGCAGTGGGGGAACATCACTAATACTCAGTTCGAACAGCTTTCGCGATTCAAGAGCATGATGGAGGCATACGTAAATACTGGAAGAGTCTCGGGGTGAGCAGTGGTGCTAAATTACTAAGCTTGTACACTCAGGCCAGCTCGTCTGGAGGCTTGGGGCACCTCAAGCGTAGTCGGGCAGTTGGGTCGGCATTGAGCGATATGGGGTTTGATGTCAGGTTTTATATTGCTGCGGATGACTATGGGCGTGGCAAAGCAAAAACGCTAGGCATGATCAGCGAAGAAACTATTCAGTCTCAGGATGTGGTAATTGATGCCGCAACGATTCCGGACTCCGACGCAGCAATGCTCCAGCAATGCAGACACAGAGTGTTGATATCTCCTGTCTGCGACAGAGCCGACCTGGCAACGCACGTTCTAGTAAGGTCGGTCTCCAAAGAACTCAGGACATCAATAGGTGATGGTGCAGTTATAGAAGAAAATCAATCCTTTGCTTTCGTCACAACCAGGCAATTGGAAGCCCGAGCTTTAGATTTTGACGAGATAAAGGTCGGCATTTGCCTATCTGGTGGCGAAGATCCCTTTGACCTGGACGAACTCGTGGCCAGGTTTTCAGAAGTTCCTCTGATTTCGAAAATTTATGTTTTGCACCATCAGCCGCTTGAGCCACTTTATTGCTCTCGCCCCCTGTTGGTTCAGAAAAGCTTCAGCGACGAGCCGTGGTCATTTTTTGCCGATATCAATGTGTTTGTTGGGGGCGATGGCCTGCTGATCAGTGAGGCGGTAGCGCAGGGAATTCCCGCAATTTCCCTGACCACCAGAGACAAGCTATTCAAAAATGGAACCTTGATATCTCAGGGGTGCTTGGCTTATTTCCTTCGTGATTCCTTTTTCTATCCGTCGGTGATTCAATTGGTTTCTGATCGACAAACCCTGGCGAAAATGCACGAAAAAGCCCTAGAAAATCCGTTGCCAGACGGGGCTAGCTTACTTGCGCATTCAATTCATCAACGAATCAATATTTGAGGTGTCGCACATGGTTAATATTATTGCTGAGGCTGGGAGCAATCATAACGGCTCTGTCCAGCGCGCAATTGAATTAGTCGATTTAGCGAAAAGAGCGGGCGCAGATTCAGTCAAGTTCCAGTTCATTTTTGCCGAAGGCCTCTATCTTCCAGCCTATTTCGATGGCGAGGGTTATGTAGACAATCCAGTGTTTCACGCACGAAAAGACGAGGAACTCTCCCGTGCTGATTGGGAAAAGGTCTGGTCTCATGCCCATTCGAAAGGAATAGATATATCAGCGTCAGTTTTTGACGAGAATGGTGTGGAGCTCCTCGATCATTTGGGTGCATCCTATGTAAAAATCGCTTCCACAGACCTTACCAACCATAAATTGATTGACCTGGTCTGCCAGAAGTTTCAGCGGGTGATTCTAAGCACGGGTATGGCTAGTCTCGCCGAGATCGACGCTGCTTATCAGTTTGTCAGGCAAAGATTCCCCTTGACAGACCTTGAGTTTATGCATTGTGTCTCTTCTTATCCTTGCTCATTGAAGGATGCAAACATTCGCAGAATTGCGATGCTTTCCCATGCATTCGATTGCCCAATTGGCTATTCGGATCATACGGAGGGAGTGGTTTCTGCAGCGATGGCGGTCGTCGAAGGTGCTACCTTTTTCGAAAAACACTTCACGGTCGACCAGACACTGCCAGGCTTTGATCATGCACATGCTTTGAACGAGGACCAATTGGCTGATTACATTGAAACGTTGCACCAATGTGCGAAGGGCGTGAGTGGCCCCGTCAATCAATCAGCAGAAAATGAAAAGGTTACTCGTATCCGCGCTCGTCGCGGCGTCTACGCATCTCGTGATTTGCCTGAGGGCCATACCATTACTGAGGAGGATCTACTCTTCGTTCGCCCTAGCACGGCATACGCCCCAAAAGACCTCAGCGAACTGGTGGGCACCAGGACAAACTCATCGGTCAGTCGTTATCAGGCGGTCGAGCCGGATCGCGGTTTCGCTGGTCCAGGCACTTCAAACTGGCAATCTGCAAAAGATTATTGGCGTGACGAAATGGACGAAAAGGGCATGCAAAGAGAATGATTCAGGGTACTGCCGGTTTTATTTATGCCCGATCTGATTCCAGCCGATTGCCAGGTAAACCCATGTATGAAATTGGCAATCGACGGCTAATAGACATTGTGTTTGCCAGGGCCGGGCGTATTAATGTTGCCGACAATATATTGCTCACGACTGATAGGCCGGTGGATGACGGTCTTGTCGATTACTGTAAGGCGCAGGGATACACGGTGTTTCGTGGAGATGCATTCAACCTCGTGAGACGTACCTTGCAAGCTCTTGAAACCTTCCATTTAGAAGGGTTTGTTCGAATCAATGCCGATTGCCCTCTCCTCGAGCCATCGCTGATAAATATCGGTCTTGCTCAAATGAGCCAGTCTGATGCCTGCGTAAGCAATTTGTTTCACCGATCCTACCCATACGGTATTGCGGTGGAATGCGTCTCTGCTGCGCTGTTTCAGAAACTGGCGTCGTCCGTAGCTGAGGCCGAGAAAGAGCATGTCACCAGCCATCTCTATCGCCTCAGAGAACAGTTTAACCGAATCAGTATGGAAAATTCGGCTGAGAATCAATCTGATGTCAGATTAACCATTGATACACCTGAGGACTATTCTCAGATGTGCCGATTAGCCGCACAGGGCGATATTGTAAGCGATCCCTACTGGAAGCTGTGCGGCATTGGCCAGCCCCAAACTTGCTTGATCCAAGAGACCGCTGGTTATGACGAATGACCAAAATGCTCCTACTTCTTTCGACGAAGCGTTGAAGGTCTTTGAATCCCTTGAAAAAGACGAGGATCTTGCCAGGTGGCAAATCGATGGCGTTCATGTCTGGAAGCTCGTAAGGTTTCCACTTTTCCGTTATTACCGTCTGCTTCATGGGATTGGAAAGTTCCCCCATCCGGAAATCCAGAGGCTTCGAAAGACCCGAGGGCAATTCATAAAAAGCTTTTGGAACCTGTTTGTGTTTCGGAATCCATTTCTGTATCTCAAACGTCAGACAAAGCGCGTCGTCATTCTCCACTCCCGAAAGCAGTTGCAAGACGATAGAGTGATAGAACCTATCTCATCACGCGTCTGGTTATCGGATTCAGGAAACGACAGTTTGATACTTGATCGAACATCTCCCGGAAATACTCCTGCAATAAGGGGCGCCCCAGACAACGATGTGATGGTTTATCTTGGTGCGGCTTTAGGGAAGCTGATCAAACTTAATTTGAGTAGGGAAGACCTGGCACGAATTGATGCCATTAAGCAGGCCTTTGGCGGCGACATGAAAATTAACGGAGTTGGTGTTGCAGCATTCATTGTAAAAGCTGTCAGGGCCTTCAAGGGACAAAGGGCTGTTTATAAGGTCTTTTTTCGGTTGATGAAGCTCAAAGCACTTTACGTGGTTGTGAGTTACGGGCGGGAGGCGCCGATTGCGGCGGCTCAGGAATTGGGAATGGTCACCGCAGAATTCCAGCATGGTTCGATGGATCGGGGGCATCTGGGTTACGATTTCAGGGGCTGGGATTATGTCCCATATTTCCCCTGTCAAATTCTTGTTTGGGGAGAGGCCTGGTACCGCAACTGTGACTTGCCGACAAACTGCAAGGTGAAGGTGGTTGGTGCGCCGCATATGGAAAACGCTATCCTCGAGACGAAAAGGGTCGTTGATAGAAGAGAGAAAAGTCTATTGGTCCTGTCTCAAGGACCTATTCGACAAAAAATAGTGGCCTGCTCAGTCGAATTTGCGCGAGAGCGGCCTGATTGGAACGTCACGATAAGGCCGCATCCTAACGAGTCTTCTAGTGACATTCGCGACGAACTTGACGCACTTGCGGCGGATATTCCAGAAAATATAGAGATAAAATCGTCCAAAAGTTTTGCTGAGGCAAGCAGTTCAGCAAGCGCTGTACTGGGTGTGAACTCAACTGCCTTGATAGAAGCATCACTCGCCGGTTGTGGTGTGGCAATCTTGAGACTTCCAGAGTCTGCGAGCAATTTTAAACCGCTAGTAGACGTTGGCAGTGCATTGATTATTCAAAATGGTGTCGAGCTGGCAGAAAAGGCAGATGAATTACCAGCGGGCTTACCTCGCAATTATTTTTCAGAGCCTGTCGACGATGTCATTGGTTTAGTTGAAGGTTGAGCGCGTCATGACCGGGCCTTCGCTTGTTATCTCGTTTTTAAAAGAATAGGTGTTTCGATGAATAAAACGGCTCTGATTACCGGCGTCACCGGGCAAGATGGTTCGTATCTTGCCGAGTTTTTGCTGGAGAAAGGGTATCAGGTGCACGGTATCAAGCGGCGGGCTTCGTTGTTTCATACCCAGCGTATTGATCATATTTATCAGGACCCTCATGTGGAGCATCAGAACTTTAAACTTCACTACGGCGATCTGACAGACTCTTCAAACCTGACAAGAATTCTGCAGGAAACTCAGCCAGATGAAGTTTATAACCTGGGAGCTCAGTCCCACGTTGCCGTGAGCTTCGAAGTACCGGAATACACGGCAGACGTCGACGCAATGGGAACATTGCGGCTGCTGGAGGCTATCAGATTTCTGGGGCTGGAAAAGAAAACGCGCTTTTATCAGGCTTCAACATCGGAGCTCTATGGTTTAGTGCAAGAAACGCCTCAAAGCGAAACGACCCCTTTTCATCCTCGGTCTCCCTATGCTGTTGCCAAACTGTATGCGTACTGGGCAGTGGTCAATTATCGAGAGGCTTACGGAATGTATGCTTGCAACGGGATTCTGTTTAATCACGAATCTCCGAGGCGTGGCGAAACCTTTGTGACTCGAAAAATTACCCGCGGTTTATCGAATATTGCTCAAGGCCTGGAGAACTGCCTATACATGGGCAATATTGATGCGCTACGGGATTGGGGACATGCAAAAGATTACGTGCGCATGCAGTGGCTGATGTTGCAACAAGATGAGGCTGAAGATTACGTGATCGCGACTGGCGTTCAGTATTCGGTTCGGGATTTTATTATTTGGTCAGCGAAGGAACTGGGGATCAGTTTGCGATTTGAGGGAGAAGGCGTTGAAGAGCGGGCGGTGGTTGAAGCGGTCACCGGTGATAAGGCGCCTGCCGTAAGCGTTGGAGATGTCATTATGCAAATTGACCCACGTTACTTCCGTCCTGCAGAGGTGGAGAGTTTGCTAGGGGATCCGAGAAAAGCGCGGGCGAAACTCAACTGGGTGCCAGAGATTTCGGCGCAAGAAATGTGCGCAGAAATGATCTCCCACGATCTCGAGTATGCGCGGCGTTCTGCATTGCTTCGTAGGCATGGGTTTGACATACCGGTTACGCTGGAGAACGGATAATGTCAAACCAAGCTCCACGTATATTTGTGGCTGGCCACAATGGAATGGTTGGGTCCGCCATTGTCCGGCACCTTGAATCTCTGGGACACTCAAACATTGTTACCCGTTCGCATTCTCAACTCGATCTAAAGGATATGCATCAGGTGCAGTCCTTTTTTCTCGAAGAGAAGATTGATCAGGTCTATCTTGCCGCTGCGAAAGTGGGTGGTATCCACGCCAATAACTCTTTCCCGGCGGAATTTATCTACGACAACTTGATGATAGAGCTGAACGTGATTCACTCCGCTCATTTGGCGGGCGTCCAGCAACTGTTGTTTCTTGGGTCTTCTTGTATTTATCCAAAATTTTCGCAGCAACCTATGCGAGAAGATGCACTGCTTACAGGTGTTTTGGAGCCAACCAACGAACCCTATGCCATCGCCAAAATTGCCGGCATAAAACTGTGCGAGAGCTATAACCGGCAGTATGGACGCGACTATCGATCCGCTATGCCAACGAACCTATATGGCAAAAATGATAACTTCCATCATGAAAACAGCCATGTCATTCCAGCTATGATGCGTCGTTTTCATGAAGCGAAAGAAACTGGCGCCGAGGAAGTGACTGTCTGGGGCAGTGGTGAGCCAATGCGCGAGTTCCTGCATGTGGATGACATGGCCGATGCCAGCGTCTTTATAATGAATTTGAATCACGAAAAGTACGCGGATAACACCCAGCCCATGCTTTCCCACATTAATATTGGTACCGGCGTCGATTGTTCCATCCGGGAATTGGCCGAGACAATGAAGCGTGTTGTGGGGTTCGACGGGGAATTGGTTTTTGACACGAGTAAGCTTGATGGCACTCCTCGTAAATTAATGGACGTATCTCGATTGAAAGCGTTGGGCTGGGAAGCAGACACAACTCTGGAAAAGGGGTTAAAGGATACGTACCGGTGGTACAAGGACAATATCAATAATCTTCGGGATTAGATAAACCAACGGCCAGTTAGACCTATTATCTCGACATTTTGGATTTTAACTCGTTAACCCTCTGACTCCGAGGCGGCTTTGAACAAAAGGCTCTGCATTATCGTCCCCGTCTACAACGACTGGTGGCGCGTCGAAAAAAATCTCCCCTTGTACAAGGACTTGATTGACCAATACGGAGACGAGGTCGATCTGATCTTCGTGGACAACGGGTCGGCCCATGTGCCCGCATTCGGTCAAAGCTGGTTCTCGGTACTGATCTGTGAAAAGCCGGGCTCTTATTCCGCTAGAAATTTTGCGCTTGCACGCGTAGCCAGTGACTATGAGTATTTTGCGTTCACCGACGCCGACTGCATCCCGTCGCAAGATTGGATACCCCGCATCCTGCGATGGGCACGCCAGGGGTTTGATTTGCTGGCCGGAGACGTTCAGATATTCGCCGAGACTGACAGGCAGACGTTTGTCGAGTCTTACGACATGATATTCGGCCTTCCACAGAAAAGGTACGTGAGCAATGGCTATGCGGTGACGGCGAATTTAACGGTGTCCGCGAAGGTGTTCAACGCCATTGGTCACTTTAACGATTCCCGATTCAGTGGTGGGGATGCAGAATTGTGTCGCAGGGCCACAAGAAACGGCTTTCGTCTGGAATTTGATGAAGGCGCTCTGGTTTATCACCCAGCCAGAATCAGCTCGAAAGAAATTATTCAGAAGATAAGAAGGGTCACCGGGGGGCAAACTGGCAACGGGTCACTCAAGCGGCGGCTGCTGTTTCTGTTTTTTAACTTCCTGCCGCCCATACGGGCCTATAAAATGCTTGCGGACAGCCGGAAGGATTTGTCTTTTTCTGCCAAATTCAAAGCGTTTGTCGTACTGACCTGGCTGTGGCCCGTCAGGGCTTATCAGTCGGTGAAGTCTTTACTTCACGGGCCGGATGTCAGGTAGCATGCGAATCATTTACCTCCACCAATACTTCAACACTCCAGCCATGTCCGGCGGTACCCGCTCCTACGAGATGGCGCGCCGGATGGTCGTAGCGGGACACGAAGTGCAGATGGTCACCAGTTACCGCGAACCGGACTCCGATAAAACCAGCTGGTATCAAAGCGAGGAATCCGGAATCCAGGTGCATTGGTATCCCGTGCCTTATTCAAACCATATGGGGTTCATGCAGCGGATCAAAGCCTTCTTTTCATTCGCCATGGCCGCTCGCAAAAAGGTGCTGGAACTGGACGGCGATGTCATATTCGCCACCAGCACGCCTCTGACCATTGCGCTACCGGCGGTTCCTGCCGCCAAAAAGAAACGGATTCCGATGGTGTTTGAGGTGCGCGATCTCTGGCCGGAAATGCCCATTGCCGTCGGTGCGTTGAACAATCCGCTGTTGCGCTTTGCCGCCCGCAAACTGGAGCATTGGGCTTATCACAATTCTCAGGCGGTCGTCGCGTTATCACCCGGGATGAAGGAAGGTGTGGTCCAAACGGGGTATCCCGCAGAGCGCGTCGCGGTCATCCCCAACAGCAGCGATCTGGACGAGTTTCAGCATGATGACAAGGCTGCCGCCGGTTTTCGCGCTGAACGTGAGTGGTTGGGTGACAAGCCACTGTTGGTTTATGCGGGCACGTTTGGCCCCACCAATGGCATAGGGTACCTGGTTGAACTGGCCAGGGAGCTGCAATCGCTGGACTCCGATATCCGAATTCTGGCCGTCGGCGATGGCGCCGAGCGTGACAAGATTATGGCAGAGGCCAGGGCGGCGGGTGTTCTGGGCTCAAACCTGTTTATTGAAGACAAACTGCCAAAATCACAAATCCCGGCCATGCTCAGTGCCGCAACGGTGTCATCGGCGATCTTCGTTGATCTGCCAGAAATGCGACGTAACTCCGCCAACAAGTTTTTCGATGCGTTGGCTTCCGGTACCCCGGTTATGCTCAACTACGGTGGCTGGATGCACGAACTGGTGGCAAAGCATCAGTGTGGGCTTTCCATGTGGGGCAAATCAGTCCCGCAGGTAGCACAGGAGCTTGAGCAGGCAGTGCACGATGCAACATGGCTGGAAAGCGCCGGCAAGGCGGCAAGGCAACTGGCAGAGAGCCACTTTGCCAGGGATGATCTGGCTGAACAGTTGATATCCGTATTGGCGGCGGTGGTCGATGGACACCCGGAAAAAGCAGCGACAGTGGCGCCCGGCGACTATGGGGTCAGCAGTGCTTAAACGTTTGATCGATCTTACCAGTGCTGTCATCGGTCTACTGTTGCTGTGGCCACTGATCCTGCTGATCTCTGCCATCGTGCGGGTGAAGCTGGGGGCGCCCGTGTTTTTTCGTCAGCAACGTCCCGGCCTGGGGGGTAAGCCTTTTGAAATGATCAAGTTTCGCACGATGAAAGACGCGGTCGATGAACAAGGCAATCCACTGCCGGATTCAGAGCGCCTGACCACTTTCGGTCGTTTTCTGCGCGCCACCAGTCTGGATGAATTGCCAGAACTGTGGAACGTGCTAAAAGGTGACATGAGCCTTGTGGGCCCGCGACCGCTGCTTATGGAATATCTGCCGCTCTACTCGGCGCGGCAGTACCGTCGCCACGAAATGCGGCCAGGCATTACAGGCTGGGCCCAGGTAAACGGCCGGAACGCGATTTCCTGGCAAGAAAAGTTTGAGCTGGACGTCTGGTACGTGGACAACCATTCAGTGTGGCTGGATATCAAGATTCTGTTTCTAACGCTGCAAAAGGTTCTGGTGAAAGAAGGTATCAGCGGCGAGGGAGAAGAAACCATGTCCAAATTTACCGGGAATAAAGACTGATGCACCTGGCCATTCTCGGAGCCTGCGGCCATGGGAAGGTCGTGGCCGATGCTGCACTTGCGTCCAGCTGGCAGGCCGTGACCTTCTTTGACGATGCCTGGCCGGACTTGACGGAAAACGGCCCCTGGCCCGTTGAGGGAGACACCGCCGCACTGCTTGAACGTCTGGGAGACTTTGATGGCGTGGTGGTTGGCATCGGAAACAACCAGATTCGTGCAGACAAGCAAACCCAATTATTGGACGCCGGGGCAAGCCTTGTGAGCGTTGTTCACCCGACAAGCGTGATCAGTTCATACGCCTCCATTGGCCCTGGCTGTGTGCTGTTTGCCAACAGCGTGGTGAACGCCGGCGCGTCCATCGGTAGCGGCGCTATTGTGAACACCGGTGCCGTGGTAGAACATGATTGCCAGGTGGGTGATTTCGCCCACATCAGCCCCAACGCCGTCTTGGCCGGGGGCGTTTCGGTGCAACAGCGTGCCTGGGTGGGCGCCTGTGCGTCGGTAAAACAACTGTTAACCATTGGTCAAGCGTCCATCGTTGGTATGGGCGCGGTGGTCGTAAAAGATGTGCCTGCGGGCACCACCGTCGTTGGTAGCCCGGCGAAAGCGATAAAAACCTGAACCCTTACATCAGATTGAGTACTGAATGCTGAACGGACCTTTTTCAAGCTGGCCCGCCTATACCGAAGAAGAGGCCGATGCCGTGCGGGATGTCCTCCTGTCCAACAGGGTGAATTACTGGACAGGCACCGAATGCCGAGAATTCGAGCGGGAATTTGCCGAATTTTCGGGCACAGACTATGCCGTCGCCGTTGCAAATGGCACCGTTGCGCTCGACCTGGCATTGAAAGGTCTTGGCATCGGCGAGGGCGACGAGGTGATCGTCACGGCCCGAACCTTTTTGGCGTCTGCTTCGTCCATTGTGAACTCAGGCGCGCGGCCGATCTTTGCGGATGTGGACAGGGATTCGCAGAACCTCTCCGCCGCCACGGTTGCCCCGCTTATTACCCCAAGAACCCGCGCTATTGTTGCCGTTCACCTGGCAGGCTGGCCGTGTGACGTGGACAGCCTCAACGAACTGGCCTGCCAGAACGGGCTTTCCATCATCGAAGACTGCGCCCAGGCACATGGCGCCGAATACAAAGGCAAACCGGTGGGCTCTTTGGGGCACGTTGCCGCCTGGTCCTTTTGTCAGGACAAAATCATGACCACCGGGGGCGAGGGCGGCATGGTTACCACCAACGACAAAGCCTTGTGGTCCCGCATGTGGTCCTATAAAGATCACGGCAAAAGCTGGTCAGCCGTTTATGAACGGGAGCATCCGCCAGGGTTCCGGTGGCTCCATGAATCGTTTGGCACCAACTGGCGCATGACGGAAATGCAGGCTGCCATCGGCCGCATTCAACTCAAGCGCATGCCCGGCTGGTCCGCACAGCGGAACAGTCATTGCGACGCAATCTGGGATGCTGCGCGCAGCACCAAGGGCTTGAGGGTTCCTGACATACCCGCCGATATTCACCATGCAGGTTACAAGTGCTATCTGTTTGTAGAGCCAGAGCAACTGAAACCAGGCTGGAACCGTGACCGCATCCAACAAACCATCCAGGAGCACGGCGTTCCCTGCTTTTCCGGCTCCTGTTCCGAAATCTATCTGGAAAAGAACTTCCAGGATGCCGGGCTGGCCCCGTCGCATCGGTTACCGGTTGCCAAAGAGCTGGGCGAAACCAGCTTGATGTTCCTTGCTCACCCAACGCTGACTCGTGAAGAGATTCAGTTGACTTGCGACACCTTGCGTAAAGTAATGGAAGAGGCCGCCGCGTGAATCTGGAACGTCTCAAGAAGAAGCTTGGCCTTCACGCGTTTTTCTCGCTTCCCCGATTCCAGAAGCGAATCATTTCGGTGTGCTCCGATCTGGTCGGCCTCTCCGTGTCTTTCTGGGCAGCCTACGCCTTGCGTTTGGATCAACCCACCTGGTTTCCCGACGAGTCGCAGGCAGTCACGGCACTGGCATCTTTTGTCGTCACCATCCTGGTATTCATCAAACTGGGCCTTTACCGGGCCGTTATCCGATATCTGGGTGACAAAGCGCTGCTTACCATCGTTTACGGTATTGTGATTTCATCCCTGGCCGTGATTCTTTTCGGCTACCTGTTTCAGGCCTTTGTTCCCCGTTCGGTTCCCATCATCTATGGTGTGCTGGCATTTTTATTCGTTGGTGGTTCCCGGTTAAGCATACGGATGCTGGTAAGGCGGCCATTGAAGTTGCTCAAAGAGCCCGTTGCCATTGTGGGCGTGGGTGACACCGGGCTGCAGCTGGCTTCAGCGCTGGAACAGGGCGGCCATTTCAACCCGGTGGTCTTCGTCTCGCTGGAAAAGCGGCATCATCGCTCCCTGATCAACGGGTTGCCCGTGATTGCAATCGACAACGTTGAACAGCAGCTTGCCTCTTACAAGGTTCAGCGCGTCCTACTTGCACTAGACCCAGACCCGACCATCGACAGAAAGTCGCTACTGGCTAAGCTGGAAACCGTGACCGTACCCGTTCAAACCGTACCGTCAGTTTCAGAGGTGATTGCGGGCCAGGCCAAGATCAGCGAAATACGAGACCTTGAAATCGAGGACCTGTTGGGGCGCGATCCGGTAGCGCCAGACTCGGACTTGATCGCGAAAAGCCTTCAGGGCAAACAGGTGTTGGTCACGGGCGCAGGTGGATCCATTGGCTCCGAACTGTGTCGACAGGTCATCCGCCATCGACCCAAAACGCTGATATTGCTCGACCATTCCGAATTTGCCCTGTACGCCATCGATCAGGAACTTCAGGCCATCATCCAAAACAACTTTCTGGATGTGGAAGTGCATGCGCTGCTGGGCAGCGTCACGGATCGCCAGCGTTGCCAAACCGTCTTCAAATCCTACCAGGTTCATACGGTTTATCACGCCGCCGCCTACAAGCATGTGCCGCTGGTGGAACACAACTGCGTTGAGGGTGTGCGGAACAACGTCTTTGGCACCTACTTTATGGCCGAAGCGGCTATCCAAGCCGGGGTGGAGCGTTTCGTTCTGGTCTCCACAGACAAAGCCGTGCGACCCACCAATGTCATGGGCGCCAGCAAACGGGTGGCTGAATTGGTGCTTCAGGGCCTGGCCGAGCGAGACCACGACACCGTCTTCTCCATGGTGCGTTTTGGCAACGTGTTGGGCTCTTCCGGATCCGTCGTGCCTCTGTTTCGGCGCCAAATTCGGGAGGGCGGGCCGGTCACCGTCACCCATCCCGATGTTATCCGCTATTTCATGACCATTTCCGAGGCCAGCCAGCTGGTGCTTCAGGCCGGCAACATGGGGCAGGGCGGCGAAGTCTTCGTTCTGGACATGGGTGAGCCCGTTAATATTGCCAGCCTGGCCCGAAAAATGATTCACCTGATGGGCCTGCAGGAAAAAAGCGCCCAGCATCCGGAAGGCGACGTGGAAGTGCGTTATACCGGATTGCGCCCGGGGGAAAAGCTTTACGAGGAACTGCTGATCGGCGATAACCCGATCGGCACAACCCACCCAAGGATCATGATGGCCAGGGAGCGTTCGCTGCATTGGCAAGGCGTTGAAAAGCTTATTGAGGAACTTGAGGCTGCCTGCAGGGCACAGGATATTCCACAGCTATTGCGGGTTCTTCAAAACGCACCCACGGACTTTATCCAGCGTCAGCCAGAACCAGGGCTGGCCTTGCAATAGTTCGTCTCGTTTCTATTTAACAAGGTTTAACCGGGGCAAGGCCGGTGCGCCAGATTCGGTGAGGTTTGTAATTTGCTTGTAACGCCATTTCCCGTAAACTTCGTCACAAATCTGACATACACCATTCACAACCTGACAGGGACAGAGTCGGTGTGCGAACGCCTGCCGTTTATCCCCCTCTTACGCCCTGCGAAAGACAACTCAATTCTATGACCTCAAAACACTTGGCCCTGGTCGGTGGGGCGGTAGCGTGCCTGGCCGCAGTATTTGGTGCCTCGATTGCCCAGGCTTCCCCCTGGCTGGAACCCGGAGACAACCAGGCCCGCTTTGCCCTTCAGAAACTGGCAGACAGGGGCCACCTTGACCGTACCGTCTCTACCTGGCCGGTCATGATGGGGTCTGTAAAAGGCGCCCTGAACGGGAATTCCATTGCCAGTGATGCGCCCGCCGTCGGCAGTGCCAGGGCCTACCTGAATTTTGAGATGGACCGGCAAGGGTCACCCGGCTGGCGTGCAGAATACGAACTTGCGGCCGTTTCCGAACCCACCTTCGTGCGTGACTTTCAGGCAGCGCCCAGAGAAAACGGCGTTACCAGCTTGAATCTGCAATGGCAGGGCGAGGCCCTGGCTTTGGGCCTGAAACCCACCTTCGCCGCCAACCCGGAAGACGACCAATCCTACCGCCTGGACGGATCCTACATCGCCGGAACCGCTGGCAATTGGGTGGTCGGCGCTGGAGCCATCGACCGCTGGTGGGGGCCGGGCTGGCAAAGCAGCCTGATTCTGTCCAACAACGCCAGGCCCCTTCCCGCTGTCTGGATTAACCGCAAAGACGCCACCGCGCCGGAAAGCGATTGGCTGGAATGGGTTGGCCCATGGGATTTCACGGTGTTCGCTGGTCAGCTGATAGACGATCGCGTTATTCCAAGGGCAAAACTGATCGGTATGCGCCTGACTCTGCGGCCCATTGAAGGCCTGGATATAGGCTTCTCGCGCGCCATTATGCTGGGCGGTCAGGGGCGTTCGGAAGGGGTTTCTACGTTATGGAAGGCGTTCATTGGAGATGACAATGACACCGAGTCCGAGCAGCCGGGCAACCAACTGGGCAGCATCGATATACGTTATGGTTTCGGGCTGGGTGAGCAATCTCTTGGCTTTTACACTCAAATCATGGGCGAAGACGAAGCAGGTTACGCCCCCGCCAAGAAATCCTGGCTGCTGGGCGTGGACGCCACCAGCCAACTGATGGACAGCGACCAGCAGTGGTTCTTCGAGTTCAGCAACACCCTGGCCGACGACATTCTGGGGGATGTGAGCACCAACGTAGCCTACGAACACAGCCAATACAGAACCGGTTACCGTTACAACGGTCGCAACATGGCGTCCACCTTTGAAGGCGACGCAGAATCTTTTACCGTTGGTGTCTTTAATTTCTTTCCTGAAGGACAAAATCTGTCGGCCGCTGTCAGCTATATGGACCTGAACATAGACGGCACAAATAACACGGTAATCACCGCCGACGACGTTTTTTACAACATCCCGAGCGACAATCAACAGGTTGCCTTGTTGTCTTTGGGGTACGGAACACAGTTCCTGAACGGCTGGCTGGACCTGACTGCCCAGGCAACCGATAAAAAGATAAAATTCCTGAGCGGCGAGAAGGACCAGTGGTCTGTCGGCGCCGCCTGGCGCTATCGTTTCTAAAACCGGATTGACCAAGTGAAACTTAACAAGCAGCTTTTAATAGCACTGACGTTCGTATGGCCCGCAAGCGTGGCGGCGCAATCCATTAGCCCTTCCCAAATCGAGCAATTCAAGAACATGCCCAGGGCCCAGCAGGAAGCCCTGGCCAGCCAATACGGCGTAGACCTGGATACCATTGCCGGGTCAACAGGTTCGCAGAATCAGCGGCCTCAAAGTGTGGATGTGATCGATCCAATCAGGAACGAAGCAGAACAGCAGAAAAAAGCGCGGGAAGAAGCAGCAAAAGAACAAGAGTTGGCAAGGAAGAACGACGGGCTGAGGCCCTTCGGCTATGACTTGTTCGCCGGCAGCCCGACCACCTTCGCCCCCGTCACCGAAATTCCCATTCCCAACAATTACACCCTTGGACCAGGGGACGTGTTGCGGGTTCAGCTCTGGGGCAAGGAAAATCAGCAGCTGGAGCTGCCCATTTCACGGGATGGCACCATCAGTTTCCCTCAGTCCGGCCCACAAACCGTCGCCGGGCTGAGCTTTGACGAAGCGCGGCAACAGATCAAAAAGCGCGTGTCCGAGCAATACATTGGTGTGCAGGCCAGCGTCACCCTTGGCGAGTTGCGCAGTATGCGGGTATTCGTCCTGGGTGAAGCGAGAAACGCCGGTTCCTACACCGTCAGCTCTCTCTCTACCATCACCAACGCCCTGTATGTTTCGGGTGGTATCCAGCCCAACGGTTCTTTGCGCCGTATCCAGCACAAGCGCGACGGCGAACTGGTCGGCGAACTGGATCTTTATGACCTGCTGTTGGCCGGCGACACATCGAACGACAGCCGCCTGCAACCTGGCGACGTCATTTTCATCCCCGCGGTTGGTGACCGGGTAGGCATTGACGGCGAAGTCTACCGGCCTGCCCTCTACGAACTGAAGGGCAAAACCAATCTACAAGAGTTGGTAAAGCTCGCCGGTGGATTGACGCCGCAGGCCTATCCCCAGCTTGTCAGAATCGAGCGCAATAATGACGACTTCCTGCGGATTATTGCCGAAGCCAATCTGACCATCCCGAAAGGCCGGAATGCCGCCGTGAAACCGGGCGACAGAATTGAAGTGGCCTCCATCTCAGACATTACCGGGCAATACGTGGAAGTGAAGGGCGCCGCGACACGTACGGGCAAGTTTGCGTGGGTGCCGGGTATGCGCGTGAGCTCGGTGATTAAAAACCTCGACACCGATCTAGTGCCGGCGGCGGACGAACGCTATGCAGCCATCGTCCGCACGGATCGGGAAACTGATCAGGTGAGTGTTCTGAACGTAAGGCTGAGCGAGGCCGTTCGAAACTCAGGCGGGCCGCAGGACCTATTGCTGCAGGAAGAAGATCAACTCCTGATTTTTTCAGACGCGGGTAAAGTCGAAGGCGGAGAAGAGGGGCGGAATTTCACCCGTGAGGCGTTGTTCGAACCAGTTCTGCAACGCTTGAAGGCGCAGGCAAGGCCGGGCGCACCCCAGCAAACGATCCAGATTACGGGGCCTGTGCGATACCCCGGCGAATACCCGCTTCCTGCGTCCAAGAGAGTAGCCGACGCGATCTATGTCGCCGGTGGCTTGAAAGACTCAGCATCCCTCTACACGGCCGAATTAGCCCGCTTTGGCGTAGATGAAACCGGCAATGGACAAACCAGTATCCTGGATCTGGACCTTCAAGACGTAATGAAAGGCCAAGCCTCTGTTGCATTGCAAAGCCGTGACAGGCTGTTGATCAAATCCATTCCGGAGTTTGCCAAAACAAAGACCATTCAACTGGAAGGCGAGGTCCGCTATCCCGGCGAATACACCATTCGCGATGGCGAGACTCTAGCTGAAGTTCTTCAGCGTGCTGGCGGATTGACCACCAATGCTTTTCCTGAGGGCGCAGTCTTCACACGCGAAAAACTGAGGCGGCTTGAGGCCCAGCGGCTGCAGGAAGCCGAGGAGCGACTTCAGGGCGACCTGTTAGGTGTTCAGCTTGAAGGCGATGACCTGGGAGGGAAGAGCGCCGAGCGAACCGACCAGGTAAAAGATTTGCTGGAGGACGTGCAGGATGCCCGCCCGGTTGGCCGAATGGTTATTGACCTGGCCGCCGTTGTCTCTGATGAGGAATACCAGCCTATTAGCCTACAGGATGGTGACTCGCTGACCATTCCGGGCATCCCCCAATCGGTGAGCGTGTTTGGCGAAGTGCAGTTCCCAACCAGCCATCTACATACAGAAGGGCTCACCGTTGACGACTATCTCAACCGCAGTGGCGGCCCAACACGACAGGCTGACGAAAGCAGGGTCTATGTGGTGAGAGCGGATGGTTCTGTGATGTTGCCGGAGGAAAGTCGTTGGTTTGGTGGTCGAAGCCAGCAGTTGGCGCCTGGTGACACGATCATCGTGCCTATTGATGTGGACAGGCTGAATCAGTTGGAGCTTTGGACCAACGTAAGCCAGATCGTTTATCAGATTGCTTTGGGGGCTGCGGCCGTGGGGAATCTGTGATGAGCCAAGTATATGATTCCAAACCTAATCCGAACGAGATAGTAAACCTTCGTGAGCTTTTCGCAACTCTTTGGCGCGGAAAGTGGATTATCATTGCTACCACATTCACCTTTGCTGTAGGCGGTGTTTTTTATGCGCTCAGCAAACCAGACGTATACCAAGCCAGTGTGTTGTTGGCACCTACACAGGACGAAGGAAGGCGAAATATCGGCGGGCAGCTCGGAGGTTTGGCGAGCTTGGCGGGTATTAATATTGGCAACGCCGGAGCGAACCAAACAGTAATGGCTAAAGAAGTGCTCCTGTCACGCTCTTTCCTGACAAACTATATTCATCGTCATGAACTTATGGTTCCCCTGATGGCTACAGAAGCTTGGGATTCGGAAAGTGGAAAATGGGTCATAAACAGAGAGGTCTATAATCCCGACACCGAAGAATGGATGATGAACCACGAAGGTGAAAGCCTAAAACCCAACGACTGGGACTTAGTAAAAGCCCTCAAAGTAAAGCTTAGCGTATCGGAAAGCAAAGACACCGGCATGGTCAGTCTAAGCGTTAAAAGTCAGGCACCTCCAGTGGCAAAGCAGTGGGCAGAGTGGCTCGTAAAAGATATCAACGAACATATGCGCAAGCAGGATGTATTAAAGTCCGAGGCCCGTATCGATTACCTGAAAGCGAAGTTAAGTGAAACCAACATTGCCGATATGAGGAAAGTTTTCTATCAGTTAATAGAGAACGAAACCCGCACTGTGATGCTTGCTAGCGCTCAACAAGAATACGTATTTGAAACCGTCGATCCCGCAGTTGTACCACGAGAAAAAAGCGGACCTAAAAGAACGCTGATAGCAATTATAGTTACAATATTGGGCGCAATCATTGGCATCCTCATTGTGCTAATCGTGACTTTTGTCGTTTATCCAAAAACCTCTAATGGAAAAGTTTATTACGAGGATGTGAATTGAATTCAGAGCCACGTAAATAGTAATAGAGTAGCAGAAAAATTTGGATGCGTTCCCATTTTAGCTAGAAACGACCAACAATCAATAGATTTTAATCGCAACAACCAAGACCATTTACGCAAATCAACCAACAAGGGACTGCGCTGTAACACATCTGCTATGAGTGACCGATGCCTCAGAATATGGAAAAATTTTGAGTTTGTTCGGAAAGCATGAATGATGGCAAAACGAATGTTATCGTCGGCGTTATTTTTAAAATCAACAAATCAAAAAACCAACAAAATCACGGGTTGAAGTGAAAAAAACTTACCTATTAAGCTTTGTCTCGCAAATATTAAATACTGGAACGCTATATTTCATAACACCAATTGTTGTGTCTTCAGTTTCAATAGACTCCTACTATTTAGTAGCTCTGTTCAACGTATTTTTGTCGGCGTTCATGTTGCTAGATATCGGATTCGCGCCCTTAGCCACAAGATTTATATCTGGAAACGAAATACCCAGCACGCAAAAGCCCGCATTTTTTAGGCGGATACTTAACATATCACTATGTATCTACGTATTAGGGGCAACGGCCTTTTTCCTTTTCGCTCAGAAAATAACAGATAATACAGAACTGAAAGGCCTTATCTTGATAATGTATTGTTTTGGCTTCGTTCTTACCGCGTTAAACGCGCTTATCCTTGCCGAAGTCCAAGCGCGAAAGAAGTTTAATTTAGTTTTCACATCTGCTTCTTGTATCTCGGTTGTGAGGATATCCGGTGTTATATTATGCTTTGTTTACCTTGATCTGGGCATACTTTATTACTTTTTGGTAATTAATATATCTTTAATTGCGTCTTTGGTCATGCTTCTGATCCGAGATAGAGATTTCTTAGTCAAAGTCCGAGAAAAGCTTGTCCTGCCTTTCAATCCAAAAATCGTTGTGAAATACGCTTTGTACAGTTCGGCTGCTGGGTTTCTATCTTTCGCATTCCTGCAAACAGATAAATTTATACTGCTGAATTATTTAACGGATGCCGAATATTCTGTATACACATTGTGCGCAATGGCTGCTGTAATTCCTTCTTTATTAAACAAACCAATAATAAACGTACTTTTTCCAAGCTACAACGACCTTTATACAAGACTTAAAAAAGAAGAATTTTTTAACTACTTCAAAAACTCGACAAAAGTCCATTACGCACTATTTTTAACATTATATATTGCTTTAGGGTTTAATTTAAAACTAATATATGATCTATGGCTGCCGACAGTCGAAATAGAGCGTTCTTATTTAGAAGTTTCGTTAATCCTCTTATCCGGGGCAATTTTCCAGAGCCTGTCGGCACCTTACTATTATCTCAATCTATCAAAAATGTTAAATGTTAAAAATATTAAAATATCATGCGTTAATCTAGCGGTATATATTTTGATAATCTCATTCAATTATCATCAAATTGGGCCCTATGTTGTTTCCCTGGCCTGGTTGTCTGTATCTTTTTTGCAGTATTGTTATCTTTATTTGATTTCGGGTCAGCGTTTATTAATAATGGGGATGCGAAGTATAATTGTATTTTTATTATTTGGATTGAATATGGCCATTGAAGAGACGAACGAATTAACAAATTTGACCGTGAGTATAGTACTCATTGTGAGCCTTTTCCTTTTAAATGTTCGCGAAGTAAGAAAGCTAATTAGTGAGGCCAATACATGAAGTTGTCGATTCTTGTGCCAACACATAATCGTTATAGATACCTGCTATCTTTAATTGAGTATTTCTGCGAGTTGTCAATACAAGGAGTCGAGCTTGTGATTCAGGACTCTTCGGAGGATAATTCCGAAATATTAAGGTATCTTAATGACTTCCCTGATAATGAAATAAGTTATTATCATAATACAAGTCCGAAAAATATAACGCATAACTTTGAAAATGGCGTGGCGAACTGCAAAGGCCAATACATATGTGCGATTGGAGATGATGATTCATTTACCCCGCAGATAATTGACTTGGTGGATTACTGTCAGAAAAATAACATATGCTCAGTGAATATAAGACCGAGAGTCCATTACTTGTGGCCAGACTCTACCAGTAGATCATTGTTTCTAAAAAAGAGCCTGGGAGGATCATTCCTATGTCGACAAATGACCAGTGACTACGTAGTTACCAGTACCAAAAGCGAAATTGAGAAATTTCTGACGAACGGGTGCTGTGGATATTTAGACTTTGATTTTGGGAAGCTTTATCATGGCTTGGTAAAACGTTCGATACTTGAAGAGATAAAGGCAATACGGGGTTCTTACTTTTCAGGCATATCTCCAGATATCGATTCCGCTATTGCAATCAGTTTGGTAGCCGAAAAAATTCTCGTTACTCAGCAACCTTATACGATTCCTGGGCACGGTTTCGCCGCAGAGCAAACCCACCATGTTTCAGGAGCGCATTTAAGAGATCTATCAAACGCACCACATTTTCGTGGCAGGCAAGGCTATGAATGGGACCAAAGGATACCCTTTCTTTGGGTGGGAGAGACCATCTGGGCGGAAACTGCATTAAAATGTCTAAACAGTTTAGGTTATTCAGCAAGTGTTTTTGATCCTGTTCCTCTTTATGCTTTGATTCTTGCTAAATATCGGGGATTAGAGGCAGCCGTTACTGATCATGTAAAGCAATTAGGTAACCGAAGCCAAGTTCGACCGATTTATTTCAAAGCAATTTATTTAAAATTAAACATTGTTTTTAAAAAAATTAAAAACAGATTACAGAGAATTATTTTTCCAAACTTTATTGTAGAAGTTTTTTCTGTTCCGACGACCTCCGCATGTGCTAGACGTGTCTCCAAACTGGGGTGGATATGGAAGTCGTAGCTTTCTCTGAACTTAGTGAACAACCTAAAAAGATATGCAATTATGAATATGGTTTATTTAAGTTTGTTTACATTGATAATTCGGGTTGCAAGGTTTATATTGCATCGAATTTCGATGAAATAATCGCTATTGTAAATAATTTTGATATAAATACTTTTGGATTATCGAGTATTATTCAGAATTCGGTAGCGATTCCACCTCAAACAATATACAAAGACGTGTACATATTGCCTTTTAGCTATGGAATCCAAGTAGGGTTTCTTGGAAACGTTATTTCGGTTAAGACGATTAGAGAAACTTGCCTAGTTAAGGAGTTCTTGTCCTTCGGGGAACAGAAATTTGATTCAAGAACCTTCGGCGAATTGATGTCAAATTCGGTAAGGAATCAATTCAATAAAAGTAGTGGTGTTCTGCTACATAGCGCTGGGAAAGATAGCAACTGCATTGCCATAGCGTTAGCAGAAAACGGATATCAAAATGACGTCGAATTCCTAAGCTTTAAATCTGCACAAAACGATGAAAGCGCTATTTCAAAAAAGATCGCTTATAAACTAGGTTTCAAGCATCATACTATATCTCTCTCACAAAATAGTCGTCTCAACTTTAAGACTTATCGATCGACTTTTGAAGAATTCTATCAAAATGTGCCATTCTTTACCTTTGATATGTTGCCCTTGATGGCGGTGTTTCACAGCAACGTTGGATTGACTGAAAAAACTATCTTCGATGGGATGGGAAACGACTTTTACATGGGCCATATTCCATCTAGACGTGAAATTCAACGTTATCTATTCACAAAGTATCTCCCCCTGTATAGGCTTCCTTTACTTAGAAGAATTCTGCCGACTAAATATAAAAAGTATGTGTCTTCGCCGACGGAGTGTATGGGATTCCCTGGGCTTACCTACGCTGATGCAATAAAGCTTTTTCCACAAGCAGAAAATACATTTTACGATGTAAACGGTTTGTTTAATCAAGGAGGTGTCAGAGGCTATATCGAAAATCGAGCGAATATCAGAGGTCTAGTTATTGATACTCTTGTTTTCTCTTTCAAAAGTATTAACGCGGCGAGCGTGTATAACGCAGAGGCAAGCTTCCCTTGGGTCGACAAATATTTAGTTAACTATATGAATGGATTAGCGCCTAATGAATTATACGATCTTTCGAATTATAGAAATAAACTCTGTTTGAGAACGTATCTTAAACAAAAACTAGGCCTTGACTCAGACCAAATGGGTAAGATGCCCGCTGGTTTTAAGCCTTCTGACTTTTATTCTGAGGAGATGTTAGGGGAAATATTTGAATGTGAGAGCTTTTCTTCTTCTTATATAAGAAAGATGTCTAACGACAAGGAATTTATATCTGAGATCTATTTTTTAGCGCTGTGGTTGAACCGGAATAAATATGCACAGCGCGTATAAGTACCACATCGTCTGCATCGGTTTTTTTGGCCTTATATCAACATTGGCAATGGGATCGCTGTACGGTCACACAGTTTATTTATTTCTACCTTTCGAATTAATCGCTCAAATAGCAGTTGCAGCGCTTTTCGGGTTTCGAAAGGATATTTTAGTCTATATTTTTTTATATTATTGCTTATTCAAACTACTGACATTCTTAGTTGGAGCGTCGACATATATCAATCTAGACGTCTTTCAAGCCACGAAGGATTCTACAAGATATTACATTCCAACTGTCCTCTATAACTCGCTGTCAGAACTAATTTATACGCCACGTGATAATAAACTTCCTTTAGTATACTTCAAGCTTTGGAGCTCATTATCTGAATTAATTTCGACACCAATCGAATATGTCTTAAATTTTTCGAATTTCATTATAAGCCAATTATCAGTTATAATAGTACTCGTATTACTTAAGAGCCTTGGATACAGCCAAAACTTTATTCATTTGGTCCTGATATCTGTTTTCTTAGCGTTTTGCATAAATCTTACTTGGTTAGCGGTACTGCGCGATTCTTTTGCTCTTTTTGTTACCTCCGTGCTGTTCGTTGCAAGTATCAACTTTCTAATAAACAGAAATATCACTTTATATTTAGCCTTGGCTGCTCTTGGCCTCTTACTAATGTGGCATATTCGTCTAGAAGCGATTCCTTTGTACATCCTATTAGTACTAGCGCCATTCTGCTTGTTAAGCGTAGACCGCTTCGGATGGACTCCAGTTATATTTATCAGCTTCGTTTTCGGATGCGCTATCTTAATACTGTATCGAGAACAAGTGATGGTTTATATGTCCCTGGTTGAACTGGCAAATAGTAAGTATTTGGCTTTTTCATTAGCCGAATCCGACTCGGATTCTCTCGGCATTAAATATGTGTTAACTCAGCCTTTCTATATCAGAGCTTTTACAGGTTTGGCAATGCTGATTGTTCAGCCAGTCTCCGCTACTTTCTTATACAGTTTTCCAACCAACGAATACGATTTAAGCATATTTCTAAATAGTTTCTTTAAAATCACGTTTTTTCCTTTTGCACTGATTGCTTTTTTTCATCCACTTTCCTTCTTTTCCGATGTTGCTTCTAAATCTGTTATCAGAATTTCTCGAATTTTCCTATTCGCGGGAACGTTTTCTGTAATATTCACGTCAATGGAGGATCGGCATTTCATGCCGTTCTATTTAGCTCTTATTTGCTTGGCGATTTTTGGGCTAAAAATTTTTAAAGCTCATCACGGGTTAACTAAAAATGTTCTTAATTGTTTTTTGATAGCTTGGTTCGCTTCGATCACACTTTTAAATATTTCTATTTTGATATTGAGGCTGTAAATGGGAAAACGTTTTGCATTTGTCACAAATCGCATATCGCATCCAGGCGGAGCCGAGAAATCAATTCATGAGCTTGCAGTCAGTCTCGTCGATAAAGGACATTCTGTTGTTTTGATCAGTATATATAGTCGAGACTTTGAAGTTGATGACTCATATATAAGCGCGTTAATGAGTGCTGGGGTTGAAGTACGGTTCGCTGGCGTTAGTAGATCGCTACGCTTAATATTATTTCCTCTGGTTTTGTTACGTATTATTCGATATCTTTCATCTCAGGACTACGTGGAATGCTCATTATTAATGCCGTCGATCTATTTATTAATGTGCAATTTTGTTATGAAGCGCAAAATTCTTTTCGGAATTAGGATGGTTTACCGTAAGAAATACGAAAATAAATTTAGTCATTTAATTTACAAAATTCTCGTGCGATGGCATATCTCTCGCGATAGATTAGTCGTTTATGCTATTTCTAATTTCGCGGCGAATAAATTTCTAGACTATATCGGTATATACCGGACCAGTATTTCCATTGTTTACAATTCTGTTAATGTACCGGAAACTTGTTCGGGTCGTAATGATTTAATTCAGCTCCTGGGACTCGACGAAACAAAAAAGTATTTTATGTATTGTGGTAGGCTCACGCGTTATAAAAATGTTTTGAACCTAATAAATGCTTTTAGGAAGTTCCAAGAAGTCCGTCTTGGGAGCGATTATGGCCTGATACTGGTTGGCGGAGTTGATGATAGTGTGGTGAGTAAAAATGATACATGGGGTAGTTCTAGGGTATTAGAGGGATCTCATGGTGACATCATTTTCACTGGTCGCGTCTCTAATGTGCATCTCTATTACGCGGTTGCTGAAGCGTTGGTACATCCTTCGCTTACTGAGGCCTTTGGGAGAACTGTTCTGGAAGCTTTTGGACATTCGTTGCCGGTCATTTTAAGTGATGTTGACGCTCTACCGGAAATAGCTGAAGGCGGTGGCGTAATTTTTTTCGATCCTCATGATGTGGATTCAATTAAGTCGGCACTTTTAAAATTTGCGAGTCTAAATAAAGCACAGATTCAGGTTTATAAAAATCGTTCTGCGGAAAGATTTAAAGAGTTTAACTTGGAAAAGCGCACTTGTCTGATGTTGGATCTGTTTCAGAGAGCGAATTAGTTCATATCAAATTCGTTCTCTACGTTATCACAAGAAAAGTGTTTTTGTCTTTTTATTTTAGGTTGAGGTTCTCCGCTGACGATCTGTGTTCATGAAATGAGCAAAGAGGTCACTTTTTGATCGAAACAAAATATCCAAGATGATTTGCTGTTTTTAAAGTTTGGTTGTTTTAAGTTTAGGTTAGGTGAATGTATTTTTACAGACTTAAAATTTTTTAAATAAGTTAATATCGGTATTTGGGTTAATAAATTTGACATTTCGTAAATAAAGCGATATCAAATGTTTTCCGGCATAAAACTTCAGTTCGAATACAAAAATTTGTCTGTCGAACTAAATAAAAATTTATTCTAACCCGAAGTTTATATATGCATTAAACCGATTTTTGATTATTTTTAATAATTGTTTCCCAGTCGCGCTATTTATTGGTTGCGTGCTTTATCGCTTAATCGAGCTCTTAAATGGTTGGTTTAATTGCTTACCGTTGGCCTTTGGGTAATAAGATTCTTGACGTTGCTTGAATAATGTATTTTTAATTATCTGTGCAAATGCTGGCTTGGTAGATCTTTTTTCTTTATAACGTTTTGTGTTCTTTGATATAGGTGTTAATGAGATTTCCTGAATCACCATTGGATAACGCTGGAAACAACAACGTCGTTCAGTTCAGTCTGCCGACGCTCAGGTGCGTTGACAGGATTGCCTGGTTTCTCGGCCAATTTCATGGTCTCTTACTGTAAATATATAATCTATATACGAAATTTCACTTTTAGTTATAACCGGAGATCGGGCCAAAAAAACGATCTGAGAACCCTATTTGTCTGCGAAATCGGTGGTGTCCATCGTTAGCAAGAATTGGCGACGCGTTGTCAAACTTTTTCGGTATCTTAGCCTTTTATTCGTATGGCCATTGGCTATAATATCTTATTAAATTCTACTAGAAAGGGTCTTATATATGCGAAGTTTATTTTCCGACAAAACTGTTTTAATAACAGGGGGAACAGGTTCTTTTGGTCATGAGGTCCTAAATAGGCTCTTACTTGAGCCAGTTAAGGAAGTTCGAATTTTCAGTAGGGATGAGTTAAAACAAAGCGAAATGAGATCCAAGATTAAAGATTCTAGGGTTAAATTCTGGCTTGGTGATGTACGTAACAGACCGGTGGTTGACCAGGTAATGAGTGGAGTTGATTTAGTCTTCCATGCAGCTGCGTTGAAGCAAGTACCTTCGTGTGAATTCTTTCCTATGGAGGCAGTTCTGACTAACGTTGATGGGAGCAATAATGTTATCGAAAGTGCTATTTCTAAATCGGTTGAAAAAGTGATTTGCTTAAGCACTGATAAGGCTGTCTATCCACTGAATACGATGGGTATGACGAAAGCCCTAATGGAAAAGGTAGCTCGTGCTACAGCGAAACGATGTTACAATGATTCGACCACTATATGTTGCGTACGGTACGGTAATGTCATGTATTCGCGCGGCTCTGTCATACCTTTGTTCATTGAACAAATAAAGAAAGGCGGCCCGATTACCATCACTGATCCTGAAATGACGCGATTTCTTTTACCGCTTTCCGATGCGATCGGACTTGTGCTTTTTGCGTTTGAGAATGGCAGCCAGGGCGATATTTTCATTAAAAAGGCTCCAGCTGCCACCGTCGGTGATATCGCAGAAGTTTTGCAAGACATTATGGGTATTGAAGTGCCGGTAAAGGTTCTGGGGATGCGGCACGGAGAGAAACTTCATGAGACTTTAGCAACTCGAGAAGAAATTCTTGACTCGGTGGATATGGGTGACTACCTGCGTTGTTTAATGGATGATAGAGGCCTTGATTACGACAAATATATAAGTGAGGGCGAGCCGTCGGAATCTCAATTAGAAGACTATACATCCGAATCTACGGATCGTCTAAACAAGAAAGAACTTAAAAAGCTTTTGCTTTCGCTCCCCCAAATCATCGATCTCAAGCCCTAGGTTTTAATTTTAATATACTTACGCCACCTGAAATAGCGCCGGATGGATAGGGAAAAATACAAATGAATGAAAAGATAGGTAAGTACAATAGGCGAAATAGTTGCCGGGGTTGCCATTCTGCTTCTTTGACGTCGTTTATTGATTTTGGGCTTATGCCGCTCGCTGGGAACTTTGTGACAAAGGAGCATTTGGAAACTGTATCAAGATATCCGATGGATCTTGCGTTTTGTGAAAACTGTAGCTTAGTTCAAATTCCGAATGTTGTGTCTCCGGAAGTTCTGTTCTCTGACTATCGCTATCTTTCGTCGGTTACAAACACGCTTCAAAATCACTTTTTTGACTTTGCTAACACTCTGTTCGAAAGGTTCGACCTGAATTCGGAGCGGCTTATAGTAGAATTTGGTTGTAATGATGGAGTGCTTTTGAAGCCGCTTCAGGATATGGGTGTTCGTGTTCAGGGAGTTGACGCTGCCCCAAATGTTGTTGCGTTAGCTGAGGAGCGAGGAATACCAATAATAAATGGATACTTTGGTTCACGTATTGCAAAAGATATTCTCTCTAGCTCGGGGCCAGCAAATATTATTACGTCAAGTAACGTTTTTGCTCATATCGACGACCTTGACGAAGTGATGAATGGTGTTGAAATTCTCCTTGCCTCCGATGGAGTTCTTTCGGTTGAAGTCCACTATGTCGGTGAACTATTGAAGGGATTTCAGTTTGACACAGTCTATCATGAACATTTGTGTTACTACTCTTTGCACTCACTTGACGTTCTTTATAAGCGCCATGGATTTTCAATGTTTGATGTAGAGTTTCTTCCGATGCATGGCGGTACTATTAGAGTTTTCGCGGAGAGAGAATTATCTGGTTCAAGAATAAAGTCTGACAGACTGTGTGAAGCTCTCCGTAGAGAAGTGGAAGAGGGTATAACGGACTTAGGAAGATATGAACGATTCGGTGTTGATGTAAAGAACTATTGCTCTGAACTAAAAGAATTTATTTTAAAGCGGGTAGGTGATGGAAGAAGTTTGTCTGCGTTCGGCGCGGCGGGTCGTTCTACTATACTTCTTAATTATTGCGGATTTGATTCAGGTGTTGTTAAATATATTGTCGATGAATCACCCTTTCGGCAAGGGCGCTATGTCCCTGGTGTAGGAATTCCAATTGTTTCGCCTCAAGTTCTTAAGGATGAGCCAACCGATGACTGCTTAATTACTGCTTGGAATTATAGGGATGAAATAGTTTCTAAGAGCCAATATTATTTAGAGAATGATGGTGTATTTTTAATCCCGTTGCCAGAGATCGAAGTTTTAAAACGCTAAGGTATTTCTTTCATGAAGCGAGTGCTTATTTTAGGCGGTGGCGGGTTTCTTGGGACGTATGTTCGTGAAGCGCTTAAAGGTAGAGCTGTGGTTCTGTTACCTTCCGGTAATGATCGTAGTAAGATTTATGCGAATAGCGGAGAAATAGTCATCCCGCTTGCCTTCAATGCTGAGAAGCCAAAGTCTTTAAATGATCTTTTACGAATCAGTGAGCCGGATGTAGTCCTGAACTGTGTTGCAATTAAGAACACAAGTCTATCAACGGTATCTAAGGATAAGTTATTTAAGGTCAATGGCTCATTCCCTCATCGTCTAGCGGAAGCAGCTGCGTCAGTTGGTGTATCCGTAGTGCATATTAGTACTGATGGTGTTTTTTCCGGTTCGAAAGGAAGGTATTCGGAGTGTGATATAACGGATGCAACGGATGATTACGGTCACAGTAAGGCAATCGGTGAGCTTTATCGATCAAAGTGTCTGACTATAAGGGGTACGTTTATTGGCCTCCCGTTATCGAGGGGGCAAAATGGATTGATTCCATGGTTTCTTGAGAGCGTAAAAAATAAACAATCTGTGGGTGGATTTGTCAATTATTATTCAAGCGGTTTAAGTGTTAGGAGATATGCTTATTTTTTGTCCTTAATTCTTCTTTTGCCGATACTGCCAGAGGGTGTTATTCACATTGGCGGACAGAGATGGAATAAATTTTGGCTTTTAGCATCTTTGTCTGAAAGGCTAGAGTTTAATTGCGAGGTCCGTCCTGTTGAAAGACCGATGGTTGACCGCACCCTAAATTGTAGCCGGTTTTTTAGTTTGTTCGGTGAGGAAAGCATTCCTTCGCGAGAAGATTTATTGGCTGAACTATGTGATGATATAAGAGTTCGGTGGCTCTATTGAATTAATTATCAATCATTTGTGTGAGTATAAATAAGCAAGAAATTCGACGGTGATAATCTAGTTCTAAATAGCCTAGAATTCGTCGCCACGATAGATATGTCGCTTTCTTCGCAGTAGTTTCCATGCAAACAAAGTAAATATCTCACTCTAATGTCGTTCTGGAACCGTGAAGAAGTCAGGTCCGGTGAGGCAGTGGGTTTAGAAAGTAGTAGCTTGTTGCCATATCTTCGGTTTGTGCTGTCTTAGTGCCCACATTCCTTCTATATCTTTAGCAATTGGGCCATTAGAAGCGATGAAGGAAATCCTGGCTCTGCAGTAATTTTTAAGTATAAAGCTAGATCATTTGATAGGCTATAAAACTTAAGGTCCGGCAGTAGCGTTTGTATTTAGTCAGTCAAATAATGTGTAGTTTCTATATTTACATAGTTACGAAAATAAACGTGTGTTTTATATAATAGATTTTTAGTCGAAAGTTTGCGTCACTCCAATGAAATAAATGAGTAGTTACTTATGTGTGGGTTATGCGGGGTATTAGTGCCCCATAATGTTGAAATAGGACGCGAAGTGATTTCGAAGATGACCGATACTCTTCGTCGTCGCGGTCCTGATGCTCAAGGTATTCATGTAGAGCGGGGCATTGGGCTAGGGCATCAACGATTAAGCATTCAAGATTTGTCTGATGCGGGTGCCCAGCCAATGGTGCTTCGCCCGCGTGGCCCTGTGATCGCATTTAACGGTGAAGTGTATAATTTCCTCGAACTGAAAAGGGAATTGTCCTCGCAAAAAGGATTTGTTTTCCGTGGGCATTCTGATACGGAAGTTATTCTTCACGTTTACGACGCTTGGGGACTAGAAGGTCTTAGGCGACTGGAAGGTATTTTCGCTTTTGCTCTCTGGGATCCTATTCGTAGGCGGCTTATCTTGATGCGAGACAGGCTTGGAGTTAAACCACTGTTCTATGCCAATTCTATACATGGCCTAGCATTTGGTTCCGAGATCAAAGCTTTGCTGGCTGCAGGTGGTGTGGACACTTCACTGAATGAGCAAGCCTTCGCTGAGTATCTCTGGTACGGGAATGCTTACGAGGAACGATCTTTATATCGTGGCATACAGGCAATACAGCCTGGGCATTGGATGATTATTGAAGATGGAGAGCAACGATTAGAACCTTGGTGGCGCATCGAGGATTGGCTTGAAAGAACACCCACGGCGGATACCCCTCAAGAAGCGGCAGTTCGGGTTAGGGAAGCATTGGATGCATCGGTTAAGCGACAGCTTGTGGCCGATGTGCCTGTTGGTCTTTTTTTAAGTGGAGGTATAGATTCCTCTGCTATAGCCGCATCAGCTATGAACGTGCAGTCGCGCCCCCTATCTAGTTATTCCGTTGGCTTTGATTTTGAGGAGGGGGTCAATGAATTGCCGCGTGCGCGCCAAGTTGCTGAACACTTCGGACTTGACCATCATGAAATGAGGGTCGAGGGTGCAAATCTTCCAGAAACTTTGATGACCTTGGCGCGGGCCCACGACGAGCCTTTTGCGGACGCGGCAAACATTCCCCTTTACTTGCTTTGCCAGCAATTGGGCGACGATATGAAAGTGGTGATGCAAGGTGATGGCGGTGACGAGATGTTCGGCGGCTACCGAAGGTATGCGATCCTCCGCAATACCCACTGGTGGAGACTTTGGCCAAAAATGCTCTCCTCCCTGCTCCGCAATGGCGGCGAGAGCGGGCGGCGCCTAGCCCGCATAGCAGAAGCGACGGGAAATTGCGACGCAGCTCTTCGAATGGGGCTATTGCTGACAGTGGAAACACTGAATGATCCACCAGAGGCGCTTTTGGAACACGGCCGACGAGCGGCCTTATCCTCTTCCACGGATCCTTTTCTGGCTTATCGAAATGCCGCCAAGCGCTTTGCAGCACATGAGCCGGTCCAGCAAATGCTGTTAACGGACATTTCTGTACAATTACCGTCTCAGTTTCTAACCAAAGTGGATCGTGCCACCATGGCAGGGGGGGTCGAGGCCAGAGTGCCTTTATTGGACGAGCGAATTGCAGAGCTTGCAGTTGGTATTCCTTCAAGCTGGAAAACACGTGGAATGGAGAAGAAAATCGTTTTGCGAAACTCCCAGCGAGGACGTGTTCCCGATTTTATTCTTGATAGCCCCAAGACTGGATTTGGAGTGCCTTACGAGCACTGGCTAAGAGAATCATTACATGATTTTTCCCGTGACATGATACTCAATACACGATTTCTGCAAAGGTTTGGATTCGATCGCAGTTCGGTAGAGCGTGCGTTTAAAGAGCATCGCAGCCAAAGACGAGAGCGTGGCTTTTTATTATGGAAACTTTTGCAACTTGCACTATGGGCGGAAAAAGATGAATAAAAAGCCATTAAATTCACGTCCAAAATTACTATTTGTTGGGGCATTTCCTCCACCTCATCGTCATGTTTTTGGTGGAAATGTCACCGCCTGCAGAGCGCTGCTCACTTCGACTTTGCCACGACGTGTCGACCTTGAATTGATCGACAGCACACAGCTCAGCAACCCACCGCCTGCCCTACCCGTTCGCCTTTTGCTCGCAGCACGGCGCTTTTTGATATTCCTGGTCAGATTCGAACGCACGAAACCTGATGTCGTTTTACTTTTTACCTCAGTCGGAGCGAGTGTTATAGAGAAAGGCTCTATGGCTTGGTACGCAAAGTTGCGGCGGGTGCCTTCACTGTTGTTTCCACGAGGCGGACGGCTAATTGACAGCTTCCAGCGTTCTTTGATGAGCCGTTTAGCCACCCGTTTTGCGTTCTCAGGATCAGCGAAAATCTTATGTCAAGGCGAGACCTGGCGCGATTTTGTGACTGGCACCCTGGGACGCTCGCCAAGCGATGCGCCGATAGTGAGAAACTGGACAGCCACCCGTGAACTTTTGGAAGTAGGAGAGCGGTCTGTTGTACCAAAAGCCGGGGCAGTCGCTCGGATTTTATTTGTCGGCTGGCTTGATCGTGAAAAAGGCGTTTTAGATTTACTTGACGCATGTGAAAAGCTAGCTTCAGGTCGCAAGTTTGAACTAAATCTTGTCGGCGAAGGAAATGTCTCTACCTTGGCCCGAAAGCGAGTTCAAGAGCTGGGTTTGACTAACGTAATTCACTTTTCTGGCTGGCTCGATGGAGATGATCTGGTGCAGGCGTTCCGTGAGGCTGATATTTTTGTTTTGCCCTCTTGGTCAGAGGGCTTACCGAATGCGATGATAGAGGCGATGGCGGCTCGCTTGGCGGTGGTGGTGACATCGGTTGGCAATATCACCGATGTTATCAAGGACGGCGTGAATGGTCTGCTTGTTACACCACACGATGTTACCGAACTTAAAACCGCCCTAGGTCGGGTTATCGATAATCGTGAGTTTCGAATGAGTCTCGCCCTTCGCGCTCAAGTCCTGGCAGCTTCGAATTATGGCGTAGAGCCAGCCGTTGAGCACATATCTGAAATCATCTCTGAAGTAACGGGTCGCAAAGATACAGAGGCAACTGATTGAAGCAATTTGCAACTGAATTCACTTAAATGATCGGACTCTGAGAAATCTAACTTGAAAATAGATCCACTTCTCGCCGCATCTTTGCCTCGTTATGTTTGAAAGCTGTTACCAGCCGTTTAGAGATCAGGAATTTTTCATGAAACAGATTCTACAAAGCCTGAAAACCGGCGAAACAACAGTGGCCGATGTACCTGCACCGTCATTGCGTAGCGGCTATGTTGTGGTTAATACCTCACATACCCTAGTTTCCGCGGGAACCGAGCGAATGTTGGTTGATTTCGGCAAGGCTAGCTGGGTTGATAAAGCGCGCCAGCAACCAGATAAGGTGCGCATGGTTCTGGATAAGGTTCGCACTGATGGCCTGGCGACGACTATCGATGCAGTGCAGAGCAAACTCGACCAGCCTTTAGCGTTGGGATACTGCAATGTCGGTAAGGTCGCTGAAGTCGGCGCAGGTGTTGATGGTATTGCTCTAGGAGACCGTATTGTTAGCAATGGCGGGCATGCGCAAGTAGTCTGTGTGCCTAAAAATCTGAGTGCGAAAATTCCAGATAGCGTTACGGATGAACAGGCCAGTTTCACAGTTCTGGCTGCTATTGGGCTTCAGGGTATCCGGTTGGCAAACCCCACACTCGGCGAGTGTGTGGTAGTTACGGGACTCGGCTTGATTGGTTTGCTTACGGTGCAGATGCTGCGAGCGCAGGGTTGCCGGGTGTTGGGTATCGATCTTGAACCTGCAAGACTGGAAATGGCCAAACGATTTGGTGCTGAGGTTGTTAATCCGGGAGCCGGGGAAGATGTACTGTCTGCAGCGGCGTCTTTTTCTCGCGGTCGTGGCGTGGATGCGGTAATCATTACAGCATCGACCAGGAGCAACGAACCGGTCAGCCAGGCGGCCAATATGTGCCGGAAACGGGGGCGTATTGTCCTGGTAGGCGTGACCGGCCTTGAATTGTCTCGTGCAGATTTTTATGAAAAGGAATTGAGCTTCCAGGTAAGTTGCTCCTACGGGCCGGGCCGTTACGATCCTGCCTACGAGGAGAGTGGTCAGGATTATCCGATTGGTTACGTGCGCTGGACAGAACAACGTAATTTTGAGGCGGTCCTGGATTTGATGGCTTCGGGTGCTCTCGATGTAGATCCATTAATCAGCCATCGGTTTACGTTAGAGCAGGCTGAAGAAGCCTATGACCTTTTGTCTTCAGGCAAGCCCTCGATGGGGATCTTGTTGGAGTACCCATATCAGGATGGGGTCGGGCCAAAGGTCGTCCCGCTGGGTGAGGTTGAGGATAGCACCGTTCAGGACAGCGGCTCGAGCTCCTCTACTACGACTGGAAAGGCCGTCGTGGGGTTCCTCGGCGCCGGCAATTACGCCGGACGTGTTCTTATTCCGGCTTTCAAAGACGCCGGCGCTGAATTACACACGGTGGTTAGTGGCGGCGGGGTGAGTTCTGTCCACTACGGAAAGAAGCATGGGTTTGCTCAGGCTTCCACAGATGGCGAGGCCCTGATGGAAGATGCTTCTGTTAATACCCTTGTAATCGCGACCAGGCATAACAGCCATGCCCGCCAGGTGCTTGAGGGGCTTCGATCAGGAAAGCATATCTTCTGTGAAAAGCCACTTTGCCTTAATCAAGATGAATTGGCAGAAATTGAGGCTGAAGCTTCTAAGCGGCCTGACCAATTGTTGATGATTGGCTTTAATCGACGTTTTGCTCCTCATGTGGTTGCGGCAAAGTCGCTACTCGACAAGGTAGCTGAGCCAAAGAATCTGGTGATGACGGTGAATGCGGGGGCTATCCCGGCGGACCATTGGACTCAGGATTGGGAAGTGGGTGGCGGCCGCATCATTGGGGAGGCATGCCATTTTATTGACCTATTGAGACACCTGGTTGGCGCTCCAATCACCGGGTATTTCAGCGTTGCAGTAGGTCGGCATCCTTCCGTTGATGTTGCGGATGACAGGTCCACTATCACCCTGACGTTTGATGACGGCTCTGTAGGGACAATTCATTATCTCTCCAACGGCGACAAGGGGTTTCCCAAGGAACGACTGGAGGTTTTTTGCGCAGGCCGGGTATTGCAGCTGGATAATTTCCGCAAGTTGAGGGCGTTCGGGTGGCCCGGCGTCAAAGGAAATCGGTTGTGGCGCCAGGATAAAGGCCAGGGCCCGTGTGCAGCAGCATTTGTAGAAGCGGTCGGTAATGGTGGTACCTCGCCGATCTCTCGAGCCGAAATTTTTGAAGTGTCGCGAGTGACCATTGAAGTTGCAGAGAATTTAAGGAATCAGAATTGATGTTGGTCGATATTATCGCTGGTGCTCGCCCAAATTTTATGAAAATTGCCACGATCATCAGGGCGTTGCAGAGGAAGGCGGAAACGGGCGGCAAGTTGAAGTATCGCCTGGTTCACACTGGACAGCATTACGACGCAAGTATGTCCGGCGCATTCTTCGAGCAGCTAGGTATCCCGGCGCCAGATGTAAATCTCGAAGTGGGCGGCGGAACGCAGGCGGAACAAACCGCCGGCATAATGACTCGTTATGAACAACTGCTCGCTACATCTCCCAGTGCACTGTGCCTGGTTGTCGGGGATGTTACTTCTACAATGGCATGCGCCATCACCGCTCAGAAGTTATGCATTCCTGTGGCTCACGTCGAAGCAGGGATTCGTTCAGGTGATTGGAGTATGCCGGAAGAAATTAACCGGATGGTCACGGACAGTATTACCAACTGGTTTTTTACCACCAGTGAATGGGCGGGGAGTAACCTCCGGAAGTCTGGGATAGAAGACGAGCGGATATTCCTGGTAGGGAACACCATGATCGATACGCTTCTGGCGAATATGCCCAAATTCAGTCCACCTGAGTTCTGGGACAAGCATGATCTGACGCCCGGTAATTACTTTGTAACAACCTTGCATCGCCCGGCAAACGTCGATTCTGCGGGTGCTTTTGCTGAAATGTTGCAGGAGATTGGACGTTGTACCAGCGGCCTCCCGGTTGTGTTTCCAGTGCATCCCCGAACCGCGAAAACGCTACGCGATATGATTGACCTGCCGGACAACCTCTTGCTTGTTGAGCCTCAGCCATACCTTCAATTTAATTATCTGGTCAAGCATGCGAAGGCCGTGATTACGGACTCCGGCGGTATTACCGAGGAGACAACGGTAATGGGAGTTCCTTGCCTGACGCTCAGAAATAATACCGAAAGGCCGGAAACGGTCGAGCAGGGCACCAATGAGTTGATTGGTACGGATCCGGCTGCTCTGTCGCCAGCCCTTGATCGCTTGTTTTCAGGTGACTGGAAGCAGGGTACTGTCCCGCCTCTCTGGGATGGAAAAACCGGTGAACGGATTGTTGCAACCTTGGAGCAGCTACTTTGCCCTTGAGCTCTGTTGCCCGTTACTGGCATACCCTGCGGTACCTCAAACCCATTCAATTATATGGTCGGCTCTGGTTCCGGTATTACAAGCCTCGTACTGATTTATCGCTACCCCCGCCGATTCGACCGCTTTCTGGAAGTTGGGTAATACCTGCCTGTCGGGAGCCTAGTCTGACTGCACCCGAAAATTTCCTGTTTCTGGGTAAAGAAGGGCATCTATCGGGAATCGGTTGGGATGGCCCACAAAGGGAGAAATTGTGGCGCTACAATCAGCACTATTTCGATGATCTTAACGCAAAAAATGGGAAGGAAAGATCTGGCTGGCACAGAGATCTGTTATTAAGTTGGGTTAAAGAGAACAGCCCTGCATTGGGCTCAGGATGGGAGCCTTATCCTACCTCGTTGCGTATAGTGAATTGGGTGAAATGGGCACTAGCGGGAAACGAACTGCCCCAGCCCTGTTTTGGCAGTCTTGCAGTTCAGGCACGTTGGTTAGAAAAGCGCCTGGAATTTCATTTGCTGGGTAATCACCTGTTCGCCAATGCGAAGGCTTTGATATTTGCAGGTTGCTTCTTCTCCGGTGCGGAAGCGGATCGGTGGCTGAAGCGCGGCGTGGGCATTATTCAGACGCAATTGCCGGAGCAAATCCTTTCGGACGGAGGCCATTTCGAGCGCAGTACGATGTACCATGCATTGGCGCTAGAGGATGTGCTGGATCTGCATAATCTTTTGTTGGCGTTCCCCGACTCTCTTGAGGGATTGTTCGTTGATGGCCGCATGACGAAAGGCTTTGCTCATCAGCTGCGCAATACCATTCCTGGCATGATCCATTGGCTGGACGCCATGCGTCACCCAGATGGCGAGATTTCGCTGTTTAACGATGCTGCTTTTGGCATCGCACCGGATTGCAATGAATTGTTTGATTATGCGGCCCGGCTTGGGTTTAACATCACAAGAAACCGGCAGACAGGGCTGACGGAGTTGGCTGAATCCGGTTATTTCCGTTTGGAAAAAGGCCCTGCTTGCGTGTTGTTCGATGCCGCTCCGGTAGGGCCGGATTATCTGCCCGGCCATGCCCATGCAGACACCTTGAGCCTTGAAATGAGCCTGTTCGGTCAGCGAATTTTCGTGAACTCTGGTACTTCAGAATATGGGACAGGGCAGGAGCGGCTGCGGCAAAGGAGTACAGCCGCGCACAATACGGTCGAGGTTGATGGCGAGAACTCCTCCGAGGTCTGGAGTGGGTTTCGTGTTGCGCGGCGCGCCAAGCCTTTCAATGTGGTTACCCAGTTAAATGGTGATGGGTTACTCGTCAGTGCCTGTCATGACGGTTATTGCAGGTTGCCTGGGAAAGTCGCTACCAAGCGTGTGGTAACCCTGACCGACCAGCAGTTGACGTTAGAAGACTCGCTGGATGGTGGCTTCGAATCGGCAGTTGCTCGCTTCTATTGCCATCCATCTCTGCATGCCGAACATATTGGAGACGGGGCTGTTTCGCTCTCTTTGAGAGAGGGGCGAACGGTATTGTTGGCTTTCGAGGGTGCTGCGAACATTCGAGTCGTCGGGTCAACATGGCACCCGCGTTTTGGGGTCAGTGAAAAAAATCAGTGCATTATTGTTGATATCGCGCACAACCGACTGATTTCAAAATTAAATTGGGGGAGTTCTTGAAGATTTTATGCCTTTCTTTTTATTTCAGGCCTGATCTGTCGGCAGGTTCGTTCAAAAATACCGCGTTGGTTGATGAATTGGCCCGTCAGGTGCCTGAGGGCAGCCAGATCGACGTCATCACCACGTTGCCCAATCGTTATTCGTCTTTTTCTGTGGACGCGGAAGAACTAGAACAGAATGGTCCGGTACGTATTCGCCGTATTGCGCTGCCCGCACACAAAAGCGGTATGGTCGATCAGTCTAAGTCGTTTGCCACATACGCTACGAGCGTGCTTCGGCTAACGGCAAAAGAAGACTATGACCTTGTTTACGCCAGTTCTTCACGTCTGATGATGTCGATTCTGGGTGCTTATGTAAGCTGGCGTAAAAAAATTCCATTCTACCTTGATATTCGCGACATTTTCGTAGACACGATCAAAGATGTGTTGCCGGGCGCGATCACTACGTTTGCCTTGCCTGTTTTTTCCCGATTGGAGAAGTGGGCCGTTCGCCGTGCCACGAGAGTCAACTTAGTGTCGGACGGATTCGTGCCGTATTTCCAGAAGCATTTCCCTGGTATCGAGTTGTCCGGTTTTACAAACGGTGTCGATCAGATGTTCCTGGATGCGGCCCCCACGGAAACATCGGTTCCGGAAAAGTCTGAGCTTGAAGTTTTGTACGCAGGCAATATGGGAGAGGGGCAAGGGCTTCACAATATCATTCCTCCCTTGGCCAAGCGTTTTGAGGGTCGTCTCAGATTTCGTTTAATTGGGGCTGGAGGACGAAGGGATCAGCTGAAGGAAGAGATTGATAAGCGTGGCTGTACCAATGTGGTAATCGATGAGCCAATAAATCGGGATGAACTTCTGACTCGTTACGAAGATGCGGATATCCTTTTCCTGCACCTGAACGACTACGATGCTTTCAAAAAAGTGCTGCCCTCTAAGATTTTTGAGTACGCAGCGCTCGGAAAGCCCCTGTGGGCAGGTGTGAGCGGGTTTTCTGCAGAGTTCATTGAGAATCATGTGTCCAATTCGGCGGTGTTCCATCCTTGCGATGTAGAGGCTGCGGAAGCGGCGTTTAATCGACTTGAGATCAAGACTGAACGTCGCAGTGATTTTATAGAACAGTTCAGCCGGTCAAGGATTATTGAACGAATGGCTGGCGAAGTTATTGCGACAGTGAAAGATTAATTATAAAAATTTATGTCGTTCCGGGTTTGTTAAAGCCTGTGAAAACAATCACAATTACGTTGGCCAAAGGAGTAGACTCATTTTCGTTCTGAGTAACTGGGCCCGCGCAAGATACTTCACCTACAGCGATGCCATGGATGAATATGGAAACCGTTAGTTCTACTGGATTGATTGCTGTTATTGCTGCGCTTTTTACACTGCTAATTCTGCAACCAATCGCACGCAAATTGCGCTTGGTTGATCTGCCAGATCATCGCAAGTCCCATAAGGGCGCCATTCCCCTGATTGGCGGGTTAAGCGCATTTGCTGGCCTTTTGGTGGCTTGGTTGATATCGATGCCGTTTACCTCCGGTTTTGGTATTTATCTATTGTGTGCGTTGATGCTCGTCATTCTCGGCGCCATCGATGATGCCAGAGATGTTCCGGCCAAGTTTCGACTTTGGGCACAGGTTGTTTTGGGCGCGCTGCTTTCTTATGGCTCTGGTGTCTATCTGACTACCTTCGGAAACCTTCTGGGGTTTGGAGTTATCGATTTGTTTTGGCTGGGGCCAGTCGTCACAATTGCGGCGGTGATAGGTGCAACCAACGCCTATAACATGATCGATGGTATCGACGGGCTTGCGGGTAGTTTGAGCTTGGTGACCCTTGGTGGGTTGGCCGTCTTGTTTGCAATGGCAGATGGTTTTGTGCCGGAACTGGCTTTGTCAGTTTCGATAATGATGGCCTTATTGCCTTTTATGGGCGCCAACCTGTTGATTCCGCCTTTCCGCCGTAAGATCTTCATGGGCGATGCGGGTTCCATGTTTATTGGATTTTCAGTGGTGTGGCTGTTGGTCAATGGGGCTCAGGCGGGGGAATACGCTTTTCGGCCCGTCACCGCCTTGTGGGTATGCGCGATACCGCTGATGGATATGGTGGCCATCATGATCAGGCGGGCCCGAAAAGGTCAGTCAGTAATGCGGCCGGATCGGGATCATTTACATCATATTTTCTTGCGCGCGGGTCTGTCGGACCGCCAGGCGCTGGCCGTGATCACCATGCTCGCCATTCTGTTTGCGTTGGCGGGTATCGTTGGCGAGATTCTGGTGATTCCGGAATGGTTCATGTTCGCTTCCTTTATGTTCCTGTTTGCAGGATACAACTGGGCCATTCAGCACGCCTGGCGGGCAGTGGTTCTGTTTCGGGAGAATCAGGAAGTGGTGGACCAGGAATAGTTCACGGTTAAATGAGTAATATAAGAGCAAGGCAGCTGACCCAATGACCGAAAACATCGTTTGGCACCACCAGAAAGTAACCCGTGCAGACAGGGCCGCCCCAAAAAATCAAAGCCCCTGCCTATTGTGGTTTACCGGTCTCAGCGGCTCGGGCAAATCCACCATTGCCAACGCGCTGGATGTGGCACTGTATGATCGCGGCTATCACACGTTTTTGCTCGACGGTGATAATGTTCGACATGGCCTGAACAAGGATCTTGGGTTTTCGGACGACGACCGGATTGAGAACATCCGGCGCATTGGTGAGGTCAGCAAGCTGTTCACAGATGCCGGTTTGATTGTGCTCAGTGCGTTTATCTCGCCGTTCACCAGTGACCGGCGTTTGGTGCGCAACCTGTTCCCGGCGGGGGAGTTCATTGAGGTGTTTATGGATACGCCTCTGGAAACCTGTGAGCGCCGCGATCCGAAAGGCCTCTATGAGAAAGCCCGTGCGGGCAAGATCAAGCACTTTACCGGCATCGATTCCCCGTATGAGGTGCCAGAGCGGCCAGAGGTCCGGCTAGACACGTCGACGATGTCGGTTGAAGAGTGCGTAGAGCGGCTCATCCGTTATCTTCTGGACCGACAGCTGATTTTTTCCCCGCCTCAATCGCTTCAACGCTAACTTTTCTGGATGATCCTCCCATGGAATGGCAAGCCATTCTGACATTGCTGACCCTCGCCACGGTTCTGGCCGCATTGGTGATCACCCGGGTGTCTGCGGATCTTGTTTTGATGGCCGCCCTGGCGTTTTTGCTGATTACCGGCGTTCTTGGCCCTGTGGAGGCTTTATCCGGCTTTGGTAACCCGGGAGTGATTACCATCGCTACGCTCTATGTGGTGGCGGCCGGATTGAAAGAAACCGGGGCCGTGCAGTGGATCGCGCGTTTGCTACTGGGCCACCCGAAAACGGAAAAGGGCGCCCAGCTGCGAATGCTGGCGCCGACCGGTATTCTCAGCGGGTTTATGAACAACACGGCGGTTGTGGCTATGTTCATTCCCGCCATTCAGGACTGGGCCCAGCGCCTGGGCATTCCTGCTTCCCGCCTGTTACTCCCTCTCAGTTACGCGGCCATCCTTGGGGGCACCTGCACCTTGATCGGCACCAGTACCAACCTGGTGGTGGACGGCATGCTGCAGGCGCGCCTGGGGGTCAATCTTGGCCTGTTTGAATTGGCATGGGTTGGCATACCTTTATTGCTGATTGGCGGCACTTATCTTGTGCTGGTGTCGTCCCGTTTGTTGCCGGACCGTGGTGGCATGAAGGAAGAGTTGGAGCTGGTTCGCGAATACGGCGTGGAAGTGGAGGTCGATGCTGCCGGGCCACTGGTGGGTAAAACCGTCGCGCAGGCCGGTTTGCGTGCGTTGAACTACGGCTACCTGACAGAGATAGACCGGGGCGGGCGCCTTATTACTGCTGTAGAGCCGGATCGGATGCTGCAGGCAGGTGACAAACTGTATTTTGTGGGGGCGCCGGAATGTGCCAGCGAGCTGCGCCGGATTCAGGGCGTGAAAGCGGCCCAGGCCAGTATTCAGAAACTGGACCTGGCTAACCATCAACGTTGCCTGGTGGAAGTGGTTCTGGGCCAGGAATTCCCTGCGCTGAATAAAACGGTGCGCGAGAGCCGCTTTCGTACCCGTTTTAATGCGGCGATCCTGTCGGTATCGCGGGAAGGTAAGCGGGTGTCCGGCAAGCTAGGTGACATTACCTTCCGAATGGGCGATACCCTGCTGCTGGAAGCCAGCCACCAGTTCGTGGAGCAATACCGTTTCCGTCGCGACTTTCTTCTGGTCAGTGCTCTGAACGATTCCACGCCGCCGGATTTTCACCGGGCGCCGCGGGCCTTGGGGATTCTTCTGCTGATGGTGCTGGCGAGTGCGTCTGGCCTGCTGCAGATCATGGAAGCGGCGTTTTTGGCGGCCGGCGCCATGATCGTCACCGGCTGCATCACCGCCAGTCGCGCCCGACGAAGCGTGGATTTGCCGGTATTGGTGGTGATTGCGGCGTCTTTCGCTTTGGGCACCGCAATGACGGAAACCGGCGCCGCAGTATGGGTAGCGGGCGGGCTGCTGGGTCTGTTTGGCCCGTTAACGCCTTGGATGGCGCTGGCCATTGTGTATGTGCTAACCGCAGCCTTTACCGAAGCCATTACCAATAATGCGGCGGCGGTGTTGATGTTTCCGATTGGCTTGGCAGTATCGGAACAATTGGGCGTCAGCTTCTTGCCCTTCGCCGTGGCGGTTATGTTCGCTGCGTCTGCCTCCTTTATTACCCCCCTTGGCTATCAGACGAATCTGATGGTGTATGGCCCCGGGCGATACCAGTTTACCGATTACATTCGGCTGGGCTTGCCGTTGAGCGTGCTTGTTGGTTCCATGGCCATAGGGCTGATTCCATTTGTCTGGGAATTCTGAATGGCATGATTGACATCAAACACCACGGAGCGGTGACCGGTGTAACGGGTTCTTGCCACGAGTTAGACGTTGGCGATTCCGGCATTCTGATTGATTGCGGCCTGTTTCAGGGAGAAGAAGAGGGCAACAGGGCAGGCGCGTCTGATCTGTCGATCGATTTTCCCATTGAGCACATCAAGGCCCTGGTGGTCACCCACGTTCACATCGACCATGTGGGCAGGATTCCCTATTTGTTGGCGGCGGGATTTGGAGGGCCGATTATCTGCACGGAACCCTCGGCCATCATGTTGCCGGAAATTCTGGAAGATGCCCTGAAAATTGGTTTCACCCGGGACCGGGCGCTGATCGAACGGGTGCTGGGGCTGATTCGGTCCCGACTGGTGCCGGTTCCCTACAACCGGTGGCATCCTGTGTTTGAGGATTCTGGCAGTTCATTGTCCATTCGCTTCCAACGGGCAGGCCACATTCTGGGGTCCGCCTATGTGGAATGCGATGCAGAATCTGCAGGAAAGCCAGAGCGGATTGTGTTCAGCGGTGATCTGGGCGCCCCTCACTCGCCCCTGTTGCCCGAGCCAAAGCCGCCAGAGAAGGCGGACCGGGTGGTGATTGAAAGCACTTACGGTGACAAGGACCACGAGAGCCGGGTCGATCGCCGATATCGCCTCAAGACGATTCTGGAGAATGCGCTGGCGGACGGTGGCACCGTGTTGGTGCCGGCGTTTAGCATTGGACGAACCCAGGAACTGCTGTACGAAATCGAAAGCCTGATTCACGAATTCGGTAACGACGAAGTGGCACCGGATCTGCCGTGGCACGATCTGGAAATTGTGGTGGATTCGCCCTTGGCCGCAACATTCACCCGGATTTACCGTGACCTGAAGCCATTCTGGGACGCCGAAGCCACCGAGCTGGTTCGCCAGGGCAGGCATCCGCTGTCTTTCGAGCAGTTGACCGTGATCGATAGCCACGAAGACCATCTGAATGCCGTGGATTACCTGACCCGGTCCCACCGCCCCTGTGTGGTTCTGGCTGGTTCTGGTATGTGTGCCGGTGGCCGTGTGGTGAACTACCTCAAGGCCATGCTGGGTGACCTGAGAAATGACGTTCTGTTTGTCGGATACCAGGCCAAAGGTACCCCTGGCCGTGATATTCTGACCTACGGCCCCAGAGGGGGGTGGGTTGAGTTGGACGGCCAGCGTTATGACATTCGGGCCCGTATCCATCAGGTCGGCGGTTATTCTGCCCATGCGGGTCAGTCGGATCTGGTTCGTTTTGTATCGGACATTCAGCCGCCACCCTCTGAAATTCGGATCGTTCACGGCGACGAATCCGCAAAAGAATCGTTAAGACACCAATTTCATTCTGTCGGGCTTGCAGGGATAATGATTCCCGGACTGGGCTGAGCCCTTCACACGCTAAGTAAAGGATTGTTTGCACCATGAAAAAGATTGCCGTTGTCGGCCTGGGTTACGTTGGTCTGCCACTGGCGGCTGCCTTTGGCGAAAAGCGTGAGGTAGTGGGTTTCGATATCAACACCAAGCGTATTGCAGAGTTGCGGGAAGGTGTCGATGTCACCCGGGAAGTCAGCCGTGAAGAGCTTTCGGGATCCACTGGGTTGTCTTTCGCGGATACGGTGGAGGGCATTCGTGACTGCCAGATTTTCATTGTGACGGTGCCCACGCCCATCGACGAGTACAAATCGCCCGATCTGACGCCGCTTGTAAAGGCTAGCGAAAGCGTCGGCAAGATTCTTAAAACCGGCGATATTGTGATTTACGAATCAACCGTGTACCCCGGTGCCACGGAGGAAGTCTGTGTTCCAATACTTGAGAAAGTATCTGGCCTGACGTTTAACAAGGACTTCTTTGCCGGCTACAGCCCCGAGCGAATTAACCCGGGTGATAAAGAGCACCGCGTTACGTCCATTATGAAAGTAACCTCCGGTTCGACGCCTGACATTGCAGACGAAGTCGATGCGCTTTATGCGGGAGTCATTACGGCCGGAACCCACAAAGCCAGTTCTATAAAAGTGGCCGAAGCGGCAAAAGTCATTGAGAACACCCAGCGCGATTTGAATATTGCATTGATGAATGAATTGTCGATGATTTTTTCTCGGCTCAAGATAGATACCAACGAAGTCATTGCGGCGGCATCCACAAAATGGAACTTTTTACCGTTTAAACCGGGCCTGGTCGGTGGCCATTGTATTGGTGTGGATCCTTATTATTTAACTCACAAAGCACAATCGATTGGCTATCACCCGGAAATCATTCTTGCGGGCCGTAGAGTGAATGACAACATGGGCCCGTATTCAGCGTCTGAGCTGGTTAAGGCCATGATTAAGGCCGGGCACACGATTGCCAATGCAAAAGTATTGTTGATGGGCTTTACGTTTAAAGAGAACTGCCCTGATTTACGAAATACCCGCGTTATTGATGTGGTTAAAGAGTTAAAGGAATTTGGTTGCCGGGTGGATGTAACGGACTGCTGGGCCAGCGCTGATGAGGCAGAAGAAGAGTATGGAATCGCTCTGGAGCAGAATCCGGCGAAAGGCGATTACGATGCCCTTATGCTGGTGGTACCTCATCGCGAATATGCCCAACAGTCGTCTGAGCAATTACGACAGTATTTGAAACCAGACGGTGTTCTATTTGATTTGAAAGGAGTGCTGCCGTTAGGGCAGGCTGATTTAAGGCTTTGATCTCAACCTCTGAACTAAACCTGAAAGCCGGCTTATTCAAAGCCGGCTTTTTTTATTAAAGAACAGTAAAATAAAAATTTTGCCACCGTTGAATAATTAAACTATTATTTACGCGACTTTCAGTCATTTCCATATTAAAGGTTTTGATTTCAAATAAAGGGTTTTGTTATCCATGGCAAAGATTAATGATTATTATCAGAAGAAGCAGCTTATGGAAAAGCTCTCTGAAGAACTGGCAAAACTGGAGCAGGATCAGGCGCTGAAAGGTGAACTGGAATTCGAGAATAAAGTTCGCGACCTGATGAAAGAATACAAAAAATCGCCGAAAGACGTTCTGCAGATTCTGTCGGCCATCGACCCCACCATTACCGGCGCTAAAGCAGCGGCTTCCACGGGCACTCGCGCCAAGCGCCCGATGAAAACCTACAAGAACCCGCACACGGGTGAAGTGGTTCAAACCCGTGGCGGCAACCACAAGACGCTGAACGAATGGCGCAAAAAGCACGGTAAGGAAGCGGTTCAGAGCTGGCAGCAGGACTGAGTCTATCCTTGTCTTACCAGGCAGCGTGTGCGCCCGCACACGCTAGCTTTCCTCGCCGAACACCACCACCCGGTTTCTTCCGCCTTCCTTGCCCGCATACAGCGCCTCATCGGCCTGCTGGAGCCATTGCATGTAGTTTTCCGGCTTTTCGGAAATGGGGGCGATGCCAATGCTGACGGTGTAGGTGATATCGGCCACATCCGTTTTTACGGTGCTTGCCGCGATAGTCTCACGGATTCGTTCGCAGATGATGCGTGCGCCGTCGGCGCCGGTTTCCGGCAGAATAATTCCGAATTCCTCCCCGCCATAGCGTCCCACTGTGTCAGATTGCCGAACGCTGGCTTTGGTCACCTGCGCGGTGTGCTTGATGACTTCATCGCCGGCGAGATGGCCGTGGGTGTCGTTCACCGCCTTGAAGTGGTCAATATCAAACATCACCAGGCAGGTGGGTTGGCCGTACCGGCGATAACGCTCGAATTCGGCATCCAGAAGGTTTTCCCAGGTTCCCCGGTTCAGCAGGCCGGTTAAGCGGTCGGTCATGCTCAGCTTTTCGAGTTGCTGATTGGCCTTTTCCAGCGCTCGTTTGCTGGTGGCTATATCGGTGACGTCGTAAACCATCAAGCAGACTTTTTCGACCTGGCCATTGATGCCAGACAGGGGGCTGATGGTCAGGTTCTGGAACATGAACTCTTCGGTGTCGGTGATGGGCCGGGTGCTTCGGAACTTGAACAGGAAAGGGCGCTGCTCCCACGAGGTAAAGGCCCGGGTGTTCAGCATGGCGACAGAATCGACTTTTCGGGTCAGCCAGGCTTCGGGGATGTCCGGAAACACGTCAAAGAGTACCTGATCACGAACTTTGCTGGCGGTAATGCCGCTGTGATGTTCCATAAACCCGTTCCAGGCCTGAACGCGAAACTCCAGGTCAATGATCACCAGCCCGACCTCGACGGATTCGAGCATGTCCACCAGCCAGTGGAACGAGGTTGCTTCCGTTTCAGAGATTGCCATGGTCAGTCCACCAGGTATTGCAGTCGTTGTTCAAGGAACGGCACCGAGTCTTCTGTCAGAAGCACCAGCATGTCGCAGCTGATGTCCGTGCCTTCAAGTTCGTAGCTGATCTCGATACACAGGAGCTTTTCCTGGCGCTGCCTGTGGTAGTCAAGCAGGTCGCCCACTTTGCGGTGCTGCCCGAGCACGGTTGGATGGCCCAGGCCGAGTTTGAGGTCCAACTGGTCGCCGATGCCGTTGATAAATGCGCCAAACAGGATGCTGGACATGTCCATCAAGACTTCCACCTCAAGATTTTCGGTGTGGATGTCGTCATAAAGCAACAGCTTTGCCATTTCCTCGAAGTTGGCGTCTGCAAACAGCAACATGGCTTCGCCGGCGACGCCGGCGCCAATAAAGCCCTGGCAAACGGCAGAGTAGGGCGTGTTAGCGTCAGCCGCCGATATGGCCATGCTCAGCTCGCTGGTGGTGATCGTCTCTATTTTAGGAACGGGTTGGCGTACGAACACTTTGAGCAGGCGCGCCAGCAGGTCGGAAGACCGTCCCATGGCGACGTTGGAAATCTCCTGAAGGTAGTCATTCAGGTTGACAGTCCCGGATTTTGACGGCGCCTTTGCAGCCGCCCCGGCTTCCTGGGTTTCGAATTCTTCGGGCTGCAGGAAACCGTAGTCGCGCAGAATGCTGGCCACTTGATCAGTGTCGGTCGGCTTTTTAATGAAATCAATGGCACCCAGTTTTTTTACCCGCTCACGGGCTCCGGGCTGAATGTCACCGGAAACCACAATGGTCAGTACCGGAAGATCCTGTGCGTGGATGGTCTGCAATACCTCGTAGCCGTCCATTTCGGGCATGTTCAGGTCCAGAAACAGCAGTTCAGCCTGGCTTTCTTCCAGTTTTTCCAGGCAGTTTTTGCCGTCAAAGGCAAAAGTGACGTCCGCTTTCCAGTTTTTGGGAAGGGCACGCGCCATTTGTTTGCGCGCCATAGACGAGTCATCACAAATCAGAACTCGGATGGACATGGGGGCTCCGCTTATTATTTTCTTCAGTATAGCAGTGGGATAGACGAATTCTATGCCCTGTGAACTGTCTCACTCTATTGGCTGGGGTGCCTGGGATACTATGGCGTTGCGGCAATAACACAATGTAACAAAGAAAAAGAAAGCCGTATGCCAAAGCAGAGTTAATAAGAGCGTGAAAAGCGCCAGTAGAAATCTGCGGCATCAGGGTTGGGCGTCGGATGGCTAGACCCAAAGACTAAATCAGAGACACGAGACTATGCGACAGGATGCATTCAAGTATGCTGTCCCTTTCACCATCTGCCTGGGCCTATCGCCGTTGGCAATGGCAGAACTTGAGCCTATCTCCGATAAGGAAATGAGCCAGGTTCAGGGGCAAGCATTGATGACCGTAAACAACGTGGACGACGGTACCCATAGTTTTACGCGTGTCACCATGGGCATGGACGTGAAAACCCGTCTGAACGTGGATAACGCGATTATTGGTGGGGATGGCTCCGGGGCAGATCTGGATGTATCTGACCTCGCGCTGGGTCATTATGTTCGTGACGACACCCGTGTCCAGATTGATGGTCAAACCTACAACGTTGATGACATCGTTCGCTTCCAGGGTGCGCAACCCTATTTCGAACTCGCCAGGAACGGTAACGATCTGGCTGGCTTCCGTATGGGGTTTGGCGAAGCCCGCGGCACCCTGTCAGGCAACTTTGCCAGCTTCAGCGGTAATCTCGGAATCAAGCTTGATGATGGCACCGGTACGGGTACAACGGTCGATGCGACCTTGTTTGATGATGCCGGCGTAGCCACCAACCACCGCGCAACCCAGATTGGCATTCCGGGTGCGGAAGGCACCTGTTCGTCCAGCGCAGAATGCGTGCCCTTGACCAACATTAAATCCATGGACATCGGTGTCGATAATGGCGACGGCACGGTTGGCTTCACCAACGACTTGTTCCTGGCTTTCCAGCAGGAATCCGTTGACTGGCAGCAGGTAAACGGTGCCGGAACGATTCAGGGGCCGCAGGGAGTGTTCATGAACCTGCCCACCGCCATGACCCTGGATATGCAAACCCTTCAAAACGGGGTTCAGCGCGAGCGGACTCACTACGTGGATCGCGGTACCGGCATGTTCTGATAGACTGCGCAGCAATCTCATTCGATTCTGCGCAGGAGCAGTTAGCGGTGATCCGTTCTTTTTACTGGCACGACTATGAAACCTTCGGGGTTGATCCCATTCACGATCGCCCCTGTCAGTTCGCCGGCGTGCGCACAGACGCCGACCTCAATATTATTGAGGACCCTCTGGTTATCTATTGCCGGCCCACGGATGATTACGTTCCCTCGCCGGAGGCCTGCCTGATTACCGGCATTACCCCGCAAAAAGCCCTTGAAGAGGGGTTTTCAGAAGCCGAATTCATTTCGCAGATCAACGAAGCTTTCAGTCAGCCCGGCACCTGCGTAGTGGGCTATAACAACCTGCGTTTTGACGACGAAGTGACCCGCCATACCCTGTATCGAAACCTGAGGGACCCCTACGCACGGGAGTGGCAAAACGGTAATTCCCGTTGGGACATCATTGACATGGTGCGCCTGACCTACGCTCTGCGCCCGGAAGGTATCAACTGGCCGAAGAAAGAGGATGGCAGCCCCAGCTTCCGGCTGGAAGAACTGACAGCGGCGAATGGCATCAGCCACGAAAGTGCCCACGACGCCATGTCAGACGTAGAAGCGACCATTGCCATCGCCCGGCTGATACGTGAAAAGCAGCCAAAGCTGTTTGATTTCGTGCTGCAGAATAAGGACAAACACTCCGCCCGGGCCATGCTGGATACCGCCACCATGAAGCCGGTGCTCCATGTGTCTGCCAAATACCCTGCGTCGCGAGGATGCTGCGCGATGGTGGCGCCGGTGGCCGATCACCCCACCAACAAGAATCTGGTGATTGTTTACGACCTCAGGGAAGACCCGTCAGAACTCATTAATGCGACGCCACAACAGATTCGTGAGCGTGTCTTCACGTCGCAGGCGAATCTGGGGGAGGGCGTCAGCCGGTTTCCTCTCAAGGGTGTGCAGTTGAATAAATGTCCGGTGCTCGCGCCGTCGGCGATGCTGAAATCTCTGTCTGAGGAACGCCTTCAGGCTCTGGAGTTGGATGGCGACGCCTTGCGCCGGAATCTATCCATACTGCGCAAGGCAGAGGGCTTGCCCGCAAGGATCGCAGAGGCATTCGATCAGCCACACGAAGGCGACCTGACGGATCCGGACGAGCAGCTTTACGCCGGCGGATTTATTGGCAAGCAGGATCGCGACACCCTGAACTGGCTATTGAATCAGCCGGTCGAAACCTTGGGAGAGCAAGAGGTCCGTTTTCAGGATGAGCGGCTTTACGAATTGCTGTTCCGTTACCGCGCCCGCAATTTCCCGGAAACGCTGATTGGGGAAGAGCAGGAAAAGTGGGAAGAATTTCGCCAGCAGCGTCTGATGCAACCGAAGTCTGGTTGGCGTTCTCTGGAAACCTTCTTTGCGACCCTTCAGTCGATGGCCGCTGATCCGGATTTGACTCCGGAAAAGCGGCACCTGCTTGAAGAGCTTCAGCTTTATGGTGAGTCGCTGATTCCTTATGTTTAAAGGGCTCGGCGTTTAACCGACTCAGCGGCGTTTCTGGAAGTACACCGATAGATCCTGGCCCATCAGGCTCTGCACTTCGCTGCCCAGTGTTTCGGCCTGAATCTGCTTTTGCACGGGGCCGGTGGCCAGGCTGTGGCCGTCGGTATCCCGGGCTTTTACAAGCTTCCAGTCCACTTCGTTGCTGACCAGCGCCATGAGTTCGTTTAACTGCTCGGCGTTCTGTGCGGCGAACCAGCGGTCACGGCATCCGCCGAGGCCGTAGAAATCGGAATCTTCCGTCAGTGTTTGCCAGGTCGGGTCCTGGCGATTGTTCATGACCATCTTGCGGAGCTGGCGCAGGGTAGAGCGTGTTGGCTTTAAATTGTGCCTGGCAATCATCTGTCTGATCTGACGGTCGCCATCGGTTTGCTCGCTTACGCTTGTGTGGAGATGCACGATGGCCCCGGCGTTGGTGCCCGCGTTGACCAAGGCCGCCAGGGAAAGATCGGTCATATTATCGGATGGCAAGCGTCCCACTTCGATCCAGTGGACTTTGTGTTCATCCGCAATAAAGTTCTGCGCAACCGACCAGGGCCAGAAAACGATGTTGCTGATACCCAACTGGTCTGCCATGCGGGTGGCCTTCGCGATATTGGCGAGGGACTCGTCCACGGCAATCACTTCCACGTCGCTCAGATAATGCGCCAGCTCCATCGCGCGCTGTCCGGAGCGGGCTCCGCAGACCATGATTCGCAACGTATCCGGGCAATGATCGGTCGTCAGGCCCAGTTCATGGGTCAGTGCGTTTTTCAGGCTGGCTTGCGTCCGATAGGACAGGGTAGACCAGCAAGGCCAGGCCTGGGGGACGTCGGTTTTTTCCAGGTGAAGCTCTTCCGCCTTTTCATCAAAGCTCTGTTTGATCGCTTCTTCCATAGCGCGGTCGTAATAGCTGGCGGCCATGGTCGCCTGCATTGCTACGGGCCAGTCCACCAGATTCCAGGCACCGAGGTCCACCGCGAAGGGTTGATGGAACAGTGCGCCGTACATGGCACTGATCATCAGCGAGCCGATCAGTTGATCTTGCGCATCGCCAAGAACCAGCTGTGCCTTGATGCTGTCGTTCACTGTGGCTACCAGGCGTTCCTCATCGTCCTCGGCGGGCAGGGCATAGCCGGTTCGATCCACATAGACTGCCAGTGCCAATGCCAGTGGCTGCAGGTTGTCGCGGAGTTCCGCAGTCTTTGCGACTTCGGCCAGAACTGAACGGCGCAACAGGGTGACCAGTTCTTCAACCGCCGGATCAGGCATCAGGGTTTTGTTCAGTGCCAGTAGCAGGAGCGAATCCTGACTGGCCGCATCCAGAAAGATCTGGGCGTTGGGGTCTTCCAGATCGTACTGCTGGCGGATAATCGCGGCGACAAATCGTCCCAGTTCCTGATGCGGAAGGCCATCGTGACTCAGCAAGGCAATGGCGTCATGCGCCAGGTCCTGATCGGCGGTCGCTACATCCAGCTGGGCGGCACATTGCAGCATGCCGCTGTAGATGGATGGCCACTCAAGGCCGGTCTCAAGCAGTTTGCGGTAATGCAGGTAGGCCACATCGAACGCGCCCTGCATCCGTTTGGCGTGAGCAACGCCGCAGAAAGCCGGTGCGGACTGCCGATCCATGTCCAGTGCCTGCAGAAAGTACTGCTCGGCAAGCGCCGGGCGTTCAGACTGAAGTGCCCAGTAACCCAGGTTGATGTGTTGTTGTGGCTGTTCTGAATCCAGATCGAGGCTGCGGGTAAACAGAGTCTGGGCGGCTTCCAGATCGCCGTCGTCCATCTCTACCCGTCCCAGCAGGCCGAGAGCAGCGGGATGGCCCGGTTCTGCCGCAAGCGCGTCCTTCAAGTAGCCGCGACACTCTGCTCTTGCCTTCGTGCGCTGAACCAGTGACGCAGGGCCATTGGACTCGCGGTAGGCAAGCTGAGCCTGGATCAGCAGTCGAGCCGCAACGGCCTGCTGCTGATCAGCGCTTTGATTATGATGCTGTGCTTGCATGGGACACCTCAGTCTTCAATCGTTCGCGTTCAGCGCTCTGTCTGTTAACCCTGCAGCAACTGCAGGACCTGCTGGGGCCGGGCGTTTGCCTGAGCCAGAACCGATAGGCCTGCCTGCTGCAGAACCTGGGTACGGGCCAGTTCAGCCGTTTCAGCGGCGAAGTCTGCATCCCGGATACGGCTATTGGAGGCCGCCAGGTTTTCAGACGTTGTCGCAAGGTTGGCGATGGTGGACTCGAATCGGTTTTGAACCGCACCCAGTTCGGCGCGGAAGCCGTTGATCTTGTCAAAGGCATAATCCACAGCGACCAGAGCCAGCTCGGCTCCGTCGCGAGTATCAATCTGAAGGTCGTTCACAGAAACCGTGTTGTCGGCCACCGTCGCATTCAGTGTCTGGTCGACACGAGGCGTTACCCCATCTTCTTCAAACAGGTCGGTTGCGGTGATGGAGATGTCAAAGTCATTTCCGAATTGGGACGAGAAAATAATCTCGTCGTTCTCGGAGTTCAGGTTGGCCCGGATGCCGGTATCGACCGTCCTGGCGTTTACCTGAGACACAATGTCGTTCAGCGATGTGGCGTCGGCCAAGGTGAACTGATTTCCGTCCACATCCACGGCGAAGGAAACGGTGTTGCCTTCAGCAAAGTAATCGGTCAGCGGGACCGGCTCGTCGGCAATGGCGATGTTGACCGTTTCGGTATAGGTATTGCCGTCATCATCGTCATCCAGTGAAAAGACCGCATCGAATGCTTCGTTGCGAGAGTTGGAAAACACAAGCTCTCCTGTCGACGAATTGGAGCTGACAGACAGGTTATTCAGGTCGGTATTGCCACCGGCGACCGCAGTATCAATTTCGGTCTGAATGGCTGACGCCAGGGCGTCTGCATCTGCATAGGTTCCAGCCGGTATGGTCAGCGCGGTGCCGTTTATGGTGACCGTGTCATCCCCGCCAGAGAGCGTAATCGGGAAAGTCAGTGACGATTGCAAAGCGGTAGAAGCGGTATTGACTGACTCGTAGCCTGCCGTTGCGCCACCGAGGTTCTGGCTCTCGGTGAGCACCGAGCCCAGCTGAGCACCGCGTGAATCCAGGCCGCTGACGTCGATGGTTTCACCGGCGTTAGCGCCGACCTGAAAGGTCTGCTCGCCGAAGGTACCGTCCAGCACCTTCAGGCCGTTGAAACTGGTCTGGCTGGCAATCCGGTTGATTTCGGAAATGCGTTGTTGCACCTCCTGGTTCAGGGCTTGCCGGTCGGACGTGCTGTTGGTCGCGTTGGCGGACTGTACCGCCAGTTCACGAATGCGCTGCAGGTTGTTGGTAACTTCGTCCAGCGCGCCTTCTGCTGTCTGGGCCAGGGAGATGCCATCGTTGGCATTTCGCTGGGCGACGTTCAGACCGGTAATCTGGGCTTCGAAGCGCGTCGAGATCGCCAGGCCCGCCGCATCGTCTTTGGCGGAATTGATTCTCAGGCCAGAAGACAGCCGCTCAAGTGCCGTATTGGCTTCGCCCTGGGAGGCGTTGAGGTTGCGCTGTGCGTTCAGCGACGCAATGTTGGTGTTGATGATCTGAGGCATATCAATTCTCCCTGCTCAGAGATGCCGGTGGTTCGGCGCCCGGTCACGGTGGGTGCTTTGCCGGCGAAATTCATTAAATTGCCGTTTTGCAGGGTGGTAAGCGAAGGCTGTGCCAGTTTTACATTTAGACCTCTATATCATTGAAAAATAAGCGGTAAAAGCGCTATTGAAGTTGCCGTAAAGCCGGTTCACAATTGAAGTGAGACGGAAAACTGGCAGGCAATTGCCGCTTTTACATTCGCTTACAAATTGGTGGTATTTTTTGCTAAAGGAACCTTCGGAGGCGCCGTTACCCAGATCAACAGGGCGGCGCGTCTGAAAGTCGGGCGTCGAACCTAATCCATGAATTAACGGCTTTTGTCGAAGGAGAAGCATTATGGCTCTCGGTATCAACACTAACGTCGCCTCACTGTCGGCACAGAACCAGCTCAACAAATCGCAAGAGCTGTCTAACCAGGCGCTCGAGCGTCTTTCTTCAGGTTTGCGCATCAACTCTGCGAAAGACGATGCGGCGGGCCTGGCGATCTCTACCCGTTTCAGCGCACAGATCAGTGGCTTGAACCAGGCGGTTCGTAACGCCAACGACGGTATCTCACTGGCTCAAACCGCCGAGGGCGCACTGAGCGAAACCGTGAACTCGCTGGCACGAATCCGTGAACTGGCGGTTCAGTCTGCCAACGACACCAACTCGGCCTCTGACCGTGCCTCACTTCAGGAAGAAGTTGATCAGCTGCTGGCTGAGGTTAACCGGATTGCTGACACCACACAGTTTAACGGTCAGAACGTTCTGGACGGTTCTTTCACAGCTGCCAGCTTCCAGGTGGGCGCTAACGCCGGCCAGACCATCGGGGTGTCCATTGATAGTGCTCGAGCCAACCAGATCGGTAACTTTAGCCTGACCACTGACGGCACAGGCTCTGAAGCTGTTGCAGCTGCTACCGACCCAGGTGCGAGTACGGTTGTAGATGCGGAAGATCTGACCCTTACAGGTTCATTGGGTACCACGACTGTCGCTGTTGGCGCAGGCGATTCCGCTAGGTCCATCGCTGAGTCGGTCAATGCTGCGACTGGCTCGACTGGTATCAAAGCCGATGCGTCGACTCAAGCCCGAATCGAGGGTGTCTCTACTGGTACCGTTTCCTTTGACCTGACAGGTCAGGACGGAACTGCGGTGACAGTATCCGCTCAGGTTGACGATTCCAGCAACGTAACGTCTCTGGCGGATGCCATTAACGCGGCTTCAACGACTACCGGTATCACCGCTGAGCTGAGCGCTGACCGGTCCAGCATCACCCTGACAAGCGAAGGCGGTGACGACATTCTTATTGCTGACGCCAGCAATAATGACGCTACTGATAACAACGTATTTGATGTTCAGGGTCTGAACGCCGACGGTACCGATTCTGGCTCTGCGGTGACTCTCGCTGACGTCGACAATACTGATGATGGCAGCGGCACCGACTCTACCCGAATTTCCGGTGACATTGAGTTCAACTCCTCAGAAAGCTTTACCGTGACTTCGGGATCAACAGGCGGCCTGTTTGCGGCGACTTCCAACAGCGCCACCCTGAGCGCAGCGTCTGAAATTGATATCACCAGTCAGTCAGGTGCTTCCTCGGCCATCAACGTGGTTGACGGCGCTCTGGATTCCATCAACAGCCTGCGGGCAACGCTGGGTGCGGTTCAGTCGCGATTCGAGTCTACCATCTCGAACCTGTCGACCACTGCCGAGAACCTGTCGGCAGCGAATAGCCGGATTCTGGACGCTGACTTTGCTGCAGAAACCGCCAAACTGTCCAAGGCTCAGGTGCTGCAGCAGGCGGGTATCTCGGTACTGGCCCAGGCCAATGCCCGTCCACAGCAGGTTCTCTCCCTCCTGCAGTAAACCGGGAGAAGCGGCTAAGCCGGGGTGCACTGTAAACAAGGAGCCCCGGCAGCTTGCCGCATAGGATAGCGAGGTAAGCTATGAATGACGTTAACCTGAACAGCGCGGAATTGAAGCTGGTTCGTTCCAGTGAAAAAGCTCCGGCTCGGGCAATTTCGTCAGCTCAGGCGGAAGGCAGGAATGCCTCAGCCCAGTCTGCCGCGTCGGGGCAGTCAAAGGCAGCAAGCTCCCCTCAGTCCGCTCAGCAGCCAAGCAAGGCAGAAAGGCTGGAGAACCGGAATGAGGCTCAGAGAGAGCAACTGGACGAAGCGGTATCGCAACTGAACGATTTTGTTCAGAACGTCCAGAGAGATCTGCAATTTGAAGTGAATGACGATCTTGGAGAAACCATCGTGAGGGTGGTGGACCAATCCACAAGAGAAGTCATTCGCCAGATCCCGAACGAGGTGGCCGTGAGGTTGGCAGAAAACTTGCAGCAGGACGAACCGCTGACATTGTTTAACATCAAAGTGTAAAGCCTTGCCGCTTTAATACTGATGTGGACAAGAGAACAGCACCGCCGCACCCCAGTGGGTCCGGCGGTGTTCTGCTTTATGGCTATAATGGTTTAACAGCTCGTTACAATTCTGGTGAAAAAAAGGGCAAAGTTTTGCCGCTATTGGTCGATAACCGGAACAGCTCAGGTGACAATGGCTGAGCGTAACGAATTTGGACCTCCAGAGGAGGCATGGCAATGGCAAGTATTTCATCGCTGGGTGTTGGTTCGGGAGTCTTGAACTCCGACTTGGTTGATCAGTTGGTTGCGGCTGAGCGTGAACCGACGGAAGTGCGTCTGGATCAGCGAACCAAGCGCACAGAAGCGTTGATTTCCGCCTATGGGACACTGCGCAGCGCTGTGACAGAACTGCGCCTGCCGATGAGGCAACTCAGTGCGCCAGATAATTTGACGGCATTTTCTGCCAGTTCATCGAATGACGGTGTTGCCGTTACGGTGGACGACAGTGCGGCAAGCCGCGGGTCTTATACCGTTCAGGTTGATAGCCTGGCGCAGGCCCAGTCGCTTGCTTCCGGAACTTTTGACAACAAAGACAACGCCTCGATTGGTACCGGTGTTCTGACGATCAGAGCAGGATCCGAAACCAAATCCATCACGATTGATAGCTCTAACAATTCGCTTCAGGGCTTGGCCAACGAAATCAACGATGCAGGCATAGGAGTGACGGCTGGTGTCATCGATACTGGATCGGGCTTCAGGCTTGTCATGTCGGCCGAGGAGACGGGCACGGCTAATGCGATCAGTGTGACGGTATCTGACGATGACGGAAACAGCACAGATTCGTCGGGGCTCTCCCAGTTTGCATTTGATACGAGCACTCAGAACCTGACAGAGACCATTGCCGCCAAGGACGCTGTGGTTCAAATCAATGGTATCGAAATCACCCGCTCGACGAACAACATTGAGAATGTGATCGATGGGCTGAGCCTTAATATTACTGAAGAAGGCATCACCTCGACGGTTGAAGTAAAACAGGATTTTGGTGCGGTTGCCGATCGTGTCCAGGGCTTTGTCGACAAATTCAACAACCTTCAGTCCACCATTTCCGGACTGGCTGGCTTTAATTCACAAACGGGGCAGGGCGGCATACTGTCCGGTGACAGCACCGTGCGTGGCATCCAAAACCAGCTCCGCAGCTTGCTGACCGGGATTGTTCCCGGGTTGGAAAACTCGTCGGTTCGGAGTTTGGCGGATGTTGGCATCACCACCAATTTTGAAACCGGTGGATTGGAATTTGATCGGGCCAAACTTGAAGAGCAGCTCAAGGCGAATCCGGATGACGTGACCGCGCTGTTCGCTGAACAGGGCAGGGCTACGGATTCGCAGGTGGAGTTTGTGAGAAGTGGTCTCAATACCCGACCCGGCACCTACGACATCAACGTGACTCAGGCGGCAACCCGAGGCAGCGTCGCGGGCACAGCCGCTCTGGCAGATGGTGTGACGATTGACGGGTCAAATGATCAACTGTCGCTGGAGGTTGACGGTGATACGACGGTCAGCCTGACGCTCTCAGCGGGCACTTATGCGACCGCTCAGGATCTGGCTGATGAGATCCAGGCGCAAATCTCTGCGAACACGGCACTGAATGCGGCCGGCAAATCCGTTCAGGTGGGGCTCGATGGGGCTGGCGCGCTGACGTTTACGTCCGGCAAATACGGCAGTGAATCCAACGTTGCGATCACGTCAGTAGAGGACGGCGCTTCTCTTGGGTTGTCCGTCGACTCAGGTACCGCAGGACTGGACGTTGAAGGCACGATTGGCGGGCAAACAGCATCCGGGGATGGACAGGTTCTGTTTGTTGACAGCGGTTTTGGTGACGCCAATGGCCTGCAGGTGCGGATCGCGGGAAGCCAGACCGGAAATCGTGGTGAAATAACCTTTATAGAAGGCGTTGCTGAAAAAGCCGTTGATTTGGTTACGAGTTTTGTTGGCGCTGATGGGTCGATCAGCTCGCGGACCGAAGGCCTAAACAACGACCTGCAGCGTATTCAGGAAGATCGGGCCCGGCTCGAGGAACGAGTTTCGGCCTATCGAGAGCGGTTAATCAGTCAATTTACGGCCGCAGACTCGTTGATTGCGCAACTGAATAACACCCGGGATTACGTAAGCCAGCAGCTAGCGGCGCTGGCGCCACAGAACAACAGAGACAGTTAAGCCTGAAAGGGGTTAAGTATGAACGGTTTACAGGCGTACAAGAACGTCAATGCCCAGACCAGCATCACAGATGCGGACCCACACAAGCTGATTCAGCTTCTGTATAACGGTGCGCTGGAGCGCATCAATATGGCCAAGGCACGGATGCAGGCAAAAGACTTTGAGGGCAAGGGCAAGCTGATCTCCAAAGCCATTGAGATCATCGGTGGTCTGCGTGGCTTCCTGGATTTCGAAAAAGGCGGGGATCTGGCGGTTCGCCTCGAGTCCCTGTATGAGTACATGGAACGGACATTGTTCGATGCCAACCTGAAGAACGATGTGGAAAAACTGGACGAAGTTGCGGACCTGCTTCGTTCGATCAAGGACGGTTGGGATGGTATTCGTGAAGAGGCGACGTCTCAGCAGCACGCTGTCTGACGGTGGGATAAGAACCCGTTCATTGAACCGTGTTCTTCGTTTTATCGCCCTCCTTTTGGTTGGTGTAGCGGTTGCGCCTGTGTCTCTGGCAGAAAGCGATACCAAGCCGGTTACCTTTGCGATCGCGGATGTCTGGCCCTGGGCGTACGAAGATCAACGTGGCAAGCCCAGCGGCAGTCTGGTCGATGTCATGCGGCGATTGTCCGAGTTAACGGATGTGCCAGTAGAACCCCGGCTGCGCCCCGTGCGGCGAGCCATCAGCGAACTGAAGAACGGGCACATCAATTTCAGCATTCTGTTTCAAAGCCCCGACCTCGATCGTCAGGCCGTCAACCTTGGTAAAGTCGTTCAGGCCAACATTCTTCTCGCTGCGACGGCCGAGACCGACTACCCGTTAACCCTCGAGTCCCTGTCTGGCAAATCCGTCGCCTACATCCGCGGTACCTACCTTGGAGAGGCGTTCGAGCAGAATACCGAGGTGGTGAAGGTGCCGGTCACCTTGATCAGTCAGGCCATAGATCTGCTGTCCATAGGCCGTATTTCCGCAATTCTTGCCAGTGATCATGCCATCCTCAAGGCGTTAGAGGCCATGGGTTTGAGCTCGGATGTGCTGCGATACAATAAGCATGTACCAGGGCAGTCAGGGGTCCTGTACATGTCTGGTAAAGCGCAGCGTTCGGATGCGGCCATGAAGTTTCGCGAGGCGATTGCTTTAATGGACGAGAACGGTGAGCTGAACAGAATTTTCTTTGGCGAATCTGGTCGACCGGAATACGATGGCCCTGGTGAGCCTGACGCCGCCTCTGCAACCTCTGCACAATAGCCATTCCTCAAGCTCTCCCGTACAATGTGCGCCTTATTTTAGAAACACCCATTCTGCTGAGTCTGGAGCAAGGGCATGTCTGACATTAAAAAAGTGGTGCTGGCCTATTCTGGTGGCCTGGATACCTCTGTCATCGTACGTTGGCTACAAGACACCTATGATTGTGAAGTAGTGACATTCACTGCGGATATTGGTCAGGGCGAGGAAGTTGAGCCTGCCCGCGAAAAAGCCAAAGCACTGGGTGTCAAAGAAATCTACATCGAAGACCTGCGCGAAGAATTTGTTCGTGACTATGTGTTTCCGATGTTCCGTGCAAACACCATTTATGAAGGTGAGTACCTGCTGGGTACTTCTATCGCACGCCCCCTTATTTCCCGTCGGTTGATTGAAATTGCCAATGAAACAGGCGCCGATGCGATTTCACACGGTGCCACCGGCAAAGGCAACGACCAGGTTCGTTTCGAGTTGGGTGCCTATGCACTGAAGCCCGGCGTGAAGGTGATTGCGCCGTGGCGCGAGTGGGATCTGAACTCCCGCGAAAAGCTGCTGGCCTATTGTGAAGAACGCGACATCCCGGTCGAGAAGAAAAAAGGCAAATCGCCTTATTCCATGGACGCCAACCTGCTTCACATCTCCTATGAAGGCATCAATCTGGAAGATCCATGGGCGGAAGCCGAAGAAGATATGTGGCGCTGGAGTGTTTCGCCGGAAGCCGCACCAGACAAGCCGACCTACGTGGAACTGACGTACAGCCGTGGTGACATCGTCGCGATCGACGGCGAAGAAATGAAACCCCATGTTGTGCTGGAAACCCTGAACAAGATGGCGGGCGATAACGGCATTGGCCGCCTGGACATCGTTGAGAATCGGTACGTGGGTATGAAATCCCGCGGCTGTTATGAAACGCCGGGCGGTACCATCATGCTCCGTGCCCATCGCGCTATCGAGTCCATTACTCTGGATAGAGAAGTGGCTCATCTGAAAGACAGCGTAATGCCCCGTTATGCCGAAGTTATTTACAACGGCTATTGGTGGTCACCGGAGCGTGAAGCACTGCAGGCGCTGATCGATCAGACCCAGGCTTATGTGAACGGTACCGTTCGCCTGAAGCTTTATAAGGGCAACGTGGACGTGGTTGGTCGTAAATCAGAAGATTCGCTGTTCGACGAGAAAATTGCGACCTTCGAGGAAGATCAGGGCGCTTACGATCAGAAAGACGCGGAAGGCTTCATCAAGCTGAACGCGCTGCGCCTGCGGATCGCCGCGGGCAAGGGAAGGAAGCTCTGAAAAGGGCTCCTTTCCAAAAACAGTCAGGCATAAAAAAGCCAGCTCAATGAGCTGGCTGTAAAAACAAGGAAAGAACGAAAGTGCCTGAAAAATTCGTTTATCCGGCGGACTAAGCAGGAGGCCCATATGGCGGCGGAGGTACTACTCGGCTCCTCCACCATGGGGGATACTGCTTACATCCACGGTGTAAGAATAAGACGTGTCACCTGACTTGTCTGTGCGTGATCTGTATCTCAGTGTTACAGATTGTTTTGGGCTTGCCCGCCCTTTGAAAACAAGTGGCTAGGCGCCCTCGGCAATTTCTGGAACCGTTTCCGTGAATCGCCGCGTCTCATAGGCATCCACCAATCCCTGTACAGCCGCGCGCTCCACTTCCTGAACCGAGGGAGTGCCGTTTTGCGCGTCCGCGCGGCACAGCACCATGCCTGCTTCAACCGACAAATAGCCCGCGGTCGTCTTGAACGCCTTGTGATTGATGCCGTCGAACACTCGCCGGAAAGCGGTGGTTGTGCAGTAATCACTGTTGGGGAAGTGGGCCACGATCGCGAACTGGTTATCTCCGACGCGGCACAGAAAATCCATGGGGCGGATCAGGTGGCTCAACCGGCGTGAAATACCGACCGCCAGCTCACTGATAACCGCTGGCGTGTGCTTGCGCTTCAATTCCTGCCAATTGCGGATGCCACAAAGCACGTAGGCCGTGGCCCCGCCTCTGGATTCTGCCTGCCTCAGACACTTGCCCATTTGCTCGCGCGCGTAACGGTTGTTGCAGAGCCCGGTTTCCAGATCGATGATGTTCGTGGATTCCAGTTCCCGATTGTTTTCAATGAGCAAAGAATTGGCCTTCAGCAACGTGTTCTGGCGATCCGCCATCCGGTCCGCCGCAAAGATGCGCGGAATCAGCTGCTTGGTCATGTCAGACTTGTAGATGAAATCATCCACTCCACGATCAAACGCTTCTGACAGGGCTTCGACGCTTTCACGGGCCGTCAGCAGAATCACATAGGTGTAATGATTATCCTGCTCGTCCTGTTGTCTAACCTGATCCGTCAGTTCCAGGCCGTCCATTTCCGGCATCAGCCAGTCGGCAATCAGAACGCTTACAGGGCGCTGCTCAATGAATTCAAGCGCAGCCGTTGCGTTGTTGGCGATGCGAACGTCACGGTACCCGGCGTTGCGAAGAGTGCGGCCAACAACCATGCTGCTGAACTTGGCGTCGTCTACGACGAGGATGGGAAGGTCTAGATTTGGCATTTGTTGTCTACTACTTACCTGTATATTGTCGGATGCCATTGTCGGATGCGGGGCAGACCGGGTATTGGTATGCTTTCGCATCTTGTGCAATCAGATGGGCGTCAGTATAACGTTTTGCGGCCTCTCTGACGTGGATAAATGTAAAAAGTGAGAACCCACCATGCCTTCTTTTGACATAGTTTCTGAAATTGACATGCACGAAGTCACTAATGCCGTGGACCAGGCCAAGCGGGAGCTGGGTAATCGGTGGGACTTCAAGAACGTCGAAGCGGATATTGAGCTGGACAGCAATTCGCTGACGATCAGTGCCGAGCAGGAGTTTCAGCTGGAGCAACTGTTGGACATGCTTCGCATGGCGTTTGCCAAACGAAACATCGACACTCGTGCACTCGCGGAGGATGGCGACAGCAAAGCCGGAAAGCTGGTCAAGCAACACTTGCAGTTGAAGCAGGGGATTGAAACCGACATGGCCAAGAAGATCGTGAAAATGATCAAGGAAGCCAAGCTGAAAGTTCAGGCGAGCATCCAGGGCGATAAGGTGCGAGTCACCGGCAAGAAACGCGACGACCTTCAGTCCGCCATCGCGTTACTGAAAGAATCTGAGCTGGATATTCCATTGCAGTTCAATAATTTCCGCGACTGAATCGGGGGCGACACCATCTTTTCCGGCATCAATCAGGCGTTGCTCAAGGAAACCCTGCACACCTACACGCGCTGGCAGGTCATTGCCCTGCTGTTTCTGGGGTTCTCGGCCGGCTTGCCGTTTTTGCTGGTGTTTTCCACTCTGAATGCGCGGCTGGCGGATGTCGGTGTCGAAACCGCAACCATTGGTTTTTTTAGCTGGCTGGGTATTACCTATTCCATCAAAGTCTTCTGGGCGCCGGTGGTGGATCGGCTGAGGTTGCCGATTCTGGACAGGCTGCTTGGCAAGCGGCGCAGCTGGATGCTGCTGGCACAATCCGGTATCGCCGCCGGCCTGTATTTCATGGCTCAAGTGGATGCCACCAAAGCGCCTGAAATGATGGCCTATTTTGGCCTGCTTGTGGCGTTTTCCTCCGCAACTCAGGACGTTGCCATTGATGCCTATCGAATCGAGATAGCCGAGGAGCGGCTGCAGGCTGCGTTGGCCGCGACCTACATCTTTGGATACCGGTTGGCCTTGCTGGTCGCCGGCGCAGGGGCCTTGTACCTGGCCGAGTTCTGGTCCTGGCAGGTGTCCTATGAAGTCATGGCCCTGCTCGTCGGCGTCGGCATCGCCACGGTGCTGATCGTGCGCGAACCCCAGATTAACCACTTTGCGGTGGCGCAGGACATTGCCCAGAAAATAGAACTTGAAGCCAGCAAGCGAGGGCATTTGAACCCCCGACTGGCCAGGCTGGTTGGCTGGTTCTACGCTGCCGTTGCCGGTCCGTTTCTGGATTTCTTCAGGCGCTACAAAGAGTTGGCTATCATCATTCTGATTACGGTGGCGGTCTACCGGATTTCTGACATCGCCATGGGTGTGATGGCAAATCCGTTCTATCTGGATTTCATGGGGTTCTCCAAGACCGAAGTGGCCGATGTCACCAAGATCTTCGGCTTCTTCATGACCATCCTTGGCTCGTTGGCCGGTGGCGTACTCACGGTAAGATACGGCGTTCGCCGAATCCTCTTGGCTGGCGCCATCATGACCGCAGCAACCAACCTGCTGTTCGTCGTCCTCGCCCAGTATCCACCAAACCTCGCGACCCTGGCCCTGGTGGTCAGCGCCGATAACCTCAGCGGTGGCGTCGCCAACGTGGCGCTGATCGCTTGGCTGTCCAGCATGACCAGTGCATCGTTCACGGCGACTCAATACGCCCTGTTCAGCTCCCTTATGACGCTTCCCGGCAAGTTCCTGGGCGGATTCTCTGGCATCGTGGTGGCGGGCTACGGCTATGCTGAGTTTTTCCTGGTTGCCGGGTTGATGGGCATTCCGGCGATCCTGCTGGCGCTGTTCATGATTCGCCATGGGAAGCGTCTGGATGCCTTGGCGCCTCGGGCTGCGGAGTCTACTGAATCTTCGGAGTCTGACCGGGGAGCCTGACGGTTTGGGGGCTGGTCCGGGACCGGGTTTGTTTTTTCTTTGGAAAAAGAACTCGCTTCGCTCAGACATCTTTGTTCCGGCAGAAAAAACAAACCCGGCCCCAGACCGATTACACTGACTCGGAATCGATTAGCGACATTTGCTTGAGGTTTTTGTGGAGCAATCTCGGGAACAGAAAATATGGCGCGTTGTGGTCGCTATCCCACCGGGCTGTGTTTCCAGTTATGGTCAGGTTGCCGATATGGCGGGGTTGGGTCGACAGGCTAGGTTTGTGGGTCGGGCACTGGGGATGTTACCGGAAGGGCATTCGGTGCCGTGGCACCGGGTTATAAGGTCGAACGGTCAGATCGCTTTCCCGCTGGGCTCCGAAAAGTTCGAAGAACAGCGTCAGCGTCTCACCGAAGAAGGCGTCGTTGTTCGTGATGGACGAGTCCACATGAAAACCTTCCAGTGGAATCCTTGAGCGGCCGAACCGTATTTCGGAAAAGCTCTCGCGTTCGTCGAGTCGGCGTAGGGGGTGGTAGGAATTTTCTGCCGGAATAAAGGTGTCTGAGCGCAGCGAGTTCTTTTTCCAAAGAAAATTTCTACCACCCCCTGCGCCAGGCACCCTGAAATGAGGGCTATCGAGGTTAGAGCCGAAGCGCCCCATCCACCTCAATCATCCGCCCAGACAGATAGTCGTTCTCGAAAATAAACGCCGCCGCCGAAGCAATCTCCTCTGGCTTACCCATCCGCTTCAGCGGAATACCCGCCGTCATCCTTTCCAGAGCTTCCGGCTTCATTGAGTCCGTCATCTCGGTTTCAATCATGCCCGGCGCTATCCCCATACAACGAATGCCGTATCGGGCCAGCTCCTTTGCCCACACCGGCACTAACGCAGATACGCCTGCTTTCGACGCGGAATAATTGCTCTGGCCCATGTTTCCAGCGCGGGAAAGAGAAGCGACATTAATAATTACCCCCTGATCACCATTATTGATCATCTGGGTCGACGCTTCGCGACCGCACAGAAAAACACCGGTCAGATTCACGTCAATGACCGACTGCCACTGTGAAAGCTCCATGCGCTTTTCCACCTTCCCGTCTTTCACCTTAACTATCAATCCATCCCGCAGAATACCCGCGTTGTTGATCAGGCCGTTCAACTGCCCGAAATCCTTCATAATCGCTTCAAAGGTAGCCTCAACATCGGATTCTCTGGTTACGTTGCACTCGTAGGTTCTGGCGTCACCGCCTGCTTGTTTACAAGCTTCAGCAGCTTCGTCCAGTTTCTCGGGAATCAGGTCGATCAGCGCCAGGCGCGCACCTTTTGCCGCCAGATATTCTGCCATTGCGCGGCCGAGTCCCTGACCTCCGCCGGTAATTGCAATCACGGAATCTTGAAGTTTCATGTTTTGCCCTAAACTCTGTTTTAAGCGAGGCGGGCAGTATATCAGAGGTCCAGAGCAGTTTTGCTGACCGCGTAAAGTCGGAAGTTTTGGATGTCCGGAGGCTCTTTTGGGCGTTTTTCTGTTTCTTTTCATTGTCATGCCCATTGTGGAGATGACCATTCTTATCAAGGTGGGTGCGGTGATTGGCGCGCTGAACACGGTCGGCCTGGTCCTGCTGACGGCTGTGATTGGCGCCGCGTTGCTGCGCCAACAGGGGCTGTCCACGCTGTTGCGAGCCAATCAGCGACTCAACAGCGGTGAGCTGCCGGCCAGAGAGGTGGCTGAAGGGCTCATCCTGGCAGTGGGCGGGGCTTTGCTGCTTACGCCTGGCTTTGTGACAGATGCCATTGGTTTCCTGTGCCTGCTGCCAGGCTCCCGCCACTGGCTTGCGGGTCAGGCCCTGAAGCGTATGGTTGTTGCCGGTCAGTCACAGAGCTTCACTTTCCGCGCTGGCTCCGGCCCATTTGGCCCGGGTGGCGGTCAGAACCCGTTTGGCCGAAGTCCTTTTGATCAGGACGATGTCATTGAGGGCGAGTATCGCGACGAAACGCGGCGCGACTATCGTCAGATCAATCGCGATGATGACCCCAGCGACGAAAATGGCCCGAAACCCTAAAAATTTTTCTCTGCGGGTGTTGAAAACCGATTGGCCAGCCCCACATAGACTTCACAAGATCGCTGTGGGCCAATAACCGCCTTAAAACAGACGGTTAACGGCTCCGGCATTTAACGCAACCATCATTGCCAAACCTAACCTGACAATGGAGATACCGAGCAATGAAAATTCGTCCGCTACACGATCGTGTCGTCGTACGCCGTAAGGAAGAAGAAGAGAAAACTGCTGGTGGCATCGTGCTGCCGGGCAATGCAAAAGAGAAGCCGTCCCAAGGCGAAGTGATCGCTGTTGGCAACGGCCGCATTCTCGATAACGGCGAGACCCGCGCGCTCGCGGTCAAGGTAGGTGACACCGTGGTGTTTGGCCAGTATGCCGGTAGCACCGTAAAGATCGACGGTGAAGACCTGCTCATTATGAGCGAAAACGACATTTTCGGCGTTCTTGAGTAACACCTCGGAATGCAACAATCCGATCAATCATTGACATTGGGTTAAACGAACAGGAATAAGAGACATGGCAGCAAAAGACGTTAGATTCGGTGACAGCGCCCGTAAACGTATGGTTCAGGGTGTAAACACCCTGGCGGACGCAGTAAAAGTAACGCTTGGCCCGAAAGGCCGTAACGTGGTTCTGGACAAGTCCTTCGGCGCGCCGACCGTCACCAAAGACGGCGTTTCCGTCGCCAAGGAAATCGAGCTGAAAGACAAGTTCGAAAACATGGGCGCCCAGATGGTGAAAGAAGTGGCGTCCCAGGCCAACGACACAGCCGGTGACGGTACGACTACCGCAACTGTTCTGGCTCAGGCCATCGTTCGCGAGGGCATCAAAGCCGTCACTGCCGGCATGAACCCGATGGATCTGAAGCGTGGTATCGACAAGGCCACCATCGCCGCCGTGCAGGCAATTCGTGATCTGTCCAAGCCTTGCGACGACAGCCGCAATATCGCGCAGGTTGGCACCATTTCCGCCAATGGCGACGAAACCATCGGTCAGCTGATCGCCGATGCGATGGAAAAAGTGGGCAAAGAAGGCGTCATCACCGTTGAAGAAGGCCGCGGCCTGGATGATGAGCTGGATGTTGTTGAAGGTATGCAGTTTGATCGCGGCTACCTGTCGCCTTACTTCATCAACAACAACGACAACATGTCCGCCGAGCTGGATGACCCTTACATCCTGCTGGTCGACAAGAAGATTTCCAACATCCGCGAACTGCTGCCGGTGCTGGAATCTGTAGCCAAAGCAGGCAAACCCCTGCAGATCATCGCCGAGGACATCGAAGGCGAGGCTCTGGCGACTCTGGTTGTAAACAACATGCGTGGCATTGTGAAGGTCAACGCTGTGAAGGCGCCTGGCTTCGGTGATCGTCGCAAGGAAATGCTGCAGGACATCGCCATTCTGAGCGGCGGTACTGTGATTTCCGAAGAGGTGGGTCTGTCCCTGGAAAACACCACCATTGATGACCTGGGCACAGCCAAACGTGTCAACGTCACCAAGGAAAACACCACCATCATTGGCGGTGCCGGTGCCAACGCAGACATTGAAGCCCGCGTCGAGCAGATCCGTAAGCAGATTGAGGAAAGCTCATCTGAATACGATAAAGAGAAGCTCCAGGAACGTGTTGCCAAGCTGGCTGGCGGTGTGGCCGTCATCAAGGTGGGCGCTGGTTCTGAAGTGGAAATGAAAGAGAAGAAGGCCCGCGTTGAAGACGCGCTGCACTCTACCCGCGCTGCGGTAGAAGAAGGCATCGTGCCTGGCGGTGGCGTGACTCTGGTTCGTGCGATTGCCGCTCTTGAGAAAGTTGACGCGATCAACGAAGAGCAGAAAGCAGGTGTTAACATCCTGCGTCGTGCGATGGAAGCGCCGCTGCGCCAGATCGTCACCAACGCTGGTGGTGAAGCGTCAGTTGTGCTGAACAAGATCGCCGACGGCGAAGGCTCGTTCGGTTACAATGCCGCCACTGAAGAATACGGCGACATGCTGGAAATGGGTATTCTGGACCCGGCCAAAGTAACCCGTTCTGCGCTGCAGGCGGCGGCTTCTGTGGCTTCTCTGATCATCACCACTGAGGCGATGGTTGCAGACGAGCCTGAAGAAGAAGGCGCTGGCGGCGGTATGCCAGACATGGGTGGCATGGGCGGAATGGGAGGCATGGGCGGCATGATGTAATGCCGGCCGGTCTTCACTGACCTTCCGAAACCCTGAAAACCCCGCGTTGGTTCACACTGACGCGGGGTTTTTGTTTTTTTGTCATGAACTTGGGATATGGCTTTGCTAGACTCGGCAACCGTTCAACGATCTTAGTGACACGGAATGACGGAATCTCCAAAAAAAGCGTTCCTGCGGCCCGGCAAGGTGTTTCTACTGACGCTGGCCGGTGTGTTGGTCTACCTGGGTGCCCTCGTGTTTCTGGTGCCTGCAGGATGGCTTTGGCAACAAGCCCAGTCTCAGGTACCGCTGCCTCCTGAAGTTCAGGTCCAGCAAATCAATGGTCACCTCTGGGAAGGGGTTGCCGGTCTCGTTATTGCTGGCTTTCCGGTGCGCTGTGAATGGCGATTGAGTGCGCCGTCATTCTCCTCTTTGACACTTCCCATCGACTTTTCATTGTCGACCGGTGCTTCCACGGTATCCGGAGATTTGCGGGTAGACTGGCAGGGCAACGGTCAGGTCAACGCGCAAGGACGCATCGCAGTGTCAGAGTTTGAATCGTTGATTCGCCGCAGCGGTGGCGCCGTAATTGAAGGCGACGTCTCTATCGAACGGTTAACGCTGGCCTGGGCAGATCAGCGCCTTACCAGGGCCGACGGTCTGGGTCGGTGGGCTGGCGGAAACGTGACCTGGCCGATGGGCAATGGCCAGGGGCAAGCAGAGTTTCCTGCCATGCGAGCGACTCTGGACAGCACGTCAGAGGGTATCAATCTGTTGGTTTCTGAAGAAGCGGGGGATGGCCCAGCCGCGACGGCGACGATCCGCTGGACGGGGATGATGGACATCCGGGTCTACAAGCGAATGGTTGACCTCGCTCAGCAGCCATGGCCAGATTCAGCAAAGCCGGATGATGTTATCTTCAGGGTTCGCCAACCATTGATTCCGGGTGGGGCATTACGATGACGGACCTCTGGTTATGAAAGCGGTATCTCTCGCCACTCAGAGTCGCGTCGCTCGACTGTTGGCAAATCTTTTGCTGGTTGCGCTCGTGGTATACGGAGGGCTGACCATGGCCCGCGTTACCTGGATGATCGCCTGGAACGAGCGTCCGATGGTCGCGGCCCCGGATTCAGCAAATCAGGGCCTGGCCGGAGCGGCCGGGCGTTTGCAGCCCATGGCTGCCCACAAAATGTTCGGTCAACCAACCCGTCAGCAACCCGTGGCTGAAGTCGTCAAGCGTTCGGCGCCTGAAACCCGCCTGAACCTGTCGCTGGAAGGCGTTATGGTTGCGCAACGTCCGGAGGACTCCGGTGCTATAGTAGCGGGAAGCAACGGCGTGACCGAACATTATCGGGTCGGGGATACTTTGCCGGGGAATGCGGAATTGGCGGAAGTGGAACCGAACAGGGTGCTGATCCGCCGAAACGGTCAGTACGAGAGCCTGAGTTTTGAAGAGAAGCTCAGTACGGATCTGATCGAAGATGTCCCTCAGGAACAAAGCGGCTCTGCTGACGATTTTGTAGCGTCGGCGCGGGATCGGCTTGAATCTCAGGGCGTTGCCGCGCTGGCAGCCTTCGGGTTGCGCCCCGCTGAAGACGGCATGGGGTCGGGTTACGTTTATGACGGTTCCAATGCCATGCTGAGCGCCGTAGGTCTTCAGTCCGGCGACATGATCACGGCCATCAACGGTCAGCGGCTCGGGGATTTTGAACAGGACAAAGCGTTGCTGGAAAACTGGCGCAACGAGTCACAGATTGACATCGAAATTGAACGTGACGGCGCCATTCTTAGCGTAAGCTATGCAATACCGGAACAGTGGCGCTGAATGAACAATCAATACAGGATAAAAAGGCCAGATGTTTAACCACAAAACAAAACGATTCCAGGCCCTGATGTTGGCTTTGCTGCTCCCGCTGATGTCATTAGCGCATGCGCAGGAAGAGACCTGGCGGCTGAACCTGAAGGACGCGGACATTCGCGCGTTTGTCACTCAGGTGGCTGACATCACCGGTTACAGTTTTGTTGTGGACCCACGGGTAAAGGGCAAAGTGACCGTGCTTTCCAGTGCCCCCATGAATCGGGACGAGATATACGATCTGTTTCTGGCGGTGCTCCAGGTGCATGGCTTCACAGCGATACCTGGCGAGGAAGTGATCAAGGTCGTTCAGCAGGTGGATGCCAAGCAGTCTGCGGAATCCCTTGACCGGTTTTCAGAAACCCCGTCTGAGCAGCTGATCACCCGTGTGATTCAGATCGACAACGCCAACGCCCTTGAGATGGTCCCCATTTTGCGCCCGCTGGTGGCCAAGTACGGTCATCTGGCCGGGGTTGCCGCTGCGAACGCGCTGATCATCAGCGATCATGCGTCCAATATCCGCCGAATCGAACAGATCGTGCGGGAGCTGGACAGCCCGTCAAAGTACGAAGTGGAAGTGATTCAGCTGGAAGAAGCCTGGGTGGGCGATATGGTTGAATTGCTCCAGGAGCTGGCGCCGGGAGAACTCGGCCGTGGTGGCGGCGACAATGCGGCCCGCAAATACAGTGTAACGGCCGACGAGCGCAGCAACCGTCTGATCCTACGAGGCGACGAAAGCTTTCGGGACAAGATGCGCGCTTTGATTAATCAGCTGGATCAGCCCTCGGCGACCGGTGGTACCACCAAGGTGATTCGCCTGAAGCATGCGGATGCGGAAAATCTGACGGAAATCCTCAAGGGCGTAATGGGTGAGGTCGTTGCTGAATCTGCCGGTGGCAATGCCTCTGGTGGTGGTTCCAGCGGTGGCCGAAGTGGCTTTTCAGTATTCGCCGATGAAGGTCTGAATGCGCTGGTGGTTCGTGGCGAACCGTCGATCATGCAGGAGGCTGAGCAGATTGTCGCGGCACTGGATATCCGTCGTGCTCAGGTCATGATTGAGGCGGCGATCGTTGAGATCAGCGATGAGTTGGGGCAGGACCTTGGTGTTCAGGTGGCTGCTGGTGACGAATCTGGCGAATCCACGCCGGTTGTGGGCACCAACTTTGGCAATGTCGGCCGTAGCCTTGGCGATGTACTGGGCGCCATTTTGTCGGACTCGGTGATCGCCCCGGCGACAGGTGGTGTCACCATTGGTGCCGGGGAACGGAATGAAAATGGCGTGTCATGGGGCGTTCTGATTCAAGCACTCTCGACGTCTGCTGCGGCAAACCTGCTGTCCACGCCCAGCATTATCACGCTGGACAATCAGGAATCTGAAATCATCGTTGGCCAGAATGTCCCATTCAGAACCGGACAATCGACGGTTACGGGGGACGGCACCACCAATCCGTTTACGACGATCGAGCGCCGCGACATCGGCTTGACGCTCAAGGTAACCCCAACCATCAGCGCTGATGGGCTGGTTCGACTGGTGGTTGAGCAGAGCACCGAGAACATTGGTGACAGTATCGAATCTGCTTCGGACATCATCACCAACAAGCGTGAAATCAAGACCACTGTGCTTGCGGACGATGGTGAGACCATTGTTCTGGGTGGCCTGACCACGGATAACCTTCAGGTCAACAAAAGTAAGGTGCCCCTGCTGGGCGACATTCCGTTTCTGGGGCGGTTATTTTCGTCAGAGTCTGAGCGCCGTGTGAAGCGTAATCTGCTGGTTTTCCTGCGTCCACAGATCATGCTGGGGAAAGCAGAGTCTATCGCAGCAACAGACGAGAAGTTTAACGACCTTTGGGAAGTGAACCTGGGTGTTCGCAAGAAACTCGGCCTTCCAGACCCTGAGAACCCTCCTACTAAAGATTCCCTGTTCCGTCCGAGTGTGGATGAAGAGAATTGATTTGACCCTTAAGCCGCCGCTCAGGTCTGTAGCGGCGGCATGGGGCAATCCATCTGATCAGCAATCAGCCGGATCATCTCGTATTCTCTGGGTTTGACTTCTCCGTCTGCCAGAACGCAGTGACAACTTGCATCCAGAATGCCCGGCTTGAGCAAAGGCGACAGCCGGTTGAGATGCCAGAGTGCGTCCCGAAGTTGTGTCAACGAGATCTTGTCCAGCAGGGGTAATCGCGATTTGCCGGAATGGAAGCTCGCCATGGCTTCCTCCAACAGCGCCTGCTGTTGGTCGGGCTGGTCGGTTCCCGTTCTTGCCAGCAAGCTGAATAGCACCAGCAGATGCTTCTGAACCGAGCGATAGCTTTTGTGACGTACCGGCACCACGGCCTGAGCGTCGCCAGCCAGGTGCTTGCGCAGAAAGCTAAGAATCGTCAGCTCAAAAAGGCTGACGCGCTTATCCGCTTTGATCAGTGTTTCGCAGGCGTCAATCAAGGTATGCCGCTCTTCGGGATCCAGTTTTCGTAAGGCCGGCATGGCCAACTCGAGCGCTGGCAAACGAATACCAGGACCAAGATTGTCCAGTGCCGTAAGCAGCTTCTCCAACAGATCCGGATTCGGGGAGAAAATAGACTCAGCGTGAATCAGAGCAAGATGTTGCTTTTGGTTGGCGGTTGAAAGGCCACTGATCAGCAGTGCGTAACAGAACTGTATTGCGCCGGCTCGAGTGTAGAGCAGACCACGGAAACTGGAAGGCAGTTGCTTCAGTAGCGCCTGTGCGTATTCTTCACTGGCTCTATTGGCGGTGCCGACGCTGTCGGAAAATCGCCGGGTGTCCTTCTCAGTTTCTGTGGGCTCTCCTTTTGATGGCTGTCCCTGCGCGGCGCCCGTGGCTGCGGAAAACCCGGCGGCGGCTTCGGGCATGGGGCTGGTTGCCTGACCGGATCCATCGCTGGGAGATGTGTCCCTGACCGATTCATCCGGCTGCATGTTCCTGAAGCGACTCCTCAATCGAGGCAGTAAGCCTGGTCCAATGGCTTCAATCCGTTTTTCGATAGGCGGGTGCGAGGCCAGTAATGATGACAGTTGCATGCGCGCTGCCTCGCCAAAGCACATGTGATTCATGTCGCTTGCGTGGGTTGTGGTGTCCAGAAAACCGCCCTTGGCGCCAATTTTAAACAGGGCCCCGGCAATGCCCTCGGGGTTACGGGTGAACTGAACGGACGATGCATCGGCCAGCATCTCGCGCTGGCGGGATACGGCGGATTGGATCAGCCTGCCGAAGAAAACCCCAATATAGCCTATGGCCATCAGCGCCAATCCGACCAACCCAAAGGCAGCCTGGCCGCGGCTGTCTCGTGATGAATAGCGACGACGGCGCATAAAAGAAGCTTGAGCCAGATAAGTACCAATCTGGCCTATCATCAGAATGCCGGCGAGGATCGCAATCAGGCGAACGTTCAGGCGCATGTCGCCGTTAAGGATGTGGCTGAATTCATGGGCCACCACGCCTTGAAGCTCATCGCGACTCAGGTTGGTGAGGGTGCCATGGGTAACCACCATCACGGCTTCGCCAGGAGAGTACCCGGCCACGAAGGCGTTGATGCCGGTTTCTCTGTCCATGACGTAGAGATCGGGTACGCTGATGCCGCTGGCAATGGCCATTTCTTCGACTACATTGCGGAGCCTTCGCTCCTCGAGATCCTGGGTGGCCGGGTCAACGGGCCTGGCCCCCACCATTTTTGCCACTCGCTGTCCGCCTCCGGACAAGTCCATCCAGCGAAACAGAGAACCGGCAATGATGACGCCGACGATAGCCAGTGCGGTATAGAGCCCATGTTTGCTTACGAGCCAGTCCAGAAACGGAAGGTGAGAGGACTCACTACGGGTCGTGAAGTACGCCACTGCACAGACGGCCAGAGTTATCAGCGCGACGGCTGTCAAGAACAAAAGAACGAGCAGGCCGGTGTTGCGTCGGGCACTGGCCTGTCGTTCGAAAAAACCTTGGTGAGCCACTGTGCGTTAGCCTAGAAAGAGACTTTTGGAGCCTGACGGGCTTCCGGATTTTCCAGCTCCAGCTGAGAGGTAGGCTTGAAGGCAAACATGCCGGAGATAATGTTGTTCGGGAACTGCTCGCGGAAGGTGTTGTAGGTCATGACCGAATCATTGTAGGCCTGACGGGCAAACGAGACGCGATTCTCCGTGCTGGCCAATTCTTCCATCAATTGCTGAACCGTTTCGTTGGCTTTCAGCTCCGGATAGTTTTCTGCGACGGCGTAAAAGTTTGCCAGGGCTCTCGTCAGCATGTTCTCTGCGCTGCCCAGCTTCTGGATCTTGCCACCATCGGCAGGATCGCTGGCAGCGTCTTTCTGGGCATCCACGGCATTATTTCTGGCCTGCATGACTTCGGTCAGGGTATTGCGTTCGTGGCTCATGTAGGCCTTGGTGGACTCCACCAGGTTTGGAATCAGATCGTGGCGACGCTGAAGCTGCACGTCAATCTGGGCGAACCCGTTTTTGAACTGATTTCGCAGGGATACCAGTCGGTTGTAGATAAACACCAGGTAAAAAACAACAACGGCAATGACGATTAAGCCAATAATCGTGGTCCCCATAGCGACTCCTTTCAGGGTATTCGGTAGTGAGTATCAGTGCAGGTCAAAGACCGTGCGATTGTTCAGTGATCTTGCTGTGGAAAGTCTCAACAAACTTTTCGAAATCCTGTGATTTCAGAGGCTTGCTGAAGAAATACCCCTGAGCAAGCTGGCAGCCTCTCTGGGCCAGATAGTATTCCTGTTCGGCGGTTTCGACACCTTCTGCAACGACGGTCAGGTTCAGACTCTTGCCGAGGTCAATGATGGTATTGGCAATTCGGGTGTCTTCCTCATTGACCAGCAGGTCACGAATAAACTGTTTGTCGATTTTCAGGTGCTGTACGGGCATCCGTTTGAGGTAAGTCAGGGACGAATAGCCGGTACCAAAGTCGTCCACAGCAATGCTGATGCCGGCCGAATGCAGACGTTTCAGCTTGTCCACCGCCTCTTCTAGGTTGGTCATGAAGCTGGTTTCGGTAACTTCCAGCTCAAGACGCCCCGCCGGGATATTGTGGCGGTGCAGAGTGTTCAGAATATCATCAACAATGGTTTCCTGACGCAGCTGAACCGCTGAGAGGTTAATGGCAATTCGCAGTGGCATACCACCGCTTGCCCATTTCGAGGCCTGCTCGCAGGCCTGGTCCAGCACCCATTGGCCAATTTCAACAATGCGGCCATTCATTTCGGCGGCAGGGATAAAATCGTCCGGTGGCACCAGCCCGCGTTCAGGATGTTCCCAACGGATCAGTGCTTCAGCACCAATGACACGGTGTGTTGCAAGGTTGATCTGCGGCTGATAAACAAGATGGAACTCGTCCTTTTCCAGAGCAATGGAGAGATCTTTTTCAAGTTGCTTCCGTTCGCGGATTTCCTGATCGACACTGGCAACGAAAAATTGGAAATAGTTATGGCCGTCTTCTTTGGCAAGAGCCATGGTCTGCTCTGCGCTCTGAAGGAGGCGGTCGGCCTTCTCGGCGTCCCCGGGGAACAGGGCAATACCCAGCGTTACCGTCATGGAAATGGTCTGATCCTCGAAGACCATGGGTTTGCTCAGGCAATTAAGAATACGATCGCCTGTGTCAGCTGCCTGGAATCCATCACGAAGGCCTTTTTCGACGATAACAAACTGGTCACTTCCCAGGCGGCCGAAGGTGTAACGGGTGCCGGTCAGGTTGTGGGTGAGCCGGTCTGCGACGGTTTGAAGAATCTGGTCGCCGGTTCGGAACCCACACTGTTCGTTAATGGACTTGAAGTCATCAATGCCGCAGCAGGTAAGAGACAGCACCGTATTCTCTTTCTGGCATTCTTCGATGTCCGCCTGAAGCAGCTCCATAAAGGTGTCACGGCTGGGTAGACCTGTCAGTTGGTCGTAGCGGGCTAATCGGTTTACGCGATCTTCCGCTTCGCGATGACGGGTCTGGCTGTCACCGATGGCCACCAATAGATTGTTGGTGGCATTCACCCACAGGCCGAGTTCGTCGTCTTTGTGGCCGGGAGGCAGGTCGATAAGCTTGTCATCCGGCCGATCCGGATCCACCTGTTTTACCGATTCAACAATCCGCAGCAGAGGGCGGGTCAGCAAAAGGTGGAAAACAACGAACAGCACCATGCCCAGTATGACGGCAGTGGCTATAACAGATGCGAAGGTAACGGTGGCGCGCTCAAGCCAGGTGTAGGCGATGGGGCCGGTGTCGTAGTGAAGCTCCAGGTACCCGTAGATGCTTTCCGGGTCAGATTCGCGAGTCAGTTCGCGGGTGTAGTGACGGTCGGCATCGAAAATGGCATCCGTCAAAGGACGAAACGACATGGTCTGCAGCGGGCGGTTTCGCTCACCCAGGGGCTCGCCGTCAGGATGGGTTATTCTGGCCAGATGAATGGCCTCCTGAGCGAATAGGCCATCCACCACCTGCTGCGCCAAATCACTGTCGATACTGAATACAGCCTGCGTCGAGGCATCCTCAACCAGTTCCATGGTCTGGCTGGCTTGAGCATCCAGCAAGTCAGACACTCTGGCGGCGTCCAGGATCACCTGAACCGAACTCACGATAACGCCACTGATCAACGCGACGGCGAGTATCCAGCGAAGAACTCGATACCCCAGGCGATGTTCTAGCTCAAAAGAGTTCTGCATGAAGGTCCGTTATGATCCATTCCAGGTTCTTGGGCCCGAGTCTCTTGCGAGTGAGAGTGGTCGGTCCCTAGTCTGTATTTGTTCTTGTCTCAGTATGGATGAGATTTCTGACTCTGCATCCAGTATCCGCAATTCTTTCAGATAATTCAGGGATCTGATGTGAATTTTTGTAAGACCAGTTATACCTCAGATACAAAAACGCCCGCAAATTTGCGGGCGTTTTTGTGGCTAATGAGGCTGATACTGCGCCAGCAATCGATATCAGGCCAGGTTTTCGTTGACGAAGTCCCAGTTTACCAAGTTCCAGTAGGCTTCCAGGTAGTTTGGACGGCTGTTCCGATAATCAATGTAGTAGGCGTGCTCCCACACATCAACGGTCAGTACAGGCTTGTCTGCGCCTGTCAGCGGGGTTTCCGCGTTGCTGGTGTTCACAATGGCAACACTGCCGTCTGGTTTCTTGACCAGCCAGGTCCAGCCAGAGCCGAAGTTGTTTGCGGCCTTGTCATTAAATTCTTTCTTGAAATCTTCAAACGAACCGAAGGCTTTTTCAATGGCGTCCTTCGCAGCGCCGGTAGGCTCGCCACCACCGTTCGGGCTCAGGCAATGCCAGAAAAAGGTGTGGTTCCAGATCTGCGCAGCGTTGTTAAACAGTGGGCCGCTGGCGCTTTTGATGATGTCTTCCAGGGGCTTGTTGGCGTCGTCCGTACCTTCAACCAGGCCATTCAGTTTCGTGACGTAGGTGTTGTGATGCTTGCCATAGTGATAGTCCAGCGTCTCTTTGGACATGTGTGGCTCAAGTGCATCTTTTTCGTACGGCAGTGGGGGAAGTTCAAATGCCATGAGGTTGTTCTCCCTGTCTCTCTGATTTATGTGAATGACAACACTTCAATATAAGGCTGACATTCGCTATATCAACCCTTTGAAGTCAACGAACTTTGAAACTCGGGGCTTCCCGGCAGAAACTGCGCGCAGTTTTTTACCCGCCAGACCAGCTCTTCGTAGCTGTCGGCAAGGATGTTGACATGCCCCAGTTTGCGCCCTGGCCGCTCGCCCTTGTTGTAAAGATGAACATGCGCATAGGGAAGCTCAAGAATACGATCGATCTCGCCGTGTTCGCCGATGATGTTGATCATACAGCTGACACCACGGGCCGCTACATTTCCCAGCGGATGGCCACTAACGGCACGTATGTGGTTCTCAAACTGACTGGTCATGGCGCCCTCGATGGTCCAGTGGCCGGAGTTGTGAACTCTTGGCGCCATCTCGTTGGCAACCAGGCCGTCGGCGGTTTCGAACAGTTCAAGAGTCAATACGCCGACGTAGTCCATTTCGTTCAACAGCGCTTTCATGTAGCGCTCTGCATCTTCCTGCACGTCGATCGCGAGGTCCGGGGCCGGGGCAATGGAATAGCGCAGAATACCGTCGTGGTGAGTGTTCTCCGCCATGGGGTAGAAAGCCAGTTCACCGGACTCTGAACGCACGGCGATGATGGATACTTCGCGGCGGAATTCGACGAACTTTTCCACGATCAGTCGCGAGTGATTGATCGAACTCCACGCCTCTTCGGCGTCTTCCGGAGAACGCAGCACGGCCTGGCCCTTGCCGTCATAACCTTCGGTGTTGGACTTCGCCACGACTGGGCAACCAAGGGTTTCAGCCGCTTCCCGAAGGGACTTTGCATCGGTGGCGATTTTCCAGTTGGGGGTTGGAATACCGAGGTCACCGAACAGGGTCTTCTCGGCTTCACGATTCTGGCAGATCTGAAGGGCGCGCGGGCGAGGGTGCACAGGTTTCTCGGCAGCGATCTTTTCCGCCACGTCGACGGGAAGGTGTTCGAATTCGTAGGTCACGCGATCAACCCGGGACAGAAAATCGTTTAGATACTGCCCCTCGCGGTCGACCATTACTTCGCCCAGACCAGCACTAGGGCTGCCGGACATGTCATAGAAAACAAAAGTCTTGGCCAGCGGGTAGCCAGCCAGTGCCAACATGCGTCCGAGCTGGCCAGCTCCGAGAACACCAATTCTCATTCGTCGTCTCCTACAGTTTGGAGGCAATTATAAATGGTCGGTGAGCAGGTGGGGAGCCTTTCCCAAAACTGTGCGGAGCCATGGATGGCGGAGCCCAAGCGTACATGGACGTATTTATAGCGTGTTTTGGGAAAGGCTCCCCACCTGCTCTTGCACCGGATTTCAGTCACTGATCACGGGGATCAGGGTTGTCCAGAATCGTTTGGGTTTGTGTTGACCTGAATTCGTCCACTGCCTTGCGAACCTGCTCGTCGAACGTGCCAATAATCTGTGCAGCCAGGAGTCCGGCATTGGTTGCGCCAGCTTTACCGATGGCCAGTGTGCCAACGGCAATGCCGCCCGGCATCTGGACGATCGACAACAGTGAGTCCAGACCGTTCAGCGCCTTGGACTGCACAGGCACGCCGAGCACCGGCAAGGAAGTCTGTGACGCAACCATGCCCGGAAGATGGGCAGCGCCACCGGCGCCAGCGATGATGGCCTTCAGCCCCCGATCAGACGCCGACTTGGCGTAATCGAACAAAAGGTCGGGCGTGCGATGGGCAGAGACCACTTTGGTCTCGTAGGGAACGCCCAGCTTTTCCAGCATGTTCGCCGCATGTTCCATGGTGGGCCAGTCAGACTTCGAGCCCATGATTAGACCTACAAGAGGCTGCATATAAAACAGTCCTGAATCGTTGGAAAGCCGGCCATTGTATGAAACGCCATCAAGCCATGCAAACTGGCACACGGGCATTTGAAGCGTCCGGGCATACGGGTATTATCAGGGCTCAAGCTAATCAACGTCCATAGACCGGAGCTGTAATGGAGCCTATCCGACCCGATGATGATGAGTTGCGAGCCAACCGAGGCGAGCAGCGCCAGGAACAGAAACCCAGGAAGGAGAAGCCAAAGGCCACCAAAAAAGTCAGCAAAACCACCGGTGGGCCTTCCGGGATGGTGTCTTTGATCATGCTTCTGGTCGTCGCTGGCGCGGGGGCGTTCGGCTGGTATCAGCAAAGCCAGCGGATTGTGCAGATGGAAAGTCAGCTGGAGGAGGCCGATTTCTGGGCGAGGCAAAGCAAGCTGGCGCTCGCTCGATTTGAGGGGGAGTTGTCAGAAACCGGTGAAGACCTTCAGGAAGCCGGTCAGTCTATTGAGCAGCGCTTGACCTCTCTGACCGAAAGGTTGGATACCGCTGACAGTGAAATTCGCAAACTGTGGGGGGTTGCCAACGATCGTAATAAGGCCCGCCTGAATGACCATGAGTCACAGCTTGAATCGCTCAGGAATTCGTTAGCGACAGTCACCACAAAACAGGACCAATTATCCGGATCGGTCAATCAGCTTGAGTCCTCGCTTGCTTCTGAGATCCAGTCAGTTACCTCAACGTTGTCGTCTCAGGGTGAGAGACTTGAACGTCAGGCGGCTGCCTTGGGGAAGGTGGAGGAGGCGCTGGCGTCTGTTGACGAGCAGATCGACTCTCGACTCACTCGCTTTAAGCGAGAGCAGAAGCTGACCATAGATGGCCTTGAGGGGCGTATCGAGACTCTGGAAAAGACGACGCAGAACCTTTCAGGGTCGGAGTTGGCGTCACTTCGTTCGGAGCTTTCAAATCTCAAGCAGACGGTGTCCTCGATAGACGCGTCCCGCGCTCAGCTTACCTCCAGGCTTGTGAGGCTGTCTGAGGAGGTGGCCCAGTTGCGATCCCGGGTGAGCGGCCAGTAGTGGCTGCTCATGTAACAGTTTGTAGCGATCTCTTGCGGTAGCTCTCAGTTCTGACGATTCGTTGTTGTTAATATCCGCTCAGTCACCACAGGATGAAGAGTGAAGAACAATGACGAATCGGTATTCTTTCTTCCGTCTACCTCTCAATCAACAGCGGCCAGTTCAGCGCTGGAGATCCGGCCGGGCACTGGCGGGTATCACCCTGTTGTCGCTGCTTCTGGGTCTCTCAGGCTGCAAACCCTATATTTCGATTGGTAAGAGTGTGGGTGGTTTTGTGCATCCGGTATCCGGGCACGATTTCGTCCATATCGAGAATGACCAGTGGGAGCGCGACAATGCGCTGCTGTATTTCTATCGTCCCCACTCCCAGTGGGCGTCGGAAGAAATCGAGTCTCCCAGCGTTTACATCGATGACGCGCATTACTTCAATTTCCGCAACGATAGTTTTACCTGGCTGGAAGTCAGCCCTGGCTCCCGCCACATCCAGATGCGTCGGCCGCTTCTGGGTCTGGAAGGCCTGGGCTCATTCAGCTTGAGCATGATTGTTGATGCGAAACTGAACGTGGAGCCGGGTCGAATCTACTATTTGCGATACAGTGAAGTGGAACCGCCGGAATCTAATCATCCCGAGTTGGCAGAGGATCACCCGCTACGCTCTGGCGACCTGCAGCTGGTCACGCGCGAATACGCCATGCAAGCCGAGGAAATTGTTTCAACTCGATTCCTGAACAGCGATCTCCTGGCGCCCAATCATGCGGCGGTATCCATTGTTGAGACCAACGAGGACGACGATTACGAACGTCGGGTGGACATTCTTGAAGAAGAGCGTGAGGCAGAGATTGAGCGTCTGAAGGCTGAAGGAAAATATAACGAGCCTTCCTGGTTCTGGCCCTTTGGTGGTGGCCCGACAGTGGAGCTTGAAAGCGACAAGAAGCTGCAAGAGCTCGAGAGCGATTATGCCGCGCTGGAAAGAGAGCGCGAGCGCAAAGAGGCGGCCGAATCAGGTGATGGCTGGTGGATTTTCTGATCACCCGCAGATTGTCCTGACGCAATGGCCAGACTAGACTCTGCCTGAGTGTTCTTTGACAGGAAACAGGCATGTCTTTGAAAGAAGAAGCGGAGCGGCGGATTGCCGGGCTTATAAAGCGTTGGGATGACTTCAATTGTTCGCTGGCGGACAGAGCACTGCCGGATAACCGACGGCGCACAGTCAGCGAATTGTCGCTTCAGGATAAGGCACTGAAAGCTGGCCAGAAAGCAGTCAAAAAGCGGGCGAAGAAAACGCCGAATAAATCCTGAAAATATTTGACACTGCCGGCCAAATGCTTAAAATGCGCGTCGCACTTGATTGATGACGACCAGCTACCTGGAAACGTTGATTTTAAGTGTGTTGTGAAAGTGGGCGGTTAGCTCAGCTGGGAGAGCATCGCCCTTACAAGGCGAGGGTCACTGGTTCGATCCCAGTACCGCCCACCACTTTCACAATCTGTCGCAGTGCCGGATAACCCCATCCGGTCTGGATTCGGTGAACTATGTTGCCGAGTCGATGCGGAGCGGTAGTTCAGCTGGTTAGAATACCGGCCTGTCACGCCGGGGGTCGCGGGTTCGAGTCCCGTCCGCTCCGCCATTTCCTTTCAGATTGATCATTCCTCACTAAGTTTTTTTAGACTTTTGAGGCCTCAGACGATTCCCTTTTTCCTCTGCTCTGATCGGAAGCGCTTTCGGTGCTCCGCCGGGCTGGTCCCATACCATCGTTTCCAGGCTTTGTGAAAAGCGGCCGGATTTGCAAACCCCAGTAGCCAGGCGATTTCCGCAATTGATGTCCTTGTTTCGCGGATATACTCACTGGCCAGTTCCTTGCGGGTTTCATCCAATAGTTCTCGAAACCCTGTGCCTTCTTCGTTGAGCTGACGTTGTAGCGTCCAAGGCGCGATTCCAAGGCGATTGGAAATGACTGCAAGCGTTGGCGTGTCACCCTGCAGCAGCGGTGCGAGCATATCCTTGACCCGATCACCCATCGTCCAGTGAGTGCGTATTCTCAGCAGTTGTCTTTCACACTGCTTCGCCAGCACCTCGAACATGCCTGGTTGGGCCTGTCTGGGAACCATGTCTCTCACGTCCTTGCGAAGCTCTATTGCGTTGCTGGCAGATCCAAATCTTACAGGGCACCTGAACCAGGATTCGAACTCACTCTCCAGGCCAAGGGATTCGTATTCGATACTGACCCGTTCCAGGACGTCGCGCTGGCCAGACACAGTCCTCAGGAATTGGGTCCAGGCTGCCAGAACCGAGTCCACTACAAAGTAGTTGAACACGTTGTAGGGCCGAATGGAGTAGAAGTGAGCTGTCAGATTCTGGTCGGCCACCCAGGGGGCGCCGCGGCTGTTGTGGCTGGTCAATAGTGCGAAATGGATGAGCGTGCGCAGAGCTTCACCAACGGTGGGCGCAGACTGGGCCGCAAGCCCGGCAAAGCCTGCATCAACAGGCCGTGACAGTTCGCCCATGGTCAAACCCAGAGCGGGATTGCCGGTCAAACGGATAGCCGCTTCGCCCAGCCGCATGAATCTGGGAATGCTGATTCTGGTTTCGGGAGTACTCAGGGTCTGGTTGCTCAGGCCGAAGCGCTCGAACAATGGCGCTGGATTCTGGCCCTCTGCCAGAACGGCGCGAGACATCACCGAGGCGTAGAGCACGCTGAGTTCGCCAAGCGAATTGGGGCGGCGCGGGTTGGTTTTCATGGCCAAATATTGTCAGACAAGTAATCTAAAGACAATAAAAGGTTGTTTCAGGATATTGGATCGCTTCGAAAGTCCCGATAAGTTAATCCCATCATTGAACTGCCATAAAACAGATAACGACATTCCGGAGAGATCATGAATACATCTGAACAGGGCGTCGCAAAATACCCAACGTTGTTGGAGCCACTGGATCTGGGCTTTGTAAAACTGAAAAACCGGGCGCTGATGGGCTCGATGCACACCGGGCTGGAAGAAGCCAAAAATGGGTTCGAGCGTCTGGCGGCATTCTATGCTGATCGGGCTCGGGGCGGCGTAGGCCTGATCGTCACAGGGGGTATTTCACCCAACGAAGAAGGTGCGGTTTTTCAGCACGCGGCCAAAATGAGCACCCCGGAAGAAGTGGAGCAGCACAAGGTGATCACCCGTGCGGTCCATGAAGCGGACGGGCGCATCTGTATGCAGATTCTTCATGCGGGTCGTTATGCCTATCATCCGAAGCTGGTGGCACCTTCTGCCATCCAGGCGCCGATCAATCCGCTCAAGCCAGTGGCGCTGGATGAAGAAGGCATTGAAAAGCAGATCGACGATTACGTGAACTGCGCCGATCTTGCCCGCCAGGCAGGCTATGACGGCGTGGAGATCATGGGCTCCGAGGGCTACTTCATCAATCAGTTCATTGTGAAGCACACCAACGATCGCACCGACCGCTGGGGTGGAAGTTACGAGAACCGTATTCGCCTGCCCATCGAGATTGTTCGCCGGGTTCGCGAGCGGGTCGGCAGCGATTTCATTCTGATCTACCGCCTGTCGATGCTGGATCTGATCGAAGACGGCAGTACCTGGGAAGAAGTGGTTCAGCTGGCGAAAGAAATTGAAAAGGCGGGTGCGACCATTATCAACACCGGTATTGGCTGGCACGAGGCCCGCGTTCCCACGATCGCGACCTCTGTCCCCCGCGGAGCCTTTACCAAAGTCACCAAACGACTGAAAGACCATGTCAGCGTTCCTCTGGTAACCACCAACCGGATCAACATGCCGGATGTGGCAGAAAAAATCCTTTCTGAGGGCGATGCGGACATGGTGTCGATGGCGCGCCCGTTCCTGGCCGATGCCGAACTGGTGAAAAAAGCGGCGGAAGATCGTGCCCAGGAAATCAACACCTGCATCGGATGTAATCAGGCCTGCCTGGATCATACCTTCAGCGGCAAACTGACGTCTTGCCTGGTGAACCCGCGTGCATGTCACGAAACCGAGCTTACCTACGTCAAAACCGCCGCGCCGAAGAAGATTGCGGTGGTTGGCGGTGGTCCCGCGGGTCTGGCCTTTGCCACAGTCGCTGCGGAGAGAGGTCATGCGGTCACGCTTTACGACGACGCCAAGGAAGTCGGTGGTCAGTTCAACGTGGCCAAGCTTATTCCGGGCAAGGAAGAGTTTTACGAAACCTTGCGTTATTTCCGGGTAATGCTGGATAAGCACGGCGTGGATGTACGTCTGAACACGCGCGTGAGCGCCGACGATCTGAAGGCCGCTGGGTACGACCATGTTGTACTTGCCACCGGCGTGCGCCCGAGAACTCCGGACATTGAGGGCATCGATCATCCGAAAGTGATCGGTTACCTGGACGCCCTGCTGGATCGCAAGCCGGTGGGTCAGAAGGTGGCGGTGATTGGCGCCGGCGGCATTGGCTTTGATGTGTCCGAGTATATCGTTCACAAAGGCACGTCGGCTGCTCTGGATACAGAGCATTTCATGCGCGAGTGGGGCGTGGATCTGACCGTTGAACACCGCGGCGGCATCAAAGGCATGGAGCCGGAACTGCCAGAACCCGCTCGAGAGGTTTACCTGCTCCAGCGCAAAACCTCCAAAGTGGGTAAAAACCTCGGGAAAACAACAGGCTGGATTCATCGCACATCGTTGAAGCATCGTAATGTTCAGATGGTGCCGGGTGTTTCCTATCGTAAAATCGATGACGAGGGTCTGCATGTCACCATCACGCAAAAAGGCGCAGAGCAGGGCGAAGACCGCATTCTGCCGGTGGATACCGTCATCGTCTGCGCTGGCCAGGATCCCTTGCGGGAGTTGCAGCAGGGCCTTGAGGATGCAGGTCTTGACGTGCATCTGATCGGCGGCGCAGACGTGGCCGCAGAACTGGATGCAAAGCGCGCGATTGATCAGGGAAGCCGGCTCGCCGCCGAGCTCTGATCACAAAATGTTGCACATTTGCTCTACCTGCCGGTCGTTGACCGGCTAGACTATTATCCGAATACTGGTTGTACTGAATCCGACACAGGCTCCGCTTTTGTCGGATTCTGTTTCTTGCCTGACTGCGGAACCAGAGCGTGTTCTGGTTCGTCAGTGTGTCGGGTTTCGGGTATTTGATAGTGTGCTGGGAGTGTGCAATGGCGTCTGCCGATCAGGTGGGTGACAACTATTCTGCGGTCTTTTTCATGGATGGCAGCGACGTCGCGCGGCAGATGCGTGCCTCGGAGTTTGAGGCGTTTCTTGACGGCTATGTGGGCCTGTCGGACCTGGCGGATACCGAAGTCAAAGCCGTGTTATTGCACCTGAGTCCCAGCCTTCAAGTACAGGCGCTGGTGTTTTTCAACATCTATTTTGACGAGGAAGGGCAAGCGGACTCCAGTTGGAACCTGCCCATAGACAAACTGGCGGCCGAGGGCGGCAAAGGCCCGGACATGGGCGGTGGGCCGATTCGATTGGTCTGTCGAAGCCAGTGCCCGAAATCCGTCAACCCGGATGATCTCTGGGACCCGGATATGACGCCCGGCAGTAACCATTTCCAGGCCATCCGTCGCGCGGTCGAGGCCAACTCGCTGAAGTTCCAGAAGCAGGAGCCGCCCTCGGAGGAAAACATACCGGTGCTCGAGGCCGAATCCGAGGCTCCGAAATCCGCGAAATCGGGCGACGACACGGATGCGTCGGCAGATCGAGCGCGGCTGGCACAGCTTATCCGTGAGCAACGGCTTCGTATCAAGACGCTTCAAAGCGTCCACAGAGACGCACTGTCAGATCTCCAGCGCGAGAATCGCCATGAGCTGCAGTCCGTCCGGAACGAGCTCTCTGAGCTTGAGCAGAAATTTGAGCGCCAGAAACTCACCAACGAGCAGCTGAAAAAACGTCTGGCAGAGCGCAATGAGCAGTACCTTGCGCTACAGGAGCAGGTCACCAGCGACTCGGAGAGCAAAGACCGCGAAGGTGCCACGGCCGATGCCGAGGTTGTTCTGCTGAAAGAGCAGCTGGAACGTCGACAGCGGGAGCTGGAACTGCGGGACGAAAAAATTGTGGCGTTGGAGCAGGAGAATTACGACCTGCAACATCAGGCGCCAGCGGAGAACTCTGTGATGGCACACCTGCAGAACCATTCGGTGTTCCTGGTGGCCTATCATCCCGGCGTGGGCCATGTGACCCTTCCGTATGACGATATCGAATCTTACTTCCAGAATCCGGTTGCTTACGCGGCTGACCGCTGCGGTTTGAATGAGCCGGCTTATCGTCAGTGGCTGGAACATTATGAAAACCCGGTCTGTTGCCACAAGAGTGAGAAAGGCAATCTGTGCGAGGAGCCGGTCATGCGGGTCAGCCAGCCTTCCGAATTTCGTCCGGGTGTGGATGATCGATGTGAACATCACCAGCTTGTTGAAGCACACTCCTGATATCAAAGCCGCTTTCTGACGGATTTCTCCTCGAACTTTTTCAGAATCCTGCCGACATTCGTTAGAATTGTCCCATTCAGCAAGGTCCTGTTCATTCGGACCCCACACAGAGACCCACAGGAACGTTCATGGATCAATTCAGGAACATCGGCGTCATTGGCCGTATGGGCAGCGTGAAGGTTGTCGAATCGCTAAGGCAGCTTAAACAGTATCTGATCAACAACAATTACCATGTAATTATTGAAGAGGACACGTCCACCATGCTGCCTGGGCACGGGCTTCAGGTGGCCAGCAAAAAGCTGCTGGGCGAAATCTGTGATCTTGTGATTGTGGTTGGTGGTGACGGCAGCCTGTTGGGTGCCGCCCGCGAGCTGGCAAAATCCAAGATACCGTTACTGGGCGTCAACCGCGGACGGCTCGGGTTTCTGACTGACATCTCGCCATCGGATCTGGAAGAACGGCTGGCAAAGGTCCTGCAGGGTGAATACATCGAGGAAACCCGGTTTCTTCTGGATGGTCACGTTGAACGCAATGGGCAGCCACTGGGGTTCGGTGCTGCACTCAACGACGTGGTGCTTCACCCGGGTAAATCCACCCGCATGATCGGTTTCGACCTCTACATCGACGGGCATTTTGTGTATAGCCAGCGCTCTGACGGCCTGATCGTTGCTACGCCTACGGGGTCTACCGCTTACTCATTGTCTGCAGGTGGACCAATTATGCATCCAAAGCTGGATGCGGTCGTATTGGTGCCTATGTTCCCCCACACTTTGAGCAGCCGGCCGATCGTCGTAGACGGCAAGAGTGAAATTAAGCTGGTGATCGGCGAAACCAACGAAACCTACCCGCAAATCAGTTTCGACGGGCAGATGAACATCGCCTGTGCTCCGGGTGACATTATTCGCATCACCAAGAAGCCCTTTAAGGTTCGCCTGATTCACCCGGTGGATCATAATTTCTACGCCACTTGTCGCGACAAGCTCGGCTGGGCCAGCGAAATCGCAGCGAGTTGAACATGGCAGTAAAAACGCGAAGTGCCAGCCGAGGTTACGACATTATTGGGGACATTCACGGGTGTGCCCACACCTTGAAGCTCTTGCTGAACCGCATGGGTTATCGCAAGCGCAACGGCGTGTATCAGCACGATAGCCGCCAGGCCATCTTCATTGGCGATATCATTGACCGGGGACCGCGCATTCGTGAATCGTTGCATCTGGTCCGGGATATGGTTGAACACGGGTCTGCCCGAATTGTCATGGGCAATCACGAATACAATGCCCTTGGTTACTGTACCCGGGCGAGGCCGGGGAGCGGGAAGAAGTGGCTCAGGGAGCACAATCCCCGGCATGACCGTCTCATCCGGGAGACCATGGAGCAGTTTGAGCACTATCCGCACGAATGGAATGACTTTCTGGAGTGGTTCTACACCATTCCGTTGTTCATTGATGAGCCGGACTTCCGTGCCGTGCACGCCTGCTGGGACAACGACCTGATTGAGAAATTCAAAGCTCATCAGGGTGGGGCCTGCATTGATGAGGATTTCCTTCACGCGTCAGCGGCCATCGAGTCTTTTGCCGGACAGGTCATGGATACCCTGCTTCGGGGAACGGATCTGCGGTTGCCGCCGGGGGTAAGAATTACCGGCCGTGATGGCTATGTGCGGGAGTTTTTCCGCACCAAGTTCTGGGCGGATAACCCGAAAACCTACGCTGATGTGGTGTTTCAGCCCGATCCGCTACCAGCCGAGGTGGCCAGGCGGGAACTGTCGGACCATGAGCGCCGTCAACTGATCAGCTATCCCGCCTCCGCGCCCCCGGTATTCGTCGGGCATTACTGGATGGAAGGGGAGCCCGCGCCATTGAAGCCCAATGTCGCCTGTATTGATTTCAGTGCGGTCAAATACGGCAAGCTGGTGGCCTATCGGTTGGATGGTGAAAAGCATCTTTCACGGGACAAGTTTGTCTGGGTGGATGTCGAGCGTCCGGAATGCCCGGATTACCCGGCCAGCGAAGACAGCATAGCGAGGTGATGCTTGTACCGGATTAAGCAGATTGAGGCCGGTATTAATCTCGCCGGTTTCAGCCAATGGCTGAACGAGCAGGGCGTCGGCCACAGGATTACGGAGGAGGGCGACTCGCAGGTTCTGTGGCTGGAGCATCAGGAACATGCCGAACCTGTGCTACAGGCCCTGGATCGGTTTGTGCAGGAACCGGAATTGAGAGAAAGGGTAAATGAAGTTGTGGCTTCTCCTGTGTTCGTCCGTGGTCGCTGGCAGCCTTCCCCTCGCCATGCACCTGCGGTTCTTTCGGTCATCATTATTTCGGGGTTACTGGCCTGGTTTACAGCTCTTGGACAGAATACGCTCTCGACGTACCTGATGATGATAGATCCCAGGGTTTATGACTGGGGTACCATGGCCGAGCGGATTCAGGCGTTATCCGCAACCCTGGGCGCCGGGGAATTCTGGCGATTATTGACCCCGGATTTTCTGCATTTCAGCTGGACACACATTGTTTTCAACGCCGTCATGCTCTGGTTTCTGGGCAGTCAGGTTGAATGGTTTGACGGCCGTCAGCGCTTGCTGATCCTGTTTGTCGTGGTCAGTCTCTTTTCAAACGGGCTCCAGTATCTGATGGCCGGCCCGTTGTTCGGTGGTTTGTCGGGAGTGGTGTACGGCATTCTGGGGTATTGCTGGCTTAGCCAGCGGCGCCGCGCCCGGTTCCAGTTTCCGCCTGCACTGGTCACTTTTGCGGTTGCCTGGATGGTGCTGGGTTATACTCCTTTGCCCGAAGTTCTTGGGCTGGGCCGAATGGCGAACGAGGCTCACCTTGGTGGGTTTCTGGCTGGCCTGGGCCTCGCAGCGGTTTTGCCGGTGCCAAAAAAAGCCCCACCAAAAGGTGGGGCATAAAAGAGAGCGTGTAGCTCCTGATGAGAGAGACCAAATGAACACAACCTTCGTCATTTGGTGAGTTAATGATAATCATTATCATTTTTATCTGTCAACAGTTTTGGGAAATTTATTCTCTGTGTTCTACGGGAGTGAGCAATGACCTACGATGAGCTGATCAAACGGCTGGACCCGACGGTCTATCAAAACCTCAAGCGCTCACTGGAGCTGGGAAAGTGGCCGGATGGCCGCAAGCTGACGGACGAGCAGCGCGGCATTTGTATGGAAGCCATTATTTACTACGAAGAGCATCATCAGATTCCGCAAGAGCAGCGGACGGGATACCTGGATCGTGGAGAGAAAACCGGAACAGCCTGTGACCCCAGTGTCAGCCGCACGGCGGGTACTGGCAATGCTGCCGGTGATTCCGACCAGTACTTTGAGGTGAAGCCTTGACCGCAGTCGTGGATGTCAGCGGCCGACTTCGAAAAATGCCGGTCGAGGCGGCCAGCCCGGTTGCATACAGCCTGCTGCTGGGTGAAACACGGATACCACTGAACGATCTGGTGGGTTACTCACTGCGGTTGGATTTTGACGGTGTCATTCGCTGCATCAACTGTGACCGCAAGACCAACAAAAGTTTCAGTCAGGGCTTCTGTTACCCTTGCTTCAAGAAGCTGGCGGCTTGTGATTCCTGTATCATGAGTCCTGAGAAGTGCCATTTTCATGAAGGTACCTGCAGAGAGCCGGAATGGGGTGAAACCCATTGCATGATTGAGCACGTTGTTTATCTGGCTAATTCTTCGGGGCTGAAAGTAGGCATTACCCGGGGTACCCAGGTACCGACCCGCTGGATTGACCAGGGGGCGGTGGATGCCATACCCATGGTGCGAGTTGCCACAAGGCAGCTGGCGGGCTTCGTTGAGGTCGCGTGCAAGCAGCATGTCGCAGATCGGACCAACTGGCGCGCTATGCTGAAAGGTGATGTGCCGGAACTGGACTTGCGCGAGGAACGCTCGCGAATGCTGGCACTGATCGAAGACGATTTGGCGGATCTGAAATCAAAACACGGCGACGAAGCCATTCAACCTGTTTCAGAGGATGGACTGACACTGGATTACCCGGTGGCCGTCTGGCCTGAGAAGGTGAAGACCCACAATCTGGATAAGGCGTCCGCGGCCGAGGGGATACTGCAAGGCATAAAAGGGCAGTATCTGATCCTCGACACGGGCGTGATCAACATTCGAAAATACACCGGTTACGAAGTTCGTTTTCGGGTATTTTCCAATCAATAAAAACGGGGCGACGACCGAGTTGTCCGGTTTTCTGGAGACATATCATGCGTACCAGCCAGCCACAGACCATCTACCTGAAAGACTACAAGGTGCCGGCTTTCGTTGTAGATCATGTCGACCTGCGTTTTGAGCTGTTTGAAGACGGAGCCCGGGTTCACAGTTTGCTTTCGGTTCGCCGGAATCCGGAGAGCGATGGCACAGAGCAGAATCTGGAACTGGACGGCGACAGCCTGACCCTCGAATCGGTTCAGCTGGACGGCCGCGTGCTGTCTGAAGGCGATTACGATAACCGCGGTGAAAAGCTTGTGGTGTCGTCTGTACCGGACCAGTTCGAGTTGTCGGTGGTCACCTGGATTGAGCCACAGAACAATACCCGGCTGGAAGGGCTGTATAAGTCCTCGGGCATGTTCTGTACCCAGTGTGAGGCGGAAGGTTTCCGTTGCATCACCTATTTCCCGGACCGCCCCGACGTCATGGCGCGTTTCCGGACACGCATCGAGGCAGACAAGTCCAGCTATCCGATTCTGTTGTCCAACGGCAACGATGTTGAAAAAGGCGATCTGGATAATGGCCGTCACTATGTGACCTGGGAAGATCCGTTCCCGAAGCCCTCCTATCTGTTTGCGTTGGTGGCTGGTGACCTGGTCGAGAAAACCGACAACTTCCGTACCATGAGCGGCCGCGATATCGACCTACGTATGTACGTTGAGCCCCGCAATTCAGAGAAATGCGACCACGCCATGGATTCCCTGAAGCGTTCCATGCGGTGGGACGAGGAAGTTTATGGCCGCGAGTACGATCTGGATATCTTTATGATCGTGGCCGTTGACGACTTCAATATGGGCGCCATGGAAAACAAGGGCCTGAATATTTTTAACTCGTCGTGTGTGTTGGCCAGTCAGGAAACGGCGACCGACGTGGCGTTCCAGCGCATCGAATCGATTGTTGCTCACGAATATTTCCACAACTGGTCTGGTAACCGTGTTACCTGCCGCGATTGGTTCCAGTTGAGCCTGAAAGAAGGTTTCACCGTCTTCCGTGACTCTCAGTTTTCTTCGGATATGGGGTCACCGACTGTGAAGCGAATCGAGGACGCAGCCATGCTGCGCACAGCCCAGTTCGCTGAAGACTCTGGTCCGATGGCACATCCCGTGCGCCCGCAGTCCTACATGGAAATTTCCAACTTCTATACGCTGACCATATACGAGAAGGGCTGCGAAGTTGTGGGCATGATCCACACGCTCCTGGGCGAAGAGATGTTCCGCAAAGGCAGCGACCTGTATTTCGAGCGTCATGATGGCCAAGCCGTCACCACCGATGATTTTGTACGTGCCATGGAGGATGCTAGCGGTCGCGATCTGAGCCAGTTCAGGTTGTGGTACGAGCAGGCGGGTACGCCGGAGCTTTCTGTTCAGGATGAATTCGATGAGAACAATGGCGTTTACCGGCTCACGATTGAGCAGTCGATACCGGATACGCCTGGGCAGACCGACAAGAAGCCCCAACACATTCCGTTTGCGATTGGTTTGCTGGGCGCCGACGGCAAGGCATTACCATTGAACCTGTCCCGGGATGAACAGAATGCCCCTACCGAGCGGATTCTGGAACTGACGGATTCTGCCCATACTTTCGAGTTTCATGGTCTAGAGCATCGGCCAGTGCCATCTTTGCTGCGGCATTTTTCGGCGCCTGTTCGAGTGCAGTATGACTGGACTCGTGAGCAGCTGACCTTTCTGATGAGCCACGACGGAGATGGTTTCAACCGTTGGGACGCGGGTCAGAAGCTGGCAATTGACGTGATTAATTCTTTGATCGAAAACCCCGAATTGGCTGTCGATGGGGGGCTGGTGGAAGCATACCGGGGCCTGCTTTCTGACGAGTCGCTGGATCAGGCGCTGGTTGCCAAAATGCTGCAGTTGCCGACCGAGGCCTATCTGATCGAACTCTCCGCTCAGCCAGCGGTTCAGGCGATCCACTCAGCTCGGGAAAAAGTCCTGGGCAAATTGGCCGTCGATCTTCGGGACGAGCTCCTTGCGTGTTATCACCGCAATACAGTGTCCGGCGAATACAGGGTTACCCCTGAAGATGTTGCCCGCCGCAGCCTGCGTAACACTGCGCTTGCCTGGTTGCTGCATATCGGCGACGAAGAAGCCCGTTCGTTTGCGCTGACCCAGTATTCGGGCGCCGACAACATGACAGATCGCATGGGTGCACTCCGGGCGCTGGTCGGATCCGATTTCGAAAACGATCGTGAGTCCACGCTGGCGGACTTCTATCAACGTTTCCAGAAGGATCCGCAGGTCGTGGAGCAATGGTTTTCAGTGCAGGCGGCCAGCTCCCGCACTGGAAGCTTGGCGCAGATTCGCCAGTTGATGGAGCACCCGGCATTCGACTGGAAGAATCCAAACAAAATCCGTTCGGTGATCGGGGCGTTCGCAGGGCAGAATCTGCCTGCTTTCCACGCCGAGGATGGGTCTGGGTATCAGTTCCTGGCGGAGCAGATCTGCCGCCTGGACGACAGCAACCCGCAAATAGCCGCACGACTGGTTTCACCGCTTACGCGCTGGCGGAAGTTCGCTACAGTGCATGGGCAAAAGATGAAGTCGGCTCTGGAAACGGTTCGAGACAAGCAGGGCTTGTCGAGGGACGTTTACGAGGTGGTTCACAAGAGTCTGGCCGGGTAAGAGCGGCCCAGGCCGCTGTAGAGCCGCTACCACTACATTGTCACACGACGATACAAAATCGCACTTTTGAACGATGGACAATAGTGGCCAATGGTCTAACCTGTCACCAACCGACAAACCATGATTTCACAAGAAAAAAAGCCCGGAAGAGGGCTTCCAGACATCGTTAAAGGTCTACCAATGAACAACAAGATAAACGTGATATTGGGCAGTTTGCTTGCCGCTTCTGTTCTTGCTGCGCCCGCCATGGCGGCCGTGTCTCAAAGCCAGGCTGCAAGGCTTGGGCAGGATTTGACGCCGTTTGGCTCAGAGAAAGCCGGTAACGAAGCTGGCACCATCCCAGCCTGGACTGGCGGTTTGACAGAGGCGCCTCCGGGGTATGAAGGCAGTGGTCAGCATCACATCAATCCGTTTCCGGAAGACGAAGTGCTGTTCACGATCAACGCTTCCAATGCTGAGCAGTTTGATGATTTTCTGACCGATGGCCAGCGTGCCATGCTGGATACCTATCCCACCACGTTTAATATTCCGGTGTATAAAAGCCGTCGTACCCACGCTGTTCCGGACTGGGTCGCCGAAAACACCAAAGACAATGCCACCAGTGCCGAAATCGTAGGTAAAGGCGCGGGCATTGACGGCGCGTTTGGTGGTTATCCGTTCCCGATTCTTCACGGCAACAACGAAATGAAAGCCTGGCAGGTCATGTGGAACCATCTGACCCGCTGGCGTGGTATTTCCATTACCCGTCGTTCAAGTGAAGTAGCGGTTCAGACGGACGGCGACTACTCGCTGGTTACCTCGCAGCAGGAAGCTTTTTTCAACTACTACAATCCGGAAGGCGGTGAAGAAGATCTGGACAACGTGATCTTCTACTACTTGTCTTTCACCCAGTCGCCACCCCGCCTTGCGGGCGGTGCGATTTTGATCCACGAAACGCTCAACCAGATCATTAACCCGCGTAACGGCTGGGGCTACAACGCCGGCCAGCGTCGCGTGCGTCGCGCGCCCAACCTTGGGTATGACTCGCCAATTGCGGCTGCGGATAACCTGCGTACAGCGGATGACACCGATATCTTCAACGGCGCCCTGGATCGTTACAACTGGGATTACAAGGGCATGCGTGAAATCTACGTGCCCTACAACAACTACAAGCTCGGTGAGGCGGGCACGCCTTACTCGGAAATACTGGGCATTGCCCACCTTAACCCGGAGCTGACCCGTTGGGAGCTGCACCGTGTTCATGTGGTGGAGGCAAATCTTAAAGAGGGTGAGCGACACATTTACGGCAAGCGCCGATTCTATGTGGATGCAGACAGCTGGAACACTCTGTTGGTCGATCAGTACGATGGCCGCGGCGAGCTGTGGCGAGTCACCATGGGCATGGCAAAGAATTATTACGAGCTTCCCGGCGTGTGGACTACACTGGATGTGTACCACGATCTGCAGGCACGTCGTTACCATGTTCTGGGGCTTGATACTGAAGAATCATCCACCCGCGAATTCACTGACGATGTGCCCAACCGTCGTTACTTCTCTCCGGCGTCATTGCGTCGCAGGAGTGTTCGCTAAAGCGGGCGTCGATAGTAACAGGGCGTGATGCGCCCAGGGTTGATGGCGAGGATTATGCCGGTGGTCGAGAGGCCACCGGTTTATTCGTACCAGTAACCGGGATGCCGGCGACTGAAGACTGACACTGTTCAACAAAAAAATAGGCAATCTGAATGGCTAAAAGGTTGATGTGCAACACTTTGGGAGCGGCCTGCGTGGGGCTTTCCATGGCGATGTCTGCCCCCTCTGTGTTCGCGCTCGCAGATATCATCGAAACTCCATCCAGGCCCACCTCCCTCGCACCTGAAAATCTTCTCACCGACGCAGACCGCGCCGGCGACAGGATTGTGGCGGCTGGTGAGCGTGGCCACATTATCTACTCCGACAACGGGGGCGATTCATGGACTCAGGGCGAAGTGCCTGTATCTGTGACGCTCACGGGCGTGGATTTTGGAACCGACACCCATGGCTGGGCAGTAGGCCATAGCGGCGTGGTTCTACACAGCGAGGATGCCGGCGAGTCGTGGGATCTGCAGTTGACCGGCGTTGAGGCTGCCAAGCTGGCCATTGAAACCCGCAAAGATGAAATTGCAGCGATGGAAGAACGCATTGAAGAAGCGCCTGAAGAAGAGGTCGGTGACCTTGAATGGGCGCTGGACGATCTGATCTTCTCGCTGGAAAACATGCAGTCTGATCTGGAGATTGGCCCGGTAAACCCGTTGTTGGACGTCTGGTTCGAGAATGAGAGCCATGGCTTTGTGGTGGGCGCCTACGGCATGTTCCTGCGCACTCAGGACGGTGGAAAGACCTGGCAGGATTGGGGGCCGCAACTGGATAACCCCAGAAGCTTCCACCTGAACAGCGTTACTCAGATCACTGGCGGAGCTCTGGTGGTTGTTGGTGAGGCCGGTCAGATTTTCGTGTCTGTCGACGGTGGCGACACCTGGGAAAAGCGTGAAAGCCCTTACGAAGGTTCATTGTTTGGTGCCATGAGCACCGGCAACGTCAATGAAATTCTGGCATTCGGCCTGCGTGGTAACACCTTTATGTCGACGGATCTTGGCAAGAGCTGGAAAGTCGTTCCGAACGAAGGTGGAGCAACGCTGAATGATGGCGCTGTCGCCGATGATGGGCGCATTACTCTGGTTGGAAATGGCGGTGCCGTTTTAATGAGCACCAACGGTGGCGAGAGCTTCCGTCCATATTTCCGGGATGACAGGGAAGGCGTTATGGATGTTGTGCCGCTGTCTGGCACCAATCTATTGATTATTGGCGAAGGCGGAGTGAACTTCACTGACGCCAAAGGCAAAGATCTACAATAACGCCCTGATGCGGCACCAACAGAACGAATTTAGAGGGGCTTTTTAATGTCGAACCCGAAGCATGACAAGGGCGAACATTACATTACCACGCCGAACGCAGAGCCGTTCCTGGAACGGCTGATCTTCAACAATCGGGCGCTTATCCTGATTGCTTTTTTCTTCCTGACTCTATTTTTGGGCTACAACGCCGTCAAAATTGAGCCGGATGCCAGTTTCGAGCGGATGATTCCGCTGGAACACCCCTACATTGTGAATATGCTCGAGCATCGGAACGATCTCGAGAACCTCGGTAACTTCGTGCGGATAGCCGTCGAAGTGGAAGAAGGGGACATCTTCACAAAGGAATACATGGAAACGCTGAAGCAGATCACCGACGAGGTGTTCTATCTCGACGGCGTCGACCGCTCGGGTCTCAAAACCCTTTGGACGTCCAACGTTCGTTGGGTAGAGGTGACGGAGCAGGGCTTCCAGGGCGGTACCGTGATTCCTGACAACTACGACGGTACCCGCGAGAGCCTTGAGCAGTTGCGCCAGAACGTGTTGCGCTCTAATGAAGTGGGCCGTCTGGTGTCTGACAACTTCCAGTCCACGATTGTTTACGCGCCTCTGTATGAGAAAAATCCGGAAACCGGCGAGCCGCTGGATTACGGTGAATTTTCCCGTCAGCTGGAAGAAAAGATTCGTCAGAAGTACGAAGCCCAGAACCCGAACATTGATATCCATATTGTTGGTTTCGCCAAGAAAGTGGGCGACCTGATTGAGGGTATTGGTTCCATTGCCTACTTCGCGGGTATCACCATCCTGCTGACAACGCTGTTGTTGTTCTGGTACTCCCGTTGCATTGCGGGAACCCTGGTTCCGGTGTTTTCTTCGATCATTGCCGTTTTCTGGCAGTTGGGTGCTCTTCGCCTGATGGGCTATGGCCTGGATCCGTACTCGGTGCTGGTACCGTTCCTGGTCTTTGCGATTGGCATCAGTCATGGCGTTCAGGTGGTGAATGCCATGGCCGTCGAGGCGTCAAAAGGATTTGATCCTATGACCGCCGCTCGCCTGGCGTTCCGGGCTCTGTACATACCTGGCATGTTGGCGCTTATTTCCGACGCGTTTGGCTTCCTGACACTGCTATTCATCGAAATTGATGTCATCAAGGATCTGGCGGTTGCCGCCGGCCTGGGTGTCGCGATCGTGATCGTCACAAATCTGGTACTGCACCCACTGATCATGTCCTATATCGGTATCACCAAGGGCGGCATTAAAAATGTTCAGAACCAGGGCGAGAAGCAGGACCGCAAATGGAAAATCATGTCCTACTTCTCCCATCCGGGGGTGGCGCCGATCTCGTTGCTGATTGCCGTGATTGGTCTGGGCCTGGGTCTTTACTACAAGCAGGACCTTAAGGTGGGCGACCTTGATCAGGGTGCGCCTGAATTGCGAGCCGATTCCCGCTACAACCTGGACAACGCGTTCATCATTGATAACTACTCCACCAGTGCAGACGTGTTGGTTGTGATGGTGAAAACGGAAGTCGAGCAATGTACTCAGTACAACGTCCTGCGTGCGATGGACAAGCTGCAGTGGGAACTGCAGAACACGCCAGGCGTGCAATCGTCTGCTTCGTTGGCCGACGTTTCCAAGATCGTCACCAAGGCTTTGAACGAGGGTAACTGGAAGTGGTACGAGATCTCCCGCAACCAGACGATCATCAATGCGTCCATCCGCGAGGCACCTGCGGGTCTGATCAACACCAACTGTGACCTGACGCCGGTGCTGGTCTTCCTGGAAGACCACAAGGCGGAAACGCTGCAGACGGTCACCAGTCGAGTTGAAGAGTTTGCGAGCAATCACAACAACGACGAGTTCACGTTCCTGTTGGCCGCTGGTAACGCGGGTGTTGAAGCCGCTACCAACGAGGTAATCTCAAGCGCCAAAAACATGATGCTGATTTTCGTCTATGGCGTCGTCAGTAGTCTGTGCCTGATCACGTTCCGTTCGATCCGTGCGGTACTGTGTATCGTGGTGCCACTGGGCCTGACCTCTGTACTGTGTGAGGCAATCATGGCGGTGTCCGGTATCGGTATCAAAGTGGCGACCCTCCCGGTGATTGCACTTGGCGTGGGTATCGGTGTCGACTACGGCATCTATATTTACACCAAACTTGAGAAGTACCTGCTTGAGGGCAAGACTCTTCAGGACGCTTATTTCGAGACCCTGCGATCCACGGGTAAAGCGGTTATCTTTACCGGTGTAACTCTTGGTCTGGGTGTTGTGACCTGGATCTTCTCGCCGATCAAGTTCCAGGCGGATATGGGCTTCCTGCTGTTCTTCATGTTCCTCTGGAACATGGTGGGCGCCATCTGGCTGCTGCCGGCGCTGGCACGGTTCCTGTTGCGGCCAGACCGAATGGTCGCCAAGGCCCGAAACAGCAAATAGCCGACTAAAGTCTGAATCAGAAAAGCCCGCACTGCGGGCTTTTTTGTTCTATGTCAATTAGTTACCGTAAGTCCTCAGGCTTTATTTCTGGTGCGCTGTGGTCTATCTTTTACTTCGGACACTTCGCCTCTGAAGCAAAAAGAGGCCAAAGAGTAAAATAATCAGCAAAAGGGAATAGTCATGGCACTGAAACAGAAGTTTTCCGCGCTCGCATTGGCCACCTCCGTGTGCCTCGGGGCAGCCTCTACCGCAGTCAACGCACAGGATCAGACGTTCGTGACCATCGGCACCGGTGGTGTGACGGGCGTCTATTATCCCGCGGGTGGCGCGATCTGCCGACTGGTCAACATGGATCGCAAAGAGCATGGTATTCGTTGTTCCGTTGAGAGCACGGGCGGCTCAGTCTATAACCTGAACGCCATTCGCCAGGGCGAACTGGATCTCGCCGTCGCTCAGTCAGACTGGCAGTACCATGCCTACAATGGCACCAGTCAATTTGCGGAAGATGGCGCGAACGAGAAGCTGCGCGCCGTGTTTTCACTGCATCCTGAACCTTTCACTGTGGTCGCCAGCAAAGGCTCTGGCATCAAAACGTTCGAGGACCTGGCCGGAAAGCGCGTTTCCGTGGGCAACCCCGGCTCTGGCCAGCGTGCAACGGCAGAGGTTTTGATGGAAGAAATGGGCTGGACCATGGACAAGTTCGCCCTGCCAGCAGAGCTGAAGGCGTCAGAGCAATCCCAGGCTCTGTGTGATGGCAACATCGATGCGTTTTTCTACACGGTAGGTCACCCATCCGGTGCCATCAAGGAAGCGACCACCTCCTGCGACAGTGTGCTGGTCAATGTGGACAACAAAGCCACTCAGACGCTGATCAACAATAACCCATACTACCGGGAGGCGACGATTCCCGGCGGCATGTACCGTGGTAGCGATGACGATGTCACCACGTTCGGTGTGGCAGCAACGTTCGTGTCCTCCACAGACGTGTCAGAGGACATCGTTTATGAGGTGGTCAAAGCGGTCTTTGAAAACTTTGACAGCTTCAAGCGCCTGCATCCTGCTTTTGCGAACCTGAAGAAGGAAGAGATGGCCAGCGATGCCTTGAGTGCGCCGCTCCATCCAGGTGCAGCAAAATACTATAAAGAAGCGGGTTTGATGGACTAGAAGCGTTCAATACTTGCCAGCGGGACGGGCTGACGGCTCGTCCCGCTGTTGTTCCTACCCTATATTTTTCAGGATCATGCTATGACCAGTAGCGGACCCAATGAAGGGGCCTCCATCGACCGCGATAAGATCTCAGAAGTCCTGCAGACGGAAACCGGGGGCAGGGCGGCAACTGGCCCGGCTGCGGTTGTTCTGTTTATTGTTCCTCTGGTCTGGTCGCTGTTTCAGCTTTGGATCGCTTCGCCACTGCCCTACATGTTGGAAATCGGGGTATTCAATTCCACTGAAACCCGATCAATTCACCTGGCGTTTGCGACGTTTCTCGCGTTTTCCGCCTACCCAATGATTCGAGGCACGCACGTAAATCATGTGCCTGTGTATGACTGGGTTCTGGCTTTGGCGGCGGCATTTGCCGCGTCCTATCTCTTCTTTTTCTACGACCAGCTGGCATCGCGTCCGGGTGCGCCGACTACTCAGGATCTGGTGGTCGCTCTCGGCGGCCTTTTGCTGTTGCTTGAAGCGACTCGGCGTGCTCTTGGATTGCCGCTGACGATTGTTGCCGGCGTGTTCATTATTTATGCCCTGGCTGGCCCCTATATGCCTGACGTGATCTCCCATAAAGGCGCCAGCCTTAATAAGTTGTCGTCGCATATGTGGTTGGGCACAGAAGGGGTGTTTGGTGTTGCCCTGGGCGTATCCACCAGTTTTGTCTTCCTTTTCGTTCTGTTTGGCGCGTTACTGGAGCGTGCGGGTGCCGGTAACTATTTCATCAAGGTCGCGTATGCCATGCTCGGTCATATGAGAGGCGGTCCAGCCAAAGCGGCGGTGGTGTCCAGTGGCCTGAGCGGTGTTATTTCCGGTTCCTCCATCGCTAACGTGGTGACCACAGGTACCTTTACCATTCCGCTGATGAAGCGCGTTGGATTTCCAGCTACCAAAGCAGGTGCTGTCGAAGTTGCTGCCTCGACGAACGGCCAGCTAACACCGCCGATCATGGGCGCGGCGGCTTTCCTGATGGTCGAGTACGTTGGTATTTCGTATCTGGAGGTTATCAAGCACGCGATTCTTCCGGCGTTGATTTCTTACGTGGCCCTGATTTACATCGTTCATCTGGAAGCCTGCAAGCTGCGGATGAAAGGCATTGAAAGGCTGAATCGTCCCACCATGGCCCAGCGGATGCTTAACTGGGTGGTGATTTTGCTGGGTCTGAGTGTTCTGACCCTGGTCGTGTATTACGGTATCGGCTGGACGAAGGAGCTGCTTGGCGAGGCTGCCGTCTGGGTGCTGGGGCCGATTCTGCTGGCAATCTACATAGGGCTGGTTGGCTACGCCACCCGTTTCCCCGATCTGGAAGAGGACGACCCTGACTCTTCAATGGATGAATTGCCGGAAGTAGGACCCACCGTTAAGACTGGCCTGTATTTTCTGCTTCCTGTGGTGGTTCTGGTCTGGTGTTTAACCGTTGAGCGGTTCTCACCCCAGTTGTCGGCCTTCTGGGCGACGATTTTCATGATTTTTATTGTGGTGACTCAGCGCCCGCTCAAGGCTTTTTTCCGCAACCAACGCGGTTTAGTGCAGAAATCAGTGCAGGGCCTGAACGATCTCGTGCATTCCCTGGTGACCGGTGCGCGGAACATGGTTGGCATTGGCGTGGCGACGGCCACCGCGGGCATCGTAGTCGGTACAGTGACACTCACCGGCATCGGACTGGTCATGACCCAGTTCGTGGAGTTCATCTCTGGTGGCAACCTGTTGCTGATGCTGATCTTCACCGCGTTGATCAGTCTGATCCTGGGTATGGGGCTACCCACTACCGCAAACTACATTGTGGTGTCTACGTTGATGGCTCCGGTTATCGTGACCCTGGGCGCGCAGAGCGGGCTCCTGGTGCCGCTGATTGCCGTGCACCTGTTTGTGTTCTACTTCGGGATACTGGCGGACGACACGCCTCCGGTGGGGCTTGCCGCCTACGCGGCAGCCGCAATTTCCGGCGCCGACCCCATACGCACGGGTATTCAGGGTTTCACTTACGACATCCGGACAGCCATTCTGCCGTTCATGTTCATCTTCAATAACCAGCTGTTGCTGATTGGCTTGACCGGCTGGTTTGACCTGGTGGTGACGATATTCAGTGCGGTGACAGCCATGCTGGTATTCTCTGCGGCTACCCAGGGCTACTGGTTTACCAAGAGCTATAAATGGGAATCCGCATTACTGCTGCTGATCACGTTCACCTTATTCCGTCCCGGCTTCTGGTGGGACATGGTCTATCCAGAAACGGAAGATAGGCCCGGTACGGTGATAGAAGAATACGTCGAAACAGTTCCGCCTGGCGGCTCGGTGGTGGTAAAGGCGTCAGGCATGAACCTTTCCGGCGATGACGTGTCCACCTATCTCAAATTGCCCTTGCCGGAAGCTGAAACACCGGAAGCAAGGCTGGCGCAGGCCGGGCTGGAATTGTCCGAGAACGACGGCCAAATGGTGGTGGACTTTGTTGGCTTCGGAAGTGCCGCCGAGGAAGCCGGCATCAGTTTCGGCTGGACGATTGACGCCGTGCAGGTTGAGAACGAACGCCCGCCCAAGGAGCTGATGTTTATCCCTGCCCTGGGTTTGTTGGGGCTGCTCGCCTGGGGGCAGCTGCGGCGACGAACCCCGGAAGAAGCCTCAGTGACTGGCTGAATAAACCTTGCAGAGCCCGGCATTAACCCGCCGGGCTTTTTTCTGGTAGACTGCCTCGCGAATCGGGCCGTGGTGTGTGTCACGGGAACCGACCCCATGTGGTCTTTGGTGCGGATCACCTCTGAGTTAACAGGAGACAATCATGCCAGTTGTTACTCTGCCTGATGGCAGCCATCGCAGTTTTTCCGAAGCCGTTACCGTTCATGACGTTGCTGCCGATATCGGCGCCGGTCTTGCCAAGGCAGCCCTTGCCGGCAAAGTGAACGGCAAGCTCGTTGATACCAGTTTCCCGATTGAAGAAGATGCCGAACTGGCGATTGTCACGGATCGTGACGAAGAAGGCGTAGACGTGATTCGTCACTCCACCGCCCATCTGATGGCCATGGCGGTTAAAGAGTTGTTCCCATCCGCACAGGTGACGATTGGCCCGGTGGTGGATAACGGCTTTTACTACGATTTCAAATTCGATCGGCCGTTTACCAACGAAGATCTGAGCCGCATCGAAAAGCGCATGGAAGAACTGGCCAAGCAGGACATTCCGGTTTCGCGTTCTGTGTTGTCCCGTGATGAAGCCGTCAAACTCTTTGATGAAATGGGCGAGGAATACAAGGTTCGCATCATCGAGGATATCCCCGGTGATGAAGACCTGTCTTTTTATCAGCAGGGCGACTTTATCGACCTGTGCCGCGGCCCACACGTACCGAGCACCGGCAAGCTAAAGGCCTTCAAGCTGACCAAGGTAGCGGGTGCCTACTGGCGAGGCGACACCAGCAACGAGCAGTTACAGCGTGTTTACGGCACCGCCTGGGGCAACAAGAAAGACCTGAAGGCGTATCTGCATCGCCTCGAAGAGGCCGAGAAGCGGGATCACCGTAAAATTGGCAAGAAACTCGATCTTTTCCACATGCAGGAAGAAGCGCCGGGAATGGTGTTCTGGCACCCGGATGGCTGGTCCCTGTATCAGGAAGTGGAACAGTACATGCGTCAGAAGCAGCATGATTATGGCTACCGTGAAATCAAGACGCCCCAGGTGGTGTCCCGCTCGCTCTGGGAAAAGTCAGGGCACTGGGACAAGTTCAAGGACGACATGTTCACCACCGAGTCCGAGAAACACGACTATGCCATCAAACCGATGAATTGCCCCTGCCATGTGCAGGTGTTCAACCAGGGTTTGAAAAGCTACAAGGATCTACCCCTGAGACTCGCGGAATTCGGTTCCTGCCACCGGAATGAAGCGTCCGGCGCATTGCATGGCCTGATGCGGGTGCGTGGTTTTACTCAGGATGACGCCCACATTTTCTGTGAAGAAGACGCCATCCAGAAGGAAGTGTCGGCTTTTATCGGCATGCTGCACGAAATCTACGCAGATTTCGGCTTTGACCAGATTCTTTATAAGTTGTCGACTCGCCCGGAAAAGCGGGTGGGTTCTGACGAAGTCTGGGACAAATCGGAGGCAGCACTGGAAGAAGCCCTGAACCGCGAAGGGGTGGAATGGGAGTTGTTGCCGGGTGAAGGTGCGTTTTATGGCCCGAAGATCGAATTCTCTCTGAAAGACTGTATCGGTCGGGTCTGGCAGTGCGGCACCATCCAGGTGGACTTCTCCATGCCTGGCCGCCTTGGCGCCCAGTATGTGGCCGACAATTCCGAGCGGAAAACCCCGGTGATGCTTCACCGGGCGGTGCTGGGTTCTTTCGAGCGTTTCATTGGTATTCTGATCGAGGAATACGAAGGTGCGTTTCCGACCTGGTTGGCACCAACCCAGATTGCAGTGATGAATATTACCGATAATCAGCGCGACTACTGCCAGAAATTGGCAAAAAAGTGGGATTCTCTGGGGTATAGGGTTAATGCTGACTTGAGAAACGAGAAGATCGGCTTTAAAATCCGCGAGCACACTATTAACAAAGTGCCCTTTCTAGTTGTTGTCGGCGATAAAGAGGTCGAGAACAACGCCGTTGCGGTGAGAACCCGCAAAGGGGAGGATTTGGGTACTCTATCGCTGGACGCGTTTGAACAGCTAATGGCTGACGAAATCGAACGTAAAGGCAGAAACAAAACGGAGATCTAATTATTAAACAGCGAGCGAATCGGGGACGTGCGCCAAAGGCGCCAATCAATGAGAACATTGACGCAACTGAAGTCCGTCTTATCGATGCGGATGGCAACCAAGTCGGCGTAGTGCCGATCGAAGACGCCCTCAAGCAGGCCGAAGAAGCGTCTCTTGACCTGGTTCAGGTTACGGATTCCGATCCGATCGTCTGTAAAATAATGGACTACGGCAAAAAAATCTTCGACGAGAAGAAGGCCAAAGCGGCTGCGAAAAAGAAACAGAAGCAGACGCAGGTCAAAGAGCTTAAGTTCCGACCAGGAACTGAAGAAGGGGATTATCAGGTCAAACTACGCAACCTGATACGTTTCCTTGAAAACGGGGACCGCGGCAAAATTACTATCCGCTTCCGTGGACGTGAGATGGCACACCAGGAAATTGGTATGAAGCTCATGAACCGGATAGAAACGGATATTGAAGAGCTTGCCCAGGTAGAACAGCGGCCGAAAATGGAAGGCCGCCAGATGACCATGGTAGTGGCGCCCCGCAAGAAGAAGTGAACCTGATTTAGACACGGTCCCCCGCGATCGCGGGGGATTTGTCGTTCAGGGACACATTTATGTTATCCAAAATAGAATGCGGAGTTTTAAAAAATGCCCAAGATGAAAACCAAAAGCGGAGCCACCAAGCGGTTCAAGAAAACCGCGACTGGCTTCAAGCACAAGCAGTCCTTCACCAGTCATATCTTGACCAAGAAGAGCCCCAAGCGTAAGCGTCAGCTCCGTGGTACGAAGCTGATCGCCAAGTCCGACGTGGCTTCCATCAAGCGTATGACAGCTGGCTGAATCAGCCGCTAACGATTCCTGAAAAGGTTTAAAGGTAGAAGGATTATAGTATGGCTCGTGTAAAGCGTGGCGTGGTAGCACGTCGTCGTCACAAGAAGATTATGAATCAGGCCAAGGGTTACTACGGAGCGCGTAGTCGCGTCTATCGTGTAGCCAAACAGGCGGTTATCAAGGCGCATCAATATGCGTATCGCGACCGTCGCAACCGCAAGCGTGCTTTCCGCGCCCTGTGGATTGCCCGTATCAATGCCGGCGCCCGCGCCAACGGCCTGTCTTACAGCCGTCTGATTTCTGGTCTGAAAAAGGCTAACGTCGAAATTGATCGCAAGGTTCTGGCTGACCTGGCCATGAACGAGCAGCAGGCGTTTGCTGCTGTCGTAGAAAAGGCCAAAGCGTCACTGTGATCGCTTAGCTCTTTCATCGATCAGTGATCGATTCAAGCGTCTTGGGTAAGATCAAGACGCTTTGTGATAGGGGAAGGGCACGCTCTTCCCCTATTTTTGTTTAGAGCATTCCATTTCTGGATTGGAGCAGGGGCAATGGAAAACCTGGATCAACTCGTTCAGGACGGCCTGGCAGCAGTTGAAAAAGCCGAAGATCTGAAAGCACTGGATCAGATCCGCGTTGAATACCTGGGCAAGAAAGGTGTGATCACCCAGCAGGCGAAAACCCTGGGCAAGCTTTCTGCCGAAGAGCGTCCGGCCGCCGGGCAGAAAATCAACGAAGCCAAAGGGCAGGTTGAGCAGGCGATCAATGCTCGCAGGGATGATCTGGAGCGCTCAGCTCTGGAACAGAAACTCGCCAGCGAGTCCATTGACGTTACTCTTCCAGGTCGTGGCCAGGATCTTGGCGGCCTGCACCCGGTCACCCGAACCCTCCAGCGAATTGAACAGTTCTTCTCCAAAGCTGGCTACACCGTGGAACAGGGGCCTGAGATCGAAGACGATTACCACAACTTCGAGGCGCTCAATATCCCTGGTCATCATCCAGCGCGTGCTATGCACGATACGTTTTATTTTAATCCCGGAACTCTGTTGCGTACCCACACCTCACCGGTTCAAATCCGTACCATGGAGGCTGGCAAACCACCATTTCGGATGATTTGTCCGGGGCGTGTGTATCGGTGCGACTCGGATATGACTCACACGCCGATGTTTCACCAGGTTGAGGGGCTTCTGGTTGAGAAAAACGTTAGCTTTGCCGACCTGAAGAGCACCGTCGAGGAGTTCCTGCGGGTGTTCTTCGAGCGAGATCTGGAAGTGCGTTTCCGGCCATCCTATTTCCCGTTTACCGAGCCTTCTGCGGAAGTTGACATTGAATGGGGTCGGGAAGAAGACGGCAGCATCAAATGGCTTGAGGTAATGGGCTGCGGGATGGTTCACCCTAAGGTGTTCGAATACTGCGACATTGATGCGGAAGAGTACCGTGGCTTCGCCTTCGGCCTGGGCGTTGAGCGCTTGGCCATGCTCCGTTATGGCGTGAATGACCTGCGGATGTTCTTCGAAAACGACCTGCGTTTCCTGCGTCAGTTCCGATAACTCCGTCACTGTAAGAAAGAATCCGTTAAAAGCTCCAGAACAAGGCAGATACCATGAAATTCAGTGAGCAGTGGCTCCGCGAGTGGGTCAACCCGGCGAATGATACACAGGCATTGATGGACCAGATCACCATGGCGGGTCTGGAAGTCGATGGTTTTGAGCCCGTGGCCGGTGATTTCAGGGGCGTTGTTGTGGGTGAGGTTCGCTCTGTAGCGCCCCATCCGGATGCGGACAAGCTCCGCGTTTGTCAGGTGAGCGACGGCAGCCAGGATGTACAGGTTGTGTGCGGAGCGCCCAATGTTCGGGACGGGCTGAAAGTGCCGTTTGCGGTTGTTGGCGCCGTTTTGCCGGGCGATTTCAAGATCAAGAAAGCAAAGCTGAGAGGTCAGCCATCAGAAGGCATGCTGTGTTCTGCCTCAGAGCTGGGTTTGTCGGACGATCATGAAGGGTTGATGGAACTGCCTGAGGATGCACCTACGGGCGAGGCTCTCGATGCATACCTAGGTCTGAATGACGTTACCATCGACGTGGATCTGACGCCTAACCGCAGCGACTGCCTGTCCATCAAGGGCATTGCCCGTGAGGTTGGCGTTTTGAACAGCCTTTTGGTTGAAGAGCCGGACATTACGCCTGTTGAAGCAACTCATTCTGAAGTACCCGAAATTGCCGTTCGTGCCCCAGAAGGTTGTCCGCGCTACCTCGGGCGTGTGCTCAAGAACGTCGATCTGAGTGTTCCGTCGCCTCTGTGGATGCAGGAAAAGCTCCGTCGGTGTGGCGTTCGCTCCATTGATGCCGCCGTAGATGTCACTAACTATGTGATGTTGGAGCTTGGTCAGCCCATGCATGCGTTCGACCGTGAGGAAATTGAAGGCGGTATCGTGGTTCGCATGGCAAAGGCGAACGAGAAATTGGTTTTGCTGGACGGCCAGGAAGTTGAGCTCACCGCAGACACTCTGATCATTGCTGACCATGCCAAGCCAATCGCCATTGCTGGCGTGATGGGTGGTGAGCATTCCGGTGTCAGCCCCAAAACCCGGGATCTTGTTCTGGAAGCGGCGTATTTTGATCCGATCACGCTGGCAGGCAAAGCCCGCCATTACGGTTTGCATACGGACGCCTCGCACCGGTTCGAGCGTGGTGTTGACTACAAGCTGGCCTGGGATGCCATGGAGCGCGCCACGGCATTGTTGATGGAGATCATTGGCGGCGAGCCCGGTGAAGTTGTGGAAGTGGCCAGCAAACAGGATCTGCCGCAAGAGCGGGTGATCGACCTACGCGAGCAGCGCGTGGCGGACGTGCTGGGTATCGAAATCGATCGCACCATTCTTGAGGAAATCCTGACTCGACTCGGCTTGCACATTGATAAGCTGCTGAAACACGGTTGGCGGGTGCACGTGCCGAGTTTTCGCCCTGATATCAGCATAGAAGAGGATCTGATCGAAGAAATCGGTCGCATCTACGGTTACAACAATCTTCCCGTTACCGAACCCACAGGGTCTCTGGGGCTGCGTCCGCAAAAAGAAGCGGTTCGACCGGTCTCGGCTATTCAGAATTACTTTGTTGACTGTGGCTACCAGGAGGCCATCACCTATAGCTTCGTAGACCCGAAAGTGCAGTCCCTGGTGAATCCGGAAGTCGACGGCATTGCGCTGGCCAACCCGATCTCGTCGGATCTGTCTGTGATGCGCACCAGTCTCTGGAGCGGTCTTCTTAAGACTGTGGCGTACAACCAGAACAGGCAACAGTCACGAATTCGGTTGTTCGAAACCGGCCTCAAGTTCCGCAAGAACGGCGATGCCATTGATCAGCAGCCCATGCTGGCGGGCGTTGTGGTTGGTAATCAGTTACCCGAAAACTGGGCAAACGGTCGCAGAACTGCCGATTTCTTTGATGTAAAAGGAGAGCTGGAAGGATTATTCCGGGTGCTTGGAATCGACATTGAATTTTCTTCTGGGCAACACCCTGCCTTGCACCCCGGGCAGACTGCGGAATTGTTCCGAGACGGCGAGGCCGTGGGTTGGCTCGGCGCTCTGCATCCGCAAGTTCAGAAAAAGCTTGAACTTAATGGCACGATCCTGATGTTTGAGCTATTCTTGAATTCGATTGTTTCTGGTTATGTGCCTAATTTCAAAGATATTTCGAAATTTCCGGAAGTTCGACGGGATTTGGCTATCATTATTGGAAGCGATGTTGGGTTTGCAGACGTTGAGCGTGTTGCGAAAAAGCACGCCGGCGACACCCTGACGGCATTGCGTGCGTTTGATGTCTATGAAGGCGAAAGCCTGGGTGAAGGCAATCGTAGCCTCGCCCTCAGCCTGTTCTGGCAGCATCCTGAGCGCACGCTTAATGAGGAAGAGGTGCACTCGCTCTTCAACGGTGTTATTGACGCGCTGAAACAAGAGCTGGGGGCAACATTAAGGAGTTGATCAATGGCGGCCTTGACGAAAGCGGAAATGGCAGAGCGTTTGTATGAAGAATTGGGTCTGAACAAACGTGAAGCCAAGGAAATGGTGGAAGCTTTTTTCGATGAGATCAGAGGCGCATTAAGCCATAACGAGCAGGTGAAGTTGTCCGGATTTGGCAATTTTGACCTGCGAGACAAGAAGCAGCGGCCGGGCAGAAACCCCAAAACCGGCGAAGAAATACCCATCAGTGCACGGCGCGTCGTTACGTTTCGTCCAGGACAAAAACTGAAGCAAAAAGTAGAAGCGTATGCTGGAACCCAGTCATAACAACGAGTTACCCGCGATACCGGGTAAACGTTATTTTACGATCGGTGAGGTTGCTGATCTCTGTGCCGTGAAGGCTCACGTCCTTCGGTATTGGGAGCAGGAATTTCCGCAGCTGTCACCGGTTAAGCGCCGTGGAAACCGTCGCTATTACCAGCGGGCTGACGTCATCACCATACGTCAGATCCGTAGTCTGCTCTACGACCAGGGCTACACCATTGGCGGCGCCAAGCAGAAGTTGAGCAGCCATGAGGTGAAAGATGACACCTCACAGTACAAACAGCTGATTCGGCAAATGATTACCGAGCTGGAAGAAGTACTGGACGTACTCAATTCGCCGGTGAAGTGAACAAACCGCATTGATGATAAAAAACCGAAGGTTCACCTTCGGTTTTTTTGTTGGCGAAAGATGGGCGCTACGAACCAATCCAAGCAAGTAAGCGTATTTCTCGATATAAGTGAGACTTTCAATTATTCTTTAGTAGTGCAGTTGGTGAGCATCAGGCGGTACAGGAAAGGCCAGGGATTTCCGCTCAGTCCTTTAAAAGGAAGTAGATTTGGTCCAGGAAAACGCGAATTCAGTGCCTGGCGGCGAGAACGATACCTCATACCTTGAGCAGCGTCGTCTTGCTGCGTTGAATCGGTTGGGTCTACTCGATACCCCGCCAGAGGAGCGTTTTGAGCGGCTGACGCGCATTGCCCGAAAATATTACGACGCCAAAGGCGCATTCTTTTCCCTGGTTGACATGGATCGTCAGTGGTTAAAGTCCGAGGAGGGCGTGGGGGTCACGGAAACACCTCGATCAATTGCATTCTGCGATTACACCATCCGGAACGATGGGGTTTTTGTTGTGGAAGACACGCTCAAAGACCCTCGCTTTCAGAAAAATCCCCTTGTGACTCATCCTCCTCACGTTCGGTTTTACGCTGGGGTGCCCGTACGCGAGCCGGGAGGATTCAAAATCGGCTCATTCTGCATTATCGATGACAAGCCCCGCGATGCGTCTCAGGTTGATCTCGATGTGCTCAGGAACCTGGCCAGCATTGTGGAAGACGAGCTGGAGCGTTCGTTATGGGGAGCGTCACCCAACGAGTTTGTCGAGGTGTCGGCCTTGAGTCGCGCCATTCGAAGAGCGCAGACGGTTTACTTAACCAGCGAAGATAAAGAGGCTGCGTATGAGATCATGCTGGAGGATTTTCTGTCGCTAACGGGCAGCCAATTCGGCTTTATTGGCGAGATCCATAAAAAGCAGCAGGGCTCTCCATTTCTTAAAATTGGCGCGATAACAAACATTGCCTGGAGTCCGGAAACAGAGGCGCTTTATCAGCAATTGAAGCGCCGTGGGCTAATTTTCGACCGCACTGACACTCTAATTGGTAAACCGATGATCAGCGGGGAGGTGCTCATCTCCGACGATCCGGGGCATGATCCTCGAAGAGGCGGACTGCCCCCAGGACACCCGCCGCTGGAATCCTACCTGTCGATTCCCGTATACAGCGGCAATCAGCACGTCGGGATGGTGGGCCTGGCTAATCGCGTTGCCGGATACTCCCACGAACTGGTCGCCGAGCTTGAGCCTTTAGTTCAGACGGTCGGACTGCTCATCGATCGAAGCCAGCTGTATTCGGAGAAGCTGGCTCACCACAGCAAACTTGAGGAAGCAGCCAACTTCGATGAGCTGACCGGTCTTCCTAATCGCAGACGGCTCACTGAGTTGTTTATTCAGGAGTTAGCCGAGGCGAACGACCGCCAGGGCCGGGTCTCGGTCTGTTTCTTGGACCTGGACGGTTTCAAGGCCATAAACGATGAATATGGTCATTCCATCGGTGACGCCGTTTTGAAGATCGTCGCAGAGCGATTGAGAGGCGTGCTCAGAGACGAGGACGTTGTGTCGCGACTCGGCGGCGACGAATTCGTCACGATCATGCGCGATATTGACGACGAGCGAATTTATGGACGAGTCCTGGAGGCGATTTGTAAACCGATCACGATCAAAGGAAAGGTGCTGAATCTATCCGGCAGCATGGGCATTGCCATTTACCCCGATGATAACGTGGATCCCGATTTGCTTTTGAGGCATGCAGACCAGGCGATGTACGCAGCGAAGGACGCTGGCAAGAATTGCTACAAGGTGTTTGATCTCAAGGAGCATCAGAGCAGAAAACTCAAGACAACCGTGCTTGAGCAGATGGATTTGGCGCTGTCGGAAGCCGAACTGGAAATGTTTTATCAACCGAAAATAGACCTTCTGAACGGATCGGTTGAGGGTTTTGAGGCGCTGATCCGTTGGAATCATCCCGAGCAGGGGTTGCTTTCTCCCGCTCACTTTCTTGATTACCTTGAATACACCGAGTACGCCTCGGCGGTGGGTCGATTTGTGATTGCTGATGCGGTGAACAAGATTCTATGGCTAAGTGAGCAGAATCTATCCTATTCGATCAGTATCAATCTTAGCCCGACTCATTTTCTCGGACGGCAGTTTATCAGTGACCTCTCCCAGGCGATGAACCCATTATCCAAGGAGCAGAGAAGTCTTCTTGTTCTCGAGGTGCTTGAGACCACGGCAATGGACGAGGCAGACGAGGTGATTGGCAAACTGAAACGATGCAGGGATCTGGGCGTTAGTATCTCACTCGATGATTTTGGCACCGGGGTGTCCTCTCTGGATCAGTTTCGGCGTTTACCAGTGAATGAAATTAAAATCGACAGATCGTTTGTGATGGATATGCTGGAGGATGAAGACGACGAATTGATCGTTAAGGCAATTGTCGGATTGTCACAAAGTTTTTCTCGGCAGGTGGTCGCAGAAGGGGTCGAGAATGTACAAGTCGCTGAAAGACTCATGCAAATGGGTTGTCGTTTTCTTCAGGGTTTTTTATTCAGTCCACCCCTGCCGTTCCATCTGGCCATGGAATGGGCTTCCGGCGTGGATTTCAGCCGGTATCGGCCAGCGCCAGTGGCCTCGGAGATTTCCGCGGATGCGGTTGCAGATAACGATTCAGAGCCAATGGTGAGAAAAGGTGATTGAAGTCAGGTCGGAAAGCCGGGAAAGGTTGGCCGCGTTTCTGGAGAGCACGAACGTCGGACTCTGGGAATGGAACATCGACACCGGTGAATTTCACATCAACGAGCGCTGGGCTCAGATGCTCGGATACGAATGGTCCGAAGTCGCCCCCATGTCGGTTAAGAGGTGGGAGGAGCTTCTGCACCCCCTGGACCGACATTCCAATCTTGAGAAGATCACCGACATGCTTGAACAGAAGACTGACCAATATGACTGTGTCGTCCGATTGAGGCATAAGTCAGGGGATTGGCGGTGGATCCACACGCGAGGAGTCATATTTAACGACCCCAACGACGGTCATCAGTGGTTTGTAGGAAGCCACAGCGACATCACTGAATACAAGCAAGCTCAGCAACAGCTTGACCAACTCGCTGAATCGCTACCTGGAATCATCTATACCTTTGTACAGAAAGCTGATGGCTCAAGAAGTTTCGCCTATATGAGTCGGAAAACCGAGGATTTCTATGGGTTTCCGCCCGAGGTCGGGGTGAGGAATCCCGACAAGGTCTTCGAGGCAGTACATCCGGAAGATCTGGATATGGTCAATCAAACCATTACGCAGTCTTACGAGTCTTTGACAGAATGGGTGTGTGATTACCGAGTCCTTGTTGGCAATAAAGCTTCATGGGTAAGGGGCATTTCCACCCCTGAAAAAGACCCCGATGGAACGGTCACGTGGCACGGCATGGTCATCAATATCGACCAACAAAAGCGGTTGGAGGAAGAGCTCAAGCGACTGTCTGTGACGGATGAACTTACAGGTGCTTTTAACCGTCGATACATTCTCAAGGAAATGGAAGCTCAATTGCAGGCCCACCATCGTTATGATCAGCCGTTTTCGCTGATATCGATCGACATTGACCACTTCAAATCGACCAACGATAACTTCGGACATGTCTTTGGTGATGAAGTGCTCAGGGCGTTTGCCGAGATTGTTCAATCGCGGATTCGGGAGACGGACAGTTTTGCCAGAATTGGCGGAGAAGAGTTTCTGATTCTGATGCCTCACACCAGATTGAATGATGCTTACACGCTAGCGGAGGATCTTCGCGAATCCTTTCAAAACCACGTGCTGAAACCCTCAGAAGAGCAGTCTTATCATGTGACGCTGAGCGCGGGCGTACTGGAATGTTCCGGGCCCGAATTAGCGACGGTCGCAGATCTTCTGCTGGCTTGCGATAAATCGCTGTATCAGGCCAAACATGAAGGCAGGAACCGCGCCGTGACCTATCAGCCATAAAAAAACCAGAGGATTCCCTCTGGCTTTTTAGATGTTTGGTCGGGACGGCAGGATTTGAACCTGCGACCACCTGCACCCCATACAGGTGCGCTACCAGACTGCGCCACGCCCCGAAATGCTTGGGCCACATCGATACTCTTTGGAAACTTGAGAGAAATCTCAGTGGCTTAGCGGAAGCGAAGTCTACACCAGCCTCCTGAAAAAATAAACATCACGGCCGCTCTCAACCGCCATTTTTAGTGCAATTTCGTCTTTCGCAAATCTTTGATGAACTGGGGTGGTTCAAAGTTGTCGCTTTGGGCGACCGGCCAGTAGGTATCGTAGGTGCGGTCGCCGGTTTCCGCGTCTTTGAGCAGGGCACCCGGTTCAAGAAAAGTGTAGAGGTCGAGGTAGGAGTGGACCTCGGTTTTCGACGTGCGCCGGATGATGTGCTCAGGTCCTAACTCGGACGGATGATTGAGGCGGGACGCCGCCAGCAGGTTTCTCAGTGCCTCAAGCGTATTGTTGTGGTAGTTGTAGACTCGTTGGCTCTTATCCTGCACGTCGAGTTTATTTCCGCGCCTCGGGTCCTGTGTGGCAACGCCGCTGGGGCACCGCCCGGTATGGCAGTTTAGCGCCTGAATGCATCCCAGGGAGAACATATAGCCCCTTGCTGCATTGCACCAGTCAGCACCGAGCGCCAGGGTACGGGCAATGTCGAAGGCAGACGTGATTTTTCCGGCAGCGCCTATGGCGATGTCCTCGCGAAGGTTGATGCCGACCAGTGTGTTGTGAACAAGCAGCAGGGATTCTGTCATGGGCGTGCCCAGGCGGTTAATGAACTCCAGAGGTGCCGCGCCGGTACCACCTTCGCCGCCGTCAACAACGATAAAGTCCGGTTTTTTGCCGGTCTCCAGCATGGCCTTGGCGATCGCAAACCACTCCCAGGGCTGCCCGATTGCCAGTTTGAAGCCGACGGGTTTACCTCCTGAAAGATCCCTGAGTTTCTCGATGAATTCCAGAAGTTCACGGGGCGTGGAGAACGCTGAGTGACTGGCCGGCGATACCACGTCTTCGCCTACAGGAACGCCCCGTGCTTCTGCGATTTCGGGCGTCACTTTCTCGCCGGGCAGAATGCCGCCATGGCCGGGCTTGGCGCCTTGAGAGAGTTTGATCTCTATCATTTTTACCTGATCAAGGGTGGCATTCTGCTGAAACATGTCTTCATTGAAGGTGCCGTCCTGATGGCGGCAACCGAAGTATCCTGAACCAATCTCCCAGACCAGATCACCGCCAGGTTTGCGGTGATAACGGGAGATCGAACCTTCGCCTGTATCGTGGTAGAAATTGCCGAGTTTGGCACCTTCGTTAAGACTGAGAATGGCGTTGGCAGACAGCGAACCAAAGCTCATCGCTGAAATGTTGAAAACGCTGGCGTTGTAGGGTTTTTCGCAGTGCTTGCCGATTTCAATGCGAAAATCGATGTTCTCAATTTCGGTGGGGCGCATTGAATGATTGATCCACTCATAGCCTTCGTCATACATGCCAAGCTGTGAGCCGAAAGGGCGCTTGTCCAGCACGTCTTTCGCCCGCTGATAAACGATCGCGCGTTGCTCCCTTGAGAAAGGATGCTCCTCGGTGTCGGACTGAATGAAATACTGGCGAATTTCCGGCCCGATCGATTCAAAGAAATAACGGAAATGGGCCAGTATCGGGTAGTTACGGCTCACCGTCCGTTTGGTCTGCAACATATCCCAGGTTCCCAGAAGTGTCAGCGCAGCAAATGCCAGAGGTACCAGATACCATCCGCCTAGATAGAAGCTCAGCGGTATTGAGAGCAGTAGTCCTGCCGCGCTGGCCACAAACACGGTGTAGCGGAAGGGAAAGGTGGTTGTTTTTGCCATGACGACCTCTGGTCAGGGATAAATGATTCGGAACTGAGAGCGGGCCCTGTTTAATACAGTAACTCAATCATATTTATGAAATTGGTCTATGATTAAAGACGATCCGTAGTATAGCGATGCTTTGATGTTTTGAACTCAAACCAATAAGATAAACGCTTTGTAATACTTAGCGAAAGAGCATGAATGCAAATCCGTAGCTATTAAAGGAGGCTCAGAACGTGGGCGAAGTAGTGAAAGACGAATACTCGACGGACTACGTCGCGGGGCAGGATAACATCCAGAAATTTGGATTGGACCTCCATGCGCCCGTCTTCCCGATTACGGCAGTGCTGGTCGTGCTGTTTGTGGTTGGAACTCTCATTTACCCCGGTGAGGCAAAGGAGATGCTGGATGGGGCCAAGTGGGACATTATCGCGACTTTTGACTGGTTCTTTCTTCTAAGTGCCAACATCTTCGTGATCGTGTGTCTTGCATTGATTTTCCTGCCAATGGGTAAGATTCGGCTAGGCGGCGAAGACGCCAAGCCAGAATTCTCGACCCTGTCATGGTTCTCAATGCTGTTCGCCGCGGGTATGGGTATCGGCCTGATGTTCTGGGGTGTTGCGGAACCGGTCGCCTACTACACCGGCTGGTATGAAACACCGTTTAACGTCGCTGCCAATACGCCGGCGGCAGAACGCCTGGCAATGGGCGGCACCATGTACCATTGGGGTCTCCACCCCTGGGCCATTTATGCGATCGTAGCACTGTCATTGGCGTTCTTTGCATTCAACAAAGGCATGCCTCTGACTATCCGGTCGGCTTTTTTCCCGCTTTTGAAAGACAAAGTCTGGGGTTGGCCCGGTCACATCATTGACGTACTGGCCGTCGTAGCAACCATCTTTGGCTTGGCAACGTCTCTTGGCTTTGGTGCTCAGCAGGCAGCATCCGGTCTGAACTATCTGTTTGAAACCGGTTCCGGCACAAACGTCCAGATGGCAATCATCGTGGGTGTCACCGCCTTGGCGCTGATCTCCGTTCTGCGTGGCCTGGACGGTGGTGTAAAGATCCTGAGTAACGTAAACATGGCTCTTGCCGGTGTGCTGCTGTTTTTCGTGATCTTCGCGGGCCCCACAATGGCCATCCTCCAAACGCTTTGGACCACGACTTCAAGCTACGTTGCAAACGTGGTTCCTCTCAGTAACCCGTTTGGTCGTGAAGACGAAGCCTGGTTCCAGGGTTGGACTGTCTTCTACTGGGCATGGTGGATCTCCTGGTCACCGTTCGTCGGCATGTTCATTGCGCGCGTGTCTAACGGTCGAACGGTTCGCGAGTTCATCACCGCGGTTCTTCTGATTCCAACTCTGATCACAGTGGTCTGGATGAGTGGCTTCGGTGGCACTGCACTTCAGCAGATTCAGAATGGCATTGGTGCACTGGCCGAAAATGGCCTGACGGATGTGTCGCTGGCGATGTTCCAGATGTTCACTAACCTGCCGTTCTCCGAGATTCTGTCTTTCGTGGGCATTATCCTGGTACTGGTGTTCTTCGTAACCTCTTCGGATTCCGGTTCGCTGGTTATCGACAGCATCACGGCTGGTGGCAAGACCGATGCGCCGACTGCCCAGCGTGTGTTCTGGGTTGTTATGGAAGGTGCCATTGCTGCGGCGCTGATCTTCGGCGGCGGCGAAGACGCCCTGGGTGCAATACAGGCGACCGCCATCAGTGCTGGCTTGCCTTTCACAGTCATCTTGCTGGTGATGACCTGGGGTCTGTTGAAGGGGCTTTCCCACGAACGGAAGCTGCTGATCGCCAAAGGTCAGATGTAGTCCCTTTTAGCGTTAAAAAAAACCGGAGCCTCTGGCTCCGGTTTTTTTATGGGCGCTTGATCAAAGAGTCAGGCTGCACGCTGGCCGTTGCCGAACGCGTCCTTTACAAATTTTACCCGTTCATCCGGTGTGAAATGGGGCCGACGTAGTGATTCAATGGTTTTCAGGCGCGGCAACAAACCGCAGCCATTCGCCATCTGTATTGCGAGCCCTGGCCTTGCGTTGAGCTCCAGAAGTAGCGGTCCGCGAACGGCATCAACCACCAGGTCCACACCCATATAACCCAGCCCCGTTGCCTCATAGCATCGGGCGGCCATGGACAGCATCTGATCCCAATCATCTATGGCAATGTTTTCCAGCGCCAAACCCAAATCCGGATGAACCGTAATCGGACGATTGAATTGCACCGCATTCAGTCCCCGCCCATTGGTGATGTTTAAACCAACCCCAATCGCGCCTTGATGCAGATTGGCCTTGCCGTCGGATGCCCGCGTGGCCAGACGAAGCATGGCCATTACCGGATAGCCCTGAAAAACCACGATCCTGATATCAGGAACACCCTGAAACGAGTACCTGGCAAGGCCTGGAATGGAATTCACCAGCTCTTCCACGATGGCAACATCGGGGCTGCCCGCTAGTGAGTAGAGTCCAGCCAGAATATTCGAGAGGTGTCGCTCCAGATAGGAGAGAGGCACTCTGGCTCCCGAAGCTTTCACAAACTGCTCGCCGTCCCGGCCCGAGATGACGGTAATGCCTTTACCACCCGAACCTTTCGCCGGTTTTACAGCAAAACCATTGATGCCCTCGGCCATAGAGCGGAAACCGGATATTTCGTGCTGGTGGCGGACAACCTGCAATAGCTTTGGCGTTGGCACGTCGTACTCTGCCACGACCAGTTTGGTTTTCAGCTTGTTGTCCACCAGAGGGTAAGACGCTCTGTTGTTGTAGCGGGAAATATAATCGACATTGCGCCGGTTCATATTCAGCATGCCCAGCCTGTTGAGCTTGAACGGCGATATCCAGCCCATCAGTCGTAGACCTTCATCGGGTTGAAGCGCCGCAGCTCACTGAGCTTGTAGCCCGTGTACTGTCCCATCAGCAGGATCAAACCCAGTACCACCAGATGCACTTCAGGGAAGTTAAAGGTCAGGTGGCTGGCAATCGGCGTACTCATTACCAGGAAAGCACAGACCGCAACGAAAAGACTGCCCGCGCCTTGAATAAATACCTCTCTGACGCCTTCCTCTTCCCAGAGAATCGACATGCGCTCGATGGTCCAGGCGATGATCACCATGGGGAAGAAGGTGACGGTCATACCGGTGTTGAAGCCCATGTGATAACCGGCGATGCTCAGACCAGCCGTAATAAAGATGACAAGAATGATCAGAGCCGATATTCGCGATACCAACAGCAGGTTAAGGCTGGACAAGTAGCCACGCATCAATAGGCCAATGGCGACAACAGAAACAAACGCGATCAATCCCGGCACCAGGGTGGTTTGCACGAAGGCAACGGCAATCAGAATTGGCATGAAGGTTCCCGATGTGCGAATGCCTACCACGATGCGCATGAAAGCGACGATCATTGCCCCCAGAGGCAAAAGCAGAAGCATCCGGAACATGCCTTGTTCTTCGATAGGTAGCTGGTAAAGGCTCAGAAAACTGAGGCCATTCTGATTGGATTCTGCCTGTGCCAACTGCAGGGCCGGTACGGTCTGGCGCAGCATGGAAAAACTGACCTCGGAGTCGTCGCCGCCAACAACGTCCAGCTGTGATGCCGCTGCTTGACGCCACAAAAGCACGTTCTCAGGCAAGCCCTGTTCTGCGGTGCGCGGGTTGAAGGTCAACCAGTCTTCGCCGTTGTAGATTTGCAGGAACGGCCGCAAGCTCTGGCGACGCCGGGCATCTTCCAGGTACAAACCGTCGGCGGTTCTGGCCGGAATGCCGGCGTGGTTCAGCATGCGGGACAGCAGGTCAAGATAATTGGCTTCGGACACCAGTAGTGTGGTGTTCTGCGAGCGTCTACTGTCTGGTTGCAGCAGTTTGATCAGCTCACGGGTCAGGCTTTCCGGAGTGCTGGAGCGTGATCGTGCCTGATCCAGAATTTCTTCCACGGCCGTTGCCTGGGGCTCTTCCCAGAACACTTTGTCCGTTCTGGGTTTGCGTTCAGGCGTCTGGCTCCGGATAGTCTCATCGGGAACCAGCTGAACTTTGAAATACAGGGTTTGTGGGCCAGTCACTTCGCGTTTGGACCATTCGGCACGTCGATTCCCGCCTTCCTCAACAATCGAGAAACCGTATCCTGGAGACGCGGCCTGTTCGGAAAGCACCCGGAATCCCGGCGGGTTGTCGGGTACGTTCAGACTTGCCAGTACCGGATCGCCGGTACCATTGAAGTCGACGCGCGCCTCCACCATCCAGACGGGCTTTTCCTGGCCGCTGAACCAGGGAATGCCCAGCTCAATGTGGCGCCAGATGGCTAAAGAAATTCCGGCAGCTATTAGAAGCGCGATGGCAATGTAAAACGGTATTCGGGACCTGGAGGTCATGGCGATTCGCTACCGCCGGCGTTGGGAAGCGGGGAGGGGAGTTCAGTGGCGTACTCCTTGCCAACATCGATCAACATGACGTCTCGCAGGATATTCCGTCCGACAAGCACCGAGTGAGACATCTGCTGGCGATTGGTCAGCGTGAACTCTGCCTGCTGATGATGATTGCCGATCATGAACTGGAGCTCTACCACGACACGTCGTTCCGATTCATCGGTGGTGGACTGAATGATTCGGACTCTGCGGGAAATCTCCTTTTCCAGGGTAATGAGTTCGCCGGTGCCAGGTTTTGGCACATCGAAACGTACCCAGTTATTGCCGTCCCGCTCGAAACGCGTAATGTTTCGGGCGTCCAGTGAGGAGGTTTCGGCTCCGCTATCAATACGGGCGTCGTACACCAGGCCCGGCACAGCCAGGTAGAACTTTTCCAGCTCGCCAACGATTACCTTGCCTTTCAGCCGATTTGTACGGCCTCGGGCATCGTTGCTGGCTGTTTGAGAGGCGGTTTTGCACTCAGCCGGTGCCGGGGCGGGAGGGCATGAATAGCGTTTTGCCTGCTCGTTGAGCGCGCTCAGAATGGCCTGGGTACTGGTTTCATTTTTTTCAGACAAAGCGCTGATTTGCTCAACGGTTTTCTGCTCCAGGCTTGCGATGCTTTGCCCCTGTGCTTCCACAGAGTCGCCCAACTGGTTCAGGTCCTTCTTCTCCACCATAAAGTATTGATTGGATGTGCAGCCGCTGAAAAAAATGACAGAAGCCAGAAACGTGGCCCATTTCAGAAACGAAGAAGGAACTAGCGCAGACATAAAGACCCGTTGAAAACCCACGAAAATTACGTCGCGAGAGTATACATCATCACTGACACGGTGTCGGTTTACGGTTAAGTAACGGGGGCAGGTTTATCGGGAGGAGTTTTGAGACAGGAAATGGTTGCCATCAAGTACTTCTTCAGACCGCAGATATTCCTGAATAAACGGGGAACAGTTGAGGTAAAACAGCAGCAGTTCGCGCTGGATGTCCTGATCCTGAATCCGCGAAGCAAAATGGATCAGTTCACGGACGGATTCATCGCCCTGCCCCTTGAAAGACCTGTTGTAGCGGGATTCGACCAGAGAAGTCAGACGCTCCAGATGAAACTCACCGGTATGAGTCATGTGTGGCAACAACCGCGTGTCGCCAGGTCCGGACTCATCGGTGCTGGAAAACTCCGATCCCAGTTTTTTCCAGAGCTCTTTAAGCATCTTTGCTATCTCGTTCCATCTCTCGCGCCCGTTCTAGACGTTGTAAATGATAATACGAACAGAGTCCAGAGACAGATGCTGGTGAGGTGATATTTTGCAAAGTAGTCACGTTTAATATGAGATAGACTGTCAACGCTTCCGTAATTCACGCCCAATAACAAGGAGTTCGAGGTGCCGGAGCCTTTGCAAGATTTTTTCCAGGGCGATCCAGTAGTGCTTGGTGTCCTTGCGCTTGTGCTGCTGGTCCTGACGGTGGTTTTATTTCGGCGGTCTCTGGAAAAAAAAGTGACGAGCCTGGAATCAGAAAATCATTGGCAACAGGGCAAAATTACCGAACTTGAAGCGGACAAAGAGGTGCGCGAGAAGCGCATCGAAGAACTGGCTAACGAATTGTCGGACGCGAAAATGGCTCTTAGAGAGCAGGAAGTCACTCTGGACAAGGAGCGGCGTTCGACCAACGAAAAACTTGAACTGCTGGAACGGAATCGCGATGCGCTAAAGCAGGAATTCGAAAACCTCGCCAACAAAATCTTCGAGCAGAAAAGTGAACGCTTCAGCCAGCAAACCAAGACCAGCCTTGATTCCCTGCTCAACCCGTTCAGGGATCAATTGCAGGACTTTCGCAAGCGGGTAGAAGACGTTTACACCACGGAAACCCGGGACAGACAGGCTCTGAGAAGCGAAATCAAGTCGTTACAAGAGCTGAACCGACAGATAACGGAAGAAGCGTCAAACCTGACCAAGGCATTGAAAGGCGACAAAAAGATTCAGGGCAACTGGGGCGAGTTGATTCTGGAACGGGTGTTGGAGCGTTCGGGACTTCGCAAAGGCATTGAGTACGAAACCCAGGGCACCTATCGCGACGACAACAATCAGCTGCTGCGCCCGGACGTGATAGTACACCTGCCAGACAGCCGAAATCTGGTAATTGATTCGAAAGTGTCTCTGGTTGCCTATCAGCAGTTTTCCAGTGAGGAAGACGAAGAAGCTCGAAATGCGGCTTTGAATCAGCACGTTGAAGCGGTACGCAACCACATCAAGGCATTGAGCGAGAAAGACTACAGCCAGCTGCACGGCTTGCATTCCCCCGATTTTGTGCTGTTGTTTATGCCTATTGAGCCCGCCTTTGTGGCGGCTTTTCAGCAAGACGAGAACCTGTTTGCAGAAGCATTTGAAAGAAAGATTATTGTAGTGACTCCCACGACATTACTGGCGACGCTCAGAACCATTGAGAACATCTGGCGCTACGAGCGGCAAAGCCAGAACGCGCGGCAGATCGCAGACAGGGCGGGCGCAGTTTATGACAAGCTCCGGGTATTTGTGGAAGCCATGGAGAAGCTCGGTGGCCAGCTCCATACGGCCCAGGGCACATACGACAATGCCATGAACACCCTGACCCGTGGGCGTGGGAATCTGATATCCCAGGCGAATCGCTTTGTCGAGCTTGGGGTTCGTGTTAAAAAAGAATTACCAAAGAGCATTCTGGATCAGGCCGAGGTCGATGCAGATGGCGGCGATGATGTGGGGGCGGCCCGCTCTGATGATGCTGTCGGTAACAACCAGCAGGAGTGAAATATGCTCAGTAGAGTCCGGGTAGTCCGCAAGATCATGATTGTTTGCCTGTTGTCGATGTCAGCGTATATCGGTAACGCGCTGGCGCTTGAACCTGAACACGAAATGCGCCGCTTGATGTTGGCCACGGAAACAGCGGTTAAAGCCGAGAGCTGGGGCGAAGCCAGTGAATATCTGTCCAGGCTGCAACAGATGGAGACGGGCAAACCTGCTGATTACCTGTATTACCGTGGTCGAGTGATGCTCGAATCCGGGCATTTGAATGAAGCCCAGTCTGCTCTGGAAGGTTACATTTCACAGGCGGGTGCGCAGGGCGATCATTACACGGCTGCATTGACAATGATCACCCGTGTTGAAAAAGCCCGCAAACGGGAAAAATCACCGACCAACCAGGTCACTCCCGCTGAAAGCGAGCCAGTCGCGGTCATTGAGCCTGCCGGTGAAGCATCGGCAGACCAATTGCGGGAGTTATACCTTGTAGATTCCGAGGCCGAAGCGCTTGTCATGCACCTGAATGCGTTGCTGAGTAACGTTGGCTGGCGCGCCGACCAGCGCATCAAACGATTGGATCGTCCCGCTGATATTTCATACCGGGTCAGTCGCAATAACGATTCGCTCAATATTCAGGAAGCCCGTCGAGAGACGAATGGCAGGGTGGCTCGTACGACAGAATCCATGACCGTATTTGGTGTAAACCCTGCGATCGATTGGGATTGTGAGCCGGCTGCTGCCGCTTGTTGGATTTACGATCCGCGAGACGGCTCACGTCTGATGCAGCTGGCGGAGAACCAGGGCGCTGCCAGCGAAATCGCACGGACGCTGGGGCGGCTGATTCGTACAATGCAGAACAACAACTAACTGGTAGTAGCTAGGCGGTTATTCAAGACCGCCTCTGTCGCCCTCGCGAAAAGCGCCTGGGGTAACCCCCGTCCACTTTTTGAAGGCCCGATGAAACGTGGACGGTTCCGTAAATCCTACCTTGAACGCAATGTCGTTAATCGCAAGATCCGGCCTCGACAGATAGTAGATGGCCAGATCTCGCCGCAACAGATCCTTGATCTCCTGAAACGAGGTGTTTTCCTGCTTTAACCGGCGCCTTAGGGTTTGCGGACTGGTGTTCAGTTCTGCCGCAATCCATTCGAAGTCGGGCAATGACCGGGAAAAATCGCGACCGATCAATGTGCGGATCCTGCCAGTGAAGGTGTTACTTTCGTCCGGTCTGGAGAGAAGATCTGCGGGGGAAGTTCTCAGAAACTGGCGCATCTCGGGTTTATCCCGGATGACGGGAGCGTCCAGGAATCGACGATCGAATGTCAGGGCCGTTTCGCGGGCATTGAAGGTCAGCGGGCAATGGAAAATATGGCGATACTCGTCACCATGAGCGGGCTCCGGGTAATTGAACTCCGCGCCCGACAACTCCACGGGCTGGCCAACCAGCCAGCTGCCCAGGCGATGCCAGATCACCAGAATGCTTTCCTGAAAGAAGTGAACCGGGTCATTCACTTCTCCTTCAATAACCGTTACCAGTCTTGCTTCGGTGCCGCTGGTTTCCAGCTTCATTCCCACCATCGGTTCAAACAACCGGCAGAATTCGAACGCCTGCCGATAAACAGATTTCAGGTTCGGGCAGTCCATGATCAAGGTGCACATGGTGGCAAAAGTGCCTGTTCTGCAACGGCGCGGGCCAAGGCCCATAAACTCATCTTCCAAAACGTTCCAGACCGTTTGAAGTAGCTGGCTGTACTGGTGGCTGTTCACCCTTGCCATTTCGATTTTGAGCAATTCAGGTGAAATACCGGCATCGACCAGCATGCGGTCGATGTCCAGTTTCTGACGCCTGGCGCCGGTTAACGCTGCCTCTACAAAGTGTCTGGAAACCGTCAGTTCAGACATGTCAATTGTGACTCTATCATTGTGCCATTTATTGTTGTCAGTGAGTTCCGTCTTCAGAGTGAATCATGCCATGGTTCAAAGAGTGAACCTAGGGTCATTCTTCACTGGATGAAAAAGCCACTGTGAATGGTCGATATGGTGGTTGGCGAAGCCAGGGAAAGCGGGCAGCATCAGAACATGGATGATGCATCGTCACTTTTCATAAGGAGCAAGGCATGACCCGCCCACTTAGCCACCTGAAAGTTCTGGATTTTAGCACCTTACTTCCGGGCCCGTACGCCACTATGATGCTGGCGGACATGGGCGCTGAGGTTCTTCGAGTGGAAGCGCCGGACCGAGTGGATCTGGCTAAGGTGATGCCCCCTTTTGACGGCAAGTTCAGCACGACCTTTTCCTATCTTTCCCGTGGCAAACAGACCTTGTCGCTCAACCTGAAATCCGAGGGCAGCGTTGACAAAATCAAAGCGCTGGTCCGGGATTACGACATTGTTGTTGAGCAGTTCCGTCCTGGCGTGATGGACCGGCTGGGCATTGGCTACGAGGCGCTTAAAGCAGAAAACCCCAACCTGATCTATTGCGCGATCACAGGCTACGGCCAGACCGGCCCCTACCGAGACAGGGCAGGCCACGACATCAACTATCTTGCGCTATCCGGCATCGCCAGCCATTCAGGCCGGCAGGAAAGCGGTCCGCCCCCGCTGGGCATTCAAGTCGCTGATGTGGCCGGCGGCTCCCATCATGCAGTCATGGGCATCCTGGCGGCTGTCGTCCAACGCCAACAGTCCGGGGAGGGCAGTTTCGTCGATATCAGCATGACCGATGCTGCCTTCGCCATGAACGCCATGGCAGGTGCCGCAGCGCTGGCGGGTGGTCAGGAACAGACGCGAGAGGGCGGCATGCTCAATGGTGGTTCTTTCTATGATTATTACCAGACGAGCGATGGGCGGTGGCTATCTGTCGGCAGCCTGGAGCCGCAATTCTCCGCTCAGCTGTTGGACACTCTGAAATTGAGTGATTTAAAACGCATCTCGATGAGCCAGAAGCCCGAAGATCAGCAGCGTTTGAAGGCGGCCATAAAAGAGAAAGTGTCAGAGCATTCGTTGGAGCATTGGTGTGGAGTATTTGCAGAGGTGGATGCGTGTGTTGAGCCAGTGCTGAGCATTGAAGAGGCGGCAGAGCACAGCCAAATTAGGCAACGGGGAATGGTGATACAGGCTGATCGAGGTGACGGAAAGCTTCAAAAACAACCTGGATGTCCGATCCAGTTCAGTGATTGGCAGTCTGCAGAAAGGTAAGCAGCACTAAATTTTGGATATTTTACTTCTGATTAGTAAAAAAAGGCCTGGGAACGTTGCCGAACCCAGGCCTAATTCATCTTAAATCATCCAGTCGAGTCTAATCTGCAGACGGAGAGTCCGCCTTGACGCTCGCTCCGTTGTTGAAACTGAGCGACGTTCCGTTGGAACCGAAGAACGAAATGATGTTGGTTGCCATATCCGCAAACACGGCAGTGTTGTCTGCTGACACGACAGTGGAATGCGTTCCTGCCGTAAAGCGGACCACATTTGCGTCTTGGGTCAGAGACTCCCCGGCCGGTGCGATCGCTACATCGACACGATCTGCCTCTAGCTGAGCGATAAGCGGCTCTGTTCCTGCAAGAGGCGCCGGCAGCGCTTCACCGAGAGGTGCAGAATACTGACCGGCATATGCTGTGTCAGCCGCGATTGGAATTGTCTGGTCTGCGGTGGTCGGGTCAGAACCATCACCAAAGATCTCATTGATATAGACCTTGGTTCCACTCTCATTAAGCGAGGAGACAAAGTTGTGTGGCTCTGCACTATCCAGGGATGCCTGAGCCACGTTCAGATATAGCTCAAGATTGCTGGTTCCCTGAGTCAGGCCTGATTGCGCCAGCCCTTGTAAAACAGTGCTACCGATGCTTGGAGAGTTTTCAAGAAGCTTGGCGATGCCAGCGCCGGGCGTTACCAAGGCGGCAGCGTTAATCGGAATGATATTGCTGTTACCGAGAACATCATCTTGGGCTGCATCGTTTACAAGCGCAACGAATGATGTGCCAAGGATGCCGCCAAGCGAGTGGCCGACGTAATACAGGTTGCTTCCGGTTTCTGTATCAAAATCCAAGGCGACGTCATTTGCGGTGCCGTCGTTGTCAAGATCAATGTCGTTCAGGTTGATCAAGCTGGCGTTCAGGTTAAGAAGATCAACCACGCCCTGCCGGTTGTTATCCCGGGCAGCAGGCAGGTTTCCAAGGTTCAGGAAGTATTCAGCCGATGAACCTAGGGCACCATCGCCGTATACCATCCGGGTCGGCCCGTCTGCTCCCTGTGACCACCCGAAGTGGCGCTCACTGACTGGAACCCCGGAGAAGACCCCGTTGTCGACACTGAAAAATAGGAAGGGGTCATCCCTACCGTCAGCCAGTTTTGGAGCGATGCCGTGCAGTGGCAGATCCATAGCGACGGTGACATAACAAGCGCGAGCGAGCTGATTGGCCATAGGCAGGCTATTGGCCCGGTTGCCGAATATACCGTGTTGGTAAATTACCACATCATAAGGTTTCGTATCGCCACATGTGGTGCCGTCAATATCGATGACGGTCGAGGGATCTGGAACAGAGAACATCAAAGGAGCGGTTACCGTCGCTTTTTCTGTGGCGAACGGGTAACGATACGTGATCTTGTCTGAGGGAGGAGTTGTGCCCGAATCGTTACCGGATGCAGCGTCAATAGCTGCTCCAATGCCAGTTGAAGCTTCCCACGTGGAATTCAATGCCTGTGCTGCGGATTCGGCCTCAGCAGGCTCCGTTGATGGGACTTCCAGAAAGTAAGGGAGCTCGATGCTCGCCTGAAGGATGGTCGACTCATCATTGGGTAGTGCGGGGTTTGCACCAGGGGGAATTCGTGTCGCTTCAAATGGAAGGATGGTTCTTGCAGCAGGAATAGAAAACTCCGCGCCGATGTCCGCAAGAGCCGCAACAGTCCCAGCGGCGGTCTGGGCAAGGGTAGGCGGTGCCTCATTGGCGTCATCGACCGCGTCGTTTGCGACCTGATTCAGCGTGGCCCATTGTTCTGGTGCGCTGAGTGCAGCAAAAGTTTCACTGTTAGCTGCAAGGTAGTCGGCAATCGCTGTCTGCCGAGTGTCGATGACTGAGCTTCTGTAGAAGAATTGGGCCGGTGAAACGGCCGCTTCAAGTACATCCGTTGTTCCGCCGGTCGTGAACGTCAGCGACAGAGCAATGTTGTCAGATGTCAGAGGATCCAGAGAAGGAATGGCTTCCCTTGAGCTGTTGGTCAGTGCTGCAAAATAGCCACTCGCCAGCTGCTCCCAGCCGGCGATTGCGTCGCGGACGCCGCCAAGAGCCGGATCAAGCAGAACTTTGTCCGGATCGCGAGTGAACTGATAAGACGGTGATGGGAAAATTGGGTCACCGTTAGGCTCTGTCACTTCATTGGTGATAACAACCAGATATTTGGTTTTTGGCTTCAGGGGCCGCAAAGGCGTGATGCGCAGCACGTTGTCTGTGCCACCGTCAAGGTCCACGACTTCCGCGCGGAACTCGTTATTGAAGTCCTGAACGGCTGCTGCAGCAGCCTGCAGCTCGGCGCCAGCGGCTGCGATCGCATCTGGATCAGGGGTCTCTGCGTTCTGCTCAGCTTCAAACGCAGCAGCCTTTGCCTGCAGATTCTGGAAGGCAAGGCCGATATCAAACGTTGGCACTTCCCCGGAATTCAGAAGGCCGTCACCACCCGGATAGTCCAATGAAAGCAGGAAAACGTTCTGTTGCGGATTCGGAGCCGGCGTGCCGTCGTTGTCGATCACCGGAGTAAAGACCAAACTGTCAGGGTCAATGGTTCCGCTCAGTTTGATGTCGTACTGCGCTGTGGTCGACGCACCGTCCATAAAATCCAACGCATTTGTAATTGGATTCTCGTCGCTACCGCCATATGTTCCGTCGGATGATCCCGCGGCCTGCAGGTCAGAAGGCACAGGAAGTGCGCTGGTGGCAGGGTCAAAGATCGGCCAGACAGAACCGGCTGGGTTAATCGCGCTGGTGGCATTGGGGTTGACTGGCTTCTCGTCGTCACCACTCTCAGTGCCGATACAGCCTGTCAGGGTAATTGAAGAGGCCACGGCAAGACTTAATAACGTTTTCTTGTACATGGGTGGAACCTTTTCCTGTTGTTGTGTCGTTATGTTCAGCGTCTGGCGGGACCGTACTCGTACGGTAAACCTTGTGTCAGACGCCTTTTCTGCTTGTTAGTGGGTTGCCTGAATGTCTGGCCGTAAAGTTAAGCCATTTTCATAGCTATGACTATAGCGGCAGCGAAGCAACAGTTGATCGCTCTAAAGTGTGATTCTGACCATCAGCAGCCCGACCCCGCGCTTGAAGTTAGGCCTCCATGGAAAATAGTTCCCCGTTCGACGTTTGTCGAGTGCATGTGTCCAGTCAGACATCACCTTGTTCATGCGGTGTCTGGGGGATTTTGGTAAACTTCGCGAATTGCATTCTTTTCGAACAACCAACCTTGATGAGAAGACTATGACCACCGTAATCCGCCAGGATGACCTGATCGAGAGTGTGGCCGACGCGCTGCAGTTTATTTCCTACTATCACCCGAAAGATTTCATTCAGGGCGTTTACGAAGCCTATCAGAAGGAAGAGTCTCAGGCGGCGAAGGACGCCATGGCTCAGATCCTGATCAACTCCCGCATGTGTGCCCAGGGCAAGCGCCCTATTTGCCAGGACACCGGCATCGTGACGGTGTTCGTTACCATCGGCATGGATGTTCAGTGGGATGCTGACATGCCGCTGGACGACATTATTAATGAAGGCGTGCGTCGCGCTTACACGCATCCGGACAACGTGCTGCGTGCATCGGTTCTGTCGGATCCGGATGGCAAACGGGCCAATACCAAGGACAATACCCCGGCGGTGATTCACTACAAGGTGGTGCCGGGCAATACCGTGGATGTTCATGTGGCTGCCAAAGGGGGCGGTTCTGAAGCCAAGTCCAAGTTCGCGATGCTGAATCCCTCGGACTCGGTGGTGGACTGGGTGCTGAAAATGGTCCCGCAGATGGGTGCTGGCTGGTGTCCGCCGGGTATGCTGGGCATTGGCATTGGTGGTACGGCCGAAAAAGCCATGGAGCTTGCCAAGGAGTCCCTGTTGGATCCGATTGATATCCACGAGCTGCAGGCCAAAGGGGCGTCTGACCGTTCAGAAGAATTGCGTCTTGAACTGTTCGAGAAAGTGAACGAGCTGGGCATCGGTGCCCAGGGCCTTGGTGGCCTGACCACCGTGTTGGATGTGAAAGTAAAAGACTACCCAACTCACGCAGCCAACAAGCCTGTTGCAATCATTCCGAACTGTGCCGCTACCCGCCATGCACACTTTGTGCTGGATGGCTCTGGTCCTTCATTGCAGACGCCACCAAGCCTGGACGACTGGCCGGAAATCACCTGGGAAGTGGGCGCAAGCGTGCGCCGCGTCAACCTGGACACAGTGACACCGGAAGACGTGAAAGACTGGAAGCCGGGTGAAACCGTGTTGCTTTCCGGCAAGATGCTGACCGGCCGCGACGCTGCCCACAAGAAAATGGTCGATATGATCGAGCGCGGCGAAGAGTTGCCGGTGGATCTGAAAGGCCGCTTCATCTATTACGTCGGTCCGGTGGATCCTGTGCGTGAAGAAGTTGTGGGCCCGGCTGGCCCGACCACGGCCACGCGGATGGACAAGTTCACCCGTACCATGCTTGAGAAAACCGGCCTGACGGGCATGATCGGCAAGGCCGAACGTGGTCAGGTGGCCATCGACGCCATTCGCGAATTTGGCGCGGTCTATTTGATGGCTGTGGGCGGTTCGGCGTATCTGGTCTCCAAAGCCATCAAAAAGGCGGAAGTGGTGGCGTTTGAAGAGCTGGGCATGGAAGCCATCTACGAATTCGAAGTAGAGGACATGCCGGTCACGGTTGCCGTGGATTCCAAGGGTTCATCGGTACACCAGACAGGCCCTGTGGAGTGGCACGACAAGATCATCGCCGCCAAGGCCGTTTGATCCTGCCCGTTCACTTCAGGAAGAACAGCTGATGTTGAGGTGCTTCCCCCAGTCAGGGGGAGGCGCCGCATAGTCCTCGTGTTCGGGCTGTTCATCGAATGGCTTTTCCAGAACCTTCAACAGTTTTTTCATGGGTTCGAAGTTTCCGCTCTGGGCTTCGACGATCACCTGTTGGGCAAGATAGTTCCGCAGAATGAATTTGGGATTCACCGACCGCATGCCCGCTTCCCGTTCTTCCGGGCCAAGGCTCTCTTTTTCGAGCCGTGCCTGATATCGACCGAGCCAGTCGCCAGCAACACTGCGGTCGACGAACAGATCCCGTATCGGGGCTGAGCCCTTGCTGTGAAGGTTGGACAGGCCTCTGAAAAAGAGCGTGTAATCAATGCGGTGTTCATGGAGCATACTGAAAGTGTCCATGATCAGGCTCAGATCCGACTCGTCCTGAATCTGCAGCCCCAGTTTCTGTCGCATCGTGTCCTGGAATCGTTCGTTGTAGGCGGTTTCGTAGCGTCGAAGCCCCCGTCTTACATCGTCTTCATCCATCACCGGCAGCAAGGCTTTGGCTAGATACTGGCAGTTGATGAAGCCAATGTTCGGCTGGCGGTTGTAGGCGTAACGCCCGCCCTGGTCGGTGTGGTTGCAAATGTACCCGGCGTCGAAATCGTCGAGGAACGCGTAAGGGCCATAGTCGAAGGTTTCACCGATGATGGACATGTTGTCGCTGTTCATCACTCCGTGGCAGAAACCGACGGCCTGCCAATCGGCGATTAGCCAGGCGGTGCGCTCAACCACCGCTTCATACCAGCGCCGGTAGCGCTCCGGCTCAGGCAGTTGAATCAATTCCGGAAAGTGAAGCGCAATGACGTGTTCTAGCAATGCGCGAAGCGCCTCTTCCCCTTCGTGGTGGGCTGCGAATTCAAAATGGCCGAAGCGGATATGGCTCTGGGTGACCCGGAGCAGCGATGCGGCGGTTTCTATGGATTCACGGCGAACGGGATCTTTTGCGCTGACCATGAACAGGGCGCGTGTTGTGGGGATGCCCAATCCGGCCATGGCCTCGCTGCACAGGTATTCGCGAATGGTGGAACGAAGCACCGCGCGTCCGTCGCCAAACCTGGAATAGGGCGTCATGCCAGCACCTTTCAGGTGCCAGTCCCAACGGCGCCCGTCAGGCCCGATGGTCTCCCAGAGAAGCAGCCCCCGGCCATCCCCCAGATCCGGGTTGTAAACGCCGAACTGGTGCCCGGTGTACTTCATTGCGACCGGATCCATGCCTTCCAGCAATTCAGTGCCAGAGCCAACGCCCGTCCATTCTGCAGGTTGGTCCGAACGGATCCCCATGGCCTCGGCAAGAGGTGCGTTAAAGCACACCAGTTTGCCGTCTTCCAGAGGCCGTGGTTTTACACGGGTGTAAAAGCTATCTGGCAATTCCAGGTAGCGATGTTCGATGTTTATCTTCGGCTCTGACATGCATGCTCATTTGGATTTGAATAGAGGCGCAGTGTCCCAGATAGCTAAGGTCTGCGACAAACGCCAAATCAACGACCTATACTGCAAGTGGTACAAAATCTGCAGACTTATCAAATACGACCCAGCTTCTAAAACGGGACAAAAACGTGGTTTCGGCCGATCTAACCAGCATCACAGACACGCTCATTCGTCAGGAATCCCTGCCTTCTGGCTACGCCGATACGGTTCGTGATGTGATTCTTCCGCTCGCACAACATATTCAGGCTCTCAGACAGGAACGACAACGCCCGGTGATCGTCGGTATCCATGGAGCCCAGGGCACCGGGAAGTCCACTCTGACCCTGTTTCTGCGACGGTTACTGACCGATCTCTATCACGTGCCAACCGCCAGCTTTTCCATCGACGACCTTTACCTGACCCGGTCTGAGCGTGTTCAACTGGCCCAGGATCAGCATCCGCTTCTACTGACCCGTGGTGTGCCAGGCACTCACGATCTTAAACTGGGTCAACAGGTGATTGATCAGCTGACCTCGGCCATGCCGGAGGATCGCACGCCGGTACCCGCGTTCGATAAGGCTCAGGATGACCGACTGCCGGAGTCGGCCTGGCCCAGATTTAAGGGCAGGGCGGAGGTGCTGCTGATGGAAGGTTGGTGCGTTGGCGCCCTGCCGGAAGCCAGCGACGAAGCCCTGTGTAAACCGGTCAATGAACTGGAAGGCGATGAGGATCCAGACAAACGCTGGCGATTGTATGTGAATCAATGCCTTAAGGGATCTTATTCCGATTTCTTCAATCAGATTGATTGCCTGATCATGCTCAAAGCTCCGTCCATGGAGTGCGTCCTGGAATGGCGCACCCTTCAGGAGCACAAGCTGCGGGACAAAATAACCGCCGCACCAAAAAAGAGCGATAATGAAGAAGGCGCGCCTTCGAGACTGATGTCGGATGAGCAGGTTGCACGTTTTATCATGCATTATGAGCGAATTACCCGGGCCTGCCTGGATGAGATGCCCGCCAGAGCCGACGTGGTGATCCATGTGGATCCCGCGCATCACTTCAGCGAACCTCTGATTCGCCAGCGACAGTAAAGGAATCGGCAATGCCAAAGCCCCGCCTGATCATTATTTCAGACCTGGACGGCACACTTCTGGATCATGAAACCTACGATTGGTCGCCCGCAAAGCCGGCCATGAAGCGCCTTGCAGCGTCGAGCATTCCCGTGGTCCTCAATTCCAGCAAAACCATCGGAGAGATTCGCGCTATTCGGTCTGAGATGAACAACGCGGCACCGTTTATCGTTGAAAACGGCGCCGCCGTGGTCATCCCCGCGAACTGTTTTGGTTCGGCCGAGGAGCAGGTGAAGAGTTTTGGGGCATCCCGGTCGGAAGTGCTGGAGCAATTGGCGATTCTTCGTGCGGAAGGCTTCCAATTTACCGGGTTCAACGACATGACGGCAGAGGAGTTGACTCGCCATTCCAGTCTTTCCGAGGCGCAGGCCGAACTTGCCAAAGATCGTGTGGGTACCGAGCCACTGTTGTGGGAGGGCGATGAAAAATCGCTGGCGGTGTTCAAAGAAAGACTGAAAAACGTGAATTGCCGACTGGTACAGGGAGGGCGGTTCCTACACGCCATGGGTACCTTCGATAAGGCGGATGGGGTCCGGTTTTTGCTGGGTAAATACCGTGAGCAGGATCCCGCCGGTCGGTTGGTCGCGATTGCTCTGGGCGACAGCCCGAATGACCAACACATGCTCGAGCAGGCAGACATTGCTGTGATTGTAAAAGGGGTGAATTCTGACAGGGTTGTACTGCCCTCCCAAAGCCGGGCAATACGGTCTCTGAAAACTGGCCCTGCGGGCTGGAACGAATGTGTGCTGAATCTGTTGATTGAGTACGGTTACTGAACACCGGGTATGAAAAAACAGGAGCGCCGCCATGGGCGACTTTTATCAGAACGGAATAATAACAACTCTCCACAACCTCGTCCGCCGTCCGGTGGAGGATCTTGAAAAGGAGCTGATGAGTTTTCGCAAAGAGCGGCCGATGTCGCTGGTGCTTCCATCGCTTTATTCGGAGTTAGAGGGGCCTGCGCTCAAAAACATTGTGAGTGAGCTTGCCAAGGTTCCCTATCTGGAACAGATCGTGATCGGTCTTGATCAGGCAAACGAGGAACAATACCGCCACGCGCTCGAGTATTTTTCTGAGCTTCCGCAGCATGTTCGGGTTCTTTGGAACGACGGTCCGAGACTTCGGGCGCTGGATCTCAAGCTACGCGAGCAAGGCCTTGCGCCGACTGAAATGGGCAAAGGCCGCAACGTCTGGTATTGCTTTGGATACACCCTGGCGGCCGGGCGCAGCAAAGCGGTGGCCTTGCACGACTGCGACATCCTGACGTATTCCCGTGATCTTGTTGCGCGATTGATTTACCCGGTGGCCAACCCGGGTTTCAACTACATGTTTTGCAAGGGGTACTATGCTCGGGTCGCCGAGGGAAACATGAATGGGCGAGTCAGCCGCTTGCTGGTTACGCCTCTGATTCGTGCCCTCAAGAAAGTGGCCGGCCCGAACGACTATCTGGATTACCTGGACAGCTTCCGTTATCCCTTGGCGGGTGAATTTTCATTCCGTACCGACGTCATCAACGACCTCCGCATTCCCAGCGACTGGGGGCTGGAAGTGGGGGTGCTGTCAGAGATGAAGCGGAACTACGCCACCAATCGTTTGTGCCAGGTGGACATCGCAGACACCTATGACCACAAACATCAGGATCTATCGCCGGAGGATGCCAGCCGCGGGCTCTCAAAAATGAGCACGGACATCAGCAAGGCGCTGTTCCGTAAACTCGCAACCAACGGCGAGATTTTCTCCAACGAGAAATTCCGAACCATCAAGGCTACCTATTATCGGATCGCCCTGGACTTCATCGAGACCTATCAAAGCGACGCCGTTATCAACGGCCTGAGCTTTGATCGGCACAAGGAAGAAAAAGCGGTGGAGTTGTTCGCGCAGAATGTGATGCGCGCAGGCGCCTATTTTCTGGATAACCCGATGGATACGCCTTTCATTCCAAGCTGGAACCGGGTCACCAGTGCTATGCCGGACATTAAGGCTGAGCTGATGGAGGCCGTTGAACTGGACAACGAGGAGTACGCTCGCCCGTGAGCCATCAACTGCACCACAAACTGGCTACCATGCTGGAGATTGTATATCCGGCGCTGGATACGCCTGCACTGGCCACGCAGCTGCTCGAAACTATGGGCATCGCGCCTGATGCCCCCGCTCCGCCGCCGCACCAGAACAATTGGGACGAGTCGGATGTGATGCTGATCACTTATGCCGACACGGTTCAGGCAGAGGGCGAGAAGCCATTAACAACCCTGTTGCGTTTTCTGGACGACTGCCTTTTCGACACTGTGTCGGTGGTGCATCTGCTGCCATTTTTCCCGTACAGCTCGGATGACGGCTTTTCGGTAATGGACTACCTGGCGGTGAATGAATCCCACGGCGAGTGGTCAGACGTAGAAGCCATCGCCGGGCGCTATAAGGTGATGGCAGATCTGGTGCTCAACCACATGTCGGCGCGCAGTCGGTGGTTCGAGAACTTCAGGAAGCGGATTGATCCGGGCAAGGATTATTTTTTCGAGGCACGGCCCAGTGATGATCTCAGCGCGGTTGTGCGCCCCAGAACATCGCCACTGCTGAATGCCGTCCAGACAGAAGACGGTGAGCGATACGTCTGGTGTACCTTCAGCGAAGATCAGGTGGATCTGAATTTTGCCAACCCACAGGTGTTGAACGAGTTCGCCGGCATCATCCGATATTATCTGGAGCAGGGCGTTACCTACTTCCGGATGGACGCCGTGGCGTTTCTCTGGAAAGAAGTGGGCACACCGTCCATCCACCTTCAGCAAACCCACGAACTGATCAAAATTTTACGCCTGTTGATTGAACACCACACACCGCAGAGTGTGGTTATTACAGAAACCAACGTCCCAAACCGGGAAAACCTGACGTACTTTGGCAACGCCAACGAAGCACACGTAATCTACAACTTTTCCCTGCCGCCGCTGCTGATCAATACGCTGGTGACTGGCAACTGCAGACACCTGAAGACCTGGTTAATGAGCATGCCGCCGGCCCAGATGGGCACAACCTACCTGAACTTCATCGCCTCCCACGACGGTGTGGGTTTGCGTCCGACCGACGGGCTTCTGGAAGACGATGAAAAGCAGCGGCTGATCAATACCATGGAGTCGTTCGGCGGTAAGGTGTCCTACCGTCGAACACCGGATGGCAAAGACCAGCCCTATGAAATGAACATCGCGCTGTTTGACGCACTGAAAGGCACCGCGCACAAGGGCGCCGATCATCTGCAGCTTCAGCGTTTTCTATGTGCGCATACCGTGATGCTGGCGCTGGAAGGAATTCCCGCGTTTTACATACACAGTATGCTCGGCACAGAGAACGATTTCGACCGCATGGAAAACACCGGGCGCTTCCGTTCCATCAACCGTGCACAGTGGCAGATTGATCGCCTGGAAGCGTTGCTTGCAGATCCCCAGAATCATCACCACAAGGTGTTTACAGAACTCAAACGACTGATCGGTATCCGTCGCAAGCAGCCGGCGTTTCATCCCAATGCAACCCAGTTCACTCTCCATCTGGGGCTGCAACTGTTCGGTTTCTGGCGCCAAAGCATGCGCCGGGATCAATCCATTTTCTGCATCCACAACATCACGGACGAGGTACAGGAAGTATCGCTGGCCGAAATCAATCTGATTGGGACGGACCATTGGAAAGATCTGCTTTCTGGCATGGAGATCGATGACCTGTCGGGCAGTATTGCTCTCAAACCCTACCAAAGTGTGTGGTTGTCCAACCGGGATTAGTGGCAGAATGCGGGCATGTCCGACACTGCCTCTGCTGCCAAACCGCGCATCTTGCTTCTGTCTGCCTATGATGCAGGCAGCCACCAGCGCTGGCGTGAACAACTGGTGGCCAGCCAGCCACAATTTGAATGGCATGTGCTCGCACTTCCGCCGCGATTCTTTCGTTGGCGAATTCGTGGCAACGCACTGACCTGGCTGAGCGAGCCATTGCTGCAAGAGTCATGGGATCTGTTGATTGCCACCTCGATGGTGGATCTCGCCACGCTGAAAGGATTCCATCCCCATCTCGGCCGCACCCCCTGCATGCTCTATATGCATGAAAATCAGTTCGCCTATCCGGACTCTGGCCTGCAGCATTCCAGCGCCGAGCCGCAAATTGTCAACCTGTTCAGCGCGGTCGCCGCAGACCAGGTGCTGTTTAACAGCGAATGGAATCGTGACAGCTTTCTGGACGGGGCTTATCAATTTCTGGATAAGATGCCGGACGGTTTGCCAGATGGATTGATTTCAAGGCTACGAGAGAAATCTTTGGTGCTGCCGGTACCCATTGAAGATCGGCTATTTGTACCCCGCGAGGAGCGGCCAGATGCGGAATGCCCGCACCTGCTATGGAACCACCGGTGGGAGTACGACAAAGCCCCGGAGCGGCTGCTGTTATTGTTGGACGAGCTAGCTCGTCTGGGGCAGGATTTTCGGCTGAGCGTGGTGGGGGAGCAGTTTCGACAGGCGCCGGAAGCCTTTGAACAGATTCGTCATAAGTACGGCGATCGCATCCTGAACTGGGGGTATTTGCCGGACCGATCTGGTTATGACCAGCTTCTGAAGCAGGCAGATTTTGCGCTTTCCACTGCCTTGCACGATTTTCAGGGGTTGTCGGTGCTGGAAGCCATGGCGTCCGGATGTGTTGCGGTGACGCCGGATCGCCTCGCCTATCGCGAATATGTGCCTGCGACGCAACGGTTTCCCAGTTGCCCGGATGATCCTGAAGCTGAAGCAAAGGCCGCGGCTGAACTGATACTGGGGCTGATTGGACATCGGCCAGAGCCTGAGTCGCCCGAAAGGTGGCGTCTCAGCTATCTTAAAACAATGTATTCTGAAACCATTGCGGGGCTGCTGTGACGGGCGACAGAGTGCCTGCTAGCTAATAAGCCGACATTGCCTGGGAGAGTGTTTCAATGACAAAAGCCATCCGAATCAATGGGGATGCCTTAAGCTGGGAAGACTGCGAGCCAATCTCTGAAGTACCAGAGGGTCACGTTGCCATTGATATCGCCTGGACGGCCGTCAACCGCGCAGATCTCATGCAGCGTGCGGGTGTTTACCCACCGCCGCCAGGTGCGTCAGATATCCTTGGGCTGGAAGCCAGTGGTGTGGTTTCCAGAGTCGGTAAAGGCGTCACTGACTTCAAACCGGGTGACGCAGTGTGCGCGTTGTTGACCGGAGGCGGATACGCTTCGGAAGTCGTGGTGCCCGCAGTTCAGGTACTGCCGGTGCCCAAGGGATATTCCCTGGAGCAGGCTGCGGCGATTCCGGAAGTGTTTGCCACGGCCTGGCTGAATCTCTATCACGAAGCTCAGTTGAAGCCAGGTGAAAAGGTCCTGGTGCATGCGGCGGCCAGTGGCCTGGGAACGGCGGTCATTCAGTTGGCCACGGCGTTGGGTAATCCGGTCTTTGCCACTGCAGGGAATGAAGACAAGCTGGAAATCTGTAAGCGTCTGGGCGCTTCCGGTTTCTGGAATCGCAGCAATGGATCCTTTGTCGAAGCGGTGACCCAGTGGGGCGGCGTCGATATGATTCTGGACCCGGTGGGCGGCAGCTACATTGCAGAGGATCAGAAAGTTCTGAACGTGGATGGCCGGCTTGTTCTCATAGGTCTGCTTGGCGGGCGAATGGCCGAAGTGGATCTTGGCTTAATGCTGGTCAAGCGTCAGAGGCTGATTGGCTCGACGCTGCGCTCTCGCACGGTCGTTGACAAGGGAGAGGTGATGGCGGCGCTGTATCAGCATGTCTGGCCATTGCTCAGTGCCCGGCAGATCGAACCCGTGATCGATCGGTCCTGGCCCATCCAAGAAGCAGAGGCCGCCATGGCCTATGTGGCAGAGAACAAAAACATCGGGAAGGTGTTGTTAAAAGTGACGTGACATTGGCCGGGCGCGAGTGGCCCGGCCATTGCCTGGTTAGCCACCGATCAATCAGTCGGCAACATGAACCAGCTGTTTGCCGAAGTTCTTCCCTTTCAGCATGCCCTTGAACGCTTCAGTGGCGTTTTCCAGGCCTTCAGCAATGGTTTCCCGATACTTCAGTTCGCCACTGCTGATGCGGTCAGCGAGGATTGACGTGATTTCCTGGTGCCGATCCTGCCATTCTGTGACCAGAAAAAAGCGGTGTTCCGGAACCGGGTCCAGCGCTTTGAGAATATGGAAGGGCGTTTCGACAGAATTCATGTCTTCCGCATTATAGGCCGATACGAATCCACAAATCGGCACGCGTGCGCCGGGATTCAGCAGAGGTGCGACTGCACGGGTCACTGCACCGCCCACGTTTTCAAAGTACACGTCAATGCCGTCCGGGCAGGCCGCTTTTAAATCGGCTTCCAGATTACCGGCTTTGTAGTCCACACAGGCGTCAAAGCCCAGTTCCTCGACCACGAATCGGCACTTTTCAGGTCCGCCAGCGACGCCCACCGCACGACATCCTTCTTTCTTGGCGGTCTGTCCTACGACGGTACCAACCGGGCCAGAGGCGGCCGACACTACAACGGTTTCGCCGGCTTTGGGTTTGCCCACGTACATCAGGCCGCAATAACCGGTACGACCGGGCATGCCGGCCACGCCGAGGTAGGTTTGCAGTGGCACATTTGGCTTCTGGTCGATCTTGTAGACCATCTCGGCATTGCCTGGAAACACCACATACTCCTGCCAGCCGGAGTAGCAGGTCACCAGGTCGCCCACCTGCAAGTCCGGAGAGCGCGATTCCACGATGCGCGCAACGGATTCACCGACGATGACTTCGTCAATGCCAATGGGGTCCATGTAGCCCTTCGCATCGTTCATGCGTGGGCGCATGTAAGGGTCCAATGATAACCAGAGGACTTTTGCCAGAACCTCGCCGTCTTTGAGTTCCCTTACCGGGCGCTCTTCCATGACCAGGTCGCCATCCTGAATCTCGCCCTGGGGGCGTCGCTTGAGGACGATTGCTCGATTGGTGATATCGCTCACAGAGTTTCTCCACTCATCTAATATGGTTTCGTTATGCAACCGGATTAGTGTGAGCTACAACGACGCCGGCGTCAAATCTGCCGATACACGAACGTTAACGGGCATTGCCTCTCAGCTGCTTTACTCTCTCTGCAAGTCTTGCGGCGCTGGCTTCTTCTGGAGAAATTGGCGCTTCCGCAAGAAGCTCAATTCGGGACCAGAATCGCTTGGGTACATGGGTCATGGCGGTGCCGCCGCAGTGGCTGAAGAAGCTGCCCCAAAGTCCTCGCAGAGCCATGGGAACGACCGGTACCGGATTGCGTTCGAGAATCAGTTCCACGCCGTTGCGGAATTTCGCCACTTCGCCATCGGTGGTCAGCCGACCTTCTGGAAAAATGCACACCACATGGCCAGCTTTAAGGTTTTCATCAATGCGCTCGAAAGCCGATTCGTAAATGTCGGGTACGGACTTCTTCGAGCCAATGGGTATGGCTCTGGCCATGCGGAAAATGCCGCCCAGAACCGGTGTCTTGAAAATATTGTGGTCCATCACGAACCGTATTGGCCGGCGTACGGCACCGGCAATGACCAGGGCATCCATGTAGGTAACGTGATTGCAGACCAGCAATACCGGCCCTTCATCTGGGATGTTCCGAAGCCCCTCGTGGCGCACCCGATAAATGGTGTGGGACAAAACCCACACGATAAAGCGCAGCACAAACTCGGGCACTTGCTGGTAGACGAAACCCGCTACCACCAGATTCATGATCGACAGAATCAGGAAGAATTCCGGAATGCTGAGACCCACAATGCCCAGCATGATCACGCCCATGATGGCGCTGACCACCATGAAAAGGGCGTTGAAAACGTTCAGGGCCGCAATGACCTGGGCGCGGCGTTCTTCCGGTGTTTCCTTCTGCACAAAGGCGTAGAGAGGCACAATGAACAGGCCGCCAAAGAATCCAATGCCCAAAAGGTCCAGTACAATGCGGCGATATTCACTGTCGCTCAGGATGGACCACCAGTCGGTAGGGGACGGGTTGGCTGGCATGCTCAGATACAGATCCACGCCAAACAGGCTCAGCCCTGCCGAGCCGATAGGCACGATGCCCAATTCGATTCGGTGGCCGGACAGTCGCTCGCAGGCAACAGAACCAAGGGCGATACCAATGGTAAAGATGGCCAGAAGAAGCGTGACCACTGTTTCGTCGCCCATCAGATCCGTTTGGGCAAAATTCGGGAACTGAGTGAGGTAGGCGGCTCCGAGAAACCAGAACCAGGAAATAGCCATAATGCACAGCAGGACGGAATAATTATCCGCTGCAACTCGCATCAGGTGCCAGGTTTCTTTGAAGGGGTTGAGACCGATGGCTACATCGGTATGAGTCGAACCGGTGACGGGGATCTTCCGTGCCGCAAGGTAGCCCAGAATGGCCATGCCCAGTACGCCAATGGCCGCAAGTTGATGCGGGGCGCCGAATCCCATTAACAGTCCCGCGACGATAGTGCCCACCAGAATGGCCACGAACGTGCCCATCTCAACCAGCGCGTTGCCGCCGACCAGCTCATCATTTCTCAGGACTTGCGGAAGAATCGCGTATTTCACGGGGCCGAAGAAAGTGGATTGTGTCCCCATCAAAAACAGTAACAGCAACAGCAGCTCATACCATTGGAACCACAGGCCGAAAGCAGCTGCGGCCATGATCAGTATTTCCGCGAGCTTCACCCACCGGATAAATCCGGACTTTTCATACTTGTCTGCCATCTGTCCGGCGATGCCGGAAAACAGGAAAAACGGCAGAATGAACAGAAACGCAGCGACGTTGACCACAATGTCGATGGACAATCCGGCCAGTCCACCGGCCGTGTAGGTGATCAGCAACAGAAGCACGTTTTTGAAAAGGTTGTCGTTGAACGCGCCAGAGAACTGGGTCAGGAAAAACGGCAGGAAGCGCCGCTCGGAAAGTAATCGAAACTGGCTGTGGTCGTCCATGAAAGTCGCCCGTGCAGGTTAAGAAACGGCTTTATCTTGCCACAAAAAAAAAGACTATTGCCCCGGCCATTGAGATGGAACAACGAACAGGCGGTTGATTTCCTGCCAGCTGCTCTCGTCTGGCAATTGTTTCATCACCGCAAACAGACGGGGTGTCGCAGACTCCCGCACCTGGCGCAGTGCCTCTTGCGTTTCGAGCGGGTCCGGATGTTGTTCTTGTTGCCAGGGGCCCAGCCAATGGGGTTTGTGCAGAGGCACCCAGACCGTTTGATCAGCCTCTGACCCGTCGTCTGACATGTCCATTTGATCCAGGTAGATCCACTGGCCGTGAAGGTGATTCGCCGGAACGTTCTCGGGTGGTTGTATCGACTCGTTGACCGGGTAAAACAGGTAGCCTGGCATGAATGCCCGAACTCTATCTGGCGTTGGAATGCCCAGATCCGTCAGCCGGTTTCGGGTTTCAACCGCTTCGGTCAATCGGCATTGGTGTGAAAGCAGCCGATCAGATTTCAGGTCGAGGCGGTCTCTGGCATTGGGGCCATACCATAGCGGGGCGACTTGATGGTCGCCCCAGTAGCCAAGATAGAACTTTACGGCAATTTCGTGGTGTTCGATGGCCTGGTCGGCGGGATTGCGGACAATAAAGTCCAGCTCCCCAAGCGTCAGGCCATTGTTTCTAATCGGCTGATTTTTCAGCAATATGTTCCACCCCAGGAGATCCTGCAGCAGGCATTCGTAGAGGCGCTCGAAGTATTGCCCAAGTCGCCTTGGTGGACTGTCCGTCAGAATTCCCGGGCCCGACTCGGGGTTCTTATCCCATTCCTTCAGGCGTCGTTCCGATTCCTCCGTCAGGTATTCAGCGGGCGAAAAGTCTAGAGGCGAATGGATCAGCTGAGGGGCATGGCACATCCAGGCCAGATGGCGTACAGCAGGAACACGATACTGCAGGTGGGCGTGAATGTTGTCGTTCAAAGTCATGGCATCAGCATAACCCAATCCTCTGTTGGGACACAGCAGCCGGGTTTGAGGTAGAATTCGGAAAACTTCTGAACAAGGATGATTCATGCTCGCAGTGATCCTTTCAGGCGGCTCAGGCACCCGTCTATGGCCGCTATCCCGTGAAGCCTACCCCAAACAGTTTCTTCCCGTAGTCACCGATGAGTCGTTGCTGGCGGAAACCATAGATCGTGGCCTGCTTCTGGATGACAAGGTGCGGGTTCTGGCGATTACTAACGAAGATCACCGATTTGTGGTTGCGGCCCATCTTCACGCCCAGGCCCCGGAACGTACCGCCGGTATTATTCTGGAGCCCGTCGGCAGAAATACCGCGCCGGCTATTGCACTAGCCGCGTTGGCCGCGGCGGAAGAAAACCCCGAAGAACTGTTGCTGGTGATGCCTTCAGACCATGTACTGAAGAACACGGACGTCTTCAAAGAAGCGACATCAGAGGGTGCAAAAGCTGCCAAAGCAGGCAAACTGGTGACCTTTGGGATTGTGCCTGATGCGCCTCATACGGGTTATGGCTACATCAAGGGTGGAACGTCTCACGGCGCGTACCGGGACGTAGAAGCGTTCGTAGAGAAGCCGGATCAGGCGACGGCGGAAGGTTACTTGGCCGAAGGTGGCTATCTGTGGAACAGCGGTATGTTTCTGTTTCGGGCTGATCGCTACATCCAGGAGCTGGAGCGCCAGCAGCCGGAGATGATGGCCGCCTGTCGTGAAGCCTGGAGTCAGCGCAACACCGATATGGACTTTATTCGGGTAGGTGCGGAAGCATTCAGTGCGTGTCCCGATGATTCAATCGACTATGCCGTCATGGAAAAAACGGCAGATGCCGTCGTTGTTCCTCTGGACGCTGGTTGGTCAGACGTCGGTTCCTGGTCTGCTCTTTGGGACATACAGCCTCATGACGAGAACAACAATGTCTGTCGTGGCGACGTCATTACGGAGGACGTGTCTGGATGCTATCTCCATTCGGAAGGCCGACTGATCGCAGCCATCGGGCTGTCTGACCACGTCATTGTGGAGACCGACGACGTGGTGTTGGTCGCTGACCGGGGACGCGTTCAGGATGTAAAGAAGCTGGTCGCCCAGGTGAAGCAACAAGGTCGTACTGAACATCGTTTTCACAAGAAAGTTCATCGTCCCTGGGGAACCTACGAAGGGGTTGCCATGGGCGAGCGGTTCCAGGTGAAACAGATCACGGTGAATCCCGGTGCATCCCTGTCGCTGCAGAAGCACCATCACCGGGCCGAACACTGGGTCGTGGTGAAAGGGACGGCTTCGGTCAATCGTGGTGACGAAGTACTGCTGCTGACCGAGGACCAGTCGACCTACATTCCGCTGGGGGTGACTCATCGTCTGACCAACCCCGGAAGAATTCCTCTGGAACTGATTGAGGTTCAAACCGGCAGCTACCTTGGCGAGGATGACATCGTTCGGTTTGAAGACACCTATAATCGGGTCTGAATCTGACAAGTGCCGGCTCAGGACGATGCCGGCTCACACGAAACAGGGAGATGTTTCATGGAAGACTGGCAAGGATGCCTGAGTCCCGCCTGCCAGGCGGCGCTACAAAATGCCCGTGACAGTGTCATTCGCCGTGGCGGATACGCGGTCACCATTGAAGATTTTCTGCTCTCAATGCTCGATGAAATTCCGACGCTTAACCGCTTTTTGCAGCGCCAGGGCGTTGACCTGGATGAGCTCACCCGAACCATTCAGTGCGAGCAACCCATCGTTACGGCTGTTGCCAGCGACAACCTGCTGTCATCTCAACTGACCTACTGGATTTACTGCGCTCACCAGATGACGGGTTCCGACTGGCTTGAGTGGCCTGAACTGCTAAAAACGTTAGTGTCTGGCGCCGATCGTCTGCGTGAAAAAGCCTATGTTGCGGTGCTGGAGTTGGTGGGGCATTGGCCTCGCGTGAGGCCTGGGGCAGATGCGAATTTTTGTAGTGCTCCCGAACCTATCGAGACGGTAAAGCCCTGCGTCGTAGCCGATGAAGGCTGGGCACGCTTGTGCGAAGACGTTTGTGTGGCCATGTCCGCCCAACCGAAGGGCCTTTTCTGGTTGGCCGGCGTGACAGGTAGCGGCAAGTCCAGCTGGCTGGAGTCAGTGGTTACCACTTTGCCTGGTGGGGCCGTTATTGTGGATATCCGGCGCGAGGCGGATGTTCTTGCCAGTGAGCAGGCCGCCTTTTCTTCATCAACCACACACAATGAGCTTTTTCCAGTATTGGTTCTGGACAATGTGTCGCCGGTGGACCTGATGACCCTGTTGGGCGATGAGTTCAGTATCGTCAGGGAGCTGGTTACCAGCTTCCCCGGGCCCATCCTTTTGCTGAGTCCCGAACCCGAGAATGCTCAGCCGCACGTGGATCGGCTTCAGAGTTACCTGGGAAGACAGCTCGAACAGTTCCGGATGCCTGATGCAACCACCGATCAGAAAGCCGCGATACTTGCCGTTCACCAGCCATTTATTGAAAAACGTTGGCAGCTAGAGTTTGCTCCGGGCGTGCTGGAGCATGCGGCGAAATGCCGGAACCCATTGTTGTCAACGCCGGGCCGTTTGCTGCAGTGGGTCGAAGCTACGGCTTCCCGATTGCATCTATTTGCCGAACGCGGGCCTGCGCAGGCGTCAGCCCTGGCCGGAAAGATGGAACGTTGCCGCCGACAGTTGCTGCTTGCGATGGCCAGACACCAACCTATGGAGCCGCTAAACGCCGAGCTGGAGGCGTTGGCCATTGAGCGAGCCGCCACGGAAGTTGCCTGGCATGAACGAAAACGCACTGGCTCTTTACGACTACTTACCTTCGATGATCTCACGCATGAGTTGGATTTGCGGGTTGCAGCAGTCAATCGCGCGAGCCACTATAGCCATAAATCTAATGAACCCTTGGAGTTGGAACTTGCGTGACCTTGAAATCTACATTCGTGACATCAATCTGTCGGCTGTTGCCGAATGGCTCTCCTGTCACCTGGATCACCTTCAGCTCCCCGAATCTGAAACGGTCGATCGCGCGGTAAAGGGGCGCGGTAGCTACATCGGTCATAGCGTTACCATCAGTATCTATCCCGGTGCAGGTGGCAAGCGGTATGCGTCACTCATTCTCGAGGGCGATGAGCTACCCTGGGCGTCTGATCTCGACTGTGGTCGCAGTGCCTGGCGGGCACTGGATCTGGAAATTCGCTGTAGCCCGGGTGACTGGAAAGAGGGTGAGCCAGTGCAGGACGAAAAATGGTGGAGAATTGATCAGAGGGGTGAGCAGTTGGCGGTTTGGAACTGATTCCACCAGAGCATCGATGAAAAAAGGCAGCCAGTGGCTGCCTTTTTTCGAGACTTGCCGGTAAGACTATTCGTCCAGAATCGAAACGTTGTCTGCCTGCAGACCCTTATCGGCCTCGACGACGTTGAAACGAACAAGTTGTCCCTGACGCAGTACCCGGCGACCACGGCCACGAATGGCACGGAAATGCACAAATACTTCGTCCCCGCTGGCGCGAACGATGAAGCCAAACCCTTTCTTGACGTTAAACCATTTGACGGTGCCTTCCTCGTTGCCTTCGGGGCCGGTGTCGTCATGGCCTTCGTCGTCGTCATCAGAGGCAGGGCTGGGGGCAGACTTCTTCTTCGGCTGGCGAGCCGGCGCATTTGGAACACTGCGCTTTACCTTTTCCGGTGGCTTGGCTGCCAGGGCAACAGTGCAGAATCCTGCCAGACCGAACAAAACCAGAGAAATGATATAAGCCGCAATTCCCTGGGCACTGCCCAGTACAAAGGTGGTGTTACCTGCAAGCTCGCTGGAACCGGATTTTGACAGAATCTGGAAAAGCTCCGGGGTGAAAGTCACCAACAGAAAACCAAGAATAAACGGTGACGGGATAGCGACCAGGAGGGCAAGAACGATCGCTTTTGCTGGATTTTGCATGGACTACGGTTTCTCCATTCTAAGAACACTAACGATAAAAAACCGGATCTCGGGTAAACTCGGCGATCCGGTGGTGGAATTCGACCGAAACCTTTCAGAACTCAGTAGTTGAAGGCCCCGGACGAATAAAAGCGGAATGATACCAGATAACGGGAGGCGCTGACCAAGCATGTCGGAACGCAGTAGCACGAATGAGCAGAATCTTGAGGCCCGTCTGGATGAACTGGAGACCCGGATTGCATTCCAGGACGATGTCATCAACACACTCAGCGAGCAGTTGGCCCGGCAGGAACTGGATATTCGTGAGCTCTGGGAAGCAAAAAGACAGTTGAATACCCAGCTGAAAGAAGTGTCTTCTTCCAATCTCAGAAAAGAAGAGGAGGAAACGCCTCCTCCTCATTACTGAGTCCGCGGGCCTGATAAGACCCCGGTCGGTGTCAGGCCAGCAGCTCTTCCAGAATCTGCTCGTACATATCGGACAGCGTGTCCAGATCAGCGGCCTTCACGCACTCGTTTACCTTGTGAATGGTCGCGTTCAACGGGCCGAGTTCCAGAACTTGAGCCCCGGTTGGTGCGATGAAGCGGCCATCCGAAGTGCCGCCCGACGTGGAAAGTTCCGTTTCTTCGCCTGTCACAGATCGGATGGCATTCTGCGCTGCGGTGACCAGCGCGCCCCGATCCGTCAGGAACGGACGACCACTGAGATGCCATCGCAGATCGTATTTCAGCTGGTGGCGATCCAGGATGGACACCACGCGCTCTTCCAGGCTTTCTGCGGTATTTTCCGTGCAATAACGGAAGTTAAAGTGAACCAGGCACTCGCCGGGAATAATGTTGCTTCCGGTACCTGACTCAATCCTGGTGATCTGGAACGTGGTTGGTGGGAAAAAGTCGTTGCCGTTGTCCCACATTTCATTGGCCAGCGCGTCCAGTGCCGGGGCCACCGTGTGTACCGGGTTCTCGGCGAGGTGAGGGTAGGCAACGTGGCCCTGGGTTCCATGAACCGTCAGATACCCATGCAGAGACCCGCGGCGACCATTCTTGATCACATCGCCCACGCGATGAGTGCTTGAAGGTTCCCCAATCAGGCACCAGTCGATTTTTTCGTTCCGGGCTTCGAGGGTTTCAACAACCTTGACCGTTCCATCCTGGGCGGGCCCTTCTTCATCGCTGGTAATCAGCAGCGCAATGGACCCCTTGTGATTTGGATGCTTCTTCACAAAGCGCTCGCAAGCTGTCACGAAAGCGGCAAGGCTGCCTTTCATGTCGGCAGCACCGCGGCCATGAAGGAACCCTTCCTGGTCAATCTCACCAGAGAAGGGTGGGTGGTTCCAGTTTTTCTCTGGCCCGGTCGGCACGACATCCGTGTGGCCGGCAAAGGCCAGAAGCGGGCCGTCCGACCCCTTTCGCGCCCATAAATTGTCGGTATCACCAAAGCGCAACGCCTCGCCCTTGAAGCCCAGCTCTTTCAGGCGGGACATCATCAAGTCCTGGCAGCCGGCGTCGTCAGGCGTCACGGACGGCCGTCGAATCAGCTCGATGGCGAGGTCGAGGGTGGGTGACGGGGTGCCTGAGTGAGCGCCTGAATCAGTTGTTTGCATGCAGTTCTTCATTCAGCTCGATGGCTGTTTTATGGCTTTTGCATTCCACGGCGCCGGTCTGGCTGTTGCGACGGAACAGTAGATCGGTCTTGCTGGCCAGATCACGCGCTTTGACCACTTCAACCAGTTCGTTGTTGTCATCCAGTAGGGCGACTTTGGTTCCAGCAGTGATGTAAAGCCCGGCTTCCACCTTGCAGCGATCGCCCAACGGAATACCGATGCCCGCGTTCGCGCCGATCAGGCAATTTTCACCAACGGAAATGATGATGTTGCCGCCGCCGGAAAGCGTGCCCATGGTAGAGCAGCCACCACCCAGGTCTGAGCCTTCGCCAATCATTACGCCGGCGGAAATGCGGCCTTCGATCATGCTCTTGCCTTCGGTTCCGGCGTTGAAGTTGATAAAGCCTTCGTGCATGACCGTGGTGCCTTCGCCCACGTAGGCGCCAAGGCGAACTCTGGCGGTATCCGCAATGCGAACGCCTTTGGGAACAACGTAATCGGTCATCTGCGGGAATTTGTCCACGGACTTCACTTCCAGCGTGCGACCTTCGATGCGCGCTTTGAGCTGGCGATCCGGGAGTTCGTTCAGGTCAATGGCGCCTTCGCTGGTCCAGGCCAGGTTGGGCAGCAGGCCAAAAATGCCGTCCAGTTTCAACTCGTGTGGCTTTGCCTGACGGCTGGAGATCAGGTGGAGCTTCAGGTAAACCTCGGGCGTACTGGACGCCGTGTCATCAGTATCCAGCAAGGTCACAACAACCGGACGCTTACTTTCAGCGGCCTTGCCGGCCAGTGCGCTCTGATCCATCTGGCCGTTCTGTCGAAGACCATCAGACAGAGCTTTGAGCTGCTCTGGAGTGACCGACATGGCCTGGTTGCCGCCCTGATAATTCAGGACGTTACGAGCCACTTCGATGAGACCGTTGTCCGGAGTGATTACCGGCTGCTGGTAAAAGACTTCCAGCCATTCGCCCTGATTATTCTGGGTGCCGATCCCGATACCGAATGCGAAACTCATTGATGTGCTCCTGAATTAAAGTTGGTTTTACTGATTCAACTGCTGTGCCCACTGGTCGGCGTCAAAACCGATCAGCATGCCCTTGTCGTGCTCAACTACCGGACGTTTGATCAGGGAGTTGTTCTCCAGCATCAGTTCGTGAGCCGTCTGGGCGTCAATGTTATCACGAACCTGCTCAGGCAGTTTTCGCCAGGTAGTACCGCGCCGGTTTACCAGCACTTCCCAGCCCACGGATTTCTCCCACTTTTCAAGAGTGGCCGAGTCCAGTCCGTCCTTTTTAAAATCATGAAACTGATAATCGACGCCGGCTTCGTCCAGCCATTTCCGGGCTTTTTTGACGGTGTCACAGTTGCGGATGCCGAATAGTTTCATGGCTTGTAGTTCCTTACAAAATCAACGATTCGCCTGGCGGCTTCAACGCACTCCTCGGCCGGCGCAACCAGGGCCATGCGCACGCGATTTTCACCAGGGTTGTGGCCATTTACGGTGCGAGACAGATAGCGGCCGGGCAGCACGTGAACGTTCTGCTGAGCCGAGAGCTCCCGCGCAAACGTTTCGTCGTCAATCGGTGTTTCTGGCCAAAGGTAAAATCCAGCGTCGGGAAACTCCACATTCATGACTTCCCGAAGAATGGGGACCACCGCTTCAAATTTTTCGCGATAGGCGGCGCGGTTCTCGCGGACGTGGTTCTCGTCCTGCCAGGCGGCAATGCTGGCCAGCTGATTGTGTATCGGCATGGCACAGCCGTGGTACGTGCGGTATTTGAGGTAACCTTCCAGAATCCGGGCGTCTCCCGCGACGAAGCCGGACCTTAGTCCCGGCAAATTGCTGCGCTTCGAGAGGCTGTGGAAAACCACGCACCGGGAAAAATCGTCTCGACCAATAGCGGCACAGGTCTGCAACAAGCCTTCCGGCGGATTGTTCTCGTCCGGATAAAGCTCGGAGTAGCATTCGTCGGAGGCCACGATAAAATCGTGCTTGTCTGCCAGGGCAATGACTCGGGTCAGGGTGTCTCTTGGAATCACCGAGCCGCTGGGATTGCCCGGTGAGCAAAGGAACAGCACCTGACACTGGTCCCAAACGTCTGCAGGCACCCGATCAAAATCCGGGATGAAGTTGTTGCTGGCGTCGCAGGCCAGATAGTGAGGTGTCGCGCCCGCAAGGAAGGCGGCGCCCTCATAGACCTGATAAAACGGATTTGGACTCACTACGGTGGCGGATTGGCTGCTATCAATCACGGACTGAACCAGCGAAAAAATACCCTCCCGAGTGCCGTTGACCGGTACGATATGCCGCTCCGGTGTCAGCGAGCCTGAAGCCAGTTGAAATCGTCGGGTGGCCCAGCCTGCAATGGCCTGTCGCAACTCTTCCGTGCCTCGTGTGGTCGGATAATTGGCCAGCTTGTCCAGATTGTTGGCAATCATCTGTTTCACAAATTCTGGCGAAGGGTGCTTGGGTTCACCAATGCCCAGAGAAATGGGCGACAGATGCTTCGGCTCCTGAATGCCCGCTTTCAGTTTGCTCAGCTTTTCGAAGGGGTAGGGATGCAGCCTGTTGAGATCGGGATTCATGAAATATCGTCCAACGTCTTGCAGAGGTTGTGCTGCAGGGTGCGGCAAATTTCGGGATCGTGCAGCGGGTCGCCATGTTCGTCGGTCACAAAGAACACGTCTTCCACCCGCTCGCCCAGAGTTGCGATTTTCGCATTGGTCAGACGAACCCGGCTTTCCAGCAATACCAGGCCAACCCGGGCCAGAAGCCCAGGCCGGTCAGGGGTGATCACTTCCATCACTGTGCGCTGATTCACCGTGTCGTTATAGAAGGTCACTTCTGTCGGGAAAGCGAAATGCTTCAACTGCCGGGGCGTGCGCCGATGAATGATATCCGGGTAATCGTCCGGGTCGTCCAGTTCTTCAACCAATCGCTGACGAACCCGGTCTTTGCGCGCAGGGTCAAGGCCGAGTGGCTTGTGCCTTTCGTCCAGAACAATGTAGGAACTGACAGAATAAGGGCCATCGCTTGAGCTGATGCGGGCATCCACAATGTTCAGGTTCAGCTGCTCCAGAACTGCCGTTGTGGCCGCAAACAGATCAATCCGATCATTCATGTAGATAATGATCTGGGAATAGCCGTCAGTGGGACCGCCGCGGGTATCGCGAATCATCACCAGTGGATCCGATTTATCGCCGTGTCGGATGATGGCAGCGGTCTGCCATGCTATGTCCACCGTGGAATCCTGAAGGAAGTAATCTTCGTCCATGGTGGCCCAGATTCGGTCAATCTGCTCATCCGTCATGTTCTGGGCGTGCAGGATTTCCCTGGCCTCTGACTGAGTGGCACGAACCCATTCCTGCCGGTCAACTGGCGTCTGTGAGTTGCGCCGGAGTGCCCGTTTGGCCTCGATGTAAAGCTGGCGCAATAGCGACGCCCGCCAGGTATTCCACAGTTTGGGGTTGGTGGCGCTGATGTCGCAAACCGTCAGCACATACAGATAATCCAGGTGCACCTGACTCGGAACTGCGCGTGCAAATCCGTAAATAATGTCCGGGTCAGAGATGTCTTTTCGCTGCGCCGTCATGGACATCAGAAGGTGATTTTCGACCAGCCAGGATGCCAGCTTCGTGTCTCGCTCGCTCAGGTGGTGGCGCTCACAGAAGTCTTCCACATCGATAGCGCCAAGTTCCGAGTGATCTCCACCGCGACCCTTGGCGATGTCGTGATAAAGACCGGCAATGTAGAGTGTTTCCAGTTTGGGAAGCCGGTGTATCAGCCTGGATGCCAGAGGGTAATCGTTGCGCATCTCAGAATTGTCCAGCTGCACCATGTTGCGGATCACCCTCATGGTGTGGGCATCGACCGTATAGATATGAAACAGATCGTGCTGCATCTGGCCAATGATTTTGCCGAACTCTGGCAGGTAGCGGCCGAGCACGTTGTATTTCTTCATGGCTGACAGTGTCTGGTCCAGCTCATGGGGCGTCCTGAGTAGCTCCATAAACAGTGACGTTACTGCCAGGTCCGAGCGGAACGCGTCGTCTATGAGATGCCGGTGCGCTCGCAGGGAACGGATCGTCGTGGCCCGAATCCCTTTAATCTCAGGGTGCTGCGCCATCAGCACGAAAATCTCCATGATGGCGTAGGGCGAGTAGGCGAATACCTGATTGTTGACGGCTTCGATGTAGAAATTGCGAATCTGGAAGCGCTTGTTCAATGGCAGAACATCGCCTTCGTTACCGGCGCCGATGATGGCCTCGTCGTAGTACTGGAGAATGACGTCGGTCAACTCAGCCAGAGCCAGAACGGTCCGGTAATAGGATTGCATCATCAATTCGACACCCAGCCGCTTGCCCTGATCTTTGTAGCCCAGCATCTCAGCCAGGGCACGTTGGTGATCGAACAGTAGCCGGTTCTCGCTGCGGTCGGCGATCAACTGCAGCCCATAGCGAAGCTGCCAGAGAAGCGTTTCGCCCTGAAACAGGATCTGATGTTCTTCTTCCGTCAGAATGCTGAACCGTGTGAGATCCGCAATGTTCTGCAGGCCAAAATGCCGTTTGGTGATCCAGCCGATGGTCTGAATATCCCGAAGCGCACCGGGCGAGCCTTTTACATTTGGCTCGAGGTTGTACTCTGTATCTCCGTACTTTTTATGGCGCTGCTTCTGTTCTTCCCGCTTCGCCACAAAATAATCAATGTCGGAGCTGACCTCGTCGGAATAGATTTTTTCACTGAGTTTTGCTCGCAGGTCATCCGGGCCGGCGATGGTCCTCGTCTCGAGCAGGTTGGTGAGGATGGTGACGTCCTCGCGGGCCGATTCCATGCTCTCTTCGATGCTTCTGACGCTGTGACCGATATCCAGCTTGAGATCCCACAGCAGCGTCACGAACCCGCCAAGGTCTTCCTGCCAGGCTTCCTCTATGCCGTTTCGTGTCAGGATCAGCAGGTCGATGTCAGAGTGGGGGTGAAGCTCGCCACGGCCATAACCGCCAACCGCGATCAGGGCAATATCCGGCGACTGGGCGAACGCGTATCGGTTCCAGATCAGAGACAACACACGGTCAACAGTCTCGGACCGGGAACGAACCAGTTCTCGTACATCCGCCCCCTGCCGGAAAGCGTCTGCGTCCGCCTTGTAGGTTTCTTTCAGAAGCTCCCTTGCGGCCAGCACAGGAGAAACATCTTGGCTGATTCTGGTTTCCAGCGCCTTTAGATCCACCTAGAAAGACTCATCCGGACGGCGTGTCAGAACTTCATGCCCATCGGCAGTCACCAGAATGGTGTGCTCCCATTGGGCCGAGAGCTTGTGATCCTTGGTGACGACGGTCCAGCCGTCGGGAAGCAATTTGGTATGGAACTTACCCTGATTGATCATTGGCTCGATGGTGAAGATCATTCCTTCCTTTAGCTCCATGCCGGTGCCGGGCTTGCCGTAGTGCATCACCTGAGGCTCTTCGTGGAACACGCGGCCAATGCCATGGCCGCAGTAGTCACGAACCACCGAATAGCGATGTTTTTCAGCATGTTGCTGAATCACGTGGCCGATATCACCGAGCTGGGTACCCGGTTTCACCAGTTCGATACCTTTATAGAGGCATTCCTGGGTAATCTGGATGAGCCGCTCTGTGCCCGGCTTGGGCTTTCCCACAATGAACATCTTACTGGTGTCACCGTGGTAGCCATCCTTAATGACGGTGACATCAATGTTCATGATGTCGCCCTCTTTGAGGACTTTCTTGTCGGAAGGGATGCCGTGACACACCACATGATTGACCGATGTGCAGATGGATTTTGGGAACCCTTTGTAGTTCAGGGGCGCAGGAATACATTGTTGCTCATTGACGATGTAGTCGTGGCAGATGGCGTCCAGCTCTTCCGTGCTGACGCCGGGCTTGACGTGTTCTCCAATCATTTCAAGAACGTCCGCTGCCAGCTTGCCGGCAACCCGCATCTTTTCGATTTCGTCCGGAGTCTTGATCGTTACCGTCATTGAGTTTCCTGTTGATTTGGATCAAAGCGCCATTTTAAGGGGGAGTGCTGCGGGGTACAAGGCTGCCCACAATAAGGATGAAGCGCGCAGGTGAGAAGTTTCAGGCCGATAAAAAAATGGAATCCGGCGGTCGATTTGTGGTATAAACGCGCCCGCTGGAAACGAATCCAGCAAATTCGCACACGTGTCAGCACGTTGTCCCAGGGTGCCTGCTTCTGTTGCTCTTAGGAGTCTAAACGGGAGCCTGGTTGGGTCAATCGGACTCGTGGAGGACTAACCCGAAGCTAAAAAGGTAATTATCATGGCTCAGGTAAATATGCGTGACCTGCTGAAGGCAGGCGCACACTTCGGTCACCAGACCCGCTACTGGAATCCGAAAATGTCGAAGTTCATCTTCGGCGCCCGTAACAAGATTCATATCATCAACCTTGAACAGACTGTTCCCGCGATGAACGATGCACTGAACTTCGTGTACAACCTCGCGAGCAACAAGAACAAGATCCTGTTTGTTGGCACCAAGCGTGCTGCCGCCAAGATCGTCAAGGAAGAAGCGCTGCGCGCAAACCAGCCTTACGTGAATCATCGCTGGTTGGGCGGCATGCTGACAAACTACAAAACCATTCGTCAGTCCATTCGTCGCTACCGTGATCTGGATACCCAGAGCCAGGACGGAACGTTTGACAAGCTGACCAAGAAAGAAGCCCTTGATCGCACCCGTGAAATGGACCGCCTGGAGCGTTCTATCGGTGGTATCAAGGACATGGGCGGTCTGCCGGACGCCATGTTCGTTATCGACGTGGATCACGAGCGCATTGCTATTAAAGAAGCCAACAAGCTGGGCATCCCGGTCATCGGCGTTGTAGACACCAACAGCGATCCGGACGGCGTTGATTACGTGATTCCGGGCAACGACGACGCCATTCGCGCGATTCAGATTTACGTTGCTGCGGTTGCCGATACTTGCCTTGAAGCGTCCCAGACAGCTGGCGGTGCTGACGAGTTTGTTGAGGTCAGCGAAGACGCGGAAGGTGCTGCTCCAGCAGCTGAGTAATCGTCCGATTAGAATTTGTAACAGTTAAGAGGAATGAACATGGCTGCAATTACTGCTGCAATGGTCAAAGAACTGCGTGAGCGTACCGGTCTTGGCATGATGGAGTGCAAAAAAGCACTGGTTGAAGCAGACGGAAGCGTGGATGCGGCGATTGAAGAGCTGCGTAAGTCATCCGGCCTGAAAGCCGCGAAGAAGGCGGGCCGCACGGCCGCTGAAGGCGTTTCCCTGATTCGGGTATCTGACGACAACACCGTCGCTTATATCCTGGAAGTGAACTCCGAGACCGATTTCGTCGCTCGTGATGACAACTTCATGAATTTTGCCAACGAGCTGCTGGACGTTGCGTTCAACAACAGCGTGACTGATGTTGAATCACTGATGGCTGGTGAGCTCGAGTCCAAGCGTGAGGCACTGGTGCAGAAAATCGGTGAAAACATCACCGTTCGTCGCATCATTCGTGTCGAAGGCCCGGTTCTGGGTGGCTACGTTCACAGCAACAATAAGATTGCTTCCGTTGTTGCGCTGAGCGCCGGCGATGCCGAAACGGCTCGCGACATCGCGATGCACGTAGCGGCGGTTAACCCGCGTGTGGGTAAGCCGGAAGATATGCCGGAAGAAGAGCTGGAAAAAGAGAAGGCTATCATCAAGGCCCAGCCGGATATGGAAGGCAAGCCTGCCGAAATCGTCGAGAAGATGATGGGCGGCCGGATCAAGAAGTTCCTTGCCGAGAACAGCCTGGTTGAGCAGCCGTTCGTCAAGAATCCTGACCAGACCGTTGGTCAGTTGATCAAGTCGACCGGTGGTGACCTTGTCAGCTTCGTGCGTCTTGAAGTTGGCGAAGGCATTGAGAAGGAAGAGGTGGACTTCGCTGCCGAGGTTGCAGCTGCAGCTGGCACCAGCAAAGCCTGATCCTTCCAACAGGTGCTCTGGCCCATGGTCATTGCGCCTATTTAGTCTGCCACGTCAGCCGGATTTTTCCGGCTTTCGTGGCGGGCTTGTATCTGAGATACCCCTTTTTTGCGAGGAGTATGTCAGATACAGGCCTGAAGCGTCTGTCCTGCCAGATATAGAGAGAGGGGATCACCATGCCGAAATCGTCCAATAACCAGCCCAGATACAAGCGGGTATTGCTGAAGCTCAGCGGCGAAGCCCTGATGGGAGACCACGATTTTGGCATCGACCCTAAAGTACTTGATCGCATGGCGCTGGATATTGGATCGCTGATTGGCATCGGTGTTCAGGTTGGCCTTGTGGTTGGAGGCGGTAATCTGTTCCGCGGCGCAGCTTTGAATGAAGCCGGTATGGACCGTGTCACTGGCGATCATATGGGCATGCTTGCCACTGTCATGAACGGTCTGGCCATGCGAGATGCTCTGGAGCGTTCCAATATCCGTACCCGCGTAATGTCCGCTATCCCCATGAGTGGTATTGTGGAGCATTACGATCGTCGTCGTGCGGTTCGTGATCTTAAAGATGGCGACGTGGTGATTTTCTGTGCCGGTACCGGAAACCCGTTTTTCACGACAGACTCGGCAGCCTGTCTCCGTGGTATTGAAATTGAGGCAGACGCGGTACTGAAAGCTACAAAGGTAGATGGCGTCTACTCTGCCGATCCATACAAAGACCCGACCGCCGAGAAGTACGAGCACCTGACGTACGATGAAGTGCTTGATAAGAAGCTGGGCGTGATGGATCTGACCGCCATTTGCCTGGCACGAGACCACGATATGCCGCTTCGAGTATTTGATATGAATCGGCCGGGCGCGCTCACGCGCATTGTGACCGGCGAATCGGAAGGCACGCTTATCGAATAGGCTGTTGAATCGATTAAGCTCTGGGATCGAATAATTTTTACCAACGCATTCGAGGAAATTTAAGTGATTGACGATATTAAATCTGACGCAGAAAAAAAGATGAAAAAGAGCCTGGAAGCTCTGAATTCGGCGTTCAACAAGATCCGCACTGGCCGAGCTCATCCGTCCATCCTCGATAGTGTGATGGTGGATTACTACGGTGTGGAAACACCGCTGAAACAAGTGGCTAGCATTAACGTTGAAGACAACCGCACTCTGGCTGTCTCGCCCTGGGAAAAACCGATGTTGCCCAAAGTCGAAAAAGCGATTATGTCCTCGGATCTGGGGCTGAATCCTGCGAACAACGGCGATGTGATTCGGGTTCCCATGCCCATGCTGACCGAAGAAACACGCAAGGAAATGGTCAAGCAGGCCAAGGCTGATGCAGAGCACGGTCGGGTTTCCATTCGCAACGCGCGTCGTGATGCCAACAGCATGCTTAAAGAGTTGCTGAAGGAAAAAGAAATCAACGAAGACGAAGAGCGTCGTGGCGAAGAAGATATCCAGAAGCTGACCGACCGTTACATCGCTGAAGTCGATCAGCAGCTGAAATCCAAGGAAGAAGACTTGATGGCTGTCTGACCAGCCATCGAAAAGCACACAGACCAGCCCGTATTGATGTCGGTGCTGAAAGAGCAGGGGATTGCATGACGGCAAGCGTTTCCGCGGAGATTCCGCTAACGGCCGGGCGCCAGCCACGTCACGTTGCCATTATCATGGATGGCAACAATCGATGGGCGAAATCTCACAAGCTGTCGGGGGTTGCCGGCCACAAGGCGGGCGTGAAAGCGGTGCGCTCTGTGGTGGAGACCTGCGCTCGCCAAGGTGTTGAAGTGCTGACGCTTTTTGCTTTTTCCAGTGAAAACTGGCGGCGTCCTGAAGACGAGGTCTCTGCATTGATGCGTTTATTTCTTTTCGCGTTGGAGCGGGAAGTCAAGAAGCTGCATCGCAACAACATCTGCCTGAGAATCATCGGAGACCGTTCAGCCTTCAGTGAAAACCTTCAGGTACACATGCAAAAAGCGGAAGAGCTGACGCGCGATAACACCCAGATGACGCTGGTGATCGCAGCCAACTACGGCGGCCACTGGGATATTACCCAGGCCAGTCAAGCCGTCGCCCGGAAAGTCCAATCGGGAGAGCTCGCACCGTCTGATATCACCGACGACCTGATTCAGCAGCACATGTCGATTGGCGATCTGCCCATGCCGGATTTGATGATTCGAACCGCAGGGGAGCAGCGCATCAGCAATTTCATGCTTTGGCATCTTGCCTACACTGAACTGTATTTTTCGCAAGTCTATTGGCCCGATTTCAGAGAGGCTGAGATGGAAATGGCTCTGAAAGCCTATGCCGGCCGCAAGAGACGATTCGGGCAGACAGACGACCAAATCGAGCAGTCTGCTGCGACAAAATAACGACAACCAAAGCGATAGACACTGTGCTTAAAACACGAATTATCACTGCGCTCATCATGGCACCGATTGCCATTGGCGGTATCTTTTTTCTACCGCCGCTGGGTTTTGCGTTGTTTACCGGTGCCATTATTACGATAGGCGCGTGGGAGTGGGCAAATATGTCCGGTCTGACCGAGTCCGCGGGTCGGATCATCTATGCGCTTCTGACCGCCGCTGTGCTTTACGCAATGCTTGAGGTTCCTGCCATCGCGGTGCTTTGGGCAGCGGCCATCTGGTGGGTGCTGTGTTTCCTGTTGGTTAAGGGCTATCCCAATGGGTCGTCTAAATGGGGTAGTGTTCCGGGTCGAGCCATTATGGGGCTGCTTGTGCTCGTGCCGGCCTGGGTCGGCCTGAATCATCTGCGAACCGGCGGCTTTGAGTTTGGCGAAAGCGATAACAATCTACTGCTGATTCTGTACGTGTTCTGTATCGTTTGGGTGGCTGACATTGGTGCTTATTTCGCCGGGCGGGCCTTTGGTAAGGCCAAGTTGGCGCCCCGGGTCAGCCCAGGAAAATCCTGGGCGGGCGTCTGGGGTGGTCTGGCCGCGGTCGGCATCTTTGCGTTGTTGATTGGATGGCTTGCGCAGGCTGATGCCGCCCAGATGACGCTTCTGATTATTGCCAGCCTGGTCACCGGCGCTGTATCGGTGGTCGGGGACCTGATGGAGAGCATGCTCAAACGTTTTCGTGGGATTAAAGATAGCAGCCAGCTTCTTCCGGGGCATGGCGGCATCATGGATCGTATTGACAGCCTGACCGCAGCTATTCCGGTTTTTGCACTTGTGATCACACAGCTCGGATGGCTGACGGCCGGGCAGTGGTAGTGTTATGAAACGCAGCATCACCATTCTTGGGGCGACGGGATCAATTGGCCTGAATACGCTGGATGTCGTCCGGCGTCATCCTCAACGTTTTTCTGTTCATGCACTGACCGCCAGTACCAGCGTTGAAAGCTTGGCTGAGCTCTGCCGGGAGTTTTTGCCCCGATTTGCGGTGATGTCGAACCCGGACAGCGCGAAGGCTTTATCACTGGCGCTTTCTGACTGTCCGCATATCAAGGTTTTGTCAGGCAAAGAAGGGCTTTGCGACGTAGCAGGAGACCCGGAGAGCGACACGGTCATGGCCGCCATTGTGGGCGCTGCCGGGCTGCCGCCAACGCTGTCTGCTGTTCGGGCCGGTAAGCGAGTGTTACTTGCCAACAAAGAAGCGCTGGTCATGTCAGGGCGTTTATTCATGGACGCCGTTGCCGAGTCGGGAGCCGAGCTGCTCCCCATCGACAGTGAGCACAACGCGATCTTTCAGTGTATGCCCGCTGATAAAATCCGCGATACCCGCGGAGCAGGCATTACCCGTATACTTCTGACGGCTTCCGGTGGCCCTTTCCGGACCTTCTCCGCCGAATCTCTTCGTTCTGTATTGCCAGAGCAGGCGTGTTCTCATCCGAACTGGTCGATGGGTCAGAAAATCTCAGTGGATTCTGCCACCCTGATGAACAAGGGGCTTGAGCTGATTGAAGCGTGTTGGTTGTTCAACACCACTCCGGATTTCGTCGAGGTACATGTCCATCCAGAAAGCATTATTCACTCTATGGTGGAGTATGCCGATGGGTCTGTGCTGGCCCAGCTTGGCAGTCCTGATATGCGAACGCCCATCGCCAATGGTCTTGCATGGCCAGAGCGAATTGATGCAGGCGTTGCGCCATTGGACCTGTTCCAGATTGGCAAGTTTCATTTCGAGCGACCGGACACCGAGCGTTTCCCCTGTTTACGACTGGCGGCGGAAGCGTATCAGCAAGGCGGCACCGCGCCAGCGGTTCTGAACGCGGCCAACGAAGAGGCGGTGGCAGCCTTTCTGGACGGTAAGCTGTGCTTTGCCGATATCGCCGTTATCATAGAGCGAACACTGGAACAGGTTGAGGTGGTTCCGGCAGAGAGTTTTGACGTGATTTTCAGCAAGGATGCCGAAGCGCGGATCATTGCCCGGGAACAAATTGCGCTCTTGTCAGCCATACAGGACTGATTCAATGAAACCGAGAGCGCCATCTGATAGAGCTATGTTGAGAACCTTATGCAGATAGTCGAAACCGTTCTGGCGTTGCTGTTGACGCTGGGCATACTGGTTACACTGCACGAATACGGTCATTTCTGGGTTGCCCGACGCTGCGGCGTAAAGGTGCTTCGGTTTTCCGTTGGTTTCGGAAAACCCCTGTTTTCCTGGTACGACCGTCACGGCACGGAGTTCGCCGTCGCGGCAATCCCGCTGGGTGGCTATGTAAAAATGCTGGATGAGCGCGAGGGGCCGGTCCCTGAAGAGCTCAAAAGCCAGTCGTTCAATGCCAAGTCGCCGTCAAAGCGCATTGCTATTGCATCGGCCGGTCCGATCGCCAATTTTCTGTTTGCCATTTTCGCCTACTGGTTGCTTAGCGTTGTCGGATTTACCAGTGTGGCCACCGTCGTTGGGGACGTAGCCGAAGACAGTGTGGCTGATCGGGTAGGTCTTGAGAGCGGCATGGAGATCCATTCGGTAGACGGGCGCCAGGTGACCTCCTGGCGGGATATCAATATGCGCCTGCTCGAGCGCACCGGCGAGTATGGCTCCGTCGCTTTCGGAGTTTCCCGCAACGGCAGCAAGGGTGAAGTGTCCGGAGCGCTAGGCGGTTGGCAACTGAGCGAAGATACTCCCAACCCGCTTGCTGAATTCGGTTTGTCTCCCTGGCGCCCTGATGTGCCACCGGTGTTGGGTGAGATTGTCGCAGAAGGAAGGGCTCAGGCAGCGGGGTTGCAGGTTGGAGATCGGGTAGAATCCGTGGACGGCCAGCCGATTGGAAACTGGTTTGATCTGGTAAAGGCCATTCAACAATCGCCCGAAGAGACCATTCAGCTAGGCATCGTCCGCGATGGACAGGAAAAGACCATTGCGGTGACGCCCGCTGCCAGGGAAGGTAATGACGGAAGCGTATCGGGATTCATCGGCGCCGGGGTCAAGGAAGTTAAATGGCCGGAGGAGTTGCTGCGGGAAACCCGGTTCGGACCGGTGGCGGCGATCCCGAGAGCCATGTCAGAGACATGGGCTGACACCCGGCTGACATTGGTGGCGATCAAGAAAATGGTAACCGGGTTGCTGTCTCCGACCAACCTGAGTGGCCCCATCACCATAGCCAGAATTGCGGAGGCCAGTGTCAGTTCTGGCTTTGAAGATTTCATCCGCTTCCTGGCGTACCTGAGCGTGAGTCTAGGGGTGCTTAACCTGCTGCCTGTCCCGGTTCTGGATGGCGGTCACATCGTTTATTACACCATCGAGGCCATTCGCAGAAAGCCCCTGTCGGAACAGGCGCAGGCGTTCGGCTTGCGGATAGGAATGGCCATGATCCTCACTTTAATGGTGTTTGCACTTTACAACGACCTGATGCGGTTGTGAGAATTGCGGACCCTTTTTGCGCATCAACAGGCGAATTTATTGAATGAGACGTTCTCTTCAGAAGTTAGCAGTCGGCCTTTTAGCAGCCTTTTTACACACAACACCGGTATTGGCAGAAGAGTTTACGGTGTCGGATATCGAAGTAGAGGGCTTGCAGAGGGTGTCTGCGGGCACGGTGTTTTCTGCGTTTCCGGTGTCCATTGGCGAACCTGTTGATCAGTTTGAACTGGCAAATGCCATCAAGGACCTGTTTCGCACAGGTTTGTTTACCGATATTGAGGCGAGCCGTGACGAAAGTGTGCTGATCCTCACGGTGCGCGAGCGGCCGTCCATTACCTCGATTGATATCGAGGGCAACAAAAATATTGAAACGCCCATGCTGATGGATGCGCTATCCAGCGCCGGCCTGCAGGAAGGTCAGGTTTTCCGTCGAGCGACTCTGGAGCGTCTGGAGCTGGAAATTCTTCGTTCCTACATCGGCCAGGGTCGCTACAGCGCCAGGGTTGAAGCCAAGGCAGAAACCTTACCCCGAAACCGGGTAGCCATCAGCCTGGAAATCAATGAGGGCAGTGTTGCTGCCATCCAGCATCTGAACATCGTGGGCAACGAAGCGTTCGACGATGAAACCCTTCTGGAGCTGTTTGAATTACAGTCAACCAGCTTATGGAATTCCCTGACCAACGCAGACAAGTATGCGCGTGAGCGTCTGAGTGGCGATCTGGAAACGCTCCGTTCTTACTATCTCGACCGGGGCTATATCGATTTCAATATTGAATCCAGCCAGGTATCGATTTCACCGGACAAGAAACAGGTGTTCATTGCGCTTTCCGTCAATGAGGGGCCGGAGTACACGGTTTCGGAAGTCAAACTGCGGGGCGATCTCATTGTCGATGAATCCGAGCTGCGAGAGCTGGTTCCCATTGAAGAGGGGGATGTTTTCTCGCAGGCGCGTGTGACCGCGATCTCTGAGTTGCTGTCCCGTCGCCTGGGCCGGGAAGGCTACGCCTTTGCCAACGTCAACGGGGTTCCTGAAACCAGTGATGACAACACAGCATCTGTCACCTTCTTTTTAGAGCCCGGCAAGCGCGCCTACGTTCGCCGCATCAATTTTGAAGGCAACGTATCGACCCGTGATGACGTACTTCGCCAGGAAATGACCCAGATGGAAGGTGGTGTTGCCTCCACAGATCGCATCGAGTATTCCAAGACACGCCTGGAGCGACTCGGTTTCTTCGAAACGGTAAACGTGGAAACGGTTCCTGTGCCCGGTACGGATGATCTGGTTGATGTGAATTATTCAGTGACAGAGCAAGCTACCGGCAGTTTGTCTGCGTCTGTGGGGTTCTCGCAGGCGTCTGGCGTGATCCTGGGGGCCAATATCTCCGAGAACAATTTCTTCGGAACTGGCAAGCAGGTATCCATTGGCGTCAACGTCAGTGATTCCATCAAGAGCGCCAATTTCTCCTATCAGGATCCTTACTACACCGTTGATGGTGTCAGCAGAGGGTTCAGTGTGTTCGCGCGCGAGACAGATTTTGAAGAGCAGGACATCTCATCCTACTTGCTGGATGAATACGGTGGCCGCCTGAGCTTTGGTTACCCCATCGACGGTATTACCCGGCTGAACTTTGGCGTCGGGTATACCCTGTCTAAACTGAAATCGGGCACCTTTACATCTCAGGAAGTCCTTGATTTCATTGATCAGGAAGGCGAGCAATTCAATAATTACTTCCTGTTTGGCTCATGGCGGCAAAGTACGCTGAACCGTGGCGTATTGCCCACGAACGGCTACAGCGTTTCTTTGTCTGGTGATGTGGCGGTGCCGGGTAGTGATTTGACCTTCTATAAATTGAGCCAGAAAACCGATTTCTATCAGCCCCTTAACGATGCCCAGACATGGGTATTCCGGGCACGCTCGGAGATCGGGTATGGCGACGGTTACGATGGCCGTCGAGTCATGCCATTTTACGAGCACTACTTCGCCGGTGGTTATGGATCTGTGCGTGGTTACGAGGCAAACTCACTCGGGCCGCTGGCAACGAACGCACCGAACGATCTGTCCGATCCCGATCCCTTTGGCGGCAATCTGTTGAGCGAGGCAAGCCTGGAGCTGATCGTCCCAACGCCATTCGCGGGCGACAGTCGATCCATGCGCACGGCTTTCTTTGTCGACGCTGGCCAGGTATTTGATGCTGACCGTGGCTTCTCATGGACCTTGGACGACGTTCGTGCTTCAGCCGGTATAGGGTTCCAGTGGATTACGGCGGTTGGCCCGTTGGCATTCAGTCTGGCCAAGCCGCTCAACGATGAACGTGGGGACGACACCCAGGTGTTCCAGTTCTCTCTGGGACAGACATTCTGATGTGCCAAGGCTTATCAACACTGATATCAATCAGGAGAGTAATTATGTTTCGTTTTTCGGTTATCGCCGCACTGATGGCTTTGTTCCTGTCCACCCACGCGGTTGCTGAAACTAAAATTGGCGTGGTCGATCTGCGACAGGCGCTGTTTTCATCACAGGATGCCCAGGCGTTCAGTGAAAAATTGCAGCAGGATTTTGCGGGTGAGGAAGCCAGAGTTCGTGAAACCCAGGAGCAGGCTCGTAAACTGAAAGACCGGCTGGAAAAGGACGGTGCGATGATGAACGAATCAGAGCGCAATCAGTTGGCGGCCCAGTTTCAGGAAAAGGTCAAAGAGTTTAACTTTCTCAAGCAAAAGCTGGATTCCACGGTTGCGAACCGAAAGCAGGCCTTCCTGGAAGAGGCTCGGCCAGAGGTAGACGCAGCGGTGAAGGAGCTGATGGAAGAGAATGATTTGGACATCATCTTGCCAAGCGAGGCTGTGGTTTACGTCAAGCCGGACATGAACCTGACGGCACAACTGTTGGAAAAGCTGGATCGCTAACGCTTACGGGGCCGCCCAGGCCCCGAATAACAAGAAAACTCTAGGGAGCGGAACATGGGGACATCTTCCTTTAGACTAGGTGATATCGCCGCCCGATTGGGCGCAGAACTCCGGGGTGATCCGGACGTTGAAATTGCAGGGCTTGCCACGTTGCAGGCCGCTTCCCCTGGTAAGATCGCCTTTCTCTCGAACCCGTCTTACGCTCGTTATCTTGCTGACACGCAGGCCACTGCGGTCATTCTTTCTCCCTCCGTTGCCGATCAATTCTCCGGGAATGCCCTGGTGCTGGATAACCCGTATCTCGGCTATGCAAAGCTCAGTCATTTGTTTGACCCTGCTCCGATAGCCAGTCCCGGAATACACCCCTCGTCCGTCATCGCGCCTTCGGCCAGTGTTGCCGACACCGCCAGTATCGGGCCTCAGGTGGTCATAGAAGACGACGTGGTGATTGGCGAGGGTGTGGTTATAGGTGCCGGATCCATCATCGGCGCACGCTGCCGCGTAGGCGACAATTCTCTGTTCAGGCCCCGCGTGACCCTCGCCCACGATGTTGTGATGGGCAAACGGTGCCACATTCTGAGTGGTGCCGTTTTAGGTTCGGATGGCTTCGGCTTTGCCAATGAGAAGGGCGAGTGGCACCGCATTGCTCAGATTGGCCGTGTCGTTCTTGGCGATGATGTCGAGGTTGGCGCGAATACCTGCATCGATCGAGGCGCCTTAGACGATACGGTAATTGGCAATGGTGTGAAACTGGATAACCTTGTCCATATCGCCCACAACGTCAGTATCGGTGACCATAGCGCGCTGGCGGCGATGGTCGGCATTGCAGGCACCACGCAGATTGGCAGCCACTGTGTGTTTGGCGGTCAGTGCGGTGTTTCCGGTCATCTGAAGCTGACAGATCAGGTCCATCTTACAGGTATGACGATGGTCACCTCTGACATTCGGGAATCTGGCGTATACTCATCGGGTACAAGCTCAGACACCAATAAGCAGTGGCGTAAAAATGCGGTGCGTTTCAGGCAGCTGGATAGTTTGGCGAAGCGTATCAAGGAACTGGAAAAGAAACTGGAAGGCTGAGGCCGAAAACGATGATGTACATTGATGAGATACAAGAGTATCTGCCGCACCGGTATCCATTCCTGCTGGTTGATCGGGTGACCGAAGTTGAAACCGGTGTGTTCATAAAAGGTTTCAAGAACATTTCCATTAACGAGGCCTATTTTGCCGGCCACTTTCCCGGAAATCCCATTCTGCCGGGAGTTCTGATTATTGAAGCCATGGCGCAGCTTTCGGGAATTCTCGGGTTTATGACGGGAGGTCGAAAACCGTCTGACGGGTTGGTGCAATACCTGGCCGGTTCCAGTAAGGTACGCTTCAAACGCCCTGTGGTTCCCGGAGATCAGTTGTGCATGGAATCCAGGATGATTACTGCAAAACAGGGCATCTGCAAGTTTGAGTGTCAGGCCCTGGTAGATGGAAAGGTTGTGTGTGTGGCGGAAATATTGACTGCGGAGAGAGAAGTCTGATGGCGGCAAACGACTGGTCGGGCGTTCATCCCCAGGCGATCGTTGATCCGTCTGCAAAACTTGCCGAAGGTGTCACGGTGGGTCCCTGGAGCTACATCGGTCCGGATGTGGAGATCGGTGAGGGCACCGAGATCATGTCCCACGTGGTGGTAAAAGGCCCGACCAGAATCGGCAGGAATAACCGCATATTCCAGTTTTCCAGTGTTGGTGAAGAATGCCAGGACAAGAAATATGCCGGCGAGCCAACAACCCTATTGATTGGTGACGACAACGTCATTCGAGAAAACTGCACCATTCACCGTGGCACGATCCAGGATCGTGGTGAAACGGTCATCGGCAGCGGCAATTTGCTGATGGCATACGTGCACGTCGCTCACGACTGTATCATTGGCGACAATACCATCCTTGCCAACACTGCCACTCTGGCGGGTCATGTTTCTGTCGGGGATTACGCCATTCTGGGCGGTGGTACCATGGTTCACCAGTTTTGCAGTATTGGCGTTCATAGCATGAGCGCCGGCGGAAGCATCGTATTAAAGGACATTCCCGCGTATGTCATGGCCAGTGGCCAGTCAGCCAAACCGTTTGGAATGAATGTCGAAGGACTGCGCCGCAGGGGGTTCAGTAAAGAGGTTCTATCTTCACTGCGCCGCGCCTACAAGACGATCTACCGGCAGGGCTTGACCACGGCGCAGGCCATCGAAGAACTTGAAAAGGCCTACGTTGACGTGCCCGAAGTTCGTCCGTTGATTGAATCTCTGCGTGGTGCGGAACGCGGCATTATTCGCTGACATCCGATGACACTATGTCCTGACAGAAGTCCCACCTTTGGAATCGTCGCCGGGGAAGCCTCTGGCGATATTCTGGGCGCCGGACTTATTAGAGCTCTGCGCCGAAAATACCCCAAAGCTCGTTTTGTAGGCATCGGCGGCGAAGAGATGGTTGCTGAAGGCTTTCACTCGCTGGTACCGATGGAACGGTTGTCGGTCATGGGGCTGGTCGAGGTGCTTGGGCGATTGCGCGAGCTCTTCAGTATCCGCGCACGCTTAATGCGTTATTTTTTGAACACCCCACCGGATGTTGTGATTGGTATCGACGCTCCTGATTTCACTCTAGGAGTTGAGCGCCGCTGCCGGGAAGCTGGCATGCTTACCGCGCATTACGTCAGCCCTTCTGTATGGGCCTGGCGTCAGAAGCGGATTTTCAAGATCGCCAAATCGATTGATCTGATGTTAACCCTGTTTCCGTTCGAGGCCCGCTTCTACGAAAAGCACAATGTGCCGGTAAGGTTCGTGGGGCACCCACTTGCTGACCTGATTCCGATGCAGCCAGATACGCTGGCTGCGAGACGAAACCTTGGCCTTGATGAGCACGCGCCTGTACTTGCCCTATTGCCGGGTAGCCGTGGTGGTGAAGTTGAAAGGCTTGGCGGGCTTTTTCTGGAAACCGCTCGTTGGATTCAGTCGCGGCGGCCCGATTTGCAGCTGGCAATTCCCTGCGTCAATCGTGAGCGCGAGCAGCAGGTAAAAGCACTTGTGGACGCGTTGGATGTCAAACTGCCCGTTACAATTGTGCGGGGAAGGTCCCGCGAAGTGATGGCGGCATCGGATGTGGTATTACTTGCATCCGGCACTGCCACTCTGGAAGCGATGTTGCTCAAAAAGCCGATGGTAGTGGGCTACCGCGTCAGTAATCTGACCTTCAAGATCGCCTCCCGGTTGGTCAGTATTTCCCACGTTGCGCTACCGAATCTGCTGTCCAAAACCCCTTTGGTTCCCGAATATCTGCAAGATGATGCGACGCCGGAGGCCCTGGGTGAAGCTGTTCTCTCACGCCTGGAAAGTACTGATGAGCGTGATCGGCTCCATCAGGCTTTCTGCGATTTGCACGAAACACTCAGGTGCGATGCAGACGAGCAGGCCGCAACTGCGATCAGCGAGTTGTTCGAGGGCCGGCGCTAATGCCCAAGAACTCTCTTCCGCCCTTCGAATGTCGCTACACAGGGTCTCTGCTGGCAGGTGTGGATGAGGTCGGGCGAGGCCCTTTGGTAGGCGCTGTTGTGACCGCTGCGGTCATTCTGGATGCGGCGCGCCCGATAGCCGGCCTGGCGGACTCAAAGAAGCTGAGTGAAAAGCGCCGCGAAGCACTTTACGAAGACATTATTCAGAATGCTGCGGCCTGGTGTATCGGTCGGTGCGAAGCGGAGGAAATCGACCAGCTGAACATCTATCAGGCCACGATGCTTGCCATGAAAAGGGCCGTGGACGGCCTGCATTTGGCCCCGGAGTATGTTCTGGTAGACGGTAACCGGTGTCCGGATTGGCATTGGCCGTCAGAACCGGTCATTAAGGGTGATAGCCGGGTAACGGCAATCAGCGCGGCCTCGATTCTGGCCAAAGTCACCCGTGACCGGGAAATGAAATCCCTGCACGAACAGTTTCCGGAATACGGTTTTGCAGGGCACAAAGGGTATCCGACGCCGGTTCACTTGGAAGCATTGCGTCAACACGGCGCACTATCATCCCAGCACCGCCGTTCGTTCAGGCCGGTTCAGGAAGTTGTCGAGACCGTGGGGTTCAATAAAAGAGAAGCCATGAGGGAGCTTTCTTTTCCGGACGATTTGTTTGAAAATATTGATTGACAGTCCCCGGCGTAGTCCTTAGTATACGCGCACGTTGATCAGGGCGCCGCCCGATTAACCACCAGTTTGATGCGGGGTAGAGCAGTCTGGTAGCTCGTCGGGCTCATAACCCGGAGGTCGTTGGTTCGAATCCAGCCCCCGCTACCACATCAGAAAAGGCAGATCATTCTCGTGATCTGCCTTTTTTCGTTCTGGGTCAGCCTTCCCCTTTGAGCTCTGGTCAGTTCCTTCTCCTTGCAAAAACATGCGCAGCCTGTAATCGAGAAGCGCCTGGCAAGGTTCTTCCTCCACACAGTCGCCAATCCAAGTGATCATCTCGATCCGATGTGTTTCGGGTTTCCCATAGTTGAATGCAACTTTCTGTTTTTAAACAGACTAATGGAAATTTGCGTTAGCTTTCGTCAAAAAACTGGCGAAAAACTGCCCAATTCGATGATCCTTTTCACAGCTTTGCACGAACCAATTTTATAGAATTTAACAAATTCGACGGAAAACTGGTGCAAACAAGTTATGAGTCGCGTCATTAAAATGTCAAAGGCAGGGATAGCCGCTATCGTATTCGGAATCGCCCTGACTGGATGTGGAGGCGGTTCATCCAGTGGCACTGGTACTGGTTCATCCGGTGGCACCGCTTCAGCGCAGAATTCCGGTGGCGATCAGACCGCTGAGACCGTCGACCGCACCGCAGCTCTGAGCTGGAACGCGCCTTTCAAGCGTCAGAATGATGAAGACCTGGAATTGTATGAGCTTGAAGGGTATGTCATCAGCTATGGCCAGAATCCTGACAACCTGGACCGGACCATTCGTGTCAGCGATGCTTACACCATGGAATATACTGTAGAAAATCTGTCTGACGGAAAATGGTATTTCACCGTTCAGGCCGAGGACGAGAACGGCTTGGTCAGCCCGCCGTCTGATCTGGTGAGCAAGGAAATCCAGAGCTGATATCAGGTTTAGAACCGAACCATCTGAAAAGCCACCGTTTATCGGTGGCTTTTTCGTTACGGGCAGGCATGGACGCTTAGTTGAGGTGAGTCGCTATTGGGAGTCGCAACTTAAATGCGGTGCCCTCGCCGAGCGCAGATTCCACTGCGATGCGCCCGCGGTGCTTCTCGACAACGACACTCACAAAGGATAAGCCCAGGCCGGTGCCATGGTTGCCGGATAGCTCACTGCTTTTCTGGCGACGATAGCGATCAAAGAGGTAGGGTATTTCGTCCTTTGCTATGCCTTCGCCTTCGTCGATCACATTCAAGCATGCTTCATGACCGGCCTGAAAAGCCTGCACCGTTACCGTGGACCCTGGATGGCTGTACTGTATGGCGTTGGTGATCAGATTGATGACCGCCCGTTCCAGCAACTCGGCATTGCCATTCAGCCAGAGATCCTCCTGACCCTGCAGAACGAGTTGAATGCCTTTTCCTGCCGCCTGTTCGCTGACGCTGTCGCGGGCGTTCTCGACGATGGCGAGGAACTCGCATTCGTAGAAGCGGGTCTCGGTTAGCTGCTCTGCGCGTGCCAGTTGCACGAACTCTTCTGCCAGATTGTAGCTTCTGCGGGCCAGGGTTCCGAGCTGATCCAGTTGGGCGGTTTCGACCGGGCCCTGATTGCGTTTGAGCTGTTCGATCAGCGCCAGCTGTGAGACAAGAGGCGAACGGACATCATGCGATATAAAGTCGATCGCCTCTCGATGCTGGCGCTGCTGTTCCCGAAGCTCCGAAATGTCCGACACGTTGGCGATTATTCCACGTTGATTGCCATCCGGCAGGGCGAAGGGCGCAAAGTGAATCAGGAAAGATTGGTGGCCAAGCTGCAAGTCAACGGTCCTTGCTTGCGCCAGAGTGAGTGTCTCTGACACGGTTTCATGCCATGGGGTGGTGTCCCGAGGGTCATGGCCATCCAATAGCCGTGTCAGAGGCAATCCATTCAGGCTGGGCATAGGTTCATCAAACCATTGCTCGATGTGCGCATTGGCAAAGCGTATAACGCCCAGTTCGTCTGTGACTATAATGCCATCAGGCATGCTCTCGAAGCTGCGATAGATGAACTCCTGCAACTGGTTCATCTGCGAGGTTGCTTTCCTGACCCTTTCGATCCTGGCGGAGACATTCTCCCTTGGCCGCTCAACGGGGATGTCCAGGTCGGTGTTCATCAGCGGCAATTTGTCCAGGTAACGCTGAATGGCTTCCCGACTGAGGTCATTTGGTAGCTTCAGCCCCAGCGTGTAGACGGTGTCGTTTCTTGTGATTTGCACCCAGCTCTGATTATTACGGTGAGCCCACAGGCCCGGAGACGAGAAGGTCGGGGCATCCGTTAGAGACAGTTCGGCCGACTCAATGACTTCGTCCTGCTGGGCGAATATCCAGCCTGTAGGCTGCAGAAGGGCACGGAGATGAGACATCAACTGAGACGGATGCCGATGGGAGGGCTTGGGCAGCGTCATGCTGGGGCCGGAAGCCAACTCATCCAGTTGACGGTTGAGAAACCGGTTGGTCATTGCCAGCCGCAGGGTGCTGGACAGTGGGTTGGCAAGGATGGCAATGACCAGAGCGTAGGAAACATTCAGCCAGTAATGGCCGTAGAACAACAGTAACGCCTGGGCCAGAATAAGCGTGATAACCGATGAAGCGCATAGAACCAGTGAGCGTGTCGGGCGCATTCTGGGAAGCGCGAGGCTGAGGCCAATGAGTACCAGAACTGCCAGGGCGTAGCTGAGCCATGATGGCGATCGTTCGATCGTTTGATCGTTTTTGAGGGCTGAATAGGCATTTGCGTGGAACTCCACCCCGGACATCGGCTTGCGAAGGCCGGAAAAGGGGGTGGGTAGTACATCGCCGAAACCCGCTGCCGTGGCGCCAACAAAAACGGTTTTTCCCTGAAACTCTTCGTAAGCGGGTGGGTACGACAGCACATCGATGTAGGAGTAGGTCGGGAGCGTGCCCGCTGCTCCCGCCAGTGGAATGGCACGATATTGCTGTCGAATATTTGTGTAAGGGGCAGCGTCAGAATCGGAAAGGGTAACCACAGAATCATTCAGCACCGCCAGCGAGAGGCTTGGCCATAACCGGTTGCCAATGCCGTTTTGAAGGTAAAGGCCCCGAGCCACTCCGTCTTCATCCAATTCAACGTGGGCGTGTCCCAGCGACCTGGCAGCATCCGCCAACAGTGGGACGGGCATGTATTCGGTCATTAATCGGCTGCTGGAAGGTGGCGACAGGTGCAGTGGCAGTATTACCTGCCCATGAGCGCTCATGGCAGAGGCAAGCGTTGCGTCTTCCGCGCTGCTTTCGGCGAACAGAATGTCGAATACGATGGTTTCGGCGCCGGCGGCATCCAGTTTATCAATCAAGCTGGCGTGGAGGTCTCTCGGCCACGGCCACTTGCCAAGCTCGTCAAGGCTGCGTTCGTCAATGGCGACCAGAGCGATGTCAGGTGAAAGCTCTGTCGGGCTGGCTGTAATTAGGGTGTCATAAAGCCAGAGGTTGAGGCGCTGGGGCACATCCAGAGAGTGCAGTGCCCAGAGCATCAGTATCAGAGGTATTCCCAGGGTCCATGGGTTGGTTTTGATTGGCGGCCAGGTCCGTGTCATGCGCCCTTGCTATTCAAGGAAGAGTTCGCGCCCGGGGCCCCATCGGCTCTCGAGCGGGCCATCTGAAAGCGCCTTCAGCCTCACAAAATAACGTCTTCCGGGGATCAGTCGCAAGGCGGCCGTCGTTTCGGCCAGGTCAGCTTCCTTGATGATGTTGCGGAAACCCGGTTCTTCTGAAAGCTGCAGCCTGTATTCGCTGGCTGTGTCGACTTTCTCCCAGAACACCCGAACCTGTTTGTCCACGTAGTTGATGCTGATAATCCGCACTGGTGGAAGCGTGCCGTTGATCACCAGCGTTCGAGTTTCGCTGGTGGCGACAGAATTGCCACCGGCTTCGGTCACGACCCGCCAGTAATATTTTCCGGGCGACAGTGGTCTGGAGGGCAGGGCCTGCTGGTCTGGTGCCCACTCGCTGGTCGCAATGACATTGCTGAAGCTCTTGTCATCGGCAATTTCAATGCGTGCGACCTCGTTCTGGCCCTTCAGTTGCCAGCTGAATTCCGGCATGTCGTCGTTAACGGCTTCACCCGGCGCGGGTTCGGTCAGTTCTGCGGCCCTTGCCTGCAGATCCACTTCAAAGTCGACAATGCGTGGCATACCCGCAATGCCATGGCTATTCAGCGCCGCAAGCTGAACCTGATATTTTCCGTTATCAAGTAACTCAATATCGAATTTGGTTCCCTGCTGTGTTTTGCTCTGGAGCCATTTGCCTGACTCGGCTTCATATACATTTACCCGATATTCGGGCGCGCCATTGGGCTCCCAGCTGAGCGTTTCAGGCAGCCGGTTTAGCTGACCGGGGATCGGGTTGACGTCTGGCGCGGGCGGCAGCCGACGTATACTCATACCGCCATTGGAGGCGGATGAGACGCTTGCGCTAAAGCCCTCTGGAATGGCTTTAGAGTGGCCGGGCGGGCCAAAAGCAACACGGCCTTCGGTTACCCTCAAGTCTGTGCCCTCTGGACTGGTGCGCAAAGTAAACATGGTGCCCCTAACGGCAGCAACGGCCGAGGGCGTCTCGATCTCGAACCGTGAGCCATCTTCGATCACCGGCTCTACCTGGGTTTCGAGTTCACCGCTATTAAGGCGCAGCCGTGTGTCCACCATGCCAGACTTGCCAAAGCGGGTCAGGCGATTGAAGGCAAGCCTCGAGTTCGGAGACAGACGAATCACCGAGCCGTCAGCCAACTTAATGGTTGACGTGCCGGAATAGGTAATGACTTCATCACCCACGCGAATCAGAGTATTCGGTGTAAGGGGGCGCTTGCTGCCGGTTCTTCCCGAGAACACCATCACTTGTCCGGAAACCGTCGTAGCCCGGGCCGGATCGGGTTGCTGCTCAAGCCAGGAGAGAGGAATCCTGAGCGTGTCGCCATTTCTCAGCTGGGAAGAATCAACGAGATCGTTGTGTTGAAGCAGCCGTGATGAGGCGATGCCGTTGGCAAGGTACCGCTTGGTTATATTCTGGATAGTCTCGCCCGACTGAACGGTATAGGTCCATTCAGGCACGCTTGACGCCGCAAAGCTCGAAGAGCCGGCCTCGGAACCGCGAGTGATTGATAGTTCCGCATGGCTATAGCCGCCCACCAAAAGGCAGGAAGCGATCAGGAGGCTGATCAGAAGGGGTCGATGCGTCATGCCTTGAGTCATTTCAAGCTCTTTCCGCCGCTGTATCTTCTGAGTCAGTGGTCGGACCGCTCATGGCTTCCAGGCGGTAGCCTTTTTGATAGATCGTTTTAATGCGAAAACCATTTTCCGGATTCAGCCCCATACGGCGGCGCAGGCGGCTCATGTGGGTATCCACTGTCCGCGTGTTGATGTCGCTGGCCATGCCCCAGACGCGTTCGAGCAGCATGTCGCGAGTGAGCAGCCGACCCTGATTCTGAAACAGGAACAAGGTCAGGTCGAAATCTTTGTCCGTCAGGGTTAGCGGTTCGCCGTGAAGCTTGATTGCGCGTTGCTGGGTGTTGATCTGAAACGGACCGTAGGTCAGAACCTCTTTGTCGTTATCGGGGTTTGTGCGCCGTGCCAACGCATTGATGCGGGCGACCAGCTCTGCCTCACGTGCGGGCTTGGACAAATAATCATCAGCACCGGCATCCAGTGCGCGCACGATATCCGCTTCGCTGTCACGTTGGGTCAGAAAAACCACCGGAATTTGCCAGTTGAGCTGAGAGCGCACGTTCTCCAGAACCTCGATGCCGGTCGTATCCGGAATCTGCCAGTCCAGAATCAGTAGGTCATAACTACGGTGCAGTACGGCGTTCAAAAAAGACTGACCGGACGGAAAATGATCACACTGATGCCCACGCTCAGTCAGCATCGACTGAATGTGTTGCGCCTGTTCCTGTTCATCTTCCAGCAGCGCAATGCGCATTGGTCGTCCTCGTTAATGGTTTTGCCAGCAGAACCAGAGTATTACAAAAATTGAAAGCCGCTTCAGTATCGTTATGTAGCCTTCGGTAAACGAATCGCCGGTTTTCCGTTGTCATCACTGATTGTTTGTCGGCAGCCAGGGAAATTACTACAGCCCCAGAAATAACCTTTTGGTCCTTTTCGCCGTACCAGGGGGGAAAAGCAGTGTGGGCAGGGGATGGGCCGGGTGCCGCTGCCATCTTCAGGTTGGGTGTCATCAATGGGGCGAGTGCCGTTGCAATCCGGGAAGCGGGTACACGCGAGGAAAGCGCCAAATTTGCCCTCCCGTTCCCGCATCGGGGCCCGGCATTTCGGGCAATGGACGCCGCCGGATGTCTCAGGCTCTGGTTGGGGGGAGAGGCTTCCGGGCCCGGAAACCAGCTTGCGGATCTGGTTCTGAAGGTCTGTCAGAAATTGCCGTGGGTCGCCTTCGCCTCGCCGTATCTGTTCGAGCGTGGATTCCCAGATAGCCGTCATGTCTGGGGTACTGACCGATTCCGGCAAGGATTCAATCAGCGCTTTGCCTTTGCTGGTCGAGCGGATGAATCGCTTCTCGCGAACCAGGTAGTCCCGTTTGAACAGGGTGTCGATGATGGCAGCGCGGGTGGCCTCGGTGCCCAGACCGTCCGTTTCTCTGAGGGTTTTGCGCAATTCCGGGTCACTGACGAAGCGCGCAATGTTGGTCATCGCTGACAGCAGCGTTGCGTCTGTGAAGGGCTGCGGTGCCTGGGTTTTTCGCTCCTTGATCTCGGCCGAATCGCACAACACTGCGTCGCCGGTGGACAGTCGCGGAAGGGGCGGTTTGGAGGCCTCTTTTCGCTCTTCGCGTTGACGTATTTCCAGCTGCTTCCAGCCGGGTTCCAGGATCGCGGTTTCGGTTGCCCGAAAATCATGGTCGCCAATGGTGAGGCTCAAACGGCCCTCTCTGTGAATGGCGTCCTCGCTGAACTGCATCAGGTAATAGCGGCTGATCAGGTCGTAAATTTTTTGCTCGCCATCGCTCAATCGGCCCGCTCCCCTTTGACGCGCAGTGGGAATAATCGCATGGTGCGCATCCACCTTTTTGTCATTCCAGGCGGCGGAACGTTTGTCCAGATTTGCCTGTTGGCAGGCGCTTTCCAGATCTGTTGCCACCCGGGCGATGGCGCTAACGACGCTGCTGCGCTGCTCATAATGACCTTCGGGCAGATACCGGCAGTCAGAGCGCGGGTAGGTGATGAGCTGATGACGTTCGTAGAGGCTTTGTGCGGTGTCCAGTACGTCTTTTGCCCCCATTCGGAAAAGCCGGCCCGCCTCTATCTGAAGCACGGACAGCGACAGCGGCAAAGGAGGTGACTCGTTGCGGTCGCGGAATCTGGCTTCGGTAATCTTGCCCGGGCGTCCCTGGACGGCATTGACGACAGCCTCGGCGACCGTTCTGTCCAGCAAACGACCTTCCTCATCACAGGAATCCTGATCTTGATCTGAGGGCACCCAGCGTGCGGTGAACGGCTGGTCTGACTCGGCTTCTTCTACACCATGGCAGGTGGCTTCAATGCGGTAGTAAGGCTTGGGTTCAAACTGTTCGATGGCCTTGTCACGTGTAACCACCAGCCCCAGAACGGGTGTCTGAACACGTCCTACGGAGAAAACACCCTGTTGTCCCTGTTGTTGGTACGTCAGGGTGTAGAAGCGGGTCAGGTTGATGCCGTAAAGCCAGTCTGCCCGCTGGCGAGCCAGGGCTGAATGGGACAGCCGCCGGAAGTGACGATTGTCCTGCGGTGAATTGATGGCCTTGGCGACCGCAGAGGGATTCAGGTCGTTGATCAGAATACGCTCGACGGGGCACTTCACGCCGGTGTAGCGGATGACTTCGTCGACCAGCAACTGACCTTCGCGGTCCGGGTCACCGGCATGAATGATGACATCCGCCTTCCGCATCAGCGATTGCAGGATTTGAAGTTGCTGACTGACGCTTGATTTCGGAGCCACTTCCCAGTGGGGCGGGAACAGGGGCAGGTCTGCTTGCCGCCACTTTTTCCAGCGCGGGTCATATTGTGCAGGCTCTGCAGGTTCCAGTAGATGACCGATGCACCAGCTGACGGTACAGGCTTCTTCGCCCTGGCCGCAGCGAATCCATCCTTGCCCCTTTTGGTGAGGAGCAGGTAACGCTGCGGCTATGGCCCGGCCGAGGCTGGGTTTTTCAGCAATATAAAGGCGCATGGTTGTCTGGGGTTTGAAAAGGGCTCAGCAAGATGGCGTTTTGACCCTATCCTGTCAAGCAGAGCAGGGCCTTGCTGTAGTAGACTGAGCCCAATCGCACTGGAACAGGAGTTACTCCGGTCATGAAGATTCAGACCTCGATTGAACAGAAGCTTGAACAGGCTTTCAATAGCGACCTTATTGCCGTGGAAAACGAAAGCCACAAGCACAATGTGCCGCCCAACTCTGAAACCCACTTCAAGGTCACCGTGGTGTCTGGTGACTTTGACGGCCAGGGCAAGGTGAAGCGTCATCAGGCCATCTACAAGTTGCTGGCAGACGAGCTTGCCGGTGGCGTTCACGCCCTGGCATTGCATCTTTATACGCCGACCGAGTGGGCGGATTCAGGACAGGCGGCACCAGACTCTCCCAACTGCCTTGGGGGTTCCAAAAATGACCCGGCGTTTGCCGCAGGGGGCAGCCAGTGAGCCAGTTTTTCCAGATTCACCCGGAAACACCGCAGAAACGGCTGATCAAACAGGCGGTGGAGATCATTCGCAAAGGCGGTGTTGTGGTTTATCCCACCGATTCTGCCTATGCCATTGGCTGTCAGCTGGATGACAAGCAGGCAGCGGATCGCATCAAGCGAGTTCGCAAGCTGGACGACAAGCACAACTTCACTCTGATTTGTCGGGATCTGTCCGACGTAGGGGTGTTCGCCAAGGTGGGCAATACCCATTTTCGTCTGCTCAAGCAATTCACGCCGGGGCCCTATACCTTCATTCTGGACGGCACCAGCGAAGTGCCCAGGCGCCTGCTGCACCCGAAGCGGAAAACCATTGGCATTCGGGTGCCTGACAACGCCATCGTTCAGGCACTGTTGGCCGAACTGGGCGAACCCATTATGAGCAGCACGCTGATCTTGCCGGGTGATGAAGACCCAATGACGGACCCTGAAGACATTCGCGACGCCCTGGAGCACGAGCTGGATTTAATCATTGATGGCGGTTTCTGTGGGCTGGAAGCAACTACCGTAGTGAACATGACAGGCCCCGTGCCTGAGGTTACCCGCGTGGGTAAAGGCGACCCGGAGCCGTTCAACCTTTGATCAGGCTTGCGTGTTCAGATTGAACGCGTAGCTTCTGGCCTGGCTGAAAGCGTCAGTGTTGCTGGCAGCGGTGGACCTGCGAAGCGAATCGTAGCGATGAATCAGGTCCTGTAGGCCGTTGAACTCCTGCTTCTCACTGACCATGGCGTCCAACAGGGAATTGTTAACGCCATAGGCCTGGTTAAGCTTCAATGCATTATCCATAAAGTGAAGAGTCGGCTCGCTGGCGCTCAGCCGGCTGAAGGCCTCACGGAAGGGCTTGCTGTTGTTGAGATCCTGCTCGATTCTGTTTTTGATATCCGCAGGAAGCCCGCCCCCCAGCTGAATATCGCCTTGCTCATTTTTCTCCACTTCGAGTCGGCTTGCCGGATTAAGCTGGTATTCGGCAAGTTTATGCCGCAGCGTTTCCCTGACAAAGGCAAGATCCTGCCCAATGGTCTGACGGTATTCCGTCATTTGAAGCGTGGCGGATTTGGAGCGGCCTGGATCCTGGGTGGCCCGCTCAGAAAGCGTGAATCGATCGTCCGTCTTGCTGCCTGACTCGCTGGCTGTAACCGTCTCGTGGCGCTGGCCGGGGGTTTTTGCGCCTTCGCCATTACCGGATGGCGCCTGGGAAGGGCGCTTCTCCATTGCCTGTTGAAACTGGGTGCCGGCTTTCATCAGTGATGTTAATAGCGACATGGCTCTGTTCCTCTCATGCCTGCCTCGAAATGAACTTAGTCAAGACAAAGCATAAAGCGGGCCAGAGCCTTTATAGTTTCCCGAGTTCCAAAGCGTTATCCAGCATACGGTTCGAGAAGGCCCATTCGTTGTCGTACCACGCCATGACTTTGACCTGACGACCTTTTACCCGAGTGTGGGCGGCATCAAACACGCTGGACAGTGGTTCGTGATTGAAATCGATCGATACCAGGGGCTGATCGTTATAGCCCAGAACCTTGGATGACTGAGCCGCCCGGCGCATGATCTCGTTGATTTCCTCTGTGCTGGTGTCCCGTTCCGACACAAAGGATAAATCCACCAGCGATACATTGATGGTGGGCACTCGCACTGCAAGGCCGTCCAACTTTCCATCCAGTTGCGGCAGCACCAGCCCAATGGCCGCTGCGGCGCCGGTCTTGGTTGGTATCATTGACTGGGTGGCAGAGCGTGCCCGGTACAGATCGGGGTGATAGACATCGCTCAGGTTCTGGTCGTTGGTGTAGGAATGAATCGTCGTCATCAGCCCGGACTCGATGCCAACGCTCTCCTGCAGTGCCTTGGCAATCGGGGCCAGGCAGTTGGTCGTGCAGGACGCGTTGGAAATTACCTGATGATCCCGTGTCAGGGTGTCGTGGTTGACGCCATAAACAACGGTGGCATCTGCGTTCTTAGTGGGCGCCGACACAATCACTTTGCGCGCACCGGCGGTCAAATGAGCGGCAGCCTTTTCGCGGGTTGTAAATAGCCCGGTACATTCAAGCACGACGTCCACGCCCATTGATTTCCAGGGCAGGTCCGCCGGGTCGCGGATTGCCGTCACGGCAATGCGGTCGTTGTTGACGGTTATGGACTCGGCGTCGTGACTGATCTCGGCGTTGAATCGACCGTGTACCGAGTCATGACGGAGCAGGTGAGCGTTGGTGGCGGCGTCGCCTAAGTCGTTGATGGCAACCACCTGCGCCCTGTCCCGGTATTCCTCCTCGTACAGGGCTCTAAGCACGTTGCGGCCGATTCTTCCGAAGCCGTTGATTGCAATTTTAAGTGTCATGTCGTGCTCCTGATTCTGTTCGTTTTGTTATTAATGTAGTAAATATAACAAATAAAAGCACTCTAAGCGTCGAAAATTCCAGTTATTGGATATAAACGGCGTAATAAAACAACCAAAAGCAGTGCGATATTGGAGTTTTAGACAGCGAACGACATTAAAAGTGCAATGGAATACCGCAATGACACTGTTTCAAGGAACCATCGAGTGGGACAGGCGCGCGACGTGCTACTCCGCGCAATCGATGCAGTAAAGGCAGGTGGGGTCGATTTCCAGTCTTTTGGGGTTGATCGGTTCGCCACATTCCAGGCATTCACCGAACTCATCGTTTTCGATTCGAGCAAGGGCGCTCTGAATCAGGCGAAGCTGCTGCTCGGCCCGCGCTTTGCCGGCTTTTGCGAGGGCCTGGCTCTGAAGCGCGTCCATCCGCGACAGTCTGCCGACGCTCTGCTGATCCAGGTGGACGGTGTCGCTGGTTTCATCGCGCACTGCGCTAGTGGACTGCAGATCTTCGCGCCAGTCCAGAAGCAACTTGCGGAATCTGCGTAACTCGTCGTCAGTCATGCTCAGCCCTCGGCGTCGGGAGATCACTGTCGCCAGTTTATAACAGAACATGCTCTGAATTCTGATCAGAGCACTTTCTGCAATTCCCCGTAATCTCCGCCGGTGCGAAGGACCAGGGTAATGTCGTTGTCGTTACGGTTCCGGAAAAACCAGCCGTGCTTGCCAGTGAAGGCGGCCTGAAGTTCGCCTTCATCCTCTGGAACGCCGCGGCCCTTTTCGTAGGAGATGGACTGGCCGCTGCCGTTTCCGTGCGTGTCGTAGTTGATCGGTCCCCCTTCGGACACCCAGGAGAAACGGGCAATTGCGCCTTCTTCCATGGTGAGCTTGTACTCTGTGCCTTCCCCGGGGGTAAGCACAACGCGAATTTCATCCTGCCACTGGGGTTCTGCCGGCGCCACGGGCGCTGCAGTCTCTGCCTCGGCTTCAGGCGCCGGTTGCGGTGAGGCGGCGACGTCCTGCTCAGTGGATGCCGGTTCGGCGTCTACCGGATCCGAAATCTCGGATTCGGCTGTCTTTGCGGGTTCGACCGCGGCCATCTGGGCGGCAGCGTCTGCTGCGGCTTCCTCTGCCAGTTGCTGCTTGATGTCGCCCATTTCTGTTAACCCCATCAGCTCACCGGCCCCCGTTGGGTCGATACCGTATTCCGCCGGCATCACGACCGCGACAAGCAGCACAGCGGCCACAATCAAAGCCAGAACGGTGGATTTGATCAATCTGGCGGTTGAGGGAAGTTCTTCCCGGGAGGGTATTTCCGTGTTGTACATGACAAGACTCCAGAATTAAGCGACAAAATAACCGGTGAGCTGGTAGCCGAAGAGCAGGAAACCTGCGCTCATCATGGCTACATTGGCGGTGTAGGCATGGCGGAAAAAGCTGTCTGACTTGCGCCAGAAGCTGATCATGATGAGGATCATGGCCAGGGCGATCAGTTGCCCGATTTCCACGCCCACATTGAACGCCAGCAGGTTTGGAATCAGCCCATCCGTTGAAATGTCGTATTCGATGATTTTGGTGGACAGCCCGAAGCCATGGAAAAAGCCGAAAATCAGGGTGGCGGCTTTGGTGTTCGGCTGAAATCCGAACCAGCGCTGATAGGCGCCGATGTTGTCCAGGGCTTTGTAAACGATCGACAGGCCGATGATGGCATCAATGAGGTAACTGTTGATGCCCACGTTGAAGTACACACCCAGTAGCATGGTGGTCGAGTGCCCCAGCGCAAACAGGCTGACGTAGATGGCAATGTGCTGCATCCGGTACAGGAAGAAAATGACGCCCAGCAGGAACAATAGGTGGTCATAGCCGGTGACCATGTGCTTGGCGCCAAGGTAGATAAAGGACATCAGATGGATGCCCGTGATTTCCTGAATGTAGCCTTTGTCGCCCTGGGCAACGGCGTGGGCCAGAACCTCACCGCTGATGGCCAGCAGGCCGAGTGAAACGGCCAACCAGCCGAGGCGAGACCGGATCGCCAGCCAGCGGCTGTGGAATAATGGAGACACCATGAATACTCCAGTGTGTTGGATCATTAGGGACAAGACGATAGCATCCTCAGTGATCGAAAGAAGCCAACATTAAAGAATGGTACTAAAGCACGATGCTTGAGATTTTGAAGTGCCGAACCTATCGGCACCTGTTTTTCGCGCAAATGGTTGCGCTGCTGGGAACGGGGCTGGCAACAGTTGCCCTGAGCCTGCTGGCGTTTGACCTCGCGGAAGACCGGGCAGGGCAGGTGATTGGCACGGCGTTGGCCATCAAGATGGTGGCGTACGTGTGCATCGCGCCCTTTGCCTCGGCTTTGGCTGAGCGTTTGCCGCGCCGCACAATGCTGGTTGCCCTAGACCTGGTGCGAGCATCCATCGCGTTGGCGCTGCCATTCGTGACGCAGGTATATGAAGTTTACGTTCTGATTGCCATTCTTCAGTCAGCCTCTGCGGCGTTCACGCCAACCTATCAGTCCATCATCCCCGATGTGCTTCCTGATGAAGACGACTACACCCGCGCTTTGTCTTTGTCGCGCGTTGCCTACGATCTGGAAAACCTGATCAGTCCGGCCCTGGCCGGATTGCTGCTGCTCGTCACCAGTTGGGAAGTGCTGTTCGCCGGAACCGTCATCGGATTTCTGGCGTCTGCGGTGCTGATTGTGTCGGTGATGCTGCCCAAGCGCGAAGCCTCGGGGCAAACGCATGGAGTGTTGGATCGCGTCAGGCGTGGGTTCTGGATATTCCGGGCGACGCCCCGACTGCGGGGGCTGATGGCCCTGAACCTCGTGGTGAGCGTGGCCGGTTCCCTGGTGATCGTGAACACGGTGGTCTGGGTGCAGGGCCAGTTCAAGCTGACTGAGCAATACACAGCCCTGGCGTTTGCCGTCTTCGGCGCTGGCTCTATGGCAGCGGCCCTGGCGCTTCCCGCGTTGCTTCGCCGCTGGCAGGATCGCCCCGTCATGCTGGCAGGGGCGGCGCTGGTGCTGGGCGGCCTGGCGCTCGCACTGATGATCGATGGCCTGGAAATGCTGTTGCCTGTGTGGGCGATTCTGGGTGTGGGGTTTTCGACCGTGCAAACGCCCATTGGCCGTTTGTTGACGCAATCCTCCCATGGCGAGGATCGCCCGGCGCTGTTTTCTGCCCAGTTTTCCCTGTCCCATGCGGGCTGGCTGCTGACGTATCCGCTGGCGGGTTGGCTTGGCACGGTGGCCGGTATGCAGGGCACCGTGCTGGTCCTGTTGGTACTGGGCATGATCTTCTTTGTCCTCGCCGTGCGCCTATGGCCTGCCGAGGACCGACTGGTGATCACCCACAGCCACCCCGATCTACCCGAGGGTCACCCCCATAAAACCACGGCGGGGGAGACGCATACGCATCGCTTCGTGATTGACGAATTGCACCCGCGCTGGCCGGGCTGATCATCTGCACTGCAGATTCGCTTACTTCCAATCGGACAGCGTCGTCTACACTATCTGGCATGTGATATGTGCTTTTTCAGAATGGTCACTTGCGGTTCAATTTTAGTTAATTAAGCAGGGAGGATATTGCATGATGGGAAATGACGCTTGGGGAAACGGCATGTGGGCCGGACATGGTCTATGGATGCTGGTGATTGCGGTTCTGATGGTGATACCGGCGTGGCGAATTTGCCAGAGAGTAGGGTATCCGGGCGTGATGGGCCTTCTGATACTGGTTCCGCTGCTGAACCTTGGCCTGCTGTATTTTCTGGCGTTTTCCGACTGGCCAGCCAATAAGAAAGAACAGGAATAAAGCCGGAATCTTCGAGGGTATCGGCAAGAATAACGGACTCTTTTATGCAGCTTCAGGGTGAGGATGCGATGGAATTCAAAATCCTCATTACGTTGCCAGATTACTTGGGGAAATGACGACGTCGTGCAGCTTGAAGCATCGCGTTTCGTCCCCCAAAAGTCTTCACTTGATGATTGAGAACGTCAAAGCAAAAAATGTAATCGTCTAGACCGTGATTGATCTTCCGAAATTTTCTGATTGCCAAGCCATAAGCCTTCGAAGGCAATGAAGTATCCTTTGTTTGCTTCTCGTTTGTGGTCTCGCTGTAATTCACAAAATAATGATACAGAGCCGCCTTGATCAGCGTGTTTCGGGATTTAACCTTCTTGTAAGAGTTAAAACCAACAATGAGTGCGGTGATCAGGATTCCCGCATAAAGGAAAATGCCTTCATAGGCCATAATCTCTCTCCTCGATAACGCAAAGCGTTCTTTCGAGTTGCTCTGTCACGCCGCTTCGGTTTAGCCAATACCCAGAAAAGAGAGAATTGCCACAACGATAACGACAGCACCAACGATGTAAACGATGTTGTTCATGGGTGTTGACCTTTTCTGGAACCTGTAAATTTGGTTGCGCCGCCTTCCCTGCGGCGGATGATGCAACTCCCTGTATTGGCTGATCCATCGCCACATCAGGGTTCATATTGAGCCATCAACATGGCGGGGTCTGTACGCTGGCCAACACAGTGCGGAAGAAACGGTGGGTATGTCTGGTCGTTGAAACGCTGCCTGCAAACAAGCCTGCAGGCAGCCAAATCAGAGTTAGGTGGGGGTAGATTAATGCTTGCTGATTTGTTCGAAGTCCTTGATTTGCTTGTCCGCTTCGTCTCTGGTGACGCCGTAAGCTTGCTGAATTTCGCCAGCTAGTTGTTCACATCGGCCAGCAATCTCATCGAGGCGGTCATCGGTTAGCTTGCCCCACTGCTCCTTCATCTTGCCCTTCAGTTCTTTCCAGTTGCCTTCGATGGTGTCCTTGTTCATTTCAGCTCCTTTGGCCCTCTGGCCAGACAATAGGTTCATGTAACGGTGGCCCATTTTCAGACAAAGCCTGTGCCACCGGGGTTCATCGTGCGTTGGAACCGGGTCACGGTCTGTGCGTTAACAGACACAGATGGGTTCGGGTGGGGTAGCGCACAGAGGCCGGTCTGTTTCTTTGGCAAATTGGGGCGCAGGAAAAGCCTTTGAACCCTTACGAGCCTGAGGAAGTCATTTGACCAACGCCGTCTGGTTTGTCGCGATCGGAACTCTGCTGATTCTTATGGGAACGCGCCCGCCGGTGCTTCAGCGTCTGAATCTGACACCATCCATGGTCTATTTGAGTGTGGGCGTGCTTCTGGGCCCCTCAATTATCGGTGTATTTCATTTTAACCCGCTGAAACAGGCGCATTTGCTGGAAGTGCTTGCGGAGCTTGCGGTGCTGTTGTCGTTGTTTATTGCCGGCACCAAGATGCCGGTGCCGTTCAGATGGAAAGCATGGCGCGTACCTTTGCGTCTGGCCTTTATCTCTATGACGCTCAGTGTCGTGCTGACAGCAGTCTTCGGTTACTACCTGCTTGGACTTCCTTTGGGGGCGGCAATTTTGCTGGGAGCCATACTGGCGCCCACCGACCCTGTATTGGCAACGGATGTGCAGGTGCGGCACATGGGGGATACCGATTCCCTTCGGTTTACTCTGACGAGTGAAGCGGGAATGAACGATGGCAGCGCCTTTCCTTTCGTCATGTTGGGTCTGTTGTTACTCGGTTCCCCGGTGAGTGACGAGCTGCTGGAAAGATGGTTTTTTAAGGACGTCTTGTGGTCAACGGCGTCGGCCATTGTGGTCGGGCTTGTCACGGGCCGGTTGCTGGCTCAGCTTGTGCGAGGGCAGCGATCCCTCGAAAGAACGGGCCCGTTGTTGGACGATTTCCTTGGTCTTGGACTCATTGGTCTGACTTACGGCGTATGCCTACTGATCGATGGATGGGGGTTTCTGGGTGTTTTTGTTGCCGCCATTTCGCTGCGGCAATCCGAAAAAACGCTGGCCCGGGAGGAAGAGTCTAACCAACGCCGAGGTGCGTCTTCGGCCTCTTCCCATCAGCCGCGCGAAAACATCGCTCATAGCCCCAGCGAGGTATCGGAAGGCTCTTTGAGGTTCAAGGAGCCCCTTGAGCGCTTGTCCGAACTGGTATTGGTGGTCTTGCTGGGAGGCATGTTGTTTACCGACTCCTGGAGCCTCCGAGCTGTCGGTCTCGGGCTGTTCCTGTTTGTGGTCGTTCGGCCGGTCAGCGTATTCCTTGGTTTGCTTGGCTCTGGCGCATCCTGGCGTCTGCAGATGCTGGTGGGCTGGTTCGGGGTTCGGGGAATCGGTTCTCTCTACTATCTGATGTTCGCCGTTGTTTTCGGCCTGCCGGAAGAGCTGGCCGTGGAGCTTATCCATATCACGCTGGTGGTCGTTGTGCTCTCGATCATCATTCACGGGCTAACCGTCAAACCAATGATGACGCGATGGTGGGGCCCCTGAAACCCATTCTTCTGCCTGTGTGTGCTTACGAACAGACAACACAGTGGTCCAACCCTGATTCTGGGAAGGTGGGCTCGCACCGAATTGAATGACCCAAATTCGCTGCGCCACGACCTGCGTCCAATATTCATTGGCGCATTTTGGAATGCAATCTGAACAATGTGAGCAAGGAGCTTGTCATGATCAGAATCAAGACTGCGGCGATCACTTTCTGTCTGTTAGGAGCTTTGCCCCTGGCGGTATCCGCACAATCCGCCGAGTTTGGCCCGCGCGAGGGTGATCGTGAATTCTCCCTTTCCGGAACTGGCAGTAATGACCGGGATTTCAACAGCGGCAGCTTCGGCGTGACCGGTGATCTGGGCTGGTATCTGCAGAGTAATGTGGTGGCTGGTATTCGCCAGAGTATCAATTACGCCGATATTGAAGGTCAGGGCGTCACCGATGATTACTGGAACGGCTCGACCCGGGGGTACATCGACTATCAGTTCCTCAACGATCGCGCACGTCCCTTTGTTGGCGCGAGCCTGGGCGGCATATATGGTGATGGCGTCAAGGACAGTGCGTTTGCCGGCCTGGAAGGAGGATTAAAGTATTACGTGCTAGCCAAGACCTATTTCCTGGCGCGCGCCGAGTATCAGTTCTTGTTCTCAGACAGCAATGACGCGACAGATGCCTTCCAGGACGACGGCATCTGGGCCTACACCGTGGGTCTGGGCTATAACTTCTGAAGAAGGTTACAGTGCTGATTCGGTAAGATCAGTATCGGTGCCGGTGACCAGTTGACGGTCGCTGGCCCGATGTCCGTATAGATGCCGGATCCCGCGCAGATCACCTGGCTGCAGCTCGGGGAAGTTCTCGGTGTAGCGAAAACCCATGACCTGCCCGGAAGGGCCGGGGTGGTCCAGGCCGATGGCGTGGCCAATTTCATGAATCAGCGTATAACGAAGATCGTAGGTTTCTGTGTCGCCATCAAAGCCGATTTTCCATGACTGTTCTGGGTTCAGGCAGACCAATGACTGGTCAATGGCGCGCACACCGTCTTTTTCCCTGGGAGCCAAGGTGACGTTGGCGAATGCTCGCCGACGCGGCTGGCCCTGGGCGCCAAGGATTATGTCTGCCTCTCGGGCATTGGCAACCCTGTAGAACGAAAGGTCCGCTGCACGCTCCCAAACCCGGAACGCGGCAGCGGTTTCCTCGACCAGCATTTCAAAGCTCAGATTTCGGCTGGACAGTGACCTTATCGGCGCCAGAACGCCGCAATTGCGGGCGTTATCAAAGTCCAGCGTTTCATCCGCAAAGGCGTAGCTGATCTTTGCACCCGTGCCTAATTGCTGTTCGCCCCATTTCACCAGGTAGCCTTCGAGCTCAAGCAGCCGGTAGCCATCCTGTTGTTCGGAGGCAAGCAAGGGCAGTGACAGGAGCACGCAGACGGCGACTGTCAGGATATGGCTGTGCCGCGAGAAGCGGTCGCTCGCTATTGAAATAAGGCTCATGGCTAGAGATTAAGGATAACGGCGGGAGATGTCGGTGGTAATTTGGTAAGCGAATGTTGATGAGGGCTGATCGTTCAGGTTGAGAATTCCTGCAACGGACGGTTGGATCGATTCAATTGCTATGTGCATTGGCGTACCGAAGACTTGGTTTATATTTAATAAACTCCAACAGATAAAGCGTTTGCGACCAGTCCGGTTCGTAACGGAAAGCGCCCATGAGTGAGGCTTCACAGCTATGACAGCAACAGTATTGATCTACTATGACACGCGAATGCTCGGCCACAATCCACACGGATGGGACCCCAGCCACCCCGCCTGGACAGAGTCGGTCAAGGCAATGATTGACTTGCAATATCCGGGCAGCAATCTGGAAACCTACACTCACCCGGAGCGTCCAGAACGACTGACAGCGATCGTTGACCGGCTGATGCTGGAACCCATTGAAGGGGTACGCTGGATGCTGCCGACGGCGGCGACCACGGCTCAATTGGAGCGTGTTCATGACAAGGCCTATGTCACTCATATCGAGTCTTTGAAGGGGGACTCCTGCTGGCTGTCCAAAGACACCACGGCGGTGTCGCCAGGCAGTGTGGAAGCGGCTTGCCTCGCCGCTGGTGCGGGAATCAGTGCAGTGGAGGCCATCTCGGTGGGTGAGGCCCGTCGGGCTTTTTGTGTGCTGCGCCCACCAGGCCATCATGCCCATTCCGATCATGCCTCTGGTTTTTGTCTTTATAACAATCTCGCTGTCACCGCTGCCCATGCGCGTGAATCGCTTGGCTATCAGCGAGTGATGATCTGGGACTGGGATATGCACCACGGTAACGGCACGCAGGAAATTTTCTACTCCGATCCTTCCGTGCTGGTGATCGATAGCCACTGTGCGGCGCCCTTCTATCCGGGCAGCGGTTTGCAAAGTGAGAGGGGGGCTGGAGCGGGTGTCGGCTATCAAGTCAACGTTCCGCTGCCACCAGGTATCGGCAATGCGGCATTGCTAAAGGTGTTCGATGAGGTGGTAGAGCCTGCGGCGAGGGATTTTCAGCCTGACATTCTGCTGGTGTCCTCAGGATTCGATTGTCATTACCTCGACATGACCTGCACCATGGATGAATCGGGCTTTGCGATGCTTACCCAGCGTATGACCGACCTGGCAGATGAGCTATGCGACGGTCGCCTGGTGCTTTTGCTTGAAGGTGGCTACAACGCCCAGGCCTTGGCTGATAGTGCTCATGCGGTCGTAAAGGTACTGGCGGGGAGTCGGCCAGTTGACTTAGAGGGCACCCAAAAAAAGGCAAGGCCTGTTAAGCCTTGCCAAACTCACGCTCCGTGATTGTGAAGACGAATCAGGTGGCGTCCATCTCAACCTGAACTAAAGGCATTCATCGAACCCAAGATGAAACTCTAATCTACGTTGACTCAGATGCCCGGTCTGTTCGCTAGACCACCAAAGCAGTCGATTTGGGCAGAGAAACCTATTTCGATTGAGGCGACTGTCCAGCGTCTTTTCGCAAACTCGATTCCAGCGCTTTCGCTTCTGTTATATCGACCATGGTCATCACCACGCCGTCGATCACATTGTCCAGCCGACGATAGGGAATGATGCGGATGGAGAACCAGCGGTCTTCGTTTGTTTTTATCTGTTTTTCGCAGACCATCAAGGTTTCGAGTGTTTGCTGAGCATCATCTTCCAGCTCCGGATATTCCAGTTTTGTGGTCAGCTCGCTGAGCGGTCGCCCCACATCGCTTTCTCGCAGGCTGATGATGTTGGCGGCGCGGGCGGTGTAGCGGCGTACATTAAGATTCTGGTCCATAAACAGGATGGCAATTTCGGTACTGTTCAGCACGTTCTGCATGTCGCTCTGAGCCAGTGCCAGATCGTCCAGTTTGGTTTGCAATTCCGTGTTGATGGTTTGCAGCTCTTCGTTCATGGACTGCATTTCTTCCTTGGAGGATGTGAGTTCTTCGTTCGCAGACTGAAGCTCCTCGTTGGTGGATTGCAGCTCTTCATTGGAGGCCTGGAGTTCTTCTCTGGAATGTCGGGCCTCTTCGCTTAACTGTTCAATGGCCGCCTGATAACGCAGGATTTCATCGGACTGATCGGTGGCCGTTGCGCTATCGCGTTTCGAGCGTTTACGCCGCGACTTCGCAGGGTGGTCTCGGAACACCACCATGGTCATCCCCTGCAGGGCCAGTGGTTCATTGAGTGCCTGCACGGTTACGTCCACGTGTTGCACACCGGCGTCGGTTTCGACGGCCAGGTTGTTTAACTCAACCGGGTCCTTCTGTGTGGCGGCCTGTTTCAATGCCGTGTAAAGCGGTGTACGTAAACCCTCCCTGGCCATGGCATGGATATTCCAGTTGGTTTTGCCAGCGGCCGGTTCCAGGTATTTTCCCGTGCGCCCGCTGATGTAGACGATATCCGCATTCTGGTTAAGCACTACGGCCGCCGGTGAATATCGCTGCAAAAGAAGGTGATCTGCTGCATTCTGGAGATTGTCGCTGTTCCTGATTGGATTAGTAGGGGCGGACAAGGGTTGCTCCTTGGACAGATTGGAAAGGGGTGGAAAGGATTTCAGCAGAAAGCTCGAACCGCTAATGGAATCGTGGGGCAGTCTTTCATAGAGCCTTAGCCGCTGCTCAAGTGGCTTGAACAGGTGGTTCAGCCTGCCCACGGTTTCTGAGCTGCCCAACATCAGTAGGCCATTTTTACGCAGGCTGTAATGGAATAACGGCAGCAAACGACGTTGCAGCATGGGGTCGAAATAGATCAGCAGGTTGCGGCAGGCCAGCAGGTCGAGCTTGGTGAACGGCGGGTCCAGGATGACATCGTGCTGGGCGAATAATATCCGGTCGCGAATGGTCTGGTTTATCTGGTAATGGTGGTCGTTCTTTGTGAAGAATCGGGCCAGGCGCTGCTCGGATACCTGGTCCTCAATCGCAGAGGGATACCGACCCGCCCGGGCTACAGTGATGGCTTCCAAACTCAGGTCCGAGGCAAAAATCTGAAAGTTGGCCTGCTTTTCAGGGTGGAGTCGTTCCAGAGTCTCGGTAAAGGTGATGGCCAGGGAATAGGCCTCCTCACCGGTTGAACAGCCCACCACCCAAGCCCTCAGCTTCTCTTCGGGGTCAAGTTGCCCGATCAGTGGTTCAAGTGCGTAATCGCACAGGTAATCCCAGGCATCGGCATCGCGGAAAAAAGAGGTCACACCAATCAGCATTTCTCTGAAAAGCAACTGCACTTCCTGGTCGTTGTTCTCAAGGTATCGTGCATAGTCCGGCAGAGTCCCAACGCTATGGATCGCCATACGACGTTCGATTCGGCGCAGTACAGTGCTGGGTTTGTACAGGGAAAAGTCGTGCTTGGTGTGTCGCTGCAACAGGGCGATGATGGCGTTGATCGGCTCCATCTGCTTTGCCGGTGGTCCATCCTGGTCAGGCTCGGTCACACATTTGTTGTAGGCCAGGATGCGGCTGGGCAACTCGCCGGCCGGGGCAATAATATCTGCGCAACCGGTGGCAATGGCGTTTCTAGGCATGGCATCGAATTCGGCCGAGCCGGGTTCCTGCACAACGGTCAGGCCGCCCACGGCGCGAATGGCTTGCAGACCCAGCGTGCCATCCGAGCCCATACCTGAAAGCACTACCGCAATTGCCCGCTCATTGAGAGCGCTGGCCAGAGATGAAAACAACACGTTGATCGGCAGGCGCATGCCCCGGGGTTCCCGAGGCTGCTCAAGCCTCAGCCGATCATTCTCAACGGTCAGTTCCGCGTTGGAGGGGATGACGTAGACACAATTGGGTAGAATTTCTTTGCCGTGCTGGGCTTCTTGCACGGGCATGGCAGTCACCCGCTGCAACAACTCCGGCAGCAAGGCCTTCTGGGTCGGGTCCAGATGTTGGACCACAATAAAGGCCAGGCCAGTATCGGTTGGCGTATGGCGCAGAAACTCTTCGAGTGCCGCCAGACCTCCAGCAGAGGCTCCGATTCCGACAATGCGCATCAGGAGCGGGCGGGATGCGTGTGCGGAGCTGGGTAGGGCGACATCACTATCATAATCAGGCCTCTGCTCGAAATGAGGCTCGCGTTGATTGACAGCTCAAAGCTATCTTCGCCGACCAGCCAGGCCCTGCAAGTTGTCACGGCCCCCGGGATCTCGAGCCTTTCTAACAGATTGGCCACATCGCTACGGCCCGGCGGTGCCAGGTATTGGCTCAGCGTCTGTTCCTCCGAATGCTCTGGCGTGCACCCCAGCAGAGCGACCGCGGCAGCGTTGCTTTCAATCACCCGTCCATCGCGAGAGACCACGAGGCAGGCCGCTGGCGCGAGTCTATATAGCGCCTGATAATGGGCCAGCTCTTCGGTAAGCTCGGTTTCACTGGCCTGTAGTTGTTCAAGCAGCAGATCAAGTTCCACCTGATGGGTTTGCAGCTCGTGCAGCAGCTTTAGCGCATCGGCAGCAAATTCGGGGGTACGGGCCTGACGGTATAACACCGCCAGTGCTTCAACCCCCATAGCGCCACCCGAGATTTTAGTTACCTTCTCGGCGTCGCCACGAATCAGATCTTCTGCGTGCAGGCGAAGTTGGGCGCGATTTTCCGCCCATGAAAGTCCTTCATTGGTTGTCATTATCGCTTCCTTGTATCGCAAATATCCGTTGTTACCACTTCCATACTACTCCCGGGAGCCCACCTTAGACAGCGGCCATGACACGTTTACTCAAATTGGTGGCCTGTGTGTGGTAGCGAACCGAACCCCTGACCGGCAATTGTTAAATTGGGTTAAACAAGGAGAGTCCGTGAACCGGTTTGGTTTGCGAGTGCCTGAATCCTGACGGGTTCTGGCAGCTCCGGATGAAAAGGGAGCCAGGTTATGAACGTTTTTCCTGCAGACAAGGTAAACCACCGAATTCCTCTACTTATCACTCTTGCCCTGGCGGCATTGCTGACTGCGTGTGCTTCGGCACCCCTGCCACCAACCGAGTCGTTGAACGCGGCCAGAGACACCATTTCCAGAGCTGAACAGGCAGATGCGCGGCAATACGCCGGTGCCGAGCTTGAAGAAGCCCGAGTGCAACTGGTGATGGCTGAGAAAGCGGTCGTTAAAGAGTCCATGGCCGAGGCGGATCAGCTGGCCAAACAGTCCCGCGTGGCAGCCCTGCTGGCGATGGCCAGAACAGAGGCCGCCAAGGCGGCGGAAATCAATCGTGAAATGTTACGTGGCGCCGATGCCCTAGATGTGGAAATGGGTCGCCAGGGGGAGCAGAAATGAACACCGTATCCTTACTGAAAAAAACATTCGGCGGCAAAACCGGAGCGACGGTTGTGGTTTGTTCGCTGTTGTTGAGCGCCTGTGCCACGGCACCTGAAACCCCGTCTGCCGCGCTGGATGTGCGGCAGAAGCTGACAGAACTGCAGCGCAACCCTGAGGTGGCCGGTAACGCGCGTATTGAAATGCGTGAAGCCGAAACGGCCGTAGCGCTTGCCGAACAGCCTCTCGACAGCGATGAGGCCACGCTGGCCGATCACCGGGTCTATATGGCCGACCGTATGGTGGAAATTGCCAGAGCTAAGGGGTCAACTCGCCAGCTGGAAGCTGATCGAAAACGGCTTGGTGAAGAACGCGATGCCGCCAGGCTGGCCGTCCGCACCCTTGAGGCAGACACCGCCCGAGCAGACGCCAAGAGCGCACGAAGCTCCGAGTTGGCAGCCGCGGCCACGGCATCAAAAGCCGCCGAGGAGATGCAAAGGCAAATCGACGAGCTTGAAGCAGAAGCAACGGAGCGTGGTCTGGTGCTGACGCTGGGTGACGTGTTGTTTGCCACTGGGAGCGCAGAACTACAGGGCGGGCCTAATCGCAACCTGGAAAAGCTGGTGGATTTTCTCACTGCCTATCCGGACCGGGACGTGCTGATTGAAGGCCACACCGACAATGTTGGGAGTGCGACATTCAACCAGACCCTGTCTCTCCAAAGAGCGCAATCCGTTCGCCGTTATCTGACCGATCATGGCGTGCAAAACCGCAGGCTTACCTTGGCTGGTCTTGGTCTGGAACGTCCCGTCGCCAGCAACGAATCCGCATTGGGCCGCCAGCAGAACCGGCGCGTTGAAGTGATTATCGAACACTAGGAGACCGAATTTAGTTGAATTGTTGTAAAGCTGTTTTATTGGCGTCATCAGTCCACTGGAAGGATTTTATTATGAAAACCTTAACCCAAACCCTAATGATCGGGGCGGTAGTTGGTGCTTCTGGCCTTGCCCACGCGACCCCCATCGACAATGCGGCCAACCCGGGTAGAGCGTTAGTGCCCGTGCATGGCGACCCTGGTTACGCTGTTCAGGACAGAGGCCCGTTTTTACTAAACCATTCAGAGATGGACAGCATCGGCTCTGCCAGCTCAGTGTCAAACCCTGGCGAAAACAACCAGGCTTCGTTTTATAACGACGCCATTTTCCAGGGCAGGCTCGACCAAATGATTCTGGGCCTGGACGGCAATAATCGAGTCGATGATGTCCGTGACGGCATGCTCGGCATGATGAAGACCCTGAGTATCCCGGTTCCCGAGCCAGGCACACTGGCGCTCTTCGGGCTTGGATTGGCAGGCCTGATCTTCAGTCGCAAGAACCCATTGACGCAAAAAGCGACGGTCGAAGGTTAAGGGGGGGCGATTATGTTGAGCTCCTCCAAATCTGGTCATCTATCACCCACGCCGATGAGGAATGGTCACCGGAATCGCGGGAAGATTAAAACCACCAGGAATAAAACCGGTCTCAGGGATGAGACTTTGCTGGCCTACGCCATGCTGGACTTTGTTGGCGATGCGGTGATGGCAACGGATACCGACACGAATATTACCTATATGAACACGGCGGCGGAGACGCTGACAGGCTTCAGCCGCCAGGAAGCAGTGGGCCGACCACTTGCAGAAATTTTTCGGGTGATCGACTTAACCACTCGGGTTCCGAGAGCCAACCTGGCGCAACATGTCATGGACATTGGCACATCGGTTGATCTGCATAACAGCGCCATGTTGCAATCGAGGGACGGTGATGAACTGGCCATTGAAGATGCCGCATCACCATTGCGTAACGCCAAAGGTGAGATCACCGGCGCGCTTATCAAATTCCACGATTCACGCTATTCGGCGGAAACAACTGCCAGAATGGCTTATATGGCGCAGCACGATTCACTGACGGGCCTGCTCAACCGTTATGCGTTTGAAGAGCGCTTCCAGCAGGCCGCTGCACTGGCCAAACGGCATGGCAAGAAAATGGTGATGTTGTTCATCGATCTCAATAACTTCAAGGAGGTGAACGATACCCTGGGCCACGCCGTTGGCGACGAAATTTTAAAGGCACTGGGTAAGAGGCTGTTGGGCTGTGTGCGCGCGACGGATCATGTATGCCGTCAAGGCGGTGACGAATTTGTGGTACTGCTCAGCGACCTTTCAGAACATGAACAGGCATTTGCCGTGGTCGATAAAGTACGCGAATCCGCCGCTGAACTGCTGCGACAGCACGGCCATTGGGCGACGCTGACGGTTAGTGTGGGTATCAGCCTGTTTCCAAACGACGGCGAAACTCTGGAGGCTTTATTGCCCCACGCGGATGCGGCCATGTACCGGGTCAAGACGGAAACTAAGCAAGGCTTGCCACGGGCTTAGGCCCTAAACCCCTAAACCCCTAAACCTTTGGATTCAAGGCGCTGATTCTCTCGTCTTACCACGTCATAGCATTCGCAGCTGAGGGACTCAAGTTGCGGGCGGTCGATCACGGTGATGCAGCCGCGTCGGTACTCAATCACCCCCAGTTTCTGTAGCTTGCCTGCCGCTTCCGTGACGCCCTCACGGCGGACACCCAGCATATTGGCAATCAGCTCCTGGGTCATATTGAGTTGCCTGTTGCCTAGCCGGTCCAGTGATAGTAGCAACCAGCGACACAGCTGCTGGTCGATGGAGTGATGGCGGTTGCAGACTGCCGTCTGCGACATCTGGGTGATCAAGGCCTGTGTAAAGCGCAGGGTGATAATGCGGATCTCGGAGTAGTTGTTGAACTCTGATTTCAGGTCAGCGGCGGGCAAACGGTAGGCGTGGCCGCGGCTCTGCACAATAAACCGGTTAGGCGTGCTTTCTCCCCCCATGATAACGGCGACACCGGCCATGCCCTCGTTGCCGACCACCGATATTTCGGCGGAAGACCCGTTCACCATCACGTAGAGCAGTGAAATGATGCAGTCAACGGGGAAATAAACGTACTCAATGGATTGGTCAGATTCGTAAATCACGTCCCCGAGGGACAACTCGACCAATTTCAGTTTCGGGAAAATACGTTTGCGAGCTTCATCAGACAGGGCCGCTAGAAGCTTGTTCTGCAGTGGGCCGGGTGTGTCAGTCATTTGAATCCTTTCCAGAGCACGATGATTAGCGAGAACACTACTTGCCTGGCGGGTGCATTAAACACCGAGCAGAAACTTCCTTTATAAAGCGAGTCTACGCCGGAAAGACTCGGGCCACCAACAGGTTCTGCCTCAGCGCCTATCAGCGTCCGCCTAAAGTGTCAGAGAGTATGACTTGGTGCGCCACCGAACCGACTGATTGGCTCCTCCGGAGTAATTTAGAAGCTCATCCTGAATTTGAAGTCACAAGCAGTAGTTCAGTTGCCTTTCCGGCGATGACGCAAGGGAAGGACGCCCTGATGAGGCAGCAAACAAGGACATTTTGTCCGAGTTGCACATCCGGTTCCAGGGAGAATCCAATGAAAAAGTTACATGCTTTAGCATTTTACACAATGGTGGCACCGGCCCTGACTCTGGGTTCTGGCGCTCTGCTTGCTCAGGAATCATCCGATTCGAGCGTGGGCGGAGAAAGCCAGGCGAGTCAAGAGGCGTATGAGTCCGGTAAGTCCTCCGACGCCAAGCTTCGGGCTGACCAGAACGATCCAGGTCACTCCGGGATGAAGGCTAAGAGTTACATGAGCGCAGCGCCCGCCAAAGGCATGCAAGCGACAGATCTGATTGGTGCCGACGTTACAACCACGGGTGATGAGGAAGTAGGCTCTGTGAGCGATCTGATTATTGACCGGGACGGTCAGGTGGTCGCCATAGTTGTCGGTGTTGGTGGATTCCTGGGTATGGGCGAGAAGAACGTCGCCATTAGCTGGGATCAGGTCACCAAATCAGGCACGGCCGATGAGCGCAAACTGAGAATTAATCAGACCCGTGAAGGTCTGAAGTCTGCGCCAGAATATAAAGTTCAGAAGTAAATCCCGGTTCACGGGTGTTTAGTGTAAGGAGCAATGGCAGGGGCGCGAGCCTCTGCCTTTTGCCCAATAAAATGGCGCCTGGTGCGCCAGAATTAGTGGAGAAATACCATGGGCATAATCATATGGCTCGTAATGGGTGGTCTGGTCGGTTGGGTTGCCAGCCTGATCATGGGCACGGATGGACAACAAGGCATTATCCTCAATATTGTGGTGGGCATCGTCGGCGCACTGATTGGTGGGTGGCTGATCGGGCCGCTGCTGGGTGCAGGTTCGATCAATGAGGGCATCACGGTTATGAGCTTCGTTGTATCGTTGATCGGTGCAGTAATACTGCTTGGTATTCTGAGTCTTTTCCAGCGCCGGTTGCCTTGATCAGCTGGCGGGAGATCAAAAGTAGCCTTACCAGGCCAGCCAGATCACATGGTAGGCGCCCTTGCCGGGGCGCAGGCCGCGGACCGTAACCGCCTCCGCAGAAAACCCTGCCGCACGCAGTTTTTCTGTAAAGCTGTGTTCCTGGCTGGCGGACCAGTAAGCCAGAACGCCGTCCGGGCGCAGCGCCTTCTGGGCGGCGGTAATGCCGGCATCGGAATAGATCCAGTTGTTTTCCTTGCGGGTCAGTCCCTCCGGGCCGTTGTCTACGTCCAGAAGAATCGCATCCCACTCCCCATCACTGGTTTTCAGCAGCTCCGCTACATCACCGATGTAGACACTGGCCCTGGGATCATCCAGAGGGTTACCTGCCGCTGCACCCAATGGCCCACGATTCCACTGCTCAACTTCCGGTACCAGCTCCGCCACCGTGACCCGCGCTTCGTTGTCTGTGGCCGATAAAGCTGCGGCTAACGTGAACCCCATCCCCAGCCCGCCAATCAGTATGCGTGGGGCGGGATGATCGGCGATACGCTCGCAGGCCAAGGTGGCCAGCGCGTCCTCCGAGCCATGCACCCGACTATTCATCAATTCTCCGGTGGTACCGGCTATCTTGATGGAGAATTCATCGTTGCGCTGCAGCAGCCGCAACCGGGTTCCCTTGCCTGGTATTATTGCCGTGCCGATTTCGGTGAAGCGGGCCATGTGTGAGTCCGGACAGAAACTGGAGCGACAGTTTAACCCGGGGTGAGAGAAAGGGATAACTGGTACCCGCAGTAGTACCCACAAATTTTTTACTAAAACGTTCACCGTACCCTAGGTGTCGTATTGACCTGCTCCCCGCTGTGCAACCAAACATCAGGAGGAAAGGGCACGTGCGCTTCCCTTGTGCCCGCTTCCAATACTACCGGGTGCAGAAAAAATCAGTGCTGACAGCAACCGATTGTTCCCGACCCGGTGTCAGGCCGCGTGATGTCACGGGGTCACAGTGACATCGTAAACGACCTTTAGCTCAAGATTCTCAGACAACCCGTTATAGGTCTCACTGTCTTGTTCAACCAGAAAAGTGATGTCAAAGAGGTTTGGGAGAAACGCGGTGAACTGATCCTGAACTTGCTGGTATTTCATTCCAACTTTGTGTTGACCCGTATTCCAACCGTCAACTTGGCAATGCATAGTGGCAGCCGACTTATAGCTCACATAAGATAGATTGGCATTGTACAGTCGATCGTCGTCTGTGTTGGAATCCACTTTATTGTCCTCTTTCTCCCAAAGCCTCGGCTTTACAAAGATACAGGTTCCCGGCACATCGGGAACAGAGAATGTCTTTTCGGCAAATTCAAAATCCTGAGGATTGTCCCCCGTCTCAATGAATTGAACCCCGCCTCGCTCTGTGGCAATCACAGGGCCATCCCCATCTGGCACCAAGGAAACCGATAAATACCCAAACAATTCACATGTTTCGTCTCTCGCTGTTCCATCGTCTACACTGCTGTCCAGCAGTGGAATCTCATCCCAGCAGATAATCTCCTCGAGACTGGACAAGGTGACTGTCATCTCTATCTGTTTGACGATCGTATTCAGGCCCTGTTCCTTGACCAAAATATCTGGACTTCCATTGACGGATAAATAGACCTGATAGTGGAATTGTCGATCCGGATCTCCGCCATCTGTATCCGTTATGATGATGGGCGAAGAATCCGCTGGGCTAACCTGATCGGCAATAACAACCGATGGGCAAAGATCTTCGCCTTTTGTGCAGAGTGTGAGCTCGCCCGTCAGGCCAACGCTTTCCCGCGTGACCGTGTAGGTAAGGTCGTCAAGCGTCGGCAGTTCAAATTCCAGTCGAGGGGTATTGGATGTCGCCGAGGCCGAGAAGTTTGTCAGCTCAAGACTGGTATAAGCAGCGGGCTGCAGATCAAACCCGTCTGGTATCCGATCGCCATCGGTATCCGCCGAGTTGGGGTCTGAGGAGCAGAGCAAACTTGACATGTCGCATTCCTGACTATCGGTGAGTTCATCGCCATCAATGTCTGCCGCTATCGGGCTGGGTCTTACCCTACGACTAATGGTCCCTCCATCGGCGGTGAGGATCTCAAGGTCAAAACCCTGCAGTTCTACGCCGTCTGGCAGGTTATCATCATCGGTGTCCTCGTCATTCGGATCAGAGCCGAACAGACGCTCGCTGCGAAGACCCACCCCATCTCCGTCCAGGTCCTCCATAAAGTTCAAGGCTAGTGAATCGCCGGACTTCAGTTCCAGCTCCGAAAACGCCTCGGCATTGAGGGCGGTGGAATTAAACACCGTCACCACCGGTGAGCCGAAACCGGTGTCTCTCACGTGAACCGCCACCCAATAGGCGGTGGGGGTCGCTTGCAGGCTACGGACCGACGCTAACTGACCATCACTGGTAAGGGTGTAGGGTATGTTCAGAATGTCGGCCAACACATCGCTAACCGCTACGCGGCCGGTCTGCTGATTCACGTTAGTGGCGACCAGGTAACCTTCCGATCGCTTGAGGCCCGCATAGTCAATTAAGACGGTCGCGGTTTTGGTGCGTATCTCGGTATCCCGAAAGGCATAGGCGACGCCATTACTGTCGACGATTTCACTCGACGCGACTCTCACGATCAGGCCCCGCGGGTCGCGCAGCAGGCCCTTGATCGCATCCAGCTGCAGGCTGGTGCTAAAGGTTAAATTGTCGGTAGTTGTCTGGGGTGGCAGGGTAAACGAAGAAAAGCCGACCAAGGATGTATCGATGTCCAGATTGCCTACGGGTTTTAAGGCGCGCCTGTCTTCGCTGTCCAGGGTTACGGCCCCGAGCCGGATGCTCTTGACCTGGAATGAGAGGTCACTGTCATTCCGCACCTTCAGAATTAGCGCCAGTGTGCCGCCGGTTTCTGTATATTCATTGGAGCTTTCGAAGGCTTCCGCCAGACCCAGCGTTTCGGTGTTTTCGGTGCTTTGCTCTTGGGTATAGCTCACGCTGGATTCGTTGGTGGTTGCGTTGCTGTAGTCATAACTCGCTGACGCTGTGGCACTGCCACCAATTTCCAGGGTGCTCGCCGAAATCGTGGATGAATATTCAACACCCGCCGTGTGGGTTTCTTCCACGGCTCGACTGTTGCTGGAGGTGTTGCTGACGGTTTGTGCAGTGGCCCGGGACTGTTCGCGTGTCACCGAGATGGTCTCAGTGCTCCCTGATTCCAATTGATAGTCAATACTCAAGTCCGGAGCGGAAGTCACTTCAATGCCAAGCTTTACAACATCCGCGATTAACGGATTAAAACGAAAGTTATTGTTGTCTGGATTAAAGCCAAACTCGATCACTTCCTGAAAATCACTGAATCCATCGCCATCCGTATCGGCCAAACGCTTCGATGTGCCTGCGGCGGCTTCTTCCAGATCGGTCAGTCCATCGCCATCCGTGTCGAGTCTAGCTGCGTCTGTTTCACCGCCATCTCCATCGGCTGTTGTTCCGTAGTAATTATTGTCACCATCGTTGCAACCGCTTAATACAGAAACGGAACTCAGGGTTATCAGGATAGTAAATAATCGAAAAATCCTGTTGGGAAACATTAACGCCGAAAATCGATGAGTATTGTTTCTATTATTTTTGCTCATGAACATTCCCTATTTTCTGATTCACGGCACACTGGACTCTAATTGTCCAAATTTGCTTTTACTCACATTTATCGAAAAAGTAAGCGTGATTGTCCCATCTCGAAAATTGATGCGCGTCAGCACAGACAGGCACCCGCTCAGTCCTTAACTAAATGACCGTGTTTAATCTAGGCTACATTTTCATCGTGGTATGTAGCCCAAATGGCCTAGTCATTAACGTCCGATCCCGTGGTTCAGCAGAAGTTGGGGTCTAGTGAATATTTACCCGCATAAGGGCAGTTTCGTGCTAGCTTCGTAAAAAGGCTTTGATGAAATTGGAGCCTGAAAAGGCGGGCTCAATTTGAGGATTCTAATTTCGGATAACTATGAGCTGATTCGGGACGGACTGACGGTTCTGGTGAATAAACTTGCCAATGATATAGAGGTCGTCACGGCAGCAACTGACCATGAAGCCATTGCTTGCGCGAGGGCGAATCCGGCCTTTGAGCTGGCTATCATTGGCTTATCATTACCGGGATCGGATAGCTTGCCACTCGTGAGCGTCATGTGCGGGCTGCTTCCGGAGACCGCCCTTGTTTTCGTTTCAGCCTCTGAGGACCAGCAGTGCGTACTCAAAACCATTGCAAGTGGCGCTTCGGGGTTTGTGTACAAGTCGCAGAAAACAGCTCTGCTTAAAAAAGCGCTGCTGATGGCGATGAAAGGCAAAGTATTTATTCCCCCCCTCGATCCTGATTCAGAACCAGCAACCCTTAGAACTATCACCCCCAGACAGTCTGAGGTCCTTGCGCTATTGGCGAGAGGGAAATCGAACAAAGAAATAGCCAAACTTCTTGATGTCTCCGCCCATACCATCAAAAACCATCTATCAAAACTTTATAAGCGGTTGAATGTGTTGAATCGTACTCAGGCAGTCATGAAAGCGAGTGAGATCCTGGCCAACTGAGCCCAATGTCTGGTCTTTGTACGAAGGTAGTGAGAGTGGGCGTTGAACTGGTACCCCCGGCAGGACTCGAACCTGCTACCTATCCCTTAGGAGGGGATCGCTCTATCCAGATGAGCTACGGGGGCATTTCGCTGGAAAGGCCGGTATGATAGCGGCCGAAGGCCCGAGGCTCAAGGCGGGTTCATCCACAGCGGAAGGAGGCGTTTTGTCAGAGCGTGTGTCGCTAAGCATTATCATGCCCGTATGGCGGGAAGCCCAGACCATTGAGTCAACGCTGTCCGGCCTTCAGTCGCTTCGGCAGGCAGGCCACGAGTTGCTGGTGGTTGATGGCGGCAGTGACGATGATACGGTTCAACTGGCGCGGCCTTTGTGCGATCGGGTCATCGGCTCGGCCCCCGGCCGTGCGGTGCAGATGAACGCTGGCGCTGCCGTCGCTACTGGCAATGTGCTTGTTTTCCTTCACGCCGATACGCTGCTCCCTGAAAACGCTTTGAATCATCTGGCCGATTTCCAGCGGTCAGACGCAGCTTGGGGGCGGTTTGACGTCCGCCTGAGCGGCAGGCGGCCTTTATTCCGGGTGATAAGCTGGTTCATCAATCGTCGATCGTGGCTTAGCGGCATTGCCACAGGAGATCAGGCGATGTTTGTTCGTCGATCGGTGTTTGAACGGCTCGGTGGTTTTGCGGCTATTCCGTTGATGGAGGATGTGGAATTGTCTGCCCGTCTCAAGCGTGAGTCCCGGCCGTTCTGCATCAGCGATCCGGTGACAACGGACAGTCGCCGCTGGCAGAAGAATGGTGCCTGGCGTACGGTGTTTTTGATGTGGCGAATTCGCTGGCGGTTCTGGCGGGGCGACTCTCCTGAATCCCTGGCAAAACTCTATCGGGCGGATGTAAGACGTGAACACTAAGACTCCAGAATCGGCGCTGGTCATGCAGTTTGCCAAATGGCCAGAGCCGGGACGCGTGAAGACCCGGCTGACCCCACTGCTCGGTGAGCAAGGTGCGCTTGAGGCCCATGTGGCACTGAGCCTTGCTGTGCTTGAGAACCTTGCTGACAGCGGGCAGGAGGTCCGGTTCCTGTGGGATCGGCCCCTTGCTGACGTTCCTGCGGCTTCTCACTCCATTCTTTCACGCATCGAAGCACTCGGTGTTCGCCAGGGCACGCAAGAGGGCGATGTGTTGGGTGAACGGATGGAAGCGGCCCTGGCAGACGCGCTCAACACCCATTCGAAGGCAATTGTCGTCGGCAGTGATTGCCCGTCTGTCGATGCCCAGTACGTGCAGCAGGCCGTTCAAGCTCTCAACGAGGCGGATGTAGTGCTTGGCCCCTCAGATGACGGCGGCTATGTTCTGATCGGTGCCAGAAAGCATCTTGCGGGAATGCTGGCGGATGTAAGCTGGGGGACGGATCGGGCGCTGGAAGAGACGCTTGCGCGTCTGGAGTCCGTGGGTCTTTCCTGTGTTCAATTACCCGCCCGCTGGGATGTGGACGAGCCCGAGGACTGGCAGCGTTTCATCCGCCAGTTCCCGGACTATCACAGGCTGTCCTGATTCAGGCGTCCGGAACGAAAGGCCGTTCGCTAACGACTTCCAGAACCCTGTCTCCGTTATCGGTTTGTTTGGCGGTGTCCACGCGAAGTGCTTGCGAGCGCTCGACCACTTTGCTTTGGAAAGCGTCCATCAAATCGGCGCGGCTGACGTTGCGAATGGCGTTGGCCAGTTGCTCGCGCGAATTGAAATCCGTCTCGCCCCGGTCAATCTCCTGCCAGTAACGCTGGGATATTTCACCCAGTTGGCGATCCTTCTCCAGCAGCTTGCTGATGACCGCCTGCTTTTCACGAGCGATGTCCTCAGGCTTCATGTCAGACAGGGTGATCATGAATTCCCTGGAAAACGCCTGAACAGCGGCGTCTATTTCGTTGGCGCTGGCACTCGGTGACTGAACGACGAATCCCAGGGCAGGCGTTTCCAGCATTTCATAGGGCATCGCATACACGATGTAGCCCAGTTGCTGGTTCGTGCGAACTTCCTCGTAGAAATCACTGGCGACGATCTGCGCCAGCAGGCGATAGATGGCGCGCTCTTTGAAGCCTGTGTTGTCACCCTGGGCATAGAGGGTATAACCGGTGTCCGGATGGTCTACCTCAATCGTTGCGGTGGTTTCCTGCTCCGGCAATGCTCGAACCTGGCTGCGTTTAACCTGCACCCGTTCACTGTTGCGAAGCACCGAGGCGCTGACCTGTTGAGCAAAGTTCAGGGCAGAGGCCTGGGTCATGTTGCCGTGGGCAAGCATCACCGGGTCGACATGAGACAGGAAGGCTTCGGAGAAAGATTCCAGCTCATCCAGAGTGACGTTTCTTGCTGCGGCCAGTTTTTCCTCCGTGCTCCAGGCACCTTCAAGCAGGCCGGTCTGGATGAATTCAGAGGTTTGCTCAACCGGGCGGTCCTTGGCTTTGTTCATCAGCCCGTCAATCATCCGTTCCCGGGCAATATTGAACCGTTGCTGGGTCAGTGTCGGATCGGCGACCTGCGTCAGTATGCGATTCATCAGAGTATGCAGTTTGTCACTGTAGCCTCCCACCCGGATGGTGATGCCGCGTAGATGGGAGTAGATGCTGTAGTCCAGGCCGGCCAGTTGTGCCGGGTAAGCCCAGGCATTGAGGTTGGTTTTAATCGCGTCAATCAACAGTGACGACAGCACGCTACTTCTTGCGGAAGCGCGGGTGGCCGGTGTTCTCAGGCTGACAAAGACATTGGCCTTTGGCGTCTCGAATCGGGTGTCCCTGGCATACCAGACATCCATTCCTTTAATGGCCCCCAGTGAGATCGGCTGGGCCATGGTCTGGCCGGAGATCATGCTGAGGTCTTCAGGAATGAAGGGGTTTTCCGCGGGCAGGGCCAGGCCCTCTGCGAGTTTATCCTTCGCTGAAGACACCAGGGTGTCCGGAGACAGTTTGGTCATGGACCATTCCGCTTCGTACCAGGGCGTTTTATTGACGGACTCCAGTTGCGGGTCGGGTTCCTGCACCGCAACCACCACGTTGTCCGGCGTCAGGCGGGCTAGTACGTCCCGGTACTGATCTGGAGCGTAGTTTTCCATCATCCAGGGCGCGCGAAGCACATCCTCTGGGGCGACATGGGGCATCTGCATTGAAAGACTGGTGACCGTGTTGATCGGCGCCTGTTTTTCTTTGAAGCGGAAGTCGATTTCTGCAAGCTGCTTCATTTCCTGGTAGCGGCGCTTGGAGATTCCGTTCTCGCGAATCCGGTCGATATAGGCAAAGGTCAGGTCCACAATACGATCCTGTTGCTTCAAGCCCTCGGGTGTCAGCGACATGCTGATCTGCACGGTCTCTTCCTGGCCAGTATCCATGCCGCTGCCCGCAGACAGGCTCTCGACCAGGCCTGCTTTTTTGAGCTGGTCAAACAGGCTTCCAGGCCCTTCGTGACCCAGCAGTCCACTCAGATAGCGCACCGGCTTATTGCGATAGTGCTCCTGCTGAGAGGGAATCGGAAAGGCCAGGCTCAGGCTGCGAATGTCTTTCAGGGCATCAACCCGAACCTTTGCGGGCAGAGTGCCCTCGGTCAGCAATGGCTCGTCATGAACCTTGGCCGATAGCTGGCGGTTTTCGATGCGGGCGAAGCGGCCACGAACCATTTGCTCCAGTTCGTCCAGAGACTGCGGGCCATAGACGGCCAGAGTCATCAGATTGGAAGAATAGTGCTGCTTCCAGAAGTCGATCAGGTCCGGTCGCAACGGGTTGTCTTCGGTGTTTTCCAGCGTTGTCAGGTTGCCGACCGCAAACTGGCTGAACGCGTGGTTCGGGTTGCTGATGGCTTTTCTGACGGAATAGAAACGCCGGCCATCCTCTTTCTGTTTGGAGCTGAACTCCGAGTGAACCGCCTGACGCTCTCGGTCGACCAGTTCCGCGGTGAACAGGGGAGCGGCGAACTGTTCGGCAAATCGATCCAGTGCCGCGTCCAGATGTTCCGGTTGCACATCGAAGAAATAGTTCGTGTCGCGAAACGCCGTGAAGGCATTGTGTCTGCCACCGTGGCTTTTGATGAACTGTTGGTATTCGCCCGGATCGGGATACTTTTCAGTGCCCAGGAACAGCATGTGCTCCAGAAAGTGTGCCATGCCCTCGCGATCTGCCGGGTCGTCTCCACTGCCCACGGTTATATTCATTGAGGCTGCGGCCTTGTCAGAGTCGGAAGCGCTGACCAACAGAACCCGTAACTCGTTTTCAAGCGTCAGATATCGATAGGCGTTGTTGTCATTCGGGCTTTTGACGGGGGCGGTGGCGGCAAGCGCAGGGCCTGCGAATATCAAAAGCGCAAGAACCAGCCCGATCGTTTTCAAGAGATTCTGTTCCACTGACTGCCATGTATCTGACTGCATAGTACCTGCCTGTTAATGGATCTGATCATTTCGTGTCGCGTGGGGTTGCTGGTCCAGCGTTTTCTGAGCGAGGCTGGCGGCGGCCTGAGCATCCAGCTGGCCGCCAGCAATGCGTTCAAGCACGGTGCTCATGACGGCGACCGCTTGTCGATAGTCTTCGAATTCGGCTTTAAACGCGGTATCGATCGCTTCATAAACGGCTTGAATTTTCTGCTCCCGGCTGCCCGAGTCCGCTGCCGTGTCGTTAATTGCCTTAAGGCAAGCGCGGGCGATGGTGATGTAGCGGTCGGCGTTCGGATCTTTGCTCTGCATAGTACGTTTACCAGGTCAAAATAGAGTGGTTTGGGACTTATTAAATTGGCACTGATTATGTCACTGCTGACGGCCAGTTTCATTTCAACCGTGTAATCATGTGGATTTGCGGGCAGGCTCAAAACCATGTGCTAGTCTCAAACTCAGTACGCCTTTTGTATAGACAGGTGAAGCCGCGTTCCGGTGAGCCTGAATAGAGTATAAGCTCTAATTAAAACAATGGCTTAAATGAGTATTTGCTCTAATAAAGTTCAATACATGAGGAATGCAGTTGAGTACAATGCCGACGTTTCCCCGGTTCATAGACTTTCGTCGTATGGTCGGAGTGAAGCCGGGACAGACAACAAATAGTTAATAAGCAGGGTGGAAAATCAATGAATTACTTTCTGACGGGTGGCACCGGTTTCATCGGACGTTTTCTCGTTGACAAGCTGCTGGCTCGCGGCGGCACAGTCTACGTATTGGTTCGTGAGCAATCTCAGGGCAAGCTGGATGTTTTGCGCGAGCGTTGGGGTGCGGATGAAGAGCGCGTCAAGGCGGTTGTCGGCGACCTGACCAGCCCCAACCTGGGCATTGATGCGAAAACCATGAAGTCGCTGAAGGGCAACATTGATCACTTTTTCCATCTTGCGGCCGTTTACGACATGGGCGCGGATGAAGAATCCCAGCAGGCGACCAACATCGAAGGCACTCACAGTGCCATTGATGCCGCCAAGGCAATGGACGCAAAATGCTTCCACCATGTGTCTTCCATAGCCGCTGCTGGCTTGTTCAAAGGCACCTTCCGGGAAGACATGTTTGAGGAAGCGGAAAAACTGGACCATCCGTACCTCAAAACCAAACACGAATCCGAGAAAGTGGTTCGTGAAAACTGCAAGGTTCCTTACCGGATCTACCGTCCCGGCATGGTCATCGGTCACTCCAAAACCGGTGAGATGGACAAGGTCGACGGCCCTTACTACTTCTTCAAGATGATTCAGAAGATTCGCCATGCTTTGCCGCAGTGGGTACCAACGATTGGTATAGAGGGCGGGCGCCTGAACATTGTTCCGGTTGATTTTGTCGTTAATGCGCTGGACCACATCGCCCATCTGGAAGGTGAAGACGGTAACTGCTTCCACCTGGTGGATTCTGATCCCAACAAGGTTGGCGAGATCCTCAATATTTTCGCCGAGGCAGGCCACGCGCCGCGCATGGCAATGCGGATCGATTCCCGCATGTTCGGGTTTATTCCGCCATTCATACGCCAGAGCCTGAAGAGCCTGCCTCCGGTCAAGCGCCTGACAAGTGCCGTTCTGGATGATATGGGCATCCCGCCTTCCGTGTTGTCCTTCATCAACTACCCGACCAAGTTTGATGCCCGTGAGACCGAGCGTGTCCTTAAAGACACCGGTATCGAAGTGCCGCGTCTGGAAGACTACGCCGCCGTCATCTGGGATTACTGGGAGCGTAACCTGGACCCCGATCTGTTCAAGGATCGCACCCTGCGCGGTACCGTTGAAGGCCGTGTGTGCGTCGTAACAGGTGCAACATCCGGTATCGGTCTGGCCACCGCTGAAAAGCTGGCTGAAGCCGGTGCAACGCTGGTGATTGGTGCACGTACCAAGGAAAAGCTGGACGAAGTTGCTGAGCAGCTTGAAAAGAAAGGCGGAAACATCCACGCCTACCAGTGCGACTTTTCCAACATGGAAGATTGCGACCGGTTCGTAAAAACCGTTCTGGACAACCACGGCCAGGTGGATGTGCTCATTAACAACGCAGGCCGCTCAATCCGTCGTTCACTGGATCTGTCTTTCGACCGTTTCCACGACTTCGAGCGCACCATGTCCCTGAACTACTTCGGTTCTGTTCGACTGATCATGGGCTTCGCGCCCAAGATGCTGGAGCAGCGTCGTGGCCACGTGGTTAACATTTCGTCCATTGGTGTACTGACCAACGCCCCGCGCTTCTCGGCCTATGTGGCATCCAAGTCTGCACTTGACGCCTACAGCCGCTGTGCTGCCGCTGAGTGGTCTGATCGCAACGTGGCCTTCACCACCATCAACATGCCGCTGGTGAAGACGCCGATGATCGCGCCAACCAAGATCTATGATTCGGTACCCACGCTGACGCCAGAAGAAGCAGCCGATATGGTGGCCAATGCGATTGTGTATCGTCCGAAGCGTGTCGCGACGCGGCTGGGTACCTTTGCACAGGTGCTGCATGCGGTGGCGCCGAAGTTGGGCGAGATCGTGATGAACACCGGTTACCGGATGTTCCCGGATTCACCGGCCGCTGCCGGCAGCAAATCCGGCGAGAAGCCAAAGGTATCTTCGGAGCAGGTGGCATTCGCGGCCATCATGCGCGGTATCTACTGGTAAGGCGTTCGCCCAAAAGAAAACCCCGCCACGGCGGGGTTTTTTTATGTCTTGGATTCTTCTTCTGGCGGCTCAGGTGGCGGCGGAGGGAAGCCACCAATGGCGCGCCAGCGGTTAACAATGCCGCAGAACAGGTCAGCGGTTTTCTCTGCGTCATAGGCGGCCGAATGAGCTTCCTTGTTGCTGAACGGAATGCCCGCCAGTTTGCATGCCTGTGCCAACACCGTGTGGCCATAGGCCAGGCCCGCGAGGGTTGCGGTGTCAAACGTTGAAAACGGATGAAAGGGGTTGCGGCGAATGTCTGACCGCAATGCCGCTGCAAAAATAAAGTTGTGGTCAAACGTGGCGTTGTGGCCAACCAGCACGGCTCGCTTGCAGTCGTGGGCCTTAACCGCCTTGCGGATCGGGCTGAAGATGTCGCTCAGGCCTTCCCGCTCGGGCACCGCTTCGCGTTCGGAGCTCCAGGGATCAATGCCAGTGAAATCCAGCGCCGACTGCTCCAGATTGGCACCTTCAAACGGGTCGATTTGCCGGACATGAGTCTCTGAACGCTGCAGCCAGCCGTCTTCGTCCATGGTCAGGATCACCGCTGCCACTTCCAGAAGTGCGTCTTTTTCCGGGTTGAAGCCGCCGGTCTCTACGTCGACGACAACAGGCAGAAAACCGCGGAAACGGCGGGACATAGGATGAGGCGGTTTGGTTTCGTCAGTCACTAAGGCTCCAGATTCGTGTTATCAGGCAACTTGCCACTTGAGTTCTTCACCGGCACGAAGCGGCACAATCTCACCACCGGCCAGGGGCAGGGTTTCCGGCATTTGCCAGGGCTTCTTTACGAGGGTGACGGTGTCCTGGTTTCTTGGCAGGCCGTAAAAATCCGGGCCGTTAAAGCTGGCAAAGGCCTCCAGTTTGTCCAGAACGCCGAGTTCCTCGAACACTTCGGTATACAGTGCCAACGCACTGTAAGCGGAATAGCAGCCAGCACAACCACAGCCGGTTTCTTTGCGGTCGCGGGCATGGGGCGCCGAATCCGTTCCCAGGAAAAAGCGCGTGTCGCCGCTTGTGATCACGTCACGCAGTGCCTGCTGGTGCCGATTACGCTTCAGAACCGGAAGGCAATACAGATGAGGGCGAATGCCACCAACCAACAAATGGTTGCGGTTGTACATCAGGTGTTGGGGTGTGATGGTCGCCGCCAGGTTGCCGCTGGTGCTTTGCTGGACAAATTCCGCTGAATCCGCCGTGGTGATGTGCTCGAGAACCACTTTTAAGGATGGGAAGGCTTCTATTGTCGGTGCCAGCACCTGGTCCAGGAAGACTTTTTCCCGGTCAAAAATATCGATGTCTGCGTCGGTGACTTCGCCGTGAACCAGCAACAGCATTCCGCAATCGCTCATGGCCTGAAGCACCGGATAGATGTTTCGGATGTCCTTGACGCCTGACGACGAATTGGTTGTCGCACCTGCGGGATAGAGTTTTGCTGCTATGACGCCGGATTCCTTAGCGGCCTGGATATCCTCAGCGGTGGTTGTTTCGGTGAGGTACAGGGTCATTAGCGGCTGAAAGTCGCTGCCCGCTGACGCCTGAAGAATGCGTTCACGATAGGCCAGTGCCATATCCACGTTGGTTACCGGTGGCGTCAGGTTTGGCATGATGATGGCGCGGCCAAAGTGTCGGGCGGTTGCCGGAACCACGTCTTTCAGGATGTCTCCGTCACGCACGTGAAGGTGCCAGTCGTCGGGGCGGGTGATGGTGATCTGGTTGGTCATGAAACGTTTCCGGCAAGGCCAAAATTTTGCGGCAGTATACCAGAACGGGTACCTGAGCGGGCGGTGGATTGTTAATGTCCGCGGGCTAAAGAATCCGTGATGCCTGCCGTAAACTATCCTTGTAGGAGTTCACCAGATGGACAGGCAGTATGGCTCGATTGTCAAAACTCACCGGAAACGTCGTTGTCGCCATCGCGCTCACAACGGGTATGACTGTGCCATTCGCGGCGACTGCGGCCACCTACGGTGCCGGTATCGAGAACAGCCAGTGGTATCTGTCCCAGTCGGTGTTCGAATGTACCCTGGTTCACGAGGTTCCGGGATATGGACGGGCCGTTTTCAAGCACCGTGCCGGTGAGGATCTGTCTTTCTACCTCGAGTCTGAATTGGCATTGATGCGCCCGGGCGATGGCCAGATGGTGGTCGAGGCGCCTGCCTGGCGACCCGGCGTGACACCGCGCCCCGTTGGCAGCGTTAAAGTCGCGGATGCGACACGTCAGGTTCAGCTAAATGCCCGTCAGTCCATGTTGCTGATTCAGGGACTGCTCGATGGCATGAGCCCGACGGTGACCCGGGAATCCTGGTATGACCGCCGGCGGCAGGTCCGGGTTAAGGTGTCCAACGTCAATTTTTCCCAGCAGTTTCCTGCCTATCGCTCCTGTACCGCTGGTCTTCTGCCGGTGAATTACGATCAGATCAAGCGGTCGCGGGTGCCGTTCGCGGCCGGCAGCACCAGCCTGTCTGCAAACGACCGCCGGTTGCTGAACAATATCGTAACCTATGTGCTGGCCGACTCGACCGTTGAGCGTGTGTTTGTGGACGGGCATACAGACAGCAGCGGCAGCCGAATCAACAACCGCGCCCTGTCCGAAGAGCGGGCCAACGTGGTGGCGGATTATCTGATCGAGCAGGGAATATCCCAGGATCTGATCATTGTACGAGCCCATGCGGATCAGTATCCGGCGTCGAATCGCGCTGCTGACAACCGTAGAACGACGATTCGTTTGCAGCGGGAAGGCGAGCGGCCAGATCTGCAGCAGGCCCAGGGTTACGCTCCCGCGTCTCCAAACAGCTAATCCGTGGGCTGTTGTCGGCTGCTCAGTTAATCTTGCTCAAAACGTCGAGGTGGGCGTTAACGCTTTCGGCCAGTGCCTTCAGGTGATAGCCACCTTCCAGGGTTGAAATGATGCGGTCATTGGCGTGATCCCTGGCAACACTGGCAATCATCTCTGTCAGCCATCCATAGTCTTCGGCTTCCAGGTTCAATTCCGCCAGAGGGTCCAGTCGGTGGCCATCAAAACCGGCTGAGATCAGGATCAGTTGCGGGCGGAAATCCTGCAGCTTCTGCAACCAGGCATCTTCCACAGCTTTTCTGTAGGCAACCGCGGACTCGCCTGCCTGAATGGGTGTGTTGATGATGTTCTCCGCCTGTCGGTGGACGTGAGAGTGGGGGTAAAACGGGTGTTGAAAGCTGGAGCACATCAGTATTCGTTCATCACCGCCCACGATATCCACGGTGCCATTGCCCTGATGTACGTCAAAATCGATGATTGCCACACGCTCAAGCTGGTGAAAATTCAGCGCTCGTTTGGCGGCCAGTGCAACATTGTTATAGAAGCAGAAACCCATGGATTTGCTGCGTTCTGCGTGATGACCGGGTGGGCGGGCACAGATAAACGCATTGGTCAGTTGACTGCTGAGCACCATGTCCACTGCCTGGATATTGGCACCAGCCGCCAGGCGTGCTGCTCTGAGGGTATCCGGCATCATCGCGGTGTCCGGGTCGGTAAAAACCCGTCCCCTGGTCGGAGCCATCAGATCCAGCTGATGGAGATAGCCTTCAGGGTGCGCTAATAGCAACTGGTCGCGGGTGATTTCTTCGGGTCTGATCCAGTCAAGGACCTGATCGAGGCCGGTCTGGGCCAGATAGCTGATGATGGACGACAGGCGTTCCGGACACTCCGGATGCTCCTGCCCCATGTCGTGTTTCATGCAGTCGTCGTGAGAGAAAAATCCGGTTGTCATTATGGCCCCGACACGTCTTTTCAGCGCTTTGAGCTTGTTGTTCGGCCGATACTAACAGGGTTGCCTGCCGGTTTCCCGGCTTCTTTGGTCTTAAACAGGCGGTGGCGTTTCCTATCCATGCCCAAGGCCCTAAGATAGGGGCGGGAAGGCCCGACTATCGAAAAGGAGATTTCTGTGAGCACCCGCTATCTGGAAAGCCTGTTCAACCCCGAGTCCATTGTAGTCATCGGCGCGTCAGAACGCGCAGACAACCTGGGCGGTATGGTGCTTCGGAATCTTATGGGTGGTGGATATCCCGGTAGCTTGTCTGTCGTAAACCGAAACCACTACGACAACGTTCATGGCGTTCCCTGCGTTCGGAAAATCTCACAGATGCCATTGCGGCCCGATCTGGCCATTATCTGTACGCCTCCGGAAACGGTCCCCAAGATGGTTCGAAAGCTGGGCGAAGCGGGCGTGCGAACCGCGATCGTCATGACGGGCGGCATGTCGCGCAGCCACAGCAAAACCGGTCAGCCATTGATGTATTCCGTTCGAAAGGCCGCCCGGGAAACCGGTATACGGGTGCTTGGCCCCAACACCATTGGCCTGATGGTGCCCGCAAGAAAGCTGAACGCTACCTACGCCCACATGGGGGCGATACCCGGAAAGGTCGCCTTTGTGGGGCAGTCAGGCACGATTGCCAGTTCCGTCATCGACTGGGCCTTTGCCCGTGGCGTTGGCTTCTCCTATTTTCTGACGTTGGGTGACGGCATGGACATCGATCATGACGACCTGATCGATTATCTGGCCCAGGACACCCAAACCCGCGCGATTCTGCTGCACATCGAAAGTCTTCCGAATCCCCGGCGTTTTATGTCGGCCGTGCGCGTGGCTTCGCGCACCAAACCTGTTATAGCGGTGAAAAGTGGCCGGGTGCCCGAATCTGAATGGATGCCACATGAGCTTCCGGTGGGGCTCACTCAAAGCGATCCGATCTACGATGCCATGCTTCAGAGGGCCGGCGTGCTGAGGGTGGATGGCCTTGGGCAAATGTTCGACGCTCTGGAAACCCTGACCCGCATGCGTAAATTGCGACGAGAGAGTCTGGCCATTATGGCGAACGGTATCGGCCCGGGCGTTTTGGCGGTGGATCGATTGGCCTCGCTGGATGGCGAACTGGCAACGCTGTCTGACACCACGATTTCCGCCATGGCCAAATTGTTGCCACCGTACTGGACTCGCAAAAACCCGATCGATCTGGGTTATGCCGCATCGCCCGAACTCTACGCCCAGGCGGTGAAGATATTGGCCAAAGACAGTCAGGTCGCCAACCTGTTGGTGATGTATGCACCAACGCTGACGGAAGACAATCTTCAGATTGCGGATGCGGTCGTGCGGGCGGCCAAGGGCACGCGTCTGAACGTATTCACCTGTTGGTTGGGGCAGAGTACGGTTCTGGATGCTCGCGAAGAATTCTATCGGGCAGGGGTGCCTTCGTTTTTTAACCCGGAAAAGGCCGTTACTGCTTTCATGCAGCACGTCCGCCATCAACGGGTGCAGCGTCTGCTGACCGAGACGCCGGAATCCTTCACGGACCACCTGACTGACCGTTCCACGACCCGCCGAATGGTGACTGGCGCATTGCGGGACGGCAGGCACTGTCTTACAAACCGTGAGGCCCGCGATTTGATTACGGACTACGGCATCAATTCGGTGGAAACCGTTTACTGCGATGATGTGGAAGAGGTACTGGAAGCCTTCGCAGTGGAACGCAGGCCAATTGATATCACCTTGATCCATGAACAGTCCTGCGTGCCTCTGATGACGTTAACGCCAGGTCAGCGCCGCTATAAAGGCACCGTGCAAAAGCTCAACAGCGAGGGCGCCATTATTGATTCTTGCCGTTTCCTGATGGAGGAATACAAGAACCATTATCCCAAAAGCGGATTTTTGGGGTATGCGGTTCAGCGCTCGTATCAGCACGTCGGGGGCATTGAGTTCAGCGTGGGTATTACCCGTGATGCGTTATTTGGCCCATTGGTGGTTTGCGGTGCCGCGGGTGCGCAAATTAATGTGATGTCTGATCGCCAGATTGCGTTGCCGCCGCTTAATATGGTGTTGGCTCGTGAGTTATTGCGGCGCACCTACATGTTTAAACTGTTGAATGAACACAGTTTGCGACCGGAAGAGGACATACGGGCGGTGTCCGCGACACTGGTTACCTTGTCCCAGATAGTGATCGATATTCCGGAAATTCGCGGGTTGGAAATTTCGCCGCTGCTGTTCAACGACTCGGGAGCGGTGGCGGTCAATGTCGCCATCGACCTTTCAGATATCCCCGGAAAGCCCATCATCCAGGCCTATCCCAGAGAGCTGGAGGAATGGGTTGTTCTGCCCAAATCCGGCCGCCGGGCGATTATTCGGCCAGTGTTGGCAGAGGATGAGCCGTCCCACCGGGCGTTCCATGAACATCAGTCGCCGGAATCCATTCGCTACCGTTTTTTCCAGTATCGAAAACACTTCACGCGGGAAGATGTGGCTCAGATGGTGCAGATCGACTACGACCGCGAAATGGTGTTTATTGCCAATGCCCCCCGTGAGGACGGTGAGGGCGAGGAAACGCTTGGCACGGTCAGGACCTGGACAGACGCAGACAACTTGCGCTGCGAATTTGCCGTGATGGTTCACGACAAGATGAAGGGCGAGGGCCTTGGCGTTGCCCTGATGCAGAAGATGATTGATTACTGTCGTGCTAAAGGCACGGTGGAAATGGTGGGCAATGTGCTTCCGGACAACCGGCCCATGCTGAGATTGGCGGAGCACCTTGGCTTTCAGCTTCAGTACAACGCAGAAGAGGACGTGATAGACCTGCTGCTGGTGCTCAACGAGCCGCAAAAAGACTGGCAGCGGGAGCGTCTGGATCAGAGCTCCCACTAGCCAGCGGTCGTGATTTAATGCTTGAACATCAGGTGTCTTCCACAATGGCGGAGCGGTCTTCGCCTCCCAGGGCTTCCAACAGACCCGGAATCATTCGGGAGAGCTCCAGCGTCATCAGTGAAAACGCTGCGTCGAAGCGCGCGGCTGCGTCGTCGGAATCGACATCGTCCAGCTTTTCCTGAAGGGTTTCGCCAAACTTCAGCCGTTTGATGCCGAGTTCTTCGTCCAATACGAAAGAGGCATTGTCGTCCCAGGTTAATGACAGCTTGGTCACCTGCATGCCTGCTTCGAGGTGCGTGCGGATCTCCTCGCCCTGAAGGTCGAGGCCTTTGCAGCGCACGACGCCGCCGTCTTCTGACGGATCTTTCAGTTCGCATTCGCTGCCCAGCTCAATGGCAGCGGGCAGGTCGATGGATTCGTTCAGCCAACCGGTGAACGTGAAGGCGGGGGACTGCTCCACGGCTGGCGGGCGAACCGGCAGGGAACCCAGGCTTTTGCGCAGGGCAGAGGCCAGATCTTCCGCTTGTTTTGCCGAACCGGCATCGACGACCAGAACACCATCTGCAGGCGCGAGGTAGGCGTAGCAGCGACGGTTCTTGGAAAATGCCCTGGGAAGCAATTCCAGCGTGACTTCTTCCTTGATTTCGTCTTTTTCCTTTTTGCGAACTTTGCGGTGTTGCTCTGCCTCGATGGCTTCCGCTTTCTCGTCCACCATTTCCTTGATGACCGAGGCTGGCAGCAGTTTGTCTTCTTTGCGCAGCGCAATCAGGTGATAGCCACCGGCGCTGTGAACCAGAAGATCGCTGTGTTTACCCATGGGAGGCACCCAGCCCTGGCGAGTGGTTTCCTGGGGGCCACAGGGCTTGAAGGCGTCCTGAGCCAGCTTTTCTTCTAGCGTTTCAGCCGTGATATCAAAGGGTTTGGAAAAACGAAATACGCGGGCATTTCGAAACCACATGGTTCGAGTCCTTGTTGGTCATAAATCGGGAAATAAAAAGAACGGTGTCAGTTTGGCTGGGCGTGCTTACTACAGCTGCATCACTTCGACCAGCACCGTTTTGACAATAAAACCGATGACACCGGCACCCAGCACTGTGAACAGTGCAATGGTGCCGAATCGGCCAGCCTGGGACTTTTTGGCCAGATCCCAGACGATGATTCCCATCCACACGATCAGCCCCGTGAGCAGGACCAGCATCGCGAGTTGGGAAAAAAGTGCTTCACTCATGACTCACTCCGAGGGGTTGGGCTGTTACTGCTCGTCCCGAAGGAAGACCCAGTTGTCGCCATCGGACTGCTCTTCGCTGAACTGGTAACCTTCCAGATTAAATCCTTTCAGGTCATCGGCCTGCGTGATGTTGTTCTGGATGGCGTATCGGCACATCAGGCCCCGGGCCTTTTTGGCGTAAAAACTGATCATTTTGTACTGACCGTTCTTCCAGTCCTTGAATTGCGGGGTGATCAGCCGTGCCTCAAGCTTCTTTTTCTGAACGCTTTTGAAATATTCGTTTGAGGCCAGATTCACCAGCACGCCGTCGTCTGCCTTCAGCAGTCGGTTTAGTTCATCAGTGATTTTGCTGCCCCAGAAGGCGTACAAATCCTTGCCCCGGGAATTCTCGAATTTGGTGCCCATCTCCAGGCGATAGGGCTGCATCAGATCCAGTGGCTTCAGAACGCCATAAAGGCCAGACAGGATGCGAAGCCGTTTCTGTGCAACCTCGAATTCCTGGTCGCTGAAGCTCTGGGCGTCCAGTCCGGTATAGACATCGCCTTTAAAAGCCAACACCGCCTGGCGGGCGTTATCCTGCGTAAACGGTGTCTGCCAGGCCTGGAAACGCTCGGCATTCAGTTGCCCCAGCTTGTCGCTGACGCCCATCAGGTTGCTGATGTCATGGGGCTCCAACGTCTTAAGCTGATCAACCAGTTCGCAGGCGTCGTCGAGAAAATCCGGCTGGCTGCTTTTCCTGGTGGCCAGCGGGCTTTCGTAATCCAGCGTTTTGGCAGGGGAAATAACCATCAGCATGCTGAGTGTTCCTCATTGAAGAAAGTTGACTAACTGATCCCTGGTAAACGGCCAGTCCAGTTCCGCGCCGGTGTCGTTCCGGCGCAGGACCGGAATGCGGGTTCCGTAGTGTTCCACCAGTTTTTCGGACTGGGCAATATCGACAGCGTCCACCGGGATTGGCTCGGGCATGGGCGTATTCACCAGCAAAGCTTCAGCCAATTCGCAAAGGTGACACTGAGTCGTTGTGTAAAAAATCAGCTCCATAAGGCAATTCTACTTGGGCTGTGCATCAATTTGCTGGCCATTCACGTCCCGGCTGTCTTTGCCCATCAGGTAGAGGTACACCGGCATCAGCTCTTCGGGAGTCGGATTCTGCTGCGGGTTCTCTGCCGGATAGGCGGTCGCTCTCATATTGGTACGCGTTGCCCCGGGATTGAGACTGTTCACCCGCACGTTGTGACGGTCGTCGTCCAGTTCCTCGGCCAGCATCTGGCTCAGGCCTTCAACGGCAAATTTCGAAACGGCATAAGCGCCCCAGTAGGCTTTGGCTTTGCGGCCGACGCCGGAAGAGGTGAAGATCACAGAGGCATCGTCGGATTTGCGCAGCAACGGGATCATGGCTCGGCTGAGCAAAAAGGGCGCCGTGGCGTTCACGTGCATGACCTTGGACCAGATTTCCGGATCATACAGTTCTATGGGGCTGCGGTTGCCCAGAATGGCGGCGTTGTGCAAAAGGCCATCCAGGTGGTCGAAGTTGTCTTCCAGCGTCATGGCCAACTCTTCGTATTCCTTGACCGCAGCGCCTTCGAAATTCATTGGCACAATCGCAGGCTTTGGATGACCAGCGGATTCGATCTCATCGTAGACCGCTTCCAGCTTGGAGACGGTACGGCCCACCAGAATGACTGTGGCTCCGTGGGCGGCATAGGCTTTGGCAGCGGCCTTGCCAATGCCGCTGCCGGCACCGGTTACCATGATAATGCGATCTTTCAGTAAGTCCGCCGGGGCCTGGTAGTCCTGCATGTTGTTTCTCCGTTTGCGAATCCGTTGGCAGAATCGAGGGCGCTATTGTAACAGTTTTGCCAGGTGATCGACTGTGTCGGCCACCTGATCTGCCTGCCACAGATCCACCGTTTCAGGCTCTTCTATGTAGCCGTAGCGAACCGCAATGGTATGCATGCCCGCATTGCGGCCAGCCTCGATATCCCGCTCGTGATCCCCGACGTATATGGCCAGCTCTGGCAAAGCGCTGATTTCATTACAGGCCATCAAAAGGGCTTCCGGGTGGGGCTTGCGATGGGTGACATGGTCCGGGCAGATCAGGGTTGAGCAACGGTCTGCAAGACCCAGGGCGTCAATCAGTGGCGCAGCGAAGCGGTTAGGTTTGTTGGTAACAATGCCCCAGGGAATGTTCCTGGACTCAAGTGCTGCCAGAATGCTTTCCATGCCGGGGAACAGTCGGGTCTCAATGGCAACCCCGGCTTCGTAAAGGTCCAGAAATGCGGTGTGCAGTTCTGTATAGCCCGGCTGATCCTGTTCAAGACCAAAACCGATGCGGATCATGGCCCTGGCACCGTTGGAGACGGACCGTCGGATGAAGGCGTCTGGTAAGGCCTCCAGGTTGTGGGACAGGCGTAGCTCGTTCAGGCAGCGGACAAAGTCCGGTGCGGTGTCGATCAATGTGCCGTCAAGGTCGAACAGGACTGCAGAGGGTTCCGGATTCACGACGGTAAATCTTCCCCCCGGGAGTCTACGGCGTGCATCAGATAGTTGACGTCGACATCACGGCCAAGACGATACACCTTGGTGATCGGGTTATAGGTCATGCCTGTCAGGTCGCGAACGTCCAGGTTTGCGTGGCGCAGATGGTCAGACATTTCCGACGGACGAATGAATTTTTTCCATTCGTGGGTGCCTTTTGGCAACAGCCGAAGCATGTATTCGGCACCTACAATCGCAAACAGAAAAGACTTGGGGTTGCGATTGATGGTGGACACGAACAGATGTCCGCCTGGTTTCAACATGGCGGCACAGGCCTTGATGACCGACGCGGGATCTGGAACGTGTTCCAGCATTTCCAGGCAGGTCACCACGTCATACTGGCCTGCGTGTTCCTGATCCTTCGCCAGCTCTTCTACCGTAATTTGCTGGTAATCAACGTTAACGCCACTTTCCAGGCCGTGCAGTTTGGCCACAGATAGAGGGGCTTCACCCATATCGATGCCGGTGACGTGGGCACCACGCTGGGCCATCCCTTCAGACAGCAAACCACCGCCGCAACCGACATCCAGCGCGCGTTTGCCTGCAAGAGGGCAGCGCTCCTCAATGTAGTTAAGGCGTAGCGGGTTGATGTCATGCAAAGGCTTGAACTCGCTGGAGGGGTCCCACCAGCGGCTGGCAAGTGCTTCGAATTTTGCAATTTCGTTTTGATCGACGTTCTGTTGACTCATGATTGCTGCTCGCGAATTTTTTGTGCCCAGCCCTGGACTCTCAGCATAAGATCCGGCACGTCTATGCGTGTTAACGCGCCTTCCTGTACCTGAGGTACGCCGCCAATCCAGCTATGGCTTACTTGTCGACCATGACGGCTGTAAACAAGGTGTGAGGCAGGATCATACACTGGTTGCAGGAATGGGTCGCTCAGGTCGACCGCAATGATATCGGCCAGTTTACCAGGGGTCAGCGATCCCAGTTCGTGTTCCCGCCCAATGGCTCTGGCGCCCGCAATGGTCGCCATGGCAAGGGCTTCATGGGCGGTCAAAGCGGCGGCGTTGTCGGCAACCGCTTTCGCGAGCATGGCTGCGGTACTCAGCTCACCAAACAGATCCAGGTCGTTGTTGCTGGCCGCGCCATCGGTACCGATGGCGACATTAACGCCGGCTTCACGCATTTTCTGCACCGGGCTCAGCCCGCTGGCAAGCTTTAGATTGGATTCGGGGCAGTGGATCACATGGGCGCCGGACTGTTTCAGTAAAGTCAGATCCGACTCGTCAATCTGGGTCATGTGCACGCACTGTGTGTTGGGGCCCAGCAACCCAAGATCTGCCATGCGTGCGGTTGGCCGAGTGTCGGTTTTATCAAGCGCATCGGCCACTTCGAAGGCGGTCTCGTGCAGGTGAATCTGGATAGCGGCGCCGGTTTCATTCGACAGTGCGACGGCCTCTTTCAAAGGCTCATCTGACACCGTATAGGGCGCGTGAGGGCCGATCGCCGGAGTAATAAAGGCGTTGTCTTTCCATTGTTCGATAAACGACCGGCCTTTGCGGAGGTACTCTTCAGGTCCTGATCCCCAGGGTGTGGGGAAGTCCAGCAGAGGAAAACAAACCTGGGCACGCATGCCGGTATCGTGGGCTAATTGCGCGACAACCTCGGGGAAAAAGTACATGTCAGAGAATGTTGTGGTGCCGGTTCTGAGCATTTCCGCCATAGCCAGCTGAGTGCCATCAGCAATAAACGACTCACTGATAAACGCGCCTTCGGCGGGCCAGATGTGGTCATTCAGCCACGACATCAGGGGCAGGTCGTCTGCCATGCCTCTGAATAAGGACATTGCGGCGTGGCCGTGGGTGTTAATCAGCCCTGGAAGCAGCACGTGATTTGGAAGGTCGATCACCTCCTTTGCCCGGTAGTGAGCGTCGGCTTCATCCTGTGAAACGATCGCAGCAATGCGGTCGGCTTGAACCAGCACGGCTTGATGCTCAAGGACCGTGTCGGCCGGCTCGATAGGAATCACCCAGCGGGCGTTGATACGGATATCGGCTGCGTTAATCGTGTCTGCCTTCATTAATCCTGCCTGGTTTTCAAGTGAGCAGAGTGAGCATATTGAGCGGGAAGTATAGCGACGGACCCGGCCGAGAACTACCCTGGGGCTGAGTTGTAGGGCCATAGTCCGTTATACTGCCGCCACACAAAACCACATCGGAGTTCTTCATGGATCAGGCTGCTTCCTCCAATCGCTCGATCGGCACTGTCGCTATGCGTTGGCAAGGCGTGCGTCTTGAGCTTCTGGATCAACGATTGCTGCCTGACCAGGAGCAGTGGCTTTCGCTCGACTCCGCCGTTGAGGTCGCCAATGCGATAAGGGATATGGTGGTTCGAGGCGCGCCGGCTATTGGTATTAGCGCTGCCTACGGTGTGGTGCTGGCCGCCAGACATGCGCCACAGGAGGAATGGGTTGATGAGATAAAGCGGGCCATTGATGTTTTGGCAGAGTCTCGTCCTACGGCGGTCAACCTGTTCTGGGCGCTGGAAAAAATGAGAAGCGTGTTGGCGAGCTGCGACACTCTGGAATCAGCCATTTCGGCGCTTGAACAGGCGGCGGTGGCCATTCACGAGGATGATCTGGCAGCCAACCTGGCCATGGCGGATCATGCTTTGGCGCATATGAACCTGGATTCGCCGGTGTCTGTACTCACGCATTGCAACACCGGGGCGTTGGCAACGGGCGGCTATGGCACAGCGCTTGGCGTGGTTCGCCGCCTGAACGAAGCACGCTTGTTAACCAATGCTTTTGCAGACGAAACCCGCCCATGGCTGCAGGGCAGCCGCCTGACTGCGTGGGAACTGGCCCGGGATGGCATACCGGTGACTCTTAATGCAGACAGTGCTGCAGCGGCGATTCTGGCCTCTGGCAAAGTGAGTTGGGTCATTGTGGGTGCCGACAGAATCACCGCCAATGGCGATGTGGCAAACAAGATTGGCACCTACAGCCTGGCGGTACTGGCACGTCATCACGGGGTTGGCTTCATGGTTGTTGCCCCCGCCAGTACCGTTGATATGGCGCTTTCTTCCGGCAAGGAGATTCCGATTGAGGAGCGCGAAGGCACTGAACTGAGACAAGTCCGTTCTGTCCCCATGGCCCCGGAGGGAGTGGCGGTGTTCAACCCGGTGTTTGACGTGACCCCAGCCGACCTTGTGGATGTCATCGTCACAGAAAAGGGTGTGATCAGCCGTCCGAATGCGGCCAGTATGGCCAGGCTTTTCGTTTAATCGGACGTGTCAGGCGGGGTCTGGCTTGCTTTGAATGCTTCCAGTTCCCGTTCCTGTTCCTCTATAAAGTGCAGGGACATCTCAAAGCTCTGGCGCGTAAAATCCAGTACTTTCTGGAAGCCTTCGTCAGAGAGGGTGCGTGCATTATCGTGGCTGCGAAAGATATTGATGAACTGCCGTTCCCGTTCAAACTGCAGTGGCAACCGCCCCACGCCCCAGCCATCCAGTATCCGCCAGACTTCCGGGTTGTAGTTACGGGTGGTGCGAAGAATAAAGGGAATCGGATCGTTGCGGGCGATCAGGGCCGCCAAACGGAGTATCAACTCGAAGGACAGCGTGCTGGTGCCATTTTCAATGGCTTCCAGTACCGATTTGTCTTTGAGGTTTAATGCCTCGCTCATTTCGGAGAGCGTCAGCCCAGCAACTTCGCGGATGTCTCGTAGGGAATTCCCTGCCACCAACATCATCCGGAGCTGATCCTGAGACTTCATCAGGGCACGACCGACTTTGAGAGACGTGTCGGTAGACCTTGCGGCGAAACGCAATGCTGAGCCTGTAAAGCCGGCAATGCGATCCACCAGAGACTCGGCCTCCGGTTCCGACGCATCGGAGGGATCCGTGTCGGAAGACGGCGGCTTGACCTCGTCCTCGCTCTGAACCTTTTCGACCTCGTCCATGGATCGCATGGCATGCATGGAATCCATTAACATGTCTTCCAGCAGCCTGGCTTTTTTCTCATCTCCGTCCTTGACGTCACTGTCCCTATTAGCCATAGATCCCTGTCTGCCTGCGATGACGGCTGCAAAAGCGCCTATTTCAGTGGTTGAGCCTGTGCCTGCACCGTGATGTGGTCTGGCGACAGGATAGAGGCCATCCGCTGATCCAGCTCCAACATGTCAGCCATGATGTTGCCGCCTTCCTCAACAATAAAATCCATGTCGTCGTCGGTTGAATCCATATCCGCCGACTGTTGATCCTGCCAATCGTCAAGGGCTTCCAGCGATTCGAACGGCTCTTCACCGCGAATTTCCCGACGCGCGTTGGCGATGGTCAGGCGGGTGTTCTGAATCTGGGACTGGTATTCCTCGCGCTCGTTCAGGTTAAGGCTGACCGAGGTTTTTTCACGTTGGTCTTTCAGGAACTCGATTTCCTTCTGCAACAGGCGGAACTCGGGATGCTCCTCGAAGCGCCCCTCGTGGCGGCTGCGTAACTCATCAATAACCGAGCTGAAGTCGTAATAGCGGTCGTGCGGCACGGCTTCGATCTGATCCCAGGGAAGGGCATGCTCCAGCGCGTCCTCGCCGATGCGCTTTTTGTCGACGCGGGACGGAATCTCGATATCCGGAATGACACCTTTGTGCTGAGTGGAACCGCCCGACACCCGGTAGAACTTGCTCTGGGTGATCTTCAGCTGGCCGTGGTTCAGCGGGCGAACCGCCTGAACGGTGCCTTTGCCGAACGTCTGCGAGCCCACCACCAGGCCGCGACCGTAGTCCTGAATGGCGCCCGCAAAGATTTCAGACGCTGACGCACTCATGCGGTTGACCAGAACCACCAGTGGCCCGTCGTAGGTCACGGATGGGTCTTCGTCTTCCAGGACTTTCACGTCGTTGTTAGAATTGCGAATCTGAACGGTGGGGCCTTCCTCGATAAACAGTCCAACCAGGTCATTGGCTTCGTGAAGCGCACCGCCACCATTGTTACGCAGGTCCATCACGATGCCGTCTATGCCTTCGGCTTTGAGCTCGTTGATCAGGTTTCGAACGTCCCGAGTGGTGCTCTTGTAATTCGGGTCGTTGTTCATCATCGCCTTGAAATCAGCATAGAACGTCGGGATGTTGATCACCCCGATGCGGAAGTTTTTACCGCCACGATCCAGTTCAATCACATCGCTGCTGGCACTCTGTTCTTCCAGCTTTACCTTGTCGCGTTTGATGGCAATGGTTTTGGTCACGGTTTCGTCAGCGGCATCCGAAGGAATCACTTCCAGGGTGACCACGGATTCCCGGGGACCGCGGATCAGGTCAACGACCTCATCCAGGCGCCATCCAATCACGTTGACGACCTTGTCTTCGTCTTCCTGGCTCACAGAAACGATACGATCAGCGGGCTTCAGCTGGCCTTGCTTGGACGCCGGCCCACCGGGTACCAGGCGAACCACTTTGGTGTATTCGTTGTCCGATTGCAGTACCGCGCCGATGCCTTCCAGAGACAGGCTCATGTTGATATTGAAGTTTTCAGAAGTGCGCGGCGAAAAGTAGGACGTGTGGGGATCCCACATACCGGCAAAGGCGTTCATATACGCCTGGAACGCGTCCTCACTGCGGGCCTGAGTAGTGCGCTTCAGCTGGCCTTCGTAGCGGCGCAGCAAGGCTTCGGTGATTTCCTCGTCGCTGCTGCCATTCAGGCGCTGGGCCAGAACCGCATTTTTGATGCGCTTGATCCATAGCTCGTCCAGGGCTGCTTGGTCGGCTTCCCAGTCCACGTCTGACCGGTCAACCAGAATCTGTTCGTTGCCCTCGAAATCGAGCTTGTTGATGCCATCTTCGACGATGCCAATGGCAAATCTCAGCCGTTCGATAATACGCTTCTGAACGAGGTTGTAGATATCAAAGCCGGGCTGCAGTTGGCCGGTTTTCAGGGCGGAGCCTAGGCTTTCACGCACGGCGCTGAATTGATTGATGTCTTCGCGGCTCAGGTAGATTCGCTGACCGTCGAGATAATCGAGGTAGGCGTCGAACACGTCTTCCGACAAAGCTTCGTTAATACCCATGTCGCGGAAGTGAGTGAACTGCAACTGGCGCGCTATCAGGATGTTTGCGCGTGCCTGTGCCACCGTCGGCGAAACCGGCTCGTAAACGGCATCGGAGGCATCGGCCGTCGCAGCCGCCTGAGATGAAAGAGCGAGAACCAGACTGAAGGACGCGATCTTTAAGGAATGTCTTAGCGCCTTGAAAGACTGGTTAAGCGTGTTATCCGATTCGCTGTGACGGGTCATAATGCGTTCCGCGATGCTGAAAGGGTTTTTTGACTCATGAATTTCATTGTAGGCAAGGGCGGAAGGGGTTGCCATAGGCTGGACGTATCGCTTCGTGACAATCTGTCCATGAACTGGGCAGGTTTGTATCTGAACGCCGGGCCAGCAGGCGGCCCGGCGTAGAGACCTGAAAACCAGGATGGTATTCAGGCGCTGATTTCACTCTAAAAATCAGGCGAACGGCGTGTTGGCTTCTGCTTTCTCCAGCAACAGAGCCGGGGGCTCGAAGCGCTCTCCAAACCGGTTTGCCAGGTCTTTTGCCCGTTCTGCAAAGGCTCGAACGCCATACTGGTTGATGAACTGAATGGCTCCACCGGTCCAGGGCGCAAAACCGATACCGAAAATACTGCCAATATTGGCATCTTCGACCGTTCTGAGTACGCCTTCTTCCAGGCAGCGGACGGTTTCGATCGCCTGAATGAACAGAATGCGGTCCTTCAGATCCTGCAAGTCGGTCGACCTTGCTTTGTCCTGCTGCACGAACCGTGGCTCCAGTTCTGACCATAGGTGTTTTTTGCCGGATTCAGGGTAATCGTAGAACCCTGCACCCGCGGCCTTGCCTTTGCGGTTATGGGTGCCAACCATCTGGTCGATAACCGCCTCAGCCGGGTGTGCCTTCCAGGTTTTACCGGCGGCTTCCGTGTCTTTTCTGCTCTGATCCCGGATATGTTGCATCAGGGTAAGGCTGACTTCGTCAGAAATGGCCAGCGGGCCTACCGGCATACCGGACAACACACCCGCGTTTTCAATGCTGGACGGGTGAATGCCTTCGCCCAGCATGGCAATGCCTTCGTTCACGAAGGTGCCGAACACCCGAGAGGTAAAGAATCCACGGCTGTCATTGACCACGATAGGGATCTTGCCAATCTGCTGCACATAATCGAAGGAACGGGCCAGCGTGGCGTCCGATGTGCCTTCACCCACAATGATTTCAACCAGTTGCATCTTATCGACGGGAGAGAAGAAGTGCAGGCCGATGAAGTTTTCAGGCTTTGCGGAGGCCCGCGCAAGCTGGGTAATGGGAATCGTAGAGGTGTTGGACGCGAAGATACCGTTCTCGACAAGCTTTGCCTCGGCTTCCTGAGTGACTGTGGCTTTCAGGTCGCTGTCTTCAAACACCGCTTCGATCACCAGGTCACAGTCTTCCAGATCCTCAGCGGAGCCGGTGGCTGTGATGCGGCCAAGGATGTCCGCTTTCTTTTCTTCGGTCATCCGGCCTTTACTGACCTTCCTGGCCAGCAGCTTTTCCGAATAGGCTTTGCCCTTTTCGGCGTTTTCCTGGGATACGTCTTTCAGAACAACGTCAATGCCGCGGGACGCCGTCGAGTAGGCGATGCCCGCGCCCATCATGCCCGCGCCGAGCACGCCCACCTTTTTAAAGGTTTCTTTATCGATGCCTTGCGGGCGGCTTTCGCCAGCGTTAACTGCGTTCAGTTGGAACCAGAAAGTTCCGGTCATGTTTTTGCCGACCTGACCGGTGGCAAGCTCAGCGAAGTAGCGGGTTTCGATCAGGCTGCCATTGTCGAAATCAACCTGGGCTCCTTCTACGGCGGCGGACAGAATACGCTCTGGTGCCGGATAGCAGCCTTTGGTTTTTTGCTTCAGCATGGCAGGCGCAATCGCCAGCTTCTGTGCCATGGCCGGATGCTGTGGGCCGCCGCCAGGAATCTTGAAGCCTTTCTGATCCCAGGGCTGCTGGCTTTTCGGGTTAGCCTCGATGAAGGCGCGGGCCTTGCTGATCAGCTCATCGGTTGAACTGGCCAGTTCGTTCACAATGCCGGCTTTGACGGCCGCTTTGGGACTCAGCTTTTTGCCTTCCATCAGCAAGGGGAAAGCCGCTTCCAGACCAATCATGCGTGGCAGGCGCTGGGTACCGCCGCCGCCGGGTAACAGACCCAGAGTCACTTCGGGCAGACCGAGCTGGATTTTGTCGTCGTCCATAACCACCCGGTGATGACACGCCAGGCAGATTTCCAGACCGCCGCCAAGCGCGGAGCCATTAATGGCTGCAACAATGGGTTTTCCCGTGGTTTCCAGGAATCTCATCTGGGCTTTCAGGCCGTTGACCATCGACTCGAATTCTTCAGCGTCGTCGCGGGTCACTTTATACAGCTCGTTCAGATCGCCACCGGCAAAGAAGGTTTTCTTGCCAGAGGTAATAATGATGCCGGCGATCTTTTCCAGGTCGCCTTCGACCTGTTTCACGGTGTCTGTCAGCGCTGTGCGGAAATCGGCATTCATGGTGTTGGCCGATTGGCCCGGCATATCGATGGTCAGGGTCAGGATGCCGTCTGAACCCAGGTCGTAACGAATGGCACTCATGTTGGTTGTCTCCTCGAATTCGGTCGTCGGCTCAGATGCGCTCGATAATGGTCGCAATGCCCATACCGCCACCGACGCACAGGGTGGCCAGGCCAAAGCGCTGTTCTCTGCGCTCGAGTTCGTCGAGCAGGGTGCCAAGAATCATGGCCCCGGTCGCGCCGAGCGGGTGGCCCATGGCAATGGCGCCGCCGTTCACGTTTACCTTTTCGTCAGGCACCGACAGCTCGCGCTGGAATCGCATCACCACAGAGGCAAAGGCTTCGTTCACCTCGAACAGGTCGATCTGGTCGGCGGTCATGCCGGCTTTTTCCAGAGCCTTTCGGGCAGCTGGTGCGGGGCCGGTCAGCATGATGGTGGGGTCGGTACTGGTCACGGCTGTGGAAATAATGCGCGCGCGCGGGGTCAGTCCCAGGGCCTTACCTTTTGACTCACTGCCAATCAGCAATGCCGTCGCTCCGTCCACAATGCCTGAGGAGTTGCCGGCGTGGTGTACGTGATTGATTTTTTCCACGTAGTGGTATTTTTCCCGTGCGACACCGTCAAACCCCATTTCACCCATCATCTGGAAGGAGGGCTTGAGGCCGGAAAGAGAGTCCAGCGATGTACTGCCACGCACGTGTTCGTCGCGGTCAAGGATGGTAACGCCAGTTTGGTCAGTGACTGGCACGATAGACTTGGCGAAGTAGCCCTTTTCCCAGGCATTTGCAGCCTTTTGTTGCGATTTGACCGCAAAATTGTCGACATCTTCTCGGCTGAAGCCTTCCAGTGTCGCGATCAGATCGGCACCAATGCCTTGAGGCATGAACCCGGTGTGCAGGTTGGTCGCCGGATCCGTTGCCCAGGCGCCGCCGTCTGATCCCATAGGTACTCGAGACATGGATTCCACACCGCCGGCGACCACCAGATCTTCCCAGCCGGAGCGCACTTTCATGGCGGCCAGATTGACGGCTTCCAGGCCAGAAGCGCAGAAACGGTTCAGCGTGACGCCAGCCACCACCTCGTTCCAGTCAGCGGCCAGGGCGGCGGTTTTGGCAATATCGGCGCCCTGGTCACCGACGGCGGTCACACAGCCGAGGACAATGTCGTCGACCTGTGAGGTGTCCAGGCTGTTCCGTTCCTCAAGTGCTTTGAGCACGGTGGTCATGAGGGTGATAGGTTTTACGCTGTGAAGCGAACCGTCCTTTTTACCGCGCCCTCTGGGCGTGCGGACCGCGTCGAAGATATAGGCTTCGGTGGTCATTTCCTGTCCTCTATTGGCTGTTTGTTCAAGTCTGCGCTATCAGAAGGTAACCATAGCGGCTCGCACGGCGGAGGGGTAATGGCGGGCAGTGCCAATCGAATTGGCGAAACTGCTCAGGCCAGGTGCCGTTTATTGGGCTATGTTGTAAGAGTTGAACTTAGGTAAGGCGGGAGTGATGCCATGTCTCTGAGAGACGCCATTGATAATCTTTATGAAAAGCTGGTGGCTGAGGCCATCGATGAAACCAGCGAGCCCAATGATACCGACGATTATCTGACCGATGTGATGTGCGTGGCGCTCAATCGATTGCCATCAAAGTATTACCGGCACAGCGTCGATATGGTGTTTTACCTGGCGGAGGGGGAAATGGATGCCATGAAGGCAAACTCCCTGGCTGCCGTGAAGGAAGCCAGGGTCTTCGTACTCAGTCATAAGCGCGATGTGTAGCGGCTTCTAACGCATCGGCCATTCTTTCGGCCCGAGTCTCTGTCAGGGATTCGTCCTCGGGCCGCAAGCACCAGGCGGCAACCAGGCTTTCCATCTGCGCTAAACCGGTTTGCTCGGAGCCATTGCCGCCGAGCCCATTGGCCAGACGCTGGACCTGAACTTCCATTCTCAGGGCTTGTTCGTCCTCAGGTGAACTGGTCTCTGCCAAAATTTCGGCCCGAATCGCAAGTTCCGCTGCATCGGCATCCGTCAGGTTGGCGGCCAGTTTCCCCCAGTGTTCGGGAAGATCGGATTCGGATAGCGGTCCATTTACTCTTTGCCGAAGTTGTTTTTTCCACTCGTCGAGTTGTTGGCGAGCCCGCTGGGCTTGAATCAGTGACTGCAGGCGAGCCTTCTCCTGCCTCACCTGATCCTGTACCGGTTTAGAGAGCGGCGTGTTTTCCACCCCTTTCAGTGCATCCAGTTGTTCCTTCAGAACAGCCGATTGCTGGTTCTCGTCCTCCTGGGATGTTCGCTCCAGAATGGCATTGGCTTGTTCATCCGCTGCTCGGGCCTGTTCTTGTTGCTCGTTTTTCTGAGCGTCGCGGCGAGCGAAAATCTGATCGCAGGCCTTTCGAAACGCCTGCCAGAGCTTGCGGTCTTCCCGATGGCGAGTAATGCCGATCTGTTGCCACTCGCCCTGAAGGTTTTTGGCCTGGTTCATCGCCTCGGTGAGCGGCTCGTGGTCCACCAACGCTTCTGCTCTTTCCACAATCGCCTGTTTCAAAGCCTCGTTTTTCTGACGTTCTTCGTTGAGCGGCTGTTCCAGTCGTTTAAGCAGGGCGTCAAAGTCTTTCTGCACCGGCCGGTTCTCGCGGAACTCAATCGGCCAGGCGGCTTTCCACTCTTCCCGGGCTTTTTGATGGATACGCTCGGCGCCTTTCCAATCAATGGCTTGCCAGTCCGCGTTATCCAGGAAGGTACGAAGCTGCTCAACGATGGCTTTGCGGGTTTCTAGGTTGGCCTGTTTCAACCCTGATTTGGCAGAGAAATACTCTTTGCAGGGCTCAAACGCCAGATCCGAGGCCTGCTTGAAGCGATTCCACAACTCGCGATCAGAGGAGCCGCCAAGTTCACGCCATTCGTTCTGGATCTCCTTGATGCGCTCAGCCTTGGCTTCTGGCTCCATCGGCTGATCTTTCAGGTATTCCATCTGCTCGCACAGCGCTTCCTGTTTGGGGCGGGTGGCAAATCCCTGCCAGTCGGTCAGTTCTCGCAACTGGCCACCAAGCAGTTGGATCCGCGGCTGGAGGGGTTGAGCGTGGCGGCGATCCAGTTTCTTGACCTGCTGCTGAGCGGTTTTGAATAGCTGTTTTGATTCTTTTAATTGCTGGGCTTCCAGGGTCTTCTCAAGCTCGGTCAGCGTTTGACTCAGAGCTTCTGCCAGCCCCTTCTGCTCATCGCTATCGGCCTGTTCCGGCTGTCTTCTGGGTTTTTGTCCTGCTTTTTGCGCCAACTGTTGAACCAGTGGAGGCGTCGGGAAGCCTGAGGGCCAGTCAATGGCATCAATCAACTCTTTGGCAGACGGTGTCTCGCCCTGCGTGGCCTGTTCTGTCGTTTCCTCTTCGCCGAGCAACAGCTGAATAGCCTCGCGGTTCTGGTTCAACCGGCGCAGTGCCGATATATAGGCGCGCAGTGGAAGCATCAGGGATTCATAGGTTTTTTGTTCCTGCTTGCCCACGTCAGTATCGCGAGTAGCTTCCAGCCAGCGATTCTCCTGGGTTTTCTGAAGTGCATCCAGTGATGAAAGTGAGGGCTCTACATCCGGCGATGCCTGCTTCAACTCGTTTACGGTATCTTCCAGCAATGCCAGCGTTTCGGCGCGTTGATTTTTCTGTTCAGCGGCCTGGGCCTGTTTGGCCTTGTCTTCTTTGATCGCTTCAAGCCTGGCCTTGCAATCATGAGCGGCTTGCAGGAATTCGCTGGCCTGTACCTGGGAGGCATGGGCCTCAAGCTCCGACCATTGTTTGAGCAGGGAATCCAGGCGTGGTTCAAACAGCTTGGTGTCTTCGCTTCTGGCTTGATCCCTGGCGTTGCGAATCAGGGATGTGATCGCTTCTTCCCGGCGTAGCTCCTCGCTTTCCTGTTCACGGATAGCTTGCAGTGCCTGGCGAACCGTTTGGTAAACGCCTTTGTCGCTGCCTTTCGACTGTTTCTGAACTCGCTGAAGTGTGTCTTTGTCTGTCAGTGCTTTTGCGGCTGATAGGCGGATGTCTGCGGTAGCGCCTTTGACGGCGAGCGTTTCCAGTTCGCCCTGTGACGGATTTCCGCCCAGCGTTGCCAGTTGTTGCTGGCGAAGCTCTTCCTGCCTCTCTACCTTCTCCTGTTGATTTACTGTCGGTTCAACGGGAGACGAGGGTTGCTTTTCCGGAGCGGTTTTTTTGCGATTGAAGAGTTTCTGGATGAACGCAGCCATGGAGGTATCCTTTTATATTGAAACCAGTTCGAAGTGTCGGGCAGTATGCAAACACTTTGTTACGGCCAGCTCGGCGCGCCGATGGCCGGTTGGAGACTGAAATAAGTCGGGCGCTAGTCTAGCGTTTCAAAGGCAAGGGCGGGAAGAGGTGTCATGGCAAAACAAGACGATCCGGAACAGAAGGCCAGAGCGACGGCGCTCAGGCTGCTTGCCAGAAGAGAGCACAGCCGGCTTGAGCTCGATCTGAAACTGCGACAGCGGAAGGTTGAGGCATCTGTTATCGAGCGTGTTCTGGATGAGTACGAAGAAAACGACTGGCTCAGTGATGAGCGGTTTGCCGACGTTTTCGCCCGTCAAAAAGTTGATTTAGGTTACGGCCCCATGAAGATTCTGGCGGAGTTGCAGCAGCGCGGGATTCAACGCCCTCCGACCTGGTTCTCTGAAATGACGGATCGTGACTGGTCTGAAAACGCGATTCGGCTTCGCGACCGGCGATTCGGACTGACCAATATTCAGGACGACTGGGACGAAAAAGGCCGTCAGGGGCGATTCTTGGCGCGACGAGGGTTCGCGGGTGACCAGGTAGAAGCGGCGCTGGACGCCGTTCTTGATCCGGATCAAAGCGTTGGGGGAAGGTAACCCAATTCTTCCGGGAGCGGGTTTCCCGGTGTGTCTATGGTGACTCTGGGGCCCGGTGCCACCATCGGCTCCATGCCTTCCAGCTCTTTGAACCAGGGTTTCTTCCGAGCGTCGGCAATTTCCGCCGGCTCGGTCATCCAAGCCAGAACATCGTAGTAGCGCCGAATATTCTGCACATAGATAACTGGCTCATGGCCGCGGGCGTAGCCGAAGCGGGTTTTGCTGTACCACTCTTTCTGGGTCAGTTTTGGCAGGAATTCTTTAACATCCATCCAGCGGTCAGGGTCTTTGCCTGCACCCTGGGTAAGGCGACGGGCGTCTTCAACGTGCCCCCAGCCAACATTATAAGACGCCAGTGCAAACCAGGTTTTATCAGGTTCTGGAATGCGCTCAGGCACCTTTCGGTGAACCATGGTGAAATATTTGGCGCCGCCGCGGATGCTTTCTTCGACATCCAGGCGATTGCTGACGCCAATGTGTTTCGCGGTATTGCGGGTCAACATCATCAAGCCGCGCACGCCGGTCGGCGACACTGCATTGGGGCGCCAGTGGGATTCCTGATATCCGATGGCAGCTAATAACCGCCAGTCCAGTTCGTACGCCTCTGCGTGCTCCTGGAAAAGCTCTTCGTACCTTGGCAGGCGGTTTTCCACGTGGTGTACGAACGTGCGGGCACCTACGTAGTTCAGGCGGTCCAGGTGACCGTAGAAACGCTCTGCAAGTTGGGCCAGCCTGCCGTCATCTTCAACTTTTGTGAGAAATCTACGGGCGGCTTTGACCAGGGTTTTGTCCTGTTCTTCCGGAAACAGCCACAGCAGGTCTGTTGCCTCGTTCAAGGCAAAAGCTTTTTTGACGCGCGGAAAGAACACGTGGTTCAGGTCAAGCTCGTTGGATGCCACAACGGCATAGGGGAATTCGCCGGATTCCACTCTGGCCAGAATGCCGGCAGCGTCCAGGCCCTGGTGCTCGGCCCAGTCAATACGGGCATCGGAGTCCTCTGAGGCATTTTGGACATGATCACGGTGATCGCTTTCAGCCACAAAATGAAGGGGTTTGCCGCCGAGGTCTTCCAACGACTCCGGTCGTTGAACGTCGCGGTTATACACAACCACCGATTTTGCCTGGATACCGTTATTGACGAACCGGAATCGGTCGTTAAAGTCCGGGCGCGCAGAAAGGCCAGCCAGGCCAATGTGTGCAAAATTTCTGTCCAGAACCGAGAGTATTTCTGTGTTGTCTTGCGCTACGCGCAGGCGCAGCTCAACACCCAGCTCATCGGCGAACATTTTGGCCAGTTCGTAGTCGTAGCCGGTCTTGCCTTCGCGCCCCTCGAAATAAATGGAAGGAGCGGTACGGGTAATGACGTGAAGCACGCCTTCGTCGCGAATCTCCTGCAAAGTGCTGGGTCTGGAGCAGCCAGCAATCACAATGGCAAGGCTCAACAGGCTCGCGTGTTTTAGAAAGGCCATCAGCTTTTGCTGAACAACGTTTGGCAAAATCGTTAACTCCCTCGAAGAAAGATAATGGGTAGTACGGCAGCGGGTGTTATTCGATCACCGCCATGCCGGGCCCATTTCGAAGCCTCCCTGGCTCGCGTTTATGATCTCCGGTCTCTACCGTATGGTCAAATTAATTGATCACTTTCTGTGCAAAAAGATGTAAATTCTGGCTACTGTGAGGGTCGTCAGAGCGCTGTATCCCGGCACCGGTTTCGAGTATCATTGCGGCCTTTTCAGTTGGAACGAATCCGTTTCGTAAACAGGTTTTGATCATGCTCGAACTTCGCGGCGCCCCGGCGCTCTCGCCTTTCCGTTCTCGCAAGCTCCACTCTCGTATTCAGGACATTGTCCCAGAAGTGGAACACGTCTATGCCGAGTTCATGCACTTTACGGATCTTGAGTCTGAACTGACCGAATGCGATCAGGCCGTTCTGGACAGACTGCTTACCTACGGTCCCAGTGTGCCGGTGGAAGAACCTGACGGCGTGCTGTTTCTGGTTGTGCCTCGGCCCGGCACACTCTCACCCTGGTCAAGCAAAGCCACGGACATAGCGCGAAATTGCGGGTTGCGGCAGATTCGTCGGATCGAGCGTGGCACGGCCTATTACGTAAAGTCAGGTAAGAAGCTTGGCCTGGCCCAACGGGAGAAGATCGCCGCGTTACTACATGACCGGATGACCCAGAAGGTATTCCATGAGATGGGCGGTGCAGAGCTGCTGTTTCATGCGGAAGAACCTCGAGTGGTAACGCGTGTACCTATTCTTTCCGGTGGCCGAAAAGCGCTCGTTAATGCCAATCAATCACTGGGCCTTGCGCTGGCCGAAGACGAGATCGACTATCTGGTCAAATCGTTTACCCATCTTGAGCGTGATCCTACCGACGTTGAATTGATGATGTTCGCTCAGGCGAACTCAGAACATTGCCGGCACAAAATTTTTAATGCGTCCTGGGATATTGATGGCGAAGGCCAGGAAAAGTCGCTGTTTGCGATGATTCGGAATACCCATGAAATGAACAGCGAAGGTGTGCTGTCCGCTTATAAAGACAATGCGTCCGTTATTCGCGGCAGCAAAGGTGGCCGGTTTTTCCCGGATCCTGCAACCGGTTCCTATCAGTACCATGAGGAAGATATTCATATCCTCATGAAAGTGGAAACCCATAACCATCCGACGGCGATTGCTCCTTCCGCAGGTGCAGCCACCGGCTCTGGCGGTGAAATTCGCGACGAAGGCGCTACAGGTCGGGGTTCCAAACCCAAGGCGGGCCTGACTGGCTTTACGGTTTCCAATCTGAATATTCCAGGCGATAGCCAGCCCTGGGAAATCGATTATGGCAAGCCCGAGCGCATTGCTTCGCCGCTGGACATCATGATCGAAGGGCCCATCGGCGGCGCTTCGTTCAATAACGAATTTGGCCGTCCCAATCTGGCAGGTTACTTCCGCACCTTTGAAGGCAGTGTGCCCGGTGCAAACGGTGAAGAAGTTCGCGGTTATCACAAACCCATCATGATTGCCGGAGGTCTGGGCAATATTCGCGCTGACCATGTGGAAAAGGGCGACATTCCGGCCGGTGCCAAACTCATTGTTCTGGGCGGGCCTTCGATGTTGATCGGTCTCGGCGGTGGCGCTGCGTCCTCAATGGATTCCGGCTCCAGCAATGAAAACCTGGATTTTGCCTCTGTCCAGCGGGATAACCCGGAAATGGAGCGTCGTTGCCAGGAAGTGATTGATCGTTGCTGGCAAATGGGTGATGACAACCCCATCTGCTTCATCCACGACGTGGGTGCAGGAGGGCTGTCCAACGCCATGCCGGAGTTGGTCAAAGACGGCGGCCGTGGCGGAAAGTTCGAGCTTCGCGACATTCCGAGCGACGAGCCAGGCATGTCGCCGCTGGAAATCTGGTGCAACGAATCCCAGGAACGCTACGTAATGGCGGTGGCGCCGGAAAATCTCGAGCGCTTTGATGCCCTGTGTCGACGCGAGCGTTGCCCCTATGCCGTTATCGGCGAGGCCACGGAAGCGCACCATCTTGAACTGTCCGATTCCTACTTCGATGACCGCCCGGTCGATTTGCCGATGGATGTCTTGTTTGGCAAACCGCCACGGATGCATCGCAGCGTAACCCGCTCGTCGTTTACCAAGCCGATCTTCGATTCCAGCAAGATTGATGTGAATGATGCGGTTGATCGACTGCTGCGCTTGCCAACGGTTGGCTCGAAAAGTTTCCTGATCACCATTGGCGACCGGACCATTACCGGGCTTGTCGCTCGCGATCAGATGGTCGGCCCCTGGCAGGTACCGGTGAGCGATGTCGCAGTGACTTCATCGTCCTTCGACGTGAAGGCTGGCGAAGCCATGGCGATGGGTGAGCGCACCCCGGTAGCTGTGATCGATGCGCCTGCCTCTGGCCGTATGGCGGTGGGTGAGGTCATTACCAACATCGCTGCAGCGCCCGTCAATGCGCTTTCAGACATTCGGTTGTCGGCCAATTGGATGGCAGCCGCGGGGCATCCCGGCGAAGATGAAAATCTTTATGAGACGGTAAAAGCGGTTGGCATGGAACTGTGTCCGGAGCTGGGTATTGCGATCCCGGTCGGTAAGGACTCTATGTCCATGAAAACGGTCTGGGAAGAAGACAGCGGCGAACAGAAGAGCGTGACCTCTCCGCTGTCGTTGATCGTCAGTGGGTTTGCGCCGGTGCAGGATGTCGATCGTACTCTGACACCCGAACTTAAATCCGATGCTGGCGAAACGGACCTCATTCTGGTTGATCTGGCAGCTGGCCAGAACCGCCTGGGTGGTTCTGCGCTTGCGCAGGTCTACAGCCAGGTCGGTGCCGTCGCCCCTGATCTGGATGACCCTGAAGATATCAAAGCTTTCTTTGCCGTTATCCAGGGGCTGAATCGCGATGGCAAGCTCCTGGCTTACCACGATCGTTCCGACGGCGGTCTGTTTGTAACGCTGGCCGAAATGGCTTTTGCCGGGCATACCGGGCTGAACATCAAGCTGGATGGCCTTGCAGAAGATTCTAGCCAATTCCCGCGCGAGCTATTCAATGAAGAACTGGGCGCTGTTATCCAGGTTCGCAAAGACGACACCGGTTTCGTTCTCCAGCAGTTTTCCGCAGCGGGGCTTGGTGATCATATTTCGGTGATCGGCACCCTCAATGGCGATGACACAGTGCGCTTTTCGTTCGAGGGCGTGGATGTCATCTCGCGGTCAAGGGTTGAGCTGCAGCGGCTGTGGGCAGAGACCAGTTATCGCATTCAGTCTCTGAGAGATAATGCAGACTGTGCACTGGAAGAATTTGAGAACCTCCTCGATGTTGAAGATCCCGGCTTGCATGCCGAACTGACCTTCGATTTGAACGACGATATTGCCGCGCCGTTCATTAATACCGGCGCCCGCCCCAAAGTTGCTGTTTTGAGGGAGCAGGGTGTGAATGGACAGGTTGAGATGGCTGCGGCGTTTGATCGGGCTGGTTTCGACTCGGTGGATGTCCACATGAGCGACCTGCTTTCCGGTCGGGTATCGCTGGAAGGGTTCAAGTCCATGGTTGCCTGTGGCGGCTTCTCATTCGGTGATGTGCTGGGTGCAGGCGAGGGCTGGGCAAAGTCGATTCTGTTCAGTGATCGGGTGCGGGATCAATTTGCGGCATTCTTTAACAGGCAGGATACCCTTGCGCTGGGTGTCTGTAACGGGTGCCAGATGCTATCCAATCTCCATGAGCTGATTCCGGGTAGTGAAGGGTGGCCGCGTTTCGTGAGGAATGAATCCGAACAGTTTGAAGCCCGACTTGTGATGGCAGAAGTGCCGTCGTCACCGTCGGCCTTCATGGATGGCATGGCTGGCTCTCGCATGCCGATTGCGGTTGCGCATGGTGAGGGGCGGACGGAGTTTTTGGGCGGTGCCTCTGCAGCGAACCTGACAGACAATGAGCTGGTTGCCTTGCGGTATGTCGATAATCGCGGTCAGGCTACAGAGCGTTATCCCTATAATCCCAATGGGTCGGAAGCCGGGATTACCGGCGTCACGACTCGCGACGGCAGGGTGACCATTATGATGCCGCACCCAGAAAGGGTGTTCAGAAAGTCCCAGCATTCATGGCATCCTGATGAATGGAATGAGGATGCACCCTGGTTGCGGATGTTCCGCAATGCGCGTCGCTGGTTTGGGTAAGTAAATTGCCTGACATAAAGCCGGTCTGAATGCACCAATTTGGTGACTCCATTCAGGCCGGTTTTTTTATTAAATCTGCTTTTTTGGTCTTGACGTTTCAATTTTATGCACATTTTCAGAGCAAGGTTGGTTGCTCTGTGTTCAAAGTAATGGTTCGGGATTCAGTTTTTGTCAGACAAACTCAAGTGATTGATAAATAGACGAAAAAGGTTTTCGGTGAATTTGTCGCCAATTTAACACAAGTGCAGCAATTGCGGGGTTTTGGCGTATGTTCCCAAAATCTTTCCCCAGAGTTATCCACAGATTCTGTGGGTAAGTGTGTAACTGCTTAATCTGACCAAAATAATGGTTTAGATGCGGCCCCGAATTGATCGGGGTTGGTGGAATCAGTCGGAGGTATAACCGTGTACAAACTCTGCTATTTTGTTCCCGAAAGTCACCTGGATCAGACCAAAAACGCGCTCTTCGATGCGGGTGCTGGACGCATCGGGGACTACGATTCTTGCGCCTGGCAGGTCCTGGGGCAGGGGCAATTTCGGCCGCTCGATGGGAGCCAGCCGTTCATCGGTGATTCCGGACAGTTAGAGACCGTTGAGGAATATCGGGTTGAGCTGGTCTGTGAAGACGATTCCATTAAAGCCGCTGTCCGGGCATTGAAGGACTCGCACCCATACGAAGAGCCTGCGTATGAGGTGTTCCGCATGGAGGATTTATAGGCCAAGTGCCTATTTCCTCATTTGATAGCGAATATCTTCCACGTGTACCGGGAAATGCTGTTTGCTGAAGTCTTCAACAAACAGTTCCAGCGTGCGGCGCACCGTCGGGAAAGACAGCTCGTCCCATGGAATATCGTTAAGATGGAACAACTGGGTTTCCAGTGATTCCTCGCCTGCGCCGAAGTTGTGGCTGGTCAGGGTTGCACGGTAGAACATGTGTACCTGATCGATGTGAGGTACATGAATCACTGTGTAAAGCTCGTTCATGTCGACATCGGCCAGGGCCTCTTCCTGGGTTTCCCTGGCTGCCGCTTCAAGCGTGGTTTCCGAGTTTTCCATAAAGCCTGCCGGCAGCGTCCAGTAGCCATATCGAGGCTCAATGGCTCGGCGGCAGAGCAATACCTGCCCATCCATTACAGGAACCGTGCCGGCGACAATTCGCGGATTCTGGTAATGTATGGTTTCGCAACTGACGCACACATAGCGATGGCGGTTGTCGCCCTGTGGAATGCGCTGTTCGACCTGATCGCCACAGGTACTGCAGTATTTCATTCGGTTCACCGTTGAATCGATGGGTATGTAATGATGAATGTAACTATCCGTGCTGCGGGTCCTTCATTCAAGAGTCTGATGTAAAAACGGAGCCAGATTTTGCGCGACCTACTTCACGAACGTCTGTCGGGGTATGTGCCACGTTTGTTGACGCTGGATTATCCTGAAGCCGGGGTTCTGGTTCCGGTCACTGATAATCGCGACAACCCCGAAATTGTTTTTACGCTCAGATCGTCGAATCTGAGCACTCATCGAGGGCAGGTGTCGTTTCCTGGCGGTCGTCGAGACCCCGAAGATGAATCTCTGGCCGCGACGGCATTGCGCGAAACCCACGAAGAGATTGGGCTTCCTCCAAGTGAAGTTGAATTGATTGCACCTTTGAGTCAGGTGATGTCGTTACATCAGATCCTGGTAACGCCTTACGTTGGAGTCGTCCCCGGTGATCACCCGCTATCTGCCAATCCAGCAGAAATTGAAAGTATTTTCAGAGTTCCTGTCAGTTTCTTTCTGGAGGATAAAAGGGAGCGAACGGACGCTCTCAGTTTTATGAATAACACGTTCTATGTTCCCTGCTATCGCTGGGAGCGCTTCCAGATCTGGGGATTGTCCGCAGTGGTGCTGGTAGACTTCCTGAATGCCGTTTACGATGCCGGAATTGACCTGCTTGAACCCGCCAAATAACGAACATTCGGAGGCTGTCATGTTTTACGAGCTCGGTGAGCGAAAACCTGAACTGAAGGGAGACGGACAGTTTGTCGCGGAGAACGCATCCGTGATTGGCAGCGTTCGCCTGATGGAACAATCCAGCGTCTGGTTTAATGTGGTTATCCGTGGAGACAACGAACTGATCACCATTGGGCCGGAGACCAACGTTCAGGATGGCTCGGTTCTTCATACTGACCCGGGCCTGCCTTTAACGCTTGGGCGAGGGGTGACGGTTGGTCATAAGGTGATGCTGCATGGATGCGATATCGGCGATTATTCGTTGATTGGGATTAATGCGGTCATTCTGAATGGTGCCAAAATCGGCAAGCATTGCCTGATCGGAGCCAACACGCTGATTCCAGAAGGGATGGAGGTTCCGGATGGGTCCATGGTTGTGGGGTCGCCGGGCAAGATCAAACGCGAGCTGACAGACAAACAGAAGAAAATGCTGGAGATGAGCGCCGAGCATTACGTCAAGAATGCAGAGAATTATATAAAATGCCTGAAGCCCTGTGAGCCAGACGAGGTCGAGGGCTGATATGCGCCGACAAGACCGAGTACAGTCGCCATGCGTCAGTATCTGCGCTTTGGACGAGCAAGATCAGTGTATTGGTTGTCATCGAACCAGCGATGAGATCATGAGCTGGCCCATACTCACCGATGAAGAGCGACGCGAAGTATTGAAGCTCGTTGCATTGCGTGAAGAGAAAGTTGGCATTTAAACAGCGGCAGTGACTGCCTGAAACTGGTACCCAAATTTTAAGGATTCGTTATCCATGCCTGACCAGTCAGCTTCCAAAAAAGTAACTTTAGGCACGCCTCTTAAAGGCAATGCGTTTCGCGTTCTGTTTTGCGGCTCCGGAGAGCTGGGCAAAGAGGTCGTGATTGAATTGCAGAGGCTGGGCGTGGAAGTGATTGCAGTGGACCGCTACGCCAATGCGCCCGCCATGCAGGTGGCCCATCGCAGTCATGTGATCGACATGTTGGATGGGGAAGCGCTGCGATTCATTGTTGAGTCCGAAAAGCCGCATCTGATTGTGCCTGAAATTGAAGCGATTGCGACGCCAGAGCTGGTGAAGCTTGAGCAGGAAGGGTATCGGGTAATCCCGACGGCCAGAGCCGTCAACCTGACCATGAATCGCGAAGGCATTCGACGGCTGGCTGCAGAAGAGTTGGGGTTGGCAACATCGCCGTATCGTTTCGCGGAGACCCGGGAAGAGTACCTGGCGGCGGTAAAGGAGATCGGACTTCCGCTCGTGGTCAAGCCGGTGATGAGTTCGTCTGGTAAAGGGCAGAGCACGGTGAAATCGGAGGGCGATATCGAAAGCGCCTGGGAATATGCCCAATCGGGAGGTCGTGCCGGAAAAGGGCGGGTGATTGTCGAAGGGTTTGTGGATTTCGATTATGAAATTACGTTGTTGACCGTCAGGCATCGCGACGGCATTTCCTTTTGTGCACCGATCGGGCACCGTCAGGAAGATGGCGATTACCGGGAATCCTGGCAGCCTCAGCCGATGAGCGCTGCAGCGCTTGAGCGCTCCAGGGAGATCGCCGAAGCCGTTGTTGAAAACCTGGGCGGTCACGGCATCTATGGCGTGGAGCTGTTTGTTAAGGCTGATCAGGTCTGGTTTTCCGAAGTGTCGCCGAGGCCCCACGACACCGGGCTGGTGACGCTGGTTTCACAGGATCTTTCCGAGTTTGCGCTTCATGCCCGGGCAATTCTGGACCTTCCGATCCCGGCCATTCGGCAGCTTGGGCCCAGTGCGTCTGCGGTTATTCTCCCTGAAGGCGAGTCTTCGGAAGTGTCCTATTCCGGGCTGGAGAACGCACTCGCTGAGCCAGACGTCTTCATGAGGCTGTTTGGTAAACCTGAGCTAAAGGGCAAAAGGCGGATGGGGGTCGTGTTGGCGAAAGGCGACTCCATCGAAGAAGCCAGGGAAAAAGCAACGCGTTCTGCGGGCCACGTAAAAGCCGAATTCTGACAGTAATCCGACACCATTTTAAAAAGTTTTGAACGAACCGTTGACACCTCAGGCTGGGGCTGTAGAATACGCATCTCTTTCGAGGGGCACGCCAATTTTTGAGGTGGTTTTTCGAGAGGCAACCGATTGAATTTCTTAGAGATTTGGATTTTCAATTTCTTCGCAAATCGGTTGACAAGGAAGCGATTCGCTGTAGAATACGCGGCCTTGATCAGGGAACGGGAGTTCCCGACTGCTCTTTAAAAAGTTAACCAAGTAATTCGTGTGGGCGCTGGCCGAGGTATTTCGGATACGAAATATCAGGACAGTGACTCGTCGAAATTGAGTTTTGTCTTGAGCAAGAATAGAGAATCTT